>JAWAWX010000001.1:0-1159524 GCA_038897215.1 Acidilobaceae archaeon
CCTGACTCTCTTAAGGTAGCCAAATGCCTTGCCGGGTAAGTTCCGGCGCGCATGAACGGGTTAACGAGGTCCCCACTGTCCCGGCCCGGGGCCCCGTGAACCCCCTGAGCGGGTGCACAGTCCCGCATCCCCCCGCAGGGAGAGAAGACCCCGTGGAGCTTTACCGCAGCCCGGCGTTGGCCCCTGGGCAGGGGCGCGTAGCGTAGGTGGGAGCCGGTGAAGGGCTCCCTCCGGGGAGTCTGGAGGCGCCAATGAAACACCACCCACTCCTGCCCGGGGGCCTAACCTCCCCCTCGAGGGGAGGGACAGCGCCGGGTGGGCGGTTTGGCTGGGGCGGCACGCCCGCGAAAAGGTAACACGGGCGCCCAAAGGTGGGCTCAGGCGGGTCAGAAACCCGCCGTAGAGTGCAAGGGCAAAAGCCCGCCTGACCGGACCCTTGAACGCAAGGGGTCCGGCCGGGAAACCGCGGCCTAGCGCACGCTCGTGCCCCCCCGGTGGGGGCCGGGCACGGCAGAAAAGCTACCCCGGGGATAACAGCGTCGTCGCGGGCGAGAGCCCCCTTCGACCCCGCGGTTTGCGACATCGATGTCGGCTCTTCCCATCCTGGGGGTGCAGCAGCCCCCAAGGGTGGGGCTGCCCGCCCATTAAAGGGGAACGTGAGCTGGGTTCAGACCGTCGTGAGACAGGTCGGTCTCTACCCGCGGGGGGTGCTGGCCGCCTGAGGGGAACGTGCCCCTAGTACGAGAGGAACGGGGCGCGGCGGCCTCTAGTGTACCGGTTGTCCTGGTGGGCAACGCCGGGTAGCCACGCCGTAGGGGGTAACCGCTGAAAGCATCTAAGCGGGAACCCCTCCCCGAAAAGAGGCGGCCGCCCGCTCGCCGAGCTATGCTCGGCGGCGGCGAGGGCTCCCGTAGAAGACGGGGTTGATGGGGCGGGGGTGTAAGCCCCGAGGGTTCCCCCCGAGGGGTTCAGCCCACCGCTCCCAATCGCCCGAGGTTGCGGGCTCACCCAGGGCGCTGGCGGCGCGCTGCGAGCAGCGCGCCCGCGAGGCTCCCGTGAGGCTATGAGTACGCGTGCTCCGCGTGTGAGTCTAGCGCCTAGCCGGGCTTTGGAGCGGCGCTCGTTAAGTTTATCCTCTCCGTCTCTCCTCAGGCTCTCCTCGGTGCTCTCTGTTTGCGCGAGAGAGCGCTCGATGCTCTAGCTCTGGTTTTCGCCGCGCTCGGCTTGGTTGTTGCTGCTTCCTTCTTCGCGGGGGCTCTCGACTCTAGGCTCTTCTGGAGAACCGTGTCCCTCCTGGGCTCTATGGAGTTCTACGTAGCGGTCCTCCCCGTAGTCTACCACTCTCTAGGCAGGCTCGAGGCTGTGGGGCTCTCCTTCTCTCTGCTTCTAGCTGGGACTGCTGTGGGGGTCGCTAAAGACTTCTTCAAGATGCCCAGACCCCCGGGGGCTCTCGAGGAGGGCTACGGGTTCCCTAGCGGTCACGCTGCGGGCTCTACTGCCTTCTGGGGCTATCTGGCTCTCCAGAGGCCCTCGAGCCCTCTCCTGCTAGTCTCTCTCACCGTAGTCGGCTTGGTGTCGCTGAGCCGTCTAGCTCTAGGGGAGCACTATCCTGTCGACGTGGCCGGCGGTGTGGCTCTAGGGGCTCTCGCAGCCGCCTCCACCACGCTAGCCGCTCAGAGGCTCGGCTTGCGCTACATGCTCGGCTTGTCGCTGGCTGTTGGCGCTACGGGGCTCGCCTTATTCCTAGCCGGCTACGGTGTTCTAGAGCCTCCCGCGGTCCTACTGGGCTTCGCTCTCGGAGAGCTTGCTCTAAACAGGCTCCTCGGGAGGGGGGCTGAGGCTAGAGCCGGGCCTCTCCTAGGGGCTCTGGGTAGCTTGTCTGCGGCTATCGCTGTCGCTCTAGCCAGGCTCTCCGACCACCTAGCCTTAGAGGTCCTCCTTTTCGCCGCGGCGGGAGCTCTAGCAGTGGTTGTCCCCAAGATAGTTAAGGCTAGGCTGGATAGCGGTAAGAGGGCCGAGTCTTGAGGCTCATTCTAGCGCTAAACATGAAGGCCTACGAGACAGCCTTCGGGCAGGCGGCCGTCGAGCTAGCTAGAGAGGCCTCCAGGCTCTCCTCGAGGCTCAGCAGCCTCAGAGTCATCCTCGCAGCCCCCGCTCTCACTGCTCTCAAGCTCTCCCAGATACACGGCGACGTCTTCCTCCAGCACGTAGACGCCGTAGACCCGGGAGCATACACCGGCTTCCTGCCCATCGAGGCTCTTAAGATAGAAGGAGTCAGGGGGACGATAGTGAATCACAGCGAGCACAAGCTAACGTACAGAGAAGTCCAGAGAATACTGGAGAAAGCCAGGCAGCTGGGCGTAGAGACCCTCGCCTGCGCCGACACCCCCGAGGAGTCAGCAGCCATAGCGCTACTAGAGCCGACAATGATAGCAGTCGAGCCCCCCGAGCTCATAGGCACAGGCGTAGCAGTATCGAGAGCCAGACCCGAGACCATAACCAGAGCAGTCCAGGCAGTGAAGAAAACAAGCCCCCAGCTCCCCGTACTAGCAGGAGCGGGCATAAGCACCCCCGAAGACGCAATAAAAGCAATCGAGCTAGGAGCATCAGGCATACTAGTCGCCAGCGCCATAATGAAGAACAAGAACCCAGCAGAGAAGCTAAGAGAATTCGCCGAAGCAATGGCCACCATATGAGAAACACAGGAGAGAGGTAGCAGAGCGCTCCGCGCCCCCGCGCCTCCGCCCAGCGCGGCGGCGAGCGCGGAGAGCGGCTCCGGCTCCGGGCTACTCCTGGAGGAGTCTCGGGCAGAGCTCCTCGAGAACTCCTCTGGACTCGAGGATCCTCCTCTTGAGCTCGCTCCGCCAGTACACTGTGTACACTGGGAGCGACGAGGGGTCTCTGGGCTCGCATAGCCCTGCTGCCAGGTTGTCGGCGACTATCAGCATGCCGGAGAGGCTCAGAACGGGGGGGATGCTTTTCTCGAGGTCTGCGAGAACGCGGCGGACGTGCTCTCTCTCGCTTTCAACGATTTGGGCTGCAGTGCTCAGCTTCGAGACCACGGGCTCCACCAGAGTGGACACCTTCTCGACCAGCTCTCCTCTATGCTCTAGATGACTCTCTAGCATGCCTAGAGCATCGCTCAGAGCTCTCCTCATGTGCTCGATGCTCTCGCTATCGCCCGCTCTAGCCAAGACGTCTTCGAGCTCTTTGAGCCTGTCGGAGCAGGGGCCGCTGCCGGGTCTCGACTCAGCAATGTCCTTCGGGTGCCTGCAGTGCATGGCGGCGTGGTGTCTAGCCACTATCTTAGAGACTAGAGTCAGCCTCTCGAGGGTGTTAGCGTCCGCCCCCCTGGCGGAGAAGTACACTACTAGAGCTGAGACCACCTCGTGGAAGGGGAACTTTAAGCCCCCGCCTTCCCCCCGCCCGCTCCTCCACCTGGAATAGTAGTAGCGTAGAGCCTTGCCGGTGTCGTGCAGGAGAGCGGACGAGACGAGGACAGCGTCGAGCTCGCTCAGGCCCGTTCTTCTACTCAAGACCCTCAAGTCTTCCTCGAAGAGCACAGCGGCTAGCACCGCTACTCTAGCCAGGTGCTCGGAGAGCCCCACGCCCTCGTAGGCGAGAGGCCATCTGCTAGCATCTCGCTCCAAGGAGCCCCAGGCCATCCCTATAGCTTCCCCTCCTGGCTTTCACGAAGTAGTCCACTAGCTTCTCCCCGCTGTCTAGACATCTCTCGAGCTCTTTCCTAACGTTGCGGTATAGCTCGGCTAGACGGTAGCCGCTCCCAGCGATCGCCCTCTTCAGGCTCTGCGAGAAGCACAGCTTAGCGTGCATCTCTCCCCCACCGCCTCCTCTACTCGAGAGGACTACGGCCACGAGCTCCACGCCTCTCTCGTCTACCTCGAGGCAGCTACTCAGCCTCCTCAGCGACTCCAGGTCGACTAGCACGTAGTGCCTCCCCAGGTCTCCCGGGGAGTCGTACCTCACAGCGACTTTGGTGAGCCAGGCTCCCTGAAACTGGCCTAGTATGCTTTCCACGTAGTCGCCGGGCCTCGGGTCATTGAGGATTATGTTCTCTAACACTTTGACATAATTGACCGAGTAGGCGTTGCCGAGCTCTCCCGCTATCCTCTCTAGGAGCTCGACGTACGACCTGCGGCCATCGCTGCTCCAGAGAGCTCTCCAGTCTACTCTCTCCGACTCCGCGACCCTCCTCAGCTCCTCTAGGGCTCTCTTCGCTGATGCGTGGTCATAGGGGCCGATTAATTCCTCGTCGTCTACCAGGATGAGCTCCGCCTCTCTGCACTCGCGCTTCCTGCAGAGCCTCCCGGCTCTCTGAGCTATGTTCTCTAGCGGCGCGGGCTCCGTTACTAGAACCTGGGCGTCTACGTCGACCCCGACCTCTATCACGGGGCTGCCCACGACCAAGCCTCTCTCCTTCTCTCTCAGCTCGCTCTCCGCCTTCTCTCTGTCGGCTTCGCTGAGCCTCGCGTGGACTAGGGTTGAGTCGCACTCGTCTCTCAGCTTCTCGTAGAGCTCTACAGCTCTCTCAACGCTGTTCGAGACGTAGAGGACCAGCTTCTCTCCACACTTCTGCCTGACCTCCTCGAGAGCCTCCTCTCTAGAGGCGAGCCTCGTAGCCCATCTCTCGGGGTTCTCTCTCCAATCTACCGGCTCAACCTTCTCCACGCTGACGCCTATCTCGCTCAGAGCTCTGACCTGCGCGCAGTCGCCGCCCTCCGGGCACAGGTAGATCGCCTTAGCGCGGCTACCCCCTCGGCTAATCGAGAGAGCCCTACGGAGACTCTCGAGGAGCGCTGTCGGCATCGTGGCCGTCTCGATGACGCAGGGGACTCCTAGCTTCAGCAGAGCCCCCATGGCTGCAGCGACCAGCATAGCTGTGCTCTTCTCGCTGGAGTCGCCTACGTAGATGTGGGCCTCGTCGAACACGACTACCGAGGACGAGAGAGCGGTCACAGCCGGGTAGTAGTGGCCGTGAGAACTCCCCTCGATGAGCTTAGAGAGCTCTGCCGGCTGCAACTTGTAGGCGTTGAGGAGGAAGCTCTCGAGAGTGGTGACTGTCAGGTCTGCGAGAAAGTAGGGGCTCTTCGTCGACTCCGGGATCATGTCGTGAGACTGGTAGGCTGTAGTGAAGCCCAGCTTCTCCCCGGCGGGGGCGAACTTGTCAGCGTAGGCCTGCCTTAGGAGAGCCCTGGTTGGCACCACGTGGACGAGTCTCGAGGCGAGCCCCCTGTCTCTCAGAGCCTTCAAGAGATAGGGGGAGGCCATCGTCTTCCCGTATCCCGTCGGGGCGAAGACGAAGACTAGCTCTGCTCCTCCGCTGATAGCGCCAGCTATCCTCTCAGCCAGATCCACGAAGCGGTCGCGCTTCACGCGCTCAACCCAGAGCTCTCAGTATCCTCAGGGCCCTCTCTCTGAGCTGCTGGCCCGCCCCGGACTCTGAGAGGTGGTCTGCGAGAGCAGCCAGGCTCCTAGAGCAGCTCAAGAGCAGCTGGTTCTTCACGCTCTCCGAGTGCCCCGAGACCACGAGTAGAGACAGCGAGTTCACGCAGTCAGCTACAGCCTTCCTAGCGTGCTCCCCGTCCCGCCCCTGCATTCTCAGCGCTATGGAGGAGCTCACGTAGAGCTCTCTCAGAGCCCTCCTGAAGCCGGGGTCTCCGGCTAGCTCGCGCACCGTGTGCGAGATAGCCAGAGGCCCGGCCCACACCATCTGCGGCCTGTTACCGCTCGAGTCTATCCTAACTAGGATCATCGACTCGAACGCTCTAGCCTCGGCTAGGCTGCTGACTCTCTCTAGGAACTCATCGGCCCAGAGGACTCTTATCAAGGCGGCCATGTAGGTGGCTAGGTCTACGCTGGCTCCGCTCACCTCGATCAGAGTCCTGGCGACCTCCGGGATGCTCGGAGGCGCGTGCTCTATCTTCAGGACCCCGCCTAGCACCTCTAGAGCAGGCCAGTAGTTCTCCATAGACGAGGCTGAGCCGTCGGGCAGCAGGAAGTATTCGTAGGTCGTGTCTCTCACCCGGAGCCGGCCCATGAATGACGCCACAGCCCCCACGAGAGCCAGCCCTAGAGAATCGCCTGAACACCTCTCGATCTCGGCTCTCCGAGGCCCTCTAGTCTTGCCGAAGAGCGTCGCGCGGAAGAGCATCGGTATCTTCACGTCTCTCACCATTAGCGGGCCTCCTCTGTCTATAACCTTCTCGATGTAGGATAGCATGTTTAGCATGGCTCTGAGTCCAGCTTCTTGACCGCAGACAGTGTTTAAGCCAGCGCTCCCGACGGCTTCGGCATCGACCTGCCTTATGTAGTTTAGTCTAGGCGAGGGGGCTTCAGCAGCCTTCTCTATAAGCTTGCAGATCGACTGTTTCGATAGAGACACCCCGCCATCCAGCCTTATCTTAGTGAGCAGAGTCTTCTCCCCGGCTCTCACCACTAGGTCTTCGTAGTCACGCGGCGAGTCGAAGACTAGAGTGCTCTCAGCTGCCCTGAGCCCTCCCAGCGAGAGAGCGGCTATCTGGAAGTACCTGCCTAGAGTGCTGGGGGGCATCAGGTCTACGACTACGCTCACTCGAGCATCACCCCCCGCTCGGCCGCTCGGCGAGCACGGCCAGCTTCTCCCCGTCGAGCTCGAACGAGAAAGCCAGGCACTCTCTGCTCACGCGGTAGCCTGGAAGCAGGTGAGTAGACGGGAGTGCTATTGCTAGAGTGTTCGAGCTAGGCGTCGGAGCGTAGACGTCGTAGAACTCGTAGCCCAGACCCCAGAGCTTGACGGTCGACGCGGCTCCGTAGACCGGGGTGGCGCACTTGACCGGGACGTATAGATGGGTGTAGACGACCTCGCCGGCCCCTCTCTCCTCGAAGCCTCCGAGTAGGTAGCTCGCCGCGATAACAGAGACTATGCCCTCCTTGGAGCCGAGCCTGGAGACGCTCCACGCTGCCTTCAACCCGGCTGAGTCGATGTCTTCGACGCTGACTCTAGCCCCCTCCCCAGAGAGGCAGGAGGCCAGCTCGGCGGCGTCGAAGACCCAGACCAGGTCCACTATGGAGCCCGGGCCGTAGGCGGCTCCCACTGCTTGGACGGGCATGGCTTCAGTCAAGAACTCAGAGTAGAAGCCCATAGAGTCTCTAGGCTGCCTTAGAGCCTCGCTCCAGCTGCCTCCAGTCTTGTACGGTGAGGCGTTGAGCCTGGAGACCTCCTGGTGGACGCACAGGCCAGCGCTCTTAGCTCCGCTCTTCTTGACAGCGTCTAGGGGAGCTAGCCCCATCGAGGCGGCTATGGTGGAGCGGCGAGCGCACTCGAAGTAGGGGCTTAGTGTAGTCTCGCTGACCCGCCTCTCGGCAGCGGTCCTATCTCTCAGCCCGAGTAGCCTGAAGAGAGCCGCGGAGAAGGCCCCGACCACGGTGGTGGGAGGGGCTAGAGGTAGAGAGAGTTGCGCCGCTGAGGCTCCGGGTAGCCTGACTACGAAGCCCCAGTGGAGCTCTACCCTGGCAGCCATCACTCTCGTCTGGCGCGCGGCCGGGGGCTCTGCTCGCCGCTCTTCTACCCTCTTCGGCTCGGCGGGCTTGGCTTCGAGCTGCGTCTGCTTCTTCGCTCTCCCCTCTTTCAGCATCGCGTCGAATCTCTTCAATAGATCGCGGGCTCTGGGAGAGCTCATCGGAGTCGGTTCACCATCCTATATCATCTTTAGGACTCTCTCCACGGCCGCCTTCAGGGCCTCGCTGTGGCTGCCGTGCTGCACTACGAACCCCTTGAGCTCATCGGGGATAGCCAGGCTCTCGGAGTCGTAGAGGTGCAGCTCTACACTGGCTCCCGCGAACTCTTTCACCACCTTCGCTCTCTTCGCTGACGACTCCACGTAGCTCGGCCTAGTAGCCGGCGAGACCACGTACTCGACGGGGCCCTTGGAGACGCCGACTAGCAGACTTCTCACCTCCCACTGCGGCAGGTACCTCGACCTCTTCGCTCCGAAAGCCATGCCGTCGAGCATCGCTATCAGCGCCTTCACGGCCGCCTCCACTCTGCTCTTCTTCTGTCTCTGGAGCTCGGGGTCAGGGTTCTCGCAGTACTCGAGCTCGGCTATGTCGCTGGCTATAAGCACAGCCGATAGAGTGTAGAGAGAGCTCCCGCTCTCGACGTAGTATAGAGCCTGCTCTTCTCTCACCGCTTCAGGGCTGTATCTGACGTGGAGCTGCGGGTAGCTGGCTACAGCCCCCTTCTCTACGGCGTCTAGAGCTGGGAGCATGTAGCCGAACCTGATCCTGGAGGTTCTCTTCACGAGCTTGTCTGTGTACAGGAAGCCCCCGACGTCGGCTACGACGCTGGCTCCCACGAGCCTCTTCTCCACATCGCAGGGCTTAGCTAGCTTGACTACATCGCCCACCTCCTGGTAGTGCTTGCCTATAACCTCGCTGCTCGAGTACTTCAGGAAGAAGCCCTGCAGGTCCATGCGCGTGACCGGTAGACCCATCTGCGCGGCAATGCTCGCTAGTAGCCTCTGGTAGTGGTGTGCTAGAGACTCGCCGCTCACAGCCGGCACGTAGAAGACGGAGTAGCCTCCTCCCTGGCTGCTGACCACTACCGGCGCTCTCCTGTGCCTCGTCACGTTGCCTACGCTCTCAGCCATGTTTAGAGCCTCGGCGTTGACGAGGATCCTGGAGGCGACGGATAGAGCGACAACCTCTCTCCCGGGCATCTCTCAGCACCTCCTCCCCATCGCCTCAGGCTTTCTGGCTAGGGCTTCGAGAGCGAGAGCTCTCGTCTCTCTGACTATCACGTCGCCCGGCTTGCCTCTAATCCTGGCTATGAACGCCTCCACTGCTCTCTTCAGCTCCTCGGGGCTCACGTCGGGGCAGGCTATCCTCTCTCCTCCGACCTCGACGCACTTCTCTCTCCTATCTACGCACTGAGAGTAGTAGTCTCTTAGAGCGTCTATCACCGCCTCAGTGGCAGTGATCTCGTTCAGCGCTCCCCCCAGTCTGTCCACGAATCCGTAGTTTCTGCTAGCCGCGAAGAAAGCCAGGACCTCTACTAGGGGCGCTAGTTCTCTGGCCAAGGCTGTGCACCACTCTGTTCCCACTCGCTAAGCCTAATAAGCCTTCTTGGGATCCGGAACGGTACCCGGTTACATTCCCGGACCGTCAATACCTCAATAGAGCCAACCCCCGGTGGTATCGCCCATGTTACTACGAGAAAAGCTTGAGGAGCTTCCTGAACTCATCAGTGGTAACGTACACCTCCTCCTCAACGTTCTCAGGCCTCCTCAGAAACCCCGCTTCCGCCAGGCTCCTGAGCTTCCTGTAGGACGCGGGCTTGCTGATCTTCAGCTTCTCCTGGATGTCCTTAGGCCTAACCGGGTTCACGGCCTCCACAACGATCCTCCTCTCCACCTCCGGCAGAGATAGGAGCCTCCTCAGGGGCTCCACAGGGATCTCGAGGCGGGCCTCGAACGCCTCCCCCTCAACCACGATCGCGGCCTTCACGCCAACCAAGCCCGTGATCGCCGCCAGAATCGCGGCAGCAACAGCGATCCTCGGGCCCCCCGTCAGGTACAGCTCTAGCTCGCTACAGCCACCCCTAGCCTCCCGCTCCAGAATCCCCGCCATCTCCTTGACGGCAGTCTCCGGCCTCACCTCGTCGAGAACACACTCAGCCCCAACACTCTCGCAGAAAACCTGAAGCAAGCCGAAAGCCTTCCTAACCCTACCCCAGCCAGACTCGTCAACCCTCAAGCCTACGAGAGCCACTCTCGAAGGCCTCGGCTCTCTCGAAAGCCTCCTAGCAACAAAATCAATATCGAAGCCCAACGTGGCAACAAGACAGTACACAGCCTCCCCCCACGCCGGAAACACGAGAAGCCCGAAAGCTTTACCCTCTCACCTCCCAACCCCCACCCGAGAAGAAGCCGAGCACGCCTCCCGGATAGCCCCTCGCGCTAAATAGGCTCCCCCCACGGCAGCCCGAGCTGGGGAGGCGGCGCGCGTGAGCCTACGCGTAGACGACGCGGTAGCGTGCATCGAGAGACACGCCAGGCTCAAGTCTCTGATCTTCGAGGCCCACGCCATAGCCCAGGCCTCGCTGGAAGCAGCGCGGCTCGACTTCTCCCGCGCAGCCAGAGCCCGGAAGCTAGCAGAAAAGCTCGCCGAGATCGAGAAGAAAGTAGACGAGGAACACGACTGCAAGCAAACAACATACATCAAGCTTAGAGGAACAATAATGCAAGCATACCACGAAGCAATAGACATACTCCGAGAATCCCTACTCAAAGAATACAGCCCAAGAAACGAGAAAACATAACCCAAACCCCCCACACCAACTCTCAATCTCCCTTTAAAGAGTCTCGAGAGATCAAGGACGGGAGCTCATGGCGTGGATTACTATCACATGTCTTTCAATTCCCTTTAGGGAGTCTCTCTCAAATACTTCATGGTCCTCGGGATCGTCTCCATCGTGTCTCTCACTTTCAATTCCCTTTAGGGAGTCTCCCGAGGCTATAGTTAGAGGCAAGGAGTACACGAACGAGCACATAGGCTTTCAATTCCCTTTAGGGAGTCTCTCGCCGGCCCGTGGCCAGCCATGTCCCTCGGCTATGTGCTTTCAATTCCCTTTAGGGAGTCTCCGACAACAGGTACTTATCCGTGGCATGCACGTCAAGCCACCTATTCTTTCAATTCCCTTTAGGGAGTCTCTAGAGATAGAAACGAGCGGGAGTACTGGCTTAGAAAGCTGAACTTTCAATTCCCTTTAGGGAGTCTCCGCCTCAATGACGGCTCTTTCAATTCCCTTTAGGGAACTTTCAATTCCCTTTAGGGAGTCTCGCTGCATACACTGCAGGAGAGTGGTGTGAGAAGGCGAGGAGCTTTCAATTCCCTTTAGGGAGTCTCAATGTCTTTCTGTCATATATTCGATCCACTCGTCAACTGTCTTTCAATTCCCTTTAGGGAGTCTCCCGGTGTGCTTACCGGCCCGCTGGGAGTGGAGAGAGCGAGAGACTTTCAATTCCCTTTAGGGAGTCTCGCTTTTCAAAAAACTTCTTGAAGAGAAAGACTGAGAAGGCTTTCAATTCCCTTTAGGGAGTCTCCCGTCAGTGGCAGTCAACGGGGTCGAGAGCCGCGGCTCCCCGATGCCTTTCAATTCCCTTTAGGGAGTCTCGCTTCTCTCGGTGTGGACTGGTCTGAGGACTTGCCCGTCCTTGATTATGACTTTCAATTCCCTTTAGGGAGTCTCCAGGATAGCCCACGACAACAAGACGACGGTGTCCGCCATTGTCCTTTCAATTCCCTTTAGGGAGTCTCGCACTGCTGGCTATCTTAGCAGATGTCACCGCGTTGTCCGCTATCTCTTTCAATTCCCTTTAGGGAGTCTCCTAGGCGGGTCATGGCTATATCGCTTCGATGACGGCTATCATAACTGCTTTCAATTCCCTTTAGGGAGTCTCGAGAACAGCACGCAGAGGCGGGGCTGGAGGTGAGCTGGAGAAGTGAACACTTTCAATTCCCTTTAGGGAGTCTCCCATCATGTTGTCGAGCTTGCGCCTCACGTACTTCCTGGCGCCTTTCAATTCCCTTTAGGGAGTCTCGTGTTCTATGGGCTCGCCAAGTATGTCAGGGGCGGGTTCGAGAACTTTCAATTCCCTTTAGGGAGTCTCCCGCTACAGTCAAGATCGAGATCGAAATCATCAGCGCTATGTACGATACTTTCAATTCCCTTTAGGGAGTCTCTAGAAGACTAAGGCGTCTATCAATATGCGGTTGATTTCGTACTTTCAATTCCCTTTAGGGAGTCTCCGCCAGATGGTATCTTGATCTTTTTCGTTGCATATGAAGAAGGCTTTCAATTCCCTTTAGGGAGTCTCACATAGTAGCAACATTATGGGCTAATGCGAGCGAGAACACTGCTTTCAATTCCCTTTAGGGAGTCTCAGGAGGAACTATACGAGAAGCTCAAGGCGACGGCTGAGAAGAAGCCTTTCAATTCCCTTTAGGGAGTCTCCCCACGCTCGGAGAGTAATACTCGGCTCAGGTGATCTGAGCTTTCAATTCCCTTTAGGGAGTCTCTAGAGATAAGGCGGGCTAACGTGGAGTCAATCAGACAGGCGTTACTTTCAATTCCCTTTAGGGAGTCTCAGTATCGCTTGTAGCAGAGCCCGGGGCTGGAGGGAGGGCTCTGACTTTCAATTCCCTTTAGGGAGTCTCCTTTTCACGGGGGAGGGGCTGGCGCGTATAGCCCGGAGTACTCCCCTTTCAATTCCCTTTAGGGAGTCTCACTTTCATCAAGGACAATGCTGGCGCTATCGCCAAGGCGTTGATCTTTCAATTCCCTTTAGGGAGTCTCTGAGCTTGATAAGATCGCTGATAGCGAAGAAGGAGCGCGCTCCAGCCGCTTTCAATTCCCTTTAGGGAGTCTCCGTCAGAAGCCTCACCTATATCTACGTCCTCGTCCTCATCGAGAGCCTCGCCTTTCAATTCCCTTTAGGGAGTCTCCCGGTGCCACGCAGATGACTGCGTCGACGACGTCGTCGCCCTTTCAATTCCCTTTAGGGAGTCTCCAGCGAGTTCCTGAGGAGAGCCGCGAAAGCGTACATCGAGCAGATCCTTTCAATTCCCTTTAGGGAGTCTCCCGTGTACTTACTCCATTTTTCTGAGGGCAACACGTTCTTGATATCCCACACTTTCAATTCCCTTTAGGGAGTCTCCGCTACAGATCAAATTGTTCCCGTCTCGCCTCAGGTCCAGCCACGCTCTTTCAATTCCCTTTAGGGAGTCTCCGTTTGACTGGTTAGGCTTTATCTTGATCTCTTTACGCTTCTTCCTCCCTTTGGGGAGGTTTCTCCTTGGTCTGGGTTCTTTGCTGGGCGGCTTTATTCTTGCTGGGTTGTTGGCTCGCTGGCTGCCTGTCTTCCGTAGGATTTGGGGCCTGCTGCTCCGGCCTCTTGGCTGTTCGGATGTCTCGATTGACTGGCTCGCGGCTGTTCGGATGTGGCTCTTGAACGGCCCCGTCTTCGCTGTTGGGATGTCTTGGTTGTTGTTTGTGTTGTCTTTTGTCTGGTTTTATTGCTTGTGTTTTGTGTTCTATTGTTTGTGTTTTCTGTTCTTTGTTGAGGATAAGTTTCTCGGTTGGGTGTGTTCTTCTCGGTGCTGGGCTGTGGTCCCTAGGAGTGTGTGGGATTATGTGAGGAGTCTGGGTGAGAGGGGTTTTTGGGAGATTAGGGGTTGGAGGTTTGAGGTTGTGGGGCCTAGGTTCGGGTTTAGGCCTAGTGTCTCCGATATTGTCGGTGTTTGCCCTAGTGGTCGTGACGTGTTCTTGAGGAGGGTTAGGGGGGTTAGGCTCGAGTCCAGCTCTATGGTTTTGGGTAGGCTTGTTCACGAGGCTTTCTTGTTCCCCTTTAGCGTTGGCGGTAGCCTGGCTGACTTGCCTCAGAGGTTTAGGGGTCGCTTGAGCAGGCTGGGCGTGGATGCCGGCACTAGGAGGGTTCTGTGGGGTGTCTTCGAGAGGGCTCTCGAGCTCTACGCTGTGTCGAGAGCTGACAGTATCCCCGTCTCTGTGGAGCCCTCGATCCCGGCTTCTGCTATAGGCCTCTCCGACTACGTGAGGCCAGATGCTCTCGTCGGCTTCATACCCGTTGAGGTCACGATCTCGAATAGCCTGGAGAAGAAGGAGCTGGCTGTGGCCGCCTACGCTCTGGCTGTGGAGGCGTGGACGGGGCACCCTGTCGACTACGGCTTGCTCGCCCACATCTCGCTCGATGGCAGCGTTAGAGTGAGCTGGAGGGTCGTGGTTGTAGACGACGGGCTCAGGAAGAGGTTCCTAGACGCTAGAGACAGCGTGGCGAGGATGATCGAGTACGGGGAGGACCCGGGGGTGGCGGACAGGTGCCCCGCCTCGTGCCCCTTCAGGGGTGTGTGCCATGGAGATGCTTCTAGTAGAGCCGGGCGCTAGAGTGCACGTGAGGAGAGGCTCTCTATACGTGAGCCTGAGAGACGGCAGGAGGGTGCCTGTTACAGCTGACGTCGAGCAGCTGATAGTGGCCTCCTCGAGGATATCGATATCATCCAAGGCTGTGCGCGTGGCTGCGAGAATGGGGGTGGACATAGTCTTCCTAGACGCTAGAGGCGACGTGGTGGCTAGAGTGTGCTCGCCCGTGATAAACAAGACCGTTGCCGCCAGAGTCGGCCAGTACCAGAGCGCGGGCTCGAGCCTCTCTAGAGCCATAGCCAGAGAGATAGTCTACTGCAAGATCCGGAACCAGGCGCACGTCTTGAAGTACATGGGCAGGAGTAGGAGAGAGAGCAGGCTGGTCGACGCGGGCTGGGAGGTTGAGCGCGTGGCTCAGGAAGTCGCGGACATCCCCGTAGACGACGTGAACCCAGACGACCTCAGAAGCCTCGAGGCCAAGGCGGCTAAGAGGTACTGGGCTCTGGTCTCCGAGCTGCTCCCAGCAGAACTCGGGTTCAGAGGGAGAGACCCGGAGGGCGTCGACGTCTTCAACATGGCTCTAAACTACGGGTACGGGATACTCTACGCTGAGTGCGAGAGAGCACTACTCCTAGCAGGCCTAGACCCCTACCTGGGGCTACTCCACGCTGCGAAGAGCGGGAAGCCCTCGCTGACCCTAGACTTCGTAGAGATGTTCAGAGCCCCCGTGGTCGATAAGGCTCTGATAGTCAACGCCCACAAGCTTAGGCAAGCCAGGGTCGAGAATGGGCTCCTGGCCTACGACTCGAGGAGGCTAGTGGCGTCCATAGTCCTCGAGTCTCTGCACTCGAACGCCAGGTCATCGAAGAGGCCTAGGCCTCTGAGGCTGAAGGACCACGTGAGGCTCGAGGCGCAAGACCTGGCGGACGCCTTCAGAACGGGAGGAGGCTACGCTGGCTTCAGGGTGGTGTTCTAGTGCCCTACGTGGTCGTAGCCTACGACATATCCGATAACGAGGCGAGAGCCAGGGCGTCGGAGAAGCTCAAGTCCATGGGGTACACGAGAGTCCAGAGAAGCCTGTACGTCAAGAGAGGAGGGGCCGGCGAGGCGAAGGAGGTTGCGAGAGCTCTAGCCAGGATAATCGACCCGGAGACCGACAGCGTGGTGGTCATGGTAGTCCCGTGGGAGTCGCTAGAGAGAGCCTGGAGGCTCGGGGTCTTCAGCTATGACGGCTCTATCGCGAAGTACGCTATACTCTAGCATACCCGTGACTCTGCTCAAGGAGTACGCGTACTGCCCGATGATAGCCTACTATAAGATGTTCCTGGCGGCAGAGCCCCCCACGGAGTCCATGATCTACGCTAGAGAGAAGATAGATAGGAGCGTCGTCGCGGCCAGGCTCAGAGAAGAGGGGGTGTCGGGAGAGCTCTTGTGGAGTGTCTTCGTGAAGTCTAGGAAGCTGGGAGTCCACGGAGTCGTAGACCTGGTGGTGTTGAACGGCTCTAGAGCCAAGGCGGTCGAGGTGAAGCTCCAGACTTCTAGGAGGGGCCTGTGGAAGAGGCTCAGACACCACCTGGTGCAGGCCGCGGCCTACGCGATAGCAGTAGAGGAGACTCTCAGAGTAGTCGTGGACGAGGCTATAGTCATCGGTCTAGAGAAAGGGGGGGCGGCTAGGGTCAAGACGACGCCGGCGGTGAGGAGCTACGTGGCCGCCGTAGCGGAGGAGGTGAGGAGGCTCGCTCAGAGCGAGACCAGGCCGAGGCCCACTGCTGAGAGAGCAAAGTGCAGAGCGTGCTTCTACAGGAAGGTGTGCCGGGCTACTCTCGAGGAGCCCTGTACGCGAGCATGACCCCCGAGGGAGTCAAGCTGTAGAGGTAGCCTTTGCCTCTAGCCTCGAACCTCAAGAGCCCCAGGTCTAGGAGCCTCTTGAGCCTCCTCACGACAGCAGTCCTCGAGAGGCCGGTGTCGCCGGCTATGCTCTTAACCCTGGCTCTCCCCCTCTCCGCTACCGCTCTCAGCACCACGTAGTCTTGAGCCGTTATGTCGGCGAGCTTCGGGACGACGGGTATCTCTATGTAGGAGGCGGGGAGCCCCACGGCTCTATCCTCTGCCTCCTCCTCGATCTCGACTCTGACCTTCTCCACGTTCACGCCCACGAATGAGCCCACAGAGTTTAAAGCCATAGCCGTTATCATCAGCAGCACGCTAAGCCACCTGAAGCCCCCGCCTACGAGGAAGACCGAGCTGCAGGGAGCGCGAGACTCAACGATGCTCCTCACTGCCGCGACACTGGCCTCGAACGGCTCCCAGGGCTTTAGCCAGACCTCTCTAGCGCTCAAGCCGAGCTCGCCCAGCCTAGACGAGAGAGCAGCCATAGCCTCCTCAGCGCCTCTCTCCCGAGGCTCGGAGTTGACTAGGAGAACGCTGTCTCCCGGGTACAAGCCGACGCCATGGAGCCCTCTCAAGACGCGGCGCCAGTTGAAGCCGACCCCCGCCACGATGACCCTAGCCTTCTGCACTAAAGCCCCCCGAGAACTAGGGTAGAGAAGCCCCGACCAAGCCTATATCTCTTCCAAGCATTGAAGAGTCCCCTCTCCCAATAACTCAATCGGATGACCGAAGCCACGTCTATCGCCCTCTGGCCCGCCTACTGAGATGCCGAGACCAAGCTGGTCTCGTAACATCGCGTCAGAATATAGCGGCTTCTGATTACGGCGAGAGTTGAGAAATATTTAAAGCAAAAACTATAGCGCTAAGCTATTATCGAAGAGATTCTATAAATAGGCTCGCGTGACCTCTAACTTGAGGTGGGAGCATAGGTGCACATATGCAGAGAGCGATAGAGACTATTAGATACGAGAGGTTAATCAGCCTTTTAGCTCTTGTAGCCACAAGAGGTTCCTACACGGTACTTGATAGGCTAGCAAGAGCATACGATAAGGACATGGTAGGCCAGGCTGTCTACGAAGCTATCCGCTCCATAGCTCCAGATGTTAGGAAGTGCGTCGAGTGGGAGGAGGGCCGGAGGGTCTTAAGCGGTGATGATGAGAAGGAGTGTATGAGAATAAAGGAGGCTCTCGGAGGCTACGCAATACCCGAGGATGAGATTAATATGTTACTGGAAGACATAGGGAGAGGTAGATTGTATGTAGCGAGGAGGATAGCTATCCAAGCTCTCTCCAAGGCTTTATCGATGACTGCTAAGCCGAGCCAGAGCGGAGAACAAGAAAGCACGAGTAGACAAGAATAATGGTCTCTATGGCCTAGCTGAATGGTGGGGGTCGGAGAATGTTCGTGTCTATCGGCTTGAGGATGAAAGTTGAGGTCGAGGCACTAAACATGGTTGAGCCTCTCGGCGCATACATGAAGCACAGAACCGTTCCGCTGATAAAGAGGGTTGAGAGAGGGCAAGAGAGAATCGGGTATAGGATAGTGATGGCTCCAGCAATATCCGGCCAATCGATAAACAATGGTTACAGCAGAACATTAGTTGATCTAGCTAGGGCCAAAAACTTACCCGTATGTGATGAGTGCAAGAATTACCCTGCCAGAGGTGGCTTCACTAAGAGAACTACGGACAATCAACTAAGTTTCGATAAGAGAGTAGAGACCTGCGTCGTAGAGGACCTGACGGGCTTTCTCGCTCCCAATGCTGGTGTTAGGAGGACTTCGCCTGTGATGTTTAGCAACATGGTCCCCGACATAGAGCACGGAAAGGCTATGCTAGACTCGCAGTTCCACGTTAGGTATAACTTCGAATCCAATAAACATGATCCATTTAACGTAGAGATAGGGTCAGCCGTATACATGCTCTCAATAGCCATGAATGTAGACGATATAGGCAGGCTCTCCAATGGAGGCTACGTAAGTGATAGGATAGAGAGGGTGAAGCTCGCGTTCAAAGGCCTAACGGCGTTAATTGAGGGGCTAGGTTTCGGCGCTAAGAAGGCTAGATATCTCCCTGTCTATGAGGTGCTCAGCGGGGTAGCAGCGATATCTAGCCCGTTGCCATTCATGGTCTCTAAGCCTAAACTCTACTACGGCGACAAATGCTACATAGAAGACACTATAGAGAGAGCTCAGAGATATGTACGGGCATTACGAGACTTTGGAGAGCAGGTCAAGATCTTCTACTTCGATAGAGAGGGCGCGATTAGGGGTAGCGTGCAGATACAGCAGGGGGTTAAGAGGCTAGGGAGCTACACAGAGCTAATCGAGGAACTTCTGAGCGAGGTCGTAAACTACATTAGTCAGCAACAGCAGCGGAGGACTTCGTAGACGAGACGTGAGCCCAGATGTATTATGTTGCTCTAGTCGAGTTGCAGGTTTTTTCGGATGTGTCCGTCAGCTTGGTCTACACATCGGCATCGTCGCCCGTGTATCCGCTACCCCCGCCGACGACTCTTCTCGGGGCTCTCGCGTTCCCCTATTTGAGGATTAAGGGTGAGATAGCGGTGGATACGTGCTCGCAAGACCTAAGAGCACTCGTCGACAACGTACCTTACGCTTCAGCCGGCAGTAGGGCATTCATTACTCACAGATTTTTGGAGAGGATATACCAGTTGCCTTACCTTAGGGTACAGCATCGGAAAGATGAGAAGATGTGGTGGGATGTGGCACAACGCGGTGGTACAGTCTTCCAGGACGATGAGCTGTATGTTCTATACGTTGCACGAGACGAGAATATGCTCAGATACGCGTGGGGGATAGCCAGGGTTGGCAGGAAAGAGTCCCATGTAATCGTGAGGAACGTTCACATAAAGAAGATTTCTGAGACCATTGTCCCGGAGGCTATTAGTGTCTACACGATCATGTATGCTCCCAAAAACCTGCTCACGGCGTGCGAGAACGCGATAGAGGTCGAGCTACCCACCATCTCGTATGAGAACATGTGTAGAGGTTCTCGAGATCTGCGAGTATTGACGGAAAGGTTCTATCTACCTCTCGATGGCGGCATGAAGTGCAATGTGGCTAAGGACAGAGGGGTGGTAGTAGAGATAGAAGGAGTTAGAGCAGTCATACCTAGAGAGTACGCAGTGGCTCATGCCTAGAGGGTTTGGCGCATGATCTATGCTCATATTATTTGCACAAAGACGCTAATATATATTAGCAGGCCCCTAGTGAGCAAAAGAGGAGGTCGGCAAGTCTGATGGCGAGAGCGAGACAGAGAGGGAGAATGCGCTTAGTGCTATCGAGAGAAAACGCTGATACCTTTAGGCATCTGGCTGTTGTGTGGTTTGCCGAAGCAGCGGCGAAGCTAACACTAAACACTAGCCTGAGTCTTTTGCAGGTGAGTGACTTTAGTGCCGTAATTGATCGTGTTAACAGTTTCGTGGGCGGCGGGCAGGTAAATCCTAGTAGCTTTCTCCCGCTTACGAGGAACGACCCTAAAGACCTTACTTTACAGGACTCCCTTGAGGTCTTGCGAAAAGCGTTGGAGGAGGGAGTGGTTCAAGACAGAGCACTTCCGCCCGCTTTCTCTCTCGAGTATCTCGAGTACGTTAGGTCGCTCTTTCCGAAACCCACAGAGGCGTTTTCAAAACGTAAAAACATCTATGTGAAGAGCGACCTGCTAGCTCTAGCGGTTATAGGAGCATACCTGACGAATTACCACTTTGAGGTCAGAGATAACAATGTACATTACTACTACATATTGATTGATGTTCCACAAATCAGCGTAATAGATTTGCAGGAGCTACATCGTAGGATGTGGTCTGCGATGAGAATGCTTCATGCGATAAACGCTAGTCCCATCGCGCGATATGTTAGTGCTGCCGCGTTAGCTACCTTGTATGTTAGGGACCTGGTTGAGAAAAGCGTTATCCTAACCCACATACATATAGTCGGAAGACTTGCGAGAAGACCTACGCAGACGACCAGAAGATCTGTGCTGATGTCTTTCGATCATCGAGACCTCTCGGGTCTCGCGCGCGATATCAGGAGCCTCCACTGGGTTAAGGCTGTGACCGGGCTGGTTGACGTGATGGTTTCGCGGGAAGGTGCTAGAGACTTCGGCAAAGGCTTCTTGGAGTTTCTCGCGAAGGCCATTTATATATGGCACTCTATTGGCGACGAGCAGGAGATATATAGGGTTCTCAGACGTCTCACATCAGAAGACTTTGAGGATAAGGCTCGGAAGGCTTTCGGCAACGCGTGGGATGAGATTCGCAACGACCTCATCGACATAAAGCTGTGAGGTGAGCGTTGTAGGCCTTAGGCCTTTAGTTAATGAAGTCGTAGACAGAGTCGGCAAGCTCGCAAGCGAGCCTGATGCAACGAACCGCGGCTTAATCGTCATAATCGAGGCTCCCACCGCATACGGTAAGACCGTCAGCGCCCCGCTACTGTTCGGTGAACTCAACGAAGCCGAGGCTGCTAGCTCGATGATTCACGTGTTACCGTTGAGAGCCATAGTCAGGGATTTCTATCTGTGCAAGCTTGTTTATAGTCTGGTGAGCGAGGAAAAAGAGCTGGTAGAGTTCTGCGGCTCGAGAACCCTTATCCATGACAAAATCCGTGAGGTCTTCGAGAAGACCGGGCTTGGCGTAGACGACCTAGGATATCAGATGGGCGAGAGAATCTATGGCAGGAAAGAGCCTCTTTACGAAACCAGGTATACTGTGACCACACTGGATAGCTTCCTATACAACCTCTATAGAGTTCCCGTGACCGAACTCTTCAGCCACAAAAAGCACTACGCTATACCTAGGATGAGGATATTCGTGAGCAGCGTCTTCTTCGATGAGGCTCACCTAGTGTTCGAGGAGCACGATGACGTCAAGCTCTATGTTGCTTCTAGAGAAGCACTGAGAGTCCTGAAATACATGAGAGTGCCAACGATCATAGCTAGCGCTACGCTAACTAAACGCGTCCTAGGCGATATCAAGGAGGTTATCGATAGCGAGGTCTTAGTTCACATAAAGCTATGCAGTAGAAGTGAGAGGGAAGGCGATGCCATCTGCGTTTTCGACGAGGAATTCCTCAATGAGACAACCTCTATAGAATGGCGCATCAGTAAGGTTAGAGAAGACGAGGTCGTAGATAGGGTTAGAGAGTTCGTAGAGCAAGGTAAGAGAGTCCTCGTGGCATGCGATACGGTTGATGACGCTATAAGGAGATATAGAGGGCTCGCATCGATAGACTCTATGCGGGACAAGATAGCTCTTCTGCACGGTAGACTAACTCATGAAGATAGAAGAAGAGCCTTCGAGAAGATGAAGAAGGCAGGTAAGGGCTTCGCGCTGGTAGCTACGAGTGTAGTAGAGGCGGGAGTCGACATCTCGTTTGACGTCCTGATAACCGATGTCTCTAGGGTCACGTCGTTCATTCAGAGATGCGGGAGAGTGTGCAGGAGAGTCGACGAGTGCAGAGACGGGAGAGCAGAGGTCTATCTCGTAGAGTCGACAGCCTGTCTAAAAGACCCCATCTGCAACGGAGTCATTGAGTTTGTTGAGCGCCATCAGAGCTTCGTGCCCAGAATACCCTTTGACTTCAAGAACTACAAGGGCTATGGAGACCTCCTCGAGTTACACGATATGTATCTAAGTGCGAGTCTCGGCAAGTCTCCCAAGAGCCGAAAGGAGTTGCACCAACCGAGCTTCCTGCAGATGCTGAGCACGGCTCTTTTCGTTAGCTCGCACTCAATAAATATCGTGCTTAGAGAGAGCGATTATGCGTTAGTACGCACGGGCATAGTGGAGGTCTTTGTGGGTAGCGAGGAGTCGAAGAGACTTAGCGAAGATAAGCGTCTTCACTTATCAGTAGACCAGGTGAATAAGATTCTCAACCGCGCTCCCCGTTGCATCAAATATTTCGTGTTACTCGACGAAAATGGCGAGGTCTTGGACAAAGCTCCTATCGAACACATCACCGAAACGTCTTCTGGAGACAAGAGAAGACTCGTGCTTAGAAAGCTCTACGAGGAATTGGTGAAGTTGAAGAGAAGAGAGCGTCGCGTAGACGTGGAGCATTACGGGCTACTTTTGGCAGAAGATTGTTATGAGCAAGGTGTTGGACTCAGAACCTGATGAGTGGCGTGCCAGCCATGGCTTGCTATGCTTTTAGAGACGGAATCGTGGAAGAAACGTACTCGCAGCACGTAGATGGTATCATCGAGTGCATGGCGAAGTCTTGGGAGTTTCGCGCTCTGACGGCGAAGCTCTCTCGACTGCTGCATATCGAGAGAGAAGAGATTCGCCGGTTGATCGCGTTGTCAGCGATACTTCACGATATAGGGAAGCTGGAGAGAGGCAAGCAGGACGAATGTACGAGAACCGGATGTACTAGGTTTGAGTATCACTACGCAATATCTGCGAGAGTAGCCTCCTCTCTTGCTCACGACGTGTCTTTAACGATTAGAAACGATGATATGCAAGCCTTGCTGAGCGGCAGAGGGCTCGACGACAGAGAGTCTCTAGCGTTTTACGTGCTCGTGCTGCTCCCGATATTACTCCATCACTACGCGCAGATCACCGAAGAGTCTCTAGACGAGGCTGTTAGGAAGACGAGGCACTTGGAGATATTCGAGGTCCATGAGTGCTGTAGACGAGTGCTAGGAGACTTGCTGGAGAGGCACGTCCTCTCTGATGCCCGAGAGTCCGGTCTCGCTTTTAAGCTGGCTAGAAGGCTGAAGGACCTGCTGGATAGGGCTGAAGTGGTTAGATTATCCGCTCTCCCCTTCAGCTCCAGGAGTGGGGGTAGGTCTGTAGACGAGCTATTTGCGTATCAGTTCTCGGAGTGGAAGTACGCGATAGAAGCCGTTACAGGGATACTAAACATGTGCGATGGCAGGGTCGCTTTCAGACACAGAGCTAGACAGAACCCGGTCCCGTAGCTGATGAGAGATTCTGGATCGCGTTTTTCGGAACCATAGCGGCGTGCTAGACGTTGATGGGTTGAAGCACCTCATTGCGAGATAAACGATTTTATGTCCTAGCTCGTATGCTCTCTCAGGCTGGAGGCTTTGAGCGAGGTCTTCGGGAGAGCCTACTCCGTCCAGGCGTTCTTCAGGGCCCTCAGGAGCTTCCCTGTGATCTCGTGGAGCGGGTCTTTCGTCGCCAGCCTCGTCTACCAGATTGGAGCCAGGCCCATGTCCGTCTCTCCTCTCTACGTGGACAGGCGCCCTCTCCTGACGGGGCGGCTGGGCGACCGCGGAGCCTCCTGGGCCGCTGTGCCCGAGGGCTCTAGCGTGTCTTTCAGGGTCACCTTCGACTCGGTCAAGTCTCTGGACTCTCTCCTCTCAGACTTCCGCTCTCTCGAGGCCAGAGGGCTGAGGCTAGAGCGTCTCGACGTCGAGGAGGTGAAGCTCCCGAAAGACCCCCTCGGCATCGAGGAAGACAGAGTGCTAATCGCCGTAGAGTACCTCCCCACGATATACACCTTCAGGTCCTGGAGAATCCTCTACCCCTCACCCCACAGGCTAATCTACAGCGCCGCCCTAACAGCCTCCAAGCTAACCGGAGTAGACCTCAGGAAAGCCGCCATGAGGCTAGCGAAGAGAGTAGAGCTACTCAACGCGAGCAAGATCACGATAGAGAAGTACAGCATAGGCGAGAAGGGAGGCAAAGAGAGAGTAGTCAAAGCATTCAGAGGCACAGCAGTCTACGGAGTCTACGGAGCAAAAAACGCCGAAGTATTCGCCGCCCTCGTAAAACTCGCAGAGAAAACAAACATAGGCAAAAGCAGAGGCATAGGCTTCGGGCAAGTCAAACTCAAGCCAATAAAACAACAGAAACACAGACAATAAGACCCACCCATCCCAACAGCGAAGACGGGGCCGTTCAAGAGCCACATCCGAACAGCCGCGAGCCAGTCAATCGAGACATCCGAACAGCCAAGAGGCCGGAGCAGCAGGCCCCAAATCCTACGGAAGACAGGCAGCCAGCGAGCCAGCAGCCCGCCAAGAATAAAAACCCCCGGCAAAGAACCCAGACCAAGGAGAAACCTCCCCAAAGGGAGGAAGAAGCGTAAAGAGATCAAGATAAAGCCTAACCAGTCAAACGGAGACTCCCTAAAGGGAATTGAAAGCGCACGAGAACCCGCCCTCTCCGAAGATCGCGACTGGCAAAGCGGAGACTCCCTAAAGGGAATTGAAAGTGAAGTTGTAGTCATGCTGACTAAATCAGAAAACCAAATCCCCTTGGAGACTCCCTAAAGGGAATTGAAAGAAAGCGTTAGGTGTAGAACTAACGCCTCGGCAAGTGTTCACGGAGACTCCCTAAAGGGAATTGAAAGGCAGGCGTACTCTGCGCCCAGTATCTTTGCGTATGCCGTCGCATGGAGACTCCCTAAAGGGAATTGAAAGGGTTGCTCGGGCACTGGGTTATCACCACGTCTATCCTATCCAGAGACTCCCTAAAGGGAATTGAAAGGTGCTTTCCTCGCCATGGACACGTGCTGCTCCATGTGTGTAAAAGAGACTCCCTAAAGGGAATTGAAAGCGATATGCTAGGTATTGAGATAGCGGTTAGGAGGAGAGTGGGTGAGACTCCCTAAAGGGAATTGAAAGCGACACGACGAGCTCCCCAAGGTTCGCGAACATAACGATCGATAACGAGGAGACTCCCTAAAGGGAATTGAAAGTGACAGTCAGGCCCCTGGTCGAGGCCGCGGGAGGGTACCCCGCGCGAGACTCCCTAAAGGGAATTGAAAGGAGAGATACTGAGCAACGCTGAGAAAGCCGTTGTCGAGAGAGAGGGAGACTCCCTAAAGGGAATTGAAAGGAGATAAGCGAGCTCGGGGTCGGCCTTGAACGAGACCACGAGACTCCCTAAAGGGAATTGAAAGCACATTTGCCAACGCTTTGCAGACGTACAACGGTTACGTGCTCGTCATGAGACTCCCTAAAGGGAATTGAAAGAAAGTGCGGCAACGAGTACCGCTACCTCGACGTGTACCGAGACTCCCTAAAGGGAATTGAAAGGTGGTCTTTGTCAATTACGGTGGCGACCTCCCGGCCCCTAGGGAGACTCCCTAAAGGGAATTGAAAGAATTTTGGGGAGCGAAGCGTGGTAGAGCAGAGCTGCTAGTATCGCGAGACTCCCTAAAGGGAATTGAAAGGTACAGGACTTCGGGATCCGGTTATGAAGACATCATTCATTACAGGAGACTCCCTAAAGGGAATTGAAAGGATGAGGTTGACCGCCTTCTCGATCAGGTCGATGAGGCGTTGCGGCAGGAGACTCCCTAAAGGGAATTGAAAGTTTCTGAAGCGATGAACACGAGGACGGCTCGGCGGATGAGCTCGGAGAGACTCCCTAAAGGGAATTGAAAGTCCCAGTAGCCGCCAGCCTCGCGGCATGCGTCTCTGAGTGCCTGAGACTCCCTAAAGGGAATTGAAAGACATCCGTGACCGCGCTCTCGACCTCGTCGATGCGATGAGAGTAATGGGAGACTCCCTAAAGGGAATTGAAAGTCGACTCGCTTATGAATGTTCTTGCACAGCACACGTTTAACGAGTACTTCGAGACTCCCTAAAGGGAATTGAAAGATAAGACCTCCTTCTCTATTTTCATCTATAGAAGATACTTCGAGAAGGAGACTCCCTAAAGGGAATTGAAAGTCGTTCGTCGCCGTCTCGGCTGTGAGAGACGCTGTCCGAGTTGCGGAGACTCCCTAAAGGGAATTGAAAGTGCGCCTGGGGGGGCACTTGGCCCCCACCTTATGACCCTCTATGACGAGACTCCCTAAAGGGAATTGAAAGTACTCGAGAAGCGTGCCCCCCGCGCTCCGACAGGCTCACGTAATCGTGTACACAAGAGACTCCCTAAAGGGAATTGAAAGGTACGTAGTATAGCAATGCTACTAGGACTAGCCCCAGTATGCCCCCCTCGGGAGACTCCCTAAAGGGAATTGAAAGATCATCTGATAAACTTAGATGCATCGCTACATCGACGAGAATGCGAGACTCCCTAAAGGGAATTGAAAGGTGAATATGTGGTTGTGCAGAGAGTGCATAGCGAGGTCTACGGAGACTCCCTAAAGGGAATTGAAAGAGTGAATCTCATTAAGTCAGCTCAAGAAGAGCTCAGTGAGATCTGCAAGAGACTCCCTAAAGGGAATTGAAAGGGCTCGCGTGGAGGGCAAGCTCGTCCTCATCGATGGTCTGCATCGGGAGACTCCCTAAAGGGAATTGAAAGTTCTCTAGAGACCTCCCCCCCTTGTATCTAGCTACGCTTAACGGAGACTCCCTAAAGGGAATTGAAAGAATTCATCCTCGAGAACCTCAAGGAGATAGAGGCCCACGAGACTCCCTAAAGGGAATTGAAAGTGTACCTGGAAGCAAAGATGCTATAACAGTTTCTCCACTGACTGAGACTCCCTAAAGGGAATTGAAAGTGCACAGTTGTCTTAGTGTGCGCTCCGCATCCTCGCGTGTGAGCCCGAGACTCCCTAAAGGGAATTGAAAGACTCCCCAGATGGAGACTCATTCCCGAGACCCTCCAGAGGCTTCCCAGAGACTCCCTAAAGGGAATTGAAAGGAGCTCTCTGATGGTCGTGAGCGGGACGGTTAGGGTCAGCGACGGAGACTCCCTAAAGGGAATTGAAAGGCGCTCCTCACACCCTGATCTTTTTTAGCCTCTCCTCCCCCTGAGACTCCCTAAAGGGAATTGAAAGTGTTGTCAGGCACTGGACCCATACTTGCTAGAATATCTGGAGGAGACTCCCTAAAGGGAATTGAAAGAATGCTCAATCTGCGGCAGGGAGCTAGCATCGGGGACAATAGGAGACTCCCTAAAGGGAATTGAAAGCTTTTTAATCTTGACTCTGTAGAACACTGTGTCGTCTATTATCTGAGACTCCCTAAAGGGAATTGAAAGCACAAACGCCTAGGGGCAACTCCTCAGGACGTTGCTAGAGCAGCGCGAGACTCCCTAAAGGGAATTGAAAGTCGGCGAGCGTGTAGTCTCAGCGTCCCACACGGACAACAACATCCTGAGACTCCCTAAAGGGAATTGAAAGCCCGGTTAAGCCCGCCTAATCCTCGGGGGCTGCGGAAGAGACTCCCTAAAGGGAATTGAAAGCTCCTGCAGAGTAGGGCTGCGTCGACGCCTCCTTTGCCAAATGAGACTCCCTAAAGGGAATTGAAAGAATTTGGGGAGCGGCTCGGATATCGCGAGGCAATCGCTAATTTATAAGAGACTCCCTAAAGGGAATTGAAAGGTCAGCAGTGCGCTCGCGGAGAGGATGACGGGGACTAATGCGGAGACTCCCTAAAGGGAATTGAAAGAGATACGCGTTTGTGACGTTCTTGCTCCGCCAGGGGGTCAGGAGACTCCCTAAAGGGAATTGAAAGTGTAAGTATCTCCTGTCACAACGAGTCTCTTCGATTTGAGTAAGAGACTCCCTAAAGGGAATTGAAAGCCACGACTTTCATGAGAATATCACGATAGACTTTGTTATACGCTATGAGACTCCCTAAAGGGAATTGAAAGAATAAGCCTTAACCGTACCCGGACGACCGTTAAGATTTATAAGCCTGAGACTCCCTAAAGGGAATTGAAAGTTGCCCAGGAACGGCACGCCTCTCCTCCTCATCTCCGCGGAGACTCCCTAAAGGGAATTGAAAGCATACAACTGGCTCCGGGGGTGGCAGGCAGCCCCCGGGGACACGGTGAGACTCCCTAAAGGGAATTGAAAGCGTGGACCACGTTGATGGCGGCAGGCGCCTGCACCACTACGTGCGCGAGACTCCCTAAAGGGAATTGAAAGATGCTATAGCAAAAGCGCTATCGGGAACCGGTAGAGCAAGAGACTCCCTAAAGGGAATTGAAAGCATTTGTAAAGCTGCTCGTCGGGCATGCTCAAGTGCATCCCTAGAGACTCCCTAAAGGGAATTGAAAGGAAATACTCGTTAAACGTGCGGTACGCTAGCATGTTCATGGAGACTCCCTAAAGGGAATTGAAAGGGGTAGTAGCCTCACGTACTGGACCTTGATCTGCCTCTGCGGGGAGACTCCCTAAAGGGAATTGAAAGGTGATACGTAATCCTCGACAATCGTTTCAATTTCGTCTCTAGCTGAGACTCCCTAAAGGGAATTGAAAGACGAGAGGGCTCGAGCATAGAAGTCCCCAGGGGGCGTGGACTGAGACTCCCTAAAGGGAATTGAAAGGACGGTGATGTTCTCAAACTTGATGCCGACGAGGCTACCTGGCGCGTCGGAGACTCCCTAAAGGGAATTGAAAGCCTGAGCGCTTCTGATAAGATTCGCTAAGAACTTCGCCCGCTCTGAGACTCCCTAAAGGGAATTGAAAGTGATTTCATACTCTAACTTACGTTCTTCTAGCAGTTTCGCTATGAAGAGACTCCCTAAAGGGAATTGAAAGTAATTGACAAGAACAAGAGATCTCACTTGGTAGTGAGATAAAATGAGACTCCCTAAAGGGAATTGAAAGAGACTAGAGCCTTTGCACTCCGCTGGCCGCGCCAGCAGTGTGAGACTCCCTAAAGGGAATTGAAAGCGCGCGTTCTGAAAAATGCTCGGCTTCGAGCCGGCCGAGCTAGTGGATGAGACTCCCTAAAGGGAATTGAAAGTAGTCCGCGAGCCTTGCCGCGAGCCTCGCGAGAGCCTCTGACCTGGAGACTCCCTAAAGGGAATTGAAAGGTTTGGCATAGCTAGAGAGATAGCTCGCTACGATAGTCAGAAGAAGGAGACTCCCTAAAGGGAATTGAAAGATGCGCCGACGAGGAGTGCCTGAAGAGACTGAGGCTCGAGATACGAGACTCCCTAAAGGGAATTGAAAGTGGATTCCTCAAGCGGCTTGTCCTCAATCTTTAAACTCTCTCTCAGCGGAGACTCCCTAAAGGGAATTGAAAGTGTATTTGATCGGGCGCCTGAGCCCCCGCTGAGTATCTCCTGCAGTGAGATTCCCTGAAGGGAATTGGAAGTCGGTTTTTACCTCTGGGGCGTGTAGGTTTAGGTCTTCGGTTAGGATGAGTCTCCCTAGAGGGAGTTGGGGGTTTTCTGGGGGAGGGTTGTGGTTTTCTTGGTTTTATTGGGGGCTTCTTGATGGGGGTTGTGGGTTGTTATTCTTGGGTCCATTTTACTATCTTGTTGGCTAGGATGGCTGAGGCTATGGTCCAGGCTAGGAGTGTTGTTGTTGGGATGATCGGGTTGGGGTCTTGTTCGAGGCCGCTTAGTGTTCTGGCTAGTGTTGCGGCTGCTGCTGTTGGGGCTAGTAGTGCTATGTGTTTGAGTGGGTCTGGTAGGGCGGAGGCTGGGTAGAAGACTGGTGGTAGCATTGATAGCGTGAGGGTGATCGGGTTTGTTATGGCTGAGATGTTCGTGGGTTTCTTCACGTAGAATGCTATGGTGAGGCCGAGGAGTACGGAGGCTGGTAGTAGGAGGGGGGCTGTGGCTAGGCTTGCTGCTACTACCTTTGTTTGGTTGAAGGCGGCGCCCGCTATTAGGAGTGGGGGGATTCCGGCTAGGATGAATGCTGTGGATGCTAGGATGGCTCCCGCCATGTACGCTCTCGGGGTTATCGGGGAGGCTATGAAGAGGCTCAGGACCCCCATGACTCTGTACCAGCCTACTGTCTGCCCTACCATGTTGACTCCGGCTCCGAAGACTGATATGGCGACGTAGCCTGAGATCATGTACCCGACTCCTCTCTCCCCGCCCCAGGCCCATAGCAGGATGAAGAGCGAGGCGGCGAAGAACAGGCTTTGAGCGAGCCAGGCCGGCTGCCTGAGGAGGAAGGAGAGAGTCAGCCTGGCTACCCCCACGGCCATTAGGAGCTCTCTAGCGAAGCCTCTAGCCACGTTGCTCACCCCGGATCCTGACGTGGTAGAGGTACGCGTCCTCGAGGCCCACGGGCTCGATGGAGGCCTCGGAGCCCTCTAGCTCCCCCACGGCTACCAGAGCCTCCGACCTGCTCTCGTAGTAGGCTATAGTGCTGCCCCCGAGTCTGAGCGTGTAGGAGGCGCCAGCGGGGGGAGCAGCGCTCCCGCCGTCTCTGACGACTACTCTGAACCTGAAGGGCAGGCTCTCCACGAGCTCTCTCGGGCTGCCCTCCGCGACAGTGACCCCGGAGCTTATCATTACCACCCTGTCTGCTATGCGCTCAGCCTCTCTCATGTCGTGAGTCGTGTAGAGCACCGCTCTCCCGCTGCCCACGGCTCTCCTCAGAGCACCCCAGGTCTCGTACTTGCCCTCCACGTCGACGTCGGAGGTTGGCTCGTCTAGGAACAAGACGGGGGCTCCGCTAGCTAGAACCATGGCGGCCAGGGTCCTCTTCATCTGCCCCCTGCTCAGCTCCCAGAGAGGGGTGTTTCTAACGCTCCACAAGCCAAGCTCCTCGAGCCACACTCTCGCCTCCCCGCTGGCAGCGGAAAGGGAGAAGCCTCGAGCGACCAGGTACCACTTGACCGCCTCGTAGGGGGTCCAGTTGGGGTCAGGCCTACCGTCTTGAGGCATGACGGCCACGATCTCCCTAACTCTCTCAGCCTCTCTCACCACGTCATAGCCCCCCACGAGCCCGCGGCCGGAAGTAGGCTTGATGAGCGTCGCCAAGATGCTTATAGTGGTAGTCTTCCCAGAGCCGTTGGGGCCCAGGAGGACCACGAGCTCACCGTAGCCAACAGCGAAGGAGACACTCCTAGCCCCCCACACCCCGCTAGAGTACCGCTTAGCAAGCCCCTCCGCGACGACAGCGCCAGAAGAGCCCACAGCTCCGCCTCCGCTGTCACAGTCCAGCTTGTTCGAAGCTATTCTAACTAACCTTTAGCGAGAAAAGAAATCTTCCCACGTGCTCGGAGTAACTTAGGGGCTGGCGCCTAGAGGACAGCTATCCGCGTCTCGCTAGTCGTCGCTATGAGGGCACGTAAATACCCTCTGAATCTCCCTAAGGGGAATTAAAAGTAGTAGCGGATATGATCTACAAAAAACCGTTCTTAATTTCTACTGAGTTTCCCCGAGAGGAATTGAAAGAGATGAACGTAATGCTTTCGGTTTTCTCGAGAGCATAAACACTCATGAATGAAAGTAGGAATCAGCAAAGAAGATTAGAGACCTCTTTGAGGCAACCGCGGCCAGGTCTTGCACGAAATCTGTTTGTGAACGTTAGAGGTGAAGCTAACAAATAGAGGAGTTTCGTTTAGGCACGCAGGGTGAACGTGTAGACTTATGTCCTGTGAAACGTTCAGCAAGCAGAATACTGCTGGGGCTTTGAGAACTTCTCGGAGAGAGTTCTATGCCTGTTAGGGGCGAGATTGAGGACTGGATGGCTGAAGCTAGAGCTGATCTTGAGCACGCTGAAGCGAGTATCGGCTTAGGCGATTACAACTGGGCTTGCTTCGCTGCTCAGCAGGCAGCGGAGAAGGCTTTGAAGGCTCTAGCGCTCCACGTTCTGGGAGAGTATCCCCGAGGCCACGACCTGGTCAGACTATACCGTAGACTCAGGGATGCTGTAGCAATGTCTCTCAGCGAGTCTGCTCTCGCGAAGCTGTCAGCCTATTATACTCTAGCTAGGTATCCTAATGCTGGGGTGGAGAGACCCTCCGAGGAGATCTCGAGAGAACTCGCTGAGGAAGCAGTCTCCATAGCTAGAGGGGTCCTGGATGAGGTCTCGAAGACTCTACGAGACCCGTAGAGATGTCGTGGAGGCTCTCGAGAAACTAGCGAGAGAACTCAATGCCACAGTCTACCTTTTTGGGAGCTATGCTAGAGGAGACTTCACTCTCGAGAGCGACGTTGATATCATCGTTGTATGCGAGTGCTTCAAGGAAGTGAGGTACCCTGATAGAGTCGCTCTAGTGAGAGCAAAGCTGCCGGCAGAGTTTGAGTTCGACGTGATAGCTCTCACGCCAGCAGAGTTCGAGGCCAGAAGGGGGAGAGCTCTATTCGAGGAGGCGTCGAGATACTGGATTGAGATAAAGCCTTAACTCTACGAGCGCTTAGCAGACGTTAACGCGGAGAACTCCAAGCGAGCTGAAGCCGTAACGTTAAGCGACCCGGGTTTCTTTTCCACTAGCCTAGACTCGCAGAGGCCGCGGGGGGCTGCTCGAGTTCTTTAGGGTTAAACCTCGGGGGGCTCCAAGTACTCCGTCTTGTCCGGTATCCCGGTTTCTATGAACGCTCTCCTCCTGTTAACGCAGCTCTCGCAGGACCCGTAGTGCTTCTCGAGCCCCCTGTAGCAGCTCCAAGTCTTGTAGACTAGGTCGCCTACCATCTCGTAGCATGTCTTCAGGAGCTCGCTCTTCTTCAGCATAGCAGTGCTCGGAGCCCATATCTCGATGCTCCTCTTGTCTCTGAAGTGGCATATCTTCAGAGCTGACTCCACCGCTAGGAGGCACTCGAGGGGAGCAGTCCGGGTACCTGGGCTCGCCTGTATCCTCTCTAGGCGATACGTCATCGTACTAGCTGCCTAGAACCACTACCGTTTTATCGCAGAGCCCCTGCTCTAGCAGAGTGTAAGCGTAAGCGACCGCTATAGTAGCCATGACTATGTTTCTAACGGGGACGACTACCGTCCTCTCGTAAGCTCTCCCAACGCTAACAGAGTCGTCTACTAGCTGAGCACCCCTCCACAGCCTCTTCATGAAAGACACGTCTAGTACAACTAAGTCCTCAATAACGCCCCATCTTTTCGTAGCAGCAACCTCGTTAAGCTTGCTAACAATCTCTCTAATAGCCTCAAACTCTCTCCTAGATGCTTTCTGACCGTAGTCGAAGTGCAGCACGACCGCGTTATAGCCTCACTAAGCCAGTACACTAGAGAACACACGCTATCTATACCGTCGCTAGCAACAGCCACAACCTTAACCATAACCACAAATTAACACCTCTATGTCTGAACTCATACGTTTTTGCCTAAAGACCTTACACTATGTGAAGTCGAGACGAAGAAGTTCAGTATACTCCTCGAGAACTACGTCGTGCAGAACACGGCAGCGAAGAGTTTACGATGACTTAGACTAGGACCTGGAAAAGCTAAGCATTACGGTTTTCGTTGTCTCAGGAGATGACTTAAGTCCTCGGAAAGCAAGACTCGAAGAGCAAGATGAGAGTCTAGCTTAGTATTAGGAGTCAGGTAGAAGCTAAGAAAAACAGCAAGACAATGAATGCCGAGGATGACGTTATAGTTAGGAGTCTCTCCTGGTGCTAAAGGCTAAGTATACACCCATACACCCACCCCAAAAAAGATTTAAATAAGGCTAATTGTTTGCGTCTGGATTAATGGTGAGACTCTGCCATCTACTAGAATAGTAAAACTCTTTGAGTTATGGCGTAAGGTTTTATAACTCTTATCCGCTACAGTTTGTAACTGTGCTAGTCTTCTTAGGAGTAGACGTGACGGTTTAAGATGTAAGAAGAACCTTAAGGAGTCTATTTGGTGACAAGAATGGATAAGGTTGTTAGAATCAATGACTTAGAGGTTGTGGGAGTGAGAGATCGTGATTATTTAGAGTATTTCGCTCCACACGTTATTCTTCCGGAAAAGACAGCAGAGTTCTTCCTACTAAGTCGTAATTACCTACCTTCTTTAGATGAGGCACTCTTAATGCCTTGGCTTAGTGGCGAGTTTGAGAAATTAAAGAAAGTCGAGCAGGATCTTGAGGAGTTAGCCATGAAAGCCGATTATGGATTTAAAAGGCTTTTTGGCGACTTTTTCAGGAAAATTATCTACCCTCATATTCGGAGCATAGTTGAACAGACATCGATGATGTTGGTGTCAGGAATGAGGACAGAAGACGTCCAGATTGAGATAGCTCGTCTACTCTTCGAAAATGTGCCCAAGCAGCCCGAAGTTATCATGACTTCGGCTCAAGCAGCAGTGATACCTCAGGTATTGCACGCCTTTTTTCGTAGGTCATCTCTCGAAATATATTTTAAACGGAATAAGAAGGTTGCTTGAGGGATATGGGCTAACTTTCACGCCAGAGTCGCTCAAGTTCATAAATGAAATCACTATAGCTTTATACAAATCAAGAATAATCCTTCCAATATTGTTTACGAGGATTTGCACTAATCCTGTAAATCCTCACCACGAGTTCATTATCTCTAACACATTAGTCTATGAAAATAAATGCAGGGCCTGTAAATTTCCCGCGATAACTTTCGGTCTATATCTGTTGACGGAGCCCTACTCATCATTCAAGATCCAACACAAAGACCTTTCCTATGTAATCTCCTCTTATATCTCAAGCAAAAGCTTCGGGATTCTTGAGTGTTATCCAGAGGTCGAGGTGAAAAAAGATTCAAGGAAAGAGCAGATCGATATCCTCATTAGGAATCTAATAACTAACAAGCTAGCCGTGGTCGAGTGTAAGGTTAAGGAGCACCCTAGGGGTTCTCATGCCAGCAGAGTGAGTATGGTGGCTCAAGACCTTAAGCAACTTGTAAGGAAGATGTGCTTCATAAAAGCCAGCTTCGGCTATTTAGTTACCAATATTCAATTCGATGACGATGATGAACGCAGAAAGGTGCTAGAAGAGGCCATAAGAAAGGTAGAGGAGGCGGAAAAACTAAACAGTGATTTATTGAATAAGGTTAAACTCTTAGGTAAAATCCAAGGTAAAAACGTCACTCTAGAGTGGGACACAATAATCAAAGATATGCAGAAATGAGGTAAGTTAAAGAGTTAGAGCTCATGGCTCTCAGGCAAACTTCGGAAAGGCTAATCTTAACATTGGATAAGTCTATAGCCTTTTAAGTACTAAGAGACTACAGTCCCTATGTCTGAACTCTATCTGAATCTTCGACATAAAGGTTAAGTGAGCGCGTGGCGTAGAATCACTATGCCACTAAGCAGTGACAGCTTGCTCGCAGTAGCAGAAGCTGTTGGTGGGCTTTCCCCTCTCAGAAGTCCAGATCTTTCTACCGTGCTATATAGTGTCTTCGGAGAGAGATGTAGAGCGTGTTGATTTGTGTCTTCTTAATCGACTGCTAGTGACAGGGTTAGCAGAAATTCTCCATTACTTCTTAAGCCACCTATCTAAGCTTACGTGTTTCCTTACGTGTTTCTCGATCGTTTCTGTCTAAGTCCCGAAGCTATTCATCTCTATACTTTATGCTTCATGGCTTTCACGCCCCCTTCCCCTCATTCTTTCTCCATTATCTGCTAAGCAGTGCTCTACAATCAGTCTAGATCCGTTGTGGAAGCAGGCTGTGAACTACTTTCATGCTGTGGGGTGCTGTAGGTCGGCTTGGCTGCCTTGTGGTATGTGCTATCTTGGAGTATCTGATGTTCTTTCCTCTGACTTAATGGTTGTAGATATTAGGGTTGTGATATGATGAAGCTAACGGTGGTTTCTTGCCCTCGTGGGCGCTTCACGAGAGGTGGGCTAGGAGGCTTGGCGTGGACCCGGTTGTCGCTCGTTTTGTGAACAGGCTCATCGATAGAAATGGGGGGCTGCATGACTTCGTTGAGTGTGAGCTTGCTCGCTTGAGGCTCTCGGAGCTGGAGTGGAGAGCTGTGCTCTTGCACGGACTCATGGATTCTCTGAGGTACTTGCTGGTGGAGCTTGGGAGCGCGGTCGCGGGGGCTGTTAGGCCCGAGGACATCCTAGAGGTGGCTAGAGACGTGAGGCTCCGTCGGAATCTCGATCGTGTCTCGAGAGAGGGGGCGCTTCGCTACTCCGAGTGTGTTAACAGACTCGGGAGAGAGCTAGGCGAGCTGGTGGAAGAGCTCAGGCCTCTAGCCGGAGAGCTCGTTAGAGACATCGCGGAGGAGGCGCGAAGAGAGGGGGCGATGAGAGACGTGGGCTGTCTCCGCGTGAGGAAGGAGTATCTGAAGCAGCTAGTGGAGAAGAACCCGGGCCTCCTAGAGGCTCCGGCTCTGCAGAAGGACCCCTACGCGCTGAGCAAGCTGCAGGAGGCTCTCAAAGACCCCTGACCACGCGGCCGGGAGGCGCCAGCGCCCGAGCGCGGGGGAGCCCTCGGGGAGCGCGCAAGCGAGCACTGCCGGAGGCTGAGAGCAGCCTAGGGGAGAGAAGTGGCCCTCGCTAGCGCTCAGCGAGCGGGGGCCTCTGCGCGGCGTTAGGCTCGCTCTCGAGCGGGTTGAGGGAGCTGGAGTGCTTCTCGACGATGAGCTCTATCTAGAGGCATGAGAACAATCGAGAATGGGACGGGCGCGAGGCGAGAGGCATGAAGCCGGGCTCGCGTGCCCGCCTCTTCTCTCCGAGCAGGCTCCCGGCTTCCGGGTAGAGCCTGGCCGGGGCTCTGCTCTCTCGGGTCTCAGCGCGGCCAGCCTAGGGGGAGAGATGTGGTCGGGGGTGGCGGGCCCGCCGGGATTTGAACCCGGGGCCTCCGGCTCCGCAGGCCGGCGCTCTGGTCCTGGCTGAGCTACGGGCCCTCGTTGTTCTGGAGTGCTGGGAGCGGTCTTTAGTGTTGGGCTACTCGTGTGTTTCGGCTTTCTCGCGTTTTACTGCTGGCTTGTAGCCGAGCTCGTGTTTCTCGAATCTCGCCGCTAGCTTTGCTAGGACTTCTGGTAGCGTTGTGTACTCCATCTCCTCGGGTCCTAGCCTGTGCGGCATGAAGGGCCCGTGTCTCCTCATGTAGTCTGTTATGATTTGAGCCTGTCTTCTGGCCTCGTCGAAGGCTGGGTCGTCGAACAGGTCTGCTGGCCCTATGAGCTCCCCGTTCTTGACCTGGAAGCCTAGAGCTACTACTCTCGGGGGCCCGTCGAATCTCGTTGGCTTAGCGTCTTTGAGGCTGACGGGCATTAGGGGGCCGTAGTGGCTCCCCCTCATCCAGCCCGCTACGAGATGCGGGAAGGCGAAGGGCTCCAGTATCTCTCCGACTGCGGGGAAGCCGGACTGAGCTCTGACTATCATAACTGGGTCGTCCTTCCCAACGTACCTCCCCGCTATCAGGCTCAGCCTCTCGCTGCTGACGACCGCGGCTATCTCCCCGTCTTTCCTGTAGACCCTCTTGACCACGTACCTCCCAGTGGTTCCGATCAAGGCGAGAAGGTCGTAGGACTCCTCGGGGGTGCTCAGCTTCACGGACTTGCTCTCGTAGACGTCTAGGACCTCGAACACGAAGCCCTGATGGAGCCTCGGGTCTATCACGAGACCGGCTGTGTTGAAGGGGTCGGCGAATATCTTGTAGAGCGGTAGGTTGAAAGCCCCGGGCTCGGTCTTATCAGCCATGAATACTACTATGGGCTCTGAGGGTCTCTCAGTTATCTCCATCTCAGCGACCCCCGGCCCGAGGCCTCTAACATTGCCGCTGAAAGCATCGCTCAAGAGGTCCTGGCCGGCGGCGTATAGCCCTAGGTCTCTTGCTACCTTAGCAGCCTCCTTGAAGGCGTTCCACGCTACTTCGTGAACCTCCGGGCTATCAACGCCCCTGAAGTGAGTCATTATTAGTTGCAAGTCGTCGCCAACGTATGTGACGTAGAAGCTCTTAATGACCCCGCTCTTCCTAGCCTCTGCTAGCACTCTGCTAGCAGCCAGGATGCAGTCAGGGTGGACTCTATGGTGTCCAGCCAGGCTACCTATGTCTGCTTTTATGACGCTAATCGTGGTCTTAGTACTCAAGCCTACCAGCCTTGGGTCTCGAGTGCCGCTCGAAGCCTTTAACTCTAGCTCCTCACTCACCAGTAGTGCTGCCCTCGCGACTTCTGGAGCCTGTCTAGGTAGCTCCCCTCCTTGTTTATCCTAGGCCTCCCAGTCGAGGGGTCCTTTCTGATCGTTATCTCTAGCTCTCTCAGCAACATATTCATCCCCTCCTTGACTGGAAGAGGCTTCGAAGCGACCCCCCTGACTCCGGGCTCTCCCGAGAAGACCATCACTGAGTCTGAGATGTAGTCAGCTATCATCACGTCGTGCTCAACAACGAAGACTAGCGAGCCCCGAGTCTCAGCAAGTCTCCTGATGATCTTAGAGACAGCTATCCTCTCCTCTACATCCAGGTAGGCTGAGGGCTCGTCGAGCAGGTAGACGTCGGCTTCTCTAGCTAGAGCAGAGGCTACAGCGAGCTTCTGCAACTCGCCCCCACTGAGCTCTCTCGGACTCCTATCGATGAGCTTGTCTAAGCCTAGCTTCTTGGTGAGCTCTAAGTAGAGCCAGGTGCCTGGCGTGACCGCCTCCGGGTTAGCGCTCTTCAAGACATCGAGAACACTGGGCTCCCGGAAGGTCTCTGGGCTCACGTATTGAGGCTTGTAGCTAACAGAGGGCTTCTCGCCAGTGCTCCAGAACACAGAGCCCTCAGAGGGCTTGAGCTCTCCGGCTAGAGTCTTCACGAAAGTCGTCTTACCTATACCGTTCGGCCCAACAACCCCCACGACCTCTCCGGGGTGTGCCTCACCGGGTGACACGAGGAGACTGAAGCCGTCTAGAGAGACTCTCAGCTCGCTCCACTCGACAAGTCTGGCGCCGTGCCTCGCCTCAGCTCGCTCTTGAGACTCGTGGAGTCTAAACTTGATCGGCTCCTTCCTGATCAGCACGTTCTCAGCTGGCAGGTACCCGTCTAGGTATGCGTTAACCCCCTCTCTGACACCGTAGGGCTCCGAGACGACTCCGTAGACTCCGGGCTCTCCGTATATAGCGTGCACGACGTCGCTAACGTAGTCTAGAACTGCTAGGTCGTGCTCTACGACTAGGACGAAGCGACCGGGTCTAGCTAGGCTCCTTATGAGCCTAGCTACTCGCATTCTCTCCCTTACGTCTAGGAAGCTGCTGGGCTCGTCGAAGACGTAGAGAGTAGAGTCTTTGCAAGCGACAGCGGCCACGACTAGCTTCTGGAGCTCTCCACCACTGAGGTGCCTCACGTCTCTATCCCAGAGCTTCGTGAGACCCAGGCTTTCAGCCACCTCTCTGTAGACTCCTCTCTCGTCGGCTCTCTTCAAGAGCTCTCCCACAGTCCCCTTCACGTACCTCGGGACAACGTCGACGTGCTGTAGCTTGTACGACGCTCTTATCCTACCCTCGGATAGTAGCTTGAAGTACGCCTGGAGCTCAGTACCCCTAAACCTCCTAGCCACCTCGCTGAGGTCTGCTTCGGAGCCCACTACGCCCAGATTGGGCTTCAGCTCTCCCGCTAGGATACGGACAGCGGTAGTCTTCCCAGCCCCGTTCCTCCCAACGACCCCCACGACTAGACCGTCTTTGGGGATGGGGAGACCGTAGAGCTTGAAGCCGTTGACCCCGTATCTGTGCACTAGTCTCTCCTCGAGCTCAGCAGGCAGATTCACTATCGCCAGCGCTCCGAAGGGGCAGGACTTGACGCATATACCGCAGCCTATGCATACATCCTCGTGGACTACTGGCTGCGAGCGCGAGGCTCTATCAGCCTCGATGGCCACACCTCTCCCGCTTCTGTTTACCGGGCACATGTTGATGCACTCGTAGCTACACTTCTTGGGCTTGCACTGGTCTCTATCGACCACGGCTAGTCTGATCTTCAAGAGCAGCCCCCCTCCGGAGAGCCTACTCGGTGGTCACCAAGACCCCGTTCTCGTCCACGTAGACAGTGTGCTCTGCTTGAGCCACGAGCCCTCCTCCGGCTTCAACTAGGACGGGGTAGCCTCTCAGGACTCCTCTAGAGTAGAGGCTCCTGATAGCCGATAAGAGCCTCTGAGGCTCGACGCTCAGGTCGAGGAGCCAGCGGGGAGTGAACGGTAGAGTCTTGTATCTGCTGGCTATAGTCGATAGGATGAGGTTCTCAGTCTCGTCTGCAACAATCCCCTTTCTCCCGCTGAGAGAGAATATGTTGACAACGTTCTTCTCAACCGTGTAGCCTCTACCGTTGGTCACGAAGGGCTCCACGGCTATCAGAGTGCCTGGTGCTATCCTCACGCTGAAGAGCGCTCTGTCAGCGTGATTTGGTATAGATATTCCTGAGTGCAGGACAAACCTCCCTATGCTGTGACCCGACAGGTTCTTGATCGGCTTGAAGCCAGCTCTCCTAGCCTCACTCTCCACAGCTCTACCTATCTCGAAGACTGAGACGAACGGCTTGATCACTGATATTGCCGCCTCGAGAGCTCTCTCAGAAGCCTCCACGAGGTCCTGGTGCTCTCCCGACAAGTCTATGGTGGTAGCAGTGTCGGCTATGTGCCCGTCTACGTGAACCCCGACATCGATCTTCACGAGAGCCTTCTCTCCAACGACTACATCGTCGTCTACGCTTGGAGTATAGTGTGCTGCCACCTCGTCGATCGAGATGTTGCAGGGGAAAGCCGGCATGCCTCCGAGCTCTACTATCATGGACTCGAGCTTCCCGCATATCTCAGAAGCTCTAGCTCCGGGCTTGACTAGCTTCTCAGCACTCCTCCTGACAGCGGCTGCTATCCGGCCGGCTTGCTTTAGCTTAGACACGTCGAACTCCATGACGCTCCCTTCTTAGAGCTAATTAAGAGCGAGAGACGTTATAGCTGTAGCTGGTGCTCGGAGATTGGGTAGGATAACCTACTACGGGCACGCAGCCTTCCTAGTAGAGGTTGGGGGAGCGAGAGTCCTGATAGACCCCTGGATCTCGAACCCCCTCTCTCCAGTCAAGCCAAGCGATGTGGCGGAGCAAGCGGACTACATTGTGCTCACTCACTCGCACAGCGACCACGTGGGCGACACTGAGGAGATAATGGTTCTCAACGAGAGAGCTAAGCTGGTAGCAATCTACGAGCTAGCAGTACACATGGCTAGAAGAGTCGGGGAGAAGAGAGTGATCGCAGCCAACATAGGGGGCGTGGTGAGACTCGGAGACATAAGGCTAGTCTTCACGGAAGCACTACACAGTAGCGACTACGGGAGCCCAGCGGGCGTCGTGATCATATCGGAGGAAGCGAGAGTCTATCACGCTGGAGACACGGGGGTCACGATGAACATGAGGCTCGTGGGAGAGCTCTACAAGCCAGACATAGCCCTCCTCCCGATAGGAGGGCACTTCACAATGGGCCCCCTCGAGGCGGCTAAAGCAGTGGAGCTTCTGAGGCCAAAGGTGGCTATACCGATGCACTACAAGACATTCCCCGTCCTAGAGGGGACTCCGGAGGAGTTCAGGAAGCTAGTCGAGGAGAAGTGTCTCCCAACCAAGGTAGTAGTGCTGTCTCCCGGAGAGCAGTACGAATTCGATTTTAGGCTTGGAGTCTACTAGCCTTGCGGGTGCAGTTCTTGGAGTACGTTGTAGAGCACTCTCCCTCGTTCTCAGTACTCAAAGTCAAGCTCAGCCCCGGAGAGTCTGTCACCGTAGAGCCTGGCTCTTACTTGCTCCACAAGGGCGAGGTCGACGTGTCGACAACAACCGGGGGCATCATGGGAGGCTTGGCTAGAGCCCTCCTAGGCGGCGAGTCTCTCTTCCTGAACACCTTCAGAGCCAGGACGCCCAGCGAGGTCTGGATAGCTCCCCACGTCCCCGGAGACATAGTAGCCGTCAGCCTAGAAGGGAGAGCTATCTACATACAGGATACCTGCTACCTAGCTCACACGGGAGACGTGAAGCTAAGCGTGGGCTGGAGAGGCTTCAAGGGCCTGGTAGCTCAGGGTGAACTCTTTTGGCTCAAGGCTGAGGGGAGGGGGGTAGTCTTCCTCAACGCATACGGGGCAGTCGACGAGATCAGGTTGCAGGCAGGAGAGAAGATAACCATAGACAACGGGCACTTCGTAGCCTTAGATGACACCACGAGGTGGAACGTTAGAGTACTAGGGGGGCTCAAGACCCTCTTCCTCGGAGGAGAGGGGGTAGTTATAGACGTCACGGGGCCCGGGCGCGTTTGGGTCCAGTCCAGGTCTCTGCCTCCGTTCGCTTACCTCATCAGCAAGTTCATAGGGAGGAAGTAGGAGTGAGAGGGATAATCTCCTGGTCGCGTTGCGAGCTCTGCGGCCGCATAGCAGAGACGTACTCCTGCACAGCTAAAGGGTCTAACGTCAGAGTGTGTGCTCTCTGCAGCATAGCTCTCGCAAGCCTCTCTCCTAGCATCAGGTGCTCTACACCCTTCACTGTGAAGAAGCCTGTGGAGAAGCCTAGACTAGAGCCGGACGCAGAGATATTGAAGAGGATCTCCTCGATAGGCTCAGAGAAGGCGAGAAAAGAGCGGAGAGAGTGGCGTAAAGCCCCAGCCTCCTAGATAGAGGACCCTTCTCACCACCACTTCACGCTAAGCCTGTACCTCCTAGGGTCCTCGCTCTCTCCGGGCTTGCGGAAGACGAAGAGGTGTTCGTGAGCTATCAGGTAGAAGTCTGCTCGGCTCCTCCCCTTCTCGGGCTCCTCGACCCAGCATTCTCTCGTTACTCTAGCTAGCTTAGCCCACTTCTCCCTCGTCTTCTTCGTGTTCCACTGAACCTTTATTATGTCCTCTTTCAGTATGAAGCCTGCTTCAAGGAATTGCTGCATGACTCTAAAGGCTATGGGGACGTAGTGTCTGCGGTATCTCGTGTCTCCGATGAGTATAGCGCAGTACCTGCCGGGCTTGAGGACCCTGTAGCTCTCCTCAGCGACTCTCCTCATCCCCTCGAGGTACTCCTCGAGACTCCTAGCTCTAGATAAGTCCCCCTCTACCCCCTCTTTTCTTTTAGAATAAGGGATTATCTTGTAGTATGGCGGGTGTGTTGCTATGAAGTCTATGGTCTCGTCTTCTATCAAGTCTAGGTTTCTCGCGTCGCCGTGGTATACTCTCACCTCTGGCTCTCTCCAGCCGGGGTCGGGGGGCTTGTAGGTGAAGTTCAGCCTGTCTAGTGTCAGGATGCAGGCCTCGTAGTTTATGTCTACCCCTATAGCGTTCCTCCCCAGCAACCTGGCCTCAATGAGAGTAGTCCCGCTACCACACATCTGGTCCAAGACCCACTCCCCGGGCCTACTATACCTGATTATCAGGTTGCGGACAACTCTAGGCGACCAGTTGCCCCTATAATCCCCTCTATGCGTAGCCCAGCCTCCTCTCTCCGGGAAGCTCCAGACAGTCGTCGCCTCTAGAGAGAACTCTCGAGGCTGGTACTCTCTCACTCTGTGTTCTCCGCCAATTCTTATGACAGTGTTCTCGACAACGATCTCCCCATGCTTCTTAACGTACTCCAGATACTCGTCAAACGTGACTAACCGCATTCTCACAGCCTTCCGCCGCCTAGACACAGTGAGCAGGTAGGCCGTTAAAAACGCCAAGCCCTCAGCCTATCGGCTCAAGGCTCGAGAGCTCCTCTAAGAGAACTAATTTAGGTTCAAGAGCTTAGCACACAGAAGGGGGCTCACTCGTGGGCTACAGCTCGCTAGACCCCCGTGTTCACGTGAGAGTAGCCGAAGTCTCTAGAGACGAGGAGACAGGGCTCTACACAGCTACTCTCGACCTATCCTACGAGGATAGAAGCTACGGAGTTAGAGTCTCTAACTTGATCAGAGCCCCCCACAGGGCTCGAGCCAGAGTAGAGGGAGACTACCTCGTAGTCACGCTAGACGACAGCGAGGGCAAGCCTCTCTCTACATGCTGCATACACGTCAAGCACATCGAGTGCGGTTGCATGGAGTGCAGGAGCCTCATAACTCCTCCCTGTCCTCAGCGAGAGCAGTAGAGGCTTCCGAGTTGCACTCAGATTCAACCTATCCCAGACCTCGAGGATAGACTCTCGGATGGTTTCGGTCGCTGTGAGCAGTCGTCACCGCTCAGAGGCGCAGCGACTCCACATCTCAGTTTATTTTTTGCGCTCTGGCAGGCTATTTAGCTAACAGCATTACTGAGACCTTCTAGCTGTGACTAACTAGAATCTACATTTTACGTGAAAACTTCACGGAGAGGCCCTCAGTAAAGCAATAGCTATCAGCACGGTTCTCTGCTGTACGAAGACGCTAGTCTTCCACGATGCTCTAAACCATCCTCCAGAGGACTTAATGACAGCTGTTGATGTTGTAATGTCTCGACTGGGGTCTCCGGCAGGTCGCCGAGGAGAGCGCGAGCTCTATAACACTAATGATTGTAGCGAGGCGGAGAGACGTTCTCTCAAGCAGGCTTGGAGGAGGGCTCTCTGAAGCCTCTCAAGGTGCTCGAGTAGAGCAGGAGCTTACTCACTCTCGCTATCACCTATCTATCACCTATACTTGAATATGTTTGTCTCTACTTCTCTCGGTATCATCAAGGGTCCTAGTCTCGCTTTTACTCCCATGACTTCTACTCTGAGCCATATCTCGATAATGACTGTAGTCTTCTCCCTATTCCTTATGTGCTCGTACCAGAGCTTCGGGATTCTGGTGTTATCTATCACTATCTCGAAGTCTATTGTTCCTCTCTCACCTCGAGCTATAAGGGCTTCTCCTATCTGCTCCCCCTCAGCTATGACTGTTCCTCTCTCAGTTACTAGCCTGAACTCTAGCCCTTTGACGTAAAGCTGTGCTGTGAGTTCGTTCTCGATGGTCACGTATGCCTTTAAGCGAGTCTCTCTTTGCGTCACATCTTTCAACTCTATCCTGACGTCTCTAACCACCACTTTCCCAAACGGTTGTAAATCGTACTCTCTATCTAGTCTCTTCTCGAAGGGGAAGATTCTCGTCTCAACTCTATGCGTATAGCTTACAGGTATCTTCACGCTAAAAGCCGCTATCCCGATCCTCACACCTCCCTCAACCCTTAAGTCTGAAGACTCTCCTCTCGCGAGATGCCTGTACCAGACATCGTCTAAGAGCATGTTGTTCAAGACTACTCCGGCGAGTAGCTCGCTAAGACCTCTGCCTACTTTCTGAGCTGGCACGCTGACTCTGGCAAGCTCCAAGTCGTCAGCGAAAATCCTGAGGTCGCTAGCAACCTCTACCGCTACGGGGATCCCGGCGTCGACAACTATAACAATGTCAATGGGAGTCTGAGCTTCAGTTACGAGCTCTGGATTAACGTAGAAGTCTATAGACTTGACTTGGACAGCGTTACGAAGATGTAGATAGAGGAAGACTAGGCTCGCGGCAATAATCAGGACCACGAGGGTGCCGAGAAGCTTCTTGCCAAAAGCAAGCCCATTTTAAGCATTAGGTTAACAATCCTAAAAACTTTTTCTTAAGCTAGACTAGTTTCGTGACAAGTGATAGACTTCGATAATCTATTAATGGTCATCCTCGAGGGACTCAGTTCACTCCATACCCTTTTTGCTCTGCTAAGACCTCTCTCCTAAATCTTTAATCCTGCAACACATAATTTCATCAAGTCTTCACAATATCTGTACGACTGAGTCATAGCACTTCCGCCGGCTCTCGTTACTATTTTCTCATTCTTTGGTCATGAGTTTGTATTAAGCGCGAGTAACATAGCCTCTATCCCGCTTCCCTCTAGACCTCATACGGGGAGTTTGGAGTAGCGTATACCACAATGGCGGGCTAGAGCTAGTTGTATTGAGTTCTCTCAACTCCGTGACTAGACCTCGTGTAGTTGTTGCGTCCTCGCTTCCTCGACTCTCTTTGTGTTGGTTTAAAGATATCTTCTGGGTTTCGTTATCTTCTCGTCTCTCGACATCGTTGACGATGAGCCGTTGCTTTTAGCATAAGGTAAGCTATGGGCTTGCCGAGAGTCCACTCCTGCAGTCTTTTTGAGAAGTCGTATGTTTTTAAGGTGAGGGGGTGTGAGCTCGAGTGCTAGGGTGTGGTTGATGACTGCAGCCAAGGTTGTAGCTGTAGTTAGTGGTGGTGTTGATAGCTTCTGCTCGCTTGTCTACTGGCTTAGTAAAGGCTATAACGCGGTCGTGCTGCACTTCGACTACGGTCAGAAAGCGTCTAGGAGAGAGTTAGAAGTCGTCAGGGAGATTGTTGGTGAGCTGAACGAGATCGCTACTAGGAAAGAGTGGGGTGTTGTTGAGGAGTTGCTAGTGCTAGACATGTCGTTCATGAAGAGACTCTGGAGAGGTACTCAGCTAGTAGACGAGACTGTCGAGATCGAGAGGGAATACGAGAGAACTGTGGTTGTCCCGATAAGAAACATTGTCATAGCGGCTATAGCTACTGCATACGCGTTCACTCTGCTAGAGCAAGGGCTATACAGTAAAGCGATAGTGGTTTTAGGCAGTCAGTATGATGACGTGAAGCCGAGAGAGGACACAGGCGAGCCCAGATACCCGGACTGCTCGCCCGAATGCTTTCTAGCGCTAGAGTCTGCTCTCAAGATATGCCACTTTAGAGACAAGAGGAGTATCGAGATATGGACGCCAAGTATGGCTCTATTGAGGAAGAGCGATCTCTTGAAGATATGCTATGAGATGATAGGTGATCTAGTGTACAAGACTTGGAGTTGCTACAGAGGGCTCGAGAAGCACTGCGGCTCCTGCGAGAGCTGCATTAATAGGAGGAGAGCGTTCGAGGAAGCAGGGATACCGGACAAGACGGAGTACCTGGAGCCTCACGTATCTCCAAGCAGGAGGCTCGAGTAGCCTCGATGGCTTACATGGGCTCGAGCAGAGCCCGAGAGGTCTCAGGCTACTCGAGAGACCTCAGCTTTATCTGCTGAGAGGTTCTCCACCCTACAGCTTTGCCTCGCTATGCTTTCATAACTCTCGCGAGAGCCCTACTCTTTGAACGCTCAACACTACTTGACTAGCTTTGAGGGAAAGCCTACGCCTCTCGAGGAAGACCAGCTACTCTTAAAGCCTCCTAAACCTCATGATGACGCGCTCTCAGATTTCTAGCTCTCTCACTTAGAGGCTAGTGTGCTGACTCCCGCGAGCTTCCCCTTTATCCTCTATCGTCTGACTACCTTCTGCCTTCGAGAGCTCTCCGCAACTTTTTCCGGCACGTAGGAGTGCTTCTGCAATTCGGGTAGCTCTAGGAGGCTCGGGTGCTTTCTCACTAGGCGCCTCAAGTGCTTGTCTTTCAATCGGGGGTTGCCTACGTCTCTTATCCTGGACACGCTCATGAAGTCTTCAACGAGCTCTCTAGCGTAGGGCTTCAGCTCTTCAACCATCTTCTCCGAGTCTGCCGTGAGCTTATAGAAGCACTCAATGAGTCCCCGCTTGACGGGCATAGACTCTATGCTTAGGTTCATGTTCCAGTCTGCTTGAACATATCGAGCCGTCTCGAGAAAGTCTTCTGGCTGGACGTGGCTGACGATAGCGCTGCCGAGCTCAACCATCACATACCTCAGAGAGTTCGTCAAGCCATAGAGGAGCGCTGCTCTCCACTCCTCCTCAGAGGACAACAGGTGCGCGATCCGGTCACTCCTTGTAGGTAGTAGGCCCCCCGCTTCTCTCAGCAACTAGTCGCCTGATGCAGCGAGCGGCTCCGATGCCTAAGCCTAGCCTCCCAGCCCACCTCTCGTAGAGCTCCCAGAGCGCCAAGACCTCGGCCCAGTACTTCGGCCGTGCGGTCAGCCTAATACCTGGTCGAGCACTGACTCCTCGAGAGAGCCCTGGAGGGGAGCGTGGAGAGCTAGAGCCCCTAGTGGGGACAGCTTCCCGTAGGGTCGCGGAGCCGCGCGGCTTACTTGGCTAGAGAGTATAGCTTGATTATGGGCGTCATTGTTTTCACTAGCAGGTTGCCTATCTTGCGGAAGTCAGTGGGAGTTGGTGCAGCCTTGGGGAACCATATTGCTAGCAGTATGAACGCTATAGCGTAGATGAGAGCAGTGAGCCTTAGCGGTAGCTCTAGGTCGTAGGTCATCAGCGCTCCCCCTAGAGCTCTGCCCACAGCTGCCGGGACTATGCTAGCCACGTTTAGGAAAGCTAGGAATCTCCCGCGGTACCTATCGGGGACTAGAGAGAGCTCGAAAGCCTGGTATAGAGGGTTCGCTATATTCATGAAGAATGTTCTAGCCACGTATATGCTCGAGGCTAGGAGGGGGGAGCTCACGAAGGTCATCGCTATCAGCAGGGGGACGCTTGTAGATGATATGATGATGTACGTCTTTATCGGGTTGCCGAGCTCTCTCGACACGCGTTGAGCCATGAACATGCCCAGCCCCATTAGCAGGTTCTGGGCGCTCATCAGGGTCCCGAGCCTGCCGCTATCGAAGCCGAACTTCTTGGTGAAGTAGAAGTCTATGATGTGCACCGAGAGCCCCGCACCGAAGCTTATCAGCAAGCCGACAAACACCAGCTTAGCTAGAGGCTTCAAGTCTATCTTGTCTCCAGAGCTCTCCGCTAACGGGTTGCGCTCACTCCCCCGCTTTCCTACAACGGGGGGTATCTTCCTCACGAGGAGGAGTACTAGCACAGCGCTCCCGAGCCCGCATGCTAGCAGAGCTCCTCTATACACAAAGGTTATCTCCAAGCCGGAGACAGTAGACACCACTACGGGAATCCATCCTAGAAGCATTCCGAAACTCGTAGCTATGAGCGATGTGGCTTGGAGGGCTACAATAGGCTCCTCTAGACTCTTAGAGCTCGCGCTCTGCATTCTGACAGCTAGGATCAGGAGAGCAGCTCCCCCCGCTCCTCCAGCGATGCCTAGCAGTAGCGCTGCGACCACAAGGCTCTCCGCTCCGTTAGCCGAGAGAATAGCGTAGCCTAGAGCGGAGAGGAGAGCCGAGAAAACGACTAGGATCTTAGGGCTAGCTAGGTCGCTCAAGAAGCCTCCCACGAGCCCCCCGACCAGAGACCCGATCGCGATGCTGGCAGCGAAGAGACCGTAGTGAGCGGCATCGAATCCCAGTCCTCTCACGTAGGGGGCTAGGATGGAGCTCGCTAAGCCCCCGAAGAGAGCCGAGACAGCCACGAGAGCGTAAAAGGACCTATAGCTCTTCAGAGTCTCGAACAACGAGAAGCCACCCCAGCTAGTAGCTATGCTGCTCGAGTAGCGAGAGCTCTGCCTACAGCTAGCAGAGCGAGTCGTTCGTCGCCGGGTTCTCCTCCACTATCCGAGTCAGATGCCTCGATACCAGGTCACCCTCTAGTCTCTTGCTTCTATCCGCTCGCTATGGTGGGAGTGGTCTTTTTAAGCGGTTGTGTTCATATTAGTTTTCCTCAAAGGTGGGAGCAATGCGAGCTAATCACAAGTCTATCACTGTGATCTTCCTCGTTAGCGGTAGAGCGACATTGTAGACGGGGACTCCGCTGACTAGAGCTAGCTCTGAGCCTTTGTGAGCGTGACCGTGTATAGCGATATCGGGCTTGCTTCTAGCGATAGCCTCCTCCATTCTGCTAGAATACATCTCAGGCCATATCGCTGGATGCTCGCCAGCAAGGTTTGCTCTCGCTAGAGCGTAGTGTGAGACCACGACGACCCTATCTGCTACCTCTCTCAGACTCCTCACAGCGCTCTCCACGAAAGCAGCTCTCCTCGCGTAGGTCTCAGCTAGCCAGGGAGCGTTTCTAGACTGCCAGCGAGTAAGCCTGTCTAGAGCTCCCTGAGTTCCCACAAAGCCCACAGTTAACTCCTCGCATTTAATTGTAGTGTAACTGTCCTCGAGCCATAGCACTCTCTCGAGAGCTCGGCGAAGAGAGGGCCTCGTCTCCTCGTACTCCTCATTACCGAATACCGCTAGTATCGTCGTGTCTCTCCAGACTCTCTCGATCTCTCTCACGACGGGGACTCCCATCTCCCACTTGCCCCTATCGACTATATCCCCTGCTAAGATGAACACGCAGGGGTTCTCGCTCCTAACCCGGTCTAGCGCTTGCCTGAAGAGAGCTAGGTAGAGAGGGCTGTGGATATCGCTGACAGCTAGCAACCTAGCCGTAGCTCTCGCACCTCACACTGTGACAGCTTTGACTAAGCCTGGTGGAGTATCGATGGGAGCGTTCTTAGCAACACCCAGCTTGTAGGCTAGCATCTGGAGAGAGACAGCGTAAGCTATCGGCGCTACTAGCGCGCCAGACTCGGGCACTGGCAGGTCTCCTCTCCTCCCGACCTCTATTACTCTAGCTTTGCGCTCCTCGAGTAGAGTCTTGAGCTTCTCGTAGAGCTCCAAAGCATCCTCCTCCAGAGGCTCAAGCAGGATCACTGGCGCGCCTCCCCCTAGGACAGCGATATGCCCGTGCCTCAGCTCCCCCATCTGGAGCCCCACAGCGTGAGTCAAGGAGGCCTCCTTTAGCTTCAAGACCCCCTCGAGTGCTATCGGGTGTAGTACACCGCTGCCCACGACGTAGACTATGGGAGCATCTCGGATCGTAGCGGCTAGCTTCTCGGCTCTACTCTCAACCTCCCTCAAGCTCTTACCTATGCTGACTGCTACCTGCTCCAGCTCATCGTAGACTTCTCTGAGAGAGCTCTCGGAAACCACGCCCCTATATAGTCCTGTGTACGTTGCTAGGATTAGGAGAGCGGCTATAGTCGAGGTGAAAGTCTTAGTCGCGGGTGTACGTTGCTAGGATTAGGAGAGCGGCTATAGTCGAGGTGAAAGTCTTAGTCGCGGGTATAGCGAGCTCAGGCCCAGCTCCTATGGGGAGGTAGACGTTGGAGTGTAGCGTGAGCCTAGAGCCTAGAGTGTTGGTTACACCGATTACCACCGCCCCTCTGGATTTAGCTAGCTTAACGCTCTTTATGACATCCGAGGTCTCACCGCTCTGGCTTACAGCTAAGACGACTGTCCCAGTGGTGACCCCCTCTACAGCGTAGTGGGGGAACTCTGAGGCGTAGACTACAGAGGAGCTTATCTGAGCTAGCTTCGAGAAATAGTACTGGCCGAGGAGCCCAGCGTGGTAGCTAGAGCCGCTCCCTATTATGACTACTCCTCTAGCGTTAGCTATGATCATCGCGGCTAGCCTAAGATACTTCTCCATAAGCGAGAGAATAGTCCTCCTCAAAGCCTCGGGAACCTCGTAGATCTCCTTCAGCATGAAGTGAGGATACCCTCCCTTCTCGGGGTACTCGTACTCTCTCTTGAGAACCTTGCGTGTAAACGCTCTCAGCTCTCCTCCAGTCTCTAGAGAGATTATCTGGAACCCGCTGTCTGAGACTACTCCCACAGCGTCCTCTTCTATGACTAGAGCCTCTCTAGCTATCCCGTAGAGGCTGGGCGTATCGCTGGATATGAAGAAGCACTTCTCGCCAAGCCCTAGCACTATCGGTAGCTCTCTAGCCACAAAGCCTAGTAGCCGGGCTCCTCTAACCATGAATATCGCTGTGTACACTCCAATAGCTCTGAGACCGGTTTCTCGTAGAGCCTCGAGAACGCTGAGGCCCTCGTCTAGCCTATCTTCTAGAATGTGAGCTAGCACCTCGCTATCGGTGGTCGTGGTGAAAACATGGCCTTTACCGCGTAGCTCTCGCTTGAGTTCATCGTAGTTCTTGATCAGCCCATCGCTAACCACGAAGACCTCTCCTCGGCAGCCTCGATGAGGTTGCGAGTTCTCGTCGACAGGAGCTCCTCTAACAGCATGCCACACATGCCCTATAGCTATATCAGTCGAAATGTCATCGATACTCAGGACTTCTCTAGCTCTATCTATGCTGACAGCTTTCTTGCGGACAACCACAGAGCCAGAGTCATCCACGAAAGCCACTCCGCTACCATCAACACCCCTATAAAACAGCCTCCTTAGCCCCGTGTAGAGCACATGGCCCCCAACTTTCTCTCTGCAAACAAGCCCGAAGATGCCGCTCATCCTCTATCCGAGCAGAGCCTTCAGCCAAGAAGACTTAAAAACAGTTCACTGAGAGCCGTCTTGCTCGAGACTCGGCACCAGCCGTTCAGCGGCTTCACGCAACGCGCACGAGCACCTCCACTCCACTAGGCTGGCGGCGAAGAGCTCTCCCCGCTAGAAACACTTAACCCTCGCTGATTGAAAGAGCTACTGGGCGCACGGGAAGGGCCGGGAGTCCCGCCGACTCCCCGGTCGCAAAGACCGCCTGAAGGCGTAAAGCAGGGGCCAGTAATCCGGCTGTGTGCTAGCGCTCTCAGCGAGAGCTCTCGAAGACGAGGTAGATGAAGCCCGTCTCGTGGGGCTCGCGGAGGCGGGGCTACGGCTGGAGAGCCGTGGCTACCGCCTTAGCCGGGGAAACCCGGCTAGGCCCGGAAGGGAGCAACCTATCCCCGGACGCGAGCGTTCACGAGGCTCGCGGGCGGACTACCGCTTCGAGAGCTCTCGCTGAGAGCGCTAGCACACAGCCGGAGTCCGTGCGCCCGCTCCTCTCGACCCGCTCTTCAGCCAAGCGCCTCTACGTGCTGAGAGCAAGCTGGGGGGCCGGTGTGAGCCTCGGTGAGAGCAGAGTTTCAGCGCTCACTGTCACATAGCTCTCCTCTAGCTCTCTCCCCTACTGGCTTATCAGAGCTCTCTGTGGAGAGCGGGCTCTAGCCTCTCGTTAGCCTATAAGGGTTATACCGTTATACCGGTACAGCTGGGGCTGAGGAGAGCGTGTGGGAGAAGCTAGTGGCTCTGGGCATCTTGTTGATATTCTTGGGGGTTGCTTTAGTATTCGCTGGCACCTTCATGGCGATAGTTAGCAGAGAGGGTCTTGGGAGAGTAGAGGGAGGAGGAATAGTGATGATCGGACCAATACCGATCATCATCGCTACATCACCAGTCATAGCTATAGCACTCATAGTACTAGCCTTAGTCTTGATGGTAGCGGCTTTCATCCTCTTCAGAAGCCAGCAGTGAGGGTAGTAGCACGAGGGGGTCGTAGTCTACTCTAAGAAGCCTGGTCTACGAGATAGGCTGGAGCCTCGGAGCATGGAGCGAGCCGTTACTCTCTTATCATTGTTGCGAACGTCTCAACAATGTTGTTGAATCTCTCTTCCAGCTCTTGAACGTACTGCTCGTACCTCTCTCTGATCTTCGCTTGTCTAGCGCGAAGGCTTTCCTCCGCCTTCTTCCTAAGCGATGCCAGAGCCTTCTCGTAGAGCGATTTATCTAAGCTCAATCTAGTGCACCCCTCTCTCTTCCCGCTCCTAGAGCTTATCTTGTTTCCTAGAGCGGGAGGAGCCTGTCTCAGTCGAGCACAATTTAGGCTACTAGGCGAGCACGCGGTTTCCCCTGGGGGAGCGGTATTGTGGTGGATGAGGCTAGTGGTTGCAGCTTCTCTAGCCACGAGTCTCTGGATGTACGTTGAGTTCAAAGTCCTAGACTCCTACGTGCTCTCTCGGAGTCTGCTCTCGGAGACCGGCTTCTTCGCTGTGGTCAGCTTAGTCGCTCTCGGCTTGGCTAAGTTCGCGATACTCCGCTTCTTCTTCTCTAGAGCTCGTAGAGCGAGAGCTCTGAGCATATCCTCAGCCATCCTAGCTCTCCTAGCTCTCACATCACTGCTCCTAATGCTGGGAGACGTGGAGAGCGAGCACAGCCTCCTTCTCTTATACGCTTTCTCATCTCTAGCTCAGGCGCTCATAATGCCCGCTCTTTTCACCACGATACTAGAGGGGGTAGATGTCGGTGAGTGGGCTAAAGCGATCGCTGCTTTCTACGCGCTCGTCAGCTCGGGAGTCTTGCTTCTCGCTCTAGCATCCTCCCTCTTTTCTCCTCTCTTGTTTACAGCAGTCTTGGCTATAGCGTGTTCAGCATTGATACTATCATCCTCTAGTCTCGTAGCGACACCCCCCGTACCGTCTAGTAGCATTAAAACCATCTCGCTTTTCCTCGAGGGTCTCGATTACGTCATGGAGGGTGGGAGACCCGAGGTTTTCAGCGAGCGCCGCGTCTACCTGGAGACTCTGAAGTTCTCTATAGTGATCGCGGCTATGGCATCGCTCAGGATTACAGTGCTATCCTCCATCCCGGCTTCGGATAAACACTTAGCCATAGCCTTCTTCTCACTAGGCTCTCTCCTAGGCTCTATAGCGTCATCACTGATAACAGGCTTCCTCCCCGCGTACGTCACCGCTCTCTCAGCGCTAGTAGCGAGCTACACTGGGCTTATCTCATCACACAGCTCTCTAGTCCAGCTCCTCTTAGTAGGAGCAGCCATGATGCTCGCTCAGATAGCTTTGGTCGAGTTCGTGCTAGATAAGAGACCACGCGAGACTCTAAGAGTACTCGCTATCACCTCATGGCTCACCATAGCGGCTACAGCGCTATCAACACTCTTGATCACAAACTATGGGGTAGTAGCTCTACTCCTAGCTACCTCCACAGCTCCGCTCGCCATCACGCTACTCGGAGCTAGGAGGAGAGAGCTTGAGAGAAGCTACTAGTCGAGTGGTGCGGGGGGTGGGATTTGAACCCACGCAGGCCTACGCCATCGGGTCCTAAGCCCGACCCCTTTGACCAGGCTCGGGCACCCCCGCTCGCTCGCTTACCTACTTCAGTCAGCAGTACAGTAGACCACTAAGCCAAATAAGGCTTTAAAGATTTCAGCGACAAAGTCTTGTCTCGTCTGGACTCGGTGGGGGGCTTGGGTGTAATCGATATACTTGCTAGAGCGAGCGAGCTACTGCCTTCAGTAGAGAAGCCTAAGCAAAGGCCTACTCTAGACAGGAGGCTGCTCATGACTGGGATCGTTTTAGTGATATACTTCATCCTAGCCAACATACCTCTCTACGGGATACCTAGAGTTGGAGATGGAGTTCAGCAGATCCACCTCTTGAGGATCATATTCGCGAGCTCTCACGGGACTCTCATGGAGCTAGGGATAGGCCCGATAGTCACTGCCGGCCTCATACTCCAGATCCTCGTTGGAGCTAAGCTGATAAACCTGGATCTAACGAACCCCGAGGATAGGAAGAAGTTCACGGGAGCCATGAAGACTCTAGCCATAGTCTTCGCCGTAGTGCAGGCGGTAGGGCTGGTAGCGAGCAGAACCTACTGGATAGGGACCGGGATAGTTCCAAGCTATCCTCAAATGCTCATAGTGATGCTTCAACTAGTGGCAGGCGCAATCCTAGTAATTCTCTTCGACGAGTTGCTCCAAAAGGGGTGGGGTATAGGTAGCGCTATAAGCTTATTCATTCTAGCAGGCGTGGCTCACACAGTGTTCTGGCAGATCTTCGGGTTCGTCTCGACAGAGGGAGGCATTATATACTACGGCGTGATCCCAGCTCTAGTCACGGAGAGGAGCCTAACGGTTCTCGCTAGACCCGGAGGCTACCCCGATGTCACTGGACTTCTAGCCACCATACTGCTACTCGTTATCCTCGTATACCTCCAGGGAACCAAGATAGAGATTCCGGTAGCAGTAGGGAGATTCGCTGGCTTGAAGAGTAGAGTGCCTCTACAGCTGATCTACGTGACCAACATACCCATCCTCCTAGTAGGCATAATAGTCGCTGACCTCCAGCTCATAGAAGGCATAGTGAGCAACCTCTGGCCAGCTAGCCCCGTCTCGGAGGCTCTGAGAACACTGATATACTACGTGAGCCCGCCACACGGAATCATAGCGGCTGTATCCGACCCCGTTAGAGTAGTCACATTCGCTGTAAGCTGGACCATAATGGCTGTCGCTCTCGGCTTCATGTGGGTAGAGGTCTCGGGCTTGAATCCGCGATCTCAAGCAGAGACTCTTGTGAAGAGCGGGCTAGAGATACCCGGGGTTAGGAGGAACGTGAGAGTCTTAGAGGAGCTTCTAGCAGAGTACATCTACCCGTTAACGCTGCTATCTAGCTTGATAGTAGTCTCTATTGTGATACTCGGCGATACTCTAGGATGCTACGGCTCCGCTACAGGACTCCTCCTCTCAGCTGGGATAATCCAGCAGTACTACGCCATAATAGTGAGAGATAGAGCTCTCGAGATGTACCCAGTTCTCAGAAGACTCCTGGGTGAGGAGTAGTGAGTGAGCAGAGCCCGCGCAGAAACCCCTTCAAGGTAGTAGTGGTCATCGGAGTCCCCGGAGTCGGGAAGACGACAGTACTGAAGCATCTAAGCGAGCTAGCTAGCAGCGCTGGAGTCAAGCTGAAGATCGTTAACTTCGGTGATTACATGCTATCGAAAGCGCTAGAGCTGAAGATAGTAGGTAATAGAGACGAGCTGAGGAGACTGCCTCTCAGAAGACAGCTAGAGCTTCAAGCCTTCGCAGCTCAAGAGATAATCGAGGAGGCACGGAGAGAGCTCGACGCAGACTCTGTTCTCCTCATAGACACTCACGCGTTGATAAGAACTCCTAGAGGCTACCTGCCGGGTCTGCCTCGCCACGTCGTCGAGAAGCTGAGCCCCGATGCTATAGTGTTGATTGAAGCAGACCCCGAGGAGGTCCTAGCTCGCCAGCAGAGAGACAAGACGAGGTATAGAGCGGACTTCGGGGGAGTAGAGGGCATAAGGATGCTGATGGAGCACGCGAGAATCTCCGCTTTCTCGAGCGCTACTCTAACAGCGTCGATAGTAGCCATAGTGAACAACAGGGAAGGCTCTCCAGAAGAAGCCGCTAGAAGCATCCTCCAGATACTGGAGGGCTTATAGAGTGGGGTTCACCGCGCTACTCGTGGCTCTAGTCTCGCTCACATCAATCCTAGCTGTTCTCGCTCTATACTCGAGGATATTCAAGCCCGAGGACTTAGCTCAAGCGCAACTAGTTGTGGCCAGCTATAGAGACATAGGGGACTCTGCTAGAGACAAGAGGTCTCAGAGAAGGATTAAATCCAGGTCTCTGGAGTACTCTAGGTCGGTCTCTCTACTACGTAGAGCTCTCCTAGCCAAGCTCCTCATGGTTCTAACAGTCTACTCGATCCTACTCCTCGCTTACACGCTACTCCTAGCTCCATTCGTCAAAGCCCCATTCACAATACCCCTCTTCACCGTCATGACGGAAGAGGGGCCTCAGGTCAGCACAGCTATAGTGCACTTTCTCGTATTCGTGCTAGCTATACTAGCGTTTAGAGAAACTCCTAGAAGAGCGTAGCCCGAGGGGCTTGAGACAAGTCAACGTTTTTAAGCCGCAGCACTCCGGCTACGCTGGGGGCTCGAGTCATGGTAAGACCTAAGCTGAGGACGAGGAGCTTTAGGAGAGTCAAGAGGAGAACCCCCGGTGGGTTCACGGTAGTACACTATGAGAAGAGGAAGCCTGGAGTAGCTGTATGCAGTAGATGCGGTAAGCCCCTAGGGGGAGTGCCTAGGCTGAGGTCATCGGGGCTCAGGAGTCTTAGTAAGAGCAAGAAGAGACCGAATAGACCCTACGGTGGGGTCTTGTGCTCATCGTGTCTAGCGGAGCTGATATCAGCGTCTGTGATAAAACAGGCCCAGTCGTAGTAGTTGCTGGGCCTCCTGGCTCAGGTAAATCGACTTATGCTCGAAGACTTTCAGCAGACCTAAACCTCAGATACTTCACTACAGGCGAGATCTTCAGAGCTCTCGCTACCGAGAGAGGGCTGAGTCTAGTAGAGCTCAACGAGATAGCTGAGAGAGACCCCGGGATAGACTACGAGATCGAGAAGAGGACTCTTCGAGAAGCGTGTAGAGGAGGCGTAGTGATAGACAGCCATCTAGCGGCATGGCTTTTGAGAGAGGTAGCAGACGTGACAGTATACGTTAAAGCAGACCTAGCTACACGAGCTAGCAGGATAGCGGTTAGAGATGGGAGAAGAGTAGAGGAGTCGCTAGACGAGATCCTCTCTAGAGAGGAGAGTCACTGGAGACGATTCCTGAGATACTACGGCATCGATATAACGGACGTCTCTCACTTCGACCTAGTGGTAGACACTACAGGTCTCAGCATCGAGGAAGCCTACCGGATAATATACGAGCTAGTGGTAGCAAAGCTTGCTAAGAAGCGTGAAGCCAGTAGCCAGGATAACCCTTATAAGAGTAGTGCTCTAGACTGAGAGCTATAGAGGTGTAGAAAGATGCCCCTGATAGAAGTTGGGAGGATATGCGTCAAGACGAGAGGCAGAGAGGCTGGAAGAAAGTGCGTCATAGTCGACATAGTGGACAGCAACTTCGTGTTAGTCACGGGACCTAAGAGCATTAGCGGAGTCAAGAGGAGGAAGTGCAACATCAGCCACTTAGAACCACTAGATAAGAAGATAAGCATAACGAAGGGAGCTAGCGACGAGGAGGTAGAGAAGGCTTTAAGAGAGGTGGGCCTACTCGAGTTCATGAGAGAAAGAGTGAAGCCGCTAGTAAAAACTACATGATTTCCATTACGAGCTTCAAAGCTCTTCATATTCTTAGTAGGTGAGGCTTCAGAATGGATGTAACTAGAGCAGGAGTAGACTTCATTAAGAGTCTCTCGAACACTTGTGGATTCGAGGAGAAGCTCTACGTCAAGGTAGACGAGCCAACGAGCGAGAAATACGGGTGGCTCCCGACACAGAGACCTATACGCAAGTACATAGAGTATGGGATGATACCGCTAGATAAGCCTCCAGGACCCACGAGCCATGAGGTAGTAGCGTGGGTCAAGAGACTCCTAGACGTGAAGAAAGCAGGGCACGGGGGGACCCTAGAGCCCCCGCGGGGGGCGGGGAGACCCCAAGGTTACTGGAGTGCTACCTATCGCTCTCGAGAGAGCCACGAGGATAATAGGGCTCGTGATGCACTCCTCGAAAGAGTACGTTTGCGTAATGCAGCTCCACGGAGATGTGAGCGAGGAGGAGCTACGGAGAGTCTTCAGAGAGTTTCAGGGAGAGATATACCAGCGCCCTCCTCTCCGTAGTAGCGTTAAGAGAGCTCTGAGAGTTAGGAGAGTCCACGAGCTCGAGATACTAGAGAGAGAAGGCAGGTATGTGCTCTTCAGAGTCTCATCAGACCCGGGGACGTACATAAGGAAGCTCTGCTGGGACATAGGGCTAGTGCTAGGAGTAGGGGCTCACATGAGGGAGCTCAGGAGGATAAGGACGGGGCCGGTTAGCGAGAAATTCGGGCTAGTCAGGCTTCAAGACCTATCCGAAGCGGTCTACCTGTGGAGAAACGAGGGGAGAGAGGAGGAGCTCCGGAGAGTAGTCCGCCCCGCCGAGTACCTCGTATGCTCGTTGCCCAAGGTCGTGCTTAGAGATTCAGCCGTGGAGAGCGTGGTGAACGGAGCTAGGCTCGCTGTACCCGGGATAGCGATGGTTAGCGATAAGGTGAAGAAGGGAGACCTAGTGGCTCTCTTGACGCTCAAGGGGGAGCTTGTAGCGTTAGGGAGAGCGGTTATGAGTTCAGATGAGATACTAGCGAGTGAGCGAGGAGTAGCTGTCGAGCCGTGGAGAGTAGTCCTAGAGCCGGGGCTCTATCCGAGAATGTGGAAGAAGAGAGCGGGGACAGCGAGATAGCTCTCGCGAGTTCTTCTAGGAGGAACATCGGTAACTTAATTAGGTCCCAATCGCTTGGAATCACTCAGAGGGCATGATTATAGATGAGCGTCTCTAAGCTAGCAGAGGCTGTCGTGTGGTTCGAAGAGCAACTTAAGGCTCTACACGAGTACAGCATAGTTAGAGCTAACGATCTAATGAGGTACGCTGAGGAGAACATAAGAGACCTGAGAAGAGACATCGACCTAATTCTGAAAGATATCGTGGAAGAGCTCCGTAGAGAAGCAGAGAGAGTCTCGCAGAAACTCATGGAGGAGTATAGAGCAGTCTCAGACAAGAAGGTCAGAGAGCTAGAGGAGTTGATGAATAAGAACTTCGATAAAGCGGTAGAGGCGGCATTCGAGGAGGTGAAGAGGCTACTTCGAGAGGTGTAGTTTTTGAGAATACAGCTACCGTGGGTTGTCCCGCTAGACTACGCTAAGCCGATAGTCGTTGCGAGAGCTCTGAAAGCACGCTTGCTTAGACCCGAGGTGCTTAGAGAGCTAGCTCTAGCCAAGGATTTCGATGAAGCTGTCTCGGTTCTCGGAGAATCTCTCTACCCCGAGGCTAGAGAGGCAAAGAATCTACTCCAAGCCCAGATGGCTGTGTGGCGCGGCTACTTCAGGAGCGTGTATAAGCTAGCGCAAGCGTGCCCCCAGCATTTGAGAGAAGTGGCTCTACTCTTTGCTAGAGAGGAGGAGCTCAAAGACTTAATGATCATCGCTCACAAGGTGAGATACAGGCTTCCACTACAGGAGAGGCTACCATCCATGTTCTACGAGACTCTAGCCTACTCGCTCTCAAGAGAGCCCGAGAAGCTACTCTCGATTGACTCCCTTCTAGACGCTATCAGAGACACGTGGGCTCACTCCTATCTCGCTGAAGCTCTATCTCTCGTAGAGGAGCACCGCATCGAAACTCCTCTCTACACTCTCTCAGCTCTCTACACAGTCAGGATGTATAGCGAGACTCTAGAGCCTCTCAGCTCTCTAGACTTGAGAGATCTCGAGGTCATCGTGTGCCCGAAGCTAGAGCCTCTCCTCTTCTCCGGTCTCATTCACAGCAAAGCCTACGGGATTCCCGTAGACGCAGTCAAGGCTATCCTCAAACCCTTGAGCATATGCGGGTGGAGAGTCGGCGACCTCGTAGAAGCCTACAGCAGAGCTCTAGACTTCAGAGTCCTGGCTGAAGAGCTCAGCAAAAGCATGGGGGTTAGAGTAGTAGGAGAGACTCTAGACGAGGTGCTAGCAAGCATACTGATAGGGGGAGGCAGAAGGCTCAGGAGGATCGCGTATAAGGTGATGGCGGGAGACCCCTATAGACCAGCCTTCATCATAGCTCCTCTAGCTCTACTGAAGCTAGAGGTAGAGGATGTTCTCCTCATACTCGCATCCAAAGTGTACAAAGTGAAGCCCGAAGACCTCATCAACAGGCTCAGCATAGAGATCTAGCAAGGGTCCGAGATGCGCCTCTACCTCTTGAGCATAAAGCCGAAATACGCTAAAGCCATACTCTCGGGGAAGAAGAAGGTAGAGCTCAGGAGACTAAGGGGCCTCAAGCCTCCCCCGCCTGGAGCGGTAATGGTTATGTATGCTAGCGGCAATGTCCAGAAGATAGTCGGGGAATTCGAGGTAGATAAGGTCGAGGTAGGAACTCCTGAGAGAATCTGGGCTCTAGTCTACGGAGAGCGCGCGGGCGTAGGCTCTGATGCGTGGAGATACGTGAGGGGGCCTTGGAGAGTTGCCGCTATATGGGTCAAGAGATCTCTAGAGTATAGTGTTAAGATTAGTCTCGAAGACATCAGGAGGATTATCCCGGAGTGGCTACCCCCATATAGCTACGAGGAGCTAGAAGAAGGAGACCTACTCCTAGAACTCATAATCAAGCCTCTTCGCGGCAAGCTATAGCCTTCTCGCTCTAGGAGAGTTCTAGTACTCGTCTAGCTCGTCGTACTCTCCTCTCTCCGGCTCTCTGGTCTCGAGACCCTCAGGGCACCCCTCTCCTAGCCTTATCGGCTTATCGAGACTGCTTAGTAGCACTACTCTGCTAGCTCTACTCTCCCCCAGGATCCTGAGCCCTGTGGCTTGCGATAGTTTTCTAGCGAACTCCAAGACCTGCTCGTGCTCCGGCATTGCCTGAGTAGGTAGCCTGTTCTTGCTAGCTCCGAGCCACATGTATGCTTTGACCTCGACGTAGGTGGGCTCAGCTAGGCTGATCAGTTTAGCGAATCCTCGTACAGCAGCCTCGCTATCGTTGACTCCTCTTATCAGAGTTATTCTTATTACAGTGGGCGAGCTGAAGCTAGGTAGGAGCGAGAGAGTCTCGAGTGTGAGCTCCCAAGCGCGCGGAACGAGCGGATTACTTAGCTTCTCATAGCTCTCCTTATCCCAAGCCTCTATGCTCACATAGAGTTGTGAAGGCTCTTCTCTCAAGTCTCCGAGCACGTCCGGCCTAACTCCTCTAGTCACTAGGAAGCTCGTCATCCCCCTTCTGTGTATCTCTTCGAGTAGGTCGTTGAGCATAGGGTATAGTGTAGGCTCGCCTGTCAAGCTTAGAGTAACGTGGACAGGGTTCATGGCCTCCTCTACGAGCTTCGGGTCTGCTCTAGGGTGCCCCTTGTACCCGCTTATTATCCTCCTCTGCTCTCTTATAGCTAGGTCCATGATCGTCTTAGGGTCGTCTAGGAGCTCCGCAGGTATCCTGGTCTCGTCTATCTCGATACCTAGGTCTTGAGGTCTGATCCTCCAACAGTGAATGCAGGCATTCCAGCACCAGAAAGCGGAGGGAGTCATCTGGATATCTCTATGGCTAGCGATCCCGTAGAACTTGCACTTATAGCAGAACCTCCTCTCGGTTAGAGCAGTGTGGGTCCAGTAGCACTTCTTGACGAGCGAGTGGCGGCCAGCGAAGTGGTAGCCCTGCTTTACCAGCTTCTCTACTAGCGGCATCCACTTCTCGGGTAGCTCTGCGGGTATGAGGCCCTTACCTCTCTTTTTGCTCATGGTGCTCCAGCATCCCCCTCTCTAGTAGGTACTGGTAAGCGCTATATGAGGCTATTGCTCCCGTGGCGGCTGCGTTGATGACTTGCTTGAAGCCCTTCCACAAAGATATCACGTCTCCAGCTGCAAACAGCCCCGGGATGTTTGTCCTCATCCACTCGTCTACCTTCACGTATCCCTCGCTATCTAGCTCTACGCCGATCCTCCTAAGGAAGTCTACGGGGGGCTCGAAGCCTATCTCTACGAATACCCCGTCTACTTGCAGGATTTTCTCCTCGCCGGTCTCCAAGCTCTTCACTCTGACTGCCTTCACGGAGGCGTCTCCGAGGATCTCGGTTACCACAGAGCTCAAGACGGGCTCTATGTTGCCTCTGGCTAGAGCCTCCTTGACTAAAGCGGGCTTAGCTCTAAACTCTCTCCTCCTGTGGACTAGGTAGACTTTCTCCACATAGCCGCTCAGGATGAGAGCCCCCTCTACCGCGGCATCACCGCCCCCCACGACGGCCACACTCTTCCTCCCCCTGAATAGAGGCGCGTCGCACACGGAGCAGTAGCTGACACCACGGCCGGCGAACTCAGCCTCGCCGGGCACGTTAAGCCTCCTCCTCCTCAAGCCTATGGCTAGTATCACGGCCTTAGCCTCCACGACCTCCCCTCTACTGCTAACTATCTTGAAGAGTCCTCCAGACCTCTCGATAGTCTCGACCTCAAACCCTGTCCTCACATCGACCCCAAAGAGCTCTAAGTGTTTTCGAAATAGTTGCACTAGCTCAGACGACTTTATTCTCAGGAGACCCGGGTAGTCGTCTATCCACTCAGTCTCATTCAGCAACCCCCCGAAGACTTTAGTTAAGACCGCTGTCTTCAAGAGGAATCTCGAGGAGTAAATCGCGGCGGCGACGCCGGCCGGGCCTCCCCCAACTATGGCTACATCTAGTTGCTCTCTCCTCTCGACCGCGGGCTTCTCTCTCCTCAGAGACAGCCTGAGAGACATAGGGGCTCCACGCTCTCCAGCGTTCTAGACTGCGTGAGAGAAAGGGATAAGCTTGAGTTAGGAGAGAGTGTGCTAACGAGAGTAGCGGGGGCTTACTCAGACACTCTGTGCACGAACTCTACTTCGACCTGGTCTACTCCATCGACTCTAGACAGGACCTCCTCGATCTGGTCCGTGCCTCCCTCTACGTTCTCAGGCATTAGGAGCACTAGCCTCAAGACTCTGTAGCCGAACGCTATGGGTATCTCCATGTAGCTAGCTATACTGTAGCCTGGTGGGAGAGAGTCCTCTATCCGCTTCAAGAGCACATCGAGGTCTAGGCTCACATCAGAGGGGAATACTCTAATACCCACAGCTATCCTAGCCACGCGCCTCACCTCACGGGCCCTCGAAGCCGCAGTTAGGGCACTTGTAGGTATTCCCTTGGATTCTGCACTTATCGCATCTCCATATGACTACCAGCCCGCAGTTAGGGCACGAGAAGGAGACCCCGGGGTTTTTCGCGCTTATCGGCTTACCGCAGCTACTGCAAAGCGGGGGGTTCACGGTATCGTATATGGCTATACTCTTGCTCTCAGCTCTACTCATCACCAGCTACCCACGCTTCCCTCGTGCTTACCCCTAATAAGCGTTATGAAAAGCTTCTCTACGACTAGTGGGAGGACTGGGGTTCGGGAGTGCCGCGCGTAGACGTGGGGCTCTACGCTATGGACCTGCTCTCATCCAGTGTTGATAAAGCTCTAGCAGGGGTAGATATTGATAACTTTGTGAAGTGGGTTATTGAAGAGAGAGCTCTGGTAGTGACCTCCTCCTCTATCGTGACTGTTAGGGTAGAGCGGGAGAGAGTAGCTAGCATAGTCTTAGGTGTTGGGAGCGTGATATCTAAGAGTAAGCCGCCGCTAAGCCATGCCAGCATCTGGCAGATAGCATCTACTAGCTGGGTAGACGGTTGCGTGGCCTCAGAAGAGTCTAGAGTAGAGGTAGTAGAAGCCGGTTCTGTCATCGAGATAGAGGGGGTAGTGAGAGCTATAGATATCAGAGACCCGGTAGCTCTATCGATTAATGGTGTTAAAGGCCGTCACGCCATAGCCAGAGTTAGTGTCGATAGAGCAAGTGTTGTCGCAGTCGTCGATAACCTACCCGTGGTGGTCAGAGAAGGGCCCTACTACAGGATCGCTCTCCATGGCGGCCCTGCTCGCGATAGAGCTCTCCTCGTGGCTAGACTTGTTTCAGCATGCGGGGGCGCGAGTCGTTGAAGTTAAGGAAGAGAGAGATAGCAGCAATACTGAAGTTAGTAGAGCGGTTTGGTGTAGCGAGTAGAGTGAATATAGGTCTAGCTATCGGCCTGCTCGAGGAAGAGGTTTGTATGAATAAGAAAACAGCTAGGAACACTATCAAGAGATTAGCCAAGTTTGGCTTCGTGCACGTCCTCAGAGACGACGAGGAGATCCTAGTCGAGATAGAGGACCCTCTGCGAGTTTTGAAGAGGTATGTAGATGAGTATCTGGAGAAGAGGCTGAAGAGATGCAGAAAGCCGTCGGCGAAGACTTGAGTAGCTGTGTTCAAGCCGCGACCCTAGCCTCACTACTAGCTCTCTAGACGTACCGCTTAAAGCGAGTAGAGGTGGAGAGCAGAGACTAGCCTAGGCTATAGCTCGCTCTACCTTACTCCAATAGCTGGATGGAGAGAGTAGAAGCGTGACTACCTCGAGGAAGGCGCGAGAGGTTGCTTCACTGCTCGTTTATAGTGTTCGCTAGGTTGTTTAAGGCCTTGTTGAAGCTAGCTGTGATTGATAGAATCACCGCATAGCCTAAGACTCGCGGGTCCGCGGTCGCATCTCTCTCACTCCATCCCAGCAGGTCGGATATCACTGCTACATCGCTCTCAGAGAGTCTCCCAACCCCCTTCACAGCATCCATGGCGTTCTTCAGGATCCTCGCTAGATTCTGCCAGCCTAGAGCATCTACTACCTCGAATATGTCGAGAAGAGGGTAGTCTACGATCTTCATTGCTTCGCTGTAGAGAGGGCTCTTGACAGACTCGAGGATCGAGTCTAGAGCTCTAGCAGCCACATCTACGAGTTCTAGCCGCTTGTCGAGCGATGAGACTCTAGAAGCCATGTACGTGTTGAATGCGAAGACCTCGACATCACTGCTCCACTCGAGAGCTATACCGCTCTCTACTCCAGCTCTCTCAAGGGGTGAAGTCTCGAGAGCCACGAAGAAGCACCATCACAGAACAGAGCAGTGAAGAGGGGAGTAAATGGGTGATCGCGCGTGAGACAAGCTTCCCCCCTTATTAGCTCCGGGCTCGCTCACTCCCCGCTATGCCTTAGCACTGTTTAAGCTTTAAGCTACGGAGTAGAAGCCGGTGTAGAGGTGTCTGTGTGTGAGAAAAGTCGTAGAGGTAGACCTCGGTAAATACAAGAGTCTAGAGCTGACAGTCGATGAGGCTGAGAAGCTACTGAAAGAAGTGTCCTCTATTCTAGGAGGAGAGTCTCAAGACTTAGAGGAGACGTACAGAATCCTCAGGAACTACGATGCGTTCTACGAGCTAGCTAAGAAGAAGTACAAAGACTACCTGGTCCCCTCGAAGAGCTTGAACGATATGATTAAAGGCACAGTGATAGTGGATAGAGTCAAGCTAGTAAAAGAGGGAGACGTGAGGAAGGTCGTGCTAACTTTCGATAGACGCGTGAAAGAAGAGGTAATAGTGGCGGCTCTCCAGAAGCTAGGCTACTCGGTAGAGGTCGTGAAGCTGAGCAAGTAATGCTTCGAGAAGCTAGTAGCTATCCCGAGGGGTTCACGGGATGAGCGAGATAGAGGAGAGGATTGAGGGGGCTCCAGAAGAGGAGAGAAAAGAGGTTCTCCCAACGGCTGACGAAGAGAGCATAGTGCCAGAGGTGGGGGTAGAAGCATCTCAACTCGAGGAAGTCATAGTCTACGATGTGACCAAACCGGAGCTCCTAGAAGTGATGATAACAGCTTCAGACATACTGGAGAAAGCCGTAGCAGGAGCAATAAGTCTCGAGGAGGCTCGAAAACTATACGCTAAAAACGTCTTAGAGCCCATGAAGAAGCTCGTGGGAGAGCGCGTCATAGTCAAGGCCAAGAAGAGAGCTAGAAGAGTGAAAGCCGAAGTGAAAGCCGAGAAGCCCAAGAAAGCTAAGAAGAAGAAAACGAGCAAGAAAGCTAAGAAGAAGACCGGTAAGAAGGCTAAGACGGAAGGATAGAGTTATGGTTTTAGAGAAGCTGAGAGAGTTCGGTCAAAGCCTAGCCCCTGAGTGGGGCTCCGGGGGGTTATTCGGGCTAAAGTACCATAAGGGCGTTCTCTACTTCACTCTAGCTTTCGAAGGCAAGGCTTTCTTCCTATCAAGTGATAGAGAACTCGTCTACGACTTCGAGCTAGTAGGCTCAGGCTTGAGCTCTGGAGGCGATACCTACAACGCTGTAGACGTTAGAGACGATGAGATATTCTTCGGAGGCTGGGTCCACAAGCCTGTTAAGTGGCTCGAGAGAAGCGGGAGGAGAGTAATAGACTTCTCGAATAAGTATAGTCACGTGCACGTCTTCAATACCAAAGAGTGGAGTGTGAGCCTGCTCTGGAGCGAGACTCTAAGAGACCCCGATAGGTGGTGTGGAGAAGTCACAGACCTTGTATACAACCCGGTGAGAGACTCTCTCCTCGTAGCTAGAGGCGACGGCTTCGAGAATCTCGGAGTCTACGAGCTCAACCTCTCGACTAGGAGAATGCATAGAGTGTCTGAGAGCACGGCCGTAAAGGGGTCCATTGTTGGTGACAACGTGTGCTTCGATATCAGCGGAGAGCTGGAGGAAGGCGTTATCGGCATCCAATGCTTTGATGTCTACAGCTTGCGTAAGAGCTTTGAAATCAAACTCGAGGATATAGCTAAAATATCCATCGATGGGGGTGGAGCGAGACGCAGAGGCTCGGGCTACGCTATCTCAGCCTACTCTCGCTACCTCCACTTAGTGAGAGGCGGAGTGCTCATCGTAACCCCCGAGGCCGAGGAGGTGTACTTCATCCGCCTCCTAGACTTCGGGAATGCGGCGTACACTCAGCCCACGCCCCAGAGGTCCAACGCTGTAATCGTGGGGGGAGGAGTGCTAGCCCCCTTCAGCTCTTACTCGCACTCCGACGCCTCCCACCCCCTCCCCTCTCTAGCCCCCTCTCTACTCGTCTACCTAGCCCCGCCATCAGCCAGGATCGCTAGAGCTCTCGGAGCCAGGGTCACGTCGGCGACTAAGTTTGAGTCAGGAGTCCTCCTAGGCTACACGACACACCCGAACACTATGGGTCCCCAGGCTACTCTAGTCGAGTCGGGCAAGCGTGGCTTCACTCTAGTGCCCGAAGACTCTCTGCTAACTGGAGTAGCGAGCCCTCTCGTCATGCGCTTCAGAGGCGTAGACGTCGGCAGAGAGCACTTCGGAGGAGTGCCTCTACTCGGCTACAAGAAGAGGAGCCTCAGAGTAGTCGCTGGCAAGCTGAACAAGCTGACAGTATACGAGTACGACGCCGGGATACCGCCTCAACTAATCTCGGTAGAGTCTTACGCTGTGAAGAGTGGGGAGAGAGAAGAGATAGACTTGAGCGGCTTCAGCCCCATAGTCTCATTCAAGCTAGAAGAGGAAGACCCGAAGCTCTCGATCTACGTGAGCCTTGAGTAGCCTCTACTCTAGAGCGAGGAGCTTGAAGACTCTCGGCTAGCATGAGTTAAAGCAAACCTATAACCTCTAATGTCTCTTAGAGCGAGAGGGGTCGATTTATGGCTCAGCTGGAGGACTTCTTGAAGGCCACAGTGCTCGGCCTGAAGGTCAGAGAGGGAGTGGTTCTAGCTACCGATAGGAGGCTGACTCTCGGAGACTTCGTGATAAGCCGTAACGCCACCAAAGTCTTCCTACTCAAGGACAGAGTAGCGGTAGCCTTTGCCGGGCTCTATGGAGACATAGCTGGGCTCGTCAGGATTCTGGATTCCGAGGTGAGAGCCTACGAGACCATAGCCGGCTCTCCCCTTTCCATAAAGGCTATAGCTAAGAGGCTCTCGACGCTCCTCTACTCCTACAAGATGTTCCCCTTCGTGATCGAAGCAGTCGTAGGAGGCGTGGAGAGAACGGGAGAGCCTAGACTGTACTCGCTGGATTCTCTAGGCTCTCTCCTAGAGGAGGAGTACGTGGCGGTCGGCTCTGGAGCAGCTACAGCACTAGGGCTCCTCGAGAGAGAGTATAGGAGCGATGTGAGCATAGAGGAGGCAGAGAAGCTAGCGATCTCCGCTGTCAGAGCAGCCATAAGCCGCGACGTGGGTAGTGGAGATGGAATCGATGTAGTCAGCATAACCCCGAGCGGGGTTAGGAGGAGAAGCCTGTTCTTGAGGCTAGTAGAGTCGTGAGCTACTGCAAAGACCCTGCTTTCAAGTTCAGCCAAGATGTGGCTTCGAGAAGCCAGAAGCTCCTATCTTCTAAGCTTCTTCTAGAAGACCGCTTAGACAGCTTGAGAGTCGTAGCCGGGCTCGACGTATCCTACGCTAGGCTCGGAGACGTGGAGCTCGGCGTAGGAGTAGTCTCGCTTGTAGAGTGGAGCAACATGAAGCCTATTTCCAGTTTCTACACGATAAAGCCTATCTGCGTGCCATACATCCCGGGGCTCCTGGCGTTCAGAGAGATGGAGGTGCTAGCTCCTCTCGTCTCAAGAGTCGTGGACGAGGTCGACTTAATAGTAGTCGACGGCCACGGCATAGCTCACCCGAGGTACTTCGGGATAGCTTCACACATAGGTCTAGCGTTCGACAAGCCAAGCGTGGGCGTGGCTAAACACAAGCTGGTGGGAGTAGTCACTGTGGACAGCGGGAGGAAGGTAGTGATCCACGGTGGCAGGATCGTAGCCGAGGTCGTAGAGAGCGGGGGGAGAGAGCTCTACGTAAGCCCCGGCCATAGGGTATCGCTAGAGACAGCGGTAGCTCTAGTCTCCAGGATGATTCTCCGACCCGGAGAGCTCCCCGAGCCGACGCGTCTAGCCGACGTTATCTCAAAGAAAATCAAAGCTGAGATTCTGAAGAAGCAGAGACTCGACTCAGCGCTCTACGGTAGGGTTTTCGAGCTCAAGCCTCTCTATTAAATGCAATAGCTCTATATACTTTAAGAGGAGAGCTATATAGACTTCTTGGCGGCTTCTCTATTCATTACTGGAAGATATAATAGGGAAAGTAGGTCAGCTCTAGCCCGGCGACTGGTCGTGGATAAGAGAGTAATTGTAGCCTCTATAGTTCTATTGTTACTCCTAGGCGGGCTTGTCGGCGTTCTCCTGCTAAGAGAAGAGACAACCGGCGAGGAGGAAGGCGATACTGGCGAGCAAGATAGGGGGATAAACTGTGGGGTAGCTCGAGTCACGCTAGTAGGTGCTGGAGCCTCGTTCCTCCACCCCCAGGTAGACTTGTGGGCTAGAGAGTTCTCCAAGGTGTGCCCCAACGTGAGGATAGACTATTCTCCAATAGGGAGTGGAGCTGGGCAACGACAGTTCCTCGAGAAGGTTGTGGACTTCGCTGGAACAGATCCGCCTCTCGTAGGCGACATATTTGAGAGAGCTCGCGCTGACCCCAGGGGGCTCATCCAGATTCCCGTAGTAGTGGGTGCTGTGGTAGTAGTCTACAATATACCGGAGCTGGGCGGCGCTAAGCTCAGGCTGACGGGCGAGGTCATAGCTCTCATCTACCTAGGCGAGATCGAGTACTGGGACGACCCCAGGATCGCGGCTCTCAACCCCGGCCTCAGGCTCCCGAACAAGCCCATAATAGCCGTCCACAGATCTGATGCGAGCGGCACCACGAACATATTCACGCAGTTCCTCTTCAAATCATCTGGAGGAATATGGCCGAGAGAGCTCGTAGGGCTTGCGGTGAACTGGCCTGTGGCAGAGAAGGGGAGAGCTCTGGGAGGTAAGGGGAACGCTGGAGTAGCCGAGATAGTGGCTAGAACCCCCTACTCTATAGGCTACCTCGAGTATTCTCACGCAGTCCTAGCTGGGCTACCCTGGGCTCTGATAAGGAATAGAGATGGGGTCTTTGTCGATGCTACTCCAGAGACTATAGCGGCGGCAGCGGCTGGCGCGTACGCCTTCTTCCCAGTGCATCACGACGGAGACTTCTCGAGAGCGTGGAGCGAGGTGATCTTCGCCCCCGGCAGGAACGCCTACCCGATAGCCTCATTCTCGTTCCTCATATTCTACAGAACGTACCCAGCGGAGAAAATCGATGCTATCAAAGCGTTCATCCAGTGGATTATGACAGAGGGCTCTAAGCACATGGTCCAAGGCTATGTGGCTATGCCGCAAGAGGTGAGAGAGTATAATTTAAGAGCTGTTGAGCTAATCAGGTCGAGCTAGGCGGTAGTGTTGAGCGAGGCTTTGCGCAAAAGGCTTCCACTCTCACACTTACCCTTACACGATAAGATCTTCTTCCTCACATTCTCGGCTCCTGTTATCATAGTCTCTAGCGTGCTCTTCCTGCTATTCATGGTGTTGCTACTCGAGAGCATCCCCGTGCTGAGAATTCAGGGTATCTCCACCTACATATCCACAACGTGGAGGCCCTCTATAGAGCCTCCTCCCTCAGTTGGCTTCTTCGAGATCTACTTCACGGCACCCCCGGGAGCTAGTGCTTGGTACGGGTTGCTGCCAGCTATAGCTGGCACCTTCATTACTTCTCTGGTAGCCATCATGGTCTCTCTGCCGCTCTCCATATCGCTAGTCGTGTTCATGGAGGAGATTCTCCCTAAGGGGCTCAAGGAACCGGTGGCTCTAGTAGTGGACTTGATGGCGGGAATGCCGACGATCCTCTTCGGAGTCTGGGGGCTCAGCGTCCTAGGGCCCTTCCTGGCTAGGCATGTGGCTCCCCTCCTCCACGACTACCTAGGCTTCCTGCCTCTATTCTCCTGTGCTCCTCTCACCGGCTACAACGCTCTGACAGCTGGGATTCTCCTCGGCATAATGATACTGCCTTTCATGACAGCCATCATTCAAGAGTCGTACAGATCCATACCCTACACTTACAGAGAAGCGGCTTGGAGCATAGGCTTGACTCGCTTCGAGTACGTTAGCTTGAACATGTCGATGATATCGCCAGCCATAGTCTCAGCGGTGTTGCTCGGTCTCGGGAGGGCTATGAGTGAGACAGCTGCAGTAGCTCTGGTAGTAGGGAACGTCCACAATCTAACAACATGCGTTCTAAGCCCTATGTTCACTGTGACCTCTCTCATAGCAAACAAGTTCGCTGAAGCCGCGCTATACCCCTATCTCTCCAACGCTCTCTTCGCTGGCGGCTTCCTGCTACTAGCTTTCGGCCTGGTGATAAACACAGCAGGGCTTCTCTACATGAGGAAAGTCAGGTTCTAGGTGGTGCCGCGTGGATAGGCGGAAGCTAGTCGATAAAGTCTTCGTAATCGTCGTCTGCCTGCTAGCGGTGACCGCTCTAGCGCCAGTGTTCCACATAATCTTCTACATAACCTACAGAGGCCTACCGGTCATACTAGAGAGTGGGCTAGAGTTCTTCACGTCGATACCGGCTCCGGTAGTCTCCCCCAAGCCCGGCGGGATAGCCCCGGCTCTAGTGGGGACTATCCTGATGTCAGCTCTAGCCACGGTCATAGCGGTCCCCCTCTCGGTAGCGGCGGCGGTATTCGCCACAGAGTTTCCTAACAGCTCGCTAGCCAGGTCTGTTAGAGCTACAGCCAGGTCGCTCATAGAGATACCAACGATACTGATAGGGATGCTAGTCTTCGTCCTCCTAGTAGTCCCCCTGGGGCAGTACACGGGCCTCGCGGGAGCCATGGCTCTAGCTATAGTCATGGTGCCCTACGTCTACACCTACACTGAGCAAGCTCTCCAGCAGGTGCCGAGAACCTACATCGAAGCAGGGTACAGCATAGGACTCAAGAGGCTCCAGGTAGTCTCGATAGTCTCTATGAGGATTGCCGCTAGAGGAGTCGCTAGAGGGGTAACAATAGGGATCTCTAAGGCTGTAGGCGAGACAGCTCCGCTGATCTTCACAGTACTGGGTATCAGGAGCGCTGTAAACTTCAACCCGCTAGAGCCCATGGATGCAGTGCCTCTTCTGATCTTCCAGTTCATCCAAACCCCCTTCGTCAACTGGCAGAAGCTAGCCTGGGGCGCGGCGTTCACTCTGCTAGTCATGTATCTTGCGATCTTCATAGTGTCCAGGATCCTGATTAGAGAGGTTAGGCGCTAGTAGGGGGAGCCTCGGGGGCTCTACGCTACTCCAGGCTGGCTCCTGCAGGCTTCTCGCGCTAGGTCGGAGCTACTCCTAAGGCCTCCCGAGAAGCTCTCTCTAACGGGGTACCGTAGGACTTCTGGGCGGTAGCCTAGTCTCCTCGACGCTTCTAGAGCCAGCTCCTCTTCGTCGAAAGCCTGGTCTGGGCCTAGGAGTATCACGTGCGGCCTTATGTCTTCAACTGGTTTGAGCATGTCTCTCTCATCGCCTAAGACTGCTCTATACACGTACCTGATAGACGCCACTATCTTCAGCCTAGACTCCTCGTCTAGAACAGGTCTCCTGCCCTTCAGCCTGACTACTGTGGAGTCTCTAGCCACTATCGCGTAGACCTTCCCTAGAGTAGACGCGTACCTCAACAGCTCCACGTGCCCCGGGTGGATCAAGTCGAAGGTGCCGCCGACGACTACTCTCCTCTCCTCGCTAGACACGGATGGCCAGCGGGGCTCCAGGACTCCCAGGTACTTCAGCGCGTCGAGAAGCCCCTCAGCGTAGGACGCGGCCGCTAGAGCTGTCTCGTGGTCTCCCAGGTCTAGATAGTACTGAGCGTCTCTCACGTACCTCTCTACAGCATCCAGTAATCTCTCGAGGTCTGCTTTGCCGAGAGTTCTCCCAGCCGCTTCGCTCAGCTCTAGAGTCTTGAGTGCTTCTAGCACATTGCGGATATACTTCTCGGCTCTCCTCAAAGCCCTACCCCGCTTCCCCGCAGGCTAGGATAAGGATTAAACTCTTTGAGCACGCTCTCCTCCCAGGGACCTCCCGCTTTGTGCGGCATCATCGGGGTAGTGCTGAGAGACGATAGCTCCGGGCTCTACATAGCGAGAGGGTTGAGGAGGCTAGAGTATAGAGGGTACGATAGCGTTGGCGTCGCTATAGTCACGCGAAGCGGGGAGGTCCTGGTGAGCAAGCAGAGAGGAGACGTCGACTCGTTCCTCTCCATACACAAGATAGAAGAGATTAGAGGAAGCACCGGCATAGGCCACACCAGGTGGGCTACTCACGGCGAGCCTTCAGACGTCAACGCGCACCCGCATAGCGACTGCAAGAGAGAGGTCTTCATTGTCCACAACGGAGTGCTGAGGAACTACGCTGAGCTCCGAGAAGAGCTAGCTAGCAGAGGCCACGTGCTCGAGAGCGAGACAGACACAGAGCTGATAGCTCACGTGATAGAAGAAGAGCTCGAGAACTCCGAGACCTTCCTCGAGGCTCTAGCTAGAGCTCTCACGAGGATAGACGGGACGTATGCTCTAGCCATGATATACTCTAGAGAACCCGATAGAGTGTACTTCGCCAAGAAGGGTAGCCCTCTCGTGCTAGGGCTCTCGAAGAGAGGTAACCTGGTAGCCAGCGATATACCAGCTCTCCTAGAGTTCACTCGCGAGATAGTAGTCTTAGAGGATGGAGAGCTAGGGTGGATCACCAGAGACGGCTACAAGGTCTTCAGGCTCGAGAACAGCTCTGGGCGAGTAGCGCTACGCCCCGTCTCTAAGAGCGTCATGCTGGTAGAGTGGTCTCTAGAGGAGGCTGAGAGAGGAGGCTATCCCCACTTCATGCTGAAGGAGATCTACGAGCAGCCGCACGCTTTACGCTCTACGTTCGAGGGTCTAGTAGACGACTCGAAGACTCTAGTAGTCTCGGAGATGATAGCTACAGCTAAGAAGACTCTAATCGTCGGAGCTGGGAGTAGCTTCAACGCAGGGCTGGTCCTAGCCTACTATCTAGCTAAGCTAGCCCGAGTCCCTGCCTTCACGGTAATATCCTCAGAGTACAGGATGCTCGAAGAGCTAGTCGACGAGGACACAGTAGTAGTCGCCATAAGCCAGAGCGGCGAGACCTATGATACTCTCGTTGCTGTTAGAGAGTACAAGAGGCTTGGAGCCAAGATCGTGGGTGTCACCAACGTAGCCGGCTCGGCTCTATACAGAGAGTCGGACTTAGTAGTGTTGATGCGAGCAGGTCCCGAGATAGGCGTAGCAGCGACCAAGACGTACCTATCCCAAGTGCTCGTCGGGGAGATAGTCGCCGTCAAGACTAGTAGAATCCTAGGGAGACTCAGGCAGTCCGAGGAGCGAGACTATCTCGGTCTCTTGAGCTTAGCGCCATCGATAACCGAGAAGTCTGTAAGAGTATCCTGGGAGAAAGCGGACCCAGCACTCCTAGCTGAAGCTAGGAGCGCCTACATCCTGGGGAGAGGCTTAGGCGGGCTCTTGGCTAGAGAGGCTGCTCTCAAGATCAAGGAGATATCCTATATACACGCTGAAGCTTACCCAGCGGGGGAGAGCAAGCACGGACCCATAGCTCTAGTAGACCCGGGATTCCCCGTCTTCTTCATAGCTTCGAGCGACGCTGAAGAGCTGGGGGGCAACGTGGCTGAGATGGCTGCTCGCGGAGCTAGAGTGGTAGTAGTCAAGCCCGAGAATCTAGGCCTCAGTCTAGCGAGAAGCCTCGTAGTCAACATGCCCGAAGCTTTGAGTATACTGCTCGAGCCCTACTCGCTAACCCCCTTCTTCCAGATGCTAGCCTACAAGACAGCGGTCTCTAGAGGGTACAACCCGGACAAGCCGAGAAACCTGGCTAAAACCGTGACCGTAGAGTAAAGGAGGCATAGCTCGCCTCAGCGCTTTGGCCCCACATCACCTCTCAGACAGCCCTCACTAACGAGGGCTCTCTCTCCTCATCAGCTAGCGCTAAGCCGGAGCCCGCTCTCTCTAGGTCTTCCTCAGTCTTATAATTCTCTCGTCTTTGGTGCTCAGCTGGACAACGATATAGCCCTCTCTCTCGAGCACGATCAAGGCTCTAGACAGGTCGGAGAAGGAGACCTCTATTCCCTCCTTCTCGCTAAGGTAAGACTTTAGGGTCGACTCGAGAACCACTCCTTCGCTCCCCGCTAGCTTCTTGATAGCCTCTAGGATTACGTGGACGAGAGGCTGCCTAGTCCAGAGACTCGACACGCGCTAGACGCCCCCGCGGCAGTGCTAGTAGACCATCCTGATCTCCGAGACTGCTCTCTCCCTAGCGCGAGCCTTGATCTGCCTGGCTGTCTCAAGCCACCTCATGTAGAACTCCATCATCTGCTTGGTTATGCTCGGCTTGACCTTCTCTAGAGCTATCTCGAAGTGCCTCCTCTCGACTATGGGCTTCTCGACGTTCTCCTTGAGTGCTAGTAGAGACGCTTCTCTCACTAGAGCAGCTAGGTCTGCTCCCGAGTAGCCTTCGGTTAGCCTAGCTATCTCTCTAAGGTCTACGTCTGGAGCTAGAGGCACGTTGCGAGTGTGTATAGCCAGGATCTCCAGCCTGCTGTGCTCGTCGGGCGGCGGGACGAAGATTATCTTCTCGAATCTACCCGGTCTGAGTAGAGCTGGGTCGAGCATATCTGGTCTATTGGTGGCAGCTAAGACCACTACGCCTTCTAGGTCGGCTATGCCATCCATCTCTGTGAGTAGCTGGCTCACGATCCTCTCTATGACGTAGCTACCGCCCACATCGGCTCCTCTAACGTGAGCTATAGCGTCTATCTCATCGAAGAAGATCACTGCAGGAGCGTGAAGCCTAGCTTTCCTGAAGATCTCCCTTATCCTCTGCTCGCTCTCACCAACCCACTTGCTCAACACCTCAGGCCCTCTCACAGCTATGAAGTTCGCATTGCTCTCAGTCGCTACAGCCTTAGCTAGAAGAGTCTTGCCGGTGCCGGGTGGGCCGACTAGGAGAACCCCCTTTGGTAGCTTTACTCCAGCCTTCACGAATATATCGGGGTGCTTGAACTGCCACTCTACTATCATCCGGAGCTCTTGCTTAACCTCCTCTAGCCCCCCTACGTCGCTCCACCTGACCTCGGGGATCTCTATCTGCACTTCTCTCAGACCGCTTGGAGTAATGCTCTTCAACGCACTCAAGAAGTCCTCCATCCTCACAACGATCTTGTCTAGGACTTCTGGCGGTATGACCTCCTGGTCTAGGTCTATCTCCGGCAGGTATCTCCTGAGAGCATTCATGGCTGCTTCTCTAGCTAGAGCTGCCAGGTCTGCTCCAGTATATCCCTTCGTCACCTCGGCTATCTTCTCTAAGTCTACGTCTTCTGCTAGCGGCATGTGTCTCGTGTGTATCTGCAGTATCTCCAGCCTCCCCTGCTTATCTGGTAGCGGGACCTCGATCTCTCTGTCGAACCTGCCCGGTCTTCTCAGAGCGGGGTCCACGGCGTTGGGTCTGTTTGTCGCGGCTATCACTATGACTTGGCCTCTCTCAGTGAGTCCATCCATGAGGGCTAGAAGCTGAGCCACTACTCTCCTCTCGACTTCTCCGATCACCTCTTCTCTCTTAGGGGCTATAGCGTCTATCTCGTCTATGAATATTATAGCTGGAGCGTTCTTCTTAGCCTCCTCGAATATCTCTCTAAGCCTCTGCTCGCTCTCACCATAGAACTTGCTCATGATCTCGGGGCCGTTGATAGCTATGAAGTGCGCGTCTGTCTCGTTCGCTACAGCCTTGGCTAGAAGAGTCTTCCCGGTGCCCGGTGGGCCGTAGAGGAGTATGCCCTTGGGTGGCTCTATGCCGAGCCTCTTGAAGAGTTCAGGGTGCCTCAGGGGGAGCTCTACGAGCTCTCTTATCCTCTCTATGATGCGCGAGAGCCCTCCTATATCCTCGTAGGTGACTCTAGGAATAGCTCTGCCTTGTTGAGCTGGCTGTTCTAGAATGTCTACTATGGTGTTCTCCGTGATCACGACTGCTCCTCTAGGCTTAGTGTAGACTACCTGGAACTGTATCCCCTGAACGGCTATCGATACCACGACTATGTCTCCCTCGAGAACGGGAGTCCCTACGAGCTTCTTCTTGACCTGCTCTTTCACACCAGCGTCAGCCTTTATGAACACGAGTGGAGCGAGCTTTACTCTCAACGCGGGCTTGACGACAGCCTTCCTCACTATAACCTTATCCCCCTTGCTGATACCGCATAGCTTGCGCAGAATACCATCCATCCTAATAACATCGAGCCCAGCGTCTTCAGGAAGAGCGGGCCAAACTGTAGCCACAGTCTTCTTCTTATTCTTGCCCTCGATTTCTACAAAGTCTCCTGGCGATACCCCCAGTTCTCTCATGATATCTACGTCTATCCTTACTCTCTTCCTACCAGTATCCTTGGGCTTCGCTTCAATAACGCGTAGCGTGACCTCTCCGACTCCTCCCCCAGTCTCGCTTCTCTCAGTCTCGCTCAAGGTAGCTCCTTAGTAGATACTCGCGACACTTGGAAGTTATAAGCCTAAACCTCTTGCCGCAGATAGCTCTCTCCGCGCTCTGCTCCCTCATAAGCGATAGCCTAGTCTGGATTCATGAGTCTCAGCTTACGCCAGCCTCCACGACTTCGCGTTAGCCCACCTGGCTACTACTTGCGGAGTCTAGTCCTTTGATGCGAGAGGAGGATGCTCGTGACCTCCGCGTGAAGTGGCTAGTAGCTACGGCGAACCGCGGAGCAGAGGCTCAACTTGCTCTAGGCTGACTCAGAGAGACCTAGAGCGGGGAAACGGTCGGTATTGCAGTAGCTCTTCACTACTCCGGCTGCCCATCGCTCCTCATCCCGTACTAGCATCTAGAACTCAGAGCCTTAATATTCGGGCTTGTCTCGCTGTTAGAGCTGAGGGAGTGCTGTTGGAGAAGAAGGGGGAGCGAGCGAGCCCTGAGGCTAGGTTGCTTGCTTCAGTAGTCCATGAGATCTTCAGGCATAGAGTATCGATTGACGTAGCCTTCAAGAGAGTCTGCCGGGGAGCTTGCGCTAGCGGTCTTGAGGAAAGAGAGAGGCTGTATAGCCTAGCGTGGAGCTTCGTCAGAGACTACAACGCTCTACTCTGCCTGACAGGCTATAGGGGTAAGCCGAGCAAGCTGGCAGAGCTCTGGCTCTCGATGGGGGGTTCTTTGAGCGAGAACGCTCTAAGCGAGCCTCACTGCAGAGCCTCAGTCAAGAAGTGGTTCTTCGATAGAATAGCGTCTCTAGTGGGGGCTGAGGAGGCTCTGAGACTCTTCCAGGCTATGGGGAGACGCGTGTGGTGGCTTAGAGTGAATCTCTTCAAGGCGAGCGTTGAGAGAGTGCTATCGCAACTCGAGAAGGAGAGAGTAGACTTCGAGGTGAGCAAGCACTACCCCTACATGGTGAAAGTCTTGAGGTCACCGAAGCCCGTGAGGCTACTCAAGCCCGTCAGGCTCTTTGAAGCCATACCTCAAGACATAGCCTCTGTAGTCGTCGTAGAGGAGCTGAAGCCAGAGCCCGGCGACGTGATCCTAGATGCTTGCGCAGCTCCTGGAGTGAAGACTTCGCTGATCTCGATGCTAACAGAGGGCAAAGCGAAGATCATAGCGATAGACTTGAGCTACAAGAGGATCCAGGCTATGCGCAGCCTCCTCAGAAAACTGGGAGTCCCCGAGGGCTCAGTGGAGATTCGCCACGGAGACTCTAGGAGAGTCCGAGTGGAGGGAGTGACTAAGGCTCTAGTCGACGCTCCCTGCTCTAATTCGGGAGCTCTCTCGAAAGACCCCGGCCTTAGGCTAACCATAACCCAGGGCAAGGTCCTGTACTACTCTAGGATACAGTACGAGATTCTCAGCAACGTGTTAAGCCAGGTGAGCGACGTGGTGTACTCAGTGTGCTCCATAATGCCCGAAGAGGGGGAGTCTGTAGTCGAGAGAGTGCTCGAGAGGATAGAGGTCGGCCTGAAGCCCCCCAGCTCTCCTCTATGTAGAGAAGGGTACCCGTCTGCTTACAGCTCTAGAGTCTGCAGGCTCTACCCTCACCTAGCAGACTCCGAGGGCTTCTTCGTAGCTCACTTCACAGCCAACTAGCTCTAGCCGGGCCCCGGAGTAACCGATATGACTAGAGCCTGTGGGAGCTCCCTCGGGAGAGGCCACATGACTAGAATCTCTACGCTCAAGACGTCTCGCTTAACGACTTCAGGCTTGCTAGAGGAGAACCCCATTAGTAGCTCTAAGAGAGAAGGCTCTTTCCTGATCTTCACCACGGGAGCGTCCTCAGGGAGCTCTGCTAGCTCTCTAGCTATCCTCACAGCGTCCTCGAGAGTGCCCACGTAGTCCACTAAGCCCAGCTTCTTAGCCTCATAGCCTGAGTAGACTCCAGCTCTCATGACCTCTCTCCAGTCTGTTATCCTGTCTCCTCTATGCTTCTCTACTAACGACACAAAGTAGTCGGCAACATCTCGAATAATGCGCGACAAGAGCTCCACGTCCTCGCTCTCTATCTCCTTGAATGGTGACGCGAAGTCTTTGAGATCACCGCTGACAACGACTTCAGCATCTATCCCCAACTTGTCCAGAAGCTCCTTGTAGCTCACGAGAATGCCGATGGCTCCAACAGACCCGACTATCGCTGTAGGGTGTGCTACTATGGCGTGCGATGGGAGAGAGATCAGGTAGCCTCCCGAGGCCCCGAGGCCGGTTATGTAGACGACAACCACTCTCTCCTCGTAGAGCTTTCTCAGTATCTCGTACACCTCGAAAGCAGCAGCAGTTCCACCAGGGCTGTTGACCACTATCACAACAGCTCTAGCTCTAGGGTCGGATAGCACCCGCTCAACGAGAGTCTCGACGCTATGCGGGGTTATCACAGGCCCCGAGAAGAGCCCCCCGTAACTGTAGTCTATGGCCCCGCTGAGTTCCACCACAGCCACGTAGTCCTCACGCAGATCGATAGCAGTTAGGCTCACAAGCAGAGCGACCAGAGCTCCAGTTGCAGCCAGCAAGACGGCTAGCAGGATCAGAGCAGCCAGCAAGAGCCTCCAGCTATTAGAGGCTCCGAGCAACGAGCAACCACCTCTCTAGCACTTTCTACCGAGAGAGCGTATTATTCTTAAGCCAGCCGAACTCCCAGACTAAGTGCCCATACGCTAATAAAACCCCGTATCAACGACTAGGTAGCTGGAGCTCTGCGGCCCGGGTAGCTCAGCTGGATAGAGCGCCGGGCTGTGGACCCGGAGGTCCCGGGTTCAAATCCCGGCCCGGGCCCCACAGCCACTTTACTCTCTACACTTAGCGCTTTACTAGCGGCGAGCAAGCAGTAGAGGAGAGTGTTTGAGCTGATATCGTGCAAGGTTTTCCCCGAGAAATCATAACAAAACCTATATCGGAGCCGGATTTCGAGGCAGACACGGGAGCTAGGGAGGCTGTAGCCGGCGTGGAGCTCTTGAGGATTCTCAGCTTGTATAGCGGTCTCCACGACTACGCTAGTGTTGAGAGCTTTATCTCAAGCTTTGAGAGTGCTTTGAAAGAGTCGGGTCTCACGGGCTACTACCTGGGCGCGTTCACTGCTCTTCAAGAGTCTCTCAGAGCTAGAAATGCTGTAGTCTTCGTGGCTACTGGAGGGACATCGGGTCTAGGCTACAGGCTTCTACGCGATGTGGAGAACGTCTATGTGGTTTACCACGAGGAGCACAACTCTCTCGCTTCAGCTCTCAATCTAGCCTCTATGCTCAAACATGATGGTAAGCGAGTGAGAATGCTTAGCATGGAGGCTTTCTCAGGCGTAGCGCTCAAGCTGTCTAGAGCTCTAGCCGGCCTAGAGAGAGTCTACGGCGGCAAGATTCTCGTAGTAGGCTCTCTCCAGCACTGGTCTCAGCAGGTAGGAGTCTCCAGCTATCTCAAGAAGCATTTCGGTGTAGAGCTAGAGCTAGTAGAGCTAGAGGCTTTACTGAAAGAGGCGGCAGAAGTCAGTCTAGAGGATAGCGAGGCTCACGCTAGAGAGCTTGTAGCGAGAGCTGAGGAGGTCAGAGTAGGCTTCCAAGACGTGGTCTACGCTACCTCCATATACCTAGCTCTCAAGAAGATCGCTGAGTCTAGGAGAGCCAGCAACGTGGCTCTAAGGTGCTTCGATTTACTGAAAGCGCTTGGGCGCACTGGCTGCATAGCGGTAGCAGAACTCATAAGAGAAGGGATCATAGCCGGTTGCGAGGCAGACGTGGCGGCAACAGTGGTAATGCGAGTACTCAGAGAGATAGCGGGAAGAGACCCCTGGGTCGCCAACGTTTCCGGTCTTTGGGATAGAGAGCTGGAGCTCTCTCACTGCGTGATATCTAGGAGCATCACTAAGTCCTACAGGCTGGTGACGCACTTCGAGTCAGGCAAAGCTACATCGATAGAAGGCATAGTCGAGGAAGGGCTCCCCGCAACCATAGTTTCATACGACCCCCCAAGGTCGCTATGGAGAGTGATAGAAGCGCGGGTCACGAGAGGGTCGCCAGCGAGCAGTAGAAAGTGTAGAACTCAAGTCAGGCTCCAGACATCGCCTCAGGCGATCAAAGAGATCCTAGAGGACCCCATCGAGGGCCACTACGTCGCGGTATTCTCGAACGTAGTCGAGGAGGCTTCATTAGCGGGAGAGCTAGCCGGTCTTAACGTGCAGACTTTAAAGATGACGTGAGCACAGTATATAAGCTCTAGCTCGCTGCCTCTAGAGCATCCAGCACTCCGCTAATAAAAGCCTCTCAAGCAAAGCTCGAATCAGGGCGCGGGATTGAGCCTTCTCCAGACCGTTATCAGAGAGGCCTCAGAGATTCTTATCGAGAGAGAGTATGAGACGAAATGTATGCTCGCTTCTCTGCTAGCTAGAGGGCACGTTCTCCTAGAAGGCGTCCCGGGCGTGGCGAAGACCTTGACGGCTAAGGTTGTAGCTGGGCTTCTCGGCCTTGATTTCAGGAGAGTCCAGATGACGCCAGACCTCCTTCCCAGCGATATAATAGGAGGCCACGTCTACGACCAGAAAACCGGGGAGTTTAAGCTCAGGCTCGGACCCATATTCACCAACGTTCTCCTAGTAGACGAGATAAATAGAGCGTCTCCGAGAACTCAGTCAGCTCTACTCGAGGCAATGCAGGAGAGGCAGGTCACAATAGAGGGGGTCACAGTACCGCTCCCCGAGCCCTTCATCGTCATAGCGACTCAGAACCCCATAGAGTTCGAGGGGGTATTCCCTCTCCCCGAGGCTCAGCTAGACAGATTCATGGCTAGAGTCCAGGTAGGCTACCCTACGAGCAGGGGGTTTATTGATATGTTGAGGAGGATAGAGGAGATAGAGGAGAGAGCTAGGAGGATAAAGCCCGTCATGGACAAGGAGGCGATACTAGAGGAGATCAGCAGAGCGTCGTCCGTTAGAGTAGACGACTCCATACTAGAATACATAGCCCGGCTCGTGGAGGAGAGCCGCAAGCACCCCGCGGTAAAGCTAGGAGGATCTCCTAGAGCCGGCATAGCGATACTGAGGCTCGCCAAGGCGTGGGCTCACATAGAGGGTAGGAGCTACGTGATACCCGACGACGTCAAGGCGGTAGCCTACCCAGCTCTCTCTCACAGGCTCATACTGAAGCCCGAGTACGAGCTAGAGGGCGTTCAGCCAGAAGCAGTCGTCAAAGAGCTTCTAGCGAAAGTACCCGTCCCTAGACCCTGAGGTGTAGCGATGTGAAGCTCGGGCTGGTGAGTGTGGATAGGTGGCTAGTGTACCTAGCTCTCGGAGCAGTCTTGCTAGTACTCTCTCTAGTCTTCATCCTATGGTCTATAGGCTACATGGAGAGAGGGTACGTAGCTACATCACTCCTATCCGCTACAGCAGGCTTCACTCTCTTCTCCGGCGCGCTCTACCTACTCAGGCTATCAGCGTACGTCTACGGGGCTTCGCTCAAGAGAGAGGAGAGTGAGAAGAGCTAGGAGTAGAGTACGCTATGAAAGCAGATAGACGTAAAGCTAGAGTTCCCCCAATCGTGCTCTTCTCGAGCAAGCTAGCTCTAGCCTTGTTCCTGATAGCTCTAATTGCTCTCCTAGAGAAAGGCCCCCAGGTAGTCCCCCTGGCTATCGGAGCACACCCACTCAACGGAGGCCCTCTAGGTCTGAGCAGGTTCTACGAGATGCTAAGCGAGAAGCACGACGTGGTTCTCGTCACAGACTGGAGAGAGGCAGTAGAGTCGCTGGAGCGTTGTGAGAGAGCTCTCGTAGTCATAGTCTCGCCCGAGCTACGCTATGAGGAGAGCGAGGCTAAGCTCGTAGCTGAACTCGCTCGGAGGTGTAGAGAAGTCGCTCTACTCGTAGCCGACGAGACAGGCAACTCGAACCCGGTCTTAGAAGCCTTCAACCTCACGTCTAGAATATCGGGCTACGTAATCCAGAGCTTAGTACCGGTCTACATCGAGACCCCCTGGGGCTGGAGAGGGGCTCTAGTGCTAGACAAGCCCTCCACAGTCTACTCTAGTGGAGAGGAGGGGTTCTACGCCTACGAGACTTCAGGTAAAGCCTCCTGCTTCGTTATAGGAGACGGCTCGATATTCCTAAACCAAGTCCTGGAGTCTCAGTACTCAGAAATCTACGCTAGCTTCATCGAGTCGACTGTAGAGAACCTCTGCGGAGGCGGCTGCGTGATCCTCCTAGAGGCGTCGAAGTACCAGTTACTCAATCCTCTTGCTGTACTCGAGGCTCTAGCTAGAGAAGACTCGGAGCTAGCGAGCTTGATAGACCCGGTAGCGTTAGCGTTATCGCTTCTCTCGATAGTACTACACCCAGCCACGTGGCTTCCACCGTTGCTCAACGCGCTCAACATGCTTGTAAACAAGCTTCTCGAAGTAGAGCCGGCTAGATTCTTGCTCTTCCTAGGCTCTATTCTACTCCTCGCTGTCATCCTCTCTACTCAAGAGGAGAAGGCTGGAGACTCGCCGCTCAGAGACATCGCTGAGACCGGTTGGTACGGGTATGGGGAGTTCAGGAGAGTGATAGAGGAGAGAGGCTTGAGCAAGGAGGACTTCATCCAGGTGTACTCTATCGTAGACTCTGTGCTAACGTCTACCACAGGGGTCTCCCTCACTTCTCCCGAAGCCGTTTCAGTCTTGGAGGCGCATGGAGTGAGCGGAGAGAAGGCTAGAAGATACTGGGACTTCATGAACAAGTATTACAGGAGAGCTCTGGGGAAGACCCGCCTGCCCCCCATAGTCTTCTGGAGTAGAGTGGTCAAGAGGGCTCTAGTCGAGAGCGAGGAGGTTCTCGCTCATCTCGGAGCATCTCTCAAGAGGCTCGGAGGGCTAGAGGAGAAAGGGCTTGATCGAGGAGAGAGTACAAGCTGAGAGCGTTGTAGTCTCGACGTGGAGGATTCTAGCTGCTCTCATTCTAGCCTCATCGCTCATAGCGCTCGAGGTCTTCAAAGCCTACCCCACGGGGCGGCTCGGGGTCTCTCTGGTCGCGTTAATCCTAGCTCTCAGAGTCTACAGCGCTATAGCTACAGTGTCTCTAGCTCGGTGTAGAGTCACAGCTAGAGTCGAGGGGAGTGGAGTCGAGGGCAAGCCTATCAAGCTAGTCTACAGTATCTGTAACGAATCGATCACGCCCATAGCGCTAGCTGAGCTATCGCTACAGTACCCCGACTATCTGAAGATATCGAGAGGGTCTCCTGGAGCTCTCGCGATACTACCTCCTAGAGGCTGTCTCGACTACGAGGTCGAGTTCAAATCAAGAGTAGGCCGTCACACTCTAGGACCCCTTAGAGTAGTCTATAGAGACCTCTTCGGGTTCTTCAGAAGCCAGGAGTTGAAGCTAGGAGAGCAGCTCGAGGTCAGAGTTATCCCACGCGTCGATGAGAAGATTAGGAGAGCGGCTTTCTCAGCCTCAAGAAGCGCAGGGCTTGCTAGAGCGAGGCTAGCGGGTGAGGGCGTAGAGTTCTACTCTGTGAGAGAATACGAGCCTGGAGACGAGCTGAGGAGAGTGTACTGGAGAGCTCTAGCTAGGGGGAGGCTTGCTGTCAAAGAGTACGAGAGAGAGACTTTGCTCTACGTGCTCTTCGTCATCGTCGCCGACAATAGCATGATTCATGGACCGTACCTGAGCACTCCTCTAGAGCACTCTCTCCGAATACTTGGGAGCGTGGCTAGCTATTTAGCGAGTAGAGGCGACTACCTAGCTCTAGCGATATCGACCCCCAGGAGGAACACAGTAGTGGGCTTCAAGAGAGGTAGAGCTGGTCTCGCGGCTATACTGAACGCGGTAGCGTCGATCGATATTCAAGATATGAGAGTTCAGGAGGATAGAGGAGTTGTCTCGCATAGACTCAGCTCGCTCGAGAGAGATATAGTAGTCGCTCTCCCCAGAGATAGAGTAAACGTTATCGTAGTCAGCACAGCTAGCATGGCTGAGGCCGTAGCGGAGACTCTAGGAAAGCTGGGCTTAATCGAGGGAGTCTCACTCAACTTCTTCATACTCCTCCCCCACCTCTATGGCGTAGAGGAGCTCTCGGACTTTGAGAGAGCAGTCTACAGAGTCAGAACTTACCAGGCTACTCGCGATGCTCACCTAGTAGCTAGGAGGCTTAGAGGGAGAGGCTTCAGAGCTGTTGTAGTCACACCCTGGGATATGGCCTCGAAGATCCTAGCACGACTCGAGGCGCAGAGAGGTGTCCTTGGTGTCTGGGCTAAGGCTTAGGCTGGCATTCAGGCTGGTAGCGCTGGCTGTGACAACACCCATGGTCTTAGAGACTCTGCCTAGGCTCCCCGCTCTCGAAGAGCTTCAGCTAGTGGCAAATACTGGTGTGGCAAGAGAGGTTCTAGAAGCTCTCCGGCTCATTCTCGAACTCCTAGCCCCCCTATCTTCTCTAGCTCTAGCCTTGCTGAGCGCGGTCCTCCTAAACCCTGTCCTCTATGTTTTCTCGCTAGTGCTCGCCATAGGCTCCGACGTGCAGCCATCTCTAGCGCTCATTGCTCCAGTCTTCGTGCTCAGCGCTCTCAACAATCTGGAGAGCGTTTGGAGACCTCGTTTCGTAGAGTCTATACGGGTTCGCGGAATCCCCGCTTTCTTGCTGAGTTTCTCCACGCTAATCGCGGCCATGACTGCTCTATCTCTAGCTCTAGGAGCGTTCTTGTGGAGAGCGGGCTCAGCGCTGGAGAGAGCCTCGGCTCTCGCTTCAGAAGAGACTTTGGCCTACCTGCTTTACACCATAGCTTCAAACCCTGTTTTCAAGACGCTCCTACTAGGAGCTCTTCTCTCTCTACTATACGTGGCTTTCTTCAGGATTGCCGAGGTCGTAGTCTACTTCGCTAAGCCTTCTCCGAGACTGTACGCCTCTATCTTAGCTAGCTTGGAGGAGTCTCGGATCAAGCCTCCTCTAGGCTTCGTGAAGACTCTAGCCGCTTCTCTCTTATTCTTCCCCTTCATAGCGGTCATCGCGAACGCTCTAGTAACCTCTAGACTAGCCGCTATCAGCTCGAGCCCCCTAGTGCAACTAGCTATCTCTCTAGCTGTAGCCTATCTCGTCTTAGCTCTATCCTGGGTTCTCGTAGCTAGAGCACTAAGGCTTAGCGAAGACGGCGAGCCGTCTGTAGCCTCCATCGTAGCGGGAGCTGCTTTTGCAACAGCACTCTGTCTTGGAGCATATCTAGCGGGCTACTGGGACCCCAGCAGGGGGCTGACTGGCTTCAGGTATCTCGATAGAGTGCTGTTAGAGTCTATCGATCGCCTCGCCTTAGTCTTTAAGATTCTGGAGGCTGTATTGAGGATAGTGGGGGCTCTGCCGTGACTAGAGTGCTGGTAATCGCGCTCGCCACTCTGCTGATCGCGCTGAGCTCTATAAGCTCGGCGGAGCTCATAGCCACTCAGATACATACTCTAGGGTTCCCCGCTGGCTTCGGAGACCTACTGTCTCTACTCCACTACCTCAGCCTACTTCAGAACGCTAGCGCGTGGCCTAGTGTAGAAGAGCTGGCTAGGCTCATCCAGGCAAACTGCACCTCGCTCTCGTGTCTCGCAGAGGACCCGAGCATCGCTCAGGCTATCGAGCAAGTGCTGAGAGAGTACAATATGACCTACTCGATGCTAGCTAATGCATCGACAAGAGACCTCATAGACATGATATCTAGCGAAGAGTGGGCTAGGCTTCTCAGCGAGATAGCGACAGCAGAGTCTCCTAGTACAGAGGTGCTAGAGCAGCTAGCGATAGAAGCTATGCTGGCGATGGCTAGAGGAGACTTGAGTCTCGCAGATTACCTAATCGTACTGGAGGTTTTGAGGAGACTCTCTGAGAACGCGGGAGCAGAGACTCTAGCCGGTAGCCTCTCATCAGAGCAGATTAGAGCACTAACCGAGGCTGCAAGACGCCTCCTCCAGCTCCGGGAAGGCGGGGTAGCTGTGGGAGAGCCGAGCACCGGGTTCTGGAGCAGGCTCCTCCAAGTGGAGTCTCCGCCTCTACTGCCGGAGAGCTTGAAAGCGAGGCTCCCAGCGGTTAGCGCTCCTAGAGAAGCTCTAGCTTACTTGTTGCTCGCGAGCGCTCTAGTCTTGCTAGCCTACTCGCTACTAGGCATTGCGGCGAGAGGCGCCGGCATCCCCGGTCTCGCTCTCATCCTCAGGAGAGGAGACTCCAGGGTAGTGGACTACGCTCACGGCTCGAGAATCGTGCAGCTCTACTGGAGGGGAGTGAAGCTAGTAGAGAGGATTGCGGGCAAGCCGATGGAGGTTACTCACACTCACAGAGAGTACCTGAAGCTAGTCGAGAGCGACTTAGGGGATAAGGCTCAAGCGTTCAGGTCTCTCACTCTAGACTACGAGCTACATAGATTCGGAGGCGTCCCTGACGAGCAACTTCTGCCAGATGCTGAGAGAAGCCTCAGAGTCTTGTCTTCGAGAAGCTAGCCGCCACCGCTCTCGCGCGCGATTCGCGTTAGCAAGACTAGCACGGATATCGCTAGAGTAGCAACGTATACCAGCAACCCTTCCTCAAGCCCGTATCCAGCCATGTAGAAGAGAGGATAAGCTGTAGCGGGGAGGCTGTACGTGAGCGTCACAACGCCCGCTGCTGTGTTTTGAAGGCTTCTCGGCAGAGACCTGCTTACAGCCATGGTTTGCGCTATCTCCCTGAAGGGGTATAGAGGTAGAACCCAGAGAGCTAGGAATAGCAGGCCGCTCACGTGGTAGAGTAGTAGCCCGTAGACTAGGTAGGCTGCGTACGCTACAGTGAGGAGCCTCACTGGGTTGAGCTTATCGGCCACAACTCCTGCTATGGGGCGAGCTATTGTTGAAGCTATTGTTGTAAGAGTGCCCCCCACTAAACCGAAGACTAGGAGACTCTCGGTGACCTCGTAGAGCTTTATCGAGAGGAGATTCCAGTAGAGAGTAAGCCCGGCTCCAGCTAGCAGTAGCCCTGCTAGAAGACTCTTGGGTAGAGCTGAGAGAGAGTCGAGCGCATCGCGATACCTCGCTCCACTCGAGTTGTTGTCACCGAGCAGAGCTAGTAGTAGCGATGCCAGAAGAGCGGTTGCCCCCACAGAAGAGAATATGAGCGTGTAGCCTCCGAGAGGCTCTAAGAGCCCCGGGATTACTGAGCCTACGCTCCAAGCTAGAGGGAAGACCATCGTGACTGTCGCGTAGACTCTACCAGAGCCCCTAGCTCTGTGGAGTAGAACTCCTAGAGCGTTGGAGTAGAAGATGTTGCTGAAAACACCTCCAACGAATGCTGGGACGAAGAGAAGCCTCGGGTCGTAGGCTGTAACAATGGGGATCGATAAGTAGACCGGGGCTCTCAGCAACGAGAGGAGAGCTACGGCTCTCCTCCCGTAGACGTCTCCCAGAACCCCGCCTAGAGGAGCGGCTAGACTCGCTATCCCCTCGAAGCCCACTAGTAGCGCCACGTACCTGTAGGCTTCTAGCTCTCCTAGAGAGTCTCTAACGTAGGCTCTCGATGCGAAGAAGTACGCGGCGAAGGAGACAGTGTCGAGCCACAGGACCAGGGCTATGAGAGCGTACTCTCTGAGACTCTTCAAGGAGCCAGCGCACCTAGCGCGTTTCTATCTCGTCACGTGGCTCTCAATCTCTCTAACCAGGTCTCCTCTAGACTCCAATAGCCTTCTAGCAGGCTCTAGGAGCTTTGCCAACGCTTCGGCTACAGCGTTCTTCAAGTCTAGTGGGTGTATGTCGCCTCTAGCGTAGGCTTCTCTCAGCTCGCTGACGCTACTCACAACCAGGGGGCCTCCGTACTTCGCGGGCCTCTCTATCTCGAGCTCCAGCCTGCCTCTCGCGCCGAGCACGTAGCTGGCTATCTCGACCACAGGATTGTAGTCTAGCTGTCTTGGGGGGCAGTAGGCTTTTCTCAGCTTCTCGGCTATGAGCTCGGGCGGGTCGTGGAGAAAGATAGCGGACTCGGGCTTCGACTTGCTCATCTTGACGTCTGAGTAGACCTCGTCTATCTCGACTCCAGCAACATCCATGCGGGCTCCGGGGCCCTGGAGGCTGGTGACTATCGGCGTGTGTATAGCGATCGGCTTCTTCAAGCTCCTGCCTAGAACTCGCTCGCAGAACTCCCTTATCCTCTTCTTCTCAGCAGTATCTCTAGCCAGCATGTGCGCCTTCCTCTGGTCTATCCCTCCGAGAGCAACGTCTAAGTCTAGGTAGTATATGTCGGCTACCTGCATAGCCGGGTAGACGAGCTTGGAAGCGTCTAGCTCAGCTTCCTCAGCCCTCCTACCCATTATCGTCAAGCTACGCTTGATCCTAGCAAGGCTGTTGTTCTTCATGACCTCCAAGACTAGAGCCCAGTAGCCGGGGTCTGAGGCTATCTCTTCAGCGTCTACGAACCTGATCTTATCAACGGGGACTCCCATAGCCTCCATGACTTCGCGCGTGAGTCTAGCAGACTTCCTTATCAAATCCATGTCTCCTCCTAGCTTATCGTTTATGAAGGCGTGCCAAGTGGCCTCTAGTATCGTGAAGTCCACGCCGGCCTCCACCAAGTCCCACACCTTGAAGATCCAAACTAGCCAGCCTACGTGAACGAGACCGCTCGGCTCGTAGCCTATGTACCCTCTGAGCTTCTCCCCGCTCTCCAGCTTCTGCCGTAGCTCCTCTACCGTGACGACCTCGACTGTGTTCCTCGTGATTAAGCTCATCTTAGCGTCTAAGTCCAAGACTCGAGCCCTTAGGCTCTCGGGGAGAAGAGGCTAATAACGTTTATAAGGCGGACTCTAGCGTGAAGAGCTGAGGGTAAGCGGTAAATGAATAAGCGTAAGAAGAAGGGGAGGTCTGGGTCCACGAGGCCAGCTAGGCCCACTCCGCCGACGTGGCTGACCTACACTCCAGAGGAGATAGAGCTGGTCGTGGAGGAGCTCGCTAAGAAAGGCTACGGTCCCAGCATGATCGGGCTGATCTTGAGAGACCAGTTCGGAGTGCCTCTAGTCAAGCCTATCCTAGGCAAGTCTATAACTGAGATCCTCGAGGAGAAGGGGCTTGCTCCCAGCATTCCCGAAGACCTCTTCTACCTGATAAAGAAAGCAGTCAATCTGAGAAGGCATCTGCAAGAGCACCCCAAGGACACACACGCTAAGAGAGGCTTGATCGACGTAGAGTCCAAGATACACAGGCTGGTGAAGTACTACAAGAGAACAGGCAAGCTACCGGCAGACTGGACTTACGACCCGCAGAGAGCAGAGCTACTAGTAGCTGGAGCAGGGCTCTAGCCACGTTCTCGCGTAGCCTCGGCTCTACACTCAGGCCTCTCCCACTCCAGGCTTGCGGGTCCTACCTCGCCTCAGCGGCTCTATGATGAGCCCAGATCGACTCTCTTTAACTCCACGCGCTCCTCCTCCTATATGGTGCTCCTCTTGCTCAAGCTGACTCTGTCTCCTACCGCTAGAGACCTCGATAGAGCTCTGGAGGCAGCATACAAGTCGCTCTACCAGGTTCTAGAAGCGTCGTCAGCTGAGGGCAGGCTCCTCGTCAGAGTCTACCCTAACCTAGACCCTATAGTCGCCGGAGTCATAGTCGCTACTCGAGCTCTCCGCGCTGGCGTCAGAGTATCCTTCAAGACCTCGCTAGAGCCTCCTCTCGAGATTCGAGAACCCTCCGTTCTAGTCGGCTACAGTAAGCTAGACTACTCGGCTCAAAACGTGACTAAGCCCATGATAGCTATAGCCTCAGGGTCTATAGACTCGATCCCCGTCCACGGAGCCACCTTCGTGGGAGGCCAGGGTAGCAATACGGCGGTAGCCGCTCTCATCGCGACGAGTGGAGTGTTCAGCGCTGGGACTGATATCGTGTCTCTAGCTCTACTAGGCGTCTACTCTGGGAGCTACGTGGACCCCGTTGGTAGATTCGCTGGGCTAGATAGAGTGCTAGTGGACAGGCTGTCAGCTAGCGCACCGAGCCTCGATGTGATCACCACGATCAAGGTGTATAAGCCCCACCTCTTCGACGTGTGTGAAGCGATATCGAGAACAGCGCACCCCCTCTACCTAGGGCTAGCCGGGAACCCTTGGAGATGCCAGGAGATCCTGGGGGTCGAGAAGTATAGGAGTGTCGCCGGGAAGCCTCTCTCCTCTATAACAGACCTGAAGGAGGTAGAGAGGCTAGCCAGGCTGGTCCTAGACTATATGCATAGTAGCTTCAAGTCGAGGATCTCGGCTAAAGACATAGTAGCAGGCATCATGGTGTCCAAGAGTAGAGAGTCTATAGTCCAGGACTACAGGGAGGCGTCCGACGCAGTAGTCTACGTGTCGGACGCGGAGAAGAGCCTAGCTAGAGCAGTCGCCACTCTACTAGACTACTCGATAGAGTTGCCTCTAGCCGAGTCTCGTCTAGAGCTTCACGCGAAGAGCCTCTCCGACGCCGTCATAGGAGGGTCTATAGCGAGACTGGGAGGACCCCAAGGCCCTAAAGTCTACTTGGTCAGCGCTAAGCCAGAAGTCTCGCTGACACTACTCTGGAGAGCCTTGAAGACTCACGGCTTGATAGAGCCTGACTCCATTCTAGTCGTGGAGGAGAACGGAGAGCTTTCAGCCTCCCCTATTCAAATAGAAGAAGCTCTAGGCTACGGGGCTCTCAGAGAGCTCGCTAGAGCCGGTCTAGTATCATTCGATGGTGATAGAGCCTGGGTGGAGAGGAAAGCGCTAGGTGCGAGGTAGAGCTAGAGGTAGAGAGCGTCTACGCTGGGGCTCTCGAGAAAGCCCTGGCTCCAGACAACGCTACAGCGCCTCCCTGGCTTAGCGTGAAATGCGAGGCAACAGAGTCCAGGCTAGTCTGCAGAGTGTCTGTAGACTGCGAGGAGCCCCGTAGAGTACTCAGTCTACGCAACACCATAGACGACCTCATAGTCTCCCTGAAGAGCGCTCTCGACTCTCTCAGAGAGCTAGCGGATTTGAGTGATAAAGCTTAATTAAGCCCTGGGTGTGCAAGGCTGGGGGGTAGAGGGGGTTGTCTAAGAGGGTCGCGGTCAGGGATAAGTGGAAGCTCAAGAAGTGGTACACGGTAGTAGCGCCTCAGGTCTTCGGAGAAGCCCCTCTCGGCACGACTCCAGCCGATGACCCCGACAAGCTTATAGGGAGGACTATGGAGGTCACTCTCTTCGACCTAACAGGAGACATAGCGTACGTTCACGTCAAGCTGAAGTTTCAGATAGTGAGAGTAGACGGGACAACAGCCTACACCTGGTTCAAGGGGCATGAGCTCCTCAGAGACTATGTTAGAAGCCTAACTAAGAGGAAGACCAGCAAAATCACGGGGATCTTCGACGTGTGGACTAAGGATGGCTATGGTCTCAGATTAACTTGTTGTGCATGGACCCGGTTTAGGTGTAACACCAGCCAGAAGAGGGAGATCAGGAGGAGGATGAGAGAGGTAGCTATAAACTATGCTAAAGAGCATACTCTAGACGAGCTGGTGAACGCCATGGTGTTCAGCGACAAGGAGGGTAGTCTCGCTAAGCTCGTGGAGGAGCAAGCTAGGAAGATATACCCTCTGAGAAAGGTCGAGGTGGTCAAGTCTAAGCTACTCTGGGCTCCTGGACCCGAGGGCCCGAGGAGAGCCGTCGTAATCTCCCCCGTTCAGATGAAGAAGGAGCTCAAGTAGAGCTCCTCCCCCCACCACACTCTAGCTCTAACTCCTAGAGCGAGCTACTTTTAGCTCGCATACCACACGCTCCAGCACTGGTGGAGAGAGAGTAGTGAGGATCCTGGCTATACTAGCTGGAGGCAGAGGAGAGAGGCTGAAGCCTCTCACCGAGACCAGGCCCAAGGCTGTCCTCCCTGTTCTCGACGAGCCCCTAGTGTGCAGGCACGTGAGGCTAGCGAGCTCCTACTCGAGCTTCGACAAGGTCGTAGTCGTAGTATCCTACGAGGCTACTCAGGTAGCTAGAGCTCTCGAAGAGTGCGGAATCGAGGCAGAACTCGTGAACCAGGGGGGAGAGCTGGGCACGGGTGATGCCATAGCTAAAGCCATGGAGGCAGGGGGTCCCGGGGACTACACTCTGATTTACGGTGACGTCTACGTGAAAGAGGAGGTCTACGAGCTCCTCTCTAAGCTAAGAGCTCCCAGCGTGCTCCTAGCAGAAGCCAGAGACCCCTCTAGCTACGGGGTCGCTAGAGTGAGCCCCGACGGCTTCCTCGAGAGCATAGTAGAGAAGCCCTCGAGTCCTCTCGGCTCCTCTCTGGTTTTCGCTGGACTACTCAAGCTCAGCTACGAGCACTCAAGCTTCTTCAAGAACCTCAAAGCATCCCCCAGGGGGGAGCTAGAAGCCACAGATGCTCTAAACGAGATCTCGAAGAGCTACGAGGTCAAAGTAGCGGTAGCTCCTAGAGACTCGTGGGTAGACGTAGGCAGACCCTGGGATTTCCTCAGAGCAAACATCATGGCTCTCTCCGAGCTGAGAGAACAGGTGATCGAGGGCGATGTGAGCGAGAAAGCGGAAATCTCGGGGCCTGTGCTCGTGAAGAGAGGTAGCTCCATAAAGCCCTACACGGTCATCGAGGGACCAGCCTATGTGGGCGAGGAGGCTGTAGTAGGGCCTCTGGCTCACGTCAGAGGCTACACAGTAATCGGCAAGAGAGCCTTCATCGGGGCCTTCACAGAACTCAAGGCAAGCGTGGTGCTCGAGAGAGCGCGCTTACCACACTTGAACTACGCTGGGGATAGCGTGATAGGAGAGTACGCGAATCTAGGAGCTGGAACCAAGATAGCTAACCTCAGATTCGACGAGCAAGAAGTCGAGATGACCGTCAAGGGAGTTAGAGTCAAGACGGGGCTCAGGAAGCTCGGCGCGGTGATAGGAGGGTACGCTAAGACTGGGATAAACGTCTCGATAATGCCAGGCGTCAAGATAGGCTCCTACGCTATCATATACCCGGGGTGTGTTGTGAGTAGAGACGTAGAGCGAGGAGAGGTGCTCAACTGCTGGTCACGGTAGGCCTAGCCTACCCGAGCGAGGAGCGAGTAGCGCTATCAAGCCTAGCCTATCATCTAGTAGGGGGGCTTCTCGAAGAGCTAGGAGTAGGAGTCAGAAGGTACTTCCTAGAAGATGGGAGCGTGAGGCATAGAGGCAGGTACAGAGAGAGCCCTAGGTCGAACGATGCGGTGATGGTGAGCATATCCTACGAGCTCCTCTACCTAGACGCAGCCAAAATGCTCTACTCTATGGGAATCCCCCCAGCTAGAAATGCGCGCTCCGAGAGCGACCCTATAGTCATCGCGGGAGGCCCGGCTCCCACGGGCAACCCTCTACCCCTATGGGAGATAGCGGACGCAGTAGTGATAGGCGAGTTCGAGGAGATAGCGGACAGCATAGTCGACGCTCTCTCCAAGCCCACTAGGCACTCTAGGCTGAGAGCTCTCTCCGAGATCGAGGGGGTTCTAGTTCCAGACTACACAGCTAGCCGAGTGAAGAGAGCCTACGTGAGAGACCTCGACTCAGCCTGGTACCCTCTCAGGCAAGAGCTCCCCCAGGGAGTAGAGCCCGTGTGGGGCAGAGTCTTCATGCTCGAGACTAGCAGAGGGTGCTTCAGAAAGTGCAGGTTCTGCCTGGAGGGGTGTATATTCAAGCCTAGGAGAGACAGGAGCTTCACCAAGCTTAGAGAGCTCTTGGAGACAGGAGTCTCCATCAACAAGGTAGGCAAGGTATCCTTCTACAGCCTCTCATTCTTCGATAGCCCTAGCGGAGAGCGCATACTAGAACACGCTGTATCCCTCGGTCTCGAAGTCTCAGTGCCCAGTCTGAGAGCAGAGACTCTGACCGATAAGAGAGCTCTCCTCCTCGCTGAGGGGGGTCAGAGAACGGTCTCCATAGCCCCCGAGACTGGGAGTAGCGTGATAGCTAGAGCTATCATGAAGCTATCGGGGCGAGCGGGGGCTCTGAGAGCAGCCGAGATCCTGGCCTCAGCCGGAGTCAGGCAGGTCAAAGTCTACCTGATGGCGGGATTCCCGGGGGAGACCGAGGAAGACTTGAGCGACACTATCGGCATGATGCTTGACGTCAAGAAGATTCTGGAGAAGCGCGGAGCCAGAGTCAGAGCGTCAGTGAACCCCTTCATACCCAAGCCCTCAACCCCCCTTCAGTGGTTCGGCTTCAGCAGAGAGAGAGCCGAGAGAGCTCTAGAGCTCGCCCGGGCTCTCTCGAAGGCCGGCGTCGAGGCAGATGTTTACCCGCTAGACTACGCTGAGCTACAGACAGCTCTCGGGAGAGCGGACGCTACATCGTCTAGAGCCATAATCGAGACAGCTCTCGCTGGCGGAGGCTACAGGAGCCTCTTGAGAGCTCTCAAAGCGAGGTCGCGAAAGCCTCTGGTAGACTGGAGCCCTAGCGAGGAGCCAGCTTGGTCGATGCTGATAGAGGACTACTACACGAGCTCAGAGAGGCTCAGAGGAGAGCTACGAGAGTATGTGGATACTCTATCGAGCGCGGGTAGAGATGTGAAGCGACTCCTCCCCCAAGACTTCTAGCTCGAGCCGAGCTACTCGGCATCAGCGAGTGGGAGAGAGTGAGAGTAAGCCTCGCTGCGGAGACTAGAGCTGAAAGAGCTCCCTCTAGAGGCTCTATTTAAGCCTTGAGTTCAGCTGTGTTTAGAAGAGCCTCAAGGTGTAGAGGAGTGGCTATCTCAGCATACCAGCATATGGAGGAGTGGTGGAAGAAGCCCTACGAGGGGGAGCACGCTGAGGTGATGAGACTCAGGCTTATCGAGTGGAGGAGAGAGCCCGTCGTAGTCAGAGTAGAGAAGCCGACGAGGCTGGGGAGAGCTAGAGCTTTAGGCTACAAGGCTAAGCAGGGAGTAGTAGTAGTCAGAGTGAGAGTCAGGAAGGGGGGTAGGAGGAAGGCTAGACCGAACAAGGGTAGAAGGCCTAAGAGAATGGGGGTCTACGGCTTCGCTCCAGCAAAGAGCCTGAGGCTCATAGCCGAGGAGAGAGCTCAAGCCAAGTACAGAAACCTAGTAGTCCTCAACAGCTACTACGTTGGAGAAGACGGGAAGTACAAGTGGTACGAGGTGATCCTAGTAGACCCCCACCATCCCGCTATCAAGAGCGACCCTGAGCTGAACTGGGTATGCTCCGGCAAGCACAAGGGGAGGCCCTTCAGAGGGCTCACTAGCGCTGGGAGGAAGATGAGAGGCTTGCTGAAATCGAGAGGGCTCAGAGGAACGCACAAGCACAAGTGGAAGAAGAAGGCTAAGGAGAGAGAGCTCAAGAAGAGGCATGAGGCTAGCAGAGGAGCAAGGCTCATAGAGGAGAGCAGAGAGTAGCCCTCCCTGCTCTCAGGGAGCGCGTAGCTATGTCTGTATCCTCAGCAGTCCTCAGAACTCACGTTCACGCTACGGAGGACAGAGAGAAGGTCCTAGCTGCTCTCAGAAACACTCTCCCCCCGTCTCTCAGAGAGACCGTGGAGGTCGAGAGCGAGTCTTACGAGGGGCACTACGGGAACAGGATCGAGGTCCTCACAGTGGAGCTGAGAGACTCCGAGGAGGCCGGAGCGCTCCTCTCCTACCTCCTAGAGTCTCTAGGAGACGCGGATAGGAGGCTACTCCTCGCTACTCTAGCAGAGAGAGTGGATGAGAGCGGCTCGCTCTACCTGAGGCTCGACAAGCAGAGCGCCTACAGAGGCGTGCTTGAGCTAAGCGATGGAGACGACGTTATCAAGATTGAGATACGAGTAGAGGGCGGCAGGAGAGGAGCTCTAAGGATACTCAAAGAGGTGCTCTCGAGATAGGGGGCTTCGCCGACCTAGGCCTCAGGCCTAGAGACGTTGACGCTGCTCTAGAGATGGTCAAGCTAGCCAGAAGGCTGGGCTACAGGCTTCTCTGCATTGAGGCCAGCGAGACTGTGGACTACGAGGCGGTAGCCAGGCTAGCTGGAGAGCTGGGCGTGAGACTATGCGTTAGAGTCACGGTCGAGGGGAGGAGCAGGAGGGAGGTCAGAGCTGAGATAGAGAGAGTGAAGAAGAGCTCGGGAAACCGTCTCCCGCTGATAGTGGTGAACGCTAAGACCGTGGACTCTATGAGGTACTCAGCTACATGCAAAGAGGTAGCACTCACTAGAGTAGAGCCTGGCTTCGAGAAGCTCATAGACAAGTCTCAAGCGCGACTCTTCGCTCAAAGAGGCTGGGGAGCGGTAGAACTCACACTCAGACCCCTGCTAGCCGGGAGCGGTCTCGACTACCTCTACTCAGCTGTCTCTAGAGCGTTGGAGGCAGGAGTAGACGTAGTCGTCTCAAGCGATAGCAGAGAACCGTGGGAGATGTGGAGCCCCTATCATGTAGTAGGGCTACTTGTCACCATGGGTGTTCCCGAAGCCACAGCTAGAACCTGGGTCTCCTCGGCTCCAGCTAGAGTGTCGGAGAGAACTCTCGCTGAGAGCATGCAGCACTCTCAAAGACTGTATCAGAGTTAGAGTTTTAGGCTTGGAATTCAACAATTTTTGATAGCGTTGTCAGGTGATACAGTTAATTGATAGAAGCGGAGATGATTGAGGCTCTCAGAGAGATCGCTGGCAGAGTAAACGTCTACTACGCGCTAGCCAGTATCGCGCTCTACTTCCTCTCACTCTTCATATGGAGCTTTAGATGGGCGCTAGCTTCTCGCATAAGACTCAGCGTCTACAACGTAGCGCAATTACTAGAAGGGATACTAGTAGGGATCCTGGTCAACAACCTCGTAGGCTTCTATAGCGTTGGAGGAGAGGTAGCTAGAGTAGTCTGGGTTTCCTACAGGGGTAGCGCTGAGTCAGCTAGGCTTCTCGCCGGCGTAGCAGTAGAGAGAGTCTCAGAGGTCCCCATAGCTCTAGCTTACCTCGCGTTCTTCACGAGTCTGGTGAGAGGAGAGCTAGCACTACTACTCCATATTCCAGCAGTCGCTAGCAAAGCCGGTAGCTACGCTCGCCTAACTCTCAGAAGTCTTAGGGAAGCATTATCGAACCCATTGCTCCTCGCGGCTCTAGCAGTATTGTCCACTATGCTCTGGCTCATCGACAGCCTGAGGCTACTACTGCTCGCTAGGTCTGTCGGCGTCCCTATAGACATAGCTACAGCTGCTTCGCTAACGCTTCTCGGCATAGCCTCTAGGATAGTGCTACTCACTCCAGCAAACCTAGGGATCTTCGAGGGAGTCTACCTAGGCTTCCTCAAAGCCTCAGGCTACAGTCTAGGAGACTCTCTAGCCGTAGTCCTCGCCGAGAGACTGCTAATCTCTCTCATGCCCTCTATCCTGGGCGCTCTCATAGTCTTGAGAGAGGGGGGCTTCGAGGTACTCAAGAGAGTGAGCAGAGATGGGGGGAGGCTTGCGTGAGGATAGCCATAGTGACTGATTCCTATAAGCCTAGAGTAGGCGGTATAGAGAGCTTTCTCGAAGACTTCACGAAAATCCTGGCTAGAGAGCATGAGGTGATAGTGGTTACTCGAGTGAGCTCTCTCCAGAGGCACAACGGGAGAGAGAGCTCAGCCATCGCTGTGAGAGAAAACGGGGTTAGCGTCGTGAGGCTACCCTCATCGTACATAGACTACCGGGGGGTAACATTTAACCCTAAGTCTATAGCTATGATGAGCAGGATTCTCAGAGCTCTAGACCCCGACGTAGTCCACGGTCACAGCCTATACTCTACTCTAGCTCTGCTAGGAGCTTACTCGAGCTGGAGGTATCTAGAGAAGCCCTCGGTTCTCACAGCACACTCATTCCTAGACAAGGACACTCCCCGGTATCTAGTGCTCGGACTCAGGCTACTAGTCAGAAACGTGGGGGTCGTCACGGCGGTTAGCAGAAGTCTAGCGGAAGAGCTGTGGAGGAGGCTAAAGCCCCCCCGTCTAGCTGTAACCTACAACTGCATCATATGCAGAGAGTGGGCTGAAAGCGAGGAGGAGAGCTCTCTCGAAGGAGACCCCGTGCTCGTCTCAGTGCTGAGGCTAGCTCATAGGAAGAACCCGCTGGCTCTAATCGCTCTAGCCGAGGAGCTGGCTAGAGTAGCCCCGAAGGCTAGACTCTACGTGGTGGGAGAGGGGGAGCTGAGAGGAGTCATGGAGAAGAGAGCTAGGAAGAAAGGTTTAACCAACATAGTCTTCTTGGGAGCTCTAGACAGACGTGGAGTCATGAGAGTCCTGAAGAGGAGCCAAGTCTTCCTGCTACCCAGCAGAACTGAAGCCCTCGGTCTCTCAGCTCTCGAAGCCATGGCTTCAGGAGTCCCCGTCGTAGCCATGAGAGTCGGAGGCCTCCCCGAGGTTGTCGCTCACGGAGAGAGCGGTCTCCTAGCAAGCTCCACTAGAGAGTTCATAGAGCACGCTCTGAGACTCGTGAGCGACGAGCAGACCAGGAGGAGGCTCGCAGCGGGGGCTCTCGAGCGCGCCAAGCTCTTCGACTGCGAGAAGCAGCTCCCCAGATACCTGGCTGTCTACAGGCTCGCGGAGAGAGCTCTGGCTGAAGCGAGATGAGGAGCACGGCAACGCTCACGGTAGACGTTGAGATGGACGCGCCGCCCTGTCTCAACACCTGGAGGGGTGTAGAGGAGGGCCTCCCCCTTCTCCTAGACGTTCTCAGCGTTATCGGAGCCAAAGCTACCTTCTTCACTCTCGGGATCGTAGCAGTCAAGTACCCTAGAGCCGTCTCCAGGATAGTAGATGAGGGGCACGAGCTCGGAAGCCACGGGTGGGACCACTCGAGACTAGACAAGCTCAGCCCCAGAGAGGCGGTGGAGAACGTCAAGAGGAGCCTGAGAGTTCTGAGAGACTACGGGGAAGTCAGGAGCTTCAGAGCCCCCAACTTCAAGCTACCACACTGGCTCCTAGGCTTCCTCAAAGAGGAGGGAGTCGAGGTAGACTCGAGCATAGCCAGATACAAGCCCCCGTTTCCTCGAGGCATCGCCGTAGAAGAGGGGCTCGTGCGAGTCCCCGCCAGCTATCCTAGTAGCGTCTTCAGGCTACCCTTCCTCATACTGAAGCCCCTCCTCCTAAGCGCGGGCTCTCCAGTGGTTCTCGACCTCCACCCCTGGGAGCTAGCAGAAGTCAGGTGCGCGAGCAGACCGGACCTCACGGCCGGCGTTGGGAGAGAGCTAGCGGTCAGAGTAGCCAGGTCTCTAGCCTACCTCGAGTCAACGGGCTACTCCCTCCTCTCCCTGGGAGAGCTAGTGAGAGCTCATCTCGAGAGAGCCCCCGCGCTAAGATAAGAGCCCCCCAGCTCGGCTGGAGAGCTGGGAGAGTGATGCTTGCGAGCAGCTAAAGCCAGGAGGCTAGTGTTGGCAGCGCTAGCAGCGCTCGCTCTAGCGTCGGTAGCAGCTCTCCTAGGGGGCCTCCACCTAGAGGAGCGAGTCCTCAGCGACGTAGAGCTAGCCGGGGGGAGCTACAGAGTAGAGCTGGCTAGTGGAGCGGTCGAGGTCGTGGTCTCGGAAGGCTACACGGTCGAGTGGCGCCTGGTCTACTCCCAGCTAGACGTTGGCGGCTTCATAGCAGTCTACGTGATCGGCAACAGCACAGGCTATGAGCTACTCGAGGGGCGGAGCGGTGTTGCTGACCTCCCTCTCGGAGCAAAGCCCTCGAGCTTCATACCAATGACCTCGGAGGGCAACGTGATCCCCAGAGAGGCGGAGACTGTCGAGAAGGGGCGGTTGCGCGTAACCTACGCTGACCTTCTGACGGGGCGCACGGTCATAGCCGAGTTCACTCTACTCTACAGGGATATACTTCTGAGAGCAGAGGGAGCGGCCGGGTTCAGCTTGGCTCTCAAAGCGGTAGCACCGAGCGGAGAGACTAGAGTGGAGAGAGCCTCCTGCAGTCTAGGAGTTTGCGAGCTATCACTCAGCGGGGTCCACGCTCAGAGCTACGAGGTCTCGGTCACGGCCGAGAAACCGCTTGCTAAGACCCTCCTAGTCTCTCTCTTAGCCTTATCCTCAGCAGGACTCGCTCTAGCGTTACTCCTCGAGGCTCGAGAGACCGCGCTCGCCAAGAGGTTCTCTAAAAGCGCTTCCCACAAACCTTAAGCTTAAAAGCGCTCAACTCAACCGTAAACCCAGTAGTAGTTAGGGGGTGTAATGAGAGCAATGAGTAGATGGTTCTTAGCGCTAGCCTCCCTACTCCTCGTGGCAGTGCTACTATCGATAGCCCCCACTCCAGTGGACGCGCAGGCCGCTATTAGAGGCCCAGCCTCCGAGAGACTGGTCTACACGAGAGTACCCATCGAGAGAGCGGCTAGCGCTCTAGCAGCCGGCGAGATAGACCTGTACATATTCGGTCTGAGAGGAGGAGCTATAGCAGACGTGGCTAAAGTGCCTGGAGTCAAGCTGGTCTTCACCCCCACGGGTCTATTCAACTTCGTGCTCAACCCGGCCCCGGTTCACATCATATCGCTACCGGGAAGACACACTATCGAGACCGCTGCTCTAACTCTGGGAATCAAGCCAATACTCATCAGTCACGTCAGCTACGATGAGGCGACTCGCAGGAGCACTGTGGAGCTCTGCGGAGTCCTAACCAGGCCTCTGCCAACTGGCGCTACCGAGGTGTGGAGGCACCCCGAGGACACCTTCAACCCGTTCTGCATCAGAGAAATAAGGTTCGCGCTACACTATGCTCTCGACAGAGACAGGATAGTTAGAGAGATCTTCCATGGCTTCGCCTTCGTGAAGTATACTCACTACGGTGTCGACGATCCTGTCTATGTCGATATAGCTGATGTAGTCGCTAAGTACAGGTTCGTCTACGACCCAGACTACGTCAAGAAGGTGGTTACTGAAGCCATGACCGACGCTGGAGCAACGCTCGTGGGAGGAGAGTGGCACTACGCTGGGAAGCCCGTAGTGATAAAGGCTCTGATCAGAGTCGAGGACGAGAGGCTAGACATCGGTAGAGCTTTCGCTCTAGAGTTAATCAAGCTAGGCTTCAGAGTCATCAGGACCGAGACAACCTTTGGTCCAGCTATAGCGATAGTCTACTACACTGACCCCAAGGAGCTCCAGTGGAGTTACTACACTGAGGGCTGGGGCAGAGGAGCAGTTGTCCGCTACAACGCCGGCCCGCTAGCCCAGTTCGGCGCAGACTACTACTGCTACCTGCCCGGCTGGTGCGAGCCCGGTTATTGGAACTACAAGCACCAAGTAGCGATAGATGGCAGGAACGCCTCAGACTACGCTAGACAAGCTATACTGATGAATGTAAAGAACAAGGAGGAGTGGCTCGACGCGCTGAGGAAGGGCACAGAGCTAGCGATCAAGGAGGCCATAAGGCTGTGGGGATGGGCGCGCCTAGATGCTCACGCTTACAGAGCAGAGGTTAGAGGAATAACGGAGGACCTGGGAGCAGGGCTCAGGAGCCCGTTTGTCTGCAGAGGCATACATGTGCCGGGCAAGCCTGAGCTCACCATAGGCCACCTGTGGGTCCACACTGCCACCACGATCTGGAACCCCTACAGAGGCTTCGGAGACGTCTACAGCGTAGACCCTGGCAGGTGCACCTGGGACTTCGCTATGTGGTGGCACCCGTTCACAGCAATGCCTATAGAGTTCAGAGCTAGAGTGGTCAGCGTCGAGACAGCAGGCCCGGAGGGCAAGCTAGCGGTCCCCGCTGACGCCTTCTGGTTCGACCCCGTGAGGAACACGTGGGTGCCGGCTCACGAGCTCGGAAGGAGAGAGGCTACGAGCAAGGTCGTGATAGACTACTCGAGATTCCTCGGAGCCAGGTGGCACCACGGTCAGCCAATAACGTGGGCTGACATACTCGGAGGCTTCGCGCTCCTACTCGATGCAGTCTACGATGAAGAGAAGGTGAGGATAGAGCCTACTGTTAGCGGCTACTACAAGAGCACTCTCGACACATTCGTGGCTCTAAGAATAGTCGGCGACACCAGGCTAGAGATATACGTCAACTACTGGCACTTCGAGCCATCCTTCATAGCTAGCTGGGCCGTGCTAAGGCTAGACCTGCCGTTCGAGATATGGGTGGCTCAAGATTATGCAGCATTCGTAGCTAAGACTCACGCTCTGGATAGACCTAGAGCTGATAGAGAGAGGATCCCGTGGCTCTCGCTGACTCTGAGAGCTCACGCTGAGGCCCTGGCAGGCATGCTCACTGGAGCGATATCCTTCGCTGACTACGCTAGCTTCGTGACGCTACCCGGCGGCAGAGTCCTCATGACGGAGTCCGAGTGGAGAGCCAGGACGAGCGCTGTAGCGAGCTGGTTCGCGAGCTATGGCAACCTCTGGATATCCAACGGTCCATTCATGGTGACCGAGTACAGCCCAGAGCTCCAGAGACTAACCCTCACAGCGTTCAGAGACCCGACGTACCCGTTCGGCCCCACAGACTGGGTCTTCGGAGCGGCTACCCCAGCTAGAGTCGTCGGAGTAGAGGCCGGGCTACTGGCTGTCGGCAGAGACTCCACTATAGCTGTTAGAGTGACCGGGCCTGGAGTGATAACGCTGAGATACCTGATAGTAGACCCGCAGACAGGCGAGGTCATAGGTAGCGGTGTTGCGGAGGGAAGAGAGGGAGTGATCTCCATCAATGTCCCAGCAGACATCACCTCGAAGCTAGTCGGCTTCGCTAGCTACAGACTCATAGTGGTAGCCGTCTCCAGCGAGGTAGCGATACCCTCAGAGTTCACGGCGCTAGTCCAGGCTGTGCCCGCTCAGTTCATAGAGCAGTACGAGGAGATAGTGAAGAGCGTCGAGGAGCTCGCCAAGGACATAGCACGCATAGAGGAGAGGATAGGCGGGCTCTCTAGAGAGATAGCTGAGGCGATAAGAGGCCTGGGAGTAGCTCTATCCGACGCGATATCCAGGCTGGGAGTGACCCTGACGGATAGGATAGGCGAGCTTGGAACAACTCTCGAGAGCGAGGTCAGGAAGTCTAGAGCAGACATAGTGGATAGAGTAGAAGACTCCAGAGCAGTCAGCGATGCTGCGAAAACGTACGCTACCTACGCTCTAGTGCTATCGCTCATCAACGCAGTGTTACTACTAGCGGTGATAGCTCTAATATTCACTAGAAGGAGCTAACGGCTAGACTCTCGCAGAGTCTCCCTAGCCTCTACTCTTCCTCATCTCCTTCTTTCTCCTTTAGTAAGTTTTTTAATCGCTCCTAGTAGAAGAGTAGAAGACCCTCGAGCTAAGTGTTACCTGTGGTGAGGTTAGTGTATCCTAGGGTTGCTCGAATACTAGCGTTTAGAGCTTTAACGCTACTATTCACGCTCCTCATCATAGTGCTACTTACAGCTCTCATAGTCACAGGCACAGGCTACGATAGGATCATCATAGAAGCACAGATAAGGATGGAGATTCAGGCTTTCGTTGAATCTATCAAGAGACAAGGAGTCCAGGTTGACGAGACTGTTGTGAAAGCGTATGAGGAGGAGCTTAGAAAAGTGTACGGTCTTGACGCCTCTCCTCTCTATAGGGCCTGGAAGCTGGCTGTCAGCACTGTAACGCTTGATCTCTACGTGAGCCAGCCCTCGGTAGCTGACGCTGTCGGGCTAACGCCCCCAGTCAAGGTCGTAGACGCTATCAGGATAGCTTTGCCTAGAACCATAGTCATGATAACAACAGCCTACATACTAGCCTTCCTCATAACTATACCGCTAGGCACCTTCGTAGCCTACAAGAGGGGGCGAGTGCTAGATAAGGCCGTGGTATCCTACGCAGCGCTCACTAACGCTCTGCCGGCTTGGTGGATAGCGATGCTCGCTATACTCGTCTTCGGCTTCGGGCTAGACGTGGCTCCGAAGAACTACAGGCTCGTGATAGCCCACCTGGGTGACCTCTCCAGGTCTCTCGAAGCACTAGACCTCTGGGGCTTCCTCGTAGCGCTCAAGGAAGTCTTGTACTACGCTTACCTGCCGGTACTCGTGGTCTTCTTCGCTATATCAAACAACATAGTCTACGCTTCTAGAGCCATCACGCTCAGAGTAGTGACCGAGGACTTCGTGAACGTAGCTAGAGCCAAGGGGCTCAGCGAGAGGCTAATCCTCTGGAGGTACGTTCTTAGAGCAGCAGTAGGCCCCATACTCACCATGGTGATCTTGGGTCTAGCTGGTAGCATAGGAGGCTACATAATAACAGAGGCTATATTCGACTGGCCCGGCATGGGTCTACTGACCAGAGAGGCTATAACGAGTGGAGACTCGCCCACAGTACTCGGCCTAGTCTACGTGACGACAGCAGTATACATTGCGGCTAGGTTCTTGCTGGAGGTGCTCTACGTACTCCTAGACCCGAGAGTCAGGCTGTAGGGGGTGGCGGGGAATGGTGAAGGAGATACTCAGAGAGGCTCTCTCATCCGGTCTGGGTAGGGTCGGTGCAGCTATACTAATCTTCATAGTAGTGATGTCGGTATACGGCTACCTAGTGCTACCTCGAGACTTCCCCAAGCTCTGGATTGACACTACTGGAGTCAAGGGCTCCACATGGCACCTGAACCCGGAGAGAGCTCAACCCTCCTGGGTCTGGATCCTGGGCTTCGATGTGGCTCCGACTAGAGTATACTCTGAGCTGAAGCCGGCAGAGGAGAGAGTCATCATCAGGCCCGGGGACTTCGAGGTACTGGTCCCCGAGCTGAGAACGACAACAGTGCTCGGCACTGTTAGACCTATGCTTGGGTACACTCAGCTCTACGTGGCCACCTACGATCTTCAATCGAGAGCAGTCCCCCAGAACGTGGTCCTGGTACTCAAGCCCGTCAACGTGGCTGAAGACGCTCCCTCGATAACAGCCAAGGTTCTCTTGCTACTAGTACGCCCCGACAACACCACGGTGAAGCTGCTCGAGAAAGACACGAGCACTCGGAGAGAGCTAGTGGAGAAGATCGACTGTAGAGCCTATGCTCTAGACTACATAAGGTTTTACGAACTCGATATGAGAGTAGAGGATATCTGCGCTATGCGTTTCGAGAGTCCAGCGTTCATGAAGCCATCCGAGGACGGCTCTAGACTAGAGGCTCTACCCGGGAGGTACGTGCTGAAGCTAGTCATCGTATACCTCTACGATATCGAGGAGGTGAAGAGGATGATCGAGAGAGGAGAGACAGGGTTCCGAGTGGAGATAAGGGTCTTGGGGAATGCTTACGGGCTAGCGGGAACTGACATATACGGAAGAGACCTCTACCAAGGCCTGCTCTTCGGCTTCCACATAGCTCTCCTCGTGGGACTCTTCGCTGCAGTAGGGACAGTAGTCTTGGGCATGTTACTAGGACTCCTCAGCGGCTACTTCGGTGGAGTGATCGACGAGATAGTCCAGAGGACAGCAGACGTGATAGGCAACATACCCCTCCTACCTATATTGATGCTCATAGGTGTAGCTCTCCAGCAGCTAGGCTATTCAGGCTACGTGATACTCTTCGCGATAATAAGCTTCCTGATAGTATTCGGCTGGGGCGGGACAGCGATCATGGTTAGAAGCATGGTTCTATCCATCAAGAGTGAGGCCTACGTTGACGCGGCTAGAGCAGTAGGAGCCTCGAGCTTCAGAATAATATTCAGACACATACTCCCCCAAGTGCTACCCTACACTGTCGCTGTTCTAGTCTTCGCTGTGCCGAGCGCTATAGTGGCGGAGGCTGGGCTCAGCATTCTCGGTGTCCGCCACGACCTCCCCACGTGGGGCGCTATCCTCGCTGAGGCTAACAGAAACCTCGTCGTAGCCTACAGGATGTGGTGGTGGATACTCTTCCCCGGGTCTCTCCTCGCACTATTTAGCTTCGCCTTTGTGGCTCTAGGCTACGCCATAGAGTCAGTAGTAGACCCGAGGCTTAGGAGGTGATGACTGTGAAGCCTCTCTTAAAGATAGAGAATCTGAGAGTCTGGTACCCTCTGAGAACAGGGTTCTTCGGCTTTCTCGGGCGCAGAAAGTACGTTAGAGCAGTAGATGGCGTAGACTTATCAGTAGGAGTCGGGGAGACCTACTGCCTAGTAGGCGAGAGCGGCTGCGGTAAGTCCACGCTACTCAGAGCAGTCATGATGCTAGTAGATAGAGATAGCATAGCTGGAGGCAGGATACTCTTCAGGCCTCACGACGAGGTCCTGAACGTAGCCATGAAGATCCAGCCCTCAGCAGTAGTCGATGGGGAGTACGTGGACCTCTATAGAGCTAAAGGGAGGCTCTCTAAGCTTATGAGGAGAGAGATACAGATAGTCTTCCAGGACCCCTACAGTAGCCTCAACCCCAGGATGAGGATAAGAGAGATACTAGAGGAGCCTCTGGTAGTCCACGGAGTCAAAGACTCTAAGGCTCGCCTCAAGACAGTACTAGAGGCTATGAGGCTAGCGAGGCTAGACCCTCCGGAGGAGTTCCTCGAGAGATACCCTCACCAGCTCTCAGGCGGCCAGAGGCAGAGAGTAGCTATAGCTAGAGCAATGGTTCTAAACCCTCGACTGCTTCTAGCCGACGAGCCTGTCACGATGCTCGATGTCTCGATAAAAGCCGAGGTCCTACAGGTGCTCGATAGGATCAAGAGGGAGAGAGGTCTAAGCGTTCTCTTCGTGACACACGACCTAGCGCTAGCCAGATACGTGTGCGACAGAGTAGGCATAATGTATCTAGGCAAGATAGTCGAGGAGGGCAGAGTAGACGAGATACTAGAGAGTCCCGCGCACCCGTACACCAAAGCGTTGATCAGAGCGGTCCCAGACGTGGCCCCAGAGCTCAGGAAGGCTCTGAAAGACTTGCCGATTAAGGGCGAGGTGACTAGCGCAGTAGACATACCTCAAGGCTGCAGGTTCAGGCCGAGGTGCGTAGCATACGATGCCAACGAGTGGGTTAGGCCTCGCTGCGAGAGAGAAGAGCCCCAGCTGAGAGAAGTCTCTCCAGGGCATAGAGCAGCGTGCTGGCTTAATGTCTAGCGCTTCTTCTCCTCCTCCAGGACTCTCGGGTTCAGAGCTTCATCTATTATCCTGTTCACGTCTCTCACTGCTCGCCCAAGCTTTCTAGCCACCTCAGCTGTCTCACGAGGCCCCAGGACTAGGAGGAGGATCAGTAATATCAGTACGAGCTCTCCGTAGTCGATACCGAGCAACGGGCTCCCCGAAGTGAGTTAGAGTCTTCCCGACACCAATAAAGCTTTCCAGCTACTCCAGCACGCAGAAGGGAGGAGCCGAGCCCTTGATCTTGGACGCTAGAGCGGTAGACGAGCTGGTAGATGTTCACGAACTACTCAGAGACATAGAGAGAGTCCTCCTAGAAGCCCCCAAGCCTCCTCAGCGAGTAGCGCTAGAGATGGAGAGCTCCTGGCTTGGAGTAATGCCGGCGTCATGCCCGGGCTTCTACTCGGTGAAGATCGTTGGAGTCTACCCCAGCAACCCGGCTAGAGGCCTTCCGCTCGTCAGAGGAGTGCTCTTCCTAATAGACTCAGAGACAGGGGAGGTTCTCTTAGAGGCTGACGCAGGGCCCGCTACAGCGTGGAGAACAGCAGCAGCCTCAGCTCTAGCTCTCAGACTTCTAGGCTTCAAGAGGGGCGCTCTAGGGGTTGTGGGAGCGGGGGTTCAAGGGAGATACCATGTCTTGGTGTTCAAGAGAGTGTTCGACGTAGAGAGGCTACTCGTCTACGATATCGACGAGAGGAAGGCGGAGAGGCTCGCTACCGAGGCCGGCGGCTCTGTGGCTAGAAGTGCTAGAGACGTACTAGAAGAGGCTGATGCAATCGTGGCCGCCACCACGAGCAAGACCCCGGTAGTGCAGGGGGGCTTGCTCAAGCCCGGCTCTCTAGTCGCGAGCGTCGGGGCCCCCAGGCCCGTTAGAGAACTCGACGAGGTAGCAGTCAAGAGAAGCAGGTGCATTCTAGTAGATAGCATCGAGGGGGTGACGAGCGAGAGCGACGACTGGATCGGGGCTGAGAAACTGCTCTCTCTAGCGGACGCGCTTAGAGGAGAGAGATGCGAGTGGGGCGATATCAGAGTCTACAAGAGTGTAGGCTACTCTCTCTTCGACCTAGCCGTAGCGATCCACCTATACAAGAGAGCTAGAGAGAGGGGCTTCTTGAAGTGAGCGAGGAGAGCGTTAGGAGAGCTGCTCTAGCTCCAGCTGTAGCTTTAGTGGTAGCAGGCCTCCTAGGGCTACTCCTAGCTCTCGCTCTAGCTATCCTAAGCCAGCCTTCTCTAGCAGAGTTCGAGAAGACTCTAGACGTCATGTCGCCGCGCGTTATAAAGGCTAGAGAGCTGGTAGAGGGAGCTAGGCTAGTCCGCTACGTGCACGTAGTCATAGTAAATGAGGGAGACGCGGAGCTCGTGGTAGAGTATAGGGGAGCAAGGCGCGTCCTCGGCCCCCGAGAGTCTCTGAGCTTGGAGCTAGAGAGCTTGGAGGATGAACTCTGGCTCTCGGGAGAACGAGAGGTCAAAGCCAGAGTCTCTGCTAGAGTATCGGTCTACGAGGGGGGTAGCTTGGCTCTCTCGATTCTAGCGGCTCTCGTATTCATAGTCTCGGCTACGCTAGCTCTAGCGGGAGCGGCTCTCGCCTTCTCCATAATCTCCGGCAGGCTAGGCTAGCTCTGCTCTAGCGGCTACGCCCTCTAGCTTCTGCTCTATCCCATATGGTGCCTCCTCTAGCCAGCAGGCTACCAGCCTACCTCCTCCTCTCTTCTCCAGCGGGGGCTCCTCGGAGAAGCACTTAGGCATCGCTACAGGGCAACGTGGAGCAAACCTGCAGCCCTTTATCGGCTTCGAGAGGTCCGGAGGCCTCCCGGGTATGTATACGAGCCTCTCCTTCCCCCCTCTTAGCTTCGGCACTGCCTTGATGAGGAGGTACGTGTAGGGGTGCAGGGGTCTGTAGAATATGTCCTCGTTGCTCCCAACTTCTACTATCTTGCCTCCATACATCACAGCTACTCTATCAGAGACCTCCGATATCACAGCTAGGTCGTGCGTTATGAAGAGATAGCTGAGATTCCTCTCTCTCTGGAGCTTCTTCAGCAAGTTGAGTATCTGAGCCTGGATGACCACGTCGAGAGCTGTGGTTGGCTCGTCAGCGATCACTACGTCCGGCTCTAGAGCTAAAGCCATAGCTATGACTACTCTCTGCTTCTGACCACCGCTGAGCTCATGGGGGTAGCGGTCAGCGAGCTTCCTGTCTAGCCCTACGCTCTCGAGGAGCTCGTAGACTCTCCTTCTAGCCTCAGACTTGCCGAGCTTCCCGTGGTAGACTAGGACTTCCTCTATCTGGCTACCTGCGGTCATAACGGGATTCAGGCTGTTTAACGCTCCCTGGAATATCATGCTAACCTTCTTCCACCTAATCATCCTCCTGACCTCAGACTCGCTAAGCTTCATTATGTCAATGCCATCCACTACAATAGACCCGCTCTCGATCCTGCCTGGCGGGGGAGCCATTCCTAGAAGAGACCAAGCTAGAGTACTCTTGCCGCAACCGCTCTCTCCAGCGAGCCCCAGAGTCTCTCCCTTCTCGATAGTCAAGTCTACACCATCGACTGCTCTAATCTTCCCCCTCATAGTGAAATAAGATACCCTAACGTCTCTCATCTCGACGATAGCCGGCAAGTTACTCTCCCACCCTGGGCTCTCTCGTGAGTCTCACTCCAGGACTTAATAACTTAGCTTCAGCTACACTCTCACCATAAACGCTACCAGCGACCTTCCAGGTCTCGATCGTGAGACAAGAGACTCTAGGCTTTGGCGGTCTAGCGTAGCTCAGTAGGCTCCCGCTTATCGCCCACTCGTTCGCGCACAACACTCTAGAGCCCTCTAGGTCTTCTGTACGCAGTCTCAGCTATCCATAGTGTTGCATAGACTGTGAAGCCTAGAGTGCAGACGGCTATTATGCCAGCGTAGACGGTCTCGTAGTCGTAGACTCTGTGAGCAGTCTCTATTAGCGCTCCGAGCCCGTATCTCCCGAGACCGTGCGGGCTTATGACGATGCTCTCTACGACGAACGTCAGGCTTAGAGAGACCCCTACGCATATCCTCAAGCTGGTTAAAAGAGGCATGAATATACCTGGTAGTATCACGTACCTGATTAGGTGAGTGAAGCCGGCACCCATGCTAGCCAAGACCTCCTCGTATTCTCTCGGCAGTCTAGAGATGGCTTCAATGACCCCGATGGATAGGATAGGGTAGAGTATGGCTGAGATGAGAGCTATCTTGATGACCTCGAAGCCGAAGAGAATCATGAAGAGCGGTAGTAGAGCCAGTGTGGGCACGGGGATCAGGAGAGCTACCAGCACTCTCAGAGGCTTACCCAGCCTCGTTCTAGTAGCTATGATGCCTGAAGCGACGGCCGCTACTGTTGCTATCGAGAGAGCAGCAGAGACTCTGAGCAGAGTTGCTCCAGCGTGTAGAGCCAGCTCTCCGCTTAGAGCCAGCTCCTTGAGCTCATCGAGCACAGAGCTAGGCTCTGGGAGAATGTAGGGCTTGCCTAGAGCAGAGCTAGCTAGATGCCAGAACCCCAGGATGACTATTAATGATAGTAGAGTGATCAAGACCCATAGTAGAGCCTCGCGAGCTCTACTACTCTCCAGCAATCATCGACACCCCCAGCCACCCTAGCCGCTATCCTGGCAGGTCTACCGCTGAGCACGTAAGCCTCCCCAGCTTCTCTCAAAGCCTCTAGGATGTCGTGAGAAGATGTGATCACGAGCTTGTCGGAAGCCACTCTCTTGATCAGACTCCAGATCTCTCTCCGAGCCGGGGGGTCGACGTTAGACGTGGGCTCGTCTAGTAGGAGTACTCGCGAGGGGGATACGAGAGCTCTAGCTATAGCCGCTCTCTTCCTCTCACCCCCCGAGAGAGTCCTAGGGTACCTCCATGCTAGCTTATCTATCCCGACTTCTCTCAGAGCCTCTAGAGCAGCCTCTCTAGCTCTAGCCTTGCCGCGCCCCGAGACTATGAGGGGGAGCGCTACGTTATCGACTACTGTAAGCCACGGTAGGAGCTCGTTATCCTGAGGCACGTAGAGAGCCTCGCCTCTCCTCAAAGGCCTCCCCTCCAGCTCCACGGAGCCTTCCTGGGGCTCGAGGAGTCCAGCTATGATCTTTAGTAGCGTTGACTTCCCGACTCCGTTAGGCCCCAGGATAGCCCAGAGACCCGGGCCTCTGAACTCTATCTCGAGACCGTCGAACAAGAGATCCAAGCCGTAGCCGAAGCGAAGCCCCCTCACTGTTAGTAGCACTCGAGAAAGCACCCCCGAGCCTGAGAGCCTGAGAGTGGTAAAAGCGGTTCAGATAGAGCCCACCTGGAGCTCGAGTAGAGACTCGACTTCGCCAAAACAGGCTTCAAGAAGGTCGAGTCAAGCGGTCGTAGAGCCTAGCTGGTCGCGTAGCTTAAATAGCCTTGAGAGCTGGCTTCTCCAAGTACTGAGGAGGCGTGTATTGGCTAGAGTGTGGGCTTCTCCTCTAGGAGGCTATCCTAGGAGCAGGCTTGTGAGACGGGCTCTGAGAGACTTCGAGACCGGGCTGGTGAGCGTTGGGGAGCTCGAGTCCGTCCTCTACGGGGCCTCCTCGGCCATCATTGGAGCCCAGCTGGCCTCTGGTCTAGATTACGTCGTTGACGGGATGCTAGACTGGCACGACTTCTTCAGACCATTCGTCTCAGTCTGGCGCAACGTCACCTCCTCAGAGCTCCTGAGATACTTCGACAACAACTTCTTCTACAGAGTCCCGGTCTTCACAGACCTCCCCGAGGCTTCCGGTATGGTTTGGCCTCAGAGAGTCAGAGCATTCAAGCAGCTAGCTGAGCCAGCTGGCTTCAAAATAGTCCTACCAGGCCCCGTCACGTTTTCTTTGATGAGTAGAAACGCCTCCGGGAAGAGCTTCGAGGAGCTAGCCTACTCTATAGCCAAGCTTTTAGCTCGAGAGGCTAGAGCGTCGGCTGAAGCCGGGTGCTCTCTCATCCAGGTCGACGAGCCGACTCTAAGCGACCCAGACGCTACCAGAGACCACGCTATACTGGCTAGCGAGCTGGTCTCCATGATAGCTCGTGAAGCGGGCTCCTCCAAGACTGTTCTAGCGGTCTACTTCGGAGCGCCAAAGCCAGAAGTCTACGAGCACCTCCTCTCAGCAAGAGTCTCCTGCCTCTCGCTCGACGTGGCGGACTCTCCTCGCGATGCCGTCAAGCTCATAGAGTCCAAGGGGTTTCCGGGTTTCTGCCCTGTTCTCGGCCTGGTCGACGCTAGAGTAGTCTACGACGATGACTTAGAGAAGCTAGCCGAGCTAGCAGCCAGGCTAGCGGGAGGAGCGGACGAGCTGGGATTGACTACCTCCACGTGGCTCGACCTGATACCCTATGAGTACAGCTTGAGGAAGACAAGGCTTCTGGGAGCTCTAGCTGAGAGAGTGAGGAGTCTCGCGAGGTGAGGAGCGTGGAGGAGTACGCTGTGCCCAAGAAGTTCCCCACGACTGTAGTTGGTAGCTACCCGAAGATGCCTGAGGCTGAGGAGGCTCTGAGAAGGAGGAGAGCTGGCTCGATAACAGAGGAGGAGTTCAGGTCTCTCGTTGAGAAGGCGATCAAGGCTGTGGTAGAGGACTATCTGTGGGCTGGCGTAGACATAATCAGCGATGGTGAGCAGAGCAGAGAAGACATGGTTGTGTTCTTCGCTGAAAACATCAGAGGATACGAGCCAGGCGACTGGGTCAGGGTATTCGATAACGTGTACTTCAGGAAGCCCGTGATAGCGTCTAAGCTCGAGTGGGTCAAGCCGATGACTGTGAGCGACTGGCTCTACGCCTCCTCGATATCACGAGGGAGACCAGTCAAGGCCATACTAACGGGGCCATACACTATGTACGAGTGGAGCTTCGACCTACACTATAGAGACAGGAGGGAGGCCGTCCTAGAGCTAGCTAGGATACTCAGGAGAGAGGTAGAGGAGTACGTGAGGCTAGGAGCTCGCTACATCCAGGTAGACGAGCCAGCGCTCTCCACGAGGCCTACTAGAGAGGATGCTGAGCTCTTGAAGGAAGCGCTAGACGTGATGCTGAGAGGAGTCGAGGCTAAGAGGATACTCCACGTGTGCTACGGGAGGCTCGAGAGGATACTCCCCTACATACTAGACTATCCCGTAGACCAGTTCGACTTAGAGATGAAGAACAGCGGCTTCAGGCTCCTCAGGTACCTAAAGGAGTACGGCTACAACAAGGAGATCGGCTACGGTGTCGTAGACGTGCACTCAACTAGAGTAGAGACAGTGGCTGAGGTCAAGGAGGCTATAGACTTGTTGATGAAGGCAGACATAGTGGGCCCCGAGAAGGTCTACGTAGACCCGGACTGCGGGCTCAAGAGGCTCCCTAGAGGCATCGCTAGAGAGAAGCTCAGAGTAATGGCTGAAGCGGCTCGATTAGCTAGAGAAGAGTGGTGAGCGCTCTGAGGAGACTCTACGGGAGTCACTTGGTGGATGCTGACGAGTACAGGATACAGCTAGACGAAGCGGGGGCTCTAGTAGTCGCCAGAGAGCAAGGCGACTTCATCAGAGTCTTCTACGAGAGCAAGTGGGGCTCGAGGAGCCTCGGCTTGATACCAGTGAGCATCTGGCCTCTCAGGCTAGACGTGAAGCCACACCCCCCGAGAGGGTGGAGGGTTCAGGTTAAGAGAGCCCTGGTGAGGCTGAGAGAGCCCCTCAATATGCTGAAAGGCTCCTACGCTCGGCTAGCGGTAGAGCTCCCCGTAGACCTGGGGGTCTACGTCAACGGGGCTCTCGCAGGATCTCTTCCAGTAGGTAGAGTCAAGTACGCTGTCTACGGCACTCCCGACCTGGGAGACCCCTGTAGGTACGTCGACTTCCGGATACTCGAGGAGATCCCCGGCTACCTGAGGGGGTCGCTGGTGGTAGACGTGCACTCCAGATTCGAGGAGGACTCCGTGCAGATAGCTAGAATAGTGGTCCCTACTCTAGGCCTCGGGTCTTACCTAGCTAGGGGGGAGAAGCCGGTGTTCAGCAGAGTCTCTCTAGAGGTTCACAGCAAGACCACGGGGCTCGTTAGAGCTAAGCGCGAGCCATCAGTGGAGGCCGAGGAGGAGGTGCTAGCCCTCCAGCCCGACAGCTTCTACTTGATGAGGTTCGGGTTCTAGCGTGGTCTGAGAGCCATGGCTGAAAGCTGGCTCGCGGGAGCTCTCACGTCTCTAGCTGCATGGGCTAGCGGAGCGCTCAGAGAGTACATGTTCTACTTCGTGGCGCTAGCGGTCTTCCTCGCCTCACTGTACCTCTCGGGCTACGTGGCTCACAAGATCATGAAGAGCCACTCTCTCAGAACCACTCTCAGACCAGAGGTCCTGTACAACGCTGCTCTAGCAGCCCGGCTCGCTGTCATAATCCTCGGGGCGCTCCTAGCCTTATCGATAGCCGGAGTGGACCTAGGCAATCTACTGCTGGCAGCGGGCATCCTGGGCATAGTGATAGGACTCGCTGCTCAGCAGACTCTAGGCAACCTGTTCGCCGGGATAGCTCTACTGCTAGAGGGCAGGATCAGGGTGGGGGACACTGTTAGAATAGGGAACGATATGGGGGTCGTGAGAGCAATAGGGCTCATGTCGAGCCAGATAAGGCTGCTCAGCGGGGAGCTCTTAACGCTACCCAACAGCATCCTGATGAACTCACAGCTCTACAGCATAAGCGCCCCCATAGCCAGAAGGGGGGAGGTGCAGATCGGCGTGTCCTACGAGACCGATGTAGACAAGGCTCTAGACGTCATAAGGAGAGCCCTCTGGGATAACGAGCTCGTGTTCGTCGAGCCAGAGCCAATGCTCATCGTGGAGAACGTGGGAGATTCGGTGGTAAACATAAGGGTCCTCTACTGGGCTCCGGCCAGAGAGTTCTTCGCCGTCAGGAGCACCATACTGAGAGACTTGAAGAAGTCCCTCGAAGCAGAAGGGATAGAGATACCCTACCCACGCAGAGTAGTCGTTGTCAGAGAGGGCCGCTCGACTGCTCCAACAGTAGCTGGGGGAGGAGACTAGCCCAAGACCCTCTTAGCTATAGCGTAGCCCGTTGCCAGCGATAGCAGCCCGAGAACCACCTCCGGTCTGGCGGCCTCTAGGAGAGCGCCCCCGAGCCCTCCCCCGTCCTCCTCCGCTCCACCGCTAGCCGCCTCGAGCGCGACGGAGGCGAGCCCCGCGATGCCAGCCGCCGTGTACGATACCAGGAGCGCTGCGGCTAGAGCCACGCCAACGACCGCGTAGCCCACGCTCTCTGCTCTCGACCTCTTCAACACGGCCTTAGCGTAGAGACCGGCCACGGTAGCGCAGGCTAGCGCATCGAAGAGCCCGGGGCTCCAGTAGACTCCCAGAGCCTCGCGGTCGAGAAGCCCGGCTACGGTAGACGCTAGCGACGTGGCGGCAACTAGAGCGTAGAGCAGAGCTAGAGCGGCTATCGCGGCATGTATGTCTCTGCTCCTAGCCCAGGTCTCGACGTCTCTCTGGTCTAGGTAGAGTCTGCGCCTAGCCATCTTCAAGCCACCATTGCTCTAGCCACAGCGTAGACCAGGAGGGAGACCGAGTAGGCTACGAGCAGCGAGAGCGCTATGGAGAAGAGAGCCCACTTCACGGACCTGGTCTCACTCCAGATAGCTGCCACGGTCGCGACGCAGGGAGTGTAGAGGAGGACGAAGGTCATGAAAGCAAGCCCCACAGCCGGGTCCATGGCTTCTCTCAAGCCCTCTATGACCCCCTCTTCTCCCACTCCTAGTATCACTGCTAGAGCCGCTACCACCACTTCCTTGGCTAGAAAGCCTGAGACGAGAGCTAGAACGAGTCTCCAGTCGAAGCCCAGAGGAGCGAAGAGAGGCTCGAGGACTGAGGCTAGCCTAGCTCCTAGAGAGCTCTCGACGGTACCCCCCTCTGGGACGCCTACGCTTAGGAGAGCCCACACTCCAACGGAGGCTAGTACGATGAGTGTCCCAGCTTTCTTCAGAAAGTCGGCCGTCCTGTCTACCACGAAGTTCTTAACGTTGACGATAGCGGGTAGAGTGTACTCGGGGAGCTCTACCACGAGAGGCCGCAGGCCTCCCGATAGCAGAGTCCTCCTCAAGCCAGCAGCTACTCCGAGAACTACGAGGAACGATAGGAGATACATTAGAGCAACAGGAGCCAGAGAGCCTCCTAGAACAGCGAACGACACAGCCACGTAGACCGGGAGTCTGGCGGGGCAGGAGACGAAGGGAGCGGCTAGGATAGCGGCCAGTCTCTCTCTAGCATCGGGGATCACTCTAGCCGCCTTGACCCCCACCACGTTGCAGCCAAGGCAGACGGCTAGAGGTAGAGTAGACCTGCCGGAGAGCCCCGCTCTAGAGGCTATAGGGTCTAGGAGCCCCGAGACTCTAGCCATGTACCCGCTATCGTCGACCACGGCTAGTCCTAGGAAGAAGAAGACGAGAACAGGAAGGAGCGCTAGAACAGCCCCCACGCCTGGGAGGACTCCCTCGACTATGAGCATCGACAGAGCGCTCTCTGGGAGAGCCTCTGCTAGAGCCTCAGCTAGACTCGCTACAGCGGAGTCAGCGAGCTCAACAAGAGGCTCGGAGGCTCTGAAAGCGAAGACGAAGAGAGCCCAGAAGACTGTCAACAGTACGGGGACTGCTAGATGCTTGTCTAGGACAGCCGCGTCCACCAGGTCCGAGAGTCTTCTGAGCGGTGCGGCTCTACGCTTCTCTACTCTAGACGCTATAGAGCTCGCCAAGTCAAGCCTAGCCTTGGAGACTACTAGAGAGCAGTCGCCCCCACACTCTAGCCTAGCTTCCTCCAGCTCCCTCTTGACCCTCGAGGCTCCGGTCTTCTCGACGACGCTTAGAGAGTACGGGTCGTTCTCCAGTAGCCCTACAGCAAGCCTCCTAGAGGAGAGAGACCCGAGGCTCTCCTCCGACTTGACAGCGGCCTCTAGCTTCTCCACAAGCTCCCCGGCTAGCCCACTGTACCTCGGTGGCGCTGGCTTCTCTCCTCTCTCGTAGGCGTCGATGATAGCGTCTAGGAGCTCTCGCAACCCTAGAGCTTTCGTAGCCACCATCGGCACGACTGGACACGATAGGAGTCTAGAGAGCTCCCAGTGGTCGACCTCGACTCCCAAGCCCTCAGCTAAGTCTATCTTGTTTAGAGCCACTACTAGCTTATGGCCTGCTTCTAGTAGCTGTAGCGCTAGATAGACGCTCTTCTCTAGATTCGTGGCGTCGAAGACAGCGACTACGACGTCCGGCTTCTCCTCGACCAAGAACCTGGCGGCAACCTCCTGCTCCGGGCTCCAGGCGGTCAGAGAGTAAGCTCCCGGGAGGTCTACGACCTCCAGCCTATAGCCTCTATGCCACCTGTACCCTACTCTCTTCTCCACAGTAGTCCCGGGCCAGTTAGAGACTCTAGCTCTAGCCCCCGTGATCAGATTGAATATGAGGGTCTTCCCAGCATTGGGTACTCCAGCGAGCGCGACGCGCACGAGTTTAGAAGTCTCGCTCAACTTCTCTCAATCCTCTACGATAACGTGCTCAGCTACCTCTCTGCTGAGGCAGAGCTTGGAGCCCCCGACTGAGACAACTACCACGCTCCCTTTCAGCAAGACTTCTACCGCTCTGCCCGGAGCTAGGCCCATCTCGCACAAGAGTCTCTTCTCTCCGTTTCCACACTTAACGTTAACTATTCTCACAACTCGCCCCTCCTCGATGTCAGCCAGCTTTCTAGCCACGGGTACTCCCCGGTTGTGGTATTAGTCGTTAGGCATTATTTATAGGTTAGCCTAACGAAATTTTTTTCGCTACATCTAAATCTCTAGTAGCAGTAGCGCAGTGAGAGCGAAACATACCCTAAAGCTATTAGCTTCTAGAACTTAGCTCAAGCTTTAAAATTCGAGAGCCCCCTAGGCGGCTAGCGGGGTGTAAGCAGAGATGTCTCTAAGACTCAAAGATAAGCTCGAGGCTGCTGTGAGGAGGTATAACGAGCTCAGAGCTCCCGAAGCCGTAGCTGAGGTTGTAGAGGTCGATAGAGGCAGAGTCTACGTAGTCTTCAGCGGGAGATTCTGCCACACTTGTGGAGTCGTAGACTGGATAGAGGACCTAGCTTACGTGATGGAGGAGGAGGGTCTTAGAGCTAGGCTCGTAGACGTCCTGGAGCCCGAGGATGCTAGCGAAGACTACAGAGTGGGGGTCTTCGAGGTCGAGGAGCTAGAGTCCGAGTAGCTCTGCTATGATGTCGACGTACTTGAACCCCATGTCTGGAAGCACTAGCACCACGTCTCCGCCGCTCAGCTCTCCTCTCTCGAGAACCTCCTTGTATGCTCTCACAACAGCCCCGCTACTGAGCCCCACGAAGACCCCCTCTTTTCTAGCTAGCTCTACGCTCTCTCTCGCGGCCTCTTCTGCTCCGACTTCTACTACGCCGTCGAGCTCAGCGTACTTCACCCACTTCATCCCACTCTCTACTCTCCTTATGCCCTGTATTGCTTCACCCTCTCTCGGTACTGCTCCGTAAACTCGAACTCCTCTCCATCTGCTCTTGAAGTATATGCTTATAGCCGAGAGGTGCCCCGATGTGCCGAGACCTCCGAAGACTGCAGTGACGCGGAGCCCGCTTCTCCTAGCCTGCAGGTCTAGCTCTTTCGCTGTGTATCTGAGGTGAACCTCTAGGTTGGCGTCGTTCTCAAACTGGTTCAGGTTGACCGCTCCCAGTCTTCTAGCCTCCTCCACGACCTCTCTCAGTATCTCGACTGTCAGTTGCTTCTCTGACCTCACGACCTCAGCGCCGAAGATCTTGAGTAGCATCTCGCCGGTCTTCGAGACGCTCTGTGGGATGAAGGCTCTCAGCTTAGAGCCGTAGAGAGCACACATCGCGGCTACAGCTAGACCCGTGTTGGTCGACGTGGCCTCCACTACCAGCTTAGGGGGCTCGCCGCGCTCCTCCACGGCTCGCCTGAACATGAGCCAGCCTACTCTATCCTTGACGCTCATACCCCACGGGTTGAAGCCTTCCAGCTTACCCCAGACTCTCACTGAGCCTCTCTCGAGACTCTTGAGCCTGACGAGGGGAGTAGGCCACCCTCTATAGAGGAGTTCTTCAGTGCTCCAGAAGACTCTAAGCGGGTCTCCTAAGACCTCATCGTAGAACCCTAGCTCTTCGAGCTCGTAGAATACCCTTTCTGGAGAGTAGAACGACACAGGAACCCTCCTAGCTCCCAGCTTTAAGAGAGTACTGCAGAGAGCCTGATTCTCCACAACTCTGAGCCCCGAGTCTACAGCTACAGTCTCCTCGACGCCGCCAGCACTCAAGACTCTTCTAGCGGTCTCCACGAAGACGTCTAAGTCGATAGTAGCGGGGCAGTCGAGCTTCTCGACTTCAACAAGCAAAGCCACTGCAGAACCCCCTCATAGGCTCAAGCTCCGGAAGCCTAAAATCGGAAGGAGCGATCGCCTACGCGAGCCCCCAGTCCAGTATAGTATTTATCCAGGTGTAGTAGAGAGTAGCGGAGAGTGAGAAGAGACCCTCTATACCGGTGAGAGGGCTTCAGCTAGGAGTATAGCTAGCACAAATATAATCCTTCCTTAACGAATAACCTTACACTCTGGGGAGAGCTATGGAGGCTAGTGAGGCCACTATTGTAGAGAAGATCGCGAGCTTGATGAAGGAGAGAGGGTTTAGAGCTACGCCTCAGAGAGTAATGATAGCTAAGCTCATAGTAGAGAATGTAGCGAGCCACCCATCGTTGAAAGAACTCCACGAGATGGCGAGCAAGGTGCTACCGGGTGTGGGAGTATCTACGGTATACAACACTATAGTGATGCTGGAGTCCATGAATTTGATTAAGACCTTCTACGTAGAAGGCAGACTCCACGTAGACAAATTCGAGACTCATCTCAACATCTACTGTAAAGATGAGGGGAGGATCTTGGACCTCGAGGGGGAGGCTGGAGAGGAGATAGTGGGAGTGCTGAGAAAACACGGAGTCATCATCGAGAACCCCGTGATACTAGTAACGGGTAAGTGCAAGCCATCCTCAGCTTCTGAGAGCTCTCCTAGCGTCGAGTTCTACGAGGAAGGCTAGGGTATCGTCTACCAGCCTTCTAGCAGCATCAACCTTCCGCCTCACTCCAGGGATTAGAGCATCAGGGTAGTCTAGCTGCTGGAGAGCCTCTAGTATCGCCTCCATCCACTCAGCCAGCCTCCAAGCCTCACTGAAGTCTCCCCTCTTGACTGCTAGAAGAGAGAGTCTTCGGAGCTCTCCCACGGCATCGGCTACCCCCTGGAGGTATGGAACGGGGGGCACTAGGAGCTCCTCATGGCTCTCAATATCGCTCCCTTCAGCTATCTTGAGGACTATCGATGCCTCCACGTACTCGCAGAGAGCGTTGTAGACTAGCCCGGTGTAGAGCAGGTCGGGGTATGGCTCAAGCCTCTCTACTAGCTCAGCGACAGTCCTCTTCAAAGCCCCCCATGTCTCTCTAGCTTTAGCGATATCCCTCTCTCTAACGTGCTTGAGAACTCTCTTGGATAGCCTCACTATCTCTCTAGAGGCTCTAATGGCGTCTTCTCTCACAGCATCTCTCTCATCGAGATAAGAGGCTATCCTGGTTATGGCATCGAATAGCTTGCCGCGCGCAGCCATCAGCTCTCTCCTCCAAGCCTCGCTGACTCTCGAGCTTAAAGCTCTAGGCTCACTCTTAGGGAGAGCGGGCGGTTCTCGTGGGAGAGCTCGTGAAGACTGGCGTGTCTCTACCTGCTGAACTCGTCGAGAAGCTAGAGGAGACCATGAGAGCCTTGGGGGTGAGGAACAGGTCTCAGGCTATAGCTATGGCTGTGAGAGAATTCATAGCTAGACAGGCGTGGAGTATTGATGAGAGCAGACGCGTAGCTGGAGCGGTCATGGTTCTCTACGACCACACGAAACACGATGTAGAGGAGGAGCTTACAGACACTCAACACGAGTACCTAGACGTAATAGTCTCCGTTCTCCACATCCACTTATCCAGAGAGGAGTGCATAGAGATAGTAGCCGTGAAGGGCAACGTGGGGAGAGTCAGGGAGCTCGTCAAGAGACTGGGCTCGATAAGAGGAGTCAAGGATATCTCCACGTCTCTCACAGTCTTCTAGAAGATTCGGGGGCCGCGTGCTTGCACCTTACTCGAGAAGAGGAGAGGATACTAAGGGGAGAGGAGGGCTGGGCTAGAGCCAAGGCTCTAGAGGTAATAGTGAGAGTAGGAGAGGCTCTAGGAGCTGAGAGGCTAGTCGAGATAAAGCATGCTCACGTCTCCGGAGTATCCTACGAGAACATAGGGGAGGAGGGGCTCAAGTTCATAGAAGACCTGGCTGAGAGCGGTGCTAGATTCAAGGTCCCCGCGTCAGTGAACCCTGTCAGCTTCGACGTGGACGAGGGGGGGCTCCCGGGGCTCTGGCAGGCTTCTCGAGTTGAGGCGGAGAAGCAGGCTAGGATACTGAAGGCTCTCTCCTCCATGGGAGCCAGGCTTACTCTCACGTGCACGCCATACTATGAGACAGCGCTCCGAGACCTAGCTCTCAGAGTCGGGGATAGCGTAGCCTGGGGCGAGTCTAGCGCTGTGGCTTACGCTAACAGCGTTCTAGGGCTTAGAACGAACAGAGAGGGGGGCCCCATAGCTCTCCTAGCCGGCATAGCCGGGAGGACGTACTACTACGGGATGCACGTAGAGGAGGAGAGGCGCTCCAGAGTAGCCTATGAGATAGACTGGGTTGTGGAAGATGAGGCAGAAGCCGGGGTCCTGGGCTCGATCATAGCTGAGAGACACGAGGACTCGAGACCTCCCATGCTTAGAGGGCGCGTCTCAGGAGAAGGAGCTCTCAGAGAGCTCCTGGCATCACTAGGGGTAGCGGGAGACATACCGATGATCTACCTGCCAGGCGTTAGCCCCGAGCCGGAGCCGCAGGCACTCGAGCGAGTCGAGAGAGTCTCGAGGAGAGAGGTTGAGGAGAAGCTAGAGGAGCTAAGCCCGCCCGACTCCGTGGACGTAGTCTACCTGGGATGCCCTCATCTGAGTCTCGGAGAGCTAGACCGTCTAGCTCGAGAGCTGGAGGAGAGAGGAGGAGCTAGAGCTAGAGTGATTCTCACAGCATCCCCGGAGACCTACAATCTGGCTAGAGCTCGAGGACTCATCGACAAGCTCGAGAGATACGGAGCCAGGATAGCTAGAGGGACGTGTCTCGTCGTGAGCCCCTTCTGGAAGCTGGGGCTTAGTGTTGCAACTAACAGCTTCAAAGCTTACTTCTACCTGAAGAGGAGGGGTGTGAGAGCGTACCTAGCTAGAACCAGAGACCTCTTGAGTCTGGTGGTCTCCAAGTGACCCCCAGAGTCTTCAAGGGGAGGCCTGTAGTCCCGGGGAGGAGCGAGGGAGAGGCTCTGGTAGTCGACTCTATAAGCTTCTACGGCGACGTAGACCCGTCTACAGGCAGGCTCTACGACGGGAGGAGCGTAGCTGGTAGAATAGTGGTAGCCGGCAGGTCTAGGGGGAGCACTGTAGGCCCCTACGTGCTCTACTCTCTCAAACAGAAAGGCTTAGAGCCTAGAGCTATCCTGCTAGCTTCTAGAAGCGACTCTGTTCTCGTAGCTGGAGCTGTTCTCGCTGAAGTCATTCTAGTCGATGAACTGCCTAGAGGTATCCTAGAGGTGAGTGATGGGGCTCGAGTAGTAGTCGAGAGAGACGGGACGGTTATAGTCTTCTCTTGATAGCATCCACGGTCACAGAGTATATCTCCTCGTGGACCTCGCTCACAGACCTAGGCTCTCCCGATTGCTTCACTCCTCTGACTCTAGCTACTCTGACTCCTCTAGCCTCCGCTCTAGCTAGAGTTGCTTCGAGAACTCTCTTGACCTCCTCGAGAATCTCTCTCTTCTCGTAGAAAGCTCTAGCTCCTCTAGCCTCTATCCTAGCTAGAGCCACTTCGACGGGGACGTCTACGTAGACCACTAGGTCTGCGTCGGGAGCTCTAGAGTTCAGAGCCTCAACCCACTCTATGCTACTCCAAGAGCCCTGGTAGGCTATGCTCGAGTACTTGTACCTATCGCTGACCACGATGTAGCCCTCCTCTAGTAACCTCAAGACCCCGGGCCCAGCGCAACTAGAGACTCTCAGATGCCAGAGCCTGTCTGCGGCGTAGAGGAGAGCCATGATGTCGCTATCTAGACTCTCCTCTCTGTAGAGGAGCTCTCTGATAAGGGAGCCTATAGGCCCCCACGTTGGCTCCTTAGTGTAGACTGCTCTATACCCCTCGCTCTTCAGCCTCTCAGCGAGTAGCCTGGAGTGAGTAGTGAGCCCCGAGCCGTCTATCCCCTCGAGTGCTACCAGGAAGCCTCTCACTAGGCTAGCACCTAGACCGAGTGCTCGATATTAGCCTCTTTACTGTTAACGCTCTCAAGGGAGCTCTCTGTGGCTAGAGACTCTATGAGTAGCCTGGACCTCCACGTCTGGGTTTCTCGAGGAGAAGCTGTAGACTGCTGGATCGACAACCTCTACGGAGGCTCCTCGCTCTTCTACGCTAAGCTCAGATGCAGGGAGGAGACGCGGATTCTAGCGCTAGAGCCCTCTAGGAGGCTCCACTTCACGCGAAGACCGTACCCTGAGGGAGCGGAGGGCTTCGTGGTTATGTTGAGGAGACTCGCTAGAGATAGGAGGATAGTCGGGGTCTCCCAGCTAGGCTTCGATAGAGTGGCGGTGCTAGAGCTCACGGGAGGCTACCGTCTCTACATAGAGCTCCTGCCTCGAGGAGTAGCAGTGCTCGTAGACGACGCGGGCGTAGTAAAAGCTCTCTCCCGCTCTCTTAAGACGAGAGACAGAGAGCTAGCAGTAGGCAGAGAGTACACTCCCCCTCCTCTCCAGCAACTCAACCCATTCCTCCTAGACGCTGAGAGATTGTTGAAGGCTGTGAGAGGAGGGAGAGACTTGGTGAGAGGGCTTGTGAGAGGGCTCGGGCTACCGGGAGAGGCGGCTGAGGAAGCAGTGTACAGAAGCGGGGTCTCAGCGGAGTTGAGCCCCGCGGCTTTGAGTTCCAGCGATGCGGAGAGAGTAGTGAGAGCTCTCAGCGAGATATACGGAGAGTCTCTGCAGGGAAGAGGCTACCTAATTCTAGACGAGAGAGGGAGTCCTCGAGAAGCCTCTCCCTTCAAGCCTCTGAGAGCTCCCCCGGAGAGAGTAGTTGCTCTAGAGACTCTAGACGAGGCTCTCGATGAACTCTTCTCAGCTAAGCTAGTAGAGCCACTCAGCGTCTCCGAGGAGGTGTCGGCTGAGAGAGCTAGACTAGAGGCTAGCCTAGAGGAGGCTAGGGCTAGAGCTGAACTCTACCTAGAGGAGGCTAGGAGGCTAGAGGAGGCTGCGGAGAGGCTGGCTTCTAGCTACGAGCTAGCTGAGAGCATAGTGGAGTGCGTCTCTAGACTCTGGAGAGCTAGAGCAGCGAGAGAGTGTAGTGGGGTAGTCGCCGTAGACTACTCCAGAGGCGTCTACAGCTTTGAAATCCAGGGGTTCAGATACGATGCTAGATACGGTGAAACCCCCCAGTCTATCATAACGAGACTCTACAAAGAAGCCGGCGAGGCTAGAGCTAGAGCCGAGAAGGCTCTAGAAGCGAGCGCTGAGATAGAGTCGAGGCTTAGAGAGCTGGAGACCAAGGCTAGAGTTAGAGCAATCCAGGCTAGAGCTAGAGCTAGGAGCGTGTTCTGGTTCGAGAAGTACAGGTGGAGCGTTACAACCAGCGGGCTCCTCGTGCTAGCCGGGAGAGACGCTAGCCAGAACGAGTCGCTCGTCAGGAAGCACCTCGAGGACAGCGATATATTCATGCACGCTGACATTCAGGGAGCTCCAGCAGTAGTCATCAAGACTCGGGGAGCCGAGGTTAGGAGAGAAGATGTGGAAGACGCTGCAGTCATAGCAGCATGCTATAGCAAAGCTTGGAAAGCAGGGCTCGCGTTGATAGACGTATTCTGGGTTCGGGGAAGCCAGGTCTCCAAATCCCCCCCTCCAGGCGAGTATCTGAGAAGAGGGAGCTTCATGGTATACGGGAGGAGAGAGTACGTCAAGACAGAGCTAGCTTTAGCTATAGGGGTAGCCCTAGACCCCGGGGGAGCTCCGCTAGTCCTAGCTGGTAGCGAGAGAGTAGTCTCGAAGCACTCCATAGCCTACGCTATCATAGTTCCGGGGAGGAGGAGCTTGGAGGAGGCGGAGCTCTTGAGGAAAGCTCTCGCAGAAGCTGTCGATGAGCAGGATAGAGTCTACGTTCTAGCTGTTAGAGAGCAGGAGCTCAAAGACAAGATCCCGGGGGCCTTCAGCATACTCAAGGTCTCGAGAGGCGGGAGAGAGGTTTTCGACCCGAGGCTCTACGCTTAGGTTATAGCCGAGTCTTTACATACAGTCCCTCTCCGTACTACTCTATGAGGCCACACCTTGCACCTCGAGAGAACAGCTCCATCCTCTATTATCGCGTTATCGCCTACAACGCTATCCTCAATTCTCACCGACGAGCCTATCGTCGCGTGCCTCCCGATAACGCTGTTCTCGATCGAAGTCTTGCTCCCAATGCTACACCTATCCATTACTATAGACCTAACTATTGAGACCTCGTCCCCGACTATCACGAAATTGTCTATCACAGAGTCCTCTAGAGCTACTCTAGAGCCTAGCTTGACGTGTCTGCCGAGGAGCACGTCACCACTCACTCTCAAATCACCCTCCTCTACTCTCTTCACGACCTCAGCTTGGAGTCTCTTTGAGAGCGCGGTTCTACCCTGCATCTTGAGACCCCTGTACTCTGTCTCCACATCTAGGAGGTCTCTCGTGAAGCTCTTCACGACGTAGAGCGAGGCTTCTATCAGCCTCTCGGGAGTCCCCACATCGAACCAGAACCCCTCCAGCTTGTAGCCCGCTACTCTCTCCCCCTTCTCGATCACTCTCGGTATCACGTGCATCCCGAAGTCTCCCTCTCCTCTCTCGATCATCTCGGAGAACTCTCCGGACAGCAGGAACTCGACCATCTCTCTCGATAGCAGGTATATGCCTGTATTGGCTAGATTGGAGGGAGCTTGACTGGGGTCTTTGGGCTTCTCTACAAACCCTCTAATCAAGCCCTCTGAGTCTAGCTTGGCGACACCGAAGTGCTTGAGCTCTCTCGGGTCGCTGATCTCTTTGAGGGCTATCGTCATGAAAGCCTTCTTAGACTCGTGGTACTCATACATGTCTCTAACGTTCACCGAGGCCAGAGTGTCGCACTGGACTACGAGAACCGGCTCTCTTATGCTGTAGTACTCTAGGAGTAGCCTCACGGAGTGAGCGTTGCCCACAGTGCTCGCGTTGGGCTGGTAGCGGACTCTGACCACCTTGTACTCTCTCCCCCCGAGAGGGACTCTGAAGTAGGAGCCTAGGTGGTCGTGTAGAGTCTTGTAGTTAGTATACCCGCTGACGCCCAGATAGAACTCCTCGATTCCCTCTAGAGCTAGGAGCTGTACTATGAAGTCTATGAGGAATCTGTTGGCTAGCCTCACCATAGCTTTAGATGTCTCTACCGTGAGCGGGTAGAGGCGAGTGCCGAGCCCGCCCACCGGGATCAAGGCTTTCGTGATTATGACTCGAGCACCTCTCCCCGCTCTTCACTCATTAGATCGCCTCGCTCAGCTAATATACTTCTCCTTTCTCGTCTCAGGAGGCTCGATAGCTCTCTGTAGCCGCATCTCTCTAGAGCCTCAGCGGGCTCTCTGAGAGCGAAGACTTCTCTGAGCCACCTCTCGAAGTCTCCTCGCTCTATGTGAGCCTCTAGAGAGTCTCTGGGAGCTCCTGCTAGAGACTTCTCGAGCTCCTGCACGCTACACGCACGTATGCCGATGTAACCTCCCTCGGGGTCTCTGAAGTAGAAGCAGAGCTCTGGGGGGGCTCTGAACTCTCCGAGGAACCGGCAGGGCTCAGCGTTTATCTCGGAGGCTATCTTATCCGAGAGGAGAGCCAGAGCGTTCATGTAGGCTACGTGAGCTCTATAGGGGCTCTTGTATGGGTTGAAGTAGTTGTGGACTTCTCCAGCCGGCCCCGTCTTGAGAGCCTGGTAGTAGAAGTGGTCGCTAGTGCTCAGTAGCCTCCAGTATCTGAGAACACTCCCCCCTAGGGCTCTAGCGTAAGGGTAGAGTCTCGCGAGCCAGCGTAGAGCTGTAGCCTGCATCTCGGAGCCAGCCCAGGCTGAGAGGTCTCTCTCGTCAGCCCAGCTTATCGCAGTCCACTCGGGCACATCGTAGACTCCCACGGGCCTGTTTCTGAGAGCCGCTTCGGTCACCGTAGCGAATCTCAGCCTGGGCCTTCTAGCTATCTCTCTCGGGAGCCACTCGAGGAACTCGTATATCCCCGTCTCGGGCCAGTGGTGCTCTCCGAAGGTCTCGTAGTCCATGGCTATGAAGACCACGTCTCCCGGCGACGCCTCGATCCAGGACGCGTACTTGTCGGCTGTTAGAGGGTACTGGTCCCACGTTCTCGCACTGAACCTGAAGCCCACGTCGTCGCTCAGCCTATAGTTCCTCACAAGCACTCTAGCATCACAACCCCTCGCTAGATAGACGTGATTGAACCCTATGAACGAGGGGAGGCTCTCGACGCCCTCCGTCACTACCACCTTGAACCCCATATCGTGTAGAGTGCAGGCCACGTTGTTGTTGTATATGAATTCGGTGTTCTCAGCTGCTGTCGGCCTTCTGCCAGTGAGCTCTCTCACTACTCTAGCGTGCTCGACTACCTGCTTCACGAACTCGTCCCTGTCTACGAGCCACGCTAGCGAGTGGTAGTAGGTTTGAGCAGCGAACTCTACTCTCTCCGTTGCAGCGAGCTCCTCTAGGAGCGAGTAAGCTTGAGGAGCATATCTCCTCATAGCCTCGAGAGCCAGCCCTGAGACACTCATAGTGAACTTGAAGGACTCGACCTCCTTGAGCGCGCCTAGAAGGATCCTGGTTGCTTTCACGTAGACTCTCTCGGCTACTCTCTCGAAGACCTCTCTGTTCAGCTCCCACTCGAAAGCCTCCTCTAGAGAGGATACTCTCGAGCCGGGGAGGGGGTCTAGAGGCTTCAGCCTGTAGGGCTGGTGTAGCTCGAAGAAGAGCACCACATCCATCAGCGTGCACCACTAGCTACAGCTCTATAGTACGCCATCAGCCTAGCGCGCTCATAGCACTCTCTGATCTGCCCGGCTACCGAGGACTCTCTGAACATGGACTCAACTCTCTTCAAGCAGTTCTCCCTAATCCTCCAGAACGAGCCAGAGAACCTCTTCAGCTCAGCTACAGGGACGTCCTCTGGAGGGGCTCCGCGAGCAAGCCTAGCAATAGACTCGAGAGCAGCCCCCACCTCAGCGTGGTTCTCGGGGCTTGCGAGAACCCCTGTCCCGCTATCACTCCACCTCAGGTCTAGAACAGCCTCCTTCAAGCCCCCAACGCTAGAGGCGACAACGGGGACTCCTAGAGCTTGAGCTTCTACAGCAACGAGACCGAAGGGCTCCCACCTCGAGGGAGCCACAAGGGCTTTCGAGAGTCTCAGGACGGCTAGAGCGTCCTCTCTCCTAACTCTACCCGCTATCACCATGACTCTCCCCCTCCTCTCCTCTACCAGTAGCCTGAGGTAGCTCTCGAAGTGGTAATCGCCCACAGGCAATCCTAGGATGAGGAGCCTGACTGAGGGAGCGTAGTCTAGAGCTCTGACAGCCACATCGAAGCCCTTCTGCCACGTGAGCCTCCCCAGAGCTACGACTAGGTTCTCATAGCTATCCAGACCCCCCCAGACGGATCCCTGAGCTCTCAGAGCCTCGAGAATCGCTGGGATAGATCTCTCCGATACTTCGCCATACCTGCTCTCAATGTATCTGTCTACGTCCTCTAAGCGGACCCCCGTGGAGTTGTAGACTACGCAGGACTTGTGCTCGACCCAAGAGCCATGTCTTCTCGCGAGTTCCTCGTGGAGATAGCTGTAGCTAACAGTGGACACTAGGTCTGCCTCAGTTACCCCGAAGGCCTCCACATTGCCCCAGCTCTCGTCCCAGACCTCTCTATGCGTTCTCCACACGTGAGAGTACGGCTTCCAGACGAGGTGGGGAACATCTTCTAGACCTGACCAGTCTCGGCTAGCGTAGTGCCAGGGGAAGCTGGGAGAGCCCGAGAGGTGGATAGAGTAGACTAGAGGGATTGCTAGGCATCTGCGTTCAGCAACCTGCTTGACCGCGACACCGGCCAGGACGCTGTGCCAGTCGTTAGCGTCGACTAGGTCTGGTAACTGAGAGCGCTCGGCAAAAGCTCTCACAGCTCTAGCGAAAAGTGAAGCCTTCTCCTCGACGTTAGAGTAGATGTCCCAGGAGTCGAAGACAGACTTGGTGTGCTCATCGAGACCCTTGAAGAGAACCAACCTAACGTCATTCAAGACCATCTCGTCTGCTCCCAGGCAGTATCTGTAGAACCCTCCATCCAGCCCTCTCCTGAAACCACACTCTCTGAAATCCAGCTCTCTCAGCCCCAGCCTCTGCCTCTCACTGTAGCTAGCGTGCCTGCCATGAGAAGGCATCAGTACAGTGACTCTCAGCCCCAGCCTCGTTAGAGCCTCTGCTCTAGCTCTCACAGCCTCGCCGAGACCCCCTAGTGAGGCTACACCAGCGTACTCGAAGGAGAGAATCCACGCAGACTTCAGCTCTCTCGGAGCATATAGCAATACCTGCTCCCGTATACACTGCTAGCTGGCTGGAGGTGTATAATCTAAGCTAGCGTAAGCCCCAAGGGGGGCTCGCTTACCGGCTCGAGCCGACGGCTCGAGGAGAGGTATTACTCTAGAAGAACTCAGGATAGTACTGGGAGAGCATTCTCCTCATATCCGCTAGCTTCTCGAAATCCCTGTATGCTCTATAGGAGACTAGCTCGTACTCGTCTCTCTTACTGTCGATAGTGTCCACGACTCTCTCAAGCTTCTTGACTAGATCCTCGTAGTCGTGCTCGTTTATCTGCTTAGCCTTCTCATCCTCGAGGCTTATGAACTCTCGTAGCTCGCTACCGAAGAGCCACCCGTTGACTCCGTCTTCTATCATCTCTAGAGCCCCTCCGTCTCTCGAGGCTAGAGACGGTGTCCCGTTGACTCCTGACTTCATGTAGCTGGTCCCGCATGCCTCCCAGCCAGGGAACGGAGTGAAGAGTAGCACGTCTGCTCCAGCGAGCAGATGCCTAGCTAGCTCTATCGAGTAGCTGGGGTGGAATGCTAGATTCTCCACCTCCTGAGAGAGCTCATGCAATCTCTCAGCCTGCTTGACGCCCCACGAGTCGTTTATGTGAGGCTTCCCAGCGACCATTATGAAGACTCTGTCTCTCAAGTCTATCTCCTCGGCTAGCCTCTCGACGAAGAAGGGGCGCTTGTACTTGGTTATCCTCCTAGCCCACACTAGGAGTACTCTATTGCCCACCCTCTTCCCCGTCAGCCCGGCTATGATCGATGAGAGCTCCTCTCTCAGCCTGGCTCTCTCGGCTGAGAGCTCTCGAGGGTGCTCTAGACCCCCTCTAACCAGCCTCCAGTACTCCACGTCTATGGCGTTCGTGACGCTCCTCAGCTTATCGGAGTACTTCGGGAACAGCGCTCTCGTTATCTCAGCGTGCCTCTTGGAGACAGCGAAGACTGCTGACACAGCCTCCATCGCCGCCTCGCTCATAGTCCTAACGCTCGGCAGAGACACGTCTAGAACCTCCTCTGCTTCACCCTTACAGAGGAGAGGGTGCCCCCAGGGCCCAGGGGTGTGCGTCACGAATCTTAGAGTGTAGGTCTTGGGTAGCAGGTAGGGGACCAGCCCTAGGTGAGCCTCCTGTATGTCAACGTACGAGTCGGAGTCCCCCACCACCTTCTTCACTATCTCAGCCGCGACAGCCGAGGCCACTATGAAGGTCTGGCACTCTCCGCCGTCACCGTACCTGTAGAGGTGGTCGAAGAGCCTGGCGACAGCCTTAGGTCTCTTAACGTGGTAGAGTAGAGCTCTAGCAGACCCCTCTCTGTACTCGTAGACGTCAGCCTCAGCAAGGAACCTCCCATTCCCCCCTCGAGCCACAATAGTCTTCACGAATCTGAGCCTCGAGAGGAAGTCCGGCGAGTGCCTATGAGTAACCTCGACAAGCCTCCCCCCCGGGTCCACGTCGTACTCGACGTAGCCTCTGGGGTAGAAGGGAGCCACGACAACGTAGGGGAGTCCCAGCCTGGAGGCAGCGTAGAACTTGTCGGCTTCCAGCACGCCGAGGCCTCCGGCATAGTTAGCACTCCCTCTCAGCGCTATCTCCATAGTCACGCTGACTATACTCTTACCCGCCATCAGGAAGATACCTCTACTCTCTCCGCGGAGAAGGCTTAAGCAGTGGACTCCTATAATCTCGAGTTAGGGGTCTGAGACGAGAGCCATAGAAGCCCCCGGATATGGGGGAGAGCGAGCCCGCCCCACTAGACCAGCGGCGAGCACAGCCATGTACTCCTAGAACTCGTTATGGAGGCTGTCCCCGAACCAAGCGATTCCAGGCAGCGTGCTCCACGTGATGCTAGAGGGGGACCCCAGGAGGAGCTGAGCTTCCCAAGTATTCGAGGCTTATAAGGTTGGACTTTTTCCTAGCTTGTTGTGAGGCCAGTAGCGCGATGTTCTATAGGAAGATGGTCTCAGCGACTCTCATCCTGCTGGTCATGCTAAGCGCTCTAGTGTTGCCGGGGCTGGAGCCGGCTGTAGCCGGAGAGGTTCACGATAACAGAGTTAGAGCAGGCGTGGAGGTGTACCTGCCTATATTCGAGCGGAAGCTGGCTGGCATATACTCAGAAGTGAGCTTCAAGTATAACCAGACGTCGGGAGCTATCGAAGAGTCAAAAGTTGAAAGCTGGGAGTGGGAGGCTCGACACTGTGATTGCAAAACCAGCATAAAGCGCTCTAGCAGTAGGGGAGATGGCAGGGAGTTTCCTATCAATGTCGAGGTCGAGTGGGAGATAGTTATCAAGATAATCAAGATACGCTTCTGGCATATCATGGTCGGCATCACTCGCGAATTCAGCGGGTACAACTCGATAACGTGCATGATCGTCGAGTCTGAAAGCGTGGTGTGCGATGTGCGTGTCTACGAGCGTGGTAGCGGGCGGATAGTAGGCGAAACGGTCATAGAGCGCGTTCCATTTGCCGCTGAGTACATAGGAAGACTCAGGGTAGTGGGGTAGCCTGGAGAGCCTTCTCTCTAGCTCTAACCCGGCGGCTCTCATATTCCTGTCGATAGCCGTGGTCCGGTTGAGAGCGAGGAGGAGATGGTGCTAGAGGAGGCTCGCGTGAGGCTGGAGTTTACCCCGCGGATCAAGCGCTACTTCGAGAGCTCTCTAGAGGGAGCCGTGCTCGACGAGCTTCTTGTATGCTCTAATGCCCTCTCTTATGTAGTCTTCGGATAGCCTCCCTAGAGGTGTCGGCGTCTCGCAGACTCTAGGGGGTATCCTGACGGCCTCCGGGTCGAAACCCTCCTCGGCTTTGAGTCTATGCTTCTCCAGGTATATCCTCCTCCCGAGGTCTACTAATTCTTCCTCGCTCAAGCCGAGCCCTAGAGCTTTGAGTGCTCTCGACGCCACGGTCTTGCTGTAGACTCCGCGGCCGAAGAGGCAGACGGCTAGAGAGTTGAGGACTTGTCTCCACGACTCCTCGACAGCTATTATCTTCACTGCCTCGGAGGGCTCTGGAGTCTTGGCTCCCGTCTTTGCTAGAGCCTCGTCTACAGAGTACGCTCCAGCGTCTAGGTGCGAGTGCCTCCAGCCTATTGCCAGAGAGAGGTGGTAGAGTGGCCCTGTGTGGTATCCTGCTGGCTCTACTCTATTGTAGGCTACTGCGAAATCGAGCCCCCCGTAGTGCCTGGCGGCCTCCTCGACCCCCATTGCTAGCTTCTCGTAGAACTCGTTAGGCTGAGTCACTATGTACTCGACTGCCTCTATGTAGGCTCTCCAGTTGCCCCACTCTAGCCTAACTATGGTCTCCTTCTCCGTGACCAGGCCTCTCTCGAGAGCCTCCGTGGCCCAGGCTAGAGCTACTCCTGTGCTGATAGCGTCTAAGCCCTCCTCCTCTACCGCCTTGATCAGCTTCAGCAACCCCACGGTGTCCCCGACTTCTAGATTGCTTCCTAGAGCGTAGACTAGCTCGTAGTCGTAGGAGACGTTCTCGACTTTGTAGAAGTACTTCTCGTCCTCGTACTGCTCTCTGATTCCGGCTAGGTGGATGCAGGCTACAGGGCAGCCTACGCAGGAGAGCCTTCTAGACAAGTACTCTACCAGCTTCTCTCCGCTAATGCTCTCCGCCTCCCGGAACGAGCCTCTCTGAAAGTTTCTCGTTGGCAGAGCTCCTAGCTTGTTTAGCGGGAGCACGTTGACAGCTGTCCCCAGCTCGTGGTACTTCTTGGTGGGCTCTCCTCTAGCTAGCTTGAGTATCTCCGCGTAGACCTCTCTGTACTCTCTCGGGTTGGGTAGGCGGAGAGACTTCCTCCCTATCACCACTAGCGCTTTCAGCTTCTTGGAGCCGAAGACAGCCCCCAGCCCCATCCTCCCGAAGTGTCTGTAGGTCTCCACCATCACGTTAGCGTACCTGACTAGCTTCTCGCCAGCTCTCCCGATCCTCATTATGCTCCTTAGCCCGGCTCCGGGTAGAGCCTCTCTGAGAACCTTGCCGACCGCCTCAGCGCTCTTCATTCCCCACACTGCTCCAGCGTCCCTGAACCTGACCCGCTCCCCATCGACCACCAGGTAGACTGGCCTATCGCTAGCCCCCTTGACCACTATGGCTCCGAGCCCAGCGAACCTGATAGCAGCCGCTACTCTGCCGCCTGCGTGAGATTCGGCAGCATAGCCGCTTAGAGGAGACTTGAAGACTGCTATAGCCTTAGACGCCATCGGGTATATGGCTGTGAGCGGACCAACCGCGATGACTACAGTGTTGTCTGGGCTGAGGGGATCGGCTCTTCTCGGAGTCTCCTCCTTGTAGAGCTGGACAGCAACTCCAACGCCTCCCAGCCACTTGCCGAAGACGTCCTCTCTGTCTTCGACCCAGAACCTCTTCTTCGTCAAGTCAACGTAGAGAACTCTGGATAAGCTCTTCAGAGCGTCAGCCAACTCAGCTGACCACCTCCACCATCTTCAAGACCCCGTAGGGGCAGAAGCTCGCGCAGTAACCGCAGTGGATACATATCAGCGGCTTCCCGCTCTCCTCATCCCAGAGAACAGCCCCTATGTCGCAAGCTTCTCTACAGTTACCACAACCTATGCATTGCGACACGTTAAGCACGACCCCGCCCCCGGCTCTCAGAGTGAGCGCGTCCACAGGGCAGACTCTAGCGCAAGGAGGGTCGGGGCACGCTCTGCAAACGACTACAGCGAAGCCTCTCTCAATGCCCCCCGCTGACCTCACTAGGATCCTGGACTTCCCGGGGCCAGCGTAGCCTAGCCGAGAGCTACAAGCGAGCATGCATAGCTGGCACCCAACGCACTTATTGGAGTCTACGACTCTAAGCCTGAAGCCGGCTCGGCCCACTAGAATCTCCCTCGATACCAGCGCTCCCCGGAGGCTCGCGGTATTTCTGGTTTACGCGCTAGGTGTAGAGAGAGCTTCCTATAGGAGAGAAGCTAGAAGCCTAGACTCGGAGACCTCCATAGCTTTTCAGCAGACCTGATTATGTATGTCGCGTGGTCAGCTATTCTCTCCATGTGTCTGGCTACTAGGAGCCCTATGGCTATCCTCGAGTCTATCTGCTCTTTGCTCAAGACTAGGTCTAGGTATCCCTTGTAGAGACTATCGTAGACATTGTCTAGCTCTATCACTCTCTTAGCGGTATGAGGCTTCCACGAGATGTACGTTGATACAGCTGACTCGATCATCTCCCCTAACTGCTTGAACGCCTTCAGCTCGGCTTCTCCCAGAGCTCTCGCTAGAGAGCCTTGGTGCTCTACTGCTGTAGCAATCTCTCTGAAGTACCTGGCTATCCTGTAGAGGTCGTAGGCTACGCTTATCGATGTCTCGGCTAGAAGGAGGTCTCTTCCTAGTGGCTGAAATCGAGCTATGAATATCATGGCTTTTCTAGCTATCATGTCCTTCATCAGCTCTGCTTCAGCCACAGCCTCCTCCAGGCTTTCCATGAGCTCCGCTAGGTTATCGCACTCAAGTAGCATACCGTGGATCTCGAGGATGTGGTTCTTCATCCTCCACAAATCCTCTAGTATCTCTCTGCCAGCGCTATCCACTATAGCCATTTACACCTCACCTCTCAGTATCTTGAAGGTGATCTCGTGCTTAGGGTTTATAGCGACCTCTTCTGTAGGGCCGTCCTCTACCACTCTACCATCGTACATGACGATCATGTAGTCAGAAACTCTCACAGCCTGGTGGGGCATGTGCGTAACCAACACTATAGTTATCCCCTCGTCTCTTAGCCCTCTAAGAGCCTCCTCTATCTTCAGAGTGTTGACCGGGTCTATGTTAGCCGTCGGCTCGTCTAGTAGTAGCACCTTGGGCTTCATGGCTAGAGCTCTAGCTATGCAGAGTCTCTGCCTCTGACCCCCGCTGAGCCTCCACGGGGGGTCTCTCAGCCTATCCTTGACCTCGTCCCAGAGCATGGCTTTATCGAGAGCCCACTTCACTATCTCGTCTAGCTCCTTCTTGTTCCTAGCCACTCGGTTCACTTTAGCGGGTAGCGCTACGTTATCGTAGATGCTGAGGTGAGGGAATGGGTTAGGCTCCTGGAACACCATCCCTATCATTCTCCTGACCTCGTAAGGGTCGGCTTTGTATACGTTTACCCCCTCCACGTATACCTCTCCCTTGACTACAGCTCCATCGACTAGGTCTAGTAGCCTGTTCACGGCTCTGAGAAGAGTAGACTTGCCGCTACCACTAGGGCCCATGATCGCCGTGATCCTGCCTTTAGGCACCTTGATGTTGATGTTCTTGAGTATCTCCTTCCCATGGATTAAGACTTGTAGTCCGCGAGTCTCTATAGCCGCTCTAGTCTCCACATAGAGCCACCGATTGTGAGAAAGCCATCAGCATATAAATCCTTTACTTTAACGAACAGCAGGCACAACCTACCAACTCTCTATAGCCTCAGTGCGAGGTAAAGAGGAGCCTTATGAGAGCAAGTAGCTCTGCTCTTTCGAGTCATGCGGCGCCGAGATCCCTTATTGGCTTAGAGTAAGCTACGAACCTATATAGGCTTGTCTTCTCGAGACCCTAGATTGGTGCTTACAGCTTGGCTGGGTTAACGCTTGTCAGAGACTTGATGAAAACCCCTCTGATAGTATTGCACCCAATTCACTCAGTGAGAGAAGCTGCTAGGATAATGATGGAGAAGAACATAGGGAGCATAGTAGTGGTCGATGAGAGAGGAGCTCTTTTAGGTATAGTGACCAAGACGGATATAGTCAGGCTTGTTGCTAGAGGAGGAGACGTAGATAGGACCACGATAGGGGAGATCATGACTAAGAACCCCGTATACGTTCTAGCCGATACTCCTCTCGAGGAGGCTGCTAGGATAATGGGCTACTACGGCATAGGCCACCTCCCGGTTCTAGACGAGAAGAGCAAGAAGCCTGTAGGCATGATCTCGAAGAGAGACATTCTGCTCTTCGCTCCTCACTACATCAACCTAGTCTACGCTTTGAGAAAGGAGATTGAAGCCTCGGGGAGTCAGGTCTAGCCTCCTTGCTCTCCATCTACTCCCACTATCTCTGCTCGAGTCCGCAGCTACAGCCAGTCAGCTAGAGTGTTGCTCGAAGACTCGGCTTACTAGAGTCCTCTAGGGGTCTCCACTCGCTCCTAGCATAGTTCCGGCTATCTTCTCTCCTCTAGCGTAGGACGCTATGACTCTCGGGTTTCTGCCGTTGGTGAAGAAGACCTTGACGCCGCTCCTCTCCGCTATCTTCAGAGCTACTAGGTCGAAGAGCTCGTATGCTCCAGCTATCTGAGAGTACTCTGAGATAAGCTTCTCCATCTCCTCGTAGGTCAGCCACTCTACCAGACGGCTACCCGGGCGGCCTGGCGGAGGCACGTAGACGCCATCGATGTCGGCTAGCAGGTTCAGCACTACTCTAGCTCGGAGAGCCTCAGCTAGGCTAACTGAGACAGCGTTAGTGCTCTGCCCCGGCTGGAGTCCTCCCATTACGGGGACCGAGCCTCTCCTAGCCTCCTCGACAGCCTCCTCAACAGTCTCGGGCACCTTGAGCGACGCGTAGGGCTGTAGCGAGAGCGCTAGAGCGTACGCGTTAAGTCTAGAGGCCTTGACGCCGATAGAGTCTAGGAGAGACTCGGGAACCCCTAGGGGTCTTAGAGCCTGGATGTAGCTTCTAGCCAGAGGCCCTCCGCCCACGACGAAGGCTAGCCTGACTCTAGCTAGAGACTCCTCGACGGATCTCCTGAGCTCCTCGAGCCACTGGGGGCTAGGGGGGTTGAGGAGCCTCCCGCTAACCTTGACTACAAGCCACTCCATAGACAGCCAGCCCTCGCCTAATAGCGCTACCGAGCAGGAGATAATCTAGCTTGAGAGCGCTCTAGAGGCTCGTCGGAAGCCTGGTCCTCTTCACCACTCAGCGCTTTCAACCCTCCCCATCCAGAACTCGCAGAGAGCTCTCCGAATCTCGCTCTACCCCTGGACTCTATTATCTTTACTTGTGTTACCAGCCCTCTCCTCTCTAGATCGCTTCATGCCATATCTCTCTCGGGTGAGAGCTGTGGGAGTAGAGGACCTAGTAGCTGCAGCCAACTTGCTTAGAAGCATTGTGCCTAGTGCTGAAGTAGACCTAGGCTTCTACTCAGCTCTCCTCGGTCTCGTGATAATAATAGGGCTTCTGGGTTTAGGGCTAGGCTTCATAACGTATAGGGTAGTGTATGAGATAACGCATCAGAGCGTAGGAGTCTTCCTGAAGTTTGTGTTCGCTCTGGGAGTGTTCCTGGTCATACTCTCTCTGCTACTGCCGTAGGAGCAGCCGCTAAAGCCTCCTCCTCTGCTCCCGCTTTCTCTCTCGCCGCCTTGATCACCTTCAGTCTAGAGAAGTCTTCTCTCATCCTCTCCTCCAAGACCCCCTTCACGTACTTTATGGCTTGAGCGTAGCTAGGGAGTATCACGTAGTCTAGAGCATTGATCAGCCTCTGCGTATCTTTGAGCTCCTCTATCAGCCTCTTTATAGCCTGGTCGTACTCAGCTAGCTTCAGCATATAGGGGACCAGCTCTCTCAACAGTATGAAGCTCCTGACTAGAGCGGGGTCTGTGTCAGCAGGTAGATGTGGTTGCTGGATGGTTCTCTCGTCTACTCTGAATACTGGCGTCTTGACAGCAAAGAGCACTCTAGTCGAGACGCTGACCTCGACTGTGGGCTTTATGTGAGCTAGTATGGCTTCTAGCCTCTCGATCCCCGTGGAGGAGAGCCCTAGATAGTACTGCTTGAAGAGCTCCCCGATCCTCCCGTAGACTTCTCTCTGGTATCTGTTGTATTCCTCAGCATAGCTCCTGATGAAGTGTAGGAGGACCTCTCTCTTCTCCTCCATCACTCTCCTTATCCTCTTCAGCGTTCTCTCTTCTCTCCTCAGCTTGATCAGGTTTATCTTAGTAGGCAGTATCCTCCTAGGGTCTACAGCCACTCCGGGTCAGCCTCTAAGTCCTAGGAGTAAGTCTACTTCCTGTATTTCGGGTGGTACTTCCTGATGTATTCTTCTCTGATGTTAGTGAGCTCCTCTTCGGGGAGCTCCGCTAGAATCTCCCAGGCTATGCCTAGAGTCTCCTCTATGTCTCTATTCTCTCTCTCACCCTGACTCAGGAATCTCCTCTCGAATAGGTCGGCAAATCTGAGATACTTCTTCTCTATGTCTCCTAGGCTCTCTTCTCCTATCACGGCCGCCAGGCTCCTGACCTCTACTCCCCTACTGTACGCTGCGTAGAGCTGGTTGCTGACCTCGGCGTGGTCTTCTCTCGTCTTTCCGGGCCCTATCCCCTCCTTCATGAGCCTGGAGAGGCTCATGAGAACGTTTATGGGCGGATATATCCCCTTGTTGTGGAGCTCTCTGCTCAGCACTATCTGCCCCTCGGTTATGTAGCCTGTCAGGTCTGGGATGGGGTGGGTTATGTCGTCGTTTGGCATCGTGAGTATAGGCATCTGCGTTATGCTCCCCTTCCTTCCGTGAGCTCTACCAGCTCTCTCGTATATGCTCGCTAAGTCGCTGTACATGTAGCCAGGGTACCCCTGCCTTCCGGGTATCTCGCCTCTAGCAGCGCTTATCTCTCTAAGAGCCTCGCAGTAGTTCGTCATATCGGTTAGTATGACTAGAACGTGCATGTCTCTCTCGAAAGCTAGGTACTCTGCTAGAGTGAGAGCAGCTCTGGGCGTGACTAGCCTGAGCATGGCCGGCTCGTTGGCTAGATTCACGAACATCGCTACTCTGCTGAGAGCTCCCGTCTCCTCGAAGAACTTCCTGAAGAAGACGAAGTCATCGTACTTAATGCCTATAGCCGCGAAGACTACAGCGAACTCCTCCTCCTTACCCCTAACCGTGGCCTGCCTAGCGATCTGAGCAGCTAGCTTGTTGTGAGGCAAGCCGGAGCCGCTGAATATCGGGAGCTTCTGCCCCCTGACTAGTGTATTCATCCCGTCTATAGCCGAGACTCCCGTCTGGATGAAGTCCTCAGGGTAGGCTCTCACAGCGGGGTTGAGAGGAGCCCCATTTATGTCTAGAACATCCTCAGCTATTATCGGAGGGCCTCCGTCTATAGGCTCTCCTAGAGGGTTGAAGATCCTGCCGAGCATGTCCTCGCTAACAGGCATCTCTAGTGTTCTCCCGAGAAACCTCACGGTAGTGCCCACGCTCGTTATCCCCGTAGTGCCCTCGAAGACCTGGACTACTGCAGTGTCTTGAGCGACCTCTAGAACCCTCCCTCTCCTCCTCTCACCGTTCTGGAGCTCTATCTCGACGATCTCATCGTAAGCGACTCTAGATACGCCCTTCACGACTACGAGAGGGCCTCTGACCTCCGAGATCCTAGCGTAAGCTCTAACACCCACAGCCGCCAAAGCGAAGCCCCTCGCATGTCTCGCTCGAGGAGAACAGTCTACGAGGCTAATAAGCCTAACCAAGTCAAGCAAGCAACTAAGAGACGGGAGAGAGGGTAGCTCAGGGGAAACCTACAAAAACCTGGAGAGAAGAGAGTGGTGGAGGAAGCGGGAATCGCTGGGCTAGCGGCCGTCGTCTAGCCTGGACTAGGACGCCGGCCTCCCAAGCCGGAGGTCCCGGGTTCAAATCCCGGCGGCCGCACCACACTCTTACTCCTCATCTCCTAGCCTGCTTGCTCCTCAAAGCCATGAATGCTATCGTGGAGACCAGTCCTAAGACTATCAGGATCGCTAGGACTCCAACGCTGTACTCCAGCCCTCTCTCCATGACCGCGAACATCAGCACTGGTAGCGTTTCAGTCTCCTCGGGGATCTGCCCTGAGACCACTACGGTTGCTCCGAACTCTCCGAGAGCTCTCATGTACGCTATTATGAAGACTGCTAGTAGCCCCGGAGCAGCGGGCGGTAGCGTGGCCTCTAGGAAGGCTTTCAGTCTGCTCGCTCCCAGAGTCATCAGGGTCTCCTCGGGGGCTCTGTCAACGTAGTCGAAGACCTCCTTAGCGAACATCATTATTATCGGGATCTCTACAGTGAACTGAGCTAAGACCACTGCTTTCAGCGTGTAGAGAACCTTGACTGTCTCGTCGAGAGGCTTGAGGGGGCCGGCGAAGAGAGCTACTATCATTATGCCTACGCCGACAGGCGGTATGGATAGTAGCGTTACGCCGACTATGTTGATAAGACTCCCTCCGGCTATGAGCCCTCGAGACATCCCGTAGCCTATCGGGACAGCTATCAGCATGGATATGATTGCTGCCCACGCCGCGGCTACAGCGCTATTCACAGCGGCTACCTGGAATCTCCTCTCTTTAGTCATGCTGATGAACTTCTCTACATCCATGTGGAGCCCTAGAGCTACGAAGAGAGCTACCATGTAGAAGAGGAAGACGACGGCCGCGAAGATCAGGAGTAGCTCGAATCTCCTCACTTCACTCTACCCTCGAGCCCGTAGACTTTAGCGTAGGGAGCTAGCTCTCTCAGCTTCTCTGAAGGTATGTAGCCCAGCTTTTCGACAAGCTTCTTGACCTCATCGCTCTCCAGGATCTCCATCAGCTTCTGAGCTAGCTCTCTGCTCGAGACGTACCTAGTTATAGCTACGGCTATCGGTTGCACGTAGGTGTTCAGCTCCTTCTCTATCTCCACAGCTGAGACTCCTCTCGGGTTGACAACGTAGTAGGTTCTGAAAGATATCCCCACATCGGCAGACCCCATTCTCACGTAGGCTACAGCCTTGGGTGCTGTGAACAGGTAGACTACAGTGTGCCTCTCGTGGAGTATCTCCCAGTAGCTCCTCCCCGAGTCGGGGTCAACGGCTTCCTCCAGTATGGCTCTAATGATCTGACCCGCAGCAGTGTAGTCTGGGTGGGGGATGGCTACTATCAGCCCTCTCTTGCCTAAGACCAGGTCTCTCAAGCCCTGGACGCCCTGAGGATTCCCTTCTCTCACGTATATCAGAAGGTCAGCGTATCCTAGCACGATAAGAGTCTCCTCTTTAACTAGGCCCTTGTCTAGAGCTCTTGCGAGCGAGTACCCAGATATGGTGCCGTAGATGTCGAATATGCTCGCCTTATCTAACTTAAACCAGACTATCCCCGTGGGCCCGTAGTCTCTCACTACTCTAGGCTTGCAGACACTGCTCTCTTCTAGGAGCAGGTCTATGGCCTCGTCTAGTATCGGTTGCACTGTTCTATCAGCTCCCACTATGAGCTTACCGCAGGGCTCCTCTCTGAATACAGCGTACACTGCCGTGGTTGAAGCCAGGACGATGAGAGGGACTAGGATGAGGAGGCTTGTGAAGCTTACTCTCACCACTCGACGCTCACCCAGCTAGCCTCCCGCTATCCTCGAAGCAGACTGCTTCTCTGAAGAGGACTCTGACTCTGTCTCCCACCCTCGGGGGGCTCGAGTCGGAGACGCGCGCGGCCACCACTCTGCCCCCTACTCTCACGTAGGCTACGAGGAAGCCTGCTTCGAGCACTACTCTCTCCACTGCTCCCTCGGCGCCGCCATCGCTCGCTATCTCTACACTCTGAGGGCTAGCCCAAGCGTATCTAGCGCTCGAGTCGCAGAGGCCCGATATGTGCTGAGCTAGGGGGTTCGAGTCTCTGAGGTCGACTATGTTCGTTGTGTAGAAGTCTAGCCCTAAGAGAACATCTATATGCCGGGGTCTCGAGACCAGAGAGCTGAGGTAGTCTACAGCGACTACTCTCCCGTCGTTCATCACTCCGGCTAGAGTATCGCCGCCGAAGAAGAAAGCATCGTTTATAGTAGGGGTTGATACTATAGCGGGGACTCTCTCCTCTCTAGCGAGTCTCGTTATCTCAGCAGATATCGCTAGAGCCCAGGTCTTAGAGAGGTGGGCTAGAGGCTCGTCGAAGAGAGCGAGCCTAGGCTTAGCCAAGACTATGGCTGCTACTCCTACTCTCTGCCTCTCTCCCTGGCTCAGCTGGTGAGGCATTCTCTCGAGGAGGCTCTCTATCTCGTACCGCTTAGCTACCTCTAAGACCTCCGCCTCAGGGCTCTTAGAGCTACTGATCTTGGCTATAGACTCTAGAGTCTGCCTCACAGTCTTGTTCGCGATGAGCGGGAACGGTGTGGAAGCGTAGGCGAACCTCCTGACCCACGGGGGCTCTCTCGTGTAGTCTCTCCCACCGTAGAGTATCCTCCCCCTCTCCGGAGTCAGAAGTCCGGCTATTGTTCTTAGCAGGGTAGACTTGCCTGAGCTGTTTCGCCCTATTATGAGGAACACGTTGCCTCCACAATACCGTAGCGAAGCCCCCTTGAGTATCCTCCTCTCTCTCACCGTGACCACTAGGTCCTCGACTTCTAGACACTCCCCTCCTGTAAACTGCTGCTGTGAACTAGTGTTGAGGCTCAATTCTTTCGACCACCTTCCTCAAGCTTTTCTCAGAACAAGCTATAAGCCTTCTGTTATACTGTAGCAGTTTACTGGGCGGGGAGAGTGCAGCTCACGAAGAGACAGATAGAAGTGCTAAAGCTGAGGTCTGAGGGGCGTAGTCAGAGAGAGGTAGCGAGAATCCTCGGGACATCGAGAGAGAACATAGCCATCCTCGAGAGCCGGGCTCTGAAGAACGCTGAGAGAGCCCTAAAGACGCTGCAACAGTACCTAAGAGCGGTTTCAGCTTTCTCGGAGACTCTGAAAGCAGGGGAGAGAGTGGAGGAGGCCTCGAGGAGGGTTCTCGAGAGAGGGAACGAGCACAGAGTGAGGCTCAAAACCCCCCTTCCCGAGCTAGAGGAAGTCTTCAGAGCTCTGGGAGGAGATAGCGGGAGGATAGAGAAGCCCCTCGAGGTCTTCGTGCTGAGAGACGGGAGCATAGTAGTCATCCCAGCAGACATCAAGGCGCTCAGAGCGGCTAGAGCGAAGCCTGGTGGGCCCGCGGGGACTTGAACCCCGGACCTCCGCCGTGTCAGGGCGGCGTCCTGCCAGGCTAGACGACGGGCCCCCATCAGCTCCTGCGGCTTGTGGGTCTAATAAATCTTTAACGGCCACTCTGGGGGAGCCCCCCGGGGAGGGCTGGAGCGTTCTCCCGGGTGTGGTGCTGGTGAGCGGTGGGCAGCTCGAGAGGCTGGCGTTCAGGTTTTGCCGCGACGAGCTCAATGCCTACACTGTCTACCGGGAGCTCTCTCGCGTAGAGAGAGACCCGGAGCTTAGAGAGGCTCTAGCTAGAGCTGCTGAGAGAGAGCTTGCTCACTACGAGTTCTGGAGGAGTCTAGCTGGCGGAGACTGCGGGAGCGTTGATAGGGTCAAGGTCGGCCTAGTCCTGCTGTCTCGCAGACTCCTGGGTCTAGTCTTCGCTCTCAGGCTTCTCGAGAGGAGCGAGAGAGAGGCTACTAGAGGGTACAGAGCAGTAGCCGAGATGCTGCCGGAGAGCGCGAGGAGCAAGCTCGAGGAGATCGTGAGAGACGAGGAGGAGCACGAGGAGGCCTGGGTTAGAGCTATAGCCAGAGAGGAGAAGATAGTGAGGTACCTCGGCTTCGTGGCCCTAGGAGTAGCGGACTCGATAGTAGAGCTGACCGGGGTCTTCGCAGGGTTCCTGGGAGCGACGGCTAGCACTGAGGCAGCAGGCCTAGCAGGGCTAGTAGTAGGGGTCGCTGCCGCTCTCTCTATGTCGGGAGCCGCGTACGCTCAAGCAAAGCACGAAGCAGAGGGCAGAGTAAGCCCTCTAGCCTCAGCTATAGTCACAGGGCTATCCTACATCATAGTGGTCGCTCTCCTGACAGCACCCTACTTGCTCCTAGACAGCGTGCTCGCAGCACTAGTAGCCTCCCTAGCCGTGGCCACGGCTCTAGTCGCGTCCTTCACTCTGTATTCTAGCATCATCAAGAACACTGACTACGCGAGAGACCTGGCGGAAACTCTTGCGGTGATGGCTACGACCATAGTAGTAGCCTACATCGTAGGCCACGCTCTAGGAGAGCTACTAGACCTCCCGAGAACCCCGCTCTGAAGATGCGACGGAGAAGAGATATAGGCGAGTGCGGCGCTAACGCGAGCCGGGCGAGGGCTCTGACAGCCCGCCGGCAGGCTGGCCTCGAGGAGGCTAGAGTGCTCGGAATAGCCGGGGTGGCGCTAATCCTCCTCGGAGGCTTTCTAGCCATCGCTCCCCGCATCGGTCTCCTTCTAGGCCTCGGAGTCGTGGTTGCAGGTACTGTGCTACTAGTTCTGGCTTTCTGGGAGATCTCGAGGCTCTACGGTAGACCCGACATACTCAGGAACACGGTAGCGTCGATCACGTTAAGCCTTCTAGCGGGCGCTGTCGAGAGCCTCGCTCTGCTCCTCGTTCTAGGCCTCTTTCCGACGCTGAGAGATGGCGGAGAGCCCGCTGGCGCTAGCGCCACCGCGGCGACACTGCTCCCCTACCTGCTCGGCTGGGCCACTGGGGTAGCCGCAGCCTTCTTCTTCTACAAGGCTGTAGCGGCCACAGCGGAGCTCACGGGCAACAGCGTCTTCAAGCTATCCGGACTCGCATACGTCGCTGGAGCAGTACTCCCGATAGTGCTACTCGGGCATAACGTAATATCCACGATAGCCATGATGTTGTTGCTAGTAGCGTTCTTCACGCTAAAGCCGGCCCGAGCGCAACCCACTCTCGCGAGCTCAGCAACCCCCGGCTCTCTCCCGCCTTCACCATAGCAGAGCGAGAGCTCCTCAGACGCGCCGTAGCTCAGCCAGAGCTCAGCTCTACTAGAGCCTCTAGGGCTCCGTAGACGCTCGCGCTCGAGTAGTTGTAGTGTAGCTCTAGGTAGAGTGTGCAGGTAGCTAGCACGTACGTCTCAGCAGTCATCAAGACTCTCCCGGCTCTAGCACCGGGGGCTGGCTTGAAGAGTAGAGGCTCTGTCTCCGAGGGGTCGATGACGAGGCCTCCGCTTACCCAGTAGATTCTAGCTTCTCTAGCTACGTGAGTCTGATTGGTTAAAGTCAACTCTATAAAGTATATGGGTCTCGTGCAGTAAGCCCCCATTATTACCAGCTTGCCGACGAAGGGAGCGCTTAGACTCGAGTAAACGTCGAGTATGGGTCCTTCGAAGCGCAGATAGAGCTCGTAGACGTCTCCACCAAGTAACACACTCGAGTGCACGGAGTACTCGTAGCCGTCGCAAACCACTCTAACCATGGCGTCCGCTAGAGCACTGTTCTCCAAGAACACTCTAGCTACCCCTGTCTCGTCGACGTGACTCCAGCCCACGAGCCTCCCAGCCGAGTCGTAGACGTAGACATCGCAGCAGTAAGCCAGACCCCTGACTATCAAGACTTCGAGAGAAGAGCTCCACCCAACCATCCTGAAGACCGCCGAGGGCCTGTTCCTGATCTGGTAGACTCCTAGACCGAACGTGTCCAAGCCCTGAATAGGTCTCGCGTCAACAGCCTCGATTGAGGCGACCAGCCTCCCTCCCCCCGTCATGTTGTAGAGCCACGCTCTGATGTGGAGCGAGCCGTCGGGGCGAGCTAGGAGCTGTAGCGATATGACGAACCAGACCCCAGTTACTCTAGCGGGGATCCTGACGTCGTACAGTGTCGGGGGCACGGGCCCTCCGGGCTCGCGTCGAGTGGCTCCAGTGTACTTGTATATCCCGAAGAACCAGCCCGTGCCGTTGTTCTTGATTCCAGCCATGTAGTAGTAGCGGTTGGCGCTGTTCAAGAAGACCACCCCCCTGATGCCGTCTATAGGAGAGCCCCCGTCGTCCGTCTTCATCAGGAAGGACACGGTCGTATTCAGCGGGTACACTCTATCCCTGTAGGCTAGCAGGCAGCCAGAATAGCCATTCAGAGAAGGGTTGCCTGTGACGTATATCCCGACTCCATCGCTCGTATAGCTATAGAAGCACCCTATCCAAACCAGCTCCGTGAAGTACCCTCTCGCGATATCGGGGTTAGTGAGGTCCAAAGCGACCCCGGACCTCTCGAGTAGCCTCAAGCCAGCTTCTCTCAGAGAGACTCTCACCACAGCGTACGTCTTGTGCCTGTAGAGCTCCACCTCGACGCCGCCGTACCCCGGGTCCTCGAACCAGACCACGGGGGGCGCGATCTCGACAACCCCCTTCTCGAACCTGTACGCGAAAACCCCGGCTAGCACGGAGACCAGCGCAGCAGCCGCCAGCACTGCAGCCATCAGAGCCCTCGGGAGGCTCAACGCTCCAGAGCCCAAAACACAGCCCTCCAGCAGCACGCAAACCCAGCGATACCACTTTAACACCACGGTGCATGCTATAAAGCGTTATAGTCAGCCCCGGAGACCCTCCGCCTCGACGAAGACCAGAGCACGAGCCTCCAAAGTCAGGCTCCTAGACTCCCTAGCCGGCATCGGGAGCATTCCTCTCGAAGTGGTCAGGCTAGGCTTGGAGGAACTTGCCGCCGTAGAATGGCTTCTTGTAGCGTGCGTATTCCTCAAAGTGGTCCTCGAGTACCCGAAGACGCGGGCAGAGAAGGGCAATACGGTATTAGAAGCGTTGACCCGAGGGCGGGTGAAGAGAGATACATGGGGGTGAAGGGGCGCGGGGGGCTCGATATCGAGGTCGAGCTGACCGAGGCTGAGTACGAGTTCGGGAGGAGGGCGGGCGAGAAGTGCTGGCTCTACGTGGTCTACGGGGTCTCGACGGGCAAGCCTGGGCTCTTGGCGATTAGAGACCCGGTGAGGAGAGCCGGGTGGGAGCCTGTGGGGGCTCTGCGTTACAGGCTTGTGGGGTTGTCCTAGTCTTGCTCGAGGATCTCCTTCTCTAGCCTTCTGAGGTATAGTCTCCCGTTCTCGCTTATGGCGTACTGGTCCTTGTCGACGCGTCTTATGTAGTTTCCCGACTTGAGGCGCCATATGGCCCACCTTATGTGAGACTTCCATCTCGCGATGCCGCTCTTCGTCTTCTCCAAGTCTGTCTCGGCTAGCTCTACCAGCTGGCTCACCCTATCGATTATCTCTCTTCTACTCATAGGCTTGCTCGACTCGAAGAGCGTCTTCAAAACCAGGTACTCAGCCTTCTTCGAGTTAAGAGGCCCCTTGAGCCTCCCGGCTCCGAGCGTGCCCGCAGCCCGGACCTCGAGCACGACTCCTAGAGCCTTGGTGTTAGCTATGGTGAGCGATTTGAGCGCCACGACCTCTGGGTCTTCTTCTACTATACTCCATCTACATACCTCCCTCTCTCTCAGAGAAGCCTCTCTTAGCGCGTCGAGCACGACCCACGTGTCCCCGTCAGTTACGATCGCGTACCTTACTCCGGCTCGGGAGGAGTGCCTCAGCTTCTCTTCGATGACCTTCTCCGTTATCCCGCCTAAACGCACCACCTCGATGAAGGCTCTCGGCCTCCCGCCACGTTTAAGAGCATAATCCACCCTGCCGCCCTCTACGCCGTAATCCGGCTCCACCTCCTCGGGGTTCTCTAGGTCCCAGCCTAGGGACCTCAGCAGTGGGTCTACGAGAACGTACCGAACCAGCGTCTCGCTCTTCGCCAACTTGTCCCGATGCTCTCCTACCCTTCTCTTGAGCTCGCTGACGATGCCCGCTATCTCTGTGAGGCAGACCTCGCGCATGACTACCGCCTTCTAGCGAAGCGACCTCGTAGGCGGCAGCGAGCCCCCCGTTGGCAGTGATGCTCTGCGGCTTTAAGGCTCTCCACGGCATCCGGGCTTCTGCGAGTAGAGAGCATCTCGGGGGCAGCGTGCCCGAGCCGGGCTCGGCTATCCTCCAGGGGGCTCACAGCGCGAGCCCCGTGTGCCGGGCTCTCAGATAAAGCCGTTGGTCTTCCAGCGAGGTAGCCTGAGGTGGCTCTGGCGTGCTCAGAGCTCTCCTATCAGCGCTCCTGCTCCTAGCCGTCGTGGCCGCCTCCCTGCCCCCTGTGGCTGCTGCGAGCGAGAGCTGGCTCGGTAGAGAGGAGCTGCGAGCGTTCCTCCGAGAGGAGCCCAGCGGGGGCTCCCGCAGGCTCATAGTGCTGGGGAGCGCTGGCCTCGAGAGAGCTCTCGAGCTAGTCGAGCTTAGAGGAGGCAGGGTTCTCGAGAGGTTCGAGCTGCTCGGAGGAGCAGTGGTTGAGGCTGACGAGCTCACCGAGGCTCTCCTCAAGTCTCTAGGCTTCAGAGTCTACCAGGACAGAGTCCTCGGACTCGTGAGACCCCTGAGGCCCCCCGCGGCGTTAGAGCCGTATCTCAGCGCGGGCGCTCCAAGCATAGGAGCCCCCATCGCTTGGAGCATGGGGTTCGACGGGAGCGGCGTCAGGGTAGCCGTCGTAGACACGGGCGTCGAGAACAGCCACCCGTGGCTAGTCAGAGGCGGAGCTAGCGTCGTCAAGTGGGAGGCGGACGCCACGAGGACGGGCGTGGTAGACTACTGCGGCTTCAGAACAGGCTTCCACGAGGGGGGAGTCCACGGGACCCACGTGGCTGGCATCATCGCCAGCCAGCACCCCGCCTACCGGGGGGTGGCTCCCGGAGTCGACATCTACGACATCATAGTGTTCTCCGAGGAGCTGGGCTGCCTCTACACCTACGAGTCGATAGTAATCGCTGGGATAGCGCTAGCGCTCCTGGGCCCCGACGGGGTCCCCGAGACCGGAGACGAGGCTGACGTGATCAACCTGAGCCTAGGCTTCATAGCCCCGCCGTGGCTTCAGCACGCGATCAAGGAGGGAGCAGTGAGGCTAGCCATCATAGACGTCCTCGAGGAAGCGGTGAGGCGAGGCAAGATAGTCGTGGTCGCTGCGGGCAACGCCTACGGGCTGAACATGGTCAACGCTCTATGCCTAGCAGAGGGGGTGATATGCGTGGGGGCGTCGAGCCACATGGGGACCCCCCACCCTGGAGACGACGTGCTCGCGTGGTTTAGCTCTAAGGGCCCAGGCCCTCTCGGGTCGCTTCTGCCCCACGTCGTCGCCCCGGGGGTCTACATCTACTCCTCTGTGCCCACTGCTCTAGGCGTAGAGGGAGACCTCCTCAGCGGCACCTCTATGGCTGCGCCCTTCGTGTCGGGAGCAGCGGCTATACTGGTGAGCTACTACAGGTCCATGGGGCTCTCCTGGTCTCCTCTGGTCGTGAGAGCTGCTCTCGCGCAGACGGCTATCGACGTGAGGCCGCAGAGCATAGACTCTCTCTGGCTCTTGCCGGACGACGTGAAAGAACTCCTCAGACCCTACGTCCCGGAGCCTCCGGTAGCGACTCCAGCAGACCAGGGAGGAGGCCTCGTCCAAGTCCACTCGGCTATGTCGGCTGAGGTGCTCATCCTCTCCCCCGAGGGAGACCAGGCGATCGCGGTGACCAGGCCCGGGTTGGTTGCTCTAGAGCTCTACGCTCTCAACACGGCCGGCGAGAGAGTAGTCTTGGAGGCATCCGGGGTGGTGGAGCTCATCGAAGTCCACTCGCTCAACCGCAGAGTCTCCGGGGTGGTGGAGCCGAGCAGAGTGGAGATACAGCCGGGCCGCTCTGCAGCGCTGAGGCTACTGGTCTCGGTAGACAGGCCCGGAGTCTACGCTGGCTACGTGAAGCTAGCGAGCGCAGAGTCGGGCAGAGTCTACAGAGTGCCAGTGCTCGTAGCAGTGTACTTCGTGATAGACCGTGATACTGCCCTAGTTCAGGAAGACCTGGTGCTAATGACTAGAGACGCGTGGGACGTGGTCAACGTGTATCTCAGAGTAGCGTACGCTCCGAGAGCCGGGCTCGCCGCGGTCACGCTCTCGTTCCCGCCGGTCTCCACGACGCCCCCCACTGTTGTAGCGATCACTGCCCCCTCGGGCTGGCACGCCTACGCCTACGGCTCGGCAGGCGTCTTCCCCCTGGCGGAGCCCGGGGTGCACGTCGTCAGCGTGTTCCACCCCGTCTCGATACACCCGCCGCTGGTCGAGAGCAGGCTGGTAGTAGCCCCCCACGACCCGGCCGGTCTCGCTGAGAGAACGCGGCTGCTAGAGAGTAGACTCGCGTCTCTCGAGACAGCGCTGAGCGCCCTAGAGCTCTCGCTGAGAACGCTGAGGAGCCATGTAGACTCTCTCAGAGCAGAGCTCGACAGCGTTAGAGCCGACGTGGCTAGAGTCAGCGCTGCGCTCGAGAAAGCCAGAGAGTCGTTGAGCGCCCTAGAGAGCCAGCTAGCGGCAGCCAGGAGAGACCTGGACGCTCTGAGAAGCCAGCTAGCCGCTCTAGACAAGGCCCTGAGCCAGAGGCTGGAGGAGAGCGCGGCTAGAGTGAGCGCTCTAGAGGCTCAAGCGGGAGAGCTGCGAGCCGCCATACTAGAGCTCGAGAAAAGAGCAGAGAGCCTCACGAGCGAGCTAGAAGAGACCAGGAGCCAGCTCTCGGCTACTAGCATCGCGTCCTACGCGGCTCTAGCGCTGAGCATAGCCGGGCTAGCGGTCGCGACAGCCTCTCTACTGCTACGTAGAAAGGCTGCCTAGCGCCCTCCCCCAGCAGTGGGGGGCTCGGGGCTCTCCCTCTCTCCAGCGATACTCTCAGCTAGCCTGAGCGCTCTAGCCAGCGGAGAGCTCTCCTCCTAGCGTCTCTTCGGTATGGTGAAGACCGACTCTCTGCCCCTAGGCGAGGTCCCCTCGTAGAGTCTGAACCTGCTCCCGCAACGCGGGCACTCGAGCATCCTCACAGTGTAGAATCTGAACCTCCAGGGGCTCCTCACCAGCTTGAAGGACTCGAGAGAGCTCTCGAGACCACACTTGGGGCACGTGACGGTCGAGACCAAGCTCTCCCAGCCTCCTCGAGGGGCTCGCTCGAGTGATCGCTGTGAGGACCCTAATAGCTTTGCTGTAGTCTCACTGCTCGTAGCCCCTGTTAACCGGGGGGTTAACGGCTCTGAGCGCTCAGCCCGGCTCTACCTCCAGCCCGTAGAGTATCGCGTCGGGGTCTTTGAGAGCGTGCCCCGTGGCGACTATCACAACCGTCTCCCCTCTGTCCACGAGCCTCTCCTCGAGGCTCTTCAGGTAGCCTGCTAGAGCGGCGGCGCTAGCTGGCTCTACGCCCACCCCCTCGAGCCTGGCTAGAGTCTTCTGGGCTCTCAGTATCTCCTCGTCGCTGACGACGACCATCGCTCCCCGCGACTCCTCCAGAGCTCTCCACGCCTTGAGCCAGTTCACGGGCCTCCCGATCCTTATAGCTGAGGCTATAGTTTCGGGTTTCTCGACGGGGACTAGCCGCGGCTCTCCTCGAGCCCAGGCTGTGGCTAGAGGCGCGGCTTTCTCAGCCTGGACTCCCAGCATTCTCGGAGTCTTGCTCGCGACGCCTAGCTCCTTGAGCTCCCTGAACCCCTTCCATATAGCCGATATGTTTCCAGCATTCCCCACCGGGACGACTACGACATCGGGAGGCTCTCCGAGCTCCTCGAATACCTCGAACGCTAGAGTCTTCTGGCCCTCTAGCCTCCACGGGTTCACGGAGTTGAGAGGGTAGACTCCCTTCTCTCTCGAGACCGCTCTATCGAGGACCTCGTCTAGAGCTCTATCAAACCCCCCCTCTACCTCCACAACCTCGGCTCCGTGGAGCAGAGCTTGAGCAAGCTTCCCTCTAGCCACTCCTCCTCTAGGAAGGTATACTATGCACCTAAGCCCGGCTCTAGCAGCGTAGGCAGCAGCAGAAGCAGCAGTATTCCCCGTGCTAGCCACGGCTACAGCAACGGCTCCCGAGTACTTCGCTATAGTCGCTCCCACAGTCATCCCTCTATCCTTGAAGCTACCAGTTGGGTTCGAGCCCTCTAGCTTAACGTAGACCCTGGGGCTGGCTACTCTCGCGAGCTCGATGAGAGGAGTCCCCCCCTCGCCCAAGCTCACAGGCTCTACTCCTCGAGCTACCGGGAGGAGACTCCAGTACCTCCACACACCACGCCTTCTCTCAAGAGGCCTCCACTCACTCGAGCCTCCGCGAGGGAGCACGACTTCGAGAAGCCCTCCGCAACCAGGGCACCTGAAGAGCCAAGGGTCTGGAGCCAGGCTAGAACCACACACGATACATTTCAGCCTCAAATCAGAGCGAAGAGGGCTGTCAATTATCCCACCTTCAACTCCTCACACCACGCTGAGCCTTAAATAGAGAGAGGCTCGGCGAGCCTTCGGGTCTCCTCGAGGCTGGCTACTTGTAGGCTATGTACTCGCCTCTAAGCGGGACTCTGAGCCCGCAGCGCGGGCACCTCCAGCTCCCGTCTGGGCTCTTCTCGAGAGTGAAGGACCTCACTCTGTAGCCTCTCCTCTCTATGAGAGTCTTCCCGCACCTCGGGCAGAGTGTAGACTCGAGCCTGGGGTCTCCCACGTTGCCCACGTACACGTAGCCTAGCCCGGCTCTTCTCGCTCTCTCTCTGACCTCGAGTAGCTTCGAGAGAGGCGTGGGCGGCTCTCTCCAGACTCTAGCTGGGTAGTATCTGTTCACGTGTAGAGGCACGTCTGGCCCCAGGCTATCAGCGTGCTTCCCCAGGATCCACTCGATGCACTCATCGAAGTCGTTGGTGTTCGTCACGACTAGGTAAACCATCTCCACGTGCCCCCCGAGGTCTAGGATCAGTCTGGCGTTCCTGAAGACTAGCGAGTGGTCTACTGTGGCTAGAGCTCTCCTCATCCCCGGGCACCCCTTGATGTCTATGCTCCACCCGTCGACTCCCGCTTCGACGAGAGTCTTCACTGCCTCGAGCGTCATGTACCCGTTGGTTACGACCATAGAGTACAGTCCTCTCCTGACCGCCTCCTCCGTGGCGTCTACGACGTAGTCCAGGTTTACCGTGGGCTCGTTGAAGCTAGCTGATAGGCCCTCATCTCCGCTAGCTAGAGCGAGCTCCACGAGTTCTTCAGGAGGCACCACGGCATCGCTCTCCCGAGGCCTCCTGAAGCTCAAGTGGTGATTCTGGCACCAGGGGCAGTAGAAGTTGCACCCGTATGTAGAGTAGGTGAGAGCAGTGCTGTTAGGCCAGTAGTGGAATAGAGGCTTGACCTCTATGGGTCTACTCTCGATAGCGCTAAGCCTACCGTAGCCGAAGTGCTCTAGCTCGCCGCCTCTATTCACGTAGCTCCCGCATATCCCTACTCCTCCCTCGGGAAGCCTGCATCTTCTCTCGCAGACAAGGCACTCGACAAGAGACCCCTCTAGGCTCCTCCAGAGCCTAGCTCTACGGCTCAACCGCTCGCCCTAGATAATGTGCTCACCAGGCCTCTTCTCCCCTCTCAGAGAGCTCGCCGAGGCCTCCTCCGAGCAGAGTCCCAGCGTGCTTCTATAACTCCTCCCCCCGGGGCTCCCCTAAAGCTACCGAGCTAGCCCGCTTAGAGCTAAGAGAAGAAGCTAGGAGGAGGAGAGAGCAGACTCTCTCAGCGCCTAGACTGCTAGAGCTGGATAGCAGGGCTCTCGGAGGGGCCGGGCTGCGGCTGGGTCGGCTTTAGCGTGAAGAACGCCACTACTAGTAGTATCTCGGCTATAAACAATACGAGAGAGCCGATCAGCACTACTGCGAGGACTGCTCCGGCTAGGTAAGCGAGCCCGGCTAGCTTGAAGACGTCATTGCTCGTGACCTCAGCTGTGGCCGCGGTAGCCTTGTAGAAGAAGAAGGCTGAAGCCACGAAGACAACCCAGCCGGCTATGAGGAATAGGAGGAGTAGCGCTAGCGCAGCGATCCCGACACCAGTTAACTCCTCGATACCGCCCGCTGTCGCGAATAAAGCGAAGACTACTACGAGAGCGATGATCGCAACAAACACCACAAAGATAGATGCGAGTATGCTCAGCCCTATCCATATCAAAACGTTCTTGAATATATCCGGTCTGCCGTAAAGCTCCGAGATTCTCCGAAAAGCGAGAACTAGTAGCACGATGGCAACAACCCAGGCTACGAGGCACAGAAATGCTCCGATGTAGGGGACGAGTATCAAGAAGTAGCTCAGAAGCAATAACATTGCCCCGACTACCCCGAATAGCCTAGCCTCTTCTAGACCGGCTTGCTGACTGATTGCCAGCGCGAACACCTCAATTATGCTAGCAATATTGGCAGCTAAAATTCTTTTCTACAGAAAGCTGGCTCAGCCAAGCCCGTCTACGAGCACGCCATCGCTACAGCAGTCGCCCCAGCGGCCTGAAGGGTTGTTCTCGTCTCGGCTACAGCTCTGCTAAGGCTCGCTCGCTAAACCGAGCTACTCGAGGACAAGCTTCTAGTGGCGCCGGGGGCGGGATTTGAACCCGCGCGGGGCGATGGCCCCACCGGCTTAGCAGGCCGGCGCCCTAGCCAGGCTAGGCGACCCCGGCTCGTGTTCTTGCTTCTAGCTTGAGGGCTATTAAAGTGTTCCGAGCTTCGCTGTATCCCACCTTTTTCTCCTAGTTTTCCAGCGCTCTACCTACTTAGGGTTTAGGCGGGGGTCTCGTGCTGGGGCATTGCTGGAGATGGATGCATACGGCTTAGTTTGCTCCGCTGTGTTTGCTGGCGTCATCGCCGCCATAGCTTTCGGCGTTCTCGATAGAGCAGTAGCCGGGGCTCTCGGAGTCGCTGTGCTCTTGCTCGTGGGAGCAGTCGGCTTGAGCGAGGCAGCGGGCTTCATCGACTGGGATGTTGTGGGTCTCGTTGTTCTAATGAGCTTCTACAGCGTCGTTCTAGAGGTCTCCGGTCTAGCCAGATGGGTTGCTCTAAGCCTAGCTAGGAGAGTGGAGAGCCCCGTTCTGCTGGCTTACTCAATCACTCTAGCAGCAGGCGTTCTCAGTCTGGCTCTAGAGAACGCTGTTACAGTGCTCGTCTTCGCTCCCGTGGCTCTAGCGCTTGCTAGAGCTCTCTCGATTAGCCCTGCTCCTCTAGTCATAGGTATCGCTCTAGCCTCGGGGATGGCTGGCTCAGCGACCATGATAGGAGACCCCCCGGCTATCATAACGGCAGGGCACTACGACCTAGGCTTCCTAGACTTCATAGTCTACAAGGGCAGGCCATCGATGTTCTTCATAACCATAGCCTCTATGGTCTTAGCTCTAGCTGTCTACACGTTCTCGAACTTCAGGATGGCGAGCGCGCTGAGAGCCGGAGGCGATGACGGAAGCAGGCTAGATAGAGTTTTCGCTGTAGAAGCTCTCCTATTCCTCCTAGTGAAGGTCTCTCTCCTGAGCTTGAGGAAAGAGCTTGAGATACCTATGAGTCTAGCGGCAGCAGTATCCCTATCTGGCATTATCGCCACTCGTCTTGTTCTCCACGGGGATAGAGAGAGCGTTAGAGAGGTTATCGAGAAAGGGCTCGACCTCAGGCTACCGGTCTTCCTCTCATCGGTATTCATTCTCAGCGGCTCTCTGAAGAAGCACAGTGTGACCGACGCTGTGGCAGAGGCAGCGGTCGGCCTAGCCGGGGAGAGCCTGGTCTCTCTAGGCGTTCTAGTCTTCCTGGTCTCAGCGGCTCTCTCCTCTCTAATAGAGAACATCCCGGTCACACTGACGCTACTCCCTGTAGCGGACAGCCTAGCCGCTAGAGTGGGAGCAGACCCCGTTACTCTAGCCTGGGGGGTTCTAGCCGGGCTGACAGCTGGAGGAGGCTGGACCTACATAGGTAGCGGAGCCAACGTGGTCGCCGTGAGGATCCTGGAGAGAGAGGGGGTCAGCGTGTCATTCGCTGGCTTCACTAAAACAGCTCTGCCTTTCAACATAGCTAACACGACAGCATGCCTGGCTCTCTACGCTGCGATATGGCTCCTCTAGGTGGCCAGTGGTGAGCGCCAGTAGGTGGAAGCATCTGGTGGCAGGCTTCGCTGTCACTCTATGCCTTGGAGTAGTCTACGCTTACAGCGTTCTAAGAGTCCACCTAGAGGAGTTCTTCTCCGAGACAGCTGAGAGAGAGCTCTCGGCTCTAGAGCTGCAGGCTGGCTACACGGTCTTCCTAGCAGTCTACTCTCTCTCAGTGATGGCCGGGGGGCGGGCGAGCGAGGCTCTTGGAGCTAAGAAGACTCTGCTCGCTGGAGGCTCTCTACTACTCCTAGCGTGGACTCTCAGCTCTCTAGCAGAAACCCCTCTGGAGTTCGCTGCTCCCTACGGGGTCCTCGGAGGCCTGGGTAGCGGGCTCGCCTTCAGCGTAGTCGTCTCAGCCGCGGTCAAGTGGTTCCCCGAGAAGAGCGGCTTCGCCTCAGGTCTCGCTATATCGGGCTTCGGCCTCTCCCCCCTCATCTCAGGCCCCCTCATAGACCTCCTAGTCGAGAACCTTGGCCTCGCCTGGGCTCTGAGAGCTCTAGGCCTGGCGGTCTTCGCTGTGATAGCTTCAGCCAGCGTTGTGATAGACTTCCCCCCAGTCGCGGAGAAGCCTACCGCGGGAGGCTCTCCAGCGACAGCCAGAGACCTGGCCTCTCTATGGCTACTCTTCTGCTTGGGGACAGCTGTGGGGCTCTCGACAGTGGGCGTCTCCAAATCAGCCGGGCTCGAGGTAGCTGAGAGAGCGGGGCTGAGCCTCGAGGAGGCCTCGAGAGCTCTGACAGTAGCGGTCTCAGTCTTCAGCGTCTTCAACGCCGCGGGCAGGCCTCTCTTCGGGCTCCTCGTAGACAAGCTCGGGGTATCGAGAGCAGCAGTGATAGCCTACTCTCTAGCGGGAGCCGCTCTAGTAGCATTCTATCTCGGCAGTTCTTCTCTCGTAGTGTACGCTGTAGCGTACTCCGCTCTATGGGCTACTCTGGGTGGGTGGTTAGCCATATCCTCGGGGGCCACTAGAGCGGTCTTCGGGGTCGAGAGCTACCACAGAGTGTACGGCTACGTGTTCACAGCATACGGGGCAGGCGCGTTGCTAGGAAACCTGCTCCTAAACGGGGCTAGAGACGCTCTAGGAGACTACGCTACAGCCGGCTTGCTCCTCACACCACTACTAGCCGTGGGCGCAGTGGTCGCTCTCCTAACCCCTCCTCGCGAGGCGGCGAGAGGCTCTAGCAGAGTCTAGCACGTCCTCGACCAGATTCCCTCCGGCTAGGTCGGTCGCTGCTATCAGAGGCCCCAGGCTCCTCACTCTGAGCAACCACACGGTCTCAGCAGGCCCCAGGTCCGCCCAGTAGGACCCCAGGACCTCCTCTACAGCGAGAGCTCCCAGCGCTCCGCAGCCCCCGGGGTACACTGCGTAGACTGCTCCCAGCTCTCTCAGAGCCTCCGAGACTCTCCTGCTAACTCCCCCCTTCCCTATGACCAGCTTGGCTCCCGTCGTCTCCACGAACTCCGGTATGAGGTTCTCGAATCTAGCGCTCGTAGTCGGCCCGAGAGAGAGGCACGCTAGCGAGCCCCCTCTCTCTACGACCACGGGCCCAGCGTGCATGACAGCTAGCCCTCGAGCATCCACGGGTAGAGGCTTCTTCTCCAAGACTAGCCTCTCGTGAGCCTTATCTCTAGCAGTCAACACCAGCCCCGTTACGTAGAAGACGTCTCCGGCTCTAAGCCCCCTCAGTGAGCTCGAGTCGAGGGGGCTCGACAAGACTCTCCTAGACTCCACCGTAGACGTAGGGGACCACCTCTACCTCCAGGTTCTCGCTCACTCTGGCTCTAGACCTGCGGAGAGCCCAGCAGGAAAAGCTCACAGCGACAGCTAGAGCCGAGGGGTGAGCAGAGCTCGCTACAACGTGAGCGTCTAGGACGGTCACAGCGCCCCCGAGGCTCTGAGGCCCCAGGCCTAGAGCGTTCCCGGTCTCCACCACGGCCTCCTCTAGAGCGGCGAGGTCTCTCCTCTCGCTCCTAGAGCCGAGCGGTCTGAGGAGAGCCAGCTTGGAGTTGAGAGCAGCAGACTCTATGGTTGAAGCTAGCCCCACGCCTACCACGAGCGGGGGGCAGGCTCTAGAGGCTCTCTCTACTATAGCCTCTGCCACGAGTTCAGCTACATCCTCGAGTGAGCTAGAAGGGTCTAGGACTGTAGCTAGAGAGGCTCTAGAAGCCCCTCCTCCGGCTAGGTACAGCGCTAGATCTGCTCCGCTATAGCCCTCGATTATGTCGACTACGTGGACCAGGGGGAAGCCCGAGGCTCTCGAGGGCTTGAGGGGAGCCCACGTAACCGGGTCTCTCGAGTTGAGCCTCAGGTAGCCTTCCTCCACTGCTCTAGCCACTGCTCTCTCGACTGCTCTCAAGAGGGCTCTCTTGTGGGGGAACCTCTCTCCTAGCCATAGGAAGAACTCGGGGACCCCCGTGTCCTGGCAGAGGGGGAGTCTTCTCGAGCGCGCTACCTCCACGTTGTCCAGGTACGCTCTGTAAACCACTCTAGCGACTTCCCGCTCCTCTAGCGCAGCAGCTCTCCTGATGGCTTCCTCAACGTCTCCAGGTAGCTTCACAGCAGTCTCCGCGACTAGCTCGAATAGAGCTCTCTCCAGGTCTCTAAACCCGCTCTCCGCCATGCCCTACCGCCAGCCCCCTCGAGGAGAGAGCGGCCGCGACTCTCCTGGGTCTCTCCACCAGCTCTCTTATCTCGCGCTCTAGCTCAGAGCGCGATAGCCTTCTTCTAGCAACCCCCTCCTCCAGCGCTCTCACAGCGACAGCCAGAGCCTCTCTCACGTAGGCCTCGCTCTCGAGCATAGAGGGGACTATCCTATTCTCCGAGAGCCCTGTCTCCTCAGTGTAGGCTGCTAGAGCCTCAGCCGCGGCTATCACCATAGAGTCCGTTATCCTCGTGGCTCTCGCTGAAAGAGCTCCCCGGAAGACAGCGGGGAACCCGAGGCTGTTGTTGATCTGGTTCGGTAAATCGCTCCTACCCGTGGCTACTACTCTAGCCCCGGCTTCTCTAGCCTCCCAAGGCCATATCTCGGGAGTGGGGTTTGCTAGAGCGAAGACTATGGCGTTGTCCGCCATCAGTCTAACCCACTCTTTCTTGACGACCCCGGGTCCCGGTCTCGAAGCCGCTATCAGGACGTCCGCTCCCCCGAACGCGTCCTCCAGCCTCTCCTCCACCGGGTCCGTCTCAAGAGCCACTCTGTACTTCCAGGGGTTGCTTCGAGCCATCTCAGCCGCGTCCTCCCTGCTCGGTCTCAGTACTCCTCTCGAGTCGATGACCACGATCCTCTTGGGGCTGGCTCCGAGAGCCTTGAGGTACCTGTAGGTCCCGATGTTCGACGCCCCGGCTCCAAACAACACTATCTTAGATGAGGAGAGCTTCTTGCCGACCAGCTTTAGAGCGTTGAGTAGCCCCGCTATGACGACTAGAGCCGTCCCCTGCTGGTCGTCGTGCCATACCGGTATCCTGAGAGTCTTCTCGAGCTCCTCGAGGAGCCAGAAGCACTTCGGGGACTCTACGTCCTCTAGGTTGACACCCCCGAAGCTCGGCTCTAAGCTCTTGACTATGTAGGCTAGCCTGCCAGCGTCTCTCTCCCTCACCACGATGGGGATAGCATCCACTCCCCCTAGGAGCTTGAAGAGGAGAGCCTTACCCTCCATAACCGGGAGAGCCGCCTCAGCCCCCACGTCGCCCAAGCCTAGTACGCGAGAGCCGTCGCTGACCACTGCTACAGTGTTCCATCTCCAAGTGAGCTCAAAGCTCTCATCGGGGTTCTCGAGGATCCTCCGAGCAGGCCCAGCCACCCCCGGGGTATACCAGAGAGAGAGGTCTCTGGGGGACTCCACGGGGACTCTGACTAGAACCTCTATCTTGCCAGCATAGGCTCTATGCGCTTCCACAGAGAGACTCTCCCAGTCAGCAACCCCGCCCAACAGCACTCCAGCCTCCTCGAGATCGCCAAGGCGCTTGAGTGAAAGCTATAAGCGCGCTCCCCAACCCCCCAGCTTTCGAGATTGGTTAGACGGGGGTCTCACTCGGGCTCGCTGAGGTTAAGCTCTGGGAGAGCCTTGAAGACGAGGGGTCGAGCTTGGGGGAGAGGCTTGCTAGAAGCTTGAGCGTAGTCGTTGACGACCAGGTTAAGAGGATACTCTCGGATATAAGCTGGATAGAGTACAGGCTCTCAGTGCTCGGAGACAGCGAGGAGGACCAGATAGAGAGAAGGCTCTTGAGCATACTCAAGAACAGCCTGGTCAAAGACCTCGAGTCTCTCCTAGCGTTTAGAAACAACGGCTACAAGCTGTCTAGAGCAGAGGAGAGCATAGCTAGCTGAGCACGGCTCCTAGGCCGGAGCCAGTCTTCCAGCGGGCTTCTCTGAGCACTCAGGCTGTCCCGATAACCCGGGATAGCTCTCGAGACGGAGTGAGTAGAGAGTAATAGCGTAGACTTGAAAAAGCTACTAGCTGAGTAGATAGAACGCTCTTGTGTAAACGCTTATATATGTGTCGCTCCTAATACATCCTCGGGTGAGTTTCCCGTGCAGAGGCATAGAGAGGAAGATGTTGAGCTAGTGAGGAAGCTTAGAGAATCCATTATGAGCGAGTACGGCGGGCTCAAGAACGAGGTCGACATGGGAGACATATCGATAGTCACAGCTCTAGTAGACGAGGACATAGAGAAGCTAGTCCTCCTAGCTCTCAAGAAGGCGGAGAGGCCTCTGTCTTGGAGAGAGCTCAAGGCCGTCTTCGCCGGGATAGTTGGAGAAGACAGGCTGAGGAGGATCCTCGGGAGTCTCAAAGCTAGAAACATGGTTGCCGAACTCACTCACACAAGGTACTCTCTCCCAGAGTACGTGCCTTTAAGCGAGATAGGCAGGATAAAGAACCCCGGCATAATAAACAAAGTTCTCCAACTATCGAGAAGGAGATAGCTGAGCCATGGCTAGAGTCGTGGCTAGACGTGTAGGCAAGGATATAGTAGAGCTGAGAGGAGAAGGAGGGCTCGAGGCTGTAGTCGCTCTAGAGAACCTCTGTAGTACCGCTAAGAAGCTGAAGCTAGAGGTGGTCGACGAGAGCGGGAGAGCTCTCTGCTAGAACCACGCCCAGCCCTCTCGGGGAAGTAGCCTGCTCTCTAGGTAGACTCCTCTCCCCTCCTCTACTCTGCCCACGACTCCGCAGTACTCTACCCCCTCTCTCACGCAGGCTTCTAGGAGGCACTCGGCTGCTCTCGGGGAGGCTACTACGGCCATGTTGTAGTCTTCAGCGCTGTAGAGAAGCTCTTCTAGAGAGAGCCCCAGCTTCTCGGCTTCCACTGCCACCCTCTCGTCTACTAGAGCTCTCTCCAGCACTATCTTGACTCTACTAGCGTCTGATATAGAGTAGAGCGATGCAACCCACCCATCGCTGTTATCTGTGGACGCGCTCGCTCCACACTCTCCTATACTAGAGCCTAGAGCTATTGGGGGCCTAGGCCTCCTAGAGTACTCCACAGCTGCGGAGACCTCGCTCACGCTCACGCGACCGGATAGAGCTAGAGAGGCTAGGAGACCGTAGCCCAGAGCCCCCACTTGGACTAGGAGGTCTCCCGGTCTAGCTCCACTCCTGGAGACTGGTCTCTGAGCGCGGCCTACTACAGCTACGTCTATCCACCTGTCTCCCCTAGAGAGATTCGTGTCCGACTTGGCAACACGGACTCCAGCCCATCTCGCGGCATCCCCCACGCCCTCGGCTATCTCTCGAGCTTCGTCGGGCGACGCGACCCCGATGCTGTAAGCTATAGCTAGAGGCTTGCCCCCAGCCGCGGCTACGTCGGCTATAGCGGCTACAGCGGCTTTCCAGCCCCAGTCGCTCCAGCTCATCCACGGTAGCTTGGAGGCTGAGGAAGCGTAGCCGTCTATGGTTATCAGGAGTCCGTCGAGCGGGGTCGCGTCCCACTCTAGGCTATCCTCGGAGCCGGATGCTCTAGCGAGCTCTCTCAGAAGCTCTAGCCAGCGCTCGTAGCTCAAGAGCTCAGAGCGCACCCCCTGAGGCTATGAGCGCTGTCAGCCTCTCTATTTCCTTCTTCACGCTCAGCGGCAGGCCTGGAGCGTCTACGCTCATGAATCCTCTTATTATGATCGCTCTCGCCTCATCCTCCGAGAAGCCCTTGCTCATCAGATACTCTATCTCCTCCTGGGCTATGACCCCTATGGCTGCCTCGTGGCTGAGCTTGCTCGTAGGGTCTCTCGACGTCACCACTGGTATCGATGATATCGTCCCCTTGGGGGAAGCCATGAGACCGAGGCACTCTATGTGCCCTGCTGTCTCAGGAGCGTTTCCGTGTATGTCTCCTCTAGCGTATATCGTGGACTCATCGAAAGCCACTACTCTCGACACTAGCTCCGCTCTACTCTGCCTCCCGTTAAGCAACGCTACAGTACCCACGTCTAGGTGGGCTGTAGACCTGCCCGCTACGACCGAGACAGAGTATAGCTTAGCCCCCTCCCCTAGCTCTACTACTGGATTCGTCTGGATGGATGCTACGGGAGAGTAGATCATGTAGTAGCTCACGTACTCCCCGCCCTCCTCAACTCTCACTGCAGTCCTAGGCCTGACGTGGAGTCCTTCAGCCCATGAGTGTATCATGGAGAATGTCAGCCTAGCTCCTCTGCCCACGTAGTACTCGGATATGCCCACGTGGAGCCCTCCCTTGAGCCCGTGTGGTACAGCGCAACCGCTGACTACGTGAGCCTCGGCTCCATCGTCTACGTATATCACGTTGTGGACTAGCTGAGCTCTCCTCTCAGTCTTTAGGACCAGGCAGGTGTAGAGAGGAGTGGGGACTCTGACCCCTTTCGGCACGTATATGAAGTAGCCGAGCTCTCCTCCCTGAAGGTAGGCTAGCGCTGTGTACTTGTCTGCATCGGGCTTCACGAGTCTCCACGCTAGCTCCCTAGCTAGGTCCGTCTTCTCTAGAGCTACTCTTAGAGGCATCACCTTGACTCCGTAGCGCTCTACAGCGGCTCTCATGAAGCCGTAGAGAGCTACCTGGTCTAGCTGCACGTAGTGAGACTTAGATGGTCTGACTCCGACTCTGGACTCTATAGATGCGTCTATCCCTCTCGGTAGAGCCTCTGGAGAGCTCTCTACTCTAGGCTGGTCCACTATGTACTCCGACACGTCTACATCGAGACCGTACGCGGCGGGCTTCTTGAGAGCAGCTAGAGCGCGCTCCCTCAAGCTCATAGCGCTACACCCAGCTTCCTGAGCCCCTCAGTGTAGCCCTCGGAGAGTATCAGGCTAGCTACATCCCTCCCGCCCGAGTAGACGATCCTCCCGCTCATCATCACGTGGACTTGAGAGACTTTAGACAGCCTCTCTATGATCGCTCCTGAGTGCGTGACTAGGAGGACGCTTGTCTCCTTGCGGTCAACCATGTAGTTGAGAGCTTCAGCTATCAGCTTCAAGCTGTCAACATCTATCCCGCTATCGGGCTCGTCGAGGAGAGCCACCTTAGGCTTCTGGAGCATCGTGAGGTATAGCTCTAAGCGCTTCCGCTCACCCCCACTCAGCCCGTGGAAGAGGTACCTCTCCAGAAGCTCGTCTACTCTGAGCATCTTAGAGAGGAGAGTATAGTCGCTACAACCATACCTCTCTATGAGAGCCTTGGCTACATCGGAGGCTCTGACACCCTTTATCACCGGAGTGAACTGGTGAGCTAGAGCTATGCCTCTAGAAGCTCTCTCGCTTGGAGGAAGGCTCGAGACGTCCTCTCCCTCTAGCACTATGCTACCTCCGCACAAGCTAACTCTGGGTAGCCCCATGATGGCAGCTAGCAGAGTCGACTTCCCCGCACCGTTAGGTCCGAGCACCACGTGGACCTCTCCTCTTCCGACTCTCAAATCGACCCCCTTCACTATCTCAGACCCCCCCACGCATACTCGCACACTCCTCAGCTCGAGCAAAGCTCTCTCGAGCCCCTCTCCTCTACTGAGAAACTGGAGCTATTTTTGAGCGAGTTAGGTAAACCGAGCTTTAGCCACAGCCTCCTCCACGCGCTCTCAGGGACTCCTATGGAGAGTAGTGTAGCCGGAGCTTTCTCCCTACGGCTTCCCTAGCCTTCCCTAAGCGCCCCTAATTAGAGGCCCTCCAGTCTAGTAGGAGAACGGTGCTGTGAGGTGCTCGGCGTGACCGGCTACTTGAGGAGTCTAGTGGTCTTCGCTCTAGTCTCGCTGATAGCTGCTTCTCTAGTGTTACCGCTAGCGAGCATTGCTAGAGCGGAGGCTCCAGAGGAGGGCTTCGAGGCTCTCGAGAGAGCTCTGAGAAGCCTTCAGGCTGCTCTAGAGAAGTCGCCTTCTCCCGAGGCTCAGAGAATCCGCGAGGCTCTCGAGAGAGCTCTGAGAGAGATAGAGGAGATCAAGGCGAGAGGAGGGAGTTTCGAAGAGGCTGTTAGAGCGGTAGCTAGAGAAATGGCTAGAGTCAGGAGCGAGCTGAGAGCAGTAGAGCTCGAGGAGGCTGCGAGAGTCCCGCCAGGACTCCTAGTGGCTATCGATGTGAGGCTGAGGATGGTAGAGGAGCTCAGAGGAGTAGTAGCCTACCTGGAGGAGCGCGGAGTAGAGGTAGACCCGAGAGTCCCGCAGCTCCTAGACGAGGCTGAGAGTAGAGCGCTAGACCTCAAGAGGAGGCTGGAGGCCGGGGAGGTCGCTGTCAGAGATGCTGCAAGAGAGCTGGGCGAGATATCTAGGCTGATAGCAGAGGCGAGAGTCCTCCTGGCTAAGAGCTCTAGAGAGTGGGCTAGGCTACAGCTAGAGAACGCTGCGGCTAGAGTAACAGCTAGAGTAGCGACTCAGCTGGGAGCAGGTCTGCTGAGGCTGGAAGAGCTCCCCGAAGACGAGATAAGGAGAGCTGCGGAGAGCATCGAGGAGGCAGTGACCTACAGGTGGATGATAGAGACTAGGCTTAGAGAGAGAGTCATGTACTGCGATATAGAGGCTCTACTGAAAGAGCTCGGGATAGACAAGCCGGAGCCCGGCTTCTTCGGCAGAGCTGTAGCCAAGCTAGCGCGCGAAGACCCCCAGAAGCTGAGAGAAGCTCTAGCTAAGCTCAAAGTCTGCCTCATAGGAACCATGGCTTCAACTGAGATAGAGAAAGTGCCCGGAGTAGGCCAGGAAGAGGCTAGAGCAGCCTTAGCTGTCGTAGCTCAGGTAGCCGAGATAGCTAAAGGCATCAGGGTAGAGCCACCGGCTCCGGTCACGCTCCCTATCCCCACAGCTAGAGGCACTGCTAGGCTAGAGCTCAGCGTAGCCCCCTACAAAACGTGGGTCAGACTAGAGCCCGCTAGGCCAGTAGCGGAGATCGAGCTTAGAGGGCAGACGGGGAGCGTCACGCTCAACCTAGCTAAGCTAGTCGTCGAGAGGCAGACCACGATACAGGTAATCGTGGACACCTCGACTGTAGCAAGAGGGTCGGCAACGATCTCTCTCAAAATAACCCTAGAGGGTAGAGGCGGAGAGAAGATAGAGATACCAGTGCCGTGCGCGGCCTCCTCAGAGGCATGCTATAGAGTCCTCGTAATCATACCAGGGCACGATGTGCCCACGCTGATACAGAGAGGAGAGTACACAGTCACTGTCACCATCTACTGGAGCATAGCCTCGGGAGAGCCAGCTACTAGCATCAGCCTCCAGATAAGATAGACGCCGTTAGCGAGCCCCACTCTCTCCCCTTCCTCTCTCATCCTCTCTCTATCTCCACTCTCGAAGCTCTCTCCTGGGCTCTTGCGTAGTTGTGCTTACTCGGCTTGCTCGACTAGTGGCTCACTTATTAGGCTGAAGTCGTGGAGTAGGGGGTAGGGTTTAGCTCGCTCAGTCTTGAAGGGGGTCGCGGGGCTTGACTAGAGTTGATGCGGAGAAGTTTAGGGAGATGAGTGTAGCGGAGTTCTTCGCTAGGTACCGTGAGGTAGCGGGCTTCGCCAACCCTAGTAGAGCTCTCTACCAGACCATCAGGGAGCTCGTTGAGAACGCCTTGGACGCTACTGATTCGCACGGCATCCTGCCCGATGTCAAGATATATATCGATATAGTTAGCTCTAGCGATGAGAAGACTGTTTGCAGAGTCAGCGTTGAGGACAACGGGGTAGGGATACCTCCCAGCTTCCTCCCCGAGGCTTTCGGCAGAGTTCTCTTCAGCAGCAAGTACGTGCTGAAACAGGCTAGAGGCATGTACGGGATAGGGGTTAAGGCTGTAGTTCTATACTCTCAGGTCACCACTGGAGCCCCCTTCGAGGTCTACTCCTCGACTAGAGCATCGAGCTACGTATACATGAAGAAGCTCCAGATCGATATGAGGCGCAACCAGCCCATAGTGCTAGAGGAGGGTCAGTGGAGGAAGCCTGGCTCTTGGAACGGGACTCTAGCGTCTGCTCTGATTGAGTGCGACTGGCCTAGAGCTAGAGCTAGAGTACTCGAGTACCTCAGGAGGACTGCTATAATCGCTCCCTATGCTGAGATAACGCTGAAGACCCCCGAGGGCTACTACATCCACTTCCCCAGAACCACCTCTAAGCTCCCAAAGCAGCCAGTCGAGGTGAAGCCTCACCCTCACGGTGTAGACGTCGAGACACTGAAGCAGATGCTACTGAACACTAAGGCTAAGACTCTTCTCGAGTTCATGGTCGAGGAGTTCCAGAGCGTCGGGGAGACATCTGCTAGAAGGTTTCTAGAAAGCCTAGGCTTAGACCCCGAGGCTAGTCCTAGAGAGCTCCTAGAGGGAGAAACAGGGGTCAGCCTAGCGGTATTCGTGGATGCTCTGAAGAGCTTCAAGTTCAGGTCTCCTAGGAGCGATGCTCTCAGCCCTCTGGGAGAGAGCATAATAGAGATCGGGCTGAGCAGAATGTACTCACCCGAGTGGGTCGACGCTATATCGAGACCTCCGAGAGCATACCAAGGGCACCCCTTCGTGGTCGAAGCGGGCTTAGCGTACGGCGGCTCCATCCCTCCGAGCGATACGCCGATACTGCTGAGGTACGCTAACAAGATCCCCCTGATATACGAGGAGAAAGAGGACGTCGCCTACAAAGTCGTCAGCGAGATCAACTGGAGAAACTACGGCGTCGAGACCCCGGCTCCTCTAGTAGTCCTAGTCCACATAGCGAGCACCAAGATCCCCTACAAGGGTGTGGGTAAGGAGAGCATAAGCGAAGTGCCCGAGATAGAGTCGGAGATCAGGAGCTCTCTGCTAGAGCTCGCTAGAAGGCTGAGAGCATACATATCAGCCAAGGCTAGAGAAGCTGAGGCAATGAAGAGGATACTGGTGCTCTCGAAGTACATACCGGAGGTCTCCCGGAGCCTGGCCGTGATAGCATCACAGCAACTCACCGGCTCTCAAAGCCACGACTCGACGCTAGAGGAGAGGATAAGAGAGAAACTGATCAAGCTAGTAGCCGGGCACGTCACTTTACCCAAGAGCCTCAAGACGGGCAAGAGCGTAGAGGAGATTGTGAGAAGCGTGGTGGAGGGTGTGAGGATTGAGTGAGGACAGGAGAGTCTTCGAGCCTCCAGTCGACAAGGTGGACTTAGAGGCTAGGAGGAGAGCGGCTGAGGTGATCAGAGAGAGCTTCTTGAAGCTCCTAGAGCACATAGAGAAGTCCGAGCCCCCGAGGCTAGTCATACCGAAGAGGACTCTCTCAAACACAATCTACGACCCGGAGAGAGGGCTCCTCCTACTGGGCGAGGAGTCATTCGAGAGAAGCTTCCTAGACGTTGGGGAAGCGAGGAAGTTCATGCAGACTCTACTAATGGCCAGCATAATCTACAAGGCTCTAGTCGAGAACGAGTACCCGACCATAAGAGACCTCTACTACAGAGGGAAGCACACGATAGCCTACAGAGACCTAGCCGGCAGGCTGAGAGAAGAGAACACGTGGGACGAGCAGGCTGAGAGCGATGCTGTCATAAGAGACATAGAGGTCTACACTAACCTGCTGAGAGAACACATGCTGATCTTGAGCAAAGAGAAGGGGAAGGTGGTGGGGGATATGAGGATAAGGAGTGGCGGAGACGTGATAGACCTCTCCAGGCTCGGTCACGGAGCCTACGCTATAGAGCCAACGCCGGACCTCATAGAGTTTCTCGACTACGACGCTGAGTTCGTTCTAGTAGTAGAGAAGGACGCTGTCTTCCAGCAACTACACAGGATAGGCTTCTGGAGGCAGTACAAGGCGATACTCGTCACTAGCGCAGGCCAGCCCGATAGAGCGACGAGGAGATTCGTGAGGAGGCTCAACGAGGAGCTCAAGCTACCAGTATACATACTCACAGACAGCGACCCCTACGGGTGGTACATATACTCAGTCTTCAAGGTTGGTAGCATAACTCTCAGCTACGAGAGCGAGAGGCTCGCTACGCCGAAAGCCAGATTCCTCGGGGTATCCATGACCGACATATTCGGAGACAGGGGGAAGAAGCCCTACCTCACGGACTCCGAGAGGAAGAACTTCATCATCAGAGCCAAGGAGAGAGACTTGAAGAGAGCCAGGGAGCTGATGAGCTACCCGTGGTTCCAGACGCCTAGCTGGGAGAAGGAGGTCAAGATGTTCCTAGAGAAGAAGGTCAAGCTCGAGATAGAGGCTTTGACGGGCAAGGGGCTCAAGTTCCTTGCCTTCCAGTACATACCGGAGAAGATACAGAAGGGGGACTGGATAGAGTGATCGCAGTAGATAGCCCCCGGTTGCTCAGAGAGTTGATTGGATGAGGAGCTCTGCCGCTACTGAGTCGGGTGATGTAGCGAACTCCAGGCTGACATCTCTTGAGCAGCTCTCTGACGCTAAGGGAGGGCACGTACTACGAGCTCATCTGCAGGCTCTGCGAGCCCGGAGTAGAGACCCCCCTGGGGCTGAAGCTAGAGGGGGGCAGAGCGCGCTTCAGAGTCTACTCGAGGAAGCTACGGGCCTCCATGAGGGAGACCGAGAGGCTAGTCTGCCTAGCTCCCGTAGACCCTCTAGTCTTCTACGAGTCTGTCGTCGAGGGGAAGAGCGTAGTCTCCTGTAGCGAGCTCGACTCGAGCAGAGGGCACTGGCTTGTCTGCAAGCCCGAGCTAGTGGAGGAGAGAGAGGACTACGATGTCTATGCGTGCACTAGACTCGAGGTCGTGAGGGGGGCCTCGAGCCCCTACGCGAGAGCCTACGGTTGCTTGGTGGAGCTTCTCGTGCTACTGACCAAGGCTAGAGCAGGGGTTCTGGGAGCCGGGGCTCTAGAGTACGCTAGATGGCTCTCCTGGTGTATCGAGAGGTCTAGCTCGGTGGAGAGCTATGTGCGCGCCGCGAGAAACATACTCGAGCTTCTTGAGAGAGCTCTTAGAGAGAGCTAGGAGAGCTCTGAGCCTCTACTACGACATAGTCGAGCCAGTCGTAGAGCACCCTAGGCACAGAGAGAGCCTCTGTGGCTGTATCTGCGAGCTAGACCTCTGCTGGAGCGCTGCTGAGACCCTCTCGGAGCTAGCGGGAGAAGTGGAGGGCAGGAGAGTCTGCGTAGCAGGGCCTCTGGCCTCGGGGCTCGACTACAGCGGCTGCGATACTGTCGGCGCCCCGGAGGGTGGGCTCCTGCCTCTCGTAGAGGCTGGAGTCAAGCCTCTCTACGTAACCGGAGACCTGGACGTGGATAGCAAGCTGCTCCCAGTACTCCTAGAGTCTCCTAGAGTCCTCCTGGCTCACGTTCACGGAGACAACTTCTCTAAGCTAGAGGAGGTCCTGGAGCGCGGGGGGAGCTTGAGGAGACCTGGATTAGTGGTCACGAGCCAGGTGGAGACCTGTGGTTGCAGCATGCCTCTCGGAGGCTACACCGACGGCGATAGAGCTGTTCTCGTAGCCATGCTCCTCGGAGCGAGAGAAGTAGTCATAGCCGGCTACTCCTTCAGCTCAGCTGTCTTCGTCCACAAGACTAGAGCAGTGGCGCCCGAGTACAAGGCCGTAAAGCTCGCTCTAGCCTCCGAGGTCGTCAGAGAAGCCTCCCGCATATACGGCTACAGGCTCAGAGAGCTGGAGAGAGGCCTCGCTGTCCTGGAGAAGCTCTAGATTTAACCTCTCAAACTCCAGAGCCCCCCGTGGAGAAGGCTCGATGCTCTACAAGCCCGTGGTCGAGACTTCTAGGCGTAGAGCTCTCTCAGTACCCCCTGATGCTCAGCTGGAGAGAGTCAGAGCAGTCTTCAGAGCCTACGGGGTCAGGGTTGTAGCCGTAGTGCAGGGCTCTAGGCTACTTGGAGTCATAAGCAGAGCTGACGTCATAAGAGTCACGGCAACCAAGACGGAAGCGTTAGCTAGAGACGTGGCGTCAGCTCCCAGAGCTACCCTGAGCCCGTCCACGACGGTAGCGGAGGCTCTTGAGAAGCTACTCTCTCTAGGCGAGTGGTACCTGCCCGTGGTCAGCGAGGGAGACTTCCTAGGCTTCTTCGGCCTAGAGGACGCTATAGAGGCGTGCTTGAGCTCAGCGGAGTGCTCGAGGAGGCTAGAGGGCTTGAGGGTAGAGGAGGTGATGGTCGAAGACTACCCCAGAGTCCTAGCCACAGACCCCCTCAGCTCTGTCTGGAGACTCTTAACCGAAGAAGGCTACGTGAGCGTGCCCGTAGTAGACGAGAAGAACAGGATAGTCGGCATAGTCACTCAGTTCGACTTGATAAAGAAGGGCTACACGAGGATCCACGTAGAGTCGCCCAGCGGCCCGGCTAAGCGCCCGAGAGTGAGGAGCGCCATGACCAGACCATGCACCTACGTCTACCCCCACACTACAGTCAGAGAAGCGGGAGCACTACTAGTCACTAGAAACATAGCGGGAGCCCCCGTAGCTAGAGACGACGCCTCTAGAGCCATGGTCGGGTTCGTCTCCAGACTAGAGGTAGCTAAGTCGATACTCTAGAGGGGGAGGAGGCTTCTAGCTATCTCGATATAAAGGTTCTTGGCTCTAGTTGCGAGAATGGTGCTGTGGTTGAGGGCTCCGCGCTTACCCTCAGCTAGGATGCACAAGCCTCCTAGCGCTCCCCTGCCGAGGTCTAGGCCTGAGGGCTTGAGGTGGCTTAGAGCAGACGGGACTCCTAACTGGAGCCAGAGAGTTCACAGGTTTCAGGGTGCTGTCGCTAGGCTGTCTTCGACTCCGGCTATCACGATAACTAAGACTGCTACCATCATGGAGGCTGCTGAGCTCATGCACGAGAAGAGAGTAAGGGGGCTCGTCGTGGAGCACCTCGGTAAACCAGTGGGAGTGCTCATGGCTTCAGACCTGGTTAACTACCTGGGGGGAGGCCATCTCTACAGGATCGTTGTTGAGAAGCATGGAGACAACGTGTACACTGCTCTGAGAGGAGAGTACGTGAAGAACGTGATGAACTCCTCTCCCGTAGTAGCGTTCACGACTCAGAAGCTGGAGGAGGTCCTGGAGGTAATGGTGTCGAAGAGGATAGGCTTCATGCCTGTTGTAGACGAGAAAGGAGACCTCTACGGAGTACTCACAGAGCACGATGTAGTCAAGGCTCTAGCGTCTCTCGATGAGCCGGCCGGAGTAGCCGTCGAGACAGTGGCGACGAGCCCCATAGTCGCTGTCTCCGAGAGCGAGCCGCTGAAGAGAGCTCTTGAGCTGATGACCTCCTACGGGTTTAGGAGAGTAGTGGTCGTAGACGAGGAGAGCCGCGTGGTTGGAGCGGTGACCTCTAAGAGCTACGTGTCGCTCTTCGGCTCTCATAGAGTCTTCAGGATGATGAGCACATTCAGCTTGAAGGAGGTTCTATCTATGCCAGCCAAGGTGGCGGTAGACCCCAGGTACTCCTACGTGAGCGGAGACGCTGACATAGTCGAGGCTTGCAGAGCTATGGCTGAGAGCGGTCTCAGCTGGCTTCTAGTAGTGAGAGGAGACGAGGTAACAGGCATAGTCACAGAGAGAGACATGCTGATAGCTCTGGCTCTAGAGGAGCTCTAGGAGGCTGAGAGTAGTGGGGGTCGCTAGAGTATCCACATACATGTCGTCGCCCGTCCACGTAGTACACCCTACAGACACTCTGGCTTACGCTAGAAACCTCCTCCTAGAGAAGGGGGTCAGTAGACTCGTAGTGGTAGACGATGACGAGAAGCCAGTAGGGGTTCTAACGCTCTCAGACATAGCTAGAGTCATCATGCTAGGCTCTGAGAGAGAGCTCGACGAGATCCTGGTGAGAGAGGTTATGAGCAAGCCCCCCGTGGTGATAGAGGAGTCTAAGACTCTCAAGACAGCAGCTAGGCTCATGCTGAAGCACAAGATCGGAGGACTACCCGTAGTCGACGAGGAGGGGGCTCTAGTCGGCATAGTGACGAGAACAGACCTAGTGAGAGCTTTCGCAGACAGGTATGAAGGAAGGTACACAGTGAGAGACCTCATGAGGAAAAGCTTCCCCGTGCTTAGGAGAAGCCACTCGATATACTACGCTGCTAAACTAATAGAGGCAGATATCTCGGGCAAAGCCGTAGTCCTAGACGAGGAGGGGAGGCCAGTGGGGGTAGTGACTAGGAGAGACATCGCTTTCCTAGACCTCTCTCTGCTATCTAGGAGAGGCAAGGAGAGCTATAGGAAGGTGAAGGCGAGACACCCAGCTAGAGGAGAGCTCTCTCCAGCCAGGCTCTACCTGGTGCCTCTAGTCGAGGACGTGATGAGTAGCGACGTTGTGACAACAAAGCCTAGCGCTGACGCTGCGGAAGCTGCTAGAGTAATGCTCGAGCACGGGATAGGATGCCTCCCTGTAGTCGACGAGGCTGGGAGAGCTATAGGGCTCTTGACTAAGATTGAGATACTCTACGCTATAGCTCTATAGCCTTGAGAAGACCGCTCTATATTAGGCTCTCGCTATCTCAAACCATAGAGAGCTAGAGGACCTAGAGCCTTGAAATTCGTGATCATAACCGGTCCAGCTGGCTCGGGTAAGAGCGTGCTCACTGGAGAGCTCTCAGCCCTCATGGAGTCTTACGGTGTCGTCGTGGCTAGAGCTAACTTCGACCCTGCAGCCGAGTATCTGCCCTACGACCCCGATATCGATATCAGGCAGTACGTTACAGCCAGAGACTTCATGAGAGAAGGGCTGGGGCCTAATAGTGCTCTCATCGCTGCCGTAGACTCTATGATCAACCATGTCTTCGACGTCAGGAAGGTCATAGAGGACATAAATCCCGACTACGTCGTAGTAGACACTCCAGGACAGATGGAGCTCTTCGCTTACAGACAGGGAGGCCCCTTTGTCTTCAACGCTCTCACTCACGGCTACCCCGTGGTCGTAGTCTTCCTGATAGACTCTCTCCTCCTAGCTAGCCCTGCTAGCATAGTCTCAGCATTCCTTCTAGCCTCGAGTGTAGCGATGAGGTTCAAGAAGCCTCAGATCAACGTGATCAGCAAAGCAGACCTAGTTCAGCCAGAGAAGCTGAGAGAGTTGCTGGAGAAGCTCGGAGAAGAGGGCTTCCTGACATCTCTAGCAGAGGAGATCTCGGACCCCTTCGCTAGGTCTCTAGCCGTTAGGCTAGCCGAGGCTCTCTACGAGAGCGGGTTCTTCGGGGAGGTGATACCAGTCTCTGTCGAGGACCCCCTCTCTCTAGGCAACCTCTACGCTAAGATAACCCAGGTGCTCAGTGGGGGGGAGGAGTACAAGTACTACGATGTAGCTAGAGCTGGGAGCGATGCTTAACCTATAAGCTTATAAACTTATCCTGATAAGGACTCCCGGAGTCCAGCCTTAGGGCATGAGCCTTAGCGAAGGGTGGTGAAGAATCAGTTGAGTGACCATAGTGCAATCGAGGTCTCTGAGAGCGAGTTGCTAGAGAGAGTCTCGGAGCTACAGGAGAAGATAGTCGCTGTCAAGGAGGAGAGGAGAAGGCTAGTCGAGGAGGTCAGAGGGCTCAGAGAAGAGAGGAGAAGGCTAGCGAGCGAGCGGAGAGAGCTCGTAGAGAGGCTCAAGGAGATCGGGAGAGAGCTCAGCTCTCTCAGAGAAGAGCACGCTAGACTAAAGGAGGAGAGAGAGAAGCTGAGGAAAGAGGTCGAGGCTAGGAGGGGAGAGCTCAAGATAGCATCTCAGCTAGCCGAGAAGGAGGGAGACGTGGCTAGGATAAGCTTGAGGAGGCTCCAGCGGAGGCTAGAAGAGCTAGAGTTCAAGCAGATGACCAGCGTCTTGACTGCTGAGGAGGAGAAGGAGCTAGTAGACCAGATAGCTCGGCTCGAGAATCTCATAATGAGAGTCAAGAGCGCCAGGAGGCACATGGTGACCCTAGTCGAGCTCAAAGCAGACTACAAAGCGCTAGTCCTCCAGCTCAAGGAGACTAACTCGAAGCTAGCCTCAGTGAGGCAGAGGCTAGTAGAGCTGGTCAAGGAGAGAGACTCGCTTAGAGAAGAGGTCAAGAAGCTCAGCGATAAGATAGCTGAACTCTCATCTCAGATTGATAGCTTAAGCCAAGAGATAGACTCCAAGACGAGAGCTCTAGACGAGCTGTACTCAGAGTACAGAGCGCTACTCTCGAGGCTCAGAGAGATGAAGATAGCTAGGAGGCTCAAGCTAACCCTAGAGGCTCTAGAGAGGAAGAAGAGAGAGGTGAAGGAGAAGGCTGAGAGAGGAGAGCCTCTGACTCTAGACGAGCTGAAGATACTCTACGGAGAACTCGACCAGGACCTGCAGTAGCTCAGCTTGTTCTGCGGAGCCACTCACCGACTATATCGTAGCCGAAGAGTTCTCTCAAGAGCTTCCTGCCTTCCTCCGAGACTCGCAGAGGAGTCCAAGGCCTGCTGAAGTCTAGCTCTACGTCTACCTGAGCTCCGGGGATCCTGTCTTTTAGAGCCTCCTCCACGAAGTAGACTATAGTCCCGGCTAGCGGGCACCCTAGAGCAGTCATAGTCATAACTACTCTTATCTCCGGCACGCCTCTCTCGTTTCTCCTAGCGTGCACCTCGTAGACTAAGCCTAGGTCGTAGATGTTCACCGGTATCTCGGGGTCGTAGACCTCCTTCAGAGCCTCCACTGCTCTAGCTAGGAGGTCCTGGTCTCCCACTAGCTTCACTCTATCCTCCAGCACTCCTCTCCTCCTATCCCGGCTTCCGTGCTCGAGATTTTTATCTAGTCGCTTCTAACTCCTCCTCTTCCTCACTGGGACTATGTAGTCCTTGGGGGCTCTCGAGAAGGGCTCGAGATACTTTCTCAAGACCTTGGGTATGACTACTGTCCCGTCTGGCTCTTGGTGGTTCTCCAGTATCGCTGTTATGGTTCTAGTCGAGGCTATAGCGGTGCTGTTCAGAGTGTGCACGTACTCTCTAGTCATCCCCCTCCTCCTGATCATCCTGATCCTCAGCCTGTAGGACTGCCAGTCTGTACAGTTGCTAGCGCTAACCATCTCTCTGTACTTCCCCTGAGCGGGCATCCAGACCTCTAGGTCGTACTTCTTGTACGCTGGAGCCCCCAGGTCTCCTGATGCTATCTTGACTACCCTGTAGGGGAGCTCTAGCCCTCTGAACAGCTCTTTAGCGTTCTCCACCAGCTCCTCTAGGATGGCGTTGCTCTCCTCGGGCTTCGCGAAGACGAACTGCTCCACTTTGTGGAACTGGTGTACTCTGAAGACGCCCTTGAGGTCCTTGCTCCCCGCTCCAGCCTCCTTCCTGAAGCACGGGCTCACCCCGGCTAGCTTTACTGGGAGCTCGTCGTCGTAGATCTCGGAGTCGTAGTAGAGAGCAGCTAGAGAGTGCTCTGAGGTCGCTATGAGGTACAGGTCTTCGCCCTCTATCTTGTATATAGCGTCCTTGAATGTAGCTAAGTCTATGACTCCCGACATGACGTTATGCCTGAGCATGTACGGGGGTAGAACCAGCCTGAACCCTCTGCTCGTGAGGAAGTCTATAGCGTAGAGGAGGAGAGCGAAGTCCAGCCACACCAGGTCGTCGAAGAGGTAGTAGAACCTGGAGCCTGCTACCTCACCCGCTTTCTTCGTATCCCCTAGCTCTAGAACCTCTTCGAGCATATCAGCGTGACCCACGGGCTTCCAGTCTAGGAGCTCGTAGTCTACCCTGAAGCCATAGCGCTCAGTCTGCTCTCTAAACGAGTCTAAGTGCTCTCTCCAGACTCTGGGCTTGCCCCAGAACTCTACGGGGACGCTGGCTGTCTCGTCGCCCACGGGGACGTCGTCAGCCACTAGGTTGGGTAGAGAGAGCAGGAGGTCCTCCCGTCTAGCCTCTACGTCTCTCAGTCTAGCCTCTAGAGCCTCTATCTCTCTCAGCACCTCTCGAGCTTCAGACTTCAGCCGCTCTCTCTCAGCCTCGCTACCCGCTGTAGCGATCATCCTCGTTATAGTGTTGTGCTTGTGCCTAAGGCTATTCACCTCTGTCTGCAACCGCCTCCACTCTCTATCCAGAGCTAGAACCTCGTCGACCACACTCGGGTCCATGAGTCTCTTAGCGATATGCTTCTTCAGCTCCTCGGGATTCTTCCTGAGTAGCTCTAGCACGCTCCACGTGTAAGGCAACTCCTAGACCCCGAGGAGCTACCGAGAGCGGAGCTATATTAAACCGTTTAAGAACAGGGTCGGGCTGTGGTCCACTCCACACTCTCTCGGACTGGCTAGGACACCTCATCCCCGTAGAAGCGTAGAGCGCAATCCAGCCCTAATAGGTGCTCGGCTTGAGCCCCGTCTCTCGAAGACTTCCTGCTCTCGCATCTCGCCTTAGGCATCGCCGAGACCAGCGAGAGAGCCCGCCCCCTCTCTCTCGATTAGCTCTCCTAGCACGTAGAGGTACCGGTAGCCGGGAGCTTGGCTGGGTGGAGAGCCGCCTGTCTGAGCGCTCTGTCTAGGATTAGGGTTTTGCAGATTAGAGCCAGGATGGTGGCAGCTAGGCTGGGTCGTGGCGAGGAGGCTAGAGACTACGCTGTCAAGCTGGCAACTCTCTCCGAGGTATTGGAGAGAGCTGCTCTCAAGCTCGAGACAGTAGTCTACACTGGGGTAGCATCTGAGTCTGCTGGAGAGGCTCTCGCTGTCCTAGCCGAGGCTCTCAGGAAGATGAGGCACGCTTTGCCGCCACCTCTCCAGCACGATGCTCTAGCCTTGTGGAGAGAGCTCTCAGAACTCTCTCAATCCATGGCTCCAGACTCCGTCATCCACTTGAGCTCCTCGACTCTAGAAGCGGAAGCCGAGAGAGTCCTCAGAGAAGCGGAGGAGGTCGCTAGGAGTAGACTGAGCGAGCAGCGCTAGCTCGGCGCGGCTCTCAGACCTCGATACCGTACTCTCTCCACCTAGAGTCCACGAGCTTCACCGTCTCCGGGTCGGGTCGAGCTTCCTCAGGCCACTCTCTACCGTAGTTCTCCTCCGGCAGCTTCCTCGTGGCGTCTATCCCTAGCTTCGAGCCGTATCCCGGGTATGGGGCAGCATGGTCTAGGATGTCGGTTACAGTGTTCGGGATCACTAGAACGTCTCTCTGCGGGTCTACGCAAGTGGCTAGAGCGTAGGCTACCTGACCCCAGTCGTTCACGTTCACGTCGTGGTCCACTACTATCAGGATCTTCACTAGAGAGAACTGGCCGAGACCCCAGAGGCCCATCATGACCTTCTTGGCGTGACCCGGGTAGCGCTTCTTTATGCTCACTATCGCTACTCCCCCCGTGGCGAGACCCTCGGGGGGCAGGTTTACGTCAACTATCTCGGGCATTATAGTCTTCACGACTGGGAGAAATATGCGCTCAGCCGCTTTACCTATCCACGCGTCTTCGAGAACAGGCTTCCCCACTACTGTGAAGTAGTATATCGGGTCGTCTCTGTAGTAGACTCTATCAAGCTTGAAAAGCGGATACTTGCCCACAGGACTATAGTACCCCGTGTGGTCCCCAAAGGGGCCCTCGTCGACCAAGACGTCTGTGTAGACTTCTCCCAGATAGACTACCTCAGCGTTAGCGGGCACGGGGACCCCGTCTAGGTCTACGTACTCTAGCGGCGCTCCTCTAACGAGAGAAGCGAAGAACAGCTTATCCATAGGGTATGGGACCGGCAGCGAGCCAGTGAGCATAGTGCCGGGGTCTGAGCCCACGGCTATAGCCACCTTTATCCTCCTCTCCCCCCTCTCTCTAGCCTTGCTCCAAGCCAGAGCCCCCCTCTTGTGGACCTGCCAGTGGATAGCTGCTCTCTCCCCGTCTATCACCTGGACTCTGTAGACGCCCATGTTGGCTACTCCGGTATCCGGGTCTCTCGTCATGACCAGACCGTACGTTATGTACCTCCCCGCGTCCTTAGGCCAGGTCTTAGGTATCGGGGTCTTATCGAACCCCCTCTCTTCTATCACGTTGTCCTCGAAGAGCCCTCGAGAGACCTTCTTGGGGAAGAGGGAGCCTATCTTGAGAGCGTCTCTCAAAGCCCCCAGCTTCTCCAAGAGGCCCGAGGGCGGGGGCTTGAGAGCGGTCTCCACGAAGCTCTGGGTTATGCTCTCGAAGCTCTCTACTCCGAGAAGCCTCCTTATGGTCTCCGGGTCTCTGAAGAGATTCGTCGCCATCCTCCAGCCCGGGTAGCCTTTGACGTTCTCGAAGAGAAGAGTGGGGCCTCTAGCGTACATGACCCTCCTCGCGATCTCCGCTACCTCCAGGTGGGGGTCGACCTCAACCCTGACTCTCTTAAGCAAGCCCCAGGACTCGAGCTTCTCTAGAGCTTCTCTCAGGTCTCGGAGAGCCACGAGGAGACACCCGGGCTTCCTCGAGCCCTCCTAGTCTTTTTGAATCTACCCCTGCCTCTCAGCGCTCGCTACATCTACGCGCAGAGCTAGTAGGAGAAGCATTGACTGGTGCCGCGGCCGGGATTTGAACCCGGGTCACGGGCTCGAAAGGCCCGCATACTGGGCCTGGCTATACTACCGCGGCTCTAGGTTATCGCTAAGCTTCGGGAGGCTTAATAGTATTGCATCGTGGAGCCGGGGCCGGGATTCGAACCCGGGAGTAAACGGGTCTCAGCGGCTGGGCAGTCTTCTGAGGCCACTGCAGCCCGCCGCCTTAGACCGCTCGGCCACCCCGGCTCCTCTATCTTCTCTAGCTCTTAGACCTTATAGGCTTGCTTCACTCGAGGACTCGGGAGCGCTCCTTGGTGGTCGAGTGCCGAGACTACTACCTCTGCCCCCGCTGCCGCAGCGAGATGGAGGTGTACGTAGAGCGAGGCAGCGGGCCGGAGAAGAGGGAGGTAGCCAGGTATCTCAAGTGCCCGGCTTGCAGCTTCAGAATCCACATCGAGACTGTGGCCGTGAGGGAGTCCGAGGACAGCTTATCGGTCACCTTCATTAGGAGAAGGCAGGCGAGGCAGCCTCTTAAGACCCGGCTATGCTACACGGCTTGAGTGGAGCGCGGTGAAAGTGAGGGTAGCGGTTCTCCACCACCGCTGGGGCTACGGGGGGGCTCAGGTAGTATTCTTCTACGCTGTCAGAGCTCTCGCCGAAGCCGGGTTCGACGTGACAGTGCTCACCGTCGAGAAGCCCGAGTTCAGAGTCTACGAGGACATCGTTGGAGAGCCCTTCCCTCCAGGCGTTAGAGTCGAGAGAGTGCTCCCCGTGGGCGTTCGAGCATTCACCATATACAAGGGGCTGCTCTCCGGAGCTCTAGCACCACTGCTAGCGCCCAGAGGCTCCTACGACGTCTTGCTCGCTACCCACGGCTACCCCGTCATGACGCGAGGGCTCGAGACTCCTCTCGTCTTCTACGTTCAGGCTCCAGCGAGCCTCGTCTTCGACGACCGGTACAATCCGGAGCTCAGCACAGCGTACTCTCTCAAGAGCCCTCTGAGAGAGGGGGTGGTGGGCTCTCTCTGGAGCGCCGTTCTCTGGCTCTACTCCAGGCCCTACGTCCTCCTGGGCGAGATGCTGGCTAGGAGCGTCCTCAGAGGCGCCCGCAGGATACTGGTGAACTCCGCCTTCACGCTGGAGGCTCTGAGGTACGCGGTCGAGAAGTACGGCTGCTGCGACGACGCTCTGAGCAGAGCGGAGATACTACATCCCCCCCTGCCGAGAGCCGGGGAGCTGGTGGCGGCGAGGAGGCCCGAGCGAGAGCCCTGCGTGACAGCCATGGGGAGACTCAGCCCCGAGAAGAGGATCGACCTAGTCGTGGAGACAGCCAGAGTCCTGGAAGACATGAGGTTCTACGTGCTGGGAGCGGTCTGGGGGAGAGCCTCCAGAGCGTACTACGAGAAGGTGAGGAGCGCTGCTCCGCGCAACGTCACGATAGAGGTCAACGCTCCCAGCGAGAGGAAGCGCGAGCTTCTCTCGAAGTGCTCCGTCTACCTGCACCCCGCGGCCGGCGAGGCATTCGGCATAGCCCCCCTCGAGGCCATGGCGGCGGGGGCCACTCTGGTAGTCCACAAGTCCAGCGGCACCTGGACAGACGTGTGCCTAGAGGGCTCCTACTGCTACGGCTTCGAGAGCCAGGACCCCCGGGATATAGCCCGGAGAGTAGAGGAGGCTCTAGCCAGACCCAAGGTCGCCCCCCTCGAGCACATCGAGAGGTTCTCGCCGAAGAGGTTCGCCAGCGGCATCGTCAGAGCGGTCGAGAGCGCTCTCGAGAGCTAGAGCGAGGCGGACGGCATATCAGCGAGGCTTGGCTGATAGTCGTCTCAGTCGCTGGCTCTACTGTGTTCGCGCGACTTCTTCAAGGCCTCCCCGCCAGGATGAGCGCGTGCGTCATCGGCACCCCGATCGCCTAGGATACTCTCTTCGGCTCTCTGTAGTCCTCTGCTCTCAAAGCTACTTGCGTGACCCCCCGCCCGGCCTCTCTCGAGCCCGCTGACCGGCTGACTCAATACGAGCTCGTCGAAGTAGGCTTTCTCGGGCTCCTCCCCGGGCCGCTCCTCGGCAACTCCCGGAAGGCTATCGTGTAGGATACCATTAGCAGGGTTACTGCCTCGTCTTCGTCTAGCTCCCCGATATCGGGGCACTTGATTTTGGCGCACTTGAGCTCGTCTATGTGGTGCTCTAGCAGATCTCCTATCTTCATCACCAGCTTGGACCAGCCGGCTTGGCAGGAGCAGTCGCGCAGGATAGATATGGTCTCCGCGTCGACGAAGATCTGCACCTTGTTCTCGTAGAGGCGCCCCCCAGTGCTCTCGGCATACTCGAGGATCTTCTCGATCAGCGTCCCCGCCTCCTCGATCACCTTCTCTTTCAGCCTCTCGTCGACCCCGCTATCCGGGTATACCAGCTCGACAGCGACCCCCCTGACGACGTGAGTCTCGGAGGCGCGGTTCTCCGGCATCACCGACTCACCTCGAGCCAAGTAATACGTATCTTACAGTGTAATAATATGCCTAGCCGTCTCTACAGCGTGCTAGCAGAGCTACGGGCTCGGCTTCGCGTACACGTATACACGGAGGGCTCATCCCGGGAGCTCTCTCCGAGAGCCTCTCTTGAGAGCTCTAGCCACGCTTCTCTCTGAATTTGGCGAACGTCTCCACGACGAGGCCTGCAGTGCTGGTCCCGATCCTGCTCGCTCCAGCGGACAGAGCTAGCAGAGCGTCGAAGAAGGTCCTAATCCCCCCGGACGCTTTCACCAGCAGGCCTCGAGGCGACGCCAGCTCGTAGACTCTCCTAACCGTCAGAGGGTCTCCGCCCTTCGAGTAGACCCCCGTGCTCGTCTTGACGAATCTAGCGCGGCATCTGCGGGCAACGTCTACTAGAGCCTCGAGCTCGCTATCGGAGAGCAGCGGAGCCTCGACTATGACCTTAGACGAGGCTCCCCCCGCTAGAGCCGCGTCAACCAGCGTCGAGAGCTCGCTCTCGAGCTCGCTCAAGAGCCCGCTCTTGAGCAACGCGAAGTTCGGGACTATGTCGACCTCGGCCACTCCACGAGACGCGAGCTCCTCAACCTCAGCCAGCTTCGACTTGAGCGGAGCAAAGCCCCCGGGGAACCCGGCGACGCCGCAGAGCCTAACCCCCCTCTCCGCAGCGTACCCGCTGACGAGCCCCACGATAGAAGAGGGCACCACCACGCAGTAGAAGCCGTAGGCGGACGCCTCGTCCACGAGCCTGAAGTACGACTCCAAGCGGGCAACCGGGTCTAGCAGAGTAGACTCTATCATCGAAGACAGCTCCCTCAACTCGACTCTCGAGAACTTCTCGAGCCTCTCAGCGATAGAAGACACGAGGAGACCCCCCGAGAGCAGCGAGAGCCCGGGTCGGAGCTAATATCGGAAACGATAGCTGAAGAGGAGCACGCCAGACCAGCGGGACGCGCTCCACCCCGCCTACTCAGAGAAGACCGGCCAAGAGTCGGGCTCTCCGAAAAATATTAGGATTAGTATTGCTATCTAGCTACCCTGAGTGCAGAGGGGGCTATAGTGGCCTCCCGAGGCTTCTTAGGTTCGAAATCCCTGATTCCGGTCTCGATAGCGCTAGTCCTGCTCCTCGCCATCCTGCTGCTACAGTTTGCGAAGTCACCAGAGCCTACGATGCAGAATGAGAACGAGCAGGAGCCTGCTACGGAGAATAGGGATGAGCAGAAGCCCACTATGCAGAACGAGAACGAGCAGAACGCGTACGGAGCCAGTGCCGGGGTCTACCTAGTCTTCGAGTTCTACAGTGGCCCCGCTGGAGTTAACGAGACGCCAGAGCTAGACAGGAGGTCTGATGTCGTCACCTGCGTCTCTGTTGAGATCATTGCCCCTGCTGACATCGTACCTCTGGGCTCGGGCTGCTATAGAGGAGTCCCCGCTGTACACATACCCTACTCTGTAGTCAAGCGTTTCGTCGATCTCAGAGTACAGCTACTGAGAGAACGAGGAACCCCTGAGGAGCTCATAGACAACACAGAGTTCGGGATGATCGTGAGAGTATTGGTAGTAAACGAGACAACCAGAGAGGTGATACGCAATATACTGGACTCTGTGCCTCTCAGAATAGGAGACTTCAAGGAGCCGAGAATAGTAGTCTACAACCTCAAAAACGTCATGGGATCGCGTTATGTCCACGTAGAGAAGCACCTAGACTCTTTGCCATCCGCCAGAATAGTGACTCTCGGGCAGTGACTCTCGGGCTCGACGATAGAGACTCTGAGCGTAGACGCAGTGAGAGGTCCTGCCTCGCTACCCTGGAGCGGCTCTCGTGGCAGAAGCTAGGCTGGGAGCTCGGCTGGTCTTCCTCACGCTGAGCCAGCGACCATACTAGAGCGTGCGCGAGGGTTGCTGCGCGCGGAGCCGGGTAGGGCACGGATCGCGCGCGTAGACTCGCCGTCAAAAAGCTTCGGCCCAGTGGGAGTAGTTGGGGATGACTTCTCGAGATGAGGACGCTCGAGATCGCGTGTGTGCAGCCCGATGTGGGGGGAGGCTGCCGGCGCGCCGTCATGAGCCTCAGGCATAGGTGTAGGCGTCTCGAGAGATGCCATCTCATCGTCGTAGGGGGCGTTGGGAGAGCTCGAGGCGAGGCCATGGCTCGCCTCCTCTCCGAGAGCAACGTGGAGCTGGCCGGCGTAGCCGCCGACCTCGTAGACATCCCGGTCCTGAGGCACTACCTTTCTCTCGTCCTCCCTCTCGAAGTGCACTCAACGAGGGCCGGCGGAGGCCTCGGCAGCGTAGACGTGGTAGTGTGCCACCACGAGCAGCCGGGCTTTCTGAGACTAGCCGTCAGAATGGCTGAGGAGACCGGGTCGAGGAGCGTCGCTATCCTCCAGCTGCCCCCCTTCTACGGCGATGCGGCTAGAGCCAGGAGGATAGCTGAGAGCTACAGGCTCTTCTACGAGCTGGCTAGAAGATACGCCGGCGTCGAGGGCCTAGCGGCTAAAGTCTACTATGGCGGACTGCATCCTCTGAGAGAGCTGGCAGAGAGGAGGCTCCTCGAGAGCTACCTCAGCAGGCTCGACTTAGTCCTAGCAGTCTCTCCCTCCATACCTCTCGAGATGGGCGAGCCCTGGTCTGACAGAGTCGTGGCCATGAGGTACTGGGCCGGGGTAGACGAAGACCTCGTAGGCGCTCTGAGGAGATGGAGAGCTCTCCGCAGACCCAGCGGAGACCTGGTCTCCTTCGCCGCCAGAGTAGTCCCGTCTAAGGGCGTGGGAGACCTTCTGCTCGCGTGGAGGCTCGTCAGGAGATGGTCTCGCCGCAGAGCGAGGCTCCTCGTGCTGGGCAAGGCTACCCTGAGGCGGAGAAGGTTCATCGAGAAGGTCGCTAGAGGGCTTGGGATAGAGGACTCTGTGGTCGTGGCTGGCTACGTCGGGGGAGACGAGTTCTGGAGGCTTAGAGCCTCCTCTACTCTCATGATCTACCCGAGTCACGAAGACTCGTACTCCTACAGCGTCTTCGAGTCTCTCATGATGGGGGTGCCGGTCGTCGCGTACGACATACCAGCTCTCAGGCTGAGCTACGAGGGCAGCCAGGGCCTCCACCTGGTCCCGGAGGGCGACGTGGAGGCTCTGGCTCAGAGAGCAGTGGAGGTCTTAGAGAAGCCCGGCGTAGTCGAGGAGGAGCCGTTCTTCAAGACGTGGAGCGAGGTGGCGAGAGAGGAGGAGGCTGTGCTGAGAGCGGTGGCGGCGAGAGGTAAGCTAATATAGCTCGGCTCGCATCTACCGCTCCCCCAGGCTCGAGGTCTTGAGGACTCTAGTCAGGCTGATGGACACGCCGTGGGGGAGAGCTAGGCTCGTCGACTTGAAGAGCGTAGACTGGCTTCAGAGAGCTCCCTACACCGTGAGAGTCCTGGCCGAGAACATCGTTAGAAGCCTCGGAGAAGACGGGGGCGAGCGAGCTCTAGAAGCTCTGAGAGACTGGAGGAGGGGGTCTCGGGCAGAGATCCCCTTCTACCCGGCCAGGGTAGTCTCCCAGGACCTCACGGGCGTGGCTCTAGCTCTAGACCTCGCTCTCCTGAGAGAAGCGGTGGCGGCGAGAGGCCTAGACCCGGGGCTCGTGGACCCGTCCGTCAGAGTAGACCTGATCGTAGACCACAGCCTCCAAGTAGACAGATACGGCTCTAGGGGGGCTCTGCGAGAAAACATGAGGCTCGAGGCGCTGAGGAATAGAGATAAGTTCAGGCTCCTGAAGTGGGCTCAGAGAGCGTTCAAGAACTTCAATGTGCTCCCCCCGGGCTCCGGCATAATACACCAGGTTAACGTGGAGCATCTGGCTGAAGTCGTGCGCGCCGAGGACTATAGAGGAGAGCTCTGGGTCTTCCCGGACACGGTCATAGGGACGGATAGCCACACCACCATGGTCAACGCTCTAGGAGTCCTAGGCTGGGGGGTCGGGGGTCTCGAAGCGGAGGCAGTCATGCTCGGCGAGCCCTACTACATCTCTGTGCCCAGAGTCGTCGGCGTGAGGGTCTACGGAGAGCTGAGGGAAGGAGTCACGAGCACAGACCTGGCTCTCTACGTGACGGAGCTCTTGAGGAAGAAGGGTGTCGTCGAGGCCTTCGTCGAGTTCTACGGGGAGGCTCTCGGAGAGCTCCCAGTGTGGGCCAGGCTCCCCGTGGCCAACATGGCTCCAGAGTACGGGGCCACGACTGGGTTCTTCCCGATAGACGAGAGGACGCTAGAGTACCTCTACGCTACCGGGAGGGAGGAGGCTAGAGTCAAGCTCGTAGAGGCCTACGCTAAGGCAGCCGGCCTCTGGCACGAGCCGGGCAACGAGCCAGAGTACAGCGAGGTAGTAGACCTCGACTTGAGCGACGTAGAGCCCTCCATAGCGGGCCCCCGAAACCCCTTCGAGAGAATCCCGCTGAGAGAAGCCAAGGCTAGAGTAGCGGCTAGCCTGCCTCAGAAGCGGTCCAGGCTAGAGGTAGAGTCGCGCGGAGCCAGGTACGTGGTGGAAGACGGCTATATCGCCATAGCCGCTATAGCTAGCTGCACTAACACCGGGAGCCTAGACCTCCTCGTAGCAGCAGGACTCTTAGCCAAGAGAGCAGTAGAGAGAGGGCTTCAGGTCAAGCCTTGGGTCAAGACGAGCTTCACGCCAGGCAGCAGGCTAGTGGCTAGAGCTCTCGACGAACTCGGCTTAACCCCGTATCTTGAAGCACTGAGATTCCACGTGGTGGGCTACGCTTGCGCTACCTGCATAGGCAACAGCGGCCCCCTAGCCCCGCCAGCCGAGGAGGCGGCTAGGAGAGGAGTCCACCTGGTCGCGGTCATAAGCGGGAACAGAAACTTCTCCGGCAGAATCCACCCGCTCGTCGGGAGCGTCTACTTGGCCAGCCCCCCTCTGGTGGTCGCCTACGCTATAGCGGGCCGCGTGGACATAGACCTAGAGCGGGAGCCCCTAGACCTAGACCCGGGCGGCGACCCGGTATACCTCAGAGACCTGTGGCCGCCGAGAGAGGAGGTGGAGAGAGAGCTCAGAAAGCTCAACATTAGGAGGCTGGCAGTAGAGGTCTACTCCTCTCTAGAGGAGCCCCCCGAGTGGGCCGAGATCGATGCCCCCGAGTCTCCGCTCTACGACTGGAAGCCCAGCGCTCAGGTAGTCAAGCCCCCGCTCCTCGGAGCCGGAGAGGAGCCGGAGCTCGAGGACATAAGGGGGGCTAGGATCCTGGTGCTCGCTCCGGACAACACGACCACCGACCACATAAGCCCAGCTGGGCCCATAAGGAGAGACTCTCAAGCAGGCAGATACCTCTCGGAGCTCGGAGTAGACCCGGAGAGAGAGGGGCTCACCTACGGCTCCATGAGGGGGAACCACGAGGTGATGGTCAGAGGGGCCTTCGACAACCCCGGCTTCAGGAACCTAGCAGCTAGCAGGAGCGGGGCCTGGGCTAGAGTGTGGCCGGAGGGAGGCGAGGTCTCGGTGTTCGAGGCGAGCAGAGTCTACGCCTCCAGAAAGACCCCTCTCGTCATAGTGGCTGGCAGGAACTACGGCATGGGCAGCAGTAGAGACTGGGCTGCGAGAGCCCCAAGGCTGCTGGGAGTCAGAGCAGTGATAGCGGAGAGCTTCGAGAGGATACACAGGAGGAACCTCATAGCCGTAGGCATACTGCCCCTCGAGGTCGAGGATAGGCTAATCGAGAAGCTCAGAGGAGACGAGGAGGTAGACGTGATAGGCTTGAGAGACATAGCTCCAGGCTCTGAGGTCAGGCTCGTGTTCAGGAGGGGCGACGGCTCAGCGGTAGAGGCTAGAGCCAGAGTCAGGCTTGAGAACTGGGCAGAGCTCGAGTACTACAAGAGCGGGGGAGTACTGGGCTACGTCCTCAGGAAGATTCTCGAGAAGAGTCGTGGAGCGTCGCTGAGAGAACCCTCGGCCTGAGGGTCTTGCTCGGCTCCTCCGGTATCAAGCCCTGAGGTCTCAGGTAGAGGACTAGGAGGACGAGGACCCCGGTGACTATGTGGGGCATTATGGCCTGAACCTCTGTGACAGCATGGCTCTCCAGCGAGACGCCCATAGCGGAGGCAGCGGCTTCGAGGACCTCGGGGGTTAGGAGGCTCGAGAGCCTCCTGAGGAGGTAGACTAGGAGAGCTCCCACTATCACACCCCTGTTGTTAGCCATGCCCCCGAGTATCATCATAGTCCACGGTAGGAAAGTCCAGTTCATTCTATCGAAGCTAGTGGGTATGACGCTAAGCATGTAGAGAGTGTAGATAGCTCCCGCTAGGCTGGCTATAACGCAGCCGAGTATGAGGACTCTCATCTTGACAGCGCCCACGTCTCTCCCGAAGATGCCTGCTACCACCTCATCGTCTCTTATGCCTCTCAGTAGCCTCCCCAGCGGGCTATTAGACACCTTGACTGAGTACGCGTAGACAGCGATGAGGACAGCTAGTAGGAGGGCTGTGGTTACTATGAACGAGGGCGAGCCTACCCGCAGAGTATCGTTTAGAGAGCTCAGTAACCCGCTATGAGGGATGACTTGGGGAGCGCTGACCCCGTAGGCTCCACCGCCTAGAAGCTCTAGGTTGTGGAAGATCACTGTCACCATCAACTCGGCCAAGACTAGAGAGAATATCGCTAGATAGTCTCCTCTAAGCCTTAGAGCCACGAGCCCCAAGACGAACGCAAAGAGTAGCGATAGGAGCACGCTCGAGAACAGCCCTAGAGACAGGTATAGGAGCCAGAGGAAGAAGCTAGAGCTAGCGTGGCTCCCGATGATGTCCGAGACTCTAGCGCTCAGAGTCCTGTAGGTGGCTTGGACTAAGACCTCCTGGAGGCTCCCCGCGTACCTAGCTATTATCTCGTCTGAGAGGAGGCTCTCTCTCAGACTGCTGTCAGCGAGCCCCACGATAGCTATGTAGAGCCTCATAGCCATAGCGCTCATACCGAAAGCTCCTATGTAGACGAAGAGATGCAAGCCGAAGTGCGGTATCCCGGTATACCCGGCTACTAGGTTTAGAGATAGCACTATGACAGCTAGAGCTAGTATCGACACGAGGTCAGCCTCGATGAGAAAGCCTACTCCTGTGAGCTTCCACACAGCTATCAGCACTACGGGAGTGGCGACTACCAGAGCTAGAGCTAGAGCGTCTAAAGCCACGTCTCTACGCTCTCTAACCAGGCTTCTCACTAGCCCCACCTCTACTGAAGCCCAGTACTCTCTCCCAGTCGATCGATGCTAACCCTCGGGGAGCGGCTAGCAGGACGACCATGATGGCGGTGAAGCTGAATATTCCCTTTAGCGCGTGTAGCTGAAGATTCAGTCCCGTCGTGAGTAGCACGAAGTTGTTTAGAGTCGTCGCTAGAATGCTCTCAGAGAACCCTATTATGAAGCCTCCGAGCATAGACAAGTATATAGATGTCATCCCTCCCAGCACGCTACCAGCGAATATAGATATCAGGAAGAGGTACTGCGTCCTAGTCGGGTTGATCCCACCGTAGTGGCTCGATAGCTGGAACCCCACGAGGCTCCCTATGACTCCTGAGAGGAACCCGGCTAGGAGCCAGGCAGTAACGTAGGCTCTATCCACGTCTATCCCGAGTACTCGAGCTAAGCTCGGGTTCTCTATGGATGCTCTCAAAGCCACGCCCAGCATGGTCTTGTAGAGCAGGTAGTGCATCGCCACAGCTAGGATGACAGCGACAGGCAGTACTAGCAGGTCGCTCAGATACATGTATCCCAGCGGGGTCTCTAGCAGGACGTCGTAGGACCTGAGACCGATATCGATTATCTTCCGCACGTTCACAGCCGGCACTAGAGCCACGACTATAGCTAGCGTCCCGGCTAAGACTATGTCGAAAGCTAGAGTGGATATCATCACCCCCACGTCTCCTATCCCTCTAGCTCTGAGAGGCTTGATGACGAGCAGGTACTCTGCTAGAGCGAGCAGAGCTACGAGGAGCCCGGCTATCGGGGGGACGGCTAGGTATAGTAGCACGTAGAGCGGGCCGCCTATATGCTCGTAGAACACTCTGTCTATAGCGTAGACTGTGACCAGAGTCCCGCATATCACGAGAGTCCCTTGAGCGAAGTTCGGGACTTTGACGACCAGGTATACGAGAGTCATCATCGCCGAGAGTAGCGCTAGACTCGAGGCGAAAGCCAGTCCTGCTATGATGTACTGGGGGCTCGGGGTAGCTAGTAGGAGCGTGTCGATCAAGGCGATAACCCCACGTACTTAGAGCCCAGCTCGGGGTCTCTCGCCAGGGTTACAGCGTCGCCGAAGTACGCTACCCTACCGCTGACTAGTAGTAGAGCCGTGTCGGCTATGCTTAGAGCTAGCCTAGCGTTCTGCTCTACTAGTAGCACTGTCTTGCCGAACTCGTCTCTAAGCCTCGATATATGCGAGGCCATCCACTTAGCTATAGAGGGCGCTACCCCCGCTGTCGGCTCGTCGAGCATTATGAGCTTAGGCTCTCTGATCAGCACCATAGCCAGCCCGAGCATCTGCCTCTCTCCGCCACTAAGGCTACTTGCTTTCTGCTCCATCCTCTTCTTGAGGAAGGGGAAGAACTCGAGTACTCTTTCAATCCTCTCCCGCGCCTCCTCTTCTCTCAGCCCGTACGCGGCTATCTTCAGATTCTCCTCTACGCTTAGATTGAGAAACACGTTGTCTGTCTGAGGCAAGTAGGCTAGCCCTAGTCTCGCCTTCTCGTGGGGAGGCACTCTAGTCACGTCTATTTCCTCAAACACGACTCTCCCGGAGTAGACGCTAGCCAGCCCGAATATCGCCTTCAGCAACGTGCTCTTACCGCTACCATTAGGGCCCACTATGGCGACTATCTCTCCCCTCTTGGCGCCGAACGAAATATCGAATAGTATCTGTAGCTTCCCATAGCCAGCGCTCAGAGACTCGACCCGTAGACTCATCAAGCCTCACCCAGATAGCTTGCTACAACCTTCGGGTCTTCTAGCACCTCGCGCGGGCTACCCTCAGATATCACCTCGCCCAGGTGTAGAGCGTAGGCGTAGTCAGCGTGCTCAGCCGCGATGTCTAGCCTGTGCTCTACTATCAGGAACGTGAGCCCTCTCTCCTGAGAGAGGCTCTTGAGAGTCCTGAATATCTCTCTGGCTAGGACGGGGTTGACTCCGGCTGTGGGCTCGTCTAGAAGGACTAGCTTAGCGTTCTCTGCGACCATTATTCTAGCCAAGTCGAGGAGCTTCATCTGGCCCCCACTGAGCTCTCCAGGCCTCCTCCCCCTGACTCTCGAGAGGGAGAGCTTGTCTGTCGCGCTCTCCACGTCAGACATAGTTCTAGACTCGAAGCTGAGCCAGAGAGACTCTATGGGGGCTCGCGAGAGGCTCTCGCCGGGGTTACCGGACCTCCCGATAGCTATGTTCTCGTCTACCAGGAGGTTCTGCATAAGCCGAGGGATCTGGAAGCCTCTCACCAGCCCGAGCTTGTGTCTCTCGTGTAGAGGCATCCTAGTGATATCTGTCTTCTCGAAGACTACTCTGCCGGAGTCAGGCTCTATGAGCCCACTGATTATATTCAAGAGAGTAGTCTTACCGCTACCATTAGGCCCTATGAGTAGAGTCATCTTGCCCCTAGGGACTCTAATAGACACTCCCTTGAGAGCCACGAGAGCTCCGAACTTCTTCCAGACGTTCTCCACCTCTAGTATAGCGTCCACTCCACGACCCCATCGAATTTACGGTATCTGCTCTTTAGCACCACTATAAAGGGAGAAGCTATAAGTGTTAATGACCGGCTCGGAGATAAGGGGAAAAAGAGGCCATGGGGAGGAGAGGCTGAGAGAGGCTCCTCTCCTTCATCTCCTTCTGAGCACTATGTATCCTGCGGCGGCGACCGCGACTATCGCTATCACGACTGCTGCTAGAAGAACCGGCGAGACTCCTGGAGCCGCCACGTTAGCCTCTATAGTCTTGAACACTGTCTCCGCTAGAGCCGGGAATCCTGGGCTCTTCGGGTCGTAGGCGTACATCTCTAAGACCTTGACGCCCAGCTCCTCAGCTCTTCTAGCTGTGTAGTCTGCCAGCATCCTCCCCCAGTAGTCGTTCCGGTAGACTATCACTACCTGCTTTACCTTATCGTCTGCAATCATTCTAGCTATGGCTAAGCACTGGTAGTCGTCGGGCGGCGGGAACCTGTATATCGTGTCTTCGAACTTGAGCGCTGGTGAGGTGCTCGACGGGCTTATGACTACGGACCTGCTTCCTCCAAGTATCAGGTCTCTCACTTTAGCTAGCTCGCTACTAGCCATCGGTCCAGCGAAGACCCTGATCCCTTTAGCGTAGAGAGCGCTATAGGCGTCTTTAGCCTTCTCGGGGTCTGTTCCAGTGTCTCTCAGCTCGTAGGTGAACCTGAACTTGAACCCGTTCTGTGTGAGCCACGCGTTCAGGTCCTCTATAGCGATCTTGACGGCCTCCACGTTGGCTTTGCCGAAGGACGCTAGGCCTCCTGTCAGCGGGTAGAGGAGTCCGATAGTCACTGTTACAGTCGTGGGCGGCTCTTTCCTCACCAGTTGCCTCAGCTTCGCTGCATCCACGCTGGGCATAGGTCTACCAGCGGGCCTCGTGGCCAGCGGGTCTGCCTCGTACTTCTTTATCGTGTCTGTCTCCATGTCCCATAGAGCTTTCAGAGTCCAGTCGTACTTGCCGTCTTTCTTGGTTACCCCGAATATGCCGTAGTCTGTTCCAACCCTGTCCCCGTATCGGTCGAGGACGATCTTGCCCGAGGCTCCGTAGTAGATCTTGATGATCTCCGGTATAAGCGCGGCTATCGTGTCGACGTCGGCGTCAGTAGCTCCCCCCGCGGCCACCACCGCCAGGCCTAGGACCCATATCGCGTCGTAGCTGTTGAACGCGTAGCTGTCGGGAGCGTAGCCGACAGCGTCTCTCACGCTCCAGTAGATTCTCCTCACTAGCTCTATGTTCTCCAGGCTTAGAGATATAGTGGCTCTGAAGTTAGTCCTAACCGCTAGGTCTGCTGCTCTCTCGCTAGCCACTAGTTTCTCGCTCAGAGCCAGGCCGTCTGTGCCGTACCATCTTATCTTGAACGCTATAGGGTACTTGATGGCTTCCGTCATGAAGTCCACTCCTTCCTCGAAGCTCACTAGAACTAGTCCTGTTTCTTCAGCTGTAGGCTTATCTTGCGCTATCGCTATAGTCGAGTAGGCGTACGCGAGAACTAAGGCTACGAGTAGTAGAGCTAGAGCCTTTCTCTTCATCGCTATTTCACCCACTCTAGACTAACTGGTTTCTAGTGCTACTCTTGCAGAAGCTTATAAGCTTTAAAGAGGGGATTATTAGGAGGCGATGAGAGGCGCTGGGTTGGCTGAGATCGTGATGTGTTCACGAACCACTCGAGCCCTGCTTCTCCCGTGCTACCCCAAGAGGCTAGACGCGAGAGAAGCGAGGGCTCTCGTGTTCAGCAAGCCGAGAGCTCCGCGACTCCTCAGAATCCTGGTAGCGACAGCTACTAGATTCTCGCCGTGTCTATCGTAGTCTAGTCTCATCAGCTCCCCTTCCAGAGCTCTCTCCAGAGCTCTCAAAGCCTCCTCGACGAGCACTGGGTTTTCGTGAGCGAGCCTAGCTATGGGCGCGAGTACTCTCATCTCTCTAGCTACGTGAGCAACCGAAGCTTCAACGGACTCCACGAGACTCCCCCCTCTTCTAATCAACCGCCCAGCGATCTCGGCTGCTAGAGCGTTCGGATAGAGCCCTCCGCCTGTTAGAGGCTTGTTTAGCGCGGCCGCGTCGCCCACGACTAGCACTCTTCCAGCTCTAATCCTGGAGGAGGGAGGTCCGAGGACTACTGTTCCACCATAGGTGGCTCTAGGCTCTCCTAGCGCGAGCTCTCTCTCGAGTCTATCGAGAAGCCTTGTGGCTACTCTCTTCTCGCGAGCTCCAAGCCCTAGAGTGGTCTCGCTCCCTCTCGGAATCCTCCAAGCGAAGAACCCGTGGGGGTACCGTTCTCCCAGATAGACTTCGATAGCTCTTCCTCTCGCGGGAACCAGGTAGTCTCTGTTGACTCCGTAGACTACTCTAGGCTCGTGCGTTAATCCCAGAGCTCTCCTGAGAGCCCCCATGTACCCCTCTGCTAGCAGGACTAGGTCGTAGCTCTCCCAGGAGCCTCTAGCTTTGACCGACCCGTCGGCAGACACTCTATCAACTCTTGAGTTCAGCTCGATTCTAGCGCCTAGCCTCTCGGCTTTCTCCAAGAGCTTCTCTTCTAGCGCTCGCCTATCGAGTCTCGCGACTCCCCCCTCAACTAGCACTGTCACGCTAGACGCTCTCCCCACTAGCCTCACGAGCTCGTACACGTTCTCCACGCTACTCAAGGCAGGGTCGCCGATTAGCCTCACAGTCCTCATAGAGACTAGCCCAGTGCAGTGTCTAGGAACACCCACAGCGCTGTGCTCCTCGTAGACCGTCACGCGAACCCCGGCTTCGGCTAGCTTTACGGCGAAGATGAGCCCAGCGAACCCTCCCCCCACGATAGCAACCTTCAAGGAGCACTCCTCCAGAAGAGTCTCGGAGAAGCGGGAGCACTGTTATCTAAAAAGCTCTCACTAGCCCCCCTCTCTAGCAGATTCCGGCTTTGCTCACGTATCTCGACGATACCCACGGTAGGCTATGCTGCTTAAGTGATCTCAGAGCGTGAAAGCTGTCTACGAGCGTAGATCGAGGAGCGGCTAGAGTCTTGAGGTAGACTCTTTTTTAGCGCTCGAGTCTTCTACGCGTAAGACTGGAGACGCGTGTTGAGATTCCACCTAGCTTACTCTAAGGCTTCTAAGTTCAAGTACGTCACTCTAGCTTTATCCAAGATCAGCGATGAGTGTAATCTAAGTGTTACAGAGGATGGAGTCACGTTCTGGATGATGAGCCCCGATAAGACGATCATGGCTGTAGTCTCGATACCCCCGCTATCGCTCGACGCTTTCGAGGTAGACGAGCCAGTAAGGCTCGTCGTGAGAACAGAGGATTTACACAGGGTAGCGAAGAGAGCGGGGAGGAACGATGTGCTAGAGCTAGAGCTACCAGAGGGGGAGACGGGCTTCGTGTCATCGAGGCTCGTCGATAAGAAGACGGGGATGCAGCGGTCCTTCGAGATCCCAGTGCTCTCGACTAGCGGGGCCGAGTACAGAGAGCCCAGGATCAGCACTACGGCTAGGTTCACGATGAACTCCAAGGACTTCAAGCTGCTATCGCAGGACGTCAAGGTAGTAGGAGACACTCTAGCGGTGAGAGCAGTCTCCGGAGAGGTCAGAGTGACTGCTAGAGGCGAGAACAAGCTCTACGAGTGGGTCCTCAAGCCCGGAGACCCCCTCATAGACCTAGACGTCGAGGAGCCCTCCGAGTCTCTCTACTCGAGGTCATCGATAGACATAGCGGTGAAGCCTGCTGGAGCAGCTGAGACGGTTAGATTCGAGTTCGCCACAAACTACCCGGCCAGGCTGACATTCAACCTGCCTGGCGGAGAAAAGATGATGATACTTGTGGCTCCCATCGTCGAGTAGCGGTGAGAGCCACGAAGCTGGTAGCTATAGCGGCTCACAGCGGGAGCTACGACGAGAGTCTAGAGGAGGCAGCTAGGAGGCTAGTCGCGTCTCTCACTACACACTGCGGAGACGTAGCGCTACTCCTAGGCGGGTATTGGGGCTTAATGAAGGTAGTGGCAGACGAGGCTCTATCGCGAGGCCTCACAGTCGTAATCCTGCCCCCGCTAGAGAGAGAGCACGAGAGCTTCCCTGAGAAAGCGATAGTCGTAAGGACGGGGGTCAGCTATAGAGTCAGGAGCGTCTTCCTAGCGAGGAGCTGCGACGCTATGGTGGCTCTAGGGGGAGCAGCTGGGGTCATCCAGGAGGCTGTAACAGCGTACACCGAGAGCAAGACAGTCTTCCTCCTCAAGAGCGGCCTAGATAGCGATAAGCTTGAAGCACTAGCCCCCTACCTAGACTACAGGAGGCTCGCCCCCATACTAGTCTACAGTGACCCCGAGAGCCTAGCCAGAGACCTCTGCGCGTACCTCTCTAGCCGTGACCAATCAGTAGTAACGGAACACGGCTAAAACTCCATACAACTTTCTAGATTCTCAACGATCTAGACGTACGTCTTCATGATTAACTTTTTAAATTTCGACAACACTTGAGAAGTCTAAGGGTGGTCTCCCCCCATGACTGCCGAGACTGTAAGCGATACCTCGGCAAACCCTGCTCCTAGCCTCCTCTCGGGAGAACTCCTCAAGCTCTTAGGCGAGGGGGAGAAGCCTGTCAAAACCACTCTGAGCTTATGTCCTGAGTGTCGCAGACTTGTCTTAGCGCTTATACTCGAGCGTGAGGGGAGACTCTACATAAGGAAAGAGTGCCCGGTTCACGGCATCGAAGAGGATGTCTACTTTGGAGACGCGAGTATCTACGCTAAATTCATGAGGTTCCAGGAGAGGGGAAAGAGAGTCCTAGCAGAGGAGCACAGCGCAGAAGCTAGTGAGCTATGTCCCTTTAGTTGCGGACTCTGCTCGCTTCATGAAAACGCTCCAGCTTTAGTCAACATAGTGGTCACTAACCGTTGCGACCTCTCATGCTGGTACTGCTTCTTCTACATGGAGAGAGCCGGCTATCTATACGAGCCGAGTATTGAGGAGATAGAGTTCATGGCTGAACGCGTAGGGAAGCAGAAGTACCCTGCTGGAGTCCAGCTCACTGGAGGAGAGCCTCTTCTGAGAGAAGACTTGGTCGAGATTGTTAGAGCGATCAGAGACAAGGGTGTTCCATACGTTCAGCTCAACACGAATGGGATTAGGTTAGCAGTCATGTTCTTAGAGAATGAGGAAAAGGCAGTGAATTACGCTAAGAGTCTAGCTGAAGCTGGGGTCTCAGCTATCTACATGAGCTTCGATGGAGTCACTCCGGAGACTAACTGGAAGAATCACTACGAGGCTCCATTCGCTCTCGAAGCTTTCAGAAGAGCCGAGCTCAACGTGGTTCTAGTCCCTACACTCTTGAGGGGAGTCAATGACCACGAGCTAGGAGACATGATCAGATTCGCTGGCAAACACATCGAGGTAGTAAGGGGGGTCAACGTCCAGCCCGTGAGCTTCACTGGGAGAGCTAGTAGAGCAGAAAGGGAGAGATACAGGATCACCATACCTGATGTAATGAGAGCTGTTGAGGATCAAACAAGTGGAGAGATACCTAGAAAGTCGTGGTTCCCCGTCCCTATCGTGGCTAAGCTAACGAGACTCATGGACTTCATCCTAGGCGGAGACTACCTAGCCTGGGCTAACCACCCTGTCTGTGGAGCAGCCACATTCGCTATCGTAGCTGAGAGAGATGAGAACCACGTACCAAGGAGATTCATAGCTCTCACTGACTTTTTCGACGTAGAAGGGTTCATAGAGTATGTGGATGAGCTAAGAATAGAGGTCGAGAAGAGGGGGGGAGCAACACTTCTAGATAAAGCCAGACTACTCGCCAGTATTCGTAGATTCGTTGACGCTAGCAAGCTACCTAGAGACATCAAGCCCGCGCGCCTGCTAGCTAAGTTCCTGCTAGGAGCCAATATAGAGGCTGTGAAAGAGTTCTTGAAGCACAGTCTTCTAATTGGAGCAATGCACTTCATGGACCTCTACAACTACGACGTGGAGAGAGTGAAAAAATGCAATATCCTCTACGCTCTCCCAGACGGGAGGCTAGTACCGTTCTGCGCCTTCAACGTGCTCCCAGACCGCTATAGGGAGGAGGTGCAGAGAAGGTTCTCGAAGCCAGTCACAAAAGCCAGCACCAGGGAGGTCTTCAAATACGATAGAGGCAAGTACATAGAGTCGATATTGAAGCACCCTATCTACTTGAGCTACTATCGCGGGATACTGTCCGGTCTCTGAACTCTCGAAGAGCCATCCTTACAGCGAATAGCGCTAGGAAGGCGGCGAGCAGTAGCAGGAGAGCAGCGTAGACCCTGTAGTCTATGGAGCCGGCCGCGCTCCCTACTGCTGCGAGGAAAGCGAGCCAGGCGAAGTCTATGGATACGTGTACAACGTACATGGCGGCGAGCCCAGCGTAGCCTAGTCTACGCGACTCGGCTATGAGAGGGTAGCCCACGGTGACCCACCATAGGAGGAAGTGAGCGTTGAGCCCTGTTAGAGCTAGCCCCGCTACTAGAGCCTCGGTGAGCTTCACGCTTCTAACGCCAGCGTCTACCTCGAGAGCTCCCGTAGAGTAGACGTCGAGAGCGCTGGATGCCAGCAGGTAGGCGAAGTAGAGCATGAAGATGATAGCAGCAACAGTCATGTACGGCCTGAGTCTCCTGATACCGCTCTCCACACTCTCTAATGTCTTGTAGAGGAGGACTACGTAGGGTAGCTCGAAGAGAGCGTGGCCCACAGCTACAGCAACCCCCCCGGCTACGCCGAGGCTGGCTCCAGACGCTAGAGCAGACGCTGAGAGAGGGCCCGGAGCCAGGGCTCCAGTAGGCGTTATGGCTAGAGTTAACAGTAGCAAAGCCAGCAGCTCTCTAGCCATTCCTCCAACCTGCCTGAAGCAGGAGAAGATAGCGCCTATTAAGTGCTATTATTGGAAAGCCGTGAATCTAAGACTCGAGGTCTCGCCACTACACGCTCACAGTGCTTCTCAACAACTGTAGCTCGACGGAGGATGGAGGCGACTGGCGGCAGTCGAGAGTAGAGCCTCTAGAACGGGGGGTTGTAGAAGACCAGGTAGTACGAGCCGATTAGTATCACGAGAGCTAAGAGTAGCGCTCTAGCTAGGAGCACTGTCCTCAGGTTTAGCGAGAGATGCTCGGCTAATAGTGTGGGGATGAAGGCTGCGATGATTAGAGGAGACACTATTATCGCGCAGTAAATCACAACAAATAGCGCTCTAACAGTCCAAGACGCTACGTGCGAGGAGAGGAGCCCTAGGAATATCAGGTAGGGAGCGGCTGAGCACAGCATGAAGCTCCAGGATACTAGAACACCGTAGACGAGAGCCCCTCCGAGGAGCCAGAGTCCTGAGAGTCTCTGAACCCAGGCTGGGAGGCACTCTCCAACTCTGCAAGCCGCGGTCTCGCTCTTCAGAGCTTCTCGTAGATCGAGTACTAGGAGCGCGAGCGCTAGAGCTAAGACTAGCGCTAGGAGAATCCTGAAGTAGGCGAGGATAGAGCTTAAAGCTAGGCCTACTAGCACGTAGCCACAGTATACTCCCAGGATGAAGAAGGCTGGGAGAGCGAGTCTCCTAGCTCCCCTAAAGCCTAGAGTAGACGAGTAGAGAGCTAGAACAGCTGTTGTCGAGATCGCGCATGCGTTGAGCGAGTCTATCGAAGCATAGACAACCATCAACACCAAGAGATGCGAGAGGTCCACTCGAGAGCTCCCCCGCAGGGAGAGTCTATCGCTTAGGTAATATTTTAGAAGAACAGCTCTAAGCCGGCATGAATGCCGGAGAATCCATCGTGGCTACAGTCTTCTCAGCCTCTATCCTAGCTCTAAGATATCTAGGTACGCTGAAGATATGCTTGTGCGCTATGGAGTCGTAGAATCTGGTCTCCACGCCTAGTCTCGCTAGAGCTTCATCCACAAGCTCGGCTTCAAGAGACTCGGGGTCTTTGTAGTCAGAGGCGATCACGAAGCCCCATAGGGATTGGAAGCTGGGGACATAGACGTGATAGTATGCTGTGTGCTTAAACACGCTCCTGACGGTATTGTAGATTATGGAGTGAGTTCTGGGAGTACTCGAGGGGCTCGTAGCCTGAGTCACGAACACTCCGTTCTCCTCCATGATCGAGCGCACTCTCTCGTAGAACTCTCTCGTATAGAGCTTGTAGGATGGACCGGCCTCCACGGGGTCTGAGAGGTCTGCTATCACTACATCGAATTTCTCGCTCGTGCTGAACACGTAGTCGAGAGCATCACCGATCACAAGCTCTAGCCTCGGGTCTTCGAAAACACCTCTATTCATGAACTCTAGGTGCTCTCTAGACACCTTGATCACTTCCTCGTCTATGTCGACCATGACTACTTTCTCCACGCTCCTATACTTGAGGACCTCTCTCGCGGTCGCTCCCTCTCCTCCGCCCAGGATGAGGACTCTCCTAGGGCTTCCGTGGAGCACCATTGCTGGATGCACTAGTGACTCGTGGTAGACGAACTCATCTGCTTCAGACGACTGAGTCTTACCGTCTAGCACGAGGAGCTTCCCGAAATCCTCTGTTTCAGCGACTATGATCTCCTGATATTTCGAGACCCTGTAGTCAATTATTCTCTTGAAAACCTTAACGTGAGCCAGACCCGGGGTATCCCACTCGAGGAAGATCAGATAAGGCATTCTCACAGCGAGCCACCGAGAAGCCTAGTGGGAGCGCTAGCTTCCAGCTATATGCTTTGAGCTCTCCTTCAAGCTTAGTGGCGCTAGAGCTCCAGAGAACCGGGTAGCGCTGAGTAGCTGGTCGCGGGGCTCTCGCTCTCCAGCTTTTTAGGGAGCGGTTCGCGGTCTAGGGTCTGAGGGCTCTCTTGGAGCGGGATAGGGGCTCTCTCAGAGTCGCTGTGCTTGATGTAGACGGTACTCTGACCGTTAGGCGGGGTAGCCTTCTGCTCTCTCCCGAAGCCGTCGTGGCTGTTCGCGTCTTGAAGTGTATGGGGATGATTGTCTCTCTAGTCTCAGGCAACTCTCTCCCCATTGTAGCCGGGCTCTCCGCCTACCTCGGTGCAGACATAGCCATTGGCGAGAATGGCTGCATAGCTCTGCTAGAGGGAGAGGAGGAGGTCCATATCTGTAAGTCTAGGCCTCCCCGGTGGCTCGTGGAGGAGGTCTTGAAGCTAGGCTTCAGGGAGTCTTGGCAGAACAAGTTTAGAGTCTACGACCTAGCATTCTACCCTCCTCCCGGCGACCTGACTGGAGGCTTGAGGAGAGCTAGAAAGCTAGCTCTCGAGAACGGCTTTGCCGCATCCTGGTCTGGCTACGCTCTCCACATACACCCACGAGAGGGAGGCAAGGATAGAGGCGTTGAGGCTATTCTCGAGAAGCTAGGGCTCGAGTGGAGCAATGTCTTAGCTGTAGGGGATGGAGATAACGATGCTGTCGTGTTAGCGAAAGCGAGAATGTCTATAGCGCTAGCAGACGCCTCCGAGCTAGCTAAAAGAGCCTCGACGGTGATCGCTAGGAGCACCGGGGGGTCTGGCGTGCTAGAAGCTCTCCTCGAGCTAGCAGGCTTTGAGAGCTACTCGGAGGCTCTATCTAGATGCGGGAGTCTCTAGCGCTGGCTCAGCTTTCCTGAAAGCTCTCACAACGCTCGCTTCAGGCCTCTTACCCACAGGGAATATCATGACGGGGAACTCTTCCTCACAGTCTATCTCTAGAATCCTGCAGACATCATCATCGTAGAACGCTCCCACGGCTACAGTAGCTAGGTTGAGTGCTTCAGCAACGAGGTACACGTGCTCAGACGCCATAGCAGCATCTAGGAGCACGTAGCGATACGCTCGAAGCCCGTATCTGCTCGCAGTCCTCCTGTAGACAGCAGTCACTACTATAATGGCTGGAGCTCTAGCGACAAATGTCTGGTCTAGAGAGGCTACGGAGAGAGCCACGGAGAAGTCTCCTCTCTTGAGTAACTCGAGACTATGCTCGCTAGGATTGTAGTGGTATAGCCCTCTATCCAAGCCCGTCACTCTAGACGCCGCCAGGTAGAGCTCGACAGGCTGGAGGTTGCCAGCGCTAGGGTAGGCTCTGAGAAGCTCTCCCCACCTAGTCCTAGAGGTCACTCCCGCGGTGTAGTACAGGAGAGCAGAGACCTCGCTCAGGCTCAGAGGCTCGTGAGAGTAAGACCGTCTGCTCCTCCGAGACTTGATAGCAGTGAATACATCGACCCCGCTCTTCTCAAGAGGCTCAGGTAGAGGAATCCTTATAGCGTTCGGGTAGACTTTGTGGAATGGCTCTGATTTATATAGAAGACTCATACCCAGATAGCCGCGGCTATGGAGCGAGAGGTAGTGGTACACCAGAGACGGGTCTCTCTTCTCTCTAGCTCTTCTAAGCCCTCTAGCCAGAACTCTAACCACGTCCTCCGGCAGGGTATCACATAGCTTCTCTACTGCTTCACTAGCCTCTCTTAAACTCACTCTCTTCACCTTTTAAGAGCGAGCTTTAGCTGGTTTTAAAGCTAGAGTTTTAGCTAAGATTTATAAATTATCTTAAGATCTATTTTTAGTGCTTGGTTTCAGTTATACTCACACATAGACAGGGTAGCGTGAGCGAGAGTAGAGCGATGACCTCCACGAGAGTCGAGAGCAGGGTCTAGAAGAGGCTTATGGTTACTCGAGTGTTATGACTTCCCACAGCTACCTCTCTAGATGAGACCCTGTAGGGTCTCGTGTCTGGCTTCGCGTCTTTGATGAATAGATGCGTCTTACACCTGCCTACAAAGGTCACTATCGGCTTCAGCTTGGCTATAGAGGGAGCCCAGGTGCAGCCGTGGAGGGGTGCTGTTAACGCTAGCGTTTTCCTGACCCCGGCTCCGAGCATCTTGGAGACTATGAGGTCGGCTACTTCTCCGCTAAGCGGCCCTAGTATTAGCAGAGCAGGGTTCTTCTTGTTGGAGACTAGAGGCTTGTAGAGGCTTGTGTGAGAGTATCTCTGCAAGTCTCTCTTAACCTCTATCTCTGCATATGTCTCGCTCAAAGGCTCTACCAGTATGCTGAGAGATGTGAGCTGGTTGACTGCGGCTAAGAGCTCTCCGTAGACTCCTTTGAGTGATGGGATAGGCTTTGACATGAATGAGGTTAAGTCGACGCTCCCGCTTAGAGAGAGCTCTGAGTGAAGCACTGGCTTCTCGCTTATAAGCTGCCTCCAGCGCTCATCTCCTACTCCCAGCGGCTTCGCTCTAGCAGAGACATCGTCTAGCAGCTTCTCCACCACCTCCTCTCGTCTAGCATAGCTTTCTCTACAATCCTCTCTCTCAAGGCATCTCTCGAGAACCCTAGCTAGGCTAGTCTCAGCTCTCCTACAGTACTCGCTGAGAGCCTCGGGGGGAGGAGGCCAGAGCACTGAGAGAGCGGTCTTCGAGAAGGATAGAGTAGAGCCGGCTGAGAGAAGGCTGATGCTAGAACATCTTCTAGCCAAGCCTTCGAGAGACGCTTCGAGCAAATGGGGTGATGTCAGTGAAAGGAAGGCTAGAGTCTTCGACAAGAAGCTTCTACACTCAGAGCTAGCTATAGGCGCGGCTAGCCCGCATCTCTCGAGCTCTCCGCGAGACGCTATGAGGAATAGCGGAGCGTAGAGAGGGCTTAGAGAAGCCTGGATGTGGCTATCCGGGGGCACTCTCGCTAGGAGGCTCTCCCGCAGGACTCTCTCAGCGCAGGAGTGGTAGACTCCAGCATCGATGCTCACCACGTGCCCACCGTCCTGGATCAGGCTAGAGACGCCCCAGCCGCTGGGCAGGATGAAGACTCGAGTCTCCAGAGCTCAGCCCCCAGGGGGTCTCGCCGCCTAGGATTTATTATGTGGGCGAGTCTCCGAGCAGTCGTGGATAAAGGTTAGAGAACAATTATTCTCGAGGAGTGGTGCTCTCTCGAGCTACTACTCTCCGTACTCTCCTATGCTCTCTAAGACTATCTCGTAGTACGAGTCTTTCGCTTGCTCTAGCTCCTCTCTCCGCTCTTCTCCAGTAGCCTGAGTCTTGCTCACAGTCTTAGTAGTTAGAATCTTGGGCTCTCCCTTGCTCACAGTCCTCATCTCCACTCTATCCTTCTCTGTCACCGGTATCTCGTAGCCGCAGCTACTGCACCTCATGACGACCTCCTTGTCTTTCCTAATGGGGGCCATGATGCTACCACATTTGGAGCAAAATCTCACAAGCAACACCTCATCCGGAGCAGTCTTAGAGCCCATATCTTCTCTTTCCGGCAGGTTAAATATTTTCCGTTGATCCATCGACTGGAACGCTTTCGAAGCCCCTCTCAGAAAGTGCCTCCCCGCTGGCTATCTTCAGTGCTAGCACGCTAACCCAGAAGGGCTTCCCTCTAGTAGACCTCAGGACCCCCCTCTTCCAGCTTCTCGAGCGCGGCTCCCTGAAGGGTAGAGGGTTACCGCAGCGAGGGCAGCTGGGGTCTTCTACTATCGTGACGAGAGTGCTCCTAGACCTCTGAGCTAGGATGGCTCCGCAGTTCTCGCAGTAGGTGTCGTGCTCGTAGAACCCTCCTGAGTGTATGTACGTGTAGGGGTTAGCCTTCCTGAGCTTCTCGTAGAGCTCTCTCAATCCCCCCCAGTGGCTCTCGGCGACGAAGACGTGTAGGGGAGTCTTGTATCTGGCTGCTAGCTCAACTGACTCAGAGGACTCCACGTCTCCAGCTTTCTCAGCGTAGACAGCTACCTCCACGTGAGCCCCCAGGTTTCTCGATGCCTCTAGGAGGTCTGCTATGTTTCCCACGGCTTGGGGGGCTATGAGGCTCAGGTCTTCTAGGAGAATGCAGTCTAGCCATGGGGGTAGCTCTACTCTAGCCAGCCCCTGAGACCGGGAGCAGAGAGGCTTGTCGAAGACTCTCTCCCTCAAGACACTCGAGGCTTCTGCTAGAGGCTCAACGCCGTCTAGGAAGACGACGTCGTGAGTCCACCTTCCCGCTATAGACTTGACCCAGGCTACGTCCACGAGAACGCCCGGGTAGACCTCAGGCCCTCTACCCCACTCGCAGACCTCCAGCTCTCTACTCTCGCCAAGCTTGCAGTCTATGGAGGTGTAGGGTTTGAGCAGTACTCTCAGAGCTCTAGAGCCCGGCATGAAGTGATAGATGGGTATAGACTCTATTGCCGATAAGCCGACCATCACTACGCTGAGCTCCACAACAGCCCCCTAGTCTATGAGAGAGATTAGGCTCTCTATTAAACTCTAGAGAGCGGTGGGGTATTTTTGAGAGCTAGGATAGCCGGGCTCACGGAGCACGCTAGAAGCATTGCTCTCAAGCTCTCGGATATCGCGGGATTCGAGTACCTAGACCTCTCCCACAAGAGGTTCCCAGACGGGGAGGTCTACGTGAGGGTAGAGAGGAGACTCGATGGCTCCAGAGTGGTTCTAGTAGCTGACTGTAGCCCCCCTAGGCAGAGCGAGTGCATAGTCGAGTCAGTGGTGGCAGCAGATGCTCTATACGGCTCTGGAGCCGAGGAGGTAATCCTCTACGCGCCCTACCTCCCCTACGCTAGGCAGGATAGAGTGTTCCTCGAGGGGGAGGCTGTTAGCGCTAGAGCAGTGCTTAGAGCTCTCTACAACTCTGGCTTCAGGAGGCTGGCTGTCGTCGAGGCTCACAGCGAGAGAGTCGGGGAGCACTTCCCCGGAGTCTTCTGCAACATCAGACCCCTCCCCTACATGGCTAAAGTAGCTGGAGTGAGCTCCTCTAGCATCGTGGTCGCTCCGGACTCTGGAGCTCTCGAGAGAGCGCGTAGCGTGGCCTCAGCCACCGGGTCTGCTCTAGTATCGTTCAAGAAGACCAGGGATAGAGTTACTGGAGAGATTAGAGTAGAGGCTCGAGACCTGCTCGAAGCACGCGGTAGAGAGGCTTACATCGTCGACGACATGATCAGCACAGGCTCGACTATAGCGGAGGTCGCTAGAATACTCTTAGAGATAGGGGTAGCGAGAGTGAGCGTTCTCGTAGCCCACTACCTGAACCTCCCTGGCTCGATGGAGAGACTTGTGGGAGCTGGTGTGAGTAGAGTGATCGCGGCTAACACCATCGCTCCAGCGGCAAGCAGCTCTCTGGTCTACGTGGATATAAGCGAGGTTGTTGCAGACGAGCTGAAGAGGTGCTTGTCTTAGTGGAGAAACTCTACCTACTCTACTCTCTCGAAAACCAGCCTCTAGCAAGAGAAGAGCTGGGAGCCCTGATAGAGATAGCGGTCCCCGAGTCTAGGATACTGGCTGAAGCAGAAGGCCTAGTCCTCCTAGAGGCTAGAGTAGAGGATGTGAGGAGAGCGTTCTCCAGGTCAGCGTACATCCTGGAGTACGGAGAGCTCCTATCCTACGGGAGCATCGACGAGGTCGAGCAGGTGGTAGAAGAAGCAGTAGCAAAGAAGGGCTACAGCAGTCCAGCGATTCACGCTAAGAGCATCAAGAGCTATGGGAGAGAAGCTCTCTCCAAGCTCGAGAAGCTCTCTCTAAAGAACTCGAGAAGAGGCTATCTCAGAGTCGTCGCTAGCGAGAGCCTCGTAGCGGCAGGAGTCCCTCTGGAGAAGCTGAAGATCTCGAGAGCGATAAAGCCTAGAGCTAGAGCGGTAACGGGAGCCCTAGACCCTAGAGTCTCCAGAGCGCTAGTCAATCTCTCAAGGCTGAGAGAGGGAGGAGTCTTCCTAGACCCCTTCTGCGGAACAGGAAACCTAGCTATAGAAGCGTGTAGCGTGGGCGCGTCGAGAGCTCTCTGTAGCGACATAGATAGCTCTATGTGCGGAGTCTCCCGAGTCAACGCGGAGAAGGCGGGAGTAGCCGAGTGCGTTGAGGTCTTGAGGAGCGATGCGAGAGAGCAACCGCACCCAGGGGAGTCCTTGGACGCTGTAGCCACAGACCCTCCTTACGGGAGGTCGAGCTCTACCCGGGGGGAGGGCTATGAGAGGCTCGTAGAGGAGTTCCTAGAGGAGTCTCTAGACTCGCTCAAGAGAGGCTCCTACATAGTCTACGCTGGCCCCTACGAGCTCAAGCCCTGGCTTCTAGCCGAGAGAGTGGGCCTCGTTTTCGTCAAGAGGATCCACATGTTTGTCCACAGGAGCCTAGTCAGAGAAGTCGTGGTAGCGAGAGTGCCGTAGAGTTGGCTAGATACATAGAGGTATACATGCTCGGAACCGGGGGAAGCGTCCCCACAGCTGAGAGGATGACTTCCTGCATACTGGTGAAAGACTGGCTTGGCTTCCACGTGCTCCTCGACGTAGGAGAGGGGTGTCAGCTCAGGCTACAGCAAGCGGGGGTCTCTCCGGCCTCTATAGACGTGGTGGCTCTAACGCACAGCCATGGAGACCACGTGAACGGACTAGCTGGACTAGTGCAGACCATGACTCTCCAGGATAGGAGTAAGGAGCTCCTGATAATTGGGGCTAGGGATGCTGTCGAGTTTGCTGAAGAAAGCCTGGAGGTAACCAGGCTGAGAGCAGGGTTCTCTATCAGGACGCTCGCTGTGAAGAACAGGGGGTCGGTGGAGCTACAGGTCAGAGGAGGAGACACTCTAGCCCTCTCCTGGTCTCCGGCGTGTCACAGCATAGAGTCCTACGCTTTCAGGCTCGAGTGGAGTCTGAGAGCTAGAGTCGACGTAGCGAAGCTAGAGGCTCTCGGGCTCAAACCCGGCTCCTGGCTTAGAGAGCTCTTCGAGAAAAAGGAGGTCGAGGTCGGGGGGAGGATGCTCAGAGTAGAGGACGTAGCACTAGAGCCTCCTCGCTCCTTCTCAGTCACGTACTCTGGAGACACCACGCTATGCGATAGCGTCGTGGAGCTCGCTAGAGGCTCCCACCTCTTGATCCACGAGGCCACGTTCTCCGCTAGAGACTCGAGAGACGCTAGCGAAGCCTACCACAGCACGTCTCTAGACGCTGCTACAGCCGCTCTAGAAGCGAGAGTAGCGGAGCTAATCCTCACACACGTGAGCGGCAGGTATAGAGGATTCGAGGCTAGAGTTCTCGAGAGAGAAGCCCGGCAACTGTTCCCCCGAGCCCGCCTAGCCTGGGACCTGATGAGACTCAGATTCATTGTATGAGCTAAAGCTAAAGCTCTCCAATGGGAGAAACCTCGGGGAGAGCAGGAGTGAGCGAGAAGCATAGAGAAGAGGAGGTCCAGAAGAAGATGATTGCTCTGCTGAGAGCAGGAGCGACGATGCTCGCTGAATCGTGCCCTCTAGACGGCTACCCCCTATTCAGGCTCAAGAGCGGAGAAATAGTGTGCCCTCTCCACGGCAGGGTCTTCGTTGTATCCAGTGAGAGTGAAGCTGAGGAAGTAGAGATAGACTACGTGGTCTCTAAGATAGCGCTCTACGCGGCTAGGAAAGCCTACGAGACGCTATCATCTAACGGAGACCCCGACGATATCAGAGCATGGCTCTCAGTGCTGGAGGCAGCGGAGAGAGTCAGGAGTCTCAGGTTGCAGGCTAAGAGCCACCTAAAGCAAGCCGAGGCTAAGGGTGAAAGCAGAGGTTGAGCAGTATACTGAGCAGAGAGGAGCTCGAGGCGTGCATAGACGTAGCCTACAGCACCTACACCAGGTCGGAGGTCCTCGGGGGCTCGGTAGAGGTAGAGAGAGAGTCGAGCGCGAGCTCTGAGACGAGCTATGGTAGAGTCGCTCTCTTAGTCAAGAGCGTTCACGAGGTTAGCGTAGACGAAGTCCCGATACTGAACTCTATAATGGATGCTCTCAGTCCTCGCGACATAGACTTGGAGATATACGAGTACGATAAGCTAACAGGCTTGAAGAGCTCTCGCTACGAGGTTTTCGCTGAAAACCTCGAAGAAGCCGTGCTGAAAGGAAGAGCGTTGATAGCCATACTCCCCTACGTCATGCCCATAGCTCTCCTCTCACGCTTGAGTAGAGAAGCCTCGGAGGTCTTGGAGGAGAAGTCTAGCGTAGTCTTGGTGAACGTGAGGTACAAGAATCTCCTCTACCTCCCCGAGGCTAGCGTTGCCGGAGGAGTAGTAGAGCTAGTGGGCAAAGAGAGTAGCCTCTCGAGCACTGAGAGGCTTCAATGGCTTAGAGAAGAGGCTCTCAGGAGAGGGTTTAAGAGAGTAGAGTTAAGGGTTCTCCCCGATAACAGGAGCATATTCGAGTACGTGACAAGCCTAGGGCCTAGAGGCATCTACAAGAGAGTCCCTGTCACCAAGCTCTCCTACTTCCTAGTAGCCTTAGCTCGGTGCCAGGGCTGGTCTGGCATAGAGGAGCTGATGAGGAGAGAGGAGGCGGTGCACGCTATATACATGTACGGCTTGAGCAAAGACCTGGAGAACGACATACTCTCAGAGCTCAAGAAGACTCTGAGCAAGCGCTCGCTACCAGTGCCCCGCGAGCCTCACAAAGCGTGGGTCAAGAAGGGAGTCGAGAGCGTGATGGTCGAGCTCCTCAGAGTCTACGGGCTTATAGGAGGATAGCTCTAGAGATGCCTAGAGTCAGAGTGTCTGAGAGCAGAGCAGTCGAGGTCGGCAGGCTCCTATCCAGGCTCGGCGTTAGAGCAGTTCTAGAACTCGAAGACGCGGACCCCCAGAGGGTAGCAGCTCTAGTTATAAGGAGCCACGTGGGAGCCTGGGCTCCAGTCTACACTCTACTCCTTGCTCTAGCCAGCTACAGGCTCTCAGCTAGAGGAGAGGAGTGGTGGAGCTCCTACGCGGACTTCGTCGTGTCTCGGAGGAAGCCAGAGAGCTTGGAGGACGTGGTCGGAGACGTGGTTGATTTCATCTACACCAGCCCGGGAGCAGGGGTCAGGAGAGACGAGAAGGCTAGGAGAGTCGAGAGAGCATCGAGGAGCGCTAGAGGCTTGCTACTAGCTCTCAGAGAAGACAACAGCATAGTCTACACTAGAGCTCAGTGGATCCTGGGAGAGGTCTCTAGAAGCCTGGGAGCACCGTGGTACTCAAAGACTGTAGTGTTCGCTCTAAAGATGGCGTACTACGCTGTCAGAAGCCCGGGAGAAGCCAGGGTAGTCGAGGGGGTCGACGCTGTCCCAGTAGACTCTAGAGTAGCTTGCGCCTCGTACTCCAGCCTCATAGTGGAAGCTGAGAGCTACAGAGATGCTCTCAGAGAGCAGAGAGAAGTCTCTAGAGCCTGGGCTCTAGCATCTAGAGCTAGCGGCATACCTGGAGTCCACCTAGACTCGCTCCTATGGCTCACAGGCTGGGCTCCTCGAGACCTAGACCTGAGCGCGGCTAGAGTAGCGGTAGCAGAGACGCTCTCGAGAGTAGCCTCCCGCGACCTAGCCGAGCAGATAGCCGTGGAGATCTGCAGGAGAGAGTGCAGATAAGACCTTGAGCTAGCCCTCTTGGAGAGCAGAGGAGGCGAGGGAGAGAGTGCCTGCTCTAGTAGAGGTGGTGGCTGTAGGCTCTAGGAGAGTCGGCTTGGTAGAGCTCGCTGAAAAGCTAGCAGAGCTGACTAGAGCGAGCTCTATCGAAGTCGAGCTAGTGGAGTCAGACGAGGACTCGAAGAGCTTCAAGATAGTAGTGGAGAGCGATAGAGTAGACTTGAGGGAGCTCGAGTCAGCACTACTACGCCTAGGCCTGGTTCTCCACGAGGTTAGGAGAGTAGCGGTTAAGACCTCCTCCTAGCCCACTACCAGAGTCTGGCTGTGAGCGAGACCACCGACTCTGAGGAGATGATGTAGCCCAGCGATGGTGAGCCGCTATTTGCCTCTACGATGGCTCGCCTACGTCTGGATAAGCCTACTGGTAGCTGGAGCGCACAGCCTAGCCTCAGGGCTCCTCGGCCTAGTAGCGTACAGGCTACTAGGAGGCGGTTCTGGCGAGCCATACCACTCCATAGTGTTCACGGTCTTCGGTCTACTCTCGCTAGCAGTAGCCTACGCTATCGCAACCCTCCCGAAGCCAGAGCTGAGTAGAGAGGAGGCTTTCCTCGTCGGCGTTCTAGTCTGGGTCTCGACGCCCCTAGTCTCCGCCATACCGCTCTCTCTCGCTCTAAGAATCCACTACGTGGACGCTCTGTTCGAGAGCGTCTCGGGCTGGACTACCACAGGGCTGACCTTGATGACTGGAGAGTACAGTAGCTTAGGGGGCTTTCTGCCCTCTCCCGAAGAGCTCCCCCCAAGCGTCCAGTTCTGGAGGAGCTTGTCTCAGTGGATGGGGGGTCTCGGGATACTGGCGCTAACAGCCTACCTGCTCGCAGGGCACAGGCTCTCGATAGCCTACCTCTACATGGTTGAGGGTAGGTTTCAGAGGATATCATCGAATATATATGTTGCTGTGAGAGAACTCTCAGCAGTCTACATAGCGTTCACTATAGCAATCGCTATCGCGCTCTACGTGGCCGGCATGAGCTTCTACGATTCGATACACCACGCTATGACCAGCATCGCCACAGGAGGCTTCTCCACACACAGAGATAGCGTGGGATTCTATGGGAGCACGCTGGTCCACGTAGTTGTGCTAGCGGCTATCCTCACGGGAGCAACATCGTTTCTAGACCTGTATTATCTGCTAAGACTCAAGCTGAGAAAGCTTCTTGAAAGCGTTGAGCTCAAGGCTCTGCTCACAGTCTGCTCCATAGCCGTAGCGCTCACTACAGCTCTCTGGCTAGTAGACCCCCTGACTAGAAGCGAGTTCCCTAGCCTCTTCGCGCTAGTCTTCAGCTCGATATCGGCTCTCGCTACAGCCGGGTTTACTGTAAGCGATATCTCTAGAGCTGACGAAGCGTACAAGTTCTTAGCGATCACGCTAATGCTCGTCGGCGGTAGCGCTTTCTCCACAGCCGGGGGGATCAAGCTACTGAGAGTAGTCGTGGTCGCTAAGAGCATCTCCTGGGAGATAGAGTCGTCTCTCAAGCCTCAGAGCTACGTTAAGCCCAAGAGAGTAGGAGCCTACGCTCTCGACGACGCTCTGCTGAGGAGGACTCTAGTCATAGTCGCTCTATATGTAGCCAGCGTTCCCCTCTTCGCCACACTCATATGGCTCTCTCTAGGCGGGACTGTGGACTACATAGACGCTATGTTCGAATCAGCTAGCGCGATATCGGGGACGGGGCTCTCAGTGGGCGTCGCTAGAGCGAACTCACCGCTAGAGGTCAAGGCTCTCCTGTGCTTAGCGATGCTCCTAGGGAGGCTGGAGATACTAGCCTTCCTAGCGGCTCTAGCGGCTCTCGCATCGAGACTCTCTAAGAGGACCCCGCTGAGAGCCGGCTCTCTGAGGTCTCTACTCTCTCGAGTCTAGACCCTCTCCCTGGTACGCTCCCTCGTAGAGTCTGTGAGGGCTCTCTAAGAGCTTGAAGAAGACTAGCTGGGCTACTCTAGCTCCACGCTGTATCCTCAGCCCTCTCTTGTTGTAGACTACTAGGAGCCCCTCGCCTCTCCCCACATAGCCCGGATCCCAGACAGTGCACCTCAAGTCGGACCCCATTCTGAGAAGGCTACTCCTCGGGAAGCATAGGGCCACCTGGTCGCCGGGGACTCTCACCACTTCGCAGAATCTGACCTTGTAGGCTCCGGGCTCCAGTAGCCACCAGCCGTCTCTGCTCTCGAGAAGGCGCCCTCTGGGAACGGCTCTCGCCTCGATCCCCAGGACTCCGGGCTCGTTGTACTCTAGCACCTCGCAGACGCTGACATCGACTCCAGCCGGCTGGATAGCGCTATCGCTAGCTCCTAGAACGCTAGAGGCGGCAACACGCCCCGGTAGAGCCACAGCAAGGCCCCCGAGACCCTTCATCCTCTTTAGCTCTATCTGTAGAGGAGACCTCGATAACACGGAGCCGGGGGGAGCGTGAGTCCAGCCATGGCTGTGATAGCTGTTCACGGAGGAGCCGGCTCTTGGAGAGGTAGAGACGAGGCTCGAGTAGTAGAGGCTCTGAGGAGTGCGGTCGAGGCTGGGCTCAGGGTTAGCGAGAACGGCTGTCTAGACATGGTTGTCGAGGCTGTAGCCTACCTGGAGGACTCGGGCTTGTTCAACGCTGGAACCGGGAGTATTCTCGACTACTCCGGAGGAGTCTCTATGGACGCGGGGCTCATGACTAGCTCGGGTAGAGCAGCTGGAGTAGCTGCCGTCAGGTACCCAAGGAATCCGATAAGGCTAGCCAGGGTAGTTTTGGAGGAGACCCCCCACGTGTTGCTCGTAGGGCATTGGGCTGACGAGCTAGCGGTCAAGAAAGGGCTCCCCCCGCATCCGGGGCCGAGCCCTCAAGCTCTCGAGAGATGGAGGCTCCTCAGGGAGACTCAGCCTCACCCATGGCTTAGAGCCTACGCTGAAGCTGCTAGAAAGCTTGGCTACGATACCGTGGGTGCTGTAGCGTTAGACGATAGGGGGTGTCTTGCTGCAGCAGCGAGCACGGGGGGCGTGTCGCTAAAGCTCCCTGGTAGAGTCGGGGACTCCCCGATACCCGGAGCGGGGTTTCACGCTTCAGACCTGATAGCGTCCTCGGCTACAGGCATAGGGGAGACGATCATCTTATCGATGGTCGCTTTCAGAGCCAGCTACCTCTACTCGGTGCACGGAGACCTAGTCAAGGTTCTCCACGATCTTGTCAGCGAGCATACTCTAAAATGGGGCCCTGACACTCTCGGCGTCATATCGCTGACAAGAAGCGGGGAGGTCGGAGGTTGCTACAACACTGAAGCTATGCCCTGGGCTTGGGGCTCATCAAGCGGCCGCATAGAGGTCCTAGGCCTCCCTCGTCACGAAGAGAAGTGTGTTGTGAGACGCGTAACACTCAAGCTCTAGCAACTACCCCCAGTGCGAGGGCCGAGCTAGCTCATGACGGTAGCCGTCACGCTAACAGATAGAGAGATTCTATCGATGCTGAGACCGTACGTTAGAGAGTGGTTTAGCGGCAAGTACGGAGCCTTCACTGAGCCCCAGAGGCTAGCGATACCCTTGATAAAGTCGGGGAGAAACGTCCTCATATCGTCGCCCACGGGGACGGGGAAGACTCTAGCAGCCTTCCTCGGCATAATCGACGAACTCTTCTCCATGGGCGAGAACGGGGGTCTAGAAGACTACGTCTACGTAGTCTACGTGAGCCCGCTTAGAGCTCTCAACAACGACGTGAGGAGGAATCTGCTCGAGCCTATGAGCGAGATAAGAGAGACAGCCGCCAGGATGGGGTACGAGCTACCCGAGGTTAGAGTCGCTGTTAGAACAAGCGATACCTCTCAGTCAGAGAAGCAGAGGATGGCGAGAAAGCCCCCCCATATATTGATAACGACTCCGGAGAGTCTAGCGGTAAGCCTCGTAGCCCCCAGGTTTAGAGACAAGCTGTCTCGAGTCAGATGGGTCATTGTAGACGAGATCCACGACCTAGCCTCGAGCAAGCGTGGAGCCCACCTGATGCTCAGCTTGGAGAGACTAGAGTGGCTTGTCTCCAGCTCTACTGGGAGAGGCTTCCAGAGGATAGGGCTCTCAGCAACTATAGCTCCTCTAGAGGTCGTAGCCAGCTTCCTGGGAGGCTTCGACGACGAGGGCAGGCCTAGGAGCGTGGAGGTAGTCGACGCTAGATTCTCTAAGCCTATAGATATCCGCGTAGTAGTCCCAGACGTCGACATAATTGATGGCCCTCCGGACAAGGTCAACGAGTCTATATACAAGAAGCTAGCGGAGCTCATCGAATCCCACAGGACGACTCTGGTATTCACGAACACTAGGAGCGCCACGGAGAGAGTGGTCTTCAAGCTTAAGAGGATCCTCTCGAGTAACGGTCTCGAGGACCTCGACAGGATAGAGGCTCACCACTCAAGCATCTCGAGAGACCTAAGGCTATCGGTCGAGGAGAGGCTCAAGAGGGGAGAGCTTAAGGTAGTAGTCTCTAGCACGAGCCTAGAGCTCGGCATAGACATAGGATACATAGACCTAGTAGCTCTCCTAGGTAGTCCCAAGAGCACCACTAGGCTCCTCCAGAGAGTGGGTAGAGCGGGCCACAGGATAACAGAGGTCAGCAAGGGAGCGATCATAGTGGTCGATAGAGACGACCTTGTAGAGTGCAGCGTTCTAGCTAAGAGCGCTATGGAGAGAGCGATAGATAGCGTGAAGATCCCCGAGAAGCCTCTCGATGTCCTAGCTCAACACATTGTGGGGATGAGTGTAGAGAGGAGGTGGTCGATAGACGAGGCCTACAGGCTGGTGAGGAGAGCCTACAACTACAGAAACCTGACCATGGAGGAGTTCATGAGCGTGCTCAGATACCTAGCTGGGAGATACGAGTCCTCTGAGAGCCTCGAAGCTGAGAGAGTCTACGCTAAGATATGGCTGGACGAGGAGGAGAGAGTATTCGGCAGGAAGAGAGGAGCCCGCATGATCTATCAGCTCAACTCCGGAGTCATACCCGACGAGGCTAAGATAGAGGTCGTGACCACTTCCGGCAGGTACGTAGGCAACCTAGAGGAGGGCTTCGTCGAGATACTCGTTCCAGGAGACATATTCGTGCTTGGAGGCAGAACCTACAAGTTCCTGAAGTCAGAGGGGCTCCTAGCAGTAGTAGAGCCCGTGGAGGGAGCTAAGCCCACTGTGCCCACGTGGTATAGCGAGATGCTACCTCTAAGCTTCGAGAGCGCTCTCAGAGTAGGGAGGTTTAGGAGGAGGCTAGCTCAGCTACTCAGAGAGGGGAGAGAGGAGGAGGCTCGTAGAGAACTCGAGGAGGTCTACAGGCTTCAGCCAGAAGCAGCTAAGATAATCTTAGACTATGTGAGAGAACAGCTAGAGTACGTCGGCGAAGTTCCCGGAGACGATTTGATCCTAGTTGAGTACTTCTGGGATAGCGAGTGGAGTATAGTCTTCCACACTCTCTACGGGAGGAGAGTCAACGACGCGCTCTCGAGAGCTCTAGCCGCGAAGCTCTCGGAGCGCATCCTAGCCCCTGTTAGGATCACGGTTACAGACAATGGCTTCATGCTGAGCTACGATGCCCCCATAGAGCCCTCTCGAGAGCTCATAGAGGAGGTGCTCGGCTCTCTAAGCCCGGAGAGCCTCTGGAAGACTCTAGAGGAGGCTGTAGAGAACACTGAGCTCTTCAAGAAGAGGTTCAGGCACGTAGCCGAGAGGTCTTTCATGATACTGAGAAGGTATAAGGGTAAAGAGAAGAGCCCCGATAGGCTCCAGCTGAGCGCAGAGAAGCTCGCTAAAGTGCTTCTAGCCTACTTCAGGCACCTTCCACCAGTCAGAGAGACCTTTAGAGAGATACTGGAAGACTACATGGACATTGAGAACGCCAGAAGAGTGCTAGAGTGGCTAAGAGAAGGCAGAATCAAAGTAGCGGTCGCTGGGCCTCTAGAACACCCATCACCAATGGCTCACAGCATAGTAGTCAAGAGCTTCAGCGACGTTGTCCTCATGGAGGATAGAAGAAGACTCCTCAAGGCTCTCAGAGAGAGGATACTAGAAGCGATCAAGTCGAGGAAGAGAGCTCCAGAGACCTAGAGGTCAACCGTGAGCTCTCCGGCACGCTGCTCTCCACGAGCTCTAATCGGCTTTCCCCTTCTCGGAGCTTGCTCGAGTCTATTCGCGAGAATACGTAATTATAAACATTGCGGACTCGAATCAACTACGGTGAGTAGATTGAGCACTCTCAGAGACCCGTATGAGGAGGCGAAGAAGCAGCTCAGAGCGGCAGTCGAGTTGCTAGGCTTGGGGCACGATGTATACGAGGCTCTAGCTGTTCCCGAGAGAGTCGTTCAGGTCAAGATCCCCGTTAGGATGGATGATGGTAGCGTCAAGGTGTTTATTGGCTGGAGGAGTCAGCATAACAGCGCTCTAGGTCCATACAAGGGAGGTGTACGCTACCACCCCGAGACCACCATGAATGAAGTCATAGCTCTAAGCATGCTGATGACTTGGAAGTGTAGTCTAGCAGGTCTACCGTACGGTGGGGGTAAGGGCGGAGTCAGAGTTGACCCTAGGCGCTTGAGCATTGGAGAGCTCGAGAGACTGAGTAGAGGCTATCTAGCAGCTATAGCAGAGATTGTCGGCGAAGACCTGGATATACTGGCTCCCGACGTTTACACCAACCCTCAGGTGATGGCTTGGTATTTCGATGAGTTCTCTAAGATAAAGCGCGGGCTATACTTCGGAGTAGCTACCGGGAAGCCTGCAGAGACCGGGGGCCTGGGAGCTAGAGTATACTCCACAGGGCTGGGTGTAGCCATATCGGCTAGAGAAGCGGCTAAGAAAGTGCTAGGCGGAATCGAGGGTAGAACCGTGGCGATACAAGGATTCGGGAATGTCGGAGCTCATGCCGCTCGCTTCTTGGAGGAGATGGGCGCCACCATAGTCGCAGTCAGCGATAGCAGAGGCGGGGTATTCAACTCGAACGGGTTGAAGATAAGCGAGGTCATAGACGTCAAGGAGAAGACAGGGTCGGTGGTAAACTACGATAGAGTCGAGAGGAGAGTAACGAATGAGGAGCTACTAGAGCTAAAGGTAGATATACTGATACCCGCCGCTATAGAGAACGCGATAACAGAGGCGAACGCTAGAAGAGTCAAAGCAGAGGTCATAGTGGAGGGTGCTAACGGACCGACGACAGTCGAGGCTGAGAGAATGCTGACAGAAGCGGGGGTCGTCATAGTGCCAGATATCCTAGCTAACGCTGGGGGAGTGATAATGAGTCACATAGAATGGGTCAATAACAGAATAGGAGGCTGGATAACAGAAGAGGAGGCTAGGAGAAAGCTAGAGGAGAGAATGATGACATCATTCAATACAGTGTGGAGCTTCTGGGACACAAAGCTAGACAAGAGCAAGCACAACCTTAGAGCAGCAGCTTACGCTATAGCCGTGGATAGAGTGGTTAGAGCTATGAAGCTCAGAGGCCAGCTTTGACTCCTAGAGAGCTAGGAAGAATCTGAGTATATCTGTTCTAGTCAGTATGCCTACTGGTTTCTTCTGGTCGTCTACTACCAGGAGCCTACCTACCCCGTAGAAGTCCATTATCCTCATCGCTTCAGTCAGGCTTTCCTTCTCGTTCACCACGAAGATCGTCTTCCTCATGTAGTTCGTTACGCTCGCGTCCAGGTCTTCTCTATTGGCTACTGCTTGAGCTATATCGCTTGTCGTGATGAACCCGACGACTGTGCCCTCGCTATCGAGTACTGGAGCTCCTCTGATACCGTGTTCTGAGAGTACTCGAGCAGCATCCCTCAGCGTCATAGTGTAGTCTAGCGTGATAAGGTTACGAGAGCATACACTCCCCACTTGCTCGTCCGGGATCACTGCGAGCTTAGAGATCTCGATCAAGACCTCTGATGAACTCACATCTCTCCTCTGAACTATCCCTTCGACTACGAACCTCTTCTTAGGCACGCTCTCCAGCCTGACTCTCCTCTTCTCCTCGATCTTGCCCACGTCTCCCGCGACTTTGACTAGAGCTCTCGGCTTCTCTGAGGTGAAGATGTCTAGGAGCTCTAACGAGATAGCAGCGAGTCTAAGCTCTTCTCTAACTCCTTCTCTATCGTAGACTACCAAGAATCCGTACATGGGTCTAGCTATGTAGGTAGTGGTTCTCACAACCTCGTAAGCCTTGAGAGTCGGGATGTAGCCGCCAGCAGGCCCTGTTTTGCTCTCAACGAAACCCATGCTCTTCAACCACATCACGGCATTTCTGACAACCCACTCTTCTTTATTCAAGTATTTCGCTATGTCTCTCGTTTTCACCATCTTCTTACTCTGCTCGTAGATTCTTATCAGAGCTTCTAGGACCTCTCTATGGATAGGCTTGATGCTAGAGTAGGGTGTAGCCATTAAACCACCATCTGATGGTTTCTTGTCGAAGCTTAAAAATCTATCCAGTAGATTCACTAGAGATTCAAGCTCGGCTAGCATCACTCCGACTCTCGCGAATCCAGCCTAGCTCTCACTCCCGAGCTACAGTTAAGGCGCCGCTCAGACGGGCTACTCGAGTCGTAGAGTAGAGAGTGCTCCAGGTATACGCGTAGACACGGAGCGGAGACCCGGGGGGAGATTGTGGAGGGCGAGGCTCTAGTCTTCTACCTTCGCTGAGCTTCTCTTAGCGTCTTCTGCTTCTCTCTTCTAGCTTTCGGGGCTCCTAGCAGGTTTTGGAGATGCTTAGGGCTAGCTTTAAAGACCTCCATTGCTATGATTCTTATGTAGTCGTCGTCCGGCATTCTCTTCTTAGAGAGCCCTAGCTCTAGCGCTAGAGCTCGCTTAGCCGCCTCCTTGGTTATCTTATCCTTTATCTCTCCTCTGCTTATCGCCTCCGCTATCTTGAAGGCCACGTAGAACTTAGCGTAGTTGCTCGCAACCTTCTCCTTGTCCGGGAAGACTTCTCTAAGCTTTTTGAGTAGCTGGAGGAACGTCTCGTCTCTATCGAACCCGAAGTATACCTGGACCATCTTCAGCCTGAGGATCCTGGCTAGAGTGTTATCGTCCGGGCTCCCGCCCAGCAGTATTCTCACGCGTTCTCTAGCTCTCTCAGGGGGCTCCGATAGGATGATCGATATCGCGTTCTCGTACTTGTACTCTTCGACGAATATCTTGTCGAAGAGTTCAGAGTACTCTTCCTCCAAGCCCATCCCGTACCTACCTACAACGTATAGACTTGATAACTCCTTATCGTATATGTCCTGAGGGTTAGAGGCGCCCTTGATTGGAGCTATCTTCTCTCTCTTGTAGACTTCAGAGAGCACTCTAGCTATATCGTGCCTGGTTAGAGCTCCCCCGGACTCCTCCCACATCTCTATGATCTTCTGCCAGACATCCATGAGGATGTTTATGCGTGTCTTGACGTCGACCACTCTCCTCTTCGTCAACACCACCACGCTCGCTTATCCTCCAAGGCATCGGCTGTAGTTGAGCGCGTCTTAATCAAGCTTTAAGGTCTAGCTCGAGCCTAATATCTCCTAGGGGTCGCTTATAGCGAGCTCTTGGTTCTTGAGAGAAGAGGTGAGAGTAGTCAAGTCGAGCGAGTGCGGGGGGCTTAGCGAGTGCTCTCGAATCTGTAGCGAGGACTTAGTGATAGTAGCTAGACCAGAGGAGCTTCTAGAGAGTGGAGTGCTCCCGAGAGACTGCGTGGTGGTGGTAGAGGATATTGGCTAGGCTTGTAGTAGCGATGCTAGCATCGCTCGATCTAGAGCCTCCCGTTGACGTGTCTACAGAGTGGGTTAGCGGACCTCTCTGGAGCGTCTGGCGGTTAGCTATTCTAGCTCTTCTACTACTAGCTCTACTGTTAAGCTTGGTGGCTGAGATTGGCTTTGCTGAGAGAGGTGGGTGAAGCGCTAGAATCAGGGCTCCCCATCGTGATCTACGACTTCGAGGAGAGAGAGGGAGAAGCAGACCTCGTCTATCCAGCTTGGGTAGTCGGGGTCGATGAGGTCTACGAGCTGAGAGCCGAGGCTGGGGGGCTTGTGTGCTACGTGACAGAAGGCTCTCTAGCGAGAAGCCTCGGGATCCCCTGGGCTTACGAACTCATCGGGTCGTGGAGCACTCTATCGCCTCTAGCTTCGAGAACGCTGAGGTACGGTGATAGACCTGCTTTCACGATATGGGTTAACCATGTTAGTGTCAAGACCGGGATAAGCGATGAAGATAGGAGCGTGACCATAAGAGAGCTAGACGGAGTCTCGAGGCTCTACTACAGCGGGAGAGTAAGCGAAGCCAGAGAAAAGTTCTACTCGGAGTTCGTAGCCCCAGGCCACGTCCCCATCCTGGCATCTAAGAGTCTCAGAGAGAGGAGAGGCCACACGGAGCTCTCGGTAGCTCTCTTCAAGCTAGTAGGCTTGAGGCCGAGCGCGGCTTTCGCGGAGATACTCGTGAAGGGGAGGTCGGCTACCTACGAGGAGGCTAGAGAGCTCGCTCTAAAGAAGAGAATCCCTATAGTTAGAGGCTCCGATATCCTGAAGTGGTGCGAGAGCAGTGAAGTGTGTTGGAGTAGCTGACACTACCTTCGCTAGAGTAGACATGGCTCGCTACGCCATTGAGGTCTTGGAGAGAGAGCTCCCGGGGTACAGGATAGTCAGGCACACAGTCCCCGGAATCAAGGACCTCCCCGCAGCAGCTAGGAGACTGCTAGACCTGGGTTGCGATGGCGTGATAACCCTCGGGTGGGTTGGCTCAAGCCAGGTGGATAAGTACAGCTACATAGCTTCCAGCGTTGGCCTGATAGTTCTCGGAGTACTAACCGGCAAGATAATCATAGACGTGACTGTCCACGAGGACGAAGCCGAGAGCCCGGAGGAACTCAAGACTATAGCTGTTGAGAGAGCGAGAGCTCACGCTAGAAACCTAGCGGCTCTAATCAAGGGAGGCCTCGAGGCTCTGACTCCGAGAGCGGGCATGGGGGTCAGGCAGGGGAGGCCCGACGTGGGGCCTCTCTAGCTCTCAGAGACTCTGGAAACCCATCTAGCTTCATCTTCATCGTAGACTAAGAGCCCTAGTCTAGCAAGCTTCTTGAATAGCTTAGACCCGCTCTCTCCCAGAGCTATTCCCGCGAGCTCTGAAGCCTCGTCTACGCTAGAGACGCTGATGTTCCCGACCTCTTCGAGAAACCTCTTCCAGAAGTCTCTGTCTACAGCGATCCTCTCCTGCCCGCGCTCTATCACAACAGCTCCTTCTCTCTTCAGCTTCTCGAAGAACCTCTCGGGAGCTCTAAGCCACTTAACGTCCTCGCTGAAGACCACGCCCTCCTTCTTCAGCCTATCGACAGCAGTGAGAGCTCTCCTAACCGTAGCTGGGTGAGTCTCGAGCTCCTGCTTGCTCTCTTCGTGAAGCCTCCCCGAGGACTCTAAGACCTCTTGTATCTGCGAGAGTCTTCTCAGAACCTCGTCTACTTTAGCTGTGAAGGGGTTCAACAGGTCTGCTATGAATCTCTCCATCCTCCTATAAGTCTGTTCGAGGTCTCCCCCAGCTCCCCGCTCCAGCCTCCTCCCCTCAGCTAGAGCTCTCAAGACCCCCCTCACGTACTCCGGCACCGTAGCATAGCCCTCTGACTCTGCAAGAGCTCGTAGCTTCTCGTACTCGCTCCTAGATATCCTCACCTTGAGTATAACCTCCTCCTCAGAGCTCAACCCCGGCTCTCCACGACTCTACTAGGAGAATAGAAGCTATAAGCTGGAGCAGTCTCGACCTCAGAGCCCGCGCCTTCAGGCTTCTCGCAGAGAGCTCTTGACTACCACGCGTTCTCTCAAACCGTGCCTCCTGACGTCGTCGAGAGCTTCTGTAGCTAGCGCTACAGCTTCTCCAGCGCTCTCGGCTATCCCGACTCCAGCCTTGAGGTCTGCTATCTCCAACAACCTCGAGGTCAGAGAGTCGACTACGGCTGGGCTCATTGCTACCAGCACGTTGTCTCCGCCCAGGTAGGCTGCGATGCCCCCCCAGTCGAAAGCGAGTCTCGCTATCCTTGCGTATATCTCTGTGAAGTGGACGAGAGACTCGAGAGGACTCGTTCTCCTAGTGTAGCCCGTTATGTTGTTGAAGTCTATGTGAGCTATAGCTATCGCCTCGGGTCTCCTGCACTCTCTGAACGCAACCGAGCTCAAGGGAGTCTCGGAGAGTAGCTTGAAGGACTCTCTCTCCGAGTCTCTAGGAGTCTCCCCGCAGGCAGAAGACGCTCTCAGAGGTGTCGGCGACACTGCCTTCAGAGCTTCGAGCAAGCCGGGTAGAGCTTCTGGGTCAGCGTTGGGAGCGAGTAGGATCTCGTAGTCGAACCTCCCGGGTAGCGCGAAGAACCCCAGTTTCTCCGACTCTCTCTGGAGGACTTTGTAGACCTCAGTCTGAGCCTCCTGGACCCTCCACTCTCTCCGAGACCCCAGGCTCTCCGTCCACTCCCTGTAGCCGTAGAGTTCAACCAGGACTACTCTAGTCCAGTAGCTCGCGCGGCTCAACCAAACGCCCCCGAGGCTGCTGCCCCCTACTCTATGACTACAGTCTCCCCAGTGTACGATACCCTCTTGAGTTCACTAAGCCTCCGCGACATCTTGACAGCGGCCTCTACAGCTCTCCTAGCGTACTCCTCAGCTCTCTCTAGAGCCTGCATTCTGGAAGCGCCGGGGCCTATGACTCCTAGAGCCACGGGTTTCCCGTGAGCCACACCGATGTCTAGTAGCTTTCTCGCTGCTTGGTGAGCGACTACCTCGTCGTGGCTCGTCTCACCCTTCAGCACTGCTCCCAGGACCACTACTGCGTCGACGTAGTCCAGCCTAGCCACCTGGTCGACAGCATAGGGGGCATCGTAGACTCCGGGCACCTTGAAGACCAGCGTTACAGTCGCTCCGAGAAACTTGGCGTGAGATAGTGCCTTCTCTAGCATGACTCTAGTCACGTCGTAGTTGAACTCCGAGACAACTAGAGCGAGCCTTACACTACTCAAAGCCAGCTCCCGACTCCTCCAGCTCTAATCCACTCCCTTAAAACTCTACGCTTCAGAGTAGTCTCGAACACCTTGGTCTAAACGAGTAGCGGCTGAGCTTAGAAGACTTAAACGCTTCCCCATAACCGGGGGATACGACTAGATTTAAGTCTCGCTCTTCACATCAACTTAAGGGGTCTAGAGATGGGGTATCTTAATCTCAAAGTCATGGAGTCCTACCCCTCGGATGTCGGCAGAAAGGTGGCTAGGATCAGCTATAGTAACATGGAGAAGCTGGGAGTAGACCCGGGAGACGTTATAGTGATAGAGAGTAACGGTAGAGAAGCCGTGGCTAGAGTCTTGCCTCTCAGGAGTAGCGAGGCTGACAGGCATGACATAATCAGGATCGACGGCTACGTTAGAGAGTTCCTGCAAGCACCCACGGGGTCTCTCGTGAGAGTACGCAAGGCAGAGAAGGTCGAGCAAGCCACGAGAGTCGTTCTGGCTCCAGCGGATAGAGATGTAGAGGCCTACGTTCGCTCAGTTGGAGAGAGCTTCCAGCAGTATGTTAGAGACGTGCTGAAAGACAAGCCTTTGAGTAGAGGCGAGATAGTCGCTATCCCTATGCTCTCCTACGCTCTCCCCTTCGTCGTCATCTCAACACACCCCACTCAGATGGTTGTAGTCACATCAGACACAGAAGTCGTGGTCAGAGAAGAGCCCGTGCCTAGGAGAGAGCTCGAGAGACTCAAGGGAATCCCTAAGGTCACGTGGGAGGACGTGGGCGACCTGGAGGAGGCTAAGGAGAGGCTGAGAGAGATGGTAGAGCTACCGATGAAGCACCCAGAAGTCTTCAAGCACTTGGGCATAGAGCCCCCGAAGGGAGTCCTCCTCTACGGCCCGCCGGGCACTGGAAAGACTCTCTTAGCTAAGGCTCTCGCTAACGAGGTTGGAGCCTACTTTATATCCATAAACGGCCCCGAGATCATGAGCAAGTTCTATGGTGAGAGCGAGCAGAGGCTTAGAGAGATATTCGAGGAGGCTAGGAAGAACGCTCCAGCTATAATATTCATAGACGAGATAGACGCTATAGCCCCCAAGAGAGAGGAGGTAGTGGGGGAGGTTGAGAAGAGAGTAGTGGCTCAGCTCCTAGCCCTCATGGATGGACTCACTGAGAGAGGCCAAGTCATAGTGATAGCTGCCACGAATAGACCGGATGCTTTAGACCCAGCTCTCAGGAGGCCGGGCAGGTTCGACAGAGAGATCGAGATCAGGCCTCCGAACAAGCAGGGGAGGCTGGAGATACTGCAGATACACACGAGACACATGCCGCTAGCCGAGGACGTGGACCTAGAGAAGATAGCCGATATGACCTACGGCTATACTGGAGCAGACCTAGCGGCTCTAGCTAGAGAGGCGGCTATGAACGCTCTCAGGAGATTCGTCAAGAGCGGCTCCATAGACTTATCCAAGGGAGGCCCCATACCCGTAGACGTACTGAGGAACCTCAAGGTAACCATGGCTGACTTCGTTGACGCCATGAGGTTCGTCAGACCTTCTCTGATGAGAGAAGTCTATGTAGAAATCCCGACAACCAGGTGGGATGACATAGGTGGCTACGAGGAGGTCAAGCAGGAGCTCAGAGAGGCTGTAGAGTGGCCTCTCAAGTACCCCCAGGTCTTCGAGAAGATGGGCATCAGGCCTCCTAAAGGCATACTTCTCTACGGCCCGCCCGGAACTGGGAAGACTCTCCTGGCTAGAGCGGTAGCCACGGAGAGCGGGGCTAACTTCATATCCATCAAGGGCCCGGAGGTCTTGAGCAAGTGGGTTGGGGAGAGCGAGAGAGCGGTGAGAGAGATATTCAAGAGAGCCAGGCAGGTCGCCCCCGCTGTCGTCTTCTTCGACGAGATAGACGCGATAGCTCCCGCTAGAGGCTACAGGTTCGACTCCTCGGGTGTCACGGACAGAGTCGTGAACCAGCTACTCACGGAGATGGACGGGATCCAGCCTCTCCAGAACATAGTCGTGATAGCGGCCACCAATAGAGCGGAGCTCCTCGATCCCGCTCTCCTGAGACCCGGGAGGTTCGATAGGATAATCTTCGTGCCCCCGCCAGACAGAGCGGCTAGGAGGGAGATACTGAGAGTTCACGTGAGGAGAGTCCCGCTAGCTAAAGACGTCGACCTAGACAAGCTGGCGGAGCTGACAGAGGGCTACACAGGGGCAGACATAGAGGCTCTCGTCAGAGAAGCTGCTATGATAAAGCTCAGAGAGAGCCTAGAGCCCGGCCCCGTGGAGATGAGGCACTTCCTCAAAGCCATGGAGAAGGTGAGACCGAGCCTAACAAGGGAGATCGTGGAGAGATACAGGCACATATACCTGGAGCTCAAGAGGCTGACGGGAGGCTGAGGAGAGCTCTTGATCGAGGTAGAGGCGAAGTACAGAGTCGGCTGCGAGCGCTTCGCCTCAATAGCCTCGACTCTCGAGTCTATGGGCTTCGAGAACAGAGGGGACTCACTAGAGGTAGACGAGTACTACCAGCACCCCTGTAGAGACTTCGCCGCCACAGACGAGGCCCTACGAGTCAGAAGGAGAGGAGATGGCGCTGTAGAGCTGACCTACAAGGGGCCTAGAGAGAGCTCTCTCAACTACAAGGGGCGCTTAGAGCTAACAGCTAGAGTCGCTGACTCAGAGCAACTCTCCAAAGTCCTCGAGGCTCTAGGCTTCAAGAAAGCCGTAGTCGTAGTCAAGCAGAGAAGAGTCTACGAGAAGAGCGGGGTCTCAGTAGCTCTAGACGAGGTGCGCGGTCTCGGCTGCTTTGTCGAGATAGAGGGGGGGCTGGAGTCTATAGAGTCTGTGGCCGAGAAGCTGGGGCTGAAGAGAGAGGACTACGTGGCTGAGACTTATGCGGAGCTCCTGCTAGCCCTTGGTGACACCTATAGGTCTCATTCTAGCCACTAGCTTAGATATCCCGGCTCCGTGAGCTACCTCTACTACCTTGTCTACGTCCTTGTAGGCCTCCGGAGCCTCCTCCACCACTGTCTCCACCGACGTCGCCTTGAGGTATATCCCTCTGCTCTGGAGCTCACTGAGTATCTCTCTATACGACCTGGTTCTCTTAGCTCCAGCTCTGCTCATCCACCTGCCTGCTCCGTGGGGAGCAGTGTACCAGACCTTGGCTCCCTCGGGGATCCCGGCGAGTATGTAGCTGGCTGTACCCATGCTACCAGGTATCAGGACGGGCTGTCCGACCTCTCTATACTTAGCCGGTATCTCGGAGTGTCCCGGCGGGAAGGCTCTAGTGGCCCCCTTTCTGTGCACTAGAACCTTTACTCTCCTCCCGTCTACTACGTGCTCCTCGAGCTTAGCTATGTTGTGCGCCACGTCGTAGATCACGCTTAGGTCTAGCTTGTCGGGGTCTTCGCGGAAGACGGACTTGAAGCTCTCTCTAACCCAGTGGGATATCATCTGCCTGTTAGCCCAGGCGAAGTTGGCTGCTGCGGCCATGGCCTTGAAGTACTTCTGGCCCTCCTCGCTGTAGAAGGGTACTGCAGCGAGCTCTCTATCGGGAACGCTTATCCCGTACTTCCTCATAGCCCTCTCCATGATCACCAGGTAGTCGCTAGCTACCTGGTGGCCCAGCCCTCTGCTCCCCGTGTGAACCATGAGGAGAACCTGCCCCTCGAAGAGCCCGTAGACCTTGGCTATCTTCTCGTCGAAGATCTTGTCTACCACCTGGACCTCGAGGAAGTGGTTGCCGCTACCTAGTGTTCCTAGTTGCTCAGCACCCCTCCTCTTAGCCGTGTCGCTTACAGCGCTAGCATCAGCGTCCCTCATGCCGCCCTTCTCCTCTAGGAACTCTAGGTCTTCGGGCCACCCGTAGCCCTTCTCTACGGCCCACCGCGCTCCCTCCTCTAGGACTCTGTTGAGCTCTCCCACGCTCAGCTTGACCTTCCCCGTGCTCCCGACCCCGCTCGGCACGTTTCTAAAGAGCGTGTCAACGAGCTCTTTTATCCTGGGTTTCACCTCTTTCTCAGTCATGTTAGTCCTCATCACTCTGACCCCGCAGTTGATATCGTAGCCTATCCCTCCAGGGCTTATGACGCCCCCGTTCTCTACATCCATGGCGGCGACTCCGCCGATGGGGAAGCCGTATCCCTGGTGGCCATCAGGCATCACTATACTGTACTTCAGCACTCCTGGGAGACAGGCCACGTTAGCAGCCTGCTCTAGAGTAAGGTCTTCTCTCATCTTGGAGACCAGGAAGTCGTCAGCGTAGATCATAGCGGGGAGCTTCATGCAAGGCTTTGCTCCAGCAGGGATCATCCACAGGAATCTGTCTACTCGCTTCAGCTCCACGAGGCTCACCTAGATAATCCCTGATGAGACCGAGCTTAAATTGGTTCCTCATAACTCTCAGTCTATCAAGAGTACTAGCGGCTCGGTCTCGCGGAGACTAGATAGAGCCTAGACGCGCTACTCTACAGTGGGGAGCAGCTGTAGAGGTAGGAGTGGCAGACCTCCCTCTCCACGACGGCAGAGTCCCCTCTTGGATGCTCAGACTCATGGAGAGAATGGCTGGAGCGATAGCTCGAGCCATAGTAGAGACCCGGGGAGCAGACGCTCTCCTCAAAGGCCTCTCCGACCCTCTCTGGTTCCAAGCTTTCAACAACGTGATAGGCATGGATTGGGATAGTAGCGGGAGCACTACAGTGCTGACTGGTGTGCTCAAGTCCGTGACCTGGAGGTCGAGAGACCTCGGAGTCCTAGTTCTCGGAGGCAAGGGGGGCAGGATGCGGTCGATAGCCGATGAGGCCCGTGTGGCTGAGAGGCTACTAGGGGTCTCCTCGGAGGACGTGGTTAGATTCAGCAAGCTAGCTGCTAGAGCGGACTCCGTGTTCCTCCAGGACGGCTACACTCTATACCACCACGCTGTCATCGTGTCGAACTCTGGGCGCATGATCGTAGTCCAGCAGGGGATGAGCGCTGAGAAGAGGCTAGCCAGAAGGTACCACGTCGACAAGGCCTCGCTAGAAGAGCCTCACAGTGGAGTAGCTGGAGCTCTCTCCCCAGTCGTGCTCAACGCTACAGCAACTGAGAGTAGAGAAGCGAGGAGAGCCTACGCCGACATACTAGCGGAAGGCGCTAGGCGGGTAGAGAGGATGATAGCAGAGGCCAACGCTATCCTCAGAGGGCAGTTGAGCCTCGGAGAGTACATCGGCGAGAGAGATGGGAGCTCTAGGAGAAGCGGGCTCCTCGGAGCGAAGCCCTACTACTACCCCGTTGAGATCACGCCAGGGCTTAGGAGAGCTCTCGAGGACCTCGAGAGATTCAGCGTCTCAAGCGAGACCGAGCTAGCTCTAGCCCCCTCGCTAGGGCCTAGGGTTCTGAGAGCTCTAGCTCTGGTAGCAGACTTGATCCTAGGGGTTCCTACGAGCACGAGAGACGTAGTCACTCTAACTCTAGACCCCTACGCTTACTCCTACGCTGTCGGAGGCAAAGACGGAGTCCCATACCCCTACGATAGGGCGACAGCCGAGAAGGTTGTGGCGACTCTGGAGGAGGCGATCGAGTTAGCCAAGCTAGGCGATAGGGAGAAGCTCAGAGCACTACTCAAGCTCAAGAGGCTCATAGAGAGAGTTCCTCACAGGCCTCCACACCTCTAGACAGCAATACTCCCGAGAAGCGAGAGGACCACTATGCCCGTCACGTCTACCACTGTTGTCAGGAGCGGTAGTAGCACGTTCTCCGGCATGACTCCGAGCGCGAAGGAGGCCCTGACTAGCAGGTAGGCTATGGGGACTGCTAGGAGGAGCACGGATACTAGGGAGGCGACAAGGACGGCTATCGTGGTGGCGAGAGGAGCCTTGTATATATCGCCTCCCGCTGTCACATAGCCTATCAAGCCTAGGGGGATCATCGAGAGCCCCCCTACTGCTAGAGCGTCTAGCAGAGACGCTAAGGCTACGCGCTCCACTCCCCGGTACCCGTTTACGTACACGTGGAGAGCTATCTTCAACCCGGCTATGCTGGCTAGAGCTCCCGAGACTCCTATGAAAGCGGGAGTGACATGGATCAAGCCTGATGTAGCGAGCCTATCCTCGAAGCCTGCTAGGAAGACGCCGGCCACGGCTTGCCCAGCTATGACTAGAGTGACTATTCCAGTCCTCTCCTTGAAGACTCTAGCCTGGACTCCACCTAAGAGCATCACGGCTACAGCTACGGCCACAGAGGAGGTCGCAGAGGCGAGAGCTAGTAGAGCTATGAAGCTGTGAGAGCTCTTGGCGAGAGCTATATAGGCTAGCGCTAGCGAGGGAATAGCCATCAAGTCTATGGAGACCGTGATCAGAGTAGGCATAACGTTACCCGGGTCGAAGCCTCGAGCAAAGAGCCTGGCTGTGGCTATCGCTACACTAGGGAGAGCGATTAGGGTTATAGCGAGAGAGGCTAGAATACTAGTCGAGACCAGCATGTTTATATCGAGCATCTCAGAGTACGCTACAGCATACCATCCGGCTACGAAGAGAGATATGAGGATACTCGTCGTCACAACCGCTGCAGCCACGTTGAGAGCCTCTGCTCTCAAGAGCTCTAAAGGAGAGGGCTTCAAGACGCCCAGGTGGAGAGACGTGATCATCCTGGAGGCAGAAGACCCCATTATGTCCCCCCTGATATCGCTTATTACTGGAAGAAGAGCCAGAACCTCCTTAGCCCCCCTGATGGCCGGGTAGAAGTACGCGAATACAGCAATGCTAGCTAGATACGTGAGCAGAGCGCCCAGCATCCCTAGAGCTATCTCGAACTCAGTCCTCACTCTCTCCTTGACCGCTGTCTTCAGCTGCTCGAGCGTCTCCCCAAAGCGAGCGGCACCTAGTGCTCGCTACAAAGCACTAAACTAATATGGCTGGGTTAGAGTAACAGCTCTAGCCCTGCTCTAGTGGGAAGTGTTGAGGTACTACTCTTCTCAGCACTCTCCCCGTGCTAGACTCACATTCTCTCAATTGGGGGGATTCCGAGAGCTTCAAGCCCTGCTCTCAGCGCGTCTCTCACAGCCTCGACTAGGAGAGCCTTGGCTTCTCTGAACTCGTACCTGGGCTCCTTTATCACTGGGTCTCTCTCGTACCACTTGTTGAAGTAGTCTGCTAGCTTTAGGAGGAATGATGCTAGGTCTTCTGGTCTCAGCTCGTCAGCAGCCTTGGCTGCCACCAGCGGTAGAGTGAGAGCCAGGATTAGGAGCTCTCTCCTAGCCTCGTCTCTGAAAGCTGAGGCGTCTACGCTAGCGTAGTCTACGGGGCCGTGCTTAGCTAGAATACTGCAGGCTCTCGCGTGAGAGTACTGCAGGTATGGGCCGCTGTTCGCCTCGAAGTCTAGAGCTTTCTCTACATCGAAGACTATGGGCTTAGTGGCTCCAGCCTGGATTAGAGCGAACCTTATGGCTCCCACAGCCACTCTCTCGGCTATCTTCTCTGCCTCGTTCTCGCTCAGAGCGGGGTTTCTGGAGCGCACTTCTCTCAGAGCTCTGGCTCTAACTTCCTCGATTACAGCGTCTAGAGTCACGTACTCCCCCCTCCTCCCGCTCATCCTGGCTCCCGGTAGCCTCACTATCTCGTAGTCGTAGTGGATCATGCTGAAGGCTTCTCTAAGCCTCCCCATAGCGGCCAGAGCCAGCCTTATCTGGAGCTGAGGTAGCCTTTGCTCAGCTCCGACTACGTTGACTACCAGGTCGGCGTTGCTGGACTCGAACTTGTATATGCTGTAGGCGATATCACGAGTCCAGTAGAGAGTAGTCCCGTCGCTCCTCGTCAGTATCATAGGGGGGACCTCTAGCCTAGCCGGGGCTCTCAGCTTCTCGAAGACCCCCGGGTCTTCTCTAGCCAGGTCTCTGAGAACAGCGCTCGCGTCTACCGCTATAGCGTCCTTGTAGACTACCAGGTATCTGCTTGACTTCAGCTCGCTCAAGACAGCTGAGAGTAGCCCGCTCCACACGATGTCGCTCTCCCAGTCCCAGTAGTCGAAGCCGACTTCTAGCCTCGCTAGAGTGTCTTTGAAGCCCTCTATGACAGCACCAGCTATCCTTCTCACTAGGCTCTTCTCGGGCTCTAGGCCTCTCTCGTAGCGCCACACTATCTCCAGTATCTCTCTCTCGGGGTCGTCTAGGGACATCACGTAGTCTATCACTCTGTCTGCTATGCTCTCGTCTCCTCTCGACCTCAGCGATGCGAGAGCAGAGCCTAGCTTAGCCGCCTCCTCCTCGTCCCCTCTTCTCGACGCCTCCTTGAGATCTATCGCTGTGTGTGTCACAGCGTAAAGCCATCCAGCAGCGTGGTCTACCTTCATCTTGAGCTTCTCGCTGAGCTCCTGAGGGCTGAGCCCGGCTATCTTGAAGCCTAGCGCTAGGACTGCTACCTGCCTCCCCATATCGTTCACGTAGAACCTTCTCGTGACGCTGTGCCCTCTTGCTGTCAGCATTCGCGCGAGAGAGTCTCCAAGGCAGGCGTTTCTAGCGTGCCCCATGTGTAGCGGGTGCACGGGGTTAGCGCTAGTGTGCTCCACCACTACTCTCCTAGGCTTATCGGTCTTCGCAACGGCCACTCTCCAGCCTCTCGAGTATAGGCGAGCCAGCTCCTCTCCCACTCTGACCTCGTCGAAGACAATGTTGAGAAACCCTCCCTCGAGCTTCAGCCTGACTTGCGGAGCTCTAGTAGCCACGCACTCGGACAGTTGCTCTAGAGAGGGGCTCTTAGCGAACCTCAGCAGAGGGAAGCCCAGGTCTCCCAGCTCTCTCCTAGGAGGCTCGGATAAGAGCTTGAGGAAAGTGCTCGCCTCCACTCCATAGGCTAGCCTCAAGCACTCAGCTACAGCGCTAAGCCCCTCTAGCAGAGGCCCTCCACTCGACCCCAGCAACCCCCATCCCAGATTTCGTGCTCTCAGAGCACTCATAGCTTATATACGGCTCGGGAAGAGGTGCTTCTAGCGCTAGAGATATACCTAGCGACGCTTTACGAGTGGGGGTGCTCGATTGTTGGAGGTTGTAGTGATCTCAGCGGTAGTGCTTGCTCTCAATCTGCTAGCGCTGGTGGTAGTGGCTCTAAACATGAGACCGTCCCCTTCGGCTAGCGAGGTCGCTTTCGGTTACGTCTCTGGAGTCATGATCTCAGTGAGCTTCCTCTCTCTCCTAGGGAACGCTATAAACCAGGGCTCGCTGATAGCCGTGCTCGCAGGCCTGAGTGTGGGTGTGGTAACGCTCTGGCTTATCGACCACGCGCTCCCCCACGTGCACCCAGGCGGCTTCTCGGAGACTCCTGGAGCTCGAGGAGCTAGAAGGTCGTGGCTGATAGCGTTAGCTATGGGTATACACAATATCCCGGAGGGCTTGGCTACTGGTGTGGCTCTAGCGTACAATATCGCTCTAGGAGTGTCCACAGGGCTCGCTATAGGTCTACACGATTTCGTAGAGACATCGACTCTAGCAGCGTCTCTAGTCTTGGCCGGCATCAGGAGGAGAATAGTAGCCTATGTAGTGATAGCGGCTTCTATCATAGAGGTGGCTGGAATAGCGCCAGGCTATCTGCTACCCTCAGCTATCCCCTGGACTCTACCGCTACTCCTCGCAGCGGCAGCTGGGGGCATGATATATGTCGTCGTTGATGAGCTAATCCCAGACGTTATGAGAGAAGCCTCAGAGTACAGAGGAGTAGCCTTCGTAGGATTCATCGCGGGAGTCTTCACAGTAGTAGTCCTCGAGAAGGCTCTAGCTGGGCTGTAGCAAGCAGCCCCCCGGGAGGGTCTAGGCAGTCGAGCCTGCTCTAGTCTGGTAGGAGCTCCTCGAGGAGGTCTCCCGGTAGCTGAGCAGTCTCTACCGCCTGCCTTAGGCACAGGGGTATTGCTTCTCTGTCTACGAGCTCAGGGCACCTCGGTATGGTTAAGCAGTCTCTGCACCTCATCGCCTCAGCTACAGTGATTGGCTCCCGCCTAACCGAGTTCTCTGCTAGGATACACCTAGGGCCAGCCCACTTGAAGAGTCTCGGGTGCACTTTGCTGAGCTCTCTCCACATGAGCCAAGCTATGTGCCTGAGCTCCCACTGCGTCTTAGTACACATCCTGAGAGGGAGGAGTACCTGGACTAGCTCTCTAGCGTTCACTGTCACCACTATCCTCGTCCTAACCGAGTTAGGTACAGCGTAGCGAGCATCCTCCATCCTGACTCCTCGAGATAGCAGCTCGTAGTAGACTGCTGTAGCTAGGAGAACACTCCTAGCCCATGTCTCAGCGTCCTCCCCCGCTAGAGCAGGCGGCTTCACGTACGCCACCTCAGCTGTCTCGACGGCCTCGAGCCCGCCTCTATCGGCTAGCTCTCTGAGAGCTCTAGCATAGCACCTGTAAGTCTCAGTCTTCGGAGCGTCGGGCCCGCTCCGGCAACTCGCTCCCACGAGCTCAGCCGCTCTTAGAGCAGCGGCTCTAAGGTAGCCGTCGGTATACCTGTGGCTCTGCTGAGTGTAGCTCGCCAGCCTATGCCTGACCAGCTGGTGGCTCGCTACTCTGCTGAGCCCGTCGACCACGAAGGTGTACACGGAGTGCTCCCAGGGGCTGAAGTGCTGCCTTCTGAAGGTCTCGAGGATCCACTCTCCCACCTCATCCTCGCTGAGAGCGAACAGCTCGTCCACAGGCTTTCTAGACAAGCTAGCTCTAGCAGCGCCAGCAACAAGCCTCTCCCCTTGAGCAGTGAACGAGACGAGCTTGACTGAGACTCCCAGCCCGCGCACTCGCGAGCACACCCCCTAGGCGCTTGCGCAGCGGAGCGCAAAGAGGGTTCCAGCCCTCGGGGCTCGCGTCAGGTGTCTCTCGTCAGCGGTCGGCAATACCGGCCTCGCTCATCGCCCAAGGAGATAGATGCGGCTAGCGCCTGTATCTCTTAATCCCTATAGGCTAGGCGGGCTTCCCGGCTACTCAAAGTTTAGAGTGTGTAGGAGTAGTGGAGGGGTTCGTGGTAAAGAAATCATCGGGTTTGCTGTTAGAGAGAGCTAGTGTGGCTTGAGTTAGGCGATTACTTAGACAGGCAGATCTCTATGCCGCTTACTCTCCTGACTCGCTCTTCGCCAGTCTGCGGGTTCTTGACTGTGATCTCCTGGCTGCTGATGTTTATGCCCTCGATCTTCACGTTTCTAGCGAACCTGGTCCTGACGATCTCGACTGCGTCGACAGCCTTGGTTATGTTTCTGCCTCTAGCCTTGACTACGACCTTGCCCGTGCCCTGCTCCATGAGGGTTGTTAGCACTGCTAGAACGTAGTTCATTACGGGCTTGGCTCCGACTCTAACCTCGGGTGCTCCCTCGCAGACCATTTCTGACCCTCCTCTCTTTCCTGGAGTCTGGGTAGCCTTAGGATAGAGTTGCCGCTATTTAAGCTTTTCTCTAGTGGGCAAGCGTATAGACGGGCTGAGAGCGAGTGGTTGAGGCCATAGTCGTAGACAACATGGAGACCGTGGCCTCAAGATGGCTGAGAGTAGAGCTAGAGGAGGTAGCTAGAGTCGCTAGAGAGAGGGGGCTCGCCGTCATACTGACGGGCTTCGTGAGCCCCGAGGTCGAGGCTGTTGCAGTCAAGCTAGGCTACGAGGTGGAGAGAGACGCCGGCAGATTCAACAGACCAGACTCCATCCTCCTCGACCTCTGGGCCAGCGAGAAGCTGAAGCCTCACGAAGCGCGGACAGCCAAGTACCTGATAGTAGGCGGGATCCTCGGCGACCACCCTCCGAGAGGGAGGACTCGGCTCCTCTACGACCGCTACTGCTACGCTGCTCGAAGAAGCCTCGGCGAGCAACAGCTCAGCATAGACGGGGCAGTCAAGACAGCTCTCCGCGTAGCCGAAGGAGTCCCCCTCGAGGAGATCAAGATGGTAGCCCCCCTGGAGGTCGAGGTAGCGAGAGGGAAGCTAAGGTTCACGGTAACGCTACCCTACGCCTACCCTCTCAGGCCAGACGGCTCTCCCGACGTCTCCCCAAAGCTGGTAGAACTCCTCGAGAGAGGACTGACCTGGGAGGAGCTAGCTTATACCTACTGAGAGCTTATAGAGCCACGCTAGAGCTAAGCTGTGGCAAGGAGGGAGAGACTCTTGGCTAGAGTGCTCGTGGTGAGAGCGGAGTACGGTGAGGTCAAGGAGTCGAGAGTAGTCGAGGGAGACTTCGAGAGAGTGGTTAGAGATGTTGTGAGCAGAGCTCTCGAGGAGTGGAATCCCGCCAAGAGCGACTTCATAGTTCTCAGAGACGAGCGAGTAGTCGAGGTCGAGTCTCTAGACCAGGCTCTAGCGGAGTCTCTTAGGTCAGCTGGAGCTCTCAGAGAGCTCGAGAGAGGACTCTCGGTCAGAGTGCCCGTGGTTACTGTGAGCTTCGATAACGAGATGGTATCCGAGGAGAGATACGAGGAGCACAAGATATACATAGTGACGCTCTACGTGAGCGATGACTTCAAAACAGAGATAGAAGCTGAAGCAGCAGAGATCACCAGCGCTCCGGAGGAGCCTGAGGGCATTCAGAGGGTTGGTTAGAGATGACTAGAGTTCTCGCAGTCTCCGATATACACGGCAGGCTGGATGTCTACAAGAAGATAGCCTCAGCGGAGAGAGACGCTGAGGTGATAATGATAGCGGGCGACGTGACCCCCTATGGTGGAGGCAACGCTAGAGAACTCCTGGAAGCGATAGCCGAAGAGGCTGAGGGCAGGCTTGTGCTAGCTGTTCCAGGCAATGTAGACGACCCCTACGACTTCGATGGAGTAGCTGGAGTCGTTAACCTCCACGGCAGGTCGGCTAAGCTGAAGGACTTAACCGTAGTTGGTGTAGGAGGCTCTCCCCCAACCCCCTTCTTCACCATCAACGAGATCCCCGAGGACGAGATAGAGACTCTTCTCAGAAACGCCATAATGGCTGCTGGGCCTATCGAGAAGCTCGTAGTGCTAAGCCACGCTCCGCCATACGGGACCAGAGTTGACGTTATATCGAGCGGGGACAACGTGGGCTCGCACGCTGTCAGAGCTGTGATCGAGGAGTTCAAGCCAGTGCTGTGCATATGCGGCCACATACACGAAGCTAGAGGAGTCGATACTCTAGGCTCCACAGTCATCGTGAACCCAGGTCCAGCAGCTAGAGGGTACTATGCGGTGATAAAGCTAGCGGGAGACTCAATCACCCCTAAGCTCAAGAGAGTGTGAGGCGGCGCTACTAGTTGAAGAGGCAGGTCGTAGACGTTACTGAGGGCTCTGCTCTCGCTGCTGTAGCCTCCTCTCTAGTCTACGCTATAGAAGACTCTCTGCTCGAAGCGGAGATAGACTCCTCAGCTATACACGTCTACCCTCCTCCGTGGGAGGCTCTAGCCAGCGGGGAGTCCTCGTTCAGCTTCGAGGTCTACGGAGTGAGAGAGCTGGAGCAGCGAGAGGCGCGCGTCGAGGGCCTCGAGCTCACTGTATCCGTCCGGAGAGCGAGAGGAAGCCCTCCCCCGGGCTCAGCTCCACTGAGAGAAGTGTACTTGAGTGTAGCCAGGCTAGTTCCCCGCCTCGACGCGGGGCTACTCAAGAGCCTCTCTAGAGAGACCTGGGAGACCGGCGTTGAGCACCTAGTCCTCTACGCTCTAGACGGTAGAGTCTACGTGCTCGAGGGGGAGAAGGGTTCTGCTCTCATCCTCCCAGTGAGGGCAGCCTCGGTGATCCATACTCACCCCGGGGGAGCCTGCGGGCTCTCGTCGAGAGACGTGAGGATAGCGGCTAGACTCCTAGACTCCTACGTTATAGCTAGCTCAGCGGTTTCCGAGAACTGCCTCTACTACCTAGTCAGGCTCGGGCCTATCTCGCTCGACGACTACACGCTTCTCCTAAACTACTCCAGCGACCTGCTTGAAGAGCTCTCCCTTAGGACAGTGAGAGGCGGGAGGCTATACCTATAGGCTCTCCGAGCGGGCTAACGCAAGCCCGGAGGGGAGCTCTCAGCAATCCTAAATAGAGCCTGGGCTGAGTGAGCAGAGCTAGGATGAGAGGCTTTGGCTGAGCCAGTGTACGGCGAGGGGCTGTTCCTAGTCTCGAAGAGCGGAACCATATGGTACATCATTGTTTTCGAGTACGCTGATGACGAGGAGTACGCTGAGATAGCTAGAGACAGAGAGCGCAAGAGAGCAGAGGAGGAGAGACTGAGGCTAGAGATGCAGAAGCTCATGGATGAGGAGCGCGTGATCGTTAACGGTATCGAGACGAGGTGCAATGTCTTGAGAGCATCTATATCGGTTTCAGGGAATAGAAGCTATGTTACGTTCATCTCCAAGATACCCTTCGAGCCTAGGAGAGGGCTCAACATATACGAGAACATGTACGAGCCAACGGTAGCAGAGTACGACTACACTGTCTACTGGATAGTCGAGGATGGGAGAGTAGAGGAGGTGGAGTCGCCCGGAGACGTGGAGATACTCGAAGGCGTAGCCGTGATATCTGTACGCAAGGGGGCTAGGATAGACGGGTACGAGAGCGTAGTCTTCAAGCTAGGCTAGTCTCGGAGACACTATGCTCTTTACCGCTCTCAGCTCTCTCGAGTCTCGAGGAGTGAAGCTCGTGGTGCTAAGAGCTCTAACTAGGGCTCCAGTCACGCTAGCTCTGGTCGCTATCAATGTGGCTGTCTACGCTCTAGCCTCCTACGAATCGCTCTTCCTCGTTGCTTCTAGCGAGTGGATCGACGCTTTCGCCTTCACTCCCACTATGCTAATGTATCCTAGCGATTGGTATAGGGTCTTCACGTCTATGTTCATGCACGCCAGCTTGTTCCACATACTCTTCAACATGTACTTCCTGATAGTCTTCGGCAGAGACGTCGAGGAGAGGCTAGGCTCATTCAGGTACCTGCTCCTCTACCTGGCTAGCGGAATTCTAGCCTCGGTCTTCCACTCAGGGCTAGTCCCGATAACGGGGTCTCTCGCTCTAGTGGTCCCGGCTGTAGGAGCGTCTGGAGCCATAAGCGGCGTACTGGGAGCCTACCTGATCATGTTTCCCAGAAGGTCTATGACGCTATGCCTCTTCATCCCCGTGCCTATCTGTGCTCGCATGTACGCTGGGCACTTCCTCCTCTTCTGGCTCTCTCTCCAGGTAGCCTTCGGCCTCCTATCCTACGGGACTGGGGGAGGCGGGATAGCCTTCTTCGCTCACGTGGGGGGCTTCCTCGCGGGAGTGCTTCTAGCCTTCCTCCTAGCGCCGAGACAGCCCGCGGTAGTCAGGCTTGACCAGCTAGCTCTAGAGGCTCCCGTTGTCGCAGTAGCTCGCAAGACGGGGCTCCCCCTATTGCTGAAAGCAGTTCTAGCAGTCATAGCCGCGGTCATGGCAGCGAGCGCAGCCTACTCCGCATACGTGGCGGAGAGCATCTCGGGAGTCTATGTGATCGAACTCAAGACAGAAGGCATGGGGCTAGTGGAGCAGGATAAGGCTATCTACTCGCTCTCAGACAACATGGTCATATCTCCGAGCTCGAGCGGGCCTCGAGTGGTGTTCAATAGGCTGTTGTGGGCCGGGCTCCTGTCCTCTAGCGAGCTAGCCGGGAGGACTCTCACGGGCGTCATATTCGATGGAGTAATCAGAGGCGTCGCCCCCGGGGTAGACATCAAAGTCGTGGTGGTGGGGAGCGCTAGCTACGACGAGAGAGGAGTGCTCAGTAGTCTCGAGGGAGTAGTGGTCACAGACGTTCTGCTGATGAGGATGGGGAGAGTAGTCGGGGTAGAAGAGGGAGTCAGCTACAAGGTCTCGGTCTCATCAGAAGACCTAGGCGTAGAGGCTGGCAGAACCGTGGTTAGGCTCTCGGCCATAGCCTCAGCGATCGTCACTCTAGCAGCGCTAGCAGTCGCTCTAGTCAAGGACAGAGACTTAGCCGAAGAGGAGGTAGAGTACGTACTGCAACCCGGCTCCTACTGAGCGGAGATGCGTGCTCAAGCCTAGCCTGTGCTCTCCTCCCCGCTCAGCGAGAGAGCCCTGTCTCCGGGGAGAGACGGGGGAGGAGTGGTCTCAGTCTTGCCGAGGTCTCGCATCACTCGAGTCAGCTAACCCTGACTTCAGCACCGAGATAGCTGGAGTGGCTCCAGGGCTATTCAGCTCTACTCGAACCTTATCCCGTCAACGCTCCTCACTACCAGCCCTCTGTAGAGGTAGCTGATCTGCCTGAGTGCAGCGTAGTAATCGAAGTCGTTGAGAGCGCTCACTCCATCCATGGGGACTACTACCTTGAATCCTCTGAGAGCAGCGCTCCCGGCTGTGTGGAGAACGCATATGTTCGCCACGGTCCCCACGATCACAGTGTACTTCACCCCGTAGACTCTGAGCAGGTCTTCGAGCGGAGTCCCGTAGAACCCGTCGTATCGAGTCTTGACTACGACTATGTCTCCCTTCTCTGGCTTCAGCTCATCCACTATCTGCCAGCCCCAGGACCCGTGGAGAACGTGCTCACCCCAGATCTCGTACTCGGGGTCTCCCGGCCAGTGAGTGTCCTGAGTGTAGAATACTCTCACTCCTCTAGACCTAGCGCTCGCCAGGAGCCTGCTTATAGAGGGTATCGTGGCCTCAGCTGTAGGCACTCTCAGCCTCCCGCCCGGCTTGACGAAGTCGTTCTGCATGTCTACAACTATCACGGCGGATTCTCTGGCAGGTAGAGTGACGCTATCTAGGACCTCGAGGCCTGGGAACTCTAGGAGTAGCTTTGAGCGCGCGGCCACACAGCGCACCCGGTTATCTTACCGCTAGCCGGCTCTCGCAGGATATAAATCTTGATATTATGCGACCCGATACTCGGTGTATCGAGTGGAGGGTCTCGCGACACTATTCAAGAAAGCTGAGGAGAGTGAGGCCATAGCCTCTGAGGAGATGTCGGTGATAGAGGCTAACAGCGCCTGGTGGGGGGTTTCTCAGGAGCTTCTTATGGAGAACGCGGGGAGAGCTCTCGCGGACTTTGTCAGCGCCATCCTGAGAGCTCCGAGAGACGCTAGGATAGCTGTGGTAGCCGGGAGAGGAGGCAATGGGGGCGACGGGCTTGTCGCTGCTAGATTCCTCGCTGCTAGAGGAGCAAGAGTAGAGATCCACTTGACTCACGAGCCGTCACTAGTCGAGCATAGAGCTGCTCGGAGAGCACTAGACTACGCTATCAAGTCTAGAAGCGTCAAGGTTAAGAAGCCCTGGTCTGAAGGCTGGCTCGACTTATCGAGTGCTGACCTAGTCATAGACGCTGTTCTGGGAACAGGGCTCAGAGGAGAGCCCCGGGGGACCGTTAGAGACGCCATAGTAGCAATCAACTCCTCTAGAGCGGTCAAGGTCGCAGCCGACATCCCTTCAGGTCTCGACCCAGACACTGGCAGAGCAGTGCTAGCAGTTAGAGCAGACTACACTCTAAGCTTCCACAAGCCCAAGAGGGGGCTCTTCTTGAACGAGGGGCCCAGGCACGCTGGAGAAGTCTACGTGGCGGACATCGGAGTACCAGCTGAGGCAGAGGAATACGCTGGACCCGGGGACCTGCTGAGAGTCCCTGAGAGGCCGAGAGACGCCAGGAAGGGCGACGGGGGGAGGGTCCTAGTAGTGGGGGGCTCAGAGAGATTCGTGGGAGCCCCCGTGCTAGCAGCTAAGGCAGCCTACCTAGCTGGAGCAGACCTCGTCTACGCCTACCTGCCTAGAGAGTACGCTTACACAGTGGCTTCATGCCACCCCGAGGTGATCCCCGTTCCTAGAGAGAGCCCCGGGGGGCTCGAGGAGGCTCTAGAGAGAGCTCACGCTGTGGTCCTAGGGCCGGGGCTCGGGCTGAGCGATGAGTCCAGGAGGATCGTGAAGACAGTCATCGAGAGATACAGAGGCAGGCCTCTCGTCGTGGACGCTGACGCGTTGAAGATAATAGCCGAGGAGGGGGCAGAGCTCTGGAGCCACGCCGTGATGACCCCCCACAGAGGGGAGGCGCTCGCTCTCTCGAAGAAACCCGAGGCGAGCCTGGTAGAGCAGGCTAGAGTCATAGCGGCCAGGTACGGGGCTACTGTCATAGTGAAGGCCCCGGAGGACGTTGTGTGCGAGCCCCGTGGGAGGTGTAGGAGGAACCTCACGGGCCACCAGGCCATGGCTGTAGGCGGCACTGGCGACATCCTCGCCGGGATCATCGGAGGATTTCTGGCTAGGCGGGCGGCTCTATCGACTATATCGAGCCCCCTGGACCTCGTGGCGGCAGCAGCTTACGTGACCGGGAGAGCTGGAGAGCTCGCTGTAGAGGAGAAGGGGGAGAACCTGACTCCTCAAGACGTGCTGTCGAAGATCCCTGTGGCGATGGCGGAGGCCAGGAGGTACTCTGAGACCCGGGAGGTCGCGCGGGCTTGAGCGATGCCGTGGAGCGCTCTCGCTCGCTAGCGGTCAGAGAGAGGTACGAGGTAGCGTGCGATAGCTACGACGAACTCTACAAAGAGGAGCAAGCGGAGAAGTACTACGTGGCTCTGAAGTACAGCAAGCCAGAGGGGGTTGTGCTCGACGCGGGCTGCGGCACCGGGCTCTTGGCCGAGTACCTGGAGAGCGTCGGGGCCTCCGGCAGGATCGCTCTCTACATATGCCTGGACTACAGCTCTTGCATGATCAGAGAAGCCAGGAGGAGGCTCGAGACCCTCGGGCTCCACTACGCTCTACTAGAGGCTTCTCTCGAGAGCCTACCGCTAGCCTCGGGGTCAGTCGACACGGTCTACTCTATCACAGTCCTCAACCTGCTAGACGACCCCGTAGAGGGCCTCAGAGAGCTGAGGAGAGTATCGAGAGGGCCCGTTCTAGTCACTGTGCTCAGAGAGTCCGGGGCCACGGGGCCCCTCCTAGAGGAGGGCTGCAGGCTGCTGGAGTCGACTAGCAAGGATGACGTGCTCGCGTGCTAGAGATCGCTGGGGCGATTCTCATCACTCGTCAGCCGATGGCGTACCGCTCACGAGCTCCACGCTACCCACTCTTCTGGAAGAGGTAAAGACTCTACCGGCCACCCCTCGAGAGCTGAGACGAAGGGGAAACCTTGCCCGGCTCCTCTGGCGGTTCTTGCAGCAGAGCTCTATCCAGGTCTCCCTCCTCTACCTCAGGCACGTTCTTCTTAACAGTCTCCGCTGCTTCGGCTTTGCTCCCAGCTTTACAGACGGCAACTAATCCCTTGAAGCCGGGAGGAGACGCTGTAACCTCAGCTCCCTGAAGTGTCTCCGTGGCTACGACGCGTGTGCTCTCATAGAGACGACCGCGTGGTTCTCTAACCTTGAGAGAGTGCCGTAATCTAGCTTGATTCGCGCTAGTCTTCAACTGGGGTGTTCTCGAGCATCTCAATGTAATATCTCGGGAAGGAGTATCTCCTAGCTGCCTCGATTAACAAGTTTAAATAGTATCTGCTCGGAGGCACGTGCTCTCTTCGCTGGAGTTCTTCAGAGACCATGAAGGTCTTCGCTTTGACCGCCCTGCCTTCACTACGAGTGACGACTGTGACCTCTATCTCCTTATACACTCTACAGCAGCCTTCTTTCTCCTTGATCTTCTCGTAGTCACTGGGTGAAAGCCTCATCAGGAGACCCCAGACTTCTCCTCCCTTATGTGGGATTATGTTAGCGACTCCGCACCCCCTGCTTTCAGATTTATAGTTGAAGACTAGCTTGAAGTCTCTGAGCACGGCTACCTCGACTTCTAGAGGCTTGATGGGGGGGTAGCCGTGTCTCTTACACCATTTACTGAGGTCTTCTTCGCTCATATTAGAGCCGTAGGCGAAATAGTCGACGTAATCCCGACCCTGCATTTCAACCCCCCGCTCTGCTCGCTTTCACAGCGCTCTCTTAGCTTCTCGAAGCGCTATTAAGTTAATGATGCAACAGTAGAAGTCTTCGACATCTAGAGGCTAGAGGTATTTAAATGCGGCTCGGCTGGTAACTGTGTCTCAGCTGTCCTCGGTGAGAGCCTCTTGAGCGAGAGCGCCAGCGGGGCTCTCGAGAAGCGGGGCGGCGGGAGGCCTGGCTGGAGGCGGAGAGCGGGGAGAGTAGTCTACCTGGGGAGGCACTTGATGCTAAAGGGGGTCTTCGCAGACCTGCTCCTAGAAGGCAGGAAGAAGACCACGATCAGGCTGGGCAGAGTGGTCCCGAAGTACAGAGAGGTGATAGTGCACGGGCACGGGAGGCCTCTCGCTAAAGCCGAGATCGCGAGCGTCAAGTACAAGAGAGTAGGGGAGCTCACCGAGGAGGATGCTTTGAGAGATGGCTTCAGCTCTCTCGGAGCTCTTCTCAGAGCTCTCAGAGAAGCCTATCCATCGGAGAGAGTAAGCGATGACGACATAGTGACCATAATAGAGTTGAGGGTAATCCAGAAGCTGAGCGAGCTCGACTACAAGCACCCATACTACGGCCTAAACCCTGTAGATGTAGCTAGGATAGCCTTAAGGTATCTCAGAGAAGAGCTAAGCGAAGAAGACCTGAGAGTGCTCGAGGTAATAGCTCAAGAAGGGAGCTTGAGGAGAGCAGCGATGAGACTACACGGGAGCATCGAGGCTAGAAGAGCCATAAGGCCTCTCCTAAGGAGGCTAGCGAAGCTCCTAGAGAGCAGGGGGGTCATCGGGGAGAGAGCGGCGGAGAGCTGAGCTATCCCCCCTTTAAGAGCGAGAGATAGGAGGAAGGGAGGGCGTAGCTTTGAGTACATTGCGCCACGAGGTGAGAGAGTACGGGCTCTGCCCAAACTGCTCGACGCCAGCCGAGTACAGGTACGCGCTGAGCGGCCCCGAGGGGGGAGGCGTCAGAGTCCAGTACTCGGTCTCCTGCGAGATCTGCGGTTTCAGCGAGCAGAAAGTCATGGTCTTCCCCCTAGACGCTCTCTACTCTATCAGGATGCTACTAGAGCCCTCTACGAGAGTCTTCGTGGAGAAGGTCAAGATAGCGAGCGAGATTAAGGCTAGAGTCCGCTCAGCTGGAGCACAGGGCTCTGAGTCTTGACGGGCTGGAGGCTCAAGTGTACTGTCTGCTCAAGAGAGTGGACTCTAGAGGTGAGCTACGACCTCTCAGACTTCAAGAAGATATACCTCTACTGTAGCGAGTGCAAGAAGAACACGATGCACGAAGTCCTAGGCAGAGAGAGCTAGAGAAGCCCTCCGGGGAGCCGACGAGCAGTTCCGGAGAGCTCCCCCCTAGCTTCTATTAAGGCTTCTCTGAGAGTAGTGTGATAAGGGGGGAGTAGAGCGTGGGAGAGTCTAGGAGAGTGGTGAGAGACCTCACAGACCTCCCTGGAGTAGGCCCGGCTACAGCTCAGAAGCTGATCGAGGCGGGCTACGCTACGATCGAGGCTATCGCTGTAGCTACCCCCCACGAGATCTCGCTAGCCGCGAACATCCCTCTAGCCACGGCTCAGAAGATAGTAGAGGAGGCTAGGAAGGCTCTAGATATAACGGTGAAGACGGCTCTAGACCTTAAGAGGGAGAGAATGGGGGCTAAGAAGATAACGACGGGGAGCAGGAATCTCGATGAGCTCTTGGGAGGAGGCGTTGAGACGAGGACTATAACCGAGTTCTACGGAGAGTACGGCTCCGGGAAGACTCAGATATGCCACCAGCTCGCGGTCAACGTGCAGCTACCCGAGGACAGAGGAGGGCTCTCCGCTAGAGCCATCTACATAGACACGGAGGGGACGTTCAGATGGGAGAGGATAGAGCAGATGGCTAGAGCGGTAGGCCTAGACCCTGATAGAGCGATGGAGAACATCCTGTGGATAAGAGCGATCAACAGCCACCACCAGATGGCGGTAGTCGAGAAGCTATACGAGATAATCCCCAAGAACGGAGTCAGGCTAGTAGTCTTAGACTCTCTAACGGGCCACTTCAGAGCAGAGTACCCAGGCCGAGAGAACCTAGCTCTAAGACAGCAGCTACTAAACAAGCACCTACACCAGCTCATGAGGCTAGCTGAGGTCTTCGATGTAGCAGTCGTTGTAACCAATCAGGTGATGGCGAGACCAGACATATTCTTCGGAGACCCCACAGCAGCCGTGGGAGGCCACGTGGTCGCTCACGCTCCAGGGATCAGAGTCTACTTGAAGAAGAGTAAGGGCAACAGGAGGATCGCTCGAGTAGTCGATGCTCCACACCTGCCGGAAGCGGAGACCACGTTCGCTATAACAGAGTACGGGATAAGAGACGCCGACTAGACAGGCTTCAGGGAGCTCTCCAAGCTGGTCTCGAGCCCCGAAACGTAGATAGCCTCTCTTAGCCTAGACTGATTCCTCTACGGTGTTCGCTATTGTTCTGGTAGTAAGCGAGGGAGAGTACAGAGTACTAAAGCTGATGGCTGAGAGAGGGTTCAGCGAGGGGAGTCTGGAGGAGGCCTCGAGAATCCTAGGTCTCGACGTCTCGAGCTTAGCGAGCTACGTTATGCTACTGAGAGAGAGGGGATTGCTTGAGGTCTACGATGTCGAGAGAGAGGTCTACGAAGTAACGGAGAGAGGAGAGGAGGCTCTTAGAGAAGGGCTCCCCGAGAGGAGGCTCGTCGAGCTCCTTGCTTTCTCGAGCGGAGTAGCGGACATGAGTAGAGTAGCGGCAACTCTAGGCAGGCTAGCTGGGGTAGCAGTGGGCAAGGCTAGAGAGAAGGGCTTAGTCATAGTAGACCGCAACGTAGTCAAGCTAGCGGTCAGCCCGGAGGAGGCTGTGGAGTCAGTAGAGGCTCTAGAGAGAGCTCTCGCAGAAGTGGCTAGAGGGCGGTATAGCGAGGTTAGAGGAGAGCTCCTCGAAGAGCTATCTAGGAGAGGCTTGGTTAAGAAGAGTGTGGAGACTAGGCGGTACATTAGGCTGAAGAGAGACCCCAGGCTGGTCCTCGAAGAGGCTAGAGTAGAGGTAGCTAAGCTAACGCACGACTTGGTAAAGACGGGAGCGTGGAGAAGCTGTGCTCTCAAGAGCTACGATGTGAGAGCAGAGCCTTACTCAGTGCTCCCCGCTAGGCCACACTTCCTCCAGGAGTTCATAGAGATGCTTAGAGACGTCATGGTAGAGCTAGGCTTTAGAGAAGTGAGGGGGCCTCTCGTCGAGGTAGAGCTATTCAACTTCGACCTCCTATTCCAGGCTCAAGACCATCCAGCTAGAGAGATCCACGACTCTCTCTGGCTCGACGCGGAGCCTCTGGACGTCGAGGAGGCCTACGGGAGAGAGCTAGTGTCGAGAGTAGCAAGAGTCCACGAGGAGGGCTGGGGCTACAGGTGGAGTAAGAGCATAGCCTCGAGGGTCATGCTGAGAAGCCAGACCACATCGGTATCCGTTAGAGTCCTAGCGCTCCTCAAGCCGAAGCCCCCCATCAGGTTCTTCACGCTAGGCAGAGTCTTCAGGCACGACGCGGTAGACGCTACGCACCTACCGGAGTTCCACCAGCTAGATGGGATCGAGGGGTGGCATGGCTACACGTTCAGAGACCTGCTATTGACGCTCAAGGAGGTGTTCGAGAGACTAGGGCTCGAGGTCAAGTTCAAGCCTGCGTACTTCCCCTTCACGGAGCCAAGCGTGGAGGGCTACGTGAAGCTACCGAGCGGCAGGTGGCTAGAGCTATTCGGAGCCGGCCTCTTCAGACCCGAGGTTCTAGAGATGGCTGGAGTCGACTACCCGGTTGGAGCCTGGGGCTTCGGCATAGAGCGCTTGGCAGCAGCCTTCTACGGGCTCTCCGACATAAGGATGCTCTACACTAGCGACACCGGCTTCGTGAAGAGCTTCCCGGCTAGGTGGCGGTAGATGCCGGTAGTCAGAGTCAAGAGGTGGAGGCTTGAGGAGCTCACTGGCTTCGCTCCCAGAGAGCTCGAGGAGCTACTATTCAGGCTGAAGTGCGAGCTGGAGGTTAGAGAAGACTACGCCTACATCGAGGTAAACAGCGATAGACCCGACATGCTGATAGGAGAAGGCATAGCTAGAGCAGTGAAGGGGCTCTTGGGAGAGAGGAGAGGCTGGAGGCTGCCGGAGACAGCTCGCTCGAGAGTCTCTCTCAGAGCGAGCAGCGTCCCCTCCAGGCCCTACGTTGCCTGCGCTGTGATCAAGAACGTCGACATCGACTCAGAGGACTTCCTCGAGGAGCTCATACAGTTCCAGGAGAAGCTCCACGACGGGCTCGGCAGGAGGAGGAGGAAGGCGGCCATAGGGCTTCACGACTTGAGCAAGCTACCCTCGGAGAGCGTAGAGTACACTCTAGTAAGCCTCGGCAGCAGATTCAAGCCCCTCGGGGGTAGCGGGGAGCTCACCGTAGAAGAGGTCTTGGAGAGCACGGAGAAGGGTAGAGCGTACGGGGGCATAGCTCTCTACGGCGGAGCACACCCGGCTCTCGTATCCGGAGGGGAGATCATAGCGATACCCCCGGTGCTCAACTCAGAGGTCACTAGAGTAGAGGTTGGGACTAGGCACCTCTTCGTGGACGTGACGGGCACAGACGAGAGGCTAGTCGAGACCATACTAGACATCATAGCATCCACGCTCTCGGAGAGACGGGGAGCAGTAGTGGAGCTAGTTGAGGTCAAGAGGGGAGAGTCGAGTAGAGTCTACCCCGTCTTCCGCTCCAAGAGGCTGACTGTTGCCTCGAGCTTCTTCACTCAAACGCTAGGAGTAGAGCTCAGCCCCGGGGAGGTGGTGGACGGCTTGGAGAGAATGCTCCACAATGCTAGCGCCAGCGGGGAGGAGGTCGTAGTAGACGTGGCTCCATTCAGAGTAGACGTGCTAAAGCCCGTGGACCTCGCTGAAGACCTGGCTATATCTCTGGGCTACGATAGGATCGCTGAGGGCTCGAGAAGCCATAGAGTCTACACGGTGGGCTCTCTCCTCGAGGAGACGAGGCTAGCTAGGAGGGTCAGAGAGCTCATGGTCGGCTACGGCTTCGTAGAAGTCTCTAGGCTGATGCTGACAAGCCCTCGGCTTCTCGAAGCCCTGAAGGTAGCTGAGGTAGCTCTCAGAGTAAGCAACCCCGTCCAGCTAGAGTACAGCGTCCTGAGGCCAACGCTGGCAGCGAGCTTGCTCGACGTCTTGAGAGAAGAGCAGCATAAAGAGAAGCCGCTGAAGCTCTTCGAGCTAGGCCCCGTAGCCTCGAGGCTGAAGCGCCCCGCTGAGGAAGACATCAGGCTAGGAGCAGCTATACTCGACTACTCCGTAGGCTACGAGGACATCCAGGCAGTAGTCTACTCTCTCCTAAGACTCCTAGGCGTGAGCTTCACAACAGAGCCCTCCAGGATACCATTCCTGATAGAGGGGAGGCAAGCGCTCCTCCGAGCAGGAGGCACAGCAATAGGGTGGCTGGGCGAAGTGCGCCCAGACATCCTAGAAGCGACGGGAATAGAGTACCCCACAGCTATAGCGGAGATATCGCTAGACGCTCTACTCGAGACTCTGAGGAGAGCACTCAGCACTCCATAGCTCCTCAGCGCTCCTAGAGCCGGCCTCGAGACCAGGGCCTTCTCGCATTGCTCTGGAGAGCTTAGCGTTTATAGCCCTAGCTCGGCTTCGCTGTGACTTGGAGGACTAGGGTAGCGTATGGCTAAGGAGTCTGGCGACGAGTCTAGGCATAGCGAGGCTAGGAGGGAGGCTGTGAGGGTCCTCCAGATCCTCTCGAGGTTCTACAGCTATAGGGTTCTTGAGCGCATATACGGGATCCACTTCCAGAACCTCTGGAGGTACGCGAGCCTCCTCAGCGTCCCCGAGAGGGAGACTGCTGAGAGGATACTCGAGAAGACGAGAGAGCTGGGGCTACTGGAGAGAGCTCTCAGAGAGAGAGCAGCAGGGTCTCTGGCCAACGGGGGGCTTCACGTGCTCGCTAGAGACACGGGCTTCCTCCAGCTAGCCTCGTATCTCGTGTCTAGGAGGCTGAGAGAAGAGAGGGAGGAGCGCGTAGACTCAGTGATAGCTGTGTCGCACGAGGCTCTCACTCTAGCGACAGCACTGGCTCTCGAGCTAGAAGCGGAGGTCTGCGTAGCGTCTGAGAGAGCTAGAGCAGAGCCTAGGGGCGTTCTGCTAGCTCACTTCAGGTCCAGGTTTAGCGGTGAGGTCTTCTCCCTAATGGTCCCCAAGCAGTGTCTCGATAGCGGAGACTCGGTGGTGCTCGTTGACGTGGAGCTGAGAGAGGCTGATAGAGTGTCGGCGCTCGCTTCTCTAGCGAGGAAAGCGGGAGCTAGAGTAGAGGCTATCGTAGTCCTTAGAGCGAGCAGAGAAGCGCTAGCCGAGGTGGAGAGAGATCTCGAGAAATCCAGAGTGATAGAGGTCCTCCCCGAATTATAGCCGAGAGCAGTCAGGCAATACCTATTAGCTTCAACCTCCAAGACGAGCTAGGGGCTAGAAGGCTTGCCTAGCTACACGGTAAGGCTTCTCCACGTCTCGGACACTCATCTAGGCATCAAGCCCTACGGGTTGCTGGATAGGGAGAAGGATGTCTACGATGCGTTCATGGAGGTAGTCGAGATCGCTAAGAGCGAGAGAGTAGACGCTGTTCTACACGCTGGAGACATGTTCGATAAGAGCACTCCCCGACCGGCTACGCTCATGGTGGCAGTCAAGGGGCTCCGAGAGCTCGCAGAGAGAGAAGTCAAGGTCTACGTGTCTCCAGGCAATCACGAGCACCCCAGAGCTGTGGACGAGGGCTCTCCCGTGAGGCTCCTAGAGCTCGTAGGCTTACTCAAAGGCCCCGACCCCAGGGTTCAGAGCGCTCCCACAGTCTACAGGCTGGGGTCTGAGGGAAGAGTGATTCTAGCGGTATTCCCGCCAACGGCTACTCACGCTCTCAGAGGCTTCAGCATGGAGAAAAAGCGGGGAGAATTCCTGATAGCCTTGGCTCACGTTAGGCTCTGCGATGCTCTCAGAGACGCTGAGGGAGTCCCCCTAGAGAAGTGTAGCTCCACAACGCCCATCTTCTCTTCAGACATAGCGGGCAACGTGGACTACGCTGCTCTAGGAGACCTCCACGAGACCTGGGAGGGCAGGCTACCCGGGGGCGGGAAAGCAGTGTACCCTGGAGCCACCGAGCACTTCGCTGTAGACGAGTACGAGAGGAGCCAGGGGAGGAGGCTCGTCTACCTGCTGAGAGTAGAAGACGGGGTCTTAGCTGAGCTGAAGAGAGTAGAGTTGAAGAGCGTGAGGCCTTGGGTTGTTCTGCGTGCTCCCTACTCTGAGGTGGTTAGAGCTCTAGACGGCTTCAGGAGGAGCGGGGGCAAGCCCCCCTTGCTCTACGTCGAGATATCCGACCCAGTGGATAGAGCTAAGAGAGAGAGGCTAGTTCAGAGGCTGAAGGCTCTAGCGATGAGCGGAGAGATACTAGACTACGTGCTCCACGCTAGGCAGCACTCTCCAGAGGAGGTTGAAGCCTTCCGGAGAAGCGGAGAGCAACGCGTAGACGTGTCGCAACTCATAGCAGAGGCTCTCAGAACACTGGCTAGAAGGCACTCTATCAGAGAGGAGTGCGTTAACGCAGTGGGGCTAGCTGAGAAGCTGAGAGACTTCGTGCTCTCTCCCTCGGATGAGAAGGCTAGGCAGCTCGTGAGAGACCTTGAGAACGCTGTGTCTCAGTGTGGGTGAGCCTCCTCCTTGATGATCAAGAGGGTAGAGCTAGACAAGGTGATGTCTCACGAGCACACTGTAGTAGAGTTCGGTAGAGGAGTGAACGCCATAGTGGGCCCCAACGGGAGCGGCAAGAGCGCGATCATAGACTCCATAGTCTTCGCTCTGATAGGTGGATGCGTTAGAGGAGAGGAGGCTGTTAGAGCAGAGCTCTCGAACATGGTGAGAGTAGGCTCGAGAAGAGCATCGATAACAGTAGAGTTCGAGATAGGCGGCAAATGCTACAGAGCCGAGAGAGTCATAGCTCTAGGGGGCGACGCTCAGAGCCAGGTCTCTCTCAGAGAGTGCTCTGGAGCCCTGGTAGCCCATGGGAGAGAGAGCTTCTGCAACAAGATGCGAGAGCTGCTGGGGCTAGACAACCTCAAAGCGCTCACCTACACTCTAGTAGCCAGACAGGGGCACCTCTCAGACTTCATCGATAGCGAGCCATCGAAGAGAGCAGAGATGACTCTAGAACTCCTAGGCCTAGCCTGGCTCGATAAGGCTAAGGAGGCTCTGGGGAGAGCTCTGAAGAGTCTCGACGTCGAGGTCGCTGTTCTATCCAGAGAAGAGGAGAGAGCGAGAGCTCTCGAGACTGAGTGCTCTAGCTTGAGGAAGAGGCTGGAGAAGCTCTCGGAACTCGAGAAGAAGCTCTCCGAGGAAGTCGGGGAGCTCGAGGCTAGAGTAGAGGCCGCCAGGAGGGAGGTAGAAGAGCTGGGGAGCGTCCTGCCATCTCTAGAGAAGCTGAGAGCCTACGAGCGGTACAAGAGAGAGGCTGAGGCTCTAGAGAGGGAGGTGGGGGAGCTCAGGGAGAGAGCGGAGAAGCTATCCCCATACAGGGAGGCAGCCAGTCTAGCTCGCGAAGAGCTCGCCTACTACACTGCTCTAGAGAACAAGGCTAGAAGGCTGGAGAGAGAGCTAGCAGAGCTGGAGAAGCGCCTGGAGAGACTTCTGGGAGGCTCTACGCTAGAAGAGCTGGAGGCGAGGCTCGAAGAGCAGAAGAGAGTAGAAGAGGAGCTTCTACGCAGATACAAGGAGCTAGAGGCAGAGGAGAAGATAGTCTCGGCTGTTCTGCAAGCAGGGCTCTCGAGCGATAAGTGCCCTCTCTGCGGTAGCCCTCTGGATGAGAGCCGCAGAAGGCACATAGAGGAGTCTCACGGAGCTAGGCTCGAGGAGCTCAAGAGAGAAGTCCCTAGGCTCAAGCGGTTGCTAGACGAGGCCACGGCTAGGAGGAGAGAGCTAGAGGACTCGATCAAGAAGGCTAGAGAAGTAGTCGCTGAGCTAGAGAGAGCGAGGAGAGAGCTAGAGGAGTCTCGCGCGGAGCTAGAGTCTCTCCTCGAGAAGTACAATAGGCTAGCGGAGAGGCTGGGCTTGCCTAGAGCTGAGAGCTTCGAGGAGTGCAAGCTGAGACTCAGAGACGTAGAGAGCAGTCTAGCAGAGCTAGAGAAAGTCGAGAAGACGCTGGAGAGAAAGCTGGGCTCTCTCAGCGCCATCAAGTCGGCTCTAGCTCAGTTCGACGAGACCGAGATCGAGAGAGCTCGCGCTGTAGCGAGAGCTCTAGGAGCCCCCATCGAGGAAGCTGAGAGAGTGTATAGAGAGCGCTCCGCTAAGCTCGAGGAGCTCCGCTCAAGCCTCGAGAAGACTAGAGGGAGGCTGGCTGAAGTCAGGGGGGAGATGAGCGCTCTAGAGTCGCAGCTAGCCTCCAGAGAGGCGGAGCTAGCTAAGCTGAGAGAGTCTCTCAAGAGCCTAGCGGCTAAGAAGAAGGCTCTAGCGGTAGCGGAGAAGCTCTACGGAGAGTATCTAGGCAAGAGCGGCTATATCAGCGTGAAGGCTCTAGAGAGCTTCAGGAAGAGCTTCTCCATAGTGGTCAACGACGTCCTAGCGAGACTAGGGAGAGACTTCGCTATAGAGCTCACAGACAACCTCGACGTCAGGGTTAGGAGAGAGGGTCAGGAGCTTTCAGTGAACTCTCTTAGCGGAGGGGAGAAGACCATGCTCTCGATAGTCTCTAGGATAGCGCTAGCATCCATGGTCTCGAATAAGAGAGTGTCAGTCCTCATCCTAGACGAGCCTACAGAGTATCTTGATGCCGAGGCTAGGAAGACAGTCTTCGAGACCATAAGAGAGGTAGCGGGCTACATAGACCAGATAATAGTGGTGACGCACGACCCCGAGGTCGAGGACATAGCGGACACTCTGGTCCACGTGGAGAAGAGAGGAGGCTCTAGCAGAGTAGTCGTTGAGAAGGTGGCGGGCTCCAGCTAGCCAGGTATGACTCTAGACTCTAGAGCGAGCACGCTCTAGCCTCTTGAGTCCAGCGTAACGCTTATTAGCTCAGGCTGCTGTGGAGAGCCTTTCGAGCGAGGAGAGAAGGGGATGTCTTTTAAACAGTCTGCCTAGGATACTCCCGTCTCGTCCTCTCAGAGGAGAGCCATACCTAACCGACGCCACCTTGAGAGAAGGCCAGCAGGCCTGGAGGCCCTTCTCGGAGGCTGAGGCTCTGAGGGTATACGAGGCTCTAGCTGAGCTCAACGGAGGAGGCAGAGCTATCAGGTACACGGAGGTCTTCGTCTACAGCGAAAAGGATAGGAGGCTAGCTAGGAGGCTCTTGGAGGCCGGCTACGAGTACCCCAGAGTGAGGGGCTGGATTAGAGCAACAAAGCAGGACGTGAGGCTCCTAGCTGAGAGCGGCTTAGAGGAGACAGTAGTCCTCACATCGATATCCGATTACCACATACACTTCAAGCTAGGAGTGAACAGAGAGGAGGCTCTAGAGTCCTACCTCGAGGCGGTAGAGGAGGCGTATAGGAGGGGCGTCGTGGTCGAGTGCGCTCTAGAAGACGTTACCAGAGCCGACCCGAGGCTCGTGAGAGAGTTCCTCGAGAGGCTAGTCAGGCTAGCTGAGCGCTACGGAGTAGAGCCTAAGGCCAGACTCTCGGATACTCTAGGCTTAGGGCTCCCCTTCAGAGAAGCTGAGCTACCGAGAAGCGTCCCTAGGCTCGTAGAGCTAGCTCTAGACGCTGGACTCAAACCCGAGAACCTGGGCTTCCACGGGCACAACGACTTCGGGCTAGCCACTGCGAACCACCTAGCGGCTTGGCTCAGCGGAGCCATGGAGGCTAACTGCACTCTACTCGGGGTAGGCGAGAGGACGGGGAACTGCCCCCTTGAGCTCATGCTACTCCACTACGTCTCGCTGACCGGTAACAGCGCTAACCTCCGAGCAGTCACGAGAGCAGCTCAACTGCTAGCAGGCATGGGCTGGAGGATTCCGGAGAACCAGCCTCTAGTCGGAGCGAAGGCTTTCACTCAGAAGTCCGGCATACACATAGACGGGTTGCTGAAGAACCCTCTCGTCTACCTACCCATGGACGTGGAGGAGGTTCTAGGCAGGAGCTTCGAGGTAGAGATAACCCCGTACTCGGGGAGAGCCGGGATCCTCTACTGGCTCCGGAGCAGGCTGGGAGTGACTCTAGACAAGAGCCACCCGGGCGTTGAGAGAGCAGCTGCGTTGATGAGAGAAGTCTTCAATGGCAGAGAGAGCCTGACAGACGAGGAGCTAGCGTCTATAGTGGCTTCAGCGATCCCAGAGCTCGCGAGCGTCATATGCTCGAAGCTAGGCTCTAGTACTCTACAGCAGTGCTCCAGCAGATAAAGCCTCGGTAGCCCCGAGACTCCAGGAGGGGAGCTAGCGGAGAGTGATGATAGCCACGGCTCGGATGGATGAAGAGGGCTTGTGTTTCTGACCTTCAGGCTCTCCCCTCGAGACGCTAAATAGGCTCGAGCGCTTCACGCGATGAGGTAGCGTGAGGTGAGAGGGCTCTCAACTATAGCTATCCACGGTCACGAATGCGTTGACTCTCAGGGCTCTCACATTCCTCCCATCTACGTGGGTAACGTTTACGAGTACGTGGATGAAGACCTGGGCTTAGCAGTCTTCAGCGATAGAGGCGACGTGGTCAGATACGGGAGAGAAGAGAACCCGACTGTTCGCTGCCTAGAGAGAGTCTTAGCTAAGCTGGAGCAAGTAGAGGACTCTCTCGCGTTCAACAGCGGGATGGCGGCTATATCGTCTACCCTCATCTCGAAGCTAGAGCCCGGAGATGAGGTCGTAGTCTCTATGGAGGTCTACAGTACAGTCCTCTATCTCCTCGAGCAACTAGCCAGAAAGATGGGCTTGAGGGTAGTCAAAGCCTGGCCTTCTGCTGAAGCAATCGCTGAAGCCGTGACCCGCAGGACTAAGCTCGTCTTCCTAGAGGTTCAGTCAAACCCCACCAATAAGGTCGTAGACTTGAGGAGTCTAGCCTCGTCTATAGACTTGGAGTCGGTAGCGCTCGTAGTCGACAACACGACCACAACGCCAGTGCTTGTGAAGCCCGCTAAGTACGGGGCTAGACTGGTTGTCCACAGTATGACGAAGTACCTGAGCGGTCACAACGACTCAATCGGGGGAGCTGTCTGCGGGAGCTCGCGAGAGGTCAGAGAGCTCTGGGACTGGAGGAGAGCTCTCGGAGGCATACTACAGCCTCTAGACGCCTACATGATTATGAGGGGGCTGAAGACTCTCGAGGCTAGATTCGAGAAAGCAAGCAAGACCGCTCTAGAGGTGGCGGAGTTCCTCGAAGACCACCCGAGAGTAAGCGAGGTCCTCTACCCGGGGCTACCCGGCAACCCGTATCACGATATTGCTGTCAAGTTATTCGAGAGGAGGCTTTTCGGAGCAGTGGTATCCTTCAAGCTGAGAGGCTCGCATAGCGACGCGGTAGAGTTCCTCAGAAGACTCAGGATCATCAAAAGAGCTCCCAGCTTCGGGGGCACGGAGTCTCTAGCAGTGCTCCCAGCCAAGTCGGCCTCTAGATTCATAGACGCTGAGTCCCGCTCTAAGCTGGGGATAACGGAGAACCTAGTCAGGCTCTCAGTGGGTCTCGAGGACCCACAAGACTTGATAGAGGACTTGTCTAGAGCTCTCGAGACATGAGGATGCGGGTCTTGGAGTGTAGAGTATACGCTGTGATAGTAGCGTACGCTAGTAGCTCGAAGCCTCTGCCAACGTTCATCAGAAAGCTGTCAGAGGCTGGAGCTAGAGTAGTCGGGCTTAACGAGGAGCTCAGGAGAGTCGTAGCCATGGCTCCGGCTGAGTCAGCGAGCGCTACTAGCAGAGTCTGCGAGGAGTTCGCTACGAGCAGTAGCTGGACGGTTAAAGCTGTCTGCAGCGGTGTGGATGTAGCTTGTGTGAGAGAGAGGCTGCTCAAGACCCTGAAGGCTAGAGCCTGGAGTAGAGTCTACTACCTAACACTACCCGGCTCTATGGTAGCTCAGGTAGAGGTTAAGAGTGAGAGAGTAGTCGTCAAGCTGGGGAGAGGGTCTCTAGTGCTGCCTCCCCCGCCATCTCTATTCACTCTATCCTATGCCGAGTCCGAGAAGCTCTTGAGTAGAGCGGAGGACGTCTTGAAGCTCGTGGTGAACAACTGCTCTCTCTAGCTGCTCGTCTTCGCTACAATCGCTGAAACGCTTGTCACACTGAGAGGCAGAGACAATAGGCTTCTCAGAGTGTTCTCTAGGAGCTCTACAGGGCTCAGCTCTCCTCTCTCCACTAAGTCTAGTTGTTCTTCGAGAGTTCTAGTGTAATCCTCGCTAGCGGCCTCGGGGAACACTTCAGCTACTCTGCTGTAAACCTCTACGCCTAGCCTCGTGGGCACCAAGACTCTAGCTCTCCTAGTCTCGACTAGGTAGCCGTGCCTCTTGTTAGCCTCGATAGCCTTATGGTAGGTGCTCGGCCTCCCTATCCCCTTTTCTCTCATCATCTTAACCACGTCTCCGCTAGTGAGGAGGCTTACAAGACTCCCTCTGTAGACTCTAGCGGATACAGCCTCGACCACGGAGCCCGGCTCGACTCTGCTCAGCCACTTCTCCACTCTTGCTTCCAGCATTTTCAAGAACCCCTCTTTCTCGACCGACGCTATGCCCTCCACGACGCAAGCCGAGCCAGCAGCTCTGAGAACGACTCGGGCTTTCGTGACCTCGGCTTCAGCCATCTGGCTCGCTATGAATCTCCTGAAGATCATGTCGTAGAGAGCTCTGTGAGCCCAGGTGAGCTTTATCGAGACTCTGAGAGAGCCGTCGAGGATCGCTTTCTCCAACTCGTCAGCATCCAGAGGTCTCGTGGGCCTTATCGCCTCATGGGCTCCCTCGCTACTCCAAGCTCTAGGCTTGTAGAGGTCTCCTAGGCCTCTCCTAGCCAGATACTCTCTAGCTACAGCCATGCCGTTGCTCGAGACTCTCGTGGAGTCCGTTCTGTGATAGGTTATCAGCCCCGCTTCGAATAGGTCTTGGGCTATCCTCATCGCCTGCTCAGCGCTAAGCTTCAGCACTCTCGAGGCATCAGCTAGGAGAGAGTCCGTGGTGTAGGGCGGCGGGGGGGCTAGCGTAGCGCGTTCTCTCGATGCCTCTACTACCTCGAGGCTCTTCGATGACGCGAGCTCCTCGGCAGAGCTCCGAGTCGGGGTGTAGACGCATACTCTCGAGCCCTCTCCTAGCTCGAAGCACACTCTGTAGCCTCTCGTCTTCTTCCACTCGCTGTACCTCGCTATGACCCAGCCCAAGACGGGAGTCTGGACTCTGCCTGCTCCAAGCCAGCTCTTAGCGTACTCTGTCTTCAGGTAGAGGCTTAGATGGAAGCCGAGCCAGCGGTCCACTACTCTCCTAGCGATCTGAGAGTAGACTAGCTTCTCGTCCACAGAGCTCAGGCTTCTTAGAGCCTCGAGGACAGCGCTCCTGGTCACCTCGTAGAACCTGGCTCTGTAGACTCTACCATTGTAGGGAGCCACGGCTAGAGCCACGTCCCACGCTATCTTCTCCCCCTCTCTATCCGGGTCCGTCGCTACTACAACGTAGTCCGAGTAGATCGAGAGTCTTCTGAGAGCCTCCACGACGCTCATAGAGTCTCTGACACTCCTCGAGCCGCACCTCGGGCATGCCTGACTCTCGACGAAGCTGGCTCCGCATTCTCTACACCTCTTTATCGTAGAGTAGACTGGGCTCACGCGGTCTCCGCTAAGCCTAACGCCGTAGACGCTAGCGGGGTCTCCATCGCTCTCCACTAGGTCGAAGATGTGGCCTCTCGTGGCGACGACTGTGAGCAGGTATACTCTCCCAGTCTCCGGGTCGAAGGCTGCTGTCTCGTAGGCCACCACGTCGCCGAGCCTCCTCCTAGCAGGCTTCCCCCAGAACCACGCTATCGTCTTAGCCTTAGTGGGGGACTCTACGACTAGCAGAACGCTGTCCACTCTAACCTCGGCCTCGCTCGCAGAGCTCTCAGCCGACCTCGACTCTTCTATCCGCCTCGCTGCCTCGCTCAAGTCTATGGAGTCTAGAGGCTTGAAGTCTATCCTAGCGACCCAGGAGGCTTTGGCTTCGAGAGCTCTCACCAGCTCCTCCTCCGGCTCTACTACAATGCTGAGACCGAAGGTCATCCTCCCCCCGAGCATTCTGCTCGCTCTACCGCTAGCCTGTATGTAGGTGAGAGCGTCTGGCACGTATGCGTAGACAGCGCCGTCTTCGAGAGAGTATACCGTGGACCCTACTCTAACCACTCTAGACCTCGCTGTAGCCGAGGAGAGCCAGGATAGAGCCTTGGAGAGAGCTCTCTCAAACCTCTCCGCTAGAGCCGCCAGAACCCCGCTCCCTGAGCTGGCTTTCTTGAGAGCGAGCTGGACTAGAGACGGGTCGTCTACCTTATCGAGGACTTCTCTCAGCTCTCTAGCCAGACCGAGAGCCTCCTCGTCTCCGCTCTCAGCTATGTGTATGAGGAGCCTGAGGAGCCTGGAGGGGCTCAGCAGAGCCTTAGCCGCTTCTACTCTCCTAGCCGGGGCTCTCGCGAAGACAGTATAGCGTACTCTCCTAGGGGCATCGAGCCCCCTGACCGCTACCCCGTATCTGCTCGCTATCGTGACTAGAACGTCTACCTCGCCTTTCTCTAGCTTGATGATGCTCCTCCAGGACCCCGCTAGAGCCTTCTCCGCTCTGAACCCCCTCTTCTTCAGCTCTTCTGCTATTAACCCCACGTACTCTCTGCCGAGAGCCTGGCTCACGAACACTATGCAGCCTCCTCCGAGAGCCTCTACTACTCTCGCTACCGAGCCCACTATGTCCCCGCTCACCACCACAGTGTCCTCCACGTTTCTCAGGTAGTCCGATGAGCCTCCTGCCTCGAAGCCCAGGACCTCCCTGACGACCAGGTGCTTGATGCCGCGAGGCCTCCCGGTAGCGGAGGCCACGACCAGCTGCCCTACTCTAGCGCTTGAGAGAGCTCTCCTCAGCGAGCTCTCTAGCTCCAGCACTTCTACCTCGAGCTCTCTCGTCTCTCTACCCGAGCGGAGCGCGGTGAGTAGCCTCCGCTTAGCTCTAACGAGCCTCCCAGCTGTCTCCACGGCCTCCCGGGGGACTCCGAGTAGCTCTAGTAGCCTCTCGACGTTACCGCTGTCTCTGAGAAGGCTGTCCACGTCGTCGACTACAGCTAAGTCGAAGGGAGCTAGTGCTGAGAGCTCTCCGAATCTCTTCCTCAGGAACGCTGGAGTCGCTACGAGCACTCCGAAGTCTCCGGAGGCTATCCTAGCTAGAGCCTCCTCTCTAGCTCTCTTGCTCATGCTAGAGTAGTAGGCTACAGCTCTATCGGTCAGCCTAGAGAGCCTCTCGTAGACCTGCCTGACCAGATTCTCGGTCGGGGCTAGGTAGAGAACCCTCCACCCATCCCTCTCGACTCTGTAGCAGGAGTAGAGCTGGAGTAGCGTAGTCTTCCCGACGCCCGTGGGAGCCACTATAGCGAAGCTCTCCCCGCCGAGGAGCCTCCTAGCCCAGCTCTTCTGAGCACTCCAGAGCTCTAGCCCGAGCTTTCTCCTAGCGTAATCCGAGAACTCTCTGTAAGCCTTGTCGGACTCGTGGACCCAGAGGTAGCCAGCCAGCCTCCCGGTTGTAGCAAGCTTCTCCACGACTGCCTCCCTATCGGTGGAGGCATCGCTCGAAGCAAGGCAGTTCTCGCAAGGCAGCCCTCTAGCGAGCCTCTCGCTATCGATCTCTCCTCCGCAGTTAGGGCAGAGCCCCTTGAAGACTGCTCTCAGCTCTGCCACGACTCTAGTGCCCTCGAAGAGCTTGACTAGACCGGGATTGAGTATGGTGATGCTTAGTCACACCAGCGTCTTACACTATTTCTAGCATATAGGCTCGCCTTCGCTTAGCACTGCTGGGGGCTTCGCCATGACTGATCGCCGCATAACAGACTCTATCAGCTGCAGCGAGGTCTACGAGGTGCTCTCGAAGAGCCTGGAGGTGAACCCAGAGGACTACACTGTCCTCGTAGCTCTAGCTGTAGGCGGGGGGTCTCCTTTCTCTGTCCTAGTGGGAGCAGTCTTGAGCCAGAATACTAGCGACAAGAACTCGATCAGAGCGCTGAAGAGTCTAGCGGAGAGAGTAGGGCTCTCCCCCGAGAAGATCCTGGAGGCCGGCTTGAGCGAGGTAGAGGAGGCGATCAAGACAGCGGGGCTCTGGAAGAGCAAGGCTAGAGCTATAGTTGAGCTAGCTAGACTGGTTTTGAGTAGAGGAGGAGAAGAGTACCTCCTCAGAGAAGACCCGCTAGTGTTGAGAGAAGAGCTTCTACGAGTGAGAGGAGTAGGCCCAAAGACCGTAGACGTCTTCCTCTCTGTAGCTCGCAGAGCTCCAGTGTTCCCAGTAGACACTCACGCCGCGCGCGTAGCTCTAAGGTGGGGTCTCGCTTCGAGTAGGAGGTACAGCGAGGTGTCTAGAGCTCTCCTCGAGTGCTTTGGCGCTGAGAGGAGCGAGGAAGCACACAGGCTAGTCATAGCTCTGGGGAGAGCGTACTGTAGAGCTAGGAGGCCTAGGTGTAAAGAGTGCCCTCTGAGAGCACACTGCCCCAGCTCAGAGGCCTAGCTGTCTCGAAGCCGGGTAGGGAGGCGTGGCTGTATGAGGAGCTCTACGATGCTCTAGTAGCGGCGAGTCTCTCCTCGAGAGTAGAGTCTACGAGATTCAAGGGAGTCTTCTTGATCTACTCCGATGCATCTCCTAGAGAGATAGCTGAGTCGATAGCAGAGTACAAGACTCACACAGCTACCAGAGTCCTGCTGGCATCCATGACTCTAGCTAGACCTCGAAGAGAAGAGCTTGAGAGAGCTGTGAGAGAGCTCCTCGAAGCCTCTAGAGTAGCGAGAGTAAGACTCATACTCAAACCAAGAGGGCTGGGAGAGGGGCTTGTCTCCGAGAGAGATATCGCTAGCATGCTCGAGCTCCTAGGGGCTCGAGTAGACCCCGGCTCTAGAGCAGTTCTAGCCGTCGAGTCCGTGGACGACCTCTTCCTAATCACGCTAGGTACTACGCGGTCATGCGGCTTCAAGTGCATTCTAGTGTCTCCGAGCTAGGAGCACGCTTTTTTAGTTTCGATCCACTCTAGAACCCGGTACTCTAGGTGAGCGTCTGTGAGCAGGATCTTCAGAGACAGGTTTGTATTCGAGGAGTCCTACAAGCCCTCTAAGCTAGTTGTTAGGAGCGCTGAGGCAGAGCTCTTGATCAGAAGGTATCTCTCGAAGCTCTCCGAGGCTCCCGGCTTCTCCGACGTGAGCTTAATCTATGGTAGCATAGGGAGAGTGGGCATAGGGAAGACTACTCTAGCCTGGTATGTGGGCAGGAGAGTAGAGGAGCTCTCTAGGCAGAGAGGGGTTAACGCTAAGTTCGTCTACGTCAACGCTTTCGGAGCTCCAGCATTGCACCAGATACTCCAAGTCATGGTGGACCAGCTGGGGCTAGCTGTCAGCGTCAGGGGGAGCTCAGCAGTAGAGGTCTTGAAGGCTATAGTTGACCACCTCTACCTCAGAGACAGAGTTCTACTCGTAGCGATCGACGAGTTCCAGAGTCTTCTCCTAAGCCCGAGGATGACTGAAGACGACCTCTACCTCCTCATGAGAGTCTACGAGGAGATCCCGAGTAGAGACGGGCTCAGCAGGATAGCCTACCTCCTCGTAGCCTCAGACCATAGAGTCTTATCGTATCTGAGAGAGAGGATCCCCCAGGTCGAGAGCCAGATAGGCTTCAGGATGCACTTGAGACCCTACACATCGCAAGAGCTGAAGGCTATACTCTTGCAGAGAGCCGAGGAGGGCCTCCAGCCCGGAGCTTGGGAGGAGTACCATCTAGACTTGATCAGCGAGTACTTCGGAGACGACAGGGGAGGAGATGGTAGCGCTAGGAGAGCCATAATGGCGCTGAGGATGGCGGCTGAGCTAGCTGAAGCCGAGGAGTCTCCAGCCATAACCGAGGCTCACGTGAGGAGAGCTCTCTCCGAGCAGGCTCTCTCAACACTATCGATCTCAGAGCTTAGAGGACTCAGCACTCACGAGCTCCTAGTTCTCTACTCCGTGGCGAGAGCCACGGCGGCGAAGGGAGGCTGGTCTACGACAGGAGAGGTCAAGAAGCTCTACGAGGACACCTGTCAGAGATACGGGGAGACCCCCCGGGGTCACACTCAGTTCCACACCTACCTGAAGAGCTTGAGCGTAGCTGGGCTCATAGAGGTCAGGCTCTCGAGTAAGGGGATGAGGGGCAGGACTTCTCTGATAAGGCTAGCAGCACACCTGCCCCCCGATAGAGTCATGGAGACTCTCGACTCGATCCTCCTAGATAGGCTTGGTGAAGCCAGTGAGCTTAGAGGACGTGGTCTCGTCTAAGGGCAAGCTCAAGATACTCAAGATACTCATGAAGAGAAGCCAGGCCAACATAACCAGGATAGTGAGAGAAACGGGGCTACGATACGAGCTAGCACTAAGGCACCTAGAGGAGCTCAAGAAGATGGGCTTAGTCGAGGAGAGGAGGTACGGGAGGCTCAGGATATTCGAGATAAACCACAGAAACCCGAGAGTAGGGCTCCTCAAGGAGGTCATAGACATCCTGGAGAAGGTCTAGACTTGGTGCCGCCGGGGGGATTCGAACCCCCGACCCCCCGGTCTTCAGCCGGGCGCTCTCCCGCTGAGCTACGGCGGCTCCCGCTCCAGGTACTCGAGGCTCCGGGAATTTAAAACTCTTGTGAGCACGGCTAGAGCCCCCCGGGTGGGAGCGAGTGGCGTCTATTGAGGTGCTGGGGAGCGGGAGGGAGGTCGGTAGAGCGGCTATAGCTGTGTGGAGTAGGAGTGGGAGAGCTCTCCTCCTAGACTACGGGGTCAACTTCACTGAGAGAGACGAGCCAGTGTTCCCTGAGCACGTGAGGCCAGCCGACCTGGCTGGAGTCGTCCTAACTCACAGCCACCTAGACCACGTTGGAGCAGCCCCCATGCTCTTCGTTAGCATCAAGCCCCGGCTTTTCGCCACGCGCCTCACTCTAGACGTCTCGAGGATCCTGTACAACGATATGCTGAAGCTCTCTGGAGACAAGCTCACCTACGACTCAGCAGTTGTCGATGAGATGCTCTCGGTAGCAGAGCCTCTCAACTACAGAGAGGAGGTAGAGCTCGGAGACTTCCACTTCAAGCTCCTCTACTCGGGGCACATACCCGGCTCAGCCTCAGTCTACGTCGAGGTAGACGGGAGAAGAGTGCTCTACACTAGCGATATGAACGTGCTAGAGACCAAGCTCGTGGGCCCAGCCGACTTCACAGGCGTGGACCCCGAGGTTGTCATCATAGAGTCTACCTACGGGTCTACGCTACACCCCCCAAGGAGGCTGGTCGAGGAGAGGCTCTACGAGACTGTCAGAGAGGTCGTCGAGAACGGGGGCGTCGTGCTCATCCCAGCGTTCAGCGTTAGCAGAGGCCAGGAGATAATGTGTGTTCTAGCCGAGAGAGACCCGGGGTTCCCAGTGTGGGTCGACGGGATGATAAGAGACGTGGCGGAGATATACTTGAGGCACAAGGGCTACATCAGGCTAGAGGGTCTCATGATGAAGTCTATGGTGGAGTTCAACATAGTCAGAGGCTGGCAAGACAGGAAGAGAGCAATCAGAGAGCCGGGAGTCATAATAGCGAGCTCGGGCATGATGAAGGGAGGGCCTAGCCTACACTACCTCAAGAAGCTCGGAGAGAACCCGGATAACGCGATAGTCCTGGTCAGTTACCAGGGCAGAGGGACTCCCGGCAGGCAGATACTGGAGACAGGCTTCGCTCTCCCCGAGGAGATGCCGGTCAGAGCTAGAGTCTACTGGTTCGACTTCTCCAGCCACGTAGACCAGAGAGGCATCCTCGGAGTCCTCAAGTCCTTCAAGAGCTTGGAGAAAGTGATCCTAGTCCACGGAACCCCTCAGGCTCAAGAGGTCCTAGCTGGGAGAGTGGAGAGCGAGATAGGAGTCGAGGTCTACGCTCCAGCAGTCGGGGAGAAGCTCGAAGTCTAGGTCTTGCTCTTCTCAGTCTTGTCTACGTCGATCACGTTCTTGCAGTGAAGCTGTTTGAGAACGTTGTCTAGCTCGCTCTCAGTAGTCTTGAACGTGTAGAGGTAGCGCTTAGTCCTAGCCTTTATCTTGACTACGCTAGTCTTCTTCACGCGCTTAATCCTACACTCTACAGCCCTCTTTGTTATCTCAGCGAACTCCGAGAGGTCTGTGACCTCTAAGGGCATCTCTATCGCCTTCACGTCTACCTCGATACTCGGCTTTTATACTTTGCTCGTAGCGCGGCCGAGAACCCGGGCTTTCGCGGAGCTCTCGAGCTCTCCGGCTATGTAGCTTAGCCACGGCTTGTAGCAGCGAGAGACCCAGATCTTGGCTATGTCTCTCGAGCTGGTTCTCGAGAGAGCTCTCGAGAGGCTCTTCACAGTCGGCTTCACCATAAGGACATCGTCGTCCTCCATGCACGCCAGCTTCTCAACCTTGCCGGCTAGACTCGGGCTCTTCTCCTCCAGAGACTCTATGGGGATGAGCGTGTAGCCCAGGCTATCGAACATCCTCATGCTACTCTTGTTCCAGAAAGCCGTCGACGCCACGAACACCTCAGCTCCGTCGCTTTCGAGAAGCTCCTCTAGAGAGAGGACGAGAGTCTTCCCTACACCGGAGCCTCTGTAAGCCTCCTCAACGTACACGTAGTACACAACCCCTACTCTGAAAGCCGTGAAGCCGATAGCCGCTCCTACCGGAGTCTCGCCTGATACAGCTAGCAGAGCTCTAGCTCCGTGAGCCAAGCTACTCTCAACGAATCTATAGTGGTACTCTCCGAAGCCTCTAGCCAAGAGCCGTAGCGCGAGCCTAGGCTCCTCGACTACGACTAGCCTAGGGCTACTATCGTCTTCAGAGTCCGAAGACTCCTCCACAGTCTCAGCCTACACCATTTCTAGAGGAGTAGGATGGCAGAGCCTAATAAAGCAAGCTGTGGATAGCCGTGGCTCAGCTCTTCTCCAGGTACTTCTTGGCTATAGTCTTCCACATCGAGGGGTCTACGTCCATCACCCAGGCTGGCACTTTCTTCACGAACTCGTATGCCTCCTCCCAGCTGTCTAGACCTAGGGCTGCTGCTAGCTCCTCTAGAGTCATCCTCGTTCTCTTGTACCTTCTGAGTATCTCGACTACCTTCTCGTCTATCTCTATCACCTTGTCTCCAACAGCTACCACGAGACCCCCCTTCTCCTCACTCAAGGTCTCAGCCTCTCTCCGGGAAGCCTAGACCTCAGCCTTTAAGCTTCCCGCTCACTGAGCGAGAGCCCGGTGCTCTCGTTGAGCAAGACTTCGAGAATACAGGGGTTCTACAAGTTGCCTATAAGCGAGAGGATAAGGGTTCTCAAAGAGTTCGCTGATTTAACTGACGAGGAGGTAGGTCTCCTCACGAGAACAGGCAGGCTGACTCTAGACGTGGCGGATAAGATGATAGAAAACGTTGTTGGCACCTTCGAGCTCCCCTTCGCTGTAGCAGTCAACTTTTTGATCAACGGGAGAGACTACATGGTCCCCATGGTGATAGAAGAGCCCTCTGTGGTGGCTGCAGCCTCGAATGCTGCTAGGTGGTGCCGCGAGGGCGGCGGTATATGGGCTAGAGCCTCCGAGCCCCTCATGATCGGGCAGGTCCAGGTAGTCAAAGCCCCCTCGCCTCACCGCGCTGTCATGAGGATACTGGAGAGGAGAGAGGAGATACTGGAGGCTGCTAACTCCACGAACGAGTTCCTAGTCAAGATAGGAGGGGGCGCTAGAGACATAGAGGTTAGAGTCGTGAACAGCCCCGTAGGCGAGATGGTCGTAGTCCACCTCATAGTAGACGTGAGGGACGCCATGGGCGCTAATATAGTGAACACTATGGTTGAGAAGATAGCACCGATAATAGAGGAGGCTAGCGGAGGCAAGGTATTGCTGAGAATAGTCTCCAATCTAGCAGATAAGAGGATAGCTAGAGCGTGGACCAGAATCCCCAAAGACGCCATAGGCGGAGACGAGGTAGTCGAGAGGATAATCTACGCCTGGGCTCTAGCAGCCTCAGACCCCTACAGAGCGGCTACGCACAACAAGGGCATAATGAACGGGATAGTGGCTGTAGCTCTAGCAACAGGGCAGGATACGAGAGCCATAGAGGCTGGAGCTCACGCCTATGCTGCTAGAAGAGGCAGATACGAGCCTCTGAGCGTCTGGGAGAGAGACGAGAATGGAGACCTAGTAGGCTACATAGAGCTCCCCCTAGCTGTCGGCACGGTTGGCGGCTCGATCAAATCCAACCCCATGGCTAGACTAGCGTTGAAGATACTCGGGGTCAAGACCTCTAGAGAGCTAGCTGAGGTGATGGCAGCGGTCGGGCTAGCTCAGAACCTGGCAGCGCTCAGAGCACTAGTCACAGAGGGGATCCAGAGGGGGCACATGAAGCTCCACGCTAGGCAGCTAGCTCTAGCTGCTGGAGCGTCGCCCGAGGAGGTAGACGCTGTAGTAGAGGAGATGGTGAAATCGGGGACTATAAGCTTAGAGAAGGCTAAAGAGGTGCTAGCCAGCCTCAGGTCTAGAGTGTGACTGCTGAAGCCTCCTCTGGAGAAGCCCCCCATACCTCCCCGTGACCACAGCCTCCTCTAGGCTCTCTAGCCTCTCGATGAGGAACCTTACTGTCTCCTCTAGCTCTCTAACCTTGCCCTCGAGCATCGTCGACTTAAGCCTGAACTCTCTCTCGAGCCTGTCTGCTTTGAGGGAGAGAGAGGCTAGAGCCTCCTCGCTCACTCTAGGAGGCTGGCTTAGAGCACCCTCCAGTCCCAGCCTGATATAAAGCTTGATCAGGTCGGTAATCTGGATCCCCATGTCGCTTGCTCTCTTCTTAAGCTCGTTGTACAAGCTCTCTGGGAGAGCTAGGTGCACTGTCGGCATATGTATACTCCCATATACGGGAGTACTGGTGAGAGCTTATATCTTATAGTGAGTCGTGTACTCTCATCAAACAGAGAGTACATTTCGCCATATAGGGGTCATGTTGAAAATCTCTAGTAGACATAGGTATTAAGACTCGGGGCGCGAGGAGAGATGAGAGTAGTTAGCTTCAAGGCAGACGAGGACCTACTCTTCTTGCTAGAAGAGTACTCTAGGAGGAAGAATATGAGCAAGAGCGAGATTATAAGGAGAGCTCTAAAGCTCTACATCTCTAAAGACATGTCTGAGACAGCTACCACGAAGAGGATTAGAGTGATCCAGTGACGAGTACTGCTCTAGCGCTGTATCGTAGCCCCTCTCTCCTCTCCCCACGTCTCTCCCGCAATCAAGCGTTATCTAGCCTCTCTCCTCTCGCTGGCTCGGATGAGAGAGCTGTGCTCATAGTTGCTGGCGCCGGAGTAGGCCCCAATAGCGTCACTCTAGAGGTCGTGGAGGCTTTGAGGAGAGCAGATAAAGTGTACGTTGAGACGTACACTTCTCCGGCTTCACGCTGGCTTCTAGACCTAGCGTATAGGCATAGCGGGAGAGTCGTTGAAGCCTCTAGGAGAGTTCTCGAGGAGGAGAGCTGGAGAGTAGTCGAGGAGGCTAGAGAGAAGACTGTGGTCGTGCTGTCGCCCGGCGACCCTCTCATAGCTACCACTCACCAAGCTCTTCTAGCCGAGGCGTCGGCTAGAGGCGTCGAAGCCAAGTACGTTCCCGGAGTCTCTGGAGTCACTGCTGCTAAAGCGTACTCGGGGCTCTCCTACTACAGGTTCGGGCGGGCTGCGACAGCTCCCGGGCCCTGGAGGCAAGCGAAGCCCTTCTCGGTCATCCTGACACTCTACGGCAATCTCTGTATCGATGCTCACACTCTAATCCTCCTCGATGTGAGCGACGAGGGGGAGATGCTGAGCCCCGCTACAGCAGCGTCTCTACTCCTAGAGCACGAGAGAGTGGTTTCGAGAGAGCTGAAGACCCCCCTCATACTCCACCAGACTCCCCTAATCCTGGTGGTAGCAGCGGGGAGAGAGAGTGCGAGAATAGAGCTCTACGACTCAGCGCTAGACCTGACCGCTTCAGAGAGCAGTGTTGAAGAGCCCTCTAGCCTGATCGCTCCAGCTCCTCTCAGCGGGTCTGAAGCGTGGGTACTCGAGTCTAGAACGAGGCGGAGACTGCTGGAGGTGTGGGTGAAGAGAGGGTACTCGAGGAGAGACGCTTGCTCGAGCTACGAGGCTCTCCTAGACTGGCTCTCGAGAGACTGAGAGGGAGCACGCGATACCAGCACTATCCTCACGTCTTCAGGCATGCTTATTGGAGTGAACGGGATCCCCGTCCCCCTATAGAACTTGGAGAACCACTCGTAGAAGTGCAGCCTTAGAGTCTGAGCGAAGGCTATTATCGCCTCTATAGCTATAGCTATCAGGTTCCCGAACACGTAGAGGACGAAGCCCACGGCTAAGCCTAGAGCTCCCCCATGGCTCATCTCGTGGTATATGTAGTAGAAGCCGAGCATTATGCTAGAGTGGGCTAGAGCTAGAGCTAGTATTCTCAGAAAGCTCGGGATATTGCCTAGAGCCATGAGTATAGAGTCGAAAGCCTCCATGAAGGAAGAGATCAGAGCAGAGCCTACCCCGTGCCCGTGCTTGAGCGCAAAGAAAGGCTCTCCGAGAAGCATCCACAGCAAGCCTACTAGAGCCCCCAGTAGGACTACCGTGGCCTTCACGTCGCCCCCTCCTAGCTCGAAGACTGCTCTCTGGATAGTCGAGGCGGCGTCGCTCACGCTGAGGCTAGTGAGGAAGGGTAGAGCTATCGAGGTAAAGAAGATGAATCTAGGTAGCCTCATAGCCAGGAGCTCTTCAGAATCCCTTCTGATCCACGCGTTGAGAACCCCTAGCAGAGTGCCGAATGAGAGCATGAATGCCCCTATCCACAAGCATATAGTCACAGCTCTGTAGAGGAGTGCGTTCACCAGCTCCCACTTGCCCTTCTCTATAGCGTACGTTGGGAGAGCTAGAGGAGGCAGGGGGCTAATCCAGCCGAAGAGCTTCTCCAAGACCAGGTGGCCGCCCAGAGGGCCGAAGAACTCTCCGGCTAGAAGCCCCGTGATCATAGAGGCTGCTCCCAGGACTAGGAGCACGTCTCTCCACGCCGGGTTCCTCTTGCCGAAGAAGAGGAGACCGAAGAGAGCCAGGACGAGACCGTGGCCAGCATCGGGGAACATTAGAGCAAACGCTATCGGGAAGGTTACTGCCAGGAAGAGTGTGGGAACTACCTCACCCGTCTCTGGCTCTCCATACATCTGCGTTATCTTGTGGAAGGAGCGCACCACGGGAGGTAGCGCTACCTTAGTGGGAGCTCTAGCCTCGCCTCTAACGAGGCCCATGTCTAGAAGCACGTAGGAAGCACCCGCCTCCTCGTCTAGAGTCTTCTTGAGCCTATCGTAGTCGTAATCGTCTATGTATCCCTCCACGAAGAACATGCTTGAAGACTCGAGACCCGATGAGAGAGCCCTAAACACCTCTCTGAAAGCAACGAGGTGAGTGTAGTAGCGCGTTAGCTCCGGTAGCCTAGACTTAAGCTCCCCTCTTATCTTCTCAGCTTCGGTCTCGAGCCCTTCGAGACTCCTTTTGAGTATCTCATACGCCTCCTTCGGGCTTCCGGGGAGCTCTTTCGGCACTACTAGGAGACTCATGCCTGCTCTAGACAGGTTAGCGACAACTCCCCTCATGACTTCAGGCTTGCCGACTACGGCTACGCGCGTCCTCCCGTCCTCCATAGTCTCGCAGACTACTACAGCACCCGCTCTAGATGCTTCCTCGCACTCTCTCTCAAAGCCCGGGGGCGCTATTCCTAGAGCGAACTGCAGAGTTACCGCCTCGTAGGCTCTCTTAATGTCGCTCTCTATATCAGTCATGGGGGCTAGCTGCTCTAGAGTCTTCTTTATCTCGTCGGCTCTCCTCTCTAAATCGGAGAGTCTCGATATCCTAGAGTCGTAGAACTCCTCGAGATCAGCGTAGAACTTCAGGACATTGCTGAACGTGCTCTCCCAATCGCTAACCTCTATAACCAAGCCTCTCTCCGTCGCGGGCTCCAGGTTTAGGTAGTGGAAGAAGCTCGCAACCTTGCTCGCTCTCTCTGAAGCTTGAGTATACAGCTTCCTGTAGGTAGGAGAGGGGGAGCCTGGTAGCTCGCGGCTAGGCTCCTCGATGTGGAGAACGCCCTCGTTAGCTATGCGAGTAAGAACTCTGTCATACGAGCTCTTAGGGAGAGCGATCAAGACGTACCTAAGCCTACGTGGCACTAGCAAGTCGTGACTAGCCCTCCGCTTAGAATCGCTTCAAACCAAATTTAAATATCTAAGCGTTTTTTCCCAATCTAAATACCAAGCGTTCTCTCGTTCTCGTTAATCGATACAGTCGAGAGCAGGTAGCTCTACTTATCGAGGCCAACGCGTTACCCATATCTAGAGAGTAACGAAGTCGGCTAAAAGATAAATACTTTGGTGAAAAGTCTACGCTTTCGCGGATTCTAATGACTGGTGGGTGCTAGTATTGTCTTCGAGCACGTTACCGAAGGGGGTCGTCTACGTGATCGGCGATAGGGAGAGCATACAGTTATTCAAAGGCGCGGGCTTCCACGTAATCGAGGCTTATACTCAAGAGCAAGTCATAGACTATATAAGCAGAATAGATGTTCTTGGAAACGCTGCTCTCATAATAGTCTTGAGGGACTTGGTGAGCGATGAGGAGGCTTTCAGGAAGAAGACGGCTAAGTTCTCGACACCGATATACATCATGCCTACGCTCAAGTCTCCCGGAAAGCCCGTAGACCCTAGCAAGCTCCTATATCAAGCACTAGGCTTTAAGTGAGTGAGGTTGCGAGAGCGTTGTCGGCTAGAAGCAGGCTAGCAGGTGACCCCGTAGGCCTCGCTAGAGACTCGGGGGTATTCGAGCTAAGGAGGAGCAAGAAGAATCTCGAGGACGCGCTGGTAGCAAGCGAGGCTCTTATCGCTGACGCTTTCAAGAACATTCTGGCAGAGTATGAGCGAAGACTCCAGCTGGAATACTCGAGTCTACAGGACTCCCTAAAGGGCGTTAGAGCCAGGCTAGAGGCTGAAGCTCGAGCAGCAATAGCGGAGAAAGAGAGAGAGTTCATCGAGAAAGTCCTGGCAGCGCTTAGAGCTAGGATTGCTCGAAGCAAGAGCGAGGAGTGGTACAAAGAGTTCATGAGCAGAGTCTTAGCTAAGCTAGCTGAGGAAGCAAGAGCAGTCGGGAAGCTGACAGTATGGGTTTCTCGAGACGACCAGAGCCTAGCTAGAGAACTCGTGGAGAAGATGAGATACGACTTGATCGAGATAGCTCCAGAGCCAGCTGAGATAATCGGTGGAGCCGTGGCCAGAGACGAGTCAGGAGCAGTCAGCATAGACTACAGCGTTGACACTATAATCAAGTCGGCTACGTTAAAGCTACAAGCTCTCATACTCAAGAGCCTCAGAGAGAGCTGAGCGGAGGGCGGGCTAGAGTGGGAGTCAAGGGGCGAATAGTCAGGATAAGCGGTCCCCTAGTGGTAGCTGAGGGCATGACAGGAGTCCAGATGTACGAGATGGTTAGAGTAGGCCTAGAAGGCCTAGTGGGAGAAGTCACTCTGATAAGAGGAGATAGAGCATACATCCAGGTATACGAGTCTACAAGCGGTCTGAGACCAGGAGAGCCCGTGGAGGGCACTGGCGGGCCTCTGAGTGTAGAGCTAGGCCCAGGCCTCCTAGGGAATATCTACGACGGGATCCAGAGACCGCTACCCGTGATAAGCCGAGTGCTCTCCAGAAAGAGCCCGAGGAGAAGTATATTCGTCGAGAGAGGGATCACGGTCTCTCCTCTCGATAGAAGCAAGTTCTACTACTTCACGCCAGCCAAGGATGTTAGAGTGGGCGATAAGGTATCGCCGGGCGACGTTCTCGGCACTGTCCCCGAAACCAGCATAATAACCCACAAGATACTAGTGCCTCCTGGTGTTAGAGGCAGGCTCAAGTGGGTCGCTCCCGAGGGAGACTACAGGATCGACGACTCGATAGCCGAGGTTGAGACTGAGGAGGGGAGGACTGTAAGCCTAACGATGACGCACAAGTGGCCTGTTAGAGTGCCTAGACCCTACAAGTACAAGCTGGAGCCAACGGAGCCTCTCGTCACCGGGATGAGGATCCTGGATACTCTATTCCCTATGGCTAAAGGCGGGACTGGAGCAATACCCGGAGGCTTCGGCACAGGGAAGACTGTGACTCTACACTCTCTAGCCAGATGGTCTGCCGCCAACGTGGTCGTCTACATAGGCTGCGGTGAGAGAGGTAACGAGATGACGGAGGTCCTAGAGAGGTTCCCCAAGTCCACGGACCCGTGGACCGGGAAGCCTCTAATGGATAGAACGATACTGATAGCCAATACTAGCAACATGCCGGTAGCCGCTAGAGAAGCCAGCATCTACGTCGGGATAACGCTAGCAGAGTACTATAGAGACATGGGCTTCGACGTGCTCCTAGTAGCCGACTCTACTAGCAGGTGGGCTGAGGCTCTCAGAGAGATAAGCGGGAGACTCGAGGAGATGCCGGCTGAGGAGGGCTACCCGAGCTATCTCGCCTCCAGGCTAGCTGAGTTCTACGAGAGAGCAGGCAGAGTGGTAGCACTAGGCAGGCCCGAGAGGCTTGGGAGCGTCACCGTGGTCGGAGCAGTGAGCCCGCCTGGAGGAGACTTCAGCGAGCCCGTCACGAGCCACACCTCTAGATTCATCAGAGTCTTCTGGGCTCTAGACACGAGGCTAGCCTACAGCAGGCACTACCCTGCTATAAACTGGCTCCTGAGCTACAGCGCCTACGTCGACACCGTGGCTGGCTGGTGGCACGACGCTGTAGACAGGGAGTGGAGAGAGTACAGAGAGGAGGCTATGAGGATACTGATGAGGGAGGCCGAGTTGCAGGAGATAGTCAGGCTAGTCGGCACAGAAGCTCTAAGCGAGAGAGACAAGCTGGTTCTCGAGACCGCGAGGATGATCAAAGACGGGTTCCTCAAGCAGAACGCCTACGACCCCATAGACGCCTTCTCCACGCCACAAAAGCAAGTGAAGCTCCTCAAGATGTTCATAGACTTCTACAGGAGAGCCGACGAGCTAGTCAGGCACGGGCTAACAGTGGCCAGGATAAGAGAGGCCGTAGGCAGGCTCTACGTGGAGGCTGTGAAGGCGAAGTTCACGATACCGAACGACGAGCTAGACAAGATAGACGAGCTGAGCAAGAAGCTGCAGGAGGCGCTAGAAGGGCTGAGAGCAGAGATCAGGTGAGGGGGGCTAGAGCTCCCCCAGAGCGAGAAGCCCTCTTCTCGCAGCCTCTCTCAAAACCCTCTCAGCCAGGCTCCTAGACCTCACTCTAGCGAGAACAACGCCCCCCGCCTCGACGAGCGAGACGCCGCTAGACGAGAGAACGCTGGCTAGAGCTCTCTCAGCCCCCCTCTTCAGAGGCACGACGTAAAAGCCCTGAGGGTCTCTCCTCCTAAGCACCTCTAGCTCGAGCCTATCCAGCGAAGAGCCGCTCACGCCAGCCCAGCCCTCGGGCCTGACGGGAGGCTCTCTCCTACCTCTTGTACCCTATCTTCCTCAGGAACTCTCTCCTCTCTCGCGCGTCCTCCTCCGTCTCTACCCCAAGCGGCTTGAAGCCGTCTGCTACCCCCAGGAGGGCTCTCTGGTCTCCCAGGTCTGCTACTATGACCTTGACGGGGTTCGCTGTGGCAGCGTCTACCGACACTACCTCCTGGACGTGCTTTATAGCGTTCAGCACGTTTATCGGCCACCCTTCTCTCAGGTATATCACGAAGGTGTGCCCCGCTCCTATCTTGAGGCACGCCTCTACTGCTAGCTTCCTTAGCTCCTCGTCGTTCCCATCGCTTCTAACCAGTCTCTTCCCCGAGGCCTCGTTGAAGCAGAGGCCGAACCTGAGGTGGGGGTGGCTCGTCGCTAGAGCCTCGTAGAGGTCCTCCACGGTCTTGATGAAGTGAGACCTACCGATTATGACGTTGACTCCGTGGGGCACGGGGATCTCCACTACTTCAATCCTTATCTCAGCCACTCCCAGGCACCGCTTCCCGAGGTTGCAGCCGAGAGCCTTATCCTCTAGCCTAGGCTACAGGCTTACCCTCGGGAGCTGCCTCGACTCTAGCCGTCTCTCCCCTCATGACCGCTTCTAGTATTCTGAGCGCTCCCCTCCTCGAGAGCATCTTGTTGTTGTTACCGCAGTAGGGCGAGTAGACGCACCTAGGGCAGCCGTCTTCGCACGCGCACTCAGCAAGTATCCTCGCGGCTAGAGCGGCGGCTTTGTCTAGCCTCTCGAATAGAGTCCTCGAGGCCCCATTGCCTCCTGGGGAGGAGTCGTAGATGACTATGAGACCCGATGGGTAGCTTACTCCGCCCACATCTGTGTCGGAGTACCCGGCTACGGGCTTCCCCGCTGCTATCAGAACGTGCTCTATTGCGTGGAAAGAGCTGGAAGCATCGAGAGGATGCATGCCGAGCGAGGGGAAGCTAGCGTAGAGTCCTTTCGTCGTGAACCTCCACTTGAGCGGGGTCTCTAGCATGACCTCGCTCAGAGTCTGCCCGGAGGCCTCGTCTATTACCACGTAGCCCTCAACGTAGACCTCAGCCTTAACGCTCCCATAGGACACGACTACGGAGCCCAGGAGTCTCGCGCTCTCCTCGGAGACGGGGACAGCGTAGGTGGTGTGCAGTGCTCTAGTGTAGACGGATATAGTGTCCGGGACTCTTCTCACTCTAGCCTCGAGCTTTGCCAGGTCGAGAGACACGGACATGTACGGCCGGCCCATGTGGTAGTATATCGCTCCCGGGTGGAGCTCGTAGAGAGCCTGAGGCAGCTCCCTGTACCCTATGGTCTTCCCCCGCTCGTCTACAATCGAGACAACGGGGCCCGAGGACCTGAGCCCCGAGCTTCTGAGAAGCCTCAGGATCCCTTCGCGCGACCCTACTATCCTGCCTCCGGAGAGTCTGACGACGCCGGCTCTAGCGAGGTCCTCTACCGCTCCCCGAGCGAAATCAGGGATTTCCGAGTCTCTGAGAGACCCGTACTCGGCCAGCATAGCCGCCACGTGGGTCTTGGCTACCTCGACGTTCCCCGGCTCCATGAAGACAGGCGGCACGCTTTGAGCGAAGTACTCGCCCGGTCTCCTGGAGAAGTAGGACTCCAGGGGGCTCGCTCCCAGGAGCGTGATCACGTAGCCCGGTCTCTCTCTCCTCCCGACTCTCCCGGCTCTCTGTATGTAGCTCGCGTAGCTGCTAGGCAGCCCGACCATGATTGCCACGTCCAGAGTCCCCACGTCTATGCCGAGCTCTAGAGTAGGCGTGGCTACCACTACGTCGACTCTCCCCTCTCTCATAGCCTCCTCCACCATAGCCCTGTACTCTGGAGGGAGCCCTGCTCTGTGGACGAAGGACTTGACCCCCTTCTTGGCTATGTCTCTCGCTAGCCATTCCGCTCTCTGCTGCGAGTCTATGAAGACTAGAGTCTTGAGCCCCATCTTGGCGAGAGCAGCCGCCAGAGTAGAGGCTACGACACGCCTACTGGCTCTACCGCAGTCCGCCATGTAGTGGACCGCTGTCCCCCTCCTCCTCCTGGGGCCCTCGACGACGACGGGCTTCCTCCCGAAGAGCCTCTCTCCGTGCTCCCCGGGGTTGCCTATCGTCGCCCCCGAGCCGACCATCACAGCGTCTCTAGCGTATCGCAACAGCCTGTACACGACCCACTTGACGTGGCTCCCGAAGACTCCACCATATAGGTGTAGCTCGTCGAGCACGACGTAGGAGGCTTCTCTCACGACCTCTCTCAAGCCTCTCGCCATGGCTAGACTGTAGTGGAGCATATCCGGGTTCGTTACGAGCACGTGGGGAGGGCTCGTGAGAACCCTCCTGCGGACGCTCTCAGGGCTGTCCCCATCGTAGACTTCAGCCTCCAGCCCTAGAGCCTCCAGGTAGCCTCTGATCCTCGAGAGCTGGTCTCTAGCCAGGGCCTTCGTGGGATAGACCAGGATAGCCGTGGGCCTCCTCCCTAGTCTCAGAGCCTTATCGAGAACGGGGACCAGGAACGCTTCAGTCTTCCCCGTGCCAGTCCCGGCCACGATGACTGTATCGTTGCCAGCCGCTATGCTCGCAGCCGCCTCAGCCTGGAACCTGTAGAGGCGCCTTATCCCCCGCGACCTCAGAGCCTCGACAAGCTTCTCGCTAACCCCGAGCTCCTCGACCAGAGGGCCCGGCTCTGGCTCGCCGCTCTCCTCTACATGCTTGTATACAACCCTCCCCCCATGCCTCGCTAGAGTCTCCTCCAAGACTCTCTCGACGCCGCCCTCCAAGCCTCAGACCCGCTCAATCAACCACACTCTCCTACACTCCCCGAGGAGCCCTTAAAGAGAGACTCTCGGAGGCCAGCTCTAGCTCCTCGAGCCTGAGAAGCCGCTGCGGGAGTCCGAGGGCGCGCCCGCCGGCTAGAGGCTTCGGCGCGGAGCGGGCACTCAGCCAGAGAGCCTCTCGGCTAGACCCCTCCCGGGCATCGCTCTGTCGGGCCAGAGTTCGACGAAGAACCTTATCGGGTCCCTCTTCGTCATCACTATCGCTTTCCTCCCCTCCAATATCGTGCAGTACTCTTCTCCTCTATTCAGCTTGATGTCGAACGAGTGCTCTACGAGTCCAACTTCTCGACCTATTGAGGAGATGAACCCGAAGGAGCCCGACCCGACGGCGAAGAGCCGCCCGCTCATCCGGTCCTCGCTATAGCCTCCTCTCTCGACCCAGTGCTCAGCTCTAGCTAGGCCAAGCCAGGCTCTACCACGATCCCCTGCTATGTAGTAGGGACCGTGGGGTTCTACGACACCTACCCCGTACGTTACTGTCGCGGTTATCGAAACACCTACTCCTGGTAGGGTTCCTGCATATACTTGATAGAATATGGTTCTACCGCCTGCGACGTTTTTAGGCCCCCAGTCTCTCAAGATTTGGCCAGTCTGGTCTGAGAGCCAGTGAGTCGAGGTCTCGAAGAGCCTCGGGTAGTGGTGCACGATTTTGCAGATATGCCCGGATAGCGTGCAGCACCTCACACTGTATCCTATAGCAGCGTGTTTAGTGTAGACAAACCAAGCCGGGTGCGACAGAGCGCCTACCTGATATCCGCTGAAATAGTATTCAGAGTAGACGAATTGAATCCCGATGAGGCAATTGTCGTATATATACACGGGGCCTTTGACTTTATCGCATACCGTGGAGGGGCATTCGTTCGCAGAGCCTTTGACTTTACTGCACACCGTGACATGGCTCCTGATCCAGCCGATGTAGCCTATGAGGGAGGGCTCTCGAGGACTAAAGTCTACGGAGAAGTGAGACACTCCGGTCCTCGAGATGGTCTTGCTCTCTTCTAGCAACCTCGTCCACTCTAGCACCGCTCTTAGAACACGTTTTGAGTTGTGGGATGTGAGGCTCTCGACGACTATGACTCCCGGCGGGTCTATCGAGTAGACCACCATGTCGGCTGTGAGGACAGCTGGGTGAAGCCTCGGCTTCTTCAGCTCTCCTCTCTCCTCCCTCTCTATCGGCTGATTTGGGTCGAGAGGTACGGGCGGGTAGACTCCAGCGTTCTCTAAGGCCTCGAGCACGAGAACGTGTGGAGTGATGTCCGCTCTTCTCGGGAAGCCGTTCAGCAAGGCTATAGCGCACCCTCTGCAAGAGTCCACGAGTCTCGAGAACAGCCTAGAGTACTCTGAGGCATTCTCTAGCACTTCGTCGACGTGAGCCACTACTAGGGCTCGCTCTAGAGCCTCCGCCTCGAGATCGAGAGGTCTGGGAGCTAGCCCCACTCTATTGAATATGATTCTATGGTATGAAGGTAGCTCGCCGACATAGTATACCGGGACTCCCGTTCTCTCGAGGAGCTCTCTCGAGCTCTCGTCCTCAGGGATGATTTCACACGACCACGCGTCAACACAGTGCCACACCGACAGAGCATAGTAAAGGGCTTTGGCGGCTCCGGCGAGCGCGATGGCTATCGGCAGGATGACTAGAGCGATTACTAGCGCGATTATTGCGGCGATTATCGCGATGGCGGCCAAGGAGGTCGCTCGACGGCTCGCCCTGCGCTTCACAGCTCGCCCCTCAAGCCCGATCCCTGCTTTGAAATCCTTTAAGGCTAGCGATGCAACGACCGTGCCAGCCTCGCTGAGCAGCACTGAGAGACCCGCAGACCGTAGAGCTGCAGCGAAGTTGTGGACCGCGGGCTCGCAGAGCGTAGCGAGGAGCTAACAGCTACGAGGAGGCGCGGCGCGATGCATGCGGCGCGTTAAGCCGTAGCTTCCGCAATCCCGCGGGGGCTACGCGCTGGCTCTCGAGGGAGCAGTGAGAAGCGGAGCCCTCCAGTCTCCTCGAATCCCGCGTCTTCGAGCATTGGCTCTCTGCGAGCAATATAGCTTCTCGGCGTGCGAGCGTCTGGTAGCGGGTCATGGCGATTGCTCGACGCCGCTAGAGAACTCGGGCTAGCGCTGTGTAGAGACTTCAAGCCGGAGGCGTTGAGAGAGCTGGAGGGCTCTAGGAGGACTAAGAGGGGGGTCCACTGCGCGGACTTGTTGAAGCTGGCCGCCAGAGTCTTGCGCGAGCACGGAGAAGGCGGCTTGTGCGCGGTCGCGCTAGCTCTCTACCTCGAGAGAGCCCGCTTGCTAGTAGACTGCGCTATGAGGAAGGCTATAGAGCGAGAGCCGGGAGAGGTCGTGGCTAGACCGAGCGAGCCCCCCGGCGCGGCCAGGCTCTCCTCCTCTCTCGTGGAGTGCGTCGAGGAAGAGGTCTCTGCGATCAACGTGGTCAGGCTGCTAGACCCCTGCGAGAGGATCCAGGCGGTCTCCTTCATCAAGAGCGTGTCGAGGAGGAGCGTTGCGAGAAGAGCGTCGGGGAGGCTCGCCGCTCTGCTAGAAGAGTGCTCCCCCATCTGCTTGAGCGAGCAGGAAAGAGCTACGCTGAGCACCGCTAGAGCCAGGCTAGCCGAGGAGGCGGAGAGAGTGCTCGAAGCCATGAGGAGGAGTAGCATCGATGTGGCTAGAGCTCTCTGCAGAGCGGGGCTCGAGAGAGAGAACAGGGTCTTCTGCGAGACAGTGGGGGAGTAAGAAACCGGGGAAAGAGAGCAACTGGGGGAGGAGCTTAGGCTAGAGCCGTCTACTTGGGGAGAGTCTTCTTGGAGGCTATCAGCTGCTTTGCCTCCTCTACGTCTGCCTTATCTACTTTCTCGTCGTAGCAGAACCACCAGTCGAAGCACTTGAACTTCTTGACTCTCTCCTCGGCCTCCTGGACTGTCGAGGCTGGGGGCACTATCACGTTCTCGCCCACGATCTCGTTCTCGGGCCAGTTGGCGGGGATCGCTCTGCCCAGCTTGTCGCTCACCTGGAGAGCCTTCACCATCCTCAGTATCTCGTTTATGTTCCTGCCGAGCTCTAGCGGGTAGTAGAGTATCGCTCTGATCACTCCGTTGGCGTCGACTATGAAGACCGCTCTCACGGTCTTAGTCCCGCTCTGAGCGTGGAGAAGACCCAGAGTCTGGGAGACTTTGCCAGCGGGGTCGGCGATGATCGGGAACGGTAGCTTGACGTTGAACGTGTTCTTTATCCACTCCTCCCACTTGATGTGAGAGAACGTCTGGTCGACGCTGAGCCCAATCAGCTCGGTGTTCAGCTTCTTGAACTCCTCGTAGTGCAAAGCGAAGGAGACGAACTCAGTGGTGCAGACGGGGGTGAAGTCAGCTGGGTGAGTGAACAGCACGAACCACTTGCCAGCATAGTCGTCAGGCAGGACTTTAACGCCGTGAGTAGTCTCTACTACCATCTGAGGGAACTTCTCCCCAATACTGGGAACACTTATGGGCATGCCTCACACACCCCTAGCATCGAGAACACAGAAAGCCCCCGAGGGTAATAAAGCTTAACCAGTATTCTAGCTAGAAAGCTGTTCGAGAAGCTTATAGTAAAGCGTTTAGCTCTTAAGCCTACATAATGAGTCTAGACATAAGTTCTCCGGAAGCCTCTGACATTGATACTATGAAGGTCTAGGGCGAGAAGCCACATCCTTACCTCTCAGCTTCTCGTTTATCTTCTCTCTCAGCTTTGTTCTCAGTCTTCTGGCGTCTTCTCTGACCGTTATCTCTACTCTCGTCTCCTCTTCTAGCCCTAGGTGGCTTAGTACCGTCTTCTTCTTCAGCCTCTTCTCTATGGCTTCTGCTAGCTCTAGGTCTATCTCGTAGCCCACGCAGTTTCTGCCGAGTCTGCTGGCTACAGCGCACGTCGTTCCCGTCCCTAGGAACGGGTCTAGTACTGTCTCTCCTGCGTAGCTGTAGAGCGTTATGAGCCTCTCTGCTAGCTCCTCTGGGAAGACCGCGGTGTACTTGCTCCACTCCTCTGATGGGAGCACGTTCGTTATGTCCCACACTGAGAGATACCACTTCTCCGACTGGAATCTCCTCAAGTCTACTCTGCTCTTCTCCCTCACGTCTCTCGGCACAGAGGACCTATCGAACTCCCCGGGCTTCCTGAATACTACTATCTCCTCGTATATGTTGTCGGGGTAGAAGTACATGGGGTACGGGTTCTGGACGAGGACACCGCTCCTCCTGCTTATCCTGATGTAGCCCTCCGGCTTCCTCCACACGATCTTCTCCTGGTACTCGAAGCCAACCTCGTAGACCATGATGTGGATGAGGTCGGCCACGATCGGGTAGAGCCTGCCTCCGACTCTGACGTCCTGAGTCACGAAGCACGCAACCCTGCCGTCAGCGAGAACCCTGAAGACCTCCCCTCCAACCCTTCTGAGGAGACCCAGGTAGTCGTCGTAGCTGGGGAACAAGTCCGGGAAGTCGAAGGGAGCGTTGTAGTACGGAGGAGAGGTCACAACCAGGTGGACGCTACCGTCTCCCAGCTCCCTCATGCTCTCAGAGCTACCGAATACCACCTTAACTGAGACCATCTAAGCCACCCCCAGTATTTTTTACATCACTTAGTAAAGATTTTATGTACATTTTTATCTATCCCCGCAGACCGTTCTATCGATAGATCTTCTAACATCACGTAGTGCAGAGCTACCAACGATTAAGAAGTGCTAGGGGAAACTTCTACTATGCGTGATTGCATTTTTACCGGGTTATCCCTTTATAATAAACCATTAGATATCCGAGAGACTGCTAGAGTTTCAGCAGTAAAGTTATTACAGTCATATTCATTAATTTCGCTTGAATAAGTGATATCTTCAACGTTTCAGACTTCATTTATCAACCATACAAGTTCACCTGCATCTCTTAATCTCACACTCTACTCCCGCAACTGCTTTTGGTGTGTTGTTTAAATTCCGCTATCGCTATCAAATCCTTTACAATGCCCGTCTAAGGTCTCATATCTCATAAGTCGCAAAGGGTTGAAGAAAGCTTAGAGATGCTTATAGGCTCTAAGCTAGGTTTTAGATAGCTTGACTGCAGTTATGGTGTGAGCATCGTGCCGAAGGTAGATGTTCCAAACAGGCTCTCACTTAGCGATAAACGAAAGCTCTTAGAGAGGCTTGAGTACATTGGATTGTCGAACTTTACTCACTATATGAACCAGAGATTGCTAAATGTCTTGGATAACAAGCATCTTCGGCACAGAGAGTTTTTGTCACGTTATCTGTTATTAGTAGCCGCGTTGGACCAGCAAGCGGATTCAGATAGCGCGAGAAAAACAGTGGTCAGTCTTTATCTAAGATACGGGGCGGACCTCTTTCTAAATCCTCATCAATATGTTGGAAATCTTTACGAAGTTGTAGAGTTAGCGGCTAGTCTCTACAGACCTCGCACAAGAGTTTTAAGGCTAAAAAACAACGCCGCCTTGCTTCTGAGGATAGGCGGCTTCTTGCTGGCTCTCGTTAATATCACAGAAAGATATGGGGGATTACTTAACTATCTAAGCTTGGCAACGAGTCCGCGAGGGCTACTCGATTTGATATTAAAAGACTTGCTACTATCTGGTCTTCTCTACGAAAAAGCGGCTAGGATGTATGTAGGATGGGTTTCACATCCTAAGCTATGGATAAACATATCTAACGGTAAGTGGAAGCCTTCCGAGGTACCTATGGCCGTGAATGGACACGTGTGCAAAGTATTAGCGAGAACGGGATTTTTATCGAGCGCAATGGTTGAGGACGTGAAGACCTATATTGTTGAAGCTGAAAACGAGAGAAAGAACATCGAGAAAGAGATAGACTTAGCCTACCCGGAAGGAGATCGCTTATTCATAGATTTCGGTGCGTTCTATATAGGGATTACATATTGTTACGAGACAAACCCGAGATGTAGTCAATGTCCTATTTCTCACCTTTGTAAAAAGAATATCGTTTTTAGGGCTTACTGATGCGCTATATTATGCAAGCCTATGGATATAGTTCAAGGGGGAACATCATGCCAGGTGATGTGTATTCAAGCTGAGCGCGCTGAGTGTCTGTGTGTGCGCACGCTCGAGATTTTCGGTTTTTTGGCTGTTGTTGCTGTCTAGCTCTTGCCTTTTAGGCACTTCATCATCGTCATGAATGCTTTGAGTGCTGCTGCCATCTCGGGGCTCCTCATTATCTTTATGAGCTCCAGTAGCCCTAGGCCTTTCTCCGTCTTGGCCGCCTCGGCTGCAGCTGCTTCCGTGCATCTTGGTATCGTTTCCGCTGCCTTGAGTAGGGCTTCGTGGTTGAGCTGTGAGAGCATGTATACTAGCATCATCGTGTTCCCCAGGGTCTTCATTAGCTCCTGTCTGACTGCAGCGCTGAATGTCTCGTCTGCTGTCTCTAGTAGCCCTAGTAGCGCTGCCGTGGTCCCGCTTTCTTTAAGTGCTCTCGCTAGCTCTATCATGCCAGCTATCGAGTCCGCGTTCTCGGAGAGCTCTCTGAGCAGTAGCGCCACCTTCTTCAGGTCGACTGTCCTCAGCACCTCCTCTATCTCTCTCAACTCCTCGTCGCTAAGAGACTCGAGTAGAGAGAGGAGAGCGCTCGCCCTGCTCTTCTTCTCGGCCACCGCGTCTCACCTCTAGAACCATCTCGAGAGCCAGAACTTCTCGAAGGCGTACTTTAGAGCTCTGAAGACCTTCATCCCGCCTAGTATGACGCAGTCCGGGTACTCTCCCATCGCTATCCTCTTGGTGAAGTCGCAGTAGACCGCTGCACCCACGTAGCCCATGTCCATGACGCAGACCCCGCTCTTGTTGTAGTGCGCGCCCATGTAGACTCCCTTGATCTCATCCACGATCCTGCTGGCAACGTACTCTGCCTGGAAGTGAGCGAAGACACCGGCCATGCCTAGATTCAGGCTGGGAGCTACCACGTCGCCGACCCCGTAGACGTTATCGTACTTGGGGGCTCTCAGAGAGACCTTGTCTACCCTCATGTAGCCCCATATGCTCTCATCTCCTAGCTCGGACTCAGCGACAGGCTTCGGGGGGCTGTGAGGAGGCACTACTATAGCCAGGTCGTACTTTAGCCTCTCTCCGCTTCGAGACACCAGGATGCCGTCTTGGAAGCTGTCTACCTCTACGCCTCCAGCGTAGCCTACCCCGTACTGGTCTAGGAACTTCTTGAAGGCGTTGACGAGCATGGAGCCGAAGGGGTCCATTGGCTCCTTCCAGAAGTGAGCTACAGTGATGTCAGCGTTCACTCCCCGCTGCTCAGCCAGATACTTGACCATGAAGGCTACCTCGAATGGAGCCGGGGGGCACTTGTAGGGCCACGAGACCGGGGTTACTACGACGGAGCCTCCCTTGAAGCCCGCTAGTAGCTTCCTGCACTCGAGAGCCCCCTCTAGAGTCCAGGGGGTGCAGACTCTCCTCGTGTCCCCGGGGATCTTCTCGGGCTCCGGGATGCTTCCAAGAGCTACCACTAGGTAGTCGTAGTCTAGCCTCCTCGAGCTCGTCTGAACGGAGTGCTCCTCGGGCTTTATGCTCTCAACCTCCTCGACTAGGACTCTCACGCCCTTCCTCTCGAGTAGTCTGAGAGGTCTCCTGATATCGTCGGGCTCTCTCTGCCCCATCATAACCCAAGGCTGGCTCGGCTGGAATACGTGGTAGCTACTCTTATCCACTAGGGTTATCTCTGCTTCTCCTCTAAGCTTGCTCGCCAAGATGTTAGCCGCCACGACTCCTCCAGCGCCTCCCCCGAGAATCAATACCTTCTTCCCGCCAGCCACAGCGTAGCGCACCACTACGCTATTGCCGAGTCGAGGATAATATTTTACAGTATAAAATTAGCGTTTTTAGGAGGAAGCTGAGGCTAGGAGAGCAATGCGAGCTTGCATCACGAAAAGCCAGCTCTAGAGCCTCTCCAGGTTAGGGTTATAGGGGGGAGCTGGGCTAGCTAGCTCTCCGGAGAGAGAGGGGCTCGGCTGGGTTGAGGATTAGGCTTGCTGTCTTCGACGTGGACGGAGTGCTCGTAGACGTTGAGAGTAGCTGGAGAGCTGTCCACGAGTACTTCGGGGTCTACGAGAAGGCTAGAGAGGCGGCTAGGCTCTTCTCTGAGAGCAGGCTGCCCTACGTTAAGTGGATGGAGCTAGATACAAGGCTCTGGGTTGAGGCTAGAGGCGGTAGGCTTCACAAGAGCGAGCTCCTAGAGGCTTTCTCGCGTCTACGCGTAGACCCAGAGGCGAGGCCTCTCTTCGACTGGCTGAGAGCGAGGGGAGTCAAGACTGCTCTCGTCAGCGGGGGGATCGACCTGTGGGTAGAGAGAGTAGCTGAGGCTGTTGGAGCGGACTACTGGCTAGCTAACAAGCTCTCATTCGACAAAGACGGCTACCTGGTCCCCGGAGGGGTCCCTGTTGTTGGCGTCTGGAAGGATGAAGCTGTCAGGAGGATAGCCTCGCACCTTGGAGTAGACCTCTCTCAGGTCATGTTTGTCGGGGATAGCGAGTGGGACGCTCCAGCCATGAGGATAGTAGGCTACCCCGTCGGCTACGGTCCGCGAGCTAGAGAGGCTTTGAGAGGCGTAGCGAGATACTTCGTAGACAGGCTCTCCCAGATAAGGGAGCTAGTCGAAGCCATAGAGAGGGGGGAGAGCCCGCTTCTCGAGTAGAGCCCGGCGCTAGAGCTCTACGGGGAGCTCTTCTAGAACGCCGTCTCTTAGAGTCCACGCTTTGACCTCGCTAGGGCAGGCTATCACCCAGGGGATCGGCCATCTCTTCATCCCCTCTACGTCTAGAGGGCTGGGCTCGGGAGGGCAGGAGGAGTGAGTGTGGAAGAGAGCCACGACCTCGAGGCCGTAGGCTTCAGCCGCTAGGTGTGCTTGAACAACATGCCATGGGTTAGCCTCGAAGAGGCTCCCCGACTTCAGCTCGTTGTCTGCGCGGAAGAGAGCCCGGCACTCTACAGCGTCTTCTCTCCTAGAGCCTAGGAGGAGCCCTACGGCCTCGACCCCTCCTCTCGCCATCAGCTTGAGTGTCTTCTCCAACCCCCCTATCTTAACCCTCAAGAGGCACCAGCCTCGCCTTCATGCTCTTAGTGTCTAGGAGAGCAACGCTGGGCTTGCCTAGGTACCCGCTGGCGTCGCCGGGGTTGAGTACGAGGACTCTCCTAACGTAGTCTAGGTGCGCTACGTGGGTATGACCGTAGAGCACTGCATCCCACCTCTTTGACTCGGCTAGCGCCACGACTAACTCCAGCGTCTCCCCATAGCCTCCGAGACCGTGTAGGAGCAGTAGCCTCCTCCCGTCTACCACTATGGAGCGAGGAGGCTCGCCTAAGCCTACTCCCAGCTCTCCCGCGACTCTGTGTAGGAGGCTCTTCTCTCCGTCGTTGTTCCCGAAGACCGCCTCTACTCTGGCTCCTCCGAGCTCGGCAACAAGCCTCCTGAGAGTGAAGGGTGAGACTATGTCGCCTAGGTGCACGACTAGGCTCACGCCGTGGCTCTTGAATAGCCTAGCTGCTCTCACCACGTTAGCCTGGTTGTCGTGGGTATCGCTGATAACGCCTACCAGCAAGACCTTCGCACCAGCTAGGCTCACAGTGGAGGCTAGAGGCTAAACTAGCTTAGCTTCGAGAAAGCCCGCGCTGAGGCCCCGCTGTAGCCCGCCTCCTCTCTGCAGACCTCCTCTCTGCTCCCCAAGTATACTAGAATCGCTATGACGACTACGGCTATAGTGACGGCAGCGACTCCAGCGGCGAGCATCTCCTCTAGGCTCGCCAAGCGCTGGCACCCTCTAGGGCACTAGTCTAAGCGGTTGGAGCGTGATCACCGAGATGACTAGGAGGAGTGTGGCGAGCCCTAGAGCCGATGTCACTATGCTCGAGTTCTTCTCACCGACCAGTATTGACAGCGTCTCTCTAACCATCTGGGCTCCGTCTGTGGCTAGAGAGCCCCAGGGGCTCGGGACTACGAGGGGAGCAGCGTTGACAGCAGCTAGAGCTAGGTTTATCAGGAAGACTCCGTTCAAGAAGGCTAGAGCGTAGAAGAGAGCCTCGCCTAGCCCAGAGTACTCGTGAGCCAGCCTTACTCCCAGCCTCTTCTCGCCCACGGGCTTGTATACTGTGACCTCTACTTCTCCGCCTTCTCTCAGAAGAGTGATCGAGAAGAATGCCTCAGCGCTCTCGTCGAAGACCCCGAGCTCCTCGAGAGCTCTCCTGAAGCTCGCGATATCCCTGACCTCAGTGCTCTCAACTCTGATAACCACGTCGCCAGGCCGGAGCCCCGAGCGCTCGGCTGGAGTGCCTGGGTCTACGCTCTCGATCACCACAGCTTCGGGTTGCGGTGCTGGAGCTAGAGCTAGAGCGCCTAGAGAGAAGATGGCTAGCAGGACGTTGCCCAGAATGCCTGCAGTCAAGACTCTAGCCTTAGCGCTCCATGATGCTCTCTTGTAGGATTCCTCGTCTATCTCGACGAACGCAGCCGGTATGAATGCTAGTAGTATGAGCCCGCTATCCTTCACTCTAAGCCCCAGAGAGACTGCTGAGAGAGCGTGAGCAACCTCGTGGACAAGAACGGCTACCCCCACGGAGAACGCTATCAAGACTAGGTTGACGTCTATGGGTATAGTGACCCCGGGCAGTAAGGGCACGACTCCCCGCTGGAGCCCGTCTGCTGGAGGCTCGGGGCTGAAGTACCTGTAGTATACTGCCTCGCCTACAGCGTAGTAGAATAGAGCGGCTGCCAGGACGGCTACAGGGACCCCTAGCCATGCAAAACTCCTCAAGACTCTGTAGAGCCTCCTCTCGCTCCCCCCAGCCTCGATGACGCGCCCGGTTCTGTATATCAGGAGGAGCGGCTTGACCTCAACTCTCTCAAGCCTCCTCAGCCTAGACAGAGCCAGCAGGATAGCCCAGAGTGCGGCGAGAGCTAGAGCGAGCACAGCGAGCCGCGAGAGGCTCTCTAAGACCAAGCCGGGCCCTCGCTCAAGCTGTGGAATCTGCTCTTATATTCAGAGATTACGGAGCGAGCAGAGCTCTCCTCTAGCCAGCTCTATTCGGTCGAGCGCTCTCCCCACAGCTCTCGTCGGCCCGCTCGTGCCTCCACATCAGCTGGTCAGCGAAGGACCACTTCTTCACAGAGCTCCGAGGTACTCTCCGCTCATCACTCCACTCAGCTTTCCCCCCGGAGGACTATTAAGTGCTACGAGGAGCCGGGAGGGCTTATGCTATGAATAGGTCTTTGTACGCTTCGGCTATCTCCGTGCTCTTCTTGAGGTCCGCGAAGAGCCTGGCTGCTTCGAGCACGTCCTGCTCCTCTACTCTACTCGAGCCTCTCCTCTGAGCTATCACCTTCGCTGGCTCGAGTAGCTGGACAGCGTACCTCAGGCTTCTCTCTCTGCCTATCTTCGTGAGAGCTCTGACAGCTTCCTCTGATAGTATCACGTCCTCCTCGTCTGCTCTCAGCAGTATGATCTCTCTTATCTCGTCCTCTGTGTAGGGCCTCGTGGTTATTATGAGTAGCCTGTCTAGCAGGTCTCTCGGCATCCCGTGGGGAGACTCGACATCAGTCCCTCTGATCTTAGTTATGCCTCTGTTAGTCGCCATGACTATGAGTGGAGCGAACTCGCTCTCCATGGCTCTGGTTAGGAAGGAGTAGCACTCGAGGTCTAGCATGTGAGCATCGTCTATGAAGAGGACTCCGGGCAAGACCTCGGCTTTCCCCTCGTCTACCAGCTTCTTGGCTAGCTCGTCTGCTCTCTTCCTGTCCTCCTCGCTTATCTCTCTCTCGGACTCGAATAGAGCGAATATCCCCCCGAAGACTACTCTGCGAGCGGCCATCGAGACGTCTAGGTCGTGGAGCGTGAAGACTCTCACGAACTCCTTGGTCTTCCTGACGGGGCCGCTCGGGATCTCTGCTTCTCTCTCTAGCTCGATATCGTAGCGCTTCTCAGCCTTCTCTCTAACCTTCCCCAGCTTCCTCACGACGCCGGTCTCCGTGTCTATAGCTATGACGTCCCCCTTCCTCACGTTGAGAGAGAGGAGTTGCTCGGCTATCTCGGGGCCTACGCTGAACGACATTGAGTCGTCTCTAGTCTCTAGCGTTATTCTGGCTCCCGCTAGCGATACAGCGAAGGGGGCTAGGCTGCTCCGCCTTCGAGTATAGCTTATCTCCGTCACGACGCCCTCTACTACCGGCCTGACCTCTCTGACCCTCAAGCCCATAGCCTTCCTGATGGACTGAAGCAAGACCTCTATCTTGTTCCTGCTCCCCACTATCTCGCTAGCGTTCACAGCGACGAAGGGAGTGTCCTCTCCCAGCTCTCTAGCCATGGCTATGGCTATCGCAGTCTTGCCCGTACCGGGCGGGCCGACTATGAGGACACCCCTGCCTCCAAGCCTCCCCTCTCTAGCCAGCTGGACTATGACGCCCGCGGCCTCTCTAGCCTCCTCCTGGCCTACGAGGCCCTCTCCCACCTTCTTAGCCTTCCCGTTCTTGTCGAGACCGAGGCCTCTGATGTGGCTGTGGATAGACCTCTTGAGAGCTACTCTGGGGATCGGTCTGATCTTGACCTCTCCGCTCATTGGGTCCCGCCTTGAACCACGAGTCTCTCTCCTCGGAGCTAATAAGCCTGGGGATTGAGTCGAGCACTCTCCCCTCTTCCCGAGCGCTAGGGGAGCCGCTCTAGCTCGCTCTAGTGCACTACTGCTATATTACTCTCCCCTCGCTGTAATGATGGATGGGGGAGCGTGAGAGTGGAGGTCTTCGACGTCTACGAGTCGTACGTGGAGAGAGCGGAGTGGCTGACTAGAGATAACGCGAACATACCGGAGTCCATAGGGGGTCTTCTGAACGCTATGCTAGGAGAGGCTCTCTACCAGCTCGCTCTAAGAATCGTCCCGAGGAGGGCTCTAGAGCTCCACGAGGAGGGCTGGGTCTACGTGTATAAGCTGAGAGACGGGAGTGCTGTCAAGCCCTACTGTGGAGGCATAGACGCTAGGCTCTTGGTCGAGAAGGGGCTCAAGACGCCCACCGTGGTCTCAAGCCCTCCTAGGCATCTAGACTCCGCTGTAGACCAGATGGTTAACGCCATGTACTCGTTCAGCTTCGAGAGGACGGGAGCGATAGGCTTGTACGGAGTAGACCTCAACCTCGCTCCATTCGTTGAGAAAGACGGGCTGAGCTATGCTGGCGTCAAGCAGAACATCCAGAGGCTCGTCTACAACCTGAACTACCCCCTGAAGACGGGGCAGAGCCCCTTCACCAACGTGATCCTAGCGTTCTCGAACAGGATGTATAGAGCTCAGCCTCTCCCAGGGCTCAGGCTCGGAGAGCTCTACGAGAGCTATGTGGGCAGAGCGCTAGAGGTAGTCAAGGCGCTTGCTGAGGTGTTCAGCGAGGGAGACTCTCTCCGCCAGCCCTTCACCTTCCCCATAACCACGAGTCTCGTGAACAGAGACTTCGAGAAGCTCCTCGAGTCAGATGGGCCTCTCTGGGAGAAGTACTGGGGGATGGTCTCCGAGGTGGGGCAGATGTATTTCCTCAACGGCTTCAACCACAGAGCAGAGGACCTCTTCTCCTTCTGCTGCCGCCTCATCTCCGACATGGATAGAGTCAGAGAGCACTTGAGGATAGCTAAGGGAGTCTGGGACATGCCTCCGAGCGTCGGCTCGGTCAACGTCGTGGTAGTGAACGCGCCCAGACTAGCCTTCACAGCACTCGCCTCAGACGAGAGCAGAGCATTCGAGAAGCTAGATGAGCTCCTGGAAGCCGCTAGAGAGGCTTTGAACGCTCTCCGCGCCCAGTACCTCAGGCTACACAGGCTAGGCTTCTACCCGATGACAGCCGAGTACATCGATAGAGAGAATCCATTCAAGTACTACTACAACACCATCGGGGTCATAGGCATGGCTGAGTACGCTGCGATAATGTCCGGCGACCCCGGCTTCTGGACCGACGGGGGGAGGCTGAGCGAGGCTCTATCGAGCTACGAGAAGCTCCTCAACTACATCCACGAGAGGCTCGCTGAACTCGAGGAGGAAGACGGAGTCCTCTACAACGTCGAGGAAGTGCCGGGAGAAACCCTGGGGGTCAAGCTCGCAGAGAAGGACCTGCGGTGGCTCAAGGCGAGAGGGAGGCAGGACTTGGCGCTATTCATCCCAGTAGGAGAGCTCCCCGAGGGGAAGAAGCCATTCTACACGAACCAGCTCACGCCACCCTACTCTACAGCACACCTACGCGACCAGCTCTGGCTCGAGTCCAGAGCTCAGCCTATGTTCACGGGCGGAGTCATGAAGCACGTCTTCGTAGACAGGAGGCTACCTCCTGACGTAGTCGCTAGATTCGTGCTGAGAGTAATGAGGGAAACTAGCGTCGTCTACATGAGCATAACTCCAACAATAGCAGTATGCCCCAGATGCAGGCTAAGACAGGTAGGCAGGATGGAGAGATGCCCCAGGTGCGGAGAGCCCCTAGACGTCTGGAGCAGGATCGTGGGCTACTACAGGCCCATCAGGATGTGGAATAGCGGGAGGAGAGCAGAGTTCGCCATCAGGAGAGACTACTCGGAGGAAGTCTTAGAGATAGCGGGCGACTAGAGCCCCCTCACTCTAGAGCAGAGGTGTCTCAGAGCGCACTCCTCGCACCTGCCTAGCCGGCAGTAGTTCCCCATGTGGTAGTAGGCAGCGTTCTGGAACCAGCCCAGTAGCTCTCCCAGCCTGTCTCTCAGAATGCTCTCGATGCAGACGCCTCTCAGGGGGCACGAGTCGCAGGAGTGTTTGGCGCAGTACCTCTTCTCGGGCTTTCTCAGAGCTCCCTCTAGAGCGTTGAAGCTTTCGAGGAATCTGACTAAGTTGACGTCTACGGGGGCTACGTCTCTGCGAGCGAGGACGTGGAGTAGGTAGGAGTGGTAGACTTTCGGGCCTACGTTGCCGCACTTGAGGAGCTCTCTGTGCTCTCCTCTGAGCACTCGCTCTCTGACGCTAGAGTAGCATCTTAGAGCCGCGGGGAGCTGCCTCAGCTGGTAGCTCGAGCCCGCTAGCCTAACGATCCTCCTCCCGTCTAGCTCAGCCGCTCTCGAGACGTCCCCCAGGCTGTAGAGGAGCTCTCTCACCCACCTCACAGTATTCCTGTCGTAGTCTGTGTTACGTGAGAGGAATATGCTGGCGAAGACAGCGTAGTCGTCTCTAGGGGATACGGAGACGCCGAGAGAGCCGTAGACCTCTAGGAGGAGGCCCGCCAGCTCTCCCAGAGCTCCTCCTCGAGGAGGCTCGAGAGACTGCACGTCGACCCAGGAGCCCGCCAGGTACGCTCCGTAGTCTACGCACTCTCTGCTCTCGTGCCTCACAGTTATTCTGCCCCCCTCGCTCTCCATGACCGCTCCGGAGCAGAAACCCCACCTCTTGACAGCTTTCCTGCCGTCTTCAGAGATGTCGAAGAGCGGTCTGGCGAAAGAGGGGTAGAGTACGTCGGATACCTTGAACGACCCGCTCGCTGTCACGGAGAGCTCTCTCAAGGAGGGGCATCCCGTGGATCTCGCATAGCGACGATAAGAGCTTAAAAACAGTATAGTCAGCAACGCTAGCCGGCTTTCCCCGAGCCTCCTCGGGCTCCTCGCTCGCGTCTACCTAATCCACCGCTTGAAAGCCACTGCTACTCTCTTGTAGACGTGGTGAAGGCTCTCTCTAGCCTTGCTCTCGTCCACGCTAGGGTCTATGGATTTGATGAAGCTCAAGTCTATTCTGAGCCTAACGGGATCTACTCGAGCAGGGTCTTCTGAGTACTGCTCGACCACTCTCCTAGGCTTAGCTGACGCGAGCTCATCGAAAGCGCTAGCCAGCCTTCTGAGAGCGTCTTCGCTCAGCTTCCCGACATCGAGCACTGGTAGCGTCCTCCACTGAGCTATCTTCAGGCTTATCCACGGCCCTTCAGTCTCCTCTCTACTCATGAGGACGGAGAGTATCCCCCAGGTTGTGTTAAGCCAGAGCACTAGAGCCTTCTCGGCCTCCGCTACCGGCTTCTTCAGCTTGACAGCGTAGAACATGTTGGATAGAATGGGTGTCTCCGAGTACATGGCTATCGCGTGAGCCGTGCTTAACCGTATTCTATCGGGGACTAGCACTCTACCGGAGAACCTCTCGAAGATCTCTCGAGCTTTACCAGTCTTGCAGATAGCGTGAGCGTTAGGCTTAACGAGCATCGATACTCTAACCTCTTCTCCGCCCCCGTAGATTATCGGGTAGGGGGTTTTCGAGCTAGAGTAGCTGAAGTGGTCGTGGAACTGGTGTCTGTCTATGCCTATGCTCTCAGCGAGCTCCACTAGTCTCGCCACGGGGACCTTCAAGCCGAGAATGCTCAAGTCTCCCTCTAGGACTCTCAAGCCTATCTCTACTACTTCACGCTCGGGCAGGAAGACGAACCTGTTCCAGTTGTCTAGACTCTCGAGCAGAGACTTTCTGCTAGCCCTGGTGATTATGCAAGATGCTCCACTAGCTAGCTCTACCAGGCCGTCCCGCTGGAGCACTGACCCGGAGATCTTCTCGGATAGCATTATGGCCTCTAGAGCAGACCTCGGCTTTTTGAGCATGTTGACGAATAGTGTCTCCTCGTCTGGAGAGTGGCTATCGACTCTCCTAGCTACGATCAGGCACTCGCTCAAGCTCGTCCCCTCTGAGAAGTTGTAGCCGTTCTCCGGGTCGCTACTCACGATCACGTACCTCACGTGAAACTTCTCTGCTAACAGTGCTCTAGCCAGGAACCACGAGACTCCAGAGAGAGTGTTTCTCGGCAGGACGAAGGCTATCACTCCGCCTGGTCTAACGTACTTGTAGGCTAGGTAGAGGAAGAGGAGCCCCTCGCCAGCCTGGCCTATGCCGAGATACTGAGCTAGAGAGAGCTCTCCTCTCCCGCTCTCTTCGAGTAGAACTCTGTACTCGCGGGAAACATGCTCTTTCTCCGCGAGGCTTCTGGCTATCTTTCTGAGCTCTTCTCTCACTCTCTCCCGGACTTCATCGTACCTCCTTAAGATAGCCTCTCTGCTCCTCTCATCGCCTATGAAGCCGAAGAGTCCTCTACGCTTTTCTCCAAACTCTCTACTAACTCTCCCAGTAGCTCTAGTGAATGGGGGGTTCATCACGATCAAGTCGTAGCTATCTAGGACCTCTACTTTGCCGCTGACTACTCTAGTTGTGGATACTGCTTCTACTGCTCCTCTCAGCCCGCCCTCGATCCATCTCAGCATCCCCCCGAAGGACTTAGCGCCGTTTAGGAGCTCTAGCGAGCCGAGCCACGCTCTATTGTTAGAGGTGACGCCTAGGTATACCGAGGCCACGTTCTCTCTACTGATAGCCTCCGGGACCATGAGCGCTAGGTTTAGCGCTGTTATCTGAGCAGCGTATCTGAGCGCGTCGAAGCCGTATATGCCGTCCTCTACCAGCTTCTTCTCCACGCTCACAGCCCTCTCCCCGTCTCCGCATAGACACTCGAGGTCGTGCAGGAACGAGACGACCCTAGCTATCCTCGATGCGTTGTAGAGTGTGGATGTTAGTAGGGTCCCGCTACCGCAAGCGAAGTCTGCTATCTTTAGCTCGCATATCCTGCCGATGACTTCGCCTGCTCTGTTTTTATCGAGCTTTCCGATGTCGTCTACTCCTAGGAGCTCTTTGAGAGCGAGATTTGTCAGCATGTACGCAGCGGGGATCTCGGTGTAGAACGTAGCGAAGCCCTTCCTGACAGCAATATCGCCGGCTATCTCGTGGTAGACTCTGCCAGCAAAGTCTCTAGCTAGGAGACCACTCATCTGAGATACACGTATAGCCGTATCGACTAATCTCTGAACCTGGCTTCCGAGATGTGGTGGGAGAACTCTGAGGACGTCGACAGCTGGCGCTAGCGCTGGCTCGTAGTCTACTTTCATCAAGTCCTCGATAGCCTCTCTGAGCCCATCTATGGGACCACGGGACTTGACGTAATCTCGTAAAGGCTTGAGCTCGTGGAGATGCCTTACCCGCTCGTAGAGCACAGATGATAAGAGCACTGCTAGCGCCGCTTGCCCGAACACTACCTCAGCGTCTCTAGCCTCAGATACCTCGAAGCCGTAGAGCTTGTAGAGCACGCTTGCAACACTCTCTCTGAGCTCTCTACCCTCGGAGAGCGCGCTAGCTACCTTGACGAAATCTCCGATGACCTGCTTCACGCTATCTACTTCTCGCTGAACCTCAGTCTCGCTCACAAGGTATGCTACAGCGAGCTTGATGATGTCTGCTAAGTCTCCTAGCTTAATGCCCTCTAGCCACCCCTCAGCAGGCTTAGCGATGCGAGTCTTCTCAGCTAGATACCTCTCGAGGCCTCTAGCTTCTACCGGAGCGAGGACCATGGCGTTGAGAGGCGTCTCTCTAAGCTTTCTCGCCAGCTCCTCTTCTGGAATATCGCGGTATCTCTCCGCGTAGTGGAGAGCTATAGCTATATCGGCTAGACCCTCCTCAACTCTCCTTCTGGCATCGCTCTCAGCATCGCTCCTATTGTACGAGCCCTCGATAGCGACCCTAAACCCCTCGTAGAAGCACCTGATATCAGGCCGGGCTCTGCGCAGAGCTCTCTCAGCTCTACAGTCGAGCCCGAAGCTCTCGCTGAGAATGCTGGCTACTCTAACGTTCAGCTCGCTCTCGTGAACAACCCCCACTGTCATCACGGCCAGCCTCTGCAATCAACCTCATCGTGAAGAGCTGTCTTCGATAACGCTGGAGTACGCGCGAGCTTATAGAGAGTCAGAGTCGGCGCTGAGCGGCCTGAAGACTGAGAGCTCAGAGAGAGCCGCGGCTAGACTCCCAGCTTCCCCGCTTCCTCGTCTAGTCTAGCTATGCTCGGTAGCGCTCCAAAGCTCTTAGCAGAGGCTCTCATAACTACCGCGTGCTCGTCTGGCTCGTAGTGCCACTCGTAGGCTGTCTCGACGGGCTTCTGCGGTGCCGGTCTGTCTTCGAGATAGTAGTGAGCCTCCACCACGCTCTCTCCGGGAGCCCACTTGACTACAACCACGTCTGCTCGGAGCTCACAGCGCTCTAGCGCTACGAACTCTAGCTCTAGGTACGGCTCGAGGGGCTCGAACTCCAGGTCGTTCAGCTCGTAGCAGCCACTGGCTCCGAGAGCTCCTAGAATCTTCTCGGAGAGCTCCTCCCAGGCTACCAGACCGTAGAACACTAGCTCCTCGACGACGCTCTCCGCTCTCACGCTATCCGCGACCTTGAGCTTCGAGCCAAGAGCCGGGAGTCTATCGGAGTAGTCTGAGAGAACGTCGGCTAGAGTGCTCAGCAACCTCTCAGGGCTAGTGCTCAGCCTCTCGGCTAGCTTGGAGAGCTTCTCTAGAGCGCTCCGCTTGATCTCGACGCTTAGCACGACAGCCTCCTCTCTAGCCTCGCTCACATCCAGCACCGAGAGAACTACTCGAGAACAGGGAGCAGAGCTATATATCGAGAATCGATTGGGGGCTAGGGAGTCCTCATCGGAGGACTCCCTCAGGGCCGGCCCGGTTATCTCATCCAGTAGCCTCTATCTCTAGCCCAGAGCTTTTATCGAGAGCCGCTCCTAGAGGCTCATGACCTTCCTCCTGAAGAAGGGGTTCTTCTCCACGAGCTCTCTCACAGCCTCCTCTATGGGCGTAGACGCGTCTAGCTCCTTCTTCAGGAAGACTCCCGTCCTCCCGTGCTCTCTCCTGCGGGTCAGGACTCTCACTCTCTCGAGAACAGTCTCTAGAGAGACCCCGAGGACTCTCGCTACGTGAGCCTCTCTCCCCACAACCGGCGACTCTCTATGCCCCAAGGGCGTGGGCTCTATGAGCATGAGCCTCTTGTCCACGCCGGGGAGCCTTCTGCCTCTCTCCAGGTCTTCGAGCGTAGCCTCTCCTCCCCACTTGTAGAACTCTCTCTCTGTCTTCGAGAGAGCTCCTAGAGGGAGGCTGACCACTACTAGCCCCCTATCGTCTAGGTATATGTAGGCCTTGGGAGTGCTCGAGGGAGTAGCCTGGATCACCTCCTTCCACCTAGCCTTGTAGCCTGCTCTCTCTAAAGCCAACTCTACTAGGAGCGGTGGGGTCGGGTTGACAACGAACACGTCTACATCGCTATCCTCGTCTACATCTCCTCGAGCCACACTACCGTGGACTATAGAGTACACAGCAGACGACGCTAGAGCCCTCATGATGCTAGCCGCCAGCCTCCTCTTCTCCTCGAGTAGCTTCCAGCGCTCGCGCGAGTAGACTACCTCCACCTCGCTCACTAGAGCCGAGCCCTCCTAGTAGAGCGTCTGGTTGATTTCCTGAGGATTAAGCTTAAATGTTTCATGAGAGATTCGAGAACAGCGACCTAGTTGGAGAACGTGATTGCTCAAGGACCGTCCAGCAAGGGGGTCGGAGGAGAGTCTTGACCGCTCACAGTATCGCTACAGTCCCGCCTCGTCATCCCTCATGCTAGGAGGCGCTTCTAGAGGGTATTAGTCTGATACCTCGACTCCTCTGCTCTTGAGGGAGTCTACTAGAGCCTCCGACCTAGCGAAGACTCTGACCATGGAGTCGACTGCTACAGCCACGTAGAGCCTCCATCCCTCAAGCCCTCTAGCTCTGAGAGATGTGTATGTGTCTGCTGTCTCTCTTACCACCTCGTCGATGATGAGGAGAGCTACGTATAGAGGCGGGTGGCTCCTGAAGACTCCTGGCTTCGTCGTGGCTAGCACGATTAGAGCGGCTGAGAGGCTGGAGCCTGCTGAGAGCCCGAATCTCACTGCTCTCGAGGGGTCTCCGTCGAGGACCAGCGATAGCAGGAGCCCTGAGGCTGTCACGAAGAGCGTTGATGAAGCCACGTACGCTAGAGACGCTCTCAAGCCCATGAGTGCGAGAACCGTAGCGAGAGCCAGGAAGACTGCTAGAGCTAGAAGCAGGGGGGCTACGAGAGGCGCGACCGCGGCGGCGAGCAGTAGCAGAGCCTTAGCCGCTAACACTGCTCTGCTCGCGTGAATGGGCCCTGCTCTGCTTCTACGCTCTAGGACCTCATCTGCGACTCTCGAGACCACACAGCTCCACCCAGGTTGCGACTCCGGCTGATGCTAGCACCTCGTCTGAGAGCTCTCTCCAGCCCCCTCTAGCGACAAACCGCCCGTTGGCGAGTAGCGTGAACGAGTCTGGGTTCAGGAGGCTCGAGTAGGCTGTATCGTGGAGAGCGACGAGTATAGTCTTGCCTCTCCTCCTCCCGTACTCGACTAGCTCCGCTACCGCGCTAACCCCGTCTCTATCGAGGTAGGAGAAGGGCTCGTCGAGAAGCCAGACGGGCTGGTCTGCTACGAGGACCGAGGCCATCGAGACCCTCTTAGCCTCGCCCCCGCTGAGAGTGTAGGGGTTTCTATCCATCAGCTCCCGTGGCACCAGTATCTCCACCACTCTCGCGTCCCCGGGGGCTCCCGTGGCCTCCAGTATGAGGCGGAGCTCCTCCTCCACGGTCTGCTCTATGAAGCCATAGTAGGGGTTCTGCCAGCAGTAGCCCACTGTTCTAGCCACCTCCCTCCTGCTCATCCTCCTCAAGCTCCTGCCGTCAACGTAGACTTCTCCCTCGAAGTCAACGAGCCCCGCTATGGCTCTGAAGAGCGTGCTCTTACCGGCACCGTTCCTCCCCAGAACTACGTGGACGCCGGGCCCGAACTCCCCGCTGACAGAGCTCAGGACCTCTCTCCCCTTGAACCTCACCGAGACCTCTTCGAGTCTCAGCACGGTCACTACGATGCCCGGGGCTCGAGAGTCTCCATGGAAAGCTTTTTAGCTATCTCAGAGCTCGAGCTCAAGGCTGAGAGAGTGCACATGAGGGGAGTGACGAGAGAGTTAGTGATATTCGGAGTCCTGGCCGCAACCTACTTCGCTCTAACAGTCGGGCTGCACCCGATAAGCTACGGCCCCCTCCAGATCAGAGTCTCAGACATCCTCTCCCCTCTGAGCTACGTGCTGGGGCCAGCGGGAGTAGCTGGACTCACTCTGGGGACGTTTCTAGCTAACTGGTTCTCTCCCTACGGTCTCTGGGACGTGGTTATAGGCACTGCGTGTACGTTCACGTACTCTAGCATAAACTACGCTCTATTCAGGGTATTCGGCTACAGGAAGACCCTGTTGCCCGTAGTAGCGGTAGTAGACTCTCTCGTAGTCGGGGCATTCATCGGGTTCCTCCTACTAGGGCTGATAGCCGGCTACGGGAACCCTCTAGTGCTAGCCGCTCTCCTGACTCTCGAGGCTCTGATACCCATGAGCGTGGGAGCACTAATCCTAACCCCCAGGGTCGCTAGAGCCCTAGGAATAGAGGAGGCAACACGCTGACAGCCCTCCCCTGAGGATTCAGCTCTAATACGGGTTGTTGTCACAGCCTCACCTCTTCTCCACTACATCACGCTAGAGGTCTCATGGAGCTCGCTCCGGCACTCCTATCTCGTGCTACTCTCGGGGAGAGAGCTTTCTGGGGACTCTCGACCAGCCACTCTGGGCTTTCCAGCTGAGTGCTTGCTTCCCACCGACTATAACGCTTAAAAAACACTCCTAGCAGAAACAAGCTCTAAGTGGAAGAGGGGGTTGAGGAGAGCCAGGAGAGCTACAACGCTACTAGTGATACTACTGCTATTACCGATCATAGCGGCGACGGCGAACGCTCTAGCGTTCGCGTACAGGGTAGAGGTGTATATAGACGTCCCCTCGCAGGAGCTCGCCGGGAGGACGTGCATAGGCCTAGTACCGCCTCCTTCTCAGGAGACCGTTAGAGTAGAGGTGTTACCTGGGAGGGAGCTAGAGTGCGGACACGTTGTAGTCTACGAGAGCCTTAGGCTGAGAGTATCCGCAACTCCCGGCTCCTACGTGTTCAGCGTTGGGCGGCTCTACGTCAGAACAGAGCAACCGCTCACAGTAGTCCTCTACGTTGAGAGCGGGCTAGCGGGCCAGGAGGCCGTCCTCATAGCCGAGAGCCCACGGGGTAGCATAGCGCTCCCCCTGATAGCCGGTAACTCCGCGCTACTCTCGTTCGACACAGGGGAGTCCACGGTAGACCTCTATCTAAAGTTGCGGGCAGTAAGCCCGGGCGTTGACTACTTCAGAGTAGGGTTCTACACCTCCTCCAGGTGACTCTAGAGTCTATGAGCTGGTAGAATGCTCTCTTAGAGGATAGTAATTTTTAAGCTCTATTATAAGAGAAAAGCTTATCTACTAGAAAGCATTTTACTATTTCAAGAAGTCTTGCCGGTGATGTGTTTGGCTGCAGAAGTAGAGCCTCTTTTGAAGCTCTCAGCTCTAGGGATCTACGCTCACGGGTTCTTCGTCAGCATAACGCTCGGCTTCCCTCTCGTCATCTTCTTCCTGCTATACAAGTACTCTAAGACCGGAGACGAGACCTACATGAAGGCCGTCAAGATAGCTACCGCAGTGCTGGCTGTAAACTTCGCTCTAGGAGCCGTCACCGGGACTCTCGTCGAGTTCGGCCTAGTCCAGATATGGCCTGGCACGATTGTAGCTATTGCTACGAGCGCTCTAGCTCCTCTAGCGCTGGAACTCATAGCCTTCGCTATGGAGATAGCTCTGCTGGTCCTCTTTATCGTGACTCTGGGCAGAGTCTCGGTGTCTAAGAGCATGGCCATCATACTAGCGTACTGGGGCTTCGCTCTATTCTCTGGAATGCTGATAACAGGCGTCAACTCCTGGCTCATGGCCCCGTGGGGGACTGGAGGGCTGGCTAGCGCTCTGTACCCCTTCATGCCGGAGTACGGCCCGGAGGCTATGGACCCGGCTAAGCTCTTCATAGTCAAGGCTCTCCTACTAGCCTCCGGAGCTCCACTTCAGGAGATCATACAGAGGCCTGAGGTGGCTGAGAAGGTAGGGCTCTTGATAGAAGACCCCTACGTGGCCTTCAAGAGCCCCTACGCTTGGGCCTCGATAGTGCACAACCTCCTGGCAGCAGTCATAATGGGCTCCTCGATAGCTCTCGCCGCCTGGGCCTACAGGTACTATAAGACTGGGGAGAAGAGAGTGCTCAAGATAATAGCTGCTATCCTAGCCCCGATAGTGATACTCCTCCTGATCCAGGCGACGATCTCAGGGCACTTCATGGGCTCGGTTGTTGTCGAGTACAATCCGACGAAGTTCGCTATGATGGAGAGAGCTAGGGAAACATACCACAACCCGCTGATAGGCCTCCTAGCCTACCACGACCCGAGCCACCCGATCATAGGCTTCGACGAGCTGAAGAAGAGGTGCGAGGCGCTAGGCGACGCCACTCTAGGAGACCTCGCTGGAGCCCTCGGAGTGACGAGAGGAGACCTGGAGGAGGCGGCTAGAGCTCTAGGAGTAGCTCTCGATGGAGGCAGGCTGGACGCTACTCTGAGGATAAAGGCTAGAGACGTGTGCCTAGCCGACTTGGAGAAAGCCGAGGCCCTAGTCGACATCATATTCGTCTCCTACTACGCTAAGCTAGCGGGAGCGGGGGTAGCTGTAGTCTCAGCGCTACTCTTGAGCGGCATGCTCTACAACGTGCCCGTGATAACCAGCGTGTCTAGAGCTGTCTCGAGCACGCTGGGCGAGAGGAGAGCAGTGCTGGTGTTCGGAATCCTCCTCGCTCTAGGCGTCATAGCAGCCTCGAGCCTAGGCTGGTATGTGAGAGAAGTCGGTAGGAAGCCCTGGACTGTCTACGGGCTCATATACCCGGAGGAGGTGGTAACAGTAGTCGACTACGCCTCGTCGCCACTATTCCTCCTCTACGCCTCCGCCGTCATACTAGCCGTTACTCTAGGAGGGATGGCCGCCATGGCTCTAGTAGCCGCTAAGTACGACGAGATAACAGAGACTCTGAGGAGAGCTCTGAAGATGTAGGGGGGTGCTCTCCAGTGCTCTACGAGAACCTCGCCTTCGTCCTGCTCGGTGTGGCTACGCTCGTCCACGTAGCTTTCGTGACCGTCACTCTAGGAGTCGGTCTGATAACAGCTATCTACAGGTACCTGGCCTATGTGAGGAACGACCTGGAGCTAGAGCTGTTCAGCAGGAGAGCGTTCAGGCTCCTAGCAGTCTCGGAGCTATTCTCCGGAGTCTGGGGCACGATAATAACCGTGATCATGGCCGGGTTCTTCCCAACTCTAGTAGCTCTAGCGACCAACGTCTTGTTCCTCCCGATAGCCATAGCCATAACCGGGATAATGATCAGGATACCGTCTATAGCAGCGTTCTGGTACACCTGGGGCAGGATAAACCCCAAGTATCATGTAGCGCTAGGCTTCGTCATGGCTCTCTCAGGCTTCCTAATCCCCTTCGGCTTTAGAGCGATATTCGCTGAGATAACTGCTCCAGAAGCTGTCGGAGCCTTCATAGCTGGAGAGACCCCGTCTCCTCTACAGGCCTACACTAGCCCGCTCTTCTGGGCTCTCTACGCTCACACAGTCTTCGCTGCCATATCAGTCGGGGGCTTCGTGGTAGTCTCCGTCTCGGCTCTCGACGGAGACGTGGCTGGAGCTAGGAGAGCTCTCCCGTACGCTCTAGTATTCCTGCTACTCCAGCCCGTGGCGGGTCTAGCCTACTACCTGACGCTAGCCGAGAACGCTAGCTACATAGCCGACAGAGTCACTCTAGGGCTTACCGCCCCCCTCTTCTACCTCAAGCTAGTGCTCGTAGCGGCTCTCATCTACCTCTCTCTAGGCCTGAGGGGAGCTCTCGCCTCGAACAGCCTCCCAGAGACAGCAAAGTACTTGGGCCCGCTTGCTATAGCTATAGCTCTGCTAGGAGAGTTCGTCAACGACGCCTCAAGACACCCCTACATGGTGGTCACGGGCGAGAACGGAGTTGGGATCAGCGCTTTCTTCAACTACTACCTGAGCTTCGGCCAGGTGCTCCCAGCAGTGCTGGTAATACTGCTGTTCTTGATAGCGTCGCTAGTAGTGTTCACGTTCGCGCTGTACTACGCTCTAATCAAGAAGTTCGTAGTCTAGAATCGAGAGCCCCCTCCTCTTTCTCCTCTCCGTCTTTCTCCAGCAACCTTAATACTGTACTCGCTAGACTCTCTAGTGGGAGTCTTGGGGATTGGCGTCGGCGAGAGCGCTAGCACTAGTTGCCCTAGCCGCTGTCTTGGCCGTAGCGCTGGCTGTCTACAAGCTCGGCGGAGTAGCGGGTGCCGCGAGCCCGCTCCTGCTAATCCCTCTAGACTCGTGTAGCTTCGAGGTCTCGCGAGAACTCGTCGAGAGAGGCTTAGTCGAGGGGCTCGTCGTGCACCCGGCTTCCCTAACGCCAGAGGGGTTGAGCGATGCTAGAGTAGTCCTCTTGGCAGCATACCAGCCTGAGCGAGAGATGCTGGAGTGGGTTCTAGGCCGTCTTGAGGAGAGCCAAGCTAGAGTCTATGCTTCCTCGAATATTCTGAGTGTGACGTCGAAGAGGCTGGTCCACTCATCCGACCTGAGAGCTTGGTGTGAGGAGGGTAGCGAGGAGGCTCTCGTGAGAGTTAGCGAGGCTCTCAGAGATGATGGCGTGAACCCAGCTACTTTCGCGATACCTCTAGCCCTCGTTGCAATCGTCGCGGTCACTGTAGCCGCCTCTGGTGCTGCTAGCTCTCTCTGGGAAAGGTTGCGTGAAGCCCCTTTAGTCATAGCCATTCTGGCTCTGAAGCTGAGGAAGAGAGGGAGGCTCGATGAGAGCGAAGTGCTAGCACACCCTCTCCGCGCCTCGATAATAGGGATTCTCAGAGAGTCCCCGGCCTCCTTCGCTGAGCTTCAGAGCAAGCTGGGGGTTAGCAGAGCTGTCCTCGAGTGGCACCTGGGAGTCCTCAGAGCCTATGGTGTCGTAGTCGAGGAGAGAAACGGGAGGTCGAGAGTCTACAGGCTGAGCAACGAGTAAGCTGTATCGCTCCCAAGTCTTCTCGGTTTGAGTATCGAGCCTTCTAGCGCTTATTTTAGGTCTCTAGCTCTCCTCGGCTCTCGAGTGGTCGAGCTTGATAGTAGTCAAGTCGAGGAGCGGGAGCTCTCTGAAGGTTGAGGGCTTCAGAGTCAGAGTGGTCGAGAAGATCTCCCTGCCCCCCGTCGGCAAGAGGCTCGAGGCGATCAGGAGGGCTGGCTGGAACACGTTCTTGCTGAGAGCCGACGAGGTCTTCCTAGACATGCTCACAGACAGCGGAGTCAACGCTATGAGCTTGAAGCAGGTAGCGTCTATGATTGAAGCGCAGGACGCCTACGCTGGTAGCCGCTCTTTCTACGAGCTCGCTGAGGCAGTAGAGGAGGTGCTGGGGTTCAGTCTAGTCCTCCCAGTACATCAAGGTAGAGCCGCGGAGCACCTGCTAGCCAGGGTTTTCGTGAAGCCGGGTAGCTACGTGGTGACAAACTATCACTTCACGACGACCAAGGCGCACGTGGAGCTCGCCGGAGGGGAGATGATAGAGATCCCCGTGAGAGAAGCTCTAGACCCTAGGAGCAGACACCCGTTCAAAGGGGATATAGACGTAGCCAGGCTCGAGGAGATACTCAGGAAGGAGAGAGACCGCGTAGCCTTCGTCAGACTGGAGGCCGTAGCGAACCTGCTGGGAGGGCAGCCTGTCTCTATGAGGAACGTTAGAGAAGCGCGAGAGCTCTGCGAGAGATACGGAGTCCCCCTGGTCATAGACGGGAGCATGATAGATTGGAACTCGTACTTCATAAAGGAGAGAGAGCCGGGCTACGGCTCTAAGACTCTGAGAGAGATAACTAGAGAGTTCGCTAGCTACGCTGACGTATTCTACATGAGCGCCAGAAAGGCTCCCTCCGTGCGGGGAGGTTTCATAGCCACGAACGACAAGAAGGTCTACGAGAAGCTCTACACTCTAGTCCCTGTCTACGAGGGGTTCCCGACCTATGGGGGGATGTCGATCAAGGAGGTTGCAGCCATGGCTGTAGGGTTGAGGGAGATGGTCGAGGAGGAGCTCGTGGGCTCAGAGGTGGAGCTGATAAGGTACGTGGTGGAGGAGCTAGACAAGAGCGGAGTCCCCGTCGTGCTCCCACCGGGAGGGCTCGGGGTCCACTTAGACGCCGCGTCCTTCCTAGACCATCTCCCCAGAGAGCGGTACCCTGCTGGTAGCCTCGCCGCTGCTCTCTACATAGCCTCGGGCGTTAGAGCGATGGAGAGAGGCACGCTATCGCTAGACAGGGCTAGAGACGGCAGAGAGATATACGCTGACCTAGAGCTGGTGAGGATAGCGTTCCCCAGGAGGACATACCTCAGGTCTCACGCAGACTACCTGATAGACAGAGTGCTCTGGCTCTACGAGCACAGAGACCTAGTCAAGGGGCTGAGGTGGGTCTACGAGCCCCCCGTTCTCAGATTCTTCCTAGGCAGGCTAGAGGACGTGGACGAGTGGGGCTCGGAGCTCGCCAGAGCCTACGAGAGAGAGCTCGGAGAATACTGAGCCGGCGACCGAGGCGAGTCTCCCAGCCGGCTTAGAGGTGGCTCTCTCTGAGGAGAGTCAAGCTCGGGAAGAGCGGCCCTACCGTGAGCGCTATAGGGCTCGGCTTCTGGCAAGCTGGCTCGAGGCTGTGGTCTTCGAGCATGACTATCGGAGACCTGGTGAGAGCTCTGGAGGTAGCGCTCGAGACCGGCTTGAGCCTCCTAGACACCGCTGAGGTCTACGGGCTCGGCAGGTCTGAAGAGATGCTGGGCGAGGCTCTGAGAGCCGTGGGCAGAGAGGGCTTCGTGGTAGCGAGCAAGGTGGCGGGCTTTAGAGTCGGGGAGAGAGACGTGGTTAGAGCAGTGGAGGCTATCAACAAGCGGCTGGGCTCGGTCGTCGACGTGATCCAGCTCCACTGGCCTCCTCCAGTCTGGAGCGACTTCTGCGAGCCCGTGAGAGGGCTGGAGAGAGCAGTAGCGGAGGGCCTAGCGCACTACTATGGGCTCTCGAACTTCGACGCGGAGGAGGTGGAGAGAGCTCTAGAATGCTCTAAGCGCATAGAGCCTGTCAGCGACCAGGTGCAGTACAGTCTAGCCTTCAGAGCCCCCGAGGCTAGACTGAAGCCTCTCCTAGACTCGAGAGGGCTGAGCCTCATAGCCTGGAGTCCTCTAGCCAAGGGGGCTCTAGCTGGAGCAAAGCCCACATCGCTGGCTCAGAGACTAGACCCCGTCTTCGGAGAAGCGTCGAGAGACGAGAAGCTCCAGAGAGCTCTGGAGTCGGCGGCCTCCAGGCTGGGAGCCACAAAAGCTCAGGTAGCGTTAGCCTGGCTCGTAGCCAAAGGCTCCATACCGATACCGGGCTTCAGGCGCTCGGAGAGAGTGAGAGAGATAGCTGGAGCAGCCCTCCTAGACCTCTCCGAGAGCGTTGTGAGAGAGCTCGACGAAGCATCCAGGAGGTATCTGGAGAGGTGGGGCTCTAGAGTCTGGAGTTCTAGAGCCACCAGGCTGGCTCCCGCACTCCTACAGAGGGTCGCTATAGCGCTCCTGGGAGGCATTTAGGTCTATTGAGTCTATTAGGCTTCGTTGAGATAAGCCGATTTGGATAAATATGAGCTTGAAGACTTCTCGCGCTACGCTCGTTGCATCTGCCTTGCTGTCTGCTCTGCTTACAGTCACACTCTTCTACCTGACTTTCGAGATACCGCTACTCCTGGACGAAGCTCTCCGCCAATACCTCCCCGAAGCCTTCTTCAGTGTGCTGAGACCCCTCGGATACATATCGCTAACGCTAACGCTCGTTGCGATAATCGCAGGCTTCCTGGCTAAGAGCAGGTTTCTAGCGTTTCTAGGCTCTTTGACCATGTATCTCCCGACATTCGCCTACTTTGCTTACGCTATGTTTCTTCTCCCCGGGCTGGGGGCTCTGGGAGTCCTCTGGCTACCCATACTGGAGAGCTATCCGCTAGTCTTGAAGCTGGGACACGCCGTCTTCCTACCGTTCTTGTTCACTCCAGCTCCCTACGCTTCTCTCGCTGGAGCCGCTATCATCGCAACTGGGCTCCTCATCTTCTCTCTTGCTACGACCACGTGGCTCTACGGGAGGTTTAGAGGCTACGAGCTGGTAGACTTCTGGGTCTACAAGTATAGCAGACACCCCCAGTACCTAGGGTTCCTTCTCTGGAGCTACGGGCTAGTAGTATTCGCTATCCAAGGACCGTACCCTAAGGGAGCGCTCTCTATCCCTCCCACGTTTATCTGGCTTGTGGTAGCCGCGACCGTGGGGGGGATAGCGTTGCTAGAAGAGCTAGAGATGGTCGAGAAGCACGGAGAGAAGTATAGAGAGTACCGTGAGAAAACCCCATTCATGGTACCACTCCCCAAGCCTCTAGTTGCAATCATAATGCTACCCGCGAGGGTCGTGGGAGGGTATCCGAAGAGAGTGAGAGACGTGGTGGTAATAGTGGCTCTCTACACGGCTATACTAGCACTACTCTCCTACGTTCTCGTAACGATTCTAGAGCTCTAGAGTAGCCGGGGTCCAGGCGCTAGCACAGACAGCGCTCATGCTCGGAGGAGTGTTCCCCTGTTTTCGTGATAGAAAGTCTACGTTGAGAAGACCGAGGAGGTGTTAGAGAACCTCCCCGGTCGAAAGCTGTGGTTGAAAGATAGCCGTTGACTGTAAGGAGGGGGCTTGGTGTAGAGTTTGAGGAGGAATGTGATAGCGGTGATCCACCTGCCTCCTCTCCCTAGGTCTTCTGCTAGAGTAGAGTGGAGCCTGGAGGCTGTGGTCGAGAGAGCGGTGAGAGAGGCTAGAGTCTTAGAGGAGCTGGGCTACGATGCTGTGATCGTCGAGAACTTTGGGGACAAGCCGTACCAGAAGAGAGTCTCGGATCCCCTCAGCTTAGCGAGCTTCACTGTCGTGGCCAGAGAGGTCGCTAGAGCAGTGAGCATCCCAGTTGGGCTAAGCCTCCTCAGGAACTCCGGTAGAGAAGCCTACGCTGTAGCTGTGGCCACGGGGGCTAGATTCATCAGAGTAAACGCTCTAGCCGATGTCGTGTTCTCAGACTCTGGAGTCCTCGAGCCCGAGGCTCCCAGGCTTAGAGACCTTAGAGTGAACTATCCCGGAGTCGAGGTCTACGCTGACGTGCTCGTCAAGCACGCAGCAAGCTCTAGGCTAGCGCTCTCTCTAATCGAGGCAGGCCACGCCATTATCGCTAAAGGCTCTGTGGAGGATTACGTGAAAGAATTAATCTTAGACCACGTAGAGAGATGCGGAGCCAGTGCACTGATCGTGACTGGGCTCAGAACAGGAGAAGCTCCGCCATTAGAGCTGGTAGCCGTCATCAGGAAGCTCTCCCCGACCCCAGTCCTCGTAGGCAGCGGGGTCACAGCGGAGAACGTGAGAGAATACCTTAGAGTCAGCGATGGGGTAATAGTGGGGTCCTATATCAGAGATGGGGGCAGAGCTGGAGCCATGCTAGACGCGGAGAGAGCTAGGAGGCTCCTCGAGGAGGCTAGAGCGGTATAGCGTTAAGCTCTCGAGCTTCACCACTACGCGAGGGGCTCTGAGTGAGGTTAGAGGAGGCTCTCAAGCTGATAGTGATCACGGATAAGAGGCTGAAGCCTAACGTGGTCGAGTCTGTGAGAGAGGCTCTCGAGGGCGGAGCCCCGTCTATCCAGCTGAGGCTCAAGGAGTCCTCGACCAGAGAGATGGTCGAGATCGGGAGAGAGGTCAGGAGGCTCACTAGAGACTACGGTGCTCTCTACTTCGTGAACGATAGAGTAGACGTGGCTCTAGCTACTGACGCTGATGGAGTCCAGCTAGGAGCAGAAGACATGCCGGTCTGGCTGGTCAGAGAGAAGATAGCGCCCAACCTCATAGTGGGGGCCTCGGTTCACAGCGTGGAGGAGGCTGAGAGAGCTCAAGCTGAGGGAGCGCACTTCATGGGAGCTGGCTCAGTCTACCCGACGTCATCCAAGAAGGGGGCAGTTGTGATAGGGCTGAGAGGCCTCAGAGAGATAGTGGAAGCATCCAGGATACCCGTGGTAGCCATAGGGGGGATCAACGCTAGCAACGTCCGCGAGGTCATGGAGACAGGAGTGGTCGGAGTAGCCGTCATATCAGCAGTCATGGCCTCCCCGGACGTGAGGAGAGCCACGAGAGAGCTCCTGGAGGCAGTGGAGAGAGCTCTAGCCGAGAGGAGGAGGCTCTAGAAGGGTCGGTTGATGCGAGCTCTCTCACCACTCGAGTAAGCCCGCCTCTCCCCATCCCCTGCTCTCTTGCGAGCGTCGGCGACGTGCAATAACCTCACAGACTCGGCTCTGGTGGAGGCTCCTCATCCGCAGCTCAGACCATCTCCTCGGGTATCCTCCCAGGCTCCACTGCTCTTATCGGTTTGAGGCCAGCGCTCTCAAGCCTCCTCTTGACGTGAGGGTAGAGGATCACGTACTCCCAGTCCACGTCGCTGAGCCTCGGGTCTATGCTCTCGAGGCGAGCCACGAGGCTCCTCACAGCCTCCTCTCTGCTGAACCCTATCATTGCCGCAGCGTACACCTCCTCGCCCGGCTTGAACCCCGCGTTCACCAGGTTCTCTATGGCTCTAAGCTGGAGCTCGAACGCTCCCGGGTCTGCCCCCGTCAGCCTAGAGAACTCCTCTGGCTCAGCTCCCTTTATCGAGACTCTCACCACCACGTTCTGGAATCTCGCTAGGTCTCTCGCGTAGCTCTCATCGTGACCTATAAGTATGCCGTTAGTCTCGAGCACGAACACTGTGTCCCCCGTCTCGGAGAAAGCTGAGAGAAGCTCTAGGAGGTGCCTTCTGCCTATAGTCGGCTCTCCTCCGCTGAGCCTGACCCGGGGGACTCCTCCTCGAGACTGGAGCTCTCTAAGCCTCGCGAATGCCCCCCTAGGGGATAGGAAGAAGCCTATATCGTAGGAGCTCTTGAACCTAGCACTCCAGCAGAAGACACATGCTAGATTGCAACCTATGACATCCCCCGTGGCTATCCCGCCGTACCACCTGTCAAGCCTAAACCTGTAGTAGAGCCTTAGCTCTGAGCCTCCGCTGGCTCTAGTCACCTTCTCGGCTACTACTCTGGCTAGAGCTACGGGGTCGTAGCCTCTCCTCGCCCCGCTCCACCTCCAGAGCTGTGGAGGAGAGAGAGAGGGAATCTCGCTTCCAGCGCGCAGGACGCTAGCTCAGGTTCTCTCTGATCACTCTCAGAGCGTTCTCGTAGGCCACCTTGGCTACCTCTCTGTCGGTAAACCCTCTCTCAGCCAGCTTTGCTAGGAGCGCCGCGACTCTATCTATGGACTCGAAGCCTCTCGGGGGCTTTCTCCCAAGGAAGCCGAAGAAGTCCGTGCCTATGGCTAGAACGTCTGCTCCGTAGACCTCCCTAACGTATGCGAAGTGCTCCACGATGTCTTCTAGAGAAGGGTCGGCTCTCTGAGTCAGCAGGTGTGGTAGAGCAGTGATGCCGAGCACTCCCCTCTTAGAGGCTAGAGCTTCTAGCACCTCATCGTCGACGTTCCTAGGAGTGTCGACCAGCCTCCTCGGGTTAGCGTGGCTTATCACAGGCGGCTTCGAGGAAGCCTCGATCGCCTCTATAGCCGTTCTCTTGCTCGCGTGAGCCAGGTCTAGTATGACGCCCAGCTTGTTCGCTAGTTTCACGAGCTCCTCCCCCTCGTCGCTCAGCCCCCTATCTCTCCTAGCCCAGCAGCCGGAACCGTACTTGTTGCTCGTGCTCCACGTCAGCCCGAGGCTCCTCAGCCCGAGCCTCTTGAAGAGGTAGAGGTCGCTGGGCTCCTCTAGAGCATCCGCTCCCTCTAGGTGGAGGAGGAGGCAGAGCCTCCACTCTCCCCAGAGGCACTTCTCGATATCACTCAAGCTCTCAACTATAGAGACCTCTGGGTGGGCTTCCGCCAGCCTGTAGTAGATCGAGAGCTGCTCCATGGCGACCGCTTGGGGAGCTCTGAAAGACACTCCCGGGACGGCTCTCCGGCCCTTGTAGGTCTCCACGCCGGGGAATATGGCCGCGAAGACGACCCTAACATTGCCTCTCCTGTACTTAGGCAGGTCTGCGTCTCTCCCCTCGACGTCCTCGTCTAAGTCTGCGAGAGGGCGACCGCCTCCGTGTGACATGAAGTAAGTCGATATGTCCTCGTGGAGGTCTACGACGGGGACCTTGCTCGCCACAATCTGGCACCTGCTCCACGCTCGGGAGGAGTCGCGGCTCTTAAGTTCTAGCCGCTCTAGCCTCGAGCAGGCGGTGGGTCTTGACGCTCCACCTGAGAGTACAGAGAGGTAGCGTGGCTCGAGACGTCCTGGTTTGCGGCGACCCAGCTAGAGTAGACGTCTTGTCGGAGCTCTTGGAGGAAGCGAGAGTAGTGAGTACTCACAGAGGCTTCAAGGTAGTCTCCGGGCTTTACAGAGGGCGCTCTGTAAGCGTGGCGAGTCACGGGATAGGGGGGCCTAGCGCAGCCATAGTCTTCGAGGAGCTAAGGCAAGCCGGAGCGGAGAGAATCGTGAGGCTAGGGACAGCTGGGGGTCTGAGGCCTGGAGTGAGCGTAGGCAGCGTCGTCGTAGCAACTGGAGCAGGCTATCTTCACGGAGGCTGTGCTCTAGGCCAGTACGCGCCCGGCTTCTGCCTCCCAGCGTCTCCCGACGTGGCTCTAACAGCTAGGATCATGGAGTCTCTGAAAAGGCACGAAGTGGGGTTCGTTGAGGGAGCAGTGTTCACCAGTGACGCGTTCTACACTGAGAGCAGAGAGCTGGCGGAGAAGCTCTCCAGCCTCGGCTTCGTGGCTATCGAGATGGAGACAGCCACGCTCTTCGCTCTAGGCAGGCTCAGAGGATTCAAGACAGCATCCGTGCTCGTAGTCTGCAACGTGCTCTACGGAGAAGAGGCGGGCAAAGTGTTCCTAACGACGGAGGAGCTAGCTGGGGTATTCATGAGGGTAGGAAGAGCAGTACTTGACGCTCTAGCTGAGAGCGAGTAGCTCTCAGACTTCACGCTTTTATACCTGGAGCCTGCTCAGCCGCCTGGTGCCAGGCTTGGGGAGCGGTGGGTTGAGAGAGTCCAGCATAAGCAGAGCTATCATCAAGTACGCTTCCAGAGACTTAGAGGAGTTCTCTGAGGTCGATGTAGCCATAGTGGGTGCGGGGCCATCGGGTCTCACAGCCTCATACTATCTAGCCAAGAGAGGCTTCAAGGTGCTCGTCTTCGAGCGAAGACTCTCCTTCGGGGGAGGCACAGGCCCCGGAGGCAACATGCTGCCTAGGATAGCAGTGCAGGAGGAGGCAGTCCCTGTGCTCGAGGAATTCCAGGTGAGATACATCGAGACAGAGTACGGAGTCTACTTGGTGGACCCCGTAGAGCTCATAGCCAAGCTGGCGCGCGCAGCTATAGACGCTGGAGCCCGGATACTCCTGGGGGCTCACGTAGAGGACGTGATATACAGGAGCGAGCCTCTCAGAATATCCGGAGTCCTCTGGGTCTGGAGCCCCATAAAAGAGAGCGGTATGCATGTAGACCCTCTCTACACTGAAGCTAGAGCAGTAGTCGACGCCACGGGGCACGATGCAGAGGTAGTCTCGATAGCAGCTAGGAAGCTACCTGAGCTCGGGCTAAAGGTGGCTGGGGAGAAGTCGAACTACACGGAGGTCTCAGAGAGGCTCGTAGTAGAGAACACTGGCAGAGTAGCTCCCGGGCTCTACGTGACCGGGGTAGCAGTATGCACTGTCCACGGGTTGCCTAGAATGGGCCCGATATTCGGCGGGATGCTACTAAGCGGTAGGAGAGTAGCCGAGATAATAGCGGAAGACCTTGGAGGAGGCAGGAGCCCCGCCTAGACTAGTCTCGCTCAGGCTCGTAACCCGCTAGCTCAGACATCTACGCGTCTTAGCGCGAGCTAGCTCGGCTGAAGAACGAGAGTATGTGAGACAGAGATAAAGAGTCTAGAGAGGATCTCCTAAGGCGGTGAGCGGCGTGACGAGCATCCTAGAGGTAGACATGAGGCCTGGCGGGTCCTGTGGAGATAGCCCCTCAGCTGCTCTCAGCAGGCTAGCTAGTAGAGTCGAGGCGGAGAAGCCGGACACGGTCAGAGTGAGGCTCGACCCTAGTCTCGTCTCTCCGGGAGCGCTGAAAGTGATACTATCTCAGAGAGGCTACGAGGCGATAGAGACAATCAAGAACAATGATAGAGACGTTGTGATCGTCTTCTCTAGGAGGAAGTAGGAGGCTTACTCGAGCTACCGCATACCGGCAGAAGCCTACTCTAGAGCTTTCCTAGCTACTCTCGACTACTCCGATGATGGCGTAGAGAATCTCCGAGAAAGCTTTTTACTCCAACACCTCAACGTCTCGCATGCAGAGTGAGCAAGCTACTAGATTTAAGCTGAATCCACTTTCATCACGTCGACTCGGCTGAAAAGAGATGCCTAGAGTAGCTGTGCTGATGGGTAGTAAGAGCGACTGGGAGGTCATGAAGCCAGCTGTCGAGACTCTTCGAGAGTTCGGAGTAGACGTCGAGGTCAGAGTCCTGTCTGCTCACAGAACTCCAGAGGAGCTGAGAGAGTACGTCATGACAGCTGCCGAGAGAGGAATCGAGGTCATAATCGCTGGAGCAGGCGGAGCAGCCCACCTACCCGGGGTCGTAGCCTCTCTGACTCACCTACCAGTCATCGGGGTTCCCGTCCCATCCCAGTATCTGAATGGCCTCGACTCGCTATTCTCAATCGTCCAGATGCCTTCAGGAGTCCCCGTAGCCACTGTAGGCATAGGTTCTGCTAGAAACGCTGCACTCCTAGCTGTCAGGATACTGGGCCTCAAGTACCCCGAGCTAGTCGAGAAGCTACGCGAGCACAGAGAGAAGATGAGGAGAGAGACTTTATCCGCTAAGCTAGAATAAGCTTATGTAAGAACCTTCTCCAAGACCCCTCTTCGAGCGGCTTCCTTAATCTCTCTAGCTATCCTCCTCCCCATAGACATAGGCTCGCTCCAGTAGAGGTATGAGTAGGGGCTTCCAGCCACGTAGAGATTAGTTCCAGCCACGATGCGCCCAGAGAACTCGAACACTTTGATATTCATGTCTCTATCGATAACAGACTCTAGACAGAAAGGTCCGATGATGCCTGGAGGGCTCAGCCTCCGGGTAGCTTCAACGAATCTCACACCATACTCCATGTACTTTACTAAAATACTCTCTCTAAGAACTAGAGGGATGTTGCCCACTACTGTGAAAGTAGGGTCTACGAGAGTGCCGCTAGCGAGCCAAGAGGGGATTCTGGATATTCCATCGATATCGCTCTCGTACCTGATATCGGCTCCCAGTATCTCGACTCTATCGAAGAGAGGGCTGTAGAAGTAGTGCACGTAAGCCGTTACCCCTAAGACGTACTCTTGCACTATGACCTCTCTAGGCGAGGATATAGCGCCGGAGGCTACGAGACTCTCTACTCTCCTCCTCACAGCTTCGGGGTCTTTCTCGATGAAGTAGCCTCTACCTCCTTTAGCTCCAGGAAGCTTGACTATAACCAGCCCATGGAAAGGCTCTCCTACCTCGTAGGTTCTAGGCGTGGGGATCCCGGCTTCTCTCAGAAGCCTCATCTTCTCATGCTGGTTAGCTTCAACTCTGAATATTGACCGCAAGCCGAAGATAGGTAGCTCTACTCCTTCAGCACAATCCATGCCCACGTACTCGACGAAGCTACCGTGCGGTATCAGGATACTGTTCTCTTCTCGCAGAGTCTCCACGACCTCGGGCTTGCAGAGCTCTCTCCACTCGTCAACCACCACGAATCTATCAGATAGATGCTTGAACTGCTCGTAGAACCACAGTCTCCTCTTCTCGACAACCAGCAGTGTTCTAAAGCCCTCTGTCTTAGCGCCGTGGAGTATTTGGAGAGCAGAGTGGCTGGCTAGAGTAGCGATAGAGAGATTGTCGAGGTCGTAGTGGGGAAGAACGCTCTCAACTATGCCTCCACGCGCTCTAAGAGACTCCATAGCCTATTCCTCGCTTCTCGAAGGAGACCTCTGAGACTATATCAGCTATGCTGTGATCGCTTGCTTAAATGTCCATGAGGTTCAGTCAATTCAATGACGTGATTGAATAGGTCAAACTAACGATTATGTTGAGTAGTTCTAGAACGTAGTAGATAAATACGATCTCGTTAGGTATCTGAGAATCGGTCGGATGTAATGACATTGAAGCTCATATACGAGGGTAAGAGTAAGCTTGTCTACGAGCTAGACTCAGATAGGTTAATCATAGAGTTCAAGGACGACGTGACGGCAGGAGATGGAGCGATAAGAGCCAAGGCTCCCGGCAAGGACGTTCTATGCGCTAGAACCTCTGCACACCTATTCTCTCTGCTATCCAGCTCGGGGATAGACACGCACATGCTAGAGTTCGATGGCAATAAGAGGATGACTGTGAAGAGGCTCAACATGATACCTCTAGAGGTGATCGTGAGAAACGCTGCCTACGGGTCTCTCCTAAAGCGAATGCCCAAGTTCAAGAGCCTTCAGCTCTTCACCACCCCCCTCGTCGAGTTCCACTATAAAGACGACTCTCTCCACGACCCGCTAGTGCTACCCGAGGACGTGCTATACGCTGGCGTATTGGACGAGGAGCAGCTCGAACTCGTTAAGGAAGTCTCGCTCAAGGCTAACAGAGTTCTGTACGACTACCTCTCGAGCAAGGGGTTGCTACTAGTCGATATCAAGTTCGAGTTTGGCTTCGCGAAAGACGGGAGCATAGTGCTAGCCGACGAGATATCGGGAGACACCTTCAGAGTCATAGATGAGAAAGGGAGACACCTAGACAAGGAGATTTTCAGGAAGACGAGAGACACGAGAGCCCTGATCGAGGCCTACCTAGAGCTAGCTAGAAGGCTTGATATAAGAGTAGACGACGTTCAAGCTCTAGCTCAGCAAAATCTGAGGGGACTCTATGACGCTGAGTAGCGCTGAGATAGACGAGATCAAGAGGATCCTGGGGAGAGAGCCGACGCTCGAAGAGCTGGCCATGTTTGAAGCTCAGTGGAGCGAGCACTGCTCCTACAAGAGTAGCAGACTCCTCCTTAGACTACTGCCGACTGAGGGCAAGCACGTAGTGATAGGGCCTGGTAGAGACGCTCCAGCCGTCGAGGTGTTCCCCGGGATTCTGGTCGCTTTCAAGATAGAGAGTCACAACCACCCGTCCGCTGTAGACCCGTACAATGGAGCCGCTACTGGTGTTGGAGGCGTTGTCAGAGACATACTCACACTCGGAGCAGAGCCGGTAGCTATACTCGACCTCCTATACCTAGGAGACCCGAGAGACGAACACGCTTCTCGATTAATTAAGGGCATAGTGAGAGGTGCGAGCGACTACGGTAGAGGAATAGGTGTCCCCACGGTTGCGGGAGACTCCTTCTTCGACCCAATCTTCAATAAGCAACCTCTCGTGAACGTGGGCTGTGTTGGAGTCCTCCCGAAGAGCAGACTCCTTACTGGAGCTCCGAGAGCTGGGGACGCGATAATGGTGATAGGTAGACCTACTGGGAGAGATGGAGTGCTAGGCAGTAGCTTCGCATCCAAGCCTCTCGAGGAGGAGGCTGGAGAGCAGTCTAGCGTCGTGCCTACAGGCGACCCTCGAGTAGAGAAGCTTCTCATAGAGGCTGTTCTTCAACTAAGTAGCCGCGGGCTAGTGCGCTACGTGAAAGACCTTGGTGGAGGAGGGCTCACGACAGCTGTCTCTGAGACAGCTGCTGAGCACTCGCTCGGGGCAACGATATACCTCGATAGGCTTCATGCAGTAAAAGGGATGACCCCCCTCGAGCTTCTAGTATCGGAGACTCAGGAGCGGATGATGCTAGTAGTAGAGCCCTCTAAGATAGCCGAGGTCTCGAAGACTCTTGAATCGCTAGGTCTAAGCTATAGCGTGATAGGGTATTTCGACGACTCGGGTAGAGTGAGAGCCTACTATGAGGGCAGGCTCGTAGCAGACGTGCCGGCCAGAGAGCTAGCCAAGCCTAGAGCAATCAAGAGAGAGTCCCGCCCGCCTCTCGAGGCGCTCAAAGGGCTCACTCCCCCGAGGCTACCCGAAGAGCCGAGAGACCTGTCTGAAGCATTACTAAAGGTGCTCTCATCGCCTAATGTAGCGTCCAAGAGGTGGATATTCGAACTATACGATAGCGATGTAGGAGGCAGAACGGTCCTCAAGCCGGGCTATGGCGATGCTGCTGTTATAAGGCTACCGTACGATGGAGGTAGAGGCTTAGCCGTTAAGGGCGACGCTAACCCGCGCTACACCTCTCTAGACCCATTCAGTGGAGCAGCTAACTCTGTGGGAGAGTGCTTCAGAAACCTGTCGGCTGTGGGCTCAAAGCCTCTAGCTATAGTAGACCAGCTCAATGCAGGCAACCCAGAGGTGCCGGAGCAGTTCTGGTACTTTGAGATGATGGTCAAAGGAGTAGCGTGGATGAGCAAAGAGCTAGGCGTGCCGGTCGTCGGCGGCAAGGTCAGCCTATACAATACAGACCAGACCGGCAGGCAGATCAAGCCGACTACAGCCATAATCGGGATAGGTCGAGTCGATAATGTTGAAAACGTGATGAGCATGAGCTTCAAGGAGGAGGGAAGCTACATAGTCGCAGTAGGTACAACGTATCCAGAGCTCGGAGCCACTGAGTATCTATACGTGGTGCACGGGATCGAGGAGGGAGAGGTTCCAAAGCCTAGACCCGCCTCCGAGTTAAGACACTCACTCTTCGTTAGAAGCGCTATAAGGAAAGGATTAGTCTTAGCGGCGCACGATGTGAGCTCAGGCGGTATAGCTGCCGCTCTCTCAGAGATGGCGATAACCGGGGGTCTAGCGTTCGAGATCGAATTGAACACTGTGCCGTCTCGAGGCATAACGAGACTAGACGAGCTCCTCTTCTCGGAGACTCAAGCGAGATACCTGCTCGAAGTCCGTAGAGACAGACTGGAGAGACTGCTGAGGCTCGCTAGAAGGCTGGGAGTAGACGCTAGCGTGATAGGGAGAACTACTAGAGGCAAGAGGGCAGTGTTCAGATTCGAGAATAGGGAAGTCTTCAGTATAGACATGGAGGAAGCTAGATCTGCTTACGAGAATCCCTCGAAGGTCATGTAGGAGAAGTGAAGCCTCTTGGGAGGGCTCGCGGGATACCTGGGTGGAGACAGCCCTCTCACATATCTATCGCTATTGTTACTCGAGGTTATGCATAGAGGCTGGGGTTCCGTAGGGCTATCCGTACTCTTCTCTAGGCAAAACAGGAGAGCGATAGCCTCCAGATACTATAACGAAGGGTGGTGGCACAGCCTCCTACTCGCGTCGATAAGGAGAGCTGATGGAGGTACCGGGAGCCAGAGAGAGGTCTTGGGAGGAGTGGGGTACGTTGGAGAGAGCTTCAACATAGCTCAGCCTGCTACATACAAGCTGAATGGCTTCGAGATAGCTGTAGCCATAGACGGCAAGATACTCAATCTGAGCGAGATAGCCTCCTCGCTGGGGCTAGCTGAGACCGAGGATAAGCCAGATACTCTGGCTCGAGTGCTCTCCGTTCTCTCCCGCGAGCATGGAGGGGACGTGGTCGAAGCTGTGAAGACCTTGGTTAAGACAGCTGTGGGAGGCTTCAGCCTCATAGCTATCACCTCAGAGCCTAGGCTGGTCGCAGCGAAAGACGCTCAGGGATTCAAGCCTCTCTCCTACGCTACCTCAGACTCCTACATTGCTGTAGCTTCTGAGACCTCTGCTCTCCAGAGCTTGGGCTTCGAGTGGAGAGAGCTAGACGCTGGCTCTGTCCTCTCCTTCGATGGAAGGAGCCTAGAGGTGTCTCGAGCTGAGGCTACTACAGCTACCCCCTGTGCTTTCGAGTACGTGTATCTATCTAGACCGGACTCTGTCTTCAACAACGTCTCCGTCTACTCAGCTAAATTCAATATGGGGAGAGAGGTTGCTAGAAGGTCGTTCGTGAAGGCAGACATAGTCGTGCCATTACCTGAGAGCGGTCGCGTAGCTGCTCTAGGCTACAGTAGAGAGAGCGGTATACCTCTAGAGGAGGCCGTCTACACTGTCAGGTATACTGGCAGAAGCTTCCTAGCTCCCAAAGAGGTTAGAGATATCGTTGCTGACGCTAAGTATGGAATCGTGAAGAGCGTTGTGAAAGACAAGTCTATAATCATCGTGGACGACTCTATAGTCAGAGGGACGACTGTACGCAGGCTCTCCCTGAAGCTGAGGTCTGTGGGAGCTCGAGAAATCCACTTGAGGATCGCGAGCCCCAGGCTGGCACACCCCTGCCCGATAAGTAGCGAGATGAAACTACAGGACCTAGCTGCTCGCAACGAGTCTTTGCGAGAAGCGCTAGCCGGCATTGCTAGCTTGCACCACAACACAATCGAGGGCCTGAGGAACGCCATAGGCTTAGACTCGCTCTGCACAGCCTGCTTCTCGGGAGAGTGCCCTCTCACTCGAGGACGCGACTTGTGGAACCGGGGTGGAGGGCTCTGACAGCGCTTCTCGGCGTTCTCGCGTTCGACGATATCTGGAACGTCTCGCCCATGGTTAGATACGGCTTGCTATCGTTAAGACACAGAGGTGACAGCATCTACCTCTTATGCTATAGCGATGGAGCTGAGGTATCGTGCGAGGAGTTCAAGTCTTTGAGTAAGATGTCTTCGCGAAGCTACTCTGTAGCCGTAGCCGGTGTGCTCCGCTCTAGGCAAGCGAGCTCTGTATACGCAATGGGGGAAGCGTCGGGGCGCAGAGTCGCGGTGATAGCCTCCAGAGAGTATGAAGCTTTAGAGGAGGTCGCTTCCGCGATAGCTTCAGCTATGGCTAGTGATAGACTCGAGAAGTGGCTAGACCTCTTTGAGAAGCCAGAGCTCGCCGACGATCTCCCATCGTTTATAGCATTGACGGATAGAGGAGATGTAATCGCTTACCGAGACTCTCTAGGGCTCACTCCTCTAGCTCTCGGAGGCTACGGCTTCGACTTAGCGATAGTAGCTTCCGAGTCTTCGGCTATAGACGTTCTTGATGGAGACGTAAAGCGCCACCTAGAGCCTGGCGAGAGCATTCTGGTCTCGAGGAGGCTCGTCAAGAGCTGGAGGACGAGAGCTAGACCAGTCGGGCTATGCCTCTTCGAGCTACTATACATGGCTAGACACGACTCTATAGTCGACGGAGTCAGCGTCTACGAGTTCAGGAAGGCTCTAGGAGCTCGGCTAGCTGATAGAATGCAACAACGTGAGAGAGTAGACGTTGTGGTAGGAGTTCCCGAAAGCGCTACACCCTACGCGATAGGCTTGGCTAACGCGTTAAGAAAACCCTACGATATCGCGTTCGTTCCCACTAAGCGAGTCAGGTCGATGCTGAAGTCGAGCCCTCTACACAAGCTGATCGCGATCCACTTGAAGATGAACCCTATCAGGAGCTCTATCGAGGGGAAGCGAGTAGCCATAGTGGATGACAGCATGGTCACGGGAGCGACAGCAAAGACTGTCTCTCAGTTGCTGAGACTGAGGATTGGAGCAGAGGAGGTCCACTTCCTCGTAGCGAGCCCGCCGATAGTGGAGAAGTGCCCCTACTCGCTGATGAAGTTCGATAAGGATAGCTTAGTCGCGGCAAACCTCACGAGCTCCGACATAGAGGATTATCTGGAAGTCGACTCGCTCACATGGCTCTCCCTAGAGGACGTGAGGCGAGAAGCTGAAGCGAGAGGCATACGAGTCTGCGATAAGTGCTTTGGGAGCGTGAGAGAGAGATGAAGGTGCTGGTAGTAGGGTCAGGGGGCAGAGAGCACGCTCTCGTGAAGCTTATTAGAGCGAGTTCTATCGAGCCCAGAGTCTACGTGGTGATGGATTACGCAAACCCCGGGCTGAAGAGAGAAGCTGAGGAGTCTAGAGGCTCTTGGTTCGTAGCGTCTACAACCAAGCCTGGTAATGTGGTCGGAATAGCGGAGCTCGTAAACCCAGACCTCATCGTAGTAGGACCCGAGGAGCCTCAGTTCGCTGGAGTAACCGATGCTCTGAGAGAGAAGGGGTTCACTGTTTTCGGAGCTGATTCTGATTGCGCTGAGATAGAGAAGAGTAAGGTTTTCGCTAGAAGCCTAATGTGGAAGTATAACATTCCTGGAAGGCTCTTCTTCAAGGCATTCAAGAGTCTCGATGAGGCCTCTAAATTCATCGAGTTCGCTGGAGACGTGGTAGTCAAGCCTGCTAGACAAGCTGGAGGCAAGGGCGTCAAGGTGTTGAGAGACACTAAAGCGTATCTCAGCGTAGACAAGAGCAGAGTTAAGAGAACGTACATAGACAAGCTCTACGACATGATGCGCTCCTACTCAGACATAGAGTACAAGATCCTCGTAGAGCAGAGAGTAGAGGGAGTGGAGTACACAGCTCAGGTAATCACAGACGGCGAGACACTACTGCCTCTACCTCTAGCTCAAGACAATCCCCACGCGTACGAGTTCGACATAGGCCCGGAGACTGGAGGCATGGGTAGCATAATGGGTCCAGGCTATCTGCTACCTATGATAACAGAGAGCGAGTTTAAGAAGACCATAGAGATCGTGGAGAGTAGCCTCAAGGCTCTACAGGCTGAGAAGAAGAAGCCGTATGTCGGAGCGATCGCGGGTCAGATGATGCTAACAGGGCTCTGGGGGCCTACAGTGATAGAGTTCTATAGCAGATTCGGAGACCCCGAGATAGCCAACCTAGTGCCCCTACTGGACTCAGACTTCCTCGAAGTCTTGGAGAGAGCAGCTACGAGGAGACTCGCTGGAGCCAAGATTAGAGTGAAGGATGGGCTAGTCAGCGTGGTCAAAGCCGTAGCTCCCTCAGGTTACCCTGATGACAGAGAAGCTGCGACAGGCCACGCGGTAGTAGTCGATGAGAGGAGGATCTCGGAGCTAGGATGCATCACTCTATACGCTAGCGTCGAGGAGATAGATGGGAGAGTCTACACGAAAGGGTCTAGAGTAGTCGAGATCGTGTGTAGTGGCGAGAGCTATAGAGAAGCGTACACGAAATCGGAGAAAGCGGTGCTCAACGTATCTAGTCTCGATGGGTGGCCGCTATTCCATAGGAGCGACGTAGGGTCGCCTCGAGTGATAGAAGAGAGAGCTAGGCTAGCAGAGAGAGTCAGGAGAGTCTATCTCTCTCGAGCAGCCCGCGGGCTACTAGGCAGGCAGCTCGTATGGCTCCCCGGGGAGGGCGTGATAGAGAACCCCCTAGTTACGGGGGTCAAGAGAGATAGAGGAGGTGGAGTCTTTGCGCCGTAGAGAGTTCCTCACGACCCCCCTCTTCGGAGACTCTTTGAAGATACTGATGTTGGGGGGCGGAGAGCTCGGCAAGGAGGTCGCTATAGAGGCTCAGAGACTTGGAGTCGAGGTAGTGGTCGTCGATAGATACGATTGGGCGCCAGCTATGCATGTAGCTCATAGGAGATACGTTGTCGACATGATGAACCCCAATGCCGTCAAGGCGATAGTAGAGAGAGAAAAGCCTGACCTGATAGTCCCAGAGATAGAGGCTATAGCGACAGATGCTCTCCAAGAGCTAGAAGAGAGAGGCTACACGATTGTGCCTAACGCTAGAGCCGTCGGGATAGCAATGAATAGAATAGAGCTGAGAAGATTCGCCGCTGAGACTCTCCAGCTTCCTACAGCGAGGTACGCTATAGCGGCTAACGAGGAGGAGGCCTACGAGGCCTGCGAGAAGGTAGGGTACCCGTGTCTCCTGAAGCCGGAGATGAGTAGTAGCGGTTTGGGTCACGTTAAGGTCAGCGAGTCTAGTAGAGAGAGTGTAGCGAAAGCGTACCAGTACGCGATAGCGCACGCTAGAGGCAAGAGTAGGAGAGTCATAGTCGAGGAGTTCCTAAACCTAGCCACGGAATTCACTATACTCACCTACAGATACGTCTCCGAAGACGGAGGCGTAGCCACAGAGACCTGCGAGCCCGTAGAGCACTGGAGATACGGGCAGTACCACTACATCGAGTCATGGCAACCCTCAGAGAGAGAGCCTAGAGTCTTGGAGGCCGCTAGATCCATCGGCTTGAGGATCGCGGAGAGCCTAGGCGGGCTAGGCATATACGGAGTCGAGGTCTTCCTGACAGCAGACGGTAGAGTGCTTTTCAGCGAAGTTGCTCCACGACCGCACGATACAGGGATGGTCACCATGGCTAGCCAGGAGCTCAGCGAGTTCGCTATACACGTGAGAGCAGCTCTAGGACTCCCAGTCCCTAAGCCTAGAGTAGTGTCTCCAGCAGCCAGCATAGCAGTCTACGCTGACAGAGGAGACGTCTGGGCTCCGAGAATCAGCGGAGTATACGAGGCTCTAAGCATACCGGGAGTCGACCTGAGAGTCTTCGGGAAACCCTACACCTACCCTGGTAGGAGGGTCGCAGTCGTTCTAGCTAGAGGGTCTAGCGTAGCAGAGGCTCTAGAGAAGGCTAGAAGAGCAGCCTCGAAGCTGAGGGTTGCACAGTGAGAGAAAAAGCCTGGACCTACGAGCGCGCAGGAGTCAGCATACCGAAGCAGAGGAGTCTCCACGAGATAGCTCTAGCGGCAGCTAGAGCTGTCAGCGAGCAGCTCAAGGTAGAAGTCGAGGGCCTAGGAGGCTATGGTGCATCGATGAAGCTAAATGGGTTAAAGCTAATGCTTCACGTAGACGGAGTTGGGACGAAGACCATAGTGCTGAGAGAGCTCAACAAGCTATGGGTTGCTGGATGGGATTGCATAGCCATGAATGTGAACGATGTTGCTTGCGATAGAGGCAGACCACTAGCCGTAGTCGACTACATATCGATGCCTGAAGCAGACAACGAGGCTTTCGCGCAGATAATGGAGGGTATAGCGAGAGCAGCCTTAGAGTCAAAAATAGTCATCCTCGGAGGAGAGACAGCCATACTCCCAGATTTAGCGTCAGGAGTAGACGTAGTCTGCTCCGTGCTAGCCCTCAAGGAGGGAGAGGTAGAGTCTCTCGAAGAGGGGGACGTTCTTGTCGGAGTCGAGAGCCTAGGGCTTCACGCAAACGGCTACACTCTAGTGAGGAGACTCCTTAAGCATAAAGGTCTATCCTTCAGCTCTCGCGTAGACGACCTGGATCTAAGCGTGGAGCTCTCGAAGCCTACAGCTATCTACTCGAATCTACTCCTCCAAGCCTACCAGCTAGGGCTAGCTAAGAGAGCGGCTCACATAACGGGCGGAGGCTTCACCAAGATAAAGAGGATACTGGGGCCTGCTCTAGATGCTCGCATAGCCGCTCCCAAGCCCCCCAGAGTCTTCGAGGTGATCCAGGAGCTCGGAAGCGTCTCCTCAGAGGAGATGTATAGAGTCTTCAACATGGGGGTAGGGCTAGTAGTCGCCGCTAAGCCTGAGAACGCTGACGACTTGATCGAGCTAGCAGAGAGACACGGGTTTAGAGCTAGCGTTATCGGCACCATAGCTAGAGGCTCTGGTAGAGTACTCATCGAGACCTGGAGAGGCGAGAAGCTTGAGCTATGAGAGGAGAGCACGAATAGACCCCTCTAGTCTACTCGATGGATACGACCTGAGAGCTCTCTCCATAGCCTCTATAGCCAGCCACTCCGCTCTAGACGTCTTCGACGGAGCTAAAGACGAGGGCTTCAAGACAGTAGCTGTCTGCCAGAAGGGGAGGGAGAAACCATACCTCAGATTCAGGAGGGTAGTCGATGTAGCGATCGTGCTAGACAAGTTCGCTGATATCGTGAAACCAGAGAACGTAAGCAAGCTGAGGTCATACAACGCGATACTCGTCCCCAATAGGAGCTTCGCTGTATACGTGGGCTACGATGCGATAGAGGAGAACCTCCCTCTACCCATATTCGGTAATAGATGGCTTCTGAGATACGAAGAGAGGGTAGGTTTCAAAAACTATTACACCATATTGGACAAAGCTGGGATAAGGAGACCTAAGACCTTCACGTCTATAGACGAAGTGGATAGACCAGTCATAGTCAAGGTTCCTCATGCAGTGAAGAGAGTAGAACGAGGCTTCTTCGTAGCAGTAGATAGAGACGACTTAAGCAAGAAGGCTAGAAGACTAGCGGAGAGGGGAGTCATTAGAGAAGAGGACCTCAAACACGCCTCCATAGAGGAGCTCGTGCTCGGAGCTCACTTCAACGTGAACTACTTCGTGAGCATAGCTAGAGGAGACGTGGAGATTCTGAGCGTAGATAGAAGGATACAGACTGACATAGACGGGTTTCTGAGACTACCCGCGCCCATCCAGCTAGAGCTCTCCGAGCACGCTGACGTCGAGATGATAGAGGTGGGTCACGAGCCTGTGACGATTAGAGAGAGCTTGTTGGAGAAGCTGTTCGAGATAGGCGATAGATTTGTTGAAGCCGCTCGAGAGATCGAGCCTCCGGGCGTCATAGGCCCCTTCACGCTCCAACTCATGGTGACAAAGGATTTGGACGTAGTGGTCTTCGATGTAGCGTTGAGGATAGGCGGTGGGACGAACGCCTATATGGGGGTCGGGAGCCAGTACAGCAAGCTCTACTTCGGAAAGCCTATCAGCTTAGGGAGGAGGATCGCTATCGAGATCCGAGAGTGCATCGAGCAGGAGTGCTTAGAGAAGCTGGTGACATAGCGTGGACGAGCTTAGGTTCTCATGTGTGTTCGAGTGGAGGTATGGCTCTCGGGAGATGAGAGAGCTCTTCACCGCAGAGTCTATGGTTAAGAAGCTCTTAGACGTCGAGATAGCCCTTCTGAGAGGGCTAGAGGAGGCTGGCTTCGCAGAGAGAGGTTGCGCTGAGGCTATTAAATCGTGCGTCGAAGAGATCACTGCTAGAGAGGTCTACGAGCTAGAAGCCAAGATAGGGCACGATATAGCGGCTTTAGCGCAGATAGCTGGAGATAGGTGCGGGCCCTGCGGTAGATTCTTCCATCTGGGAGCCACGAGCTACGATATAGTCGACACTGCTTGGGCTCTCATACTGAGAGATGCTTTAGCTATAGTTAAAAACAGGTTGGCGAGAGTCATAGACGTCCTCTCCGAGCTAGCGTTGAGGGAAGCTGAGACCCTGATGGCGGGTAGAACACATGGGCAGCACGCTGTCCCCATAACTCTCGGCTTCAAGCTAGCGAACTTCGCTTACGAACTCTCCCGCGGTCTAGAGAGGATTCTCGACGCAGAGAGGAGGCTTGTGAGATGCAAGATCTCTGGCGCAGTGGGGACTATGGCCGCGTGGAAAGATAGGGGGCTAGTGGTAGAGGAGACTGCCTGCTCGAGTCTAGGTCTAGAGCCTCACGCTATAACGACGCAGGTGGCTCCTCGCGATGGATTTGCTGAGATAGCTACAGCTCTAGCTATACTAGCCAGTCAGCTCGATAGGCTTGCTCTAGAGGTGAGAGAGCTCTCGAGAACAGAGATCGGCGAGCTCTCCGAGGGAGAGGAGAGAGTCGGGAGTAGCACTATGCCGCAGAAGAGGAATCCGGTGACAGCAGAGAGGGTATCGGGGCTCGCTAGGATAGCCAGGTCTCTCTCTATAGCTGCTCTCGAGAACATAGTCTTGATGCACGAAAGAGACCTAACGAATAGCAGTGCTGAGAGAGTACTCATCCCCCACCTCTTGCTCACAGTAGACCAGATGCTGATAGACACTGAGAGAATGCTGAAATCTCTCGTGGTCGATAGAGAGGCTATGGCTAGAAACTTGGAGCTCACGAGAGGAGCGATCATGGCCGAGTCTGTCATGATGAAACTCGTCGAGAAAGGAGTCCCCAGACATAGAGCACACGCGATTATCAGAGAGGTATTGAGGAAGACTGGGGGAGACGAAAGCTTTGCTAACGCTCTACAGAAAGACCCTGTGATATCATCGCTTCTCACACCAGATGAGATCAGAGAGAGTCTAGATTACAAGTCATATCTAGGCTCCTACAGACAGCTCGTAGCTAGAGCTTTAGAGTATGCCAGGAGAGTCGCTGACTTAGCGAAAGCTAGCAGTCATCGCTGAGACCGAATCCGGAGACCTCGGAAGAAGCACGTTTTGTTTCCCGTATGGCAGGCTGGACCTGTAGCTTCTACTAGGTAGAGTATCGCGTCGTTATCGCAGTCAATTCTTATCTCTACGACTTTCATGATATTCCCTGAAGTCTCTCCCTTCAGCCACAGCCTCTTCCTACTCCTGCTCCAGAAGTGAGCCAAGCCTGTCGCCACTGTTCTCTCGATGGCTTCGCGATTAGCGTAAGCTAGCATCAATACATCCTTGGTTCTATAGTCTTGAACCACGACGGGCACTATTCCGCCTGCTTTCTCGAAATCTATGAGGTCTAGTAGCTGATTAATCTCCAAGGGCTCCGTCATAGTCTCACAGCTATCCCGTTTTCTCTCATGTATTTCTTCACGTCTCTCACAGTGTAGACTCTGTAGTGGAATACCGAGGCTGCGAGAACAGCTGAAGCTCCTGCTCTCACAGCGTTCACGAAGTCTTTGAGACTACCTGCTCCCCCGCTAGCTATCACTGGAGAGTCTACAGCTCTGCTTACGCGAGCTATCAGCTCTAAGTCGTAGCCAGCTCTACGTCCATCAGCATCTATTGATGTCAGCAGGATCTCTCCAGCTCCCAGCTCGACTCCCCTGATAGCCCACTCTACGGGGTCGAGATTGGTCTCGACTTTGCCGCCGTGAGTGAAGACTCTATACCCTCTCTCCGTCATCTTAGCGTCTATAGCTAGCACTACTGAGCTCGAGCCTAGCTCTCGCGCTAGCTCTCTAATCAGGAGAGGGTTTTGGACTGCTGCAGTGCTGACTGAGACCTTGGACGCTCCGGCTTTAACTAGGCTTAGAGCGTCATCGAGTCTCCTGATGCCTCCTCCGGCTGTTACCGGTATCGAGACCTCCGCTGAGATCCTGGCAACGAGTTCTCTGAGAAAGCTCCTCCCCTCTGGAGTAGCTCCTATATCGAGCACCACGATCTCATCGGCACCCTCACTCTCATAGGTTTTAGCGTACTCCACCGGGTCTCCGATCGCTGCTATGTTCTCGAATCCAACGCCTTTCACTAAAACCCCTCTGTATGTGTCGAGACACGGGATTACTCTAACGTATCTCAACACTCTCCACCTCGAGGAGCCCTCTTGGGTCTACGAGCTTCTCGTAGAAAGCTCTACCTAAGACAACGCCCCCGAAGCCTTCTCTAGCGAGCAACCTTATGTCGCTAAGAGATCTAACGCCTCCAGCGTAGATAACACGCTCTCTATAGCTACGAGGGACCCAGGATAGCTCTTCTTCGCTGAGACCCGACATCGTGCCATCTCTGGTAGTGCTAGTCATTAGGAAGCGCTGAAACCCTATTCTAGAATAATGTTCTATCGCTTCTGCCACAGTGAGAGAGAGCTCTTCTCTCCAGCCGCTTATAACGACTCTGCCGTCTCTAGCGTCGACAGCCAGGACTACTCTAGAGCCTCCCATCTCTACGACCTCCTCTCCTCTGAGAACGCCCTTGTACACGCTTGACCCCACGACGGCTCTATCAGCTACCTCTAGAGCTTTCTCCAAGTCTCTCCTAGTCTTGACTCCTCCCGCTATCGTTACGAATGCCCCTAAGCTCTTGAGGTCTGCAGCGAGTTTGAGCACGTTCTCGCTCACACTCTTAGCCTCTATAGCGGCCTCTAGGTCTACCAGATGGATTCTTCTAAGCCCTGTGTCGAGGATCCTAGTTGCGAAGCCTAGAGGGTCGCGTGAGTACACTATGAGGTTCTCCACTCTGCCTCTCACCATTCTAACCACGCTCTCTCTGTAGATGTCTAGAGCTACGTGTATCTCCACTACATCTCACCCTTGACGCTAGAAACGCTCTCACCGACTAGGCGGGAGGCTTCTCTGAGAGCTATCCCGAGTCCCTTGAAAGCTGCTTCAGCGACATGGTGAGGGTCTCTGCCGCTCAGCTTGACTACGTGTAGCGTGAATCTACCCCATAGCGCTAGAGTCTCCAAGAAGTGCTCTACTAGAGTTCCCTCGAGACCCTCTATTGTGTACCCTCTCAGCTCGAGCTTCACCACGCTATACGGTCTCTTAACGAGGTCTACGGCTACCAGGACTAGAGCGTCATCCATGGGGATGACCGCGTGCCCGAATCTCCTAATGCCAGCTCTGTCTGTCAGAGCTCTGTCTAGAGCTTCGCCTAGAGCTCTCCCAGTATCCTCCACCACGTGGTGAGCCATGTTTCCGGAGGCTCTAACTCTCAGCTCTAGACCCCCGTGGTGAGCCATAGTCTCGAGAAGATGGGTTAGGAAGACGCTGGGCGTCTCTACGCTGTAGCCTGCTCTATCTAGGTCTATCTCGACGACTATATCGACTTCTCTCGTCTTTCTCTCAATACGAGCTCTTCGCTGCCTCAACTCCATCACGTATCACGCTCTCAACATAGCCTAGTAGATTCTCGGGGGGCAGAGAGATCCTGATGTACGAGTCCCCCCTCCTAAACAGCCCCTCGTATGCTCTGATACACACTCCTCTCATAGAGGTCTCCTCGCTCAAGCGCTTAGCCGAGACTGCCGCTTTGGCTAGGATGAAGTTAGTCTGAGTGTCGTAGACTCTGAGCTCCGGGACCTCGCTTAAGCGAGCGACTAGAGCCCTCCTAATCCTTCGAGCTCTCTCCACACACTCCTCGAAGTACTTGGAGAGCGTGAGAGCAAGCAGTCCGGCTCGTAGAGCGATAGAGTTCACCTGGTAGGGGAGTCTGAGAGTCTTCAGGAGTCCGGCTAGATGAGGCTCTGCTATGACGTAACCCAGCCTTAAGCCAGCTAGCCCAAACGTCTTAGAGAACGACCCGACTACCGCTAGGTTCTCACTGCTGCCAGCAATGCTTCTCGAGTCGTCCGCGAACATGAGGTATGTTTCATCGACAACCACTAAGCCTCCCGCGTTCTCTACAGCGCTCCTCACGACTTCACTACCCAGCCTGTTGCCTGTAGGATTGTTGGGGTCACACAGTAGAACTACATCAGCTCTAGACGCTTTCTCAGCCAAGTCTTCTGCCTCGATTCTGAACGTCTCCTCCTCGATATCGACAAACTCTACCCTGAAGCCCTTCACTCTGCTTAGCGATACGTAGACGCTATAGCTAGGCTTTAGAGATACCGAGAGAGGGCTAGGATTCCGAGAGGCTAGTTTAACAGCGTCTAGCAGAAGGCTTATAGCCTCGTCGGCTCCACTAGTCACTACGACCATATCCGGGTCTACCGAGCGCCTCTTAGCTAGAGCCTCCTCTAGCTCAGCCTCCAGCTCTGGAGCCGGGTAGAGTCTAGGGTCGGCTTCAGACACGGCTCTCGAGACTAGCTCCTCGATGAACTCCTTGGGTACTAGTAGATTCTCGTTCTTGTCTAGAGGGAGAGCGCATCGACCAGAAGGCTTCTCGTACTTCAGCTCGCTCAATCGAGAGCAAAGCTCTCTCCACAACTGCACTCAGTACCCACCCTTTATCGATAGCAGATGGAGGGGGAAGCCTTCCTCCTCGGCTATCGGCTCTACTTCTCTAGCTATCTTCTCTAAATCGCTCCTCCCTCCTTTGAATTTAACTCTCCTCCTCACGACTAGGAAATCGAGGACAGAGAGTCCTCCTCTCCATCTAGCCCATCCCGATGTAGGGAGGATGTGGTTGACTCCTGAGTAGTAGTCGTTTATAGCTGTTGAGACACAGCCGTCTATGAGTACTCCATAGTTTTCAATCATGTCGACTATCTCGCCTGAATCGCTACAAATCTCGACGTGCTCGGGACTCATGTAGTTGATGAACTCCGCGACTAGAGAGAGGCTGTCTGCCACCACGATCTTTGGGGTTGCGAGCTTACCGCGTGTGTAAGCGTAGAGCTTCTCGCTGATATCCTCGTAGACTCTCAAGAGATTAGCTGCCACTTCTCTGTCTCTGGTTACAGCCACTATAGTCGAGGATTCGCCGTGCTCTGCTTGAGCTGCTAGGTGGAGAGCTATCTCTCGCTCTAGTCCTCTTTTATCCACGTAGACTACGAGCTCTGTGGGCCCAGCGAGCATGTCTATCCCGACGTCGCGCGATACCAGGATCTTGGCTGCCGTATAGTACGGCCCGCCGGGCCCCGCTATCTTGGAGACTCTCTCAACACTCTGAGTCCCGTACGCTAGAGCCGCTACTCCATAGGCTCCACCAGCTAGGTATAGCTTATCGAACCCGGTTATCGCTAGAGCTGCTAGAAGACTCTTGGATAGAGACCTGGGGGGCGTGAAAGCCACTACTCTCCTGACTCCAGCTATTCTAGCCGTAGCTCCGCACATGACCGCTGTCGATATGTATGGCGCCATGGCTCCCGGCACGTAGCAGGCAACGCTATCGATTGGCTTGACCTCCTCTTCAACCACTATGCTCTCATCTACTCTAATAGTCCACGAGGCTCCAGCGATGCTCGATAGAGGCCGCTCTACGCTCCTCACTCTATCCGCTAGCTTCCTCAAAGAGTCTACGAGAGCCGGCTTCTCGGCTTCCACCTCGCTTAGAGCAATCTCTAGCTCGTTTTTCTCAACGCTAAGCTTATCTCTAGTGAGCTTCACTCCATCGAGTCTCTCAGCGTAATCTATGAGAGCATCATCGCCCCGCTTTCTGACATCCGCGACTATAGGCTTAACCGCCTCAATGTATCTATCGTAGTCTAGCTCTAGCCTGATGGCTCTCGCTAGCGTCTCCGCGCTTTCTCTAGAAGACACCTCGAAGACTCTCATCCGACACCACCCTGAGCTAGCTCCTCTAGAGGGATGACGAGCTTAGGCTCGTAGACTACCAGGCCTTGAGCGAGAGACCTGAGTGTAGGCATGAGCTTGATGAGGTCGCTCTTATCTATGACTGTGTTTACAGCGACCCAGTCGGGGTCTGCGAGAGGGCTCACAGTTGGGCTCTTGAGTGCCGGCAAGACTCTGAGTAGCTTCTCTAGATTCTCCTTCCTCACGTTCAGGAATATGTGGTACTTGGCTCTAGCATCAACAGCTCCTCTCATCACAGCCAGCAGGTCCAGTATCTTCTCTCTCTTCCTTTCACACCTCAAGCTCTCCTTGCTAGCAATTAGCACAGCCTGAGACTCCATCACTACATCTACTATCTTCAATCCGTTGCTCTCAAGAGTAGTCCCGGTTTCTGAGACGTCTATTATCGCGTCAGCCTCCTCCGGAGGCTTGGCTTCAGTTGCTCCAAAAGACAGCACTATCTTAACCATCTCGTTATCACCCCATCTAGCCCACGGAGTGACAATGAGGGGTTTCGATGAGCCGTAGTGCCTCCTATAGCTCTCTCTGCTAGCTATGTATGTTGACGATATGACTAGGTACTCTGACGAGATTCTCAGAGCTCTCTGCTCTCTTGCAAACCTATCCACTAACTCTTCAGCACTCTCTATAGGCCACTCTTTCGGAATCGCTACCACGAGCTTGACTTTACCCACGTTTAGCTTCAACAGCTCTTCAACCTTATCCTGGAGCCCGTGCTCTATAACCCAGTCTAAGCCCGTGACCCCTATGTCGTAGAAGCCCTCGTAGACGTATAGCGGTATCTCTTGAGGTCTAAGTATCTTAACGCAGACCTCGGGGTCTCCTGCTAAGATAGGCTTGTAGCTTCTCTCGCGACCCACGAGCTGAAGTCCCGCTCTATCGAAGAACTCGAAGACAGACCTCTCGAGAGACCCCTTGGGTATAGCGAGCTTAACCAAGCATGCAATAAGCCCTCGCCCCCAAGACTTCTCTCGCTTGGACCTCGTCTAGTCGAGAGTCTACTCCTAGAGGAGAGGAGCGTGTCTCGAGCCCGTCTGGAGAGCTATTAGTGAATACACATCATCTCAGCCGAACCCGCTATAAACCCTCTACAGTTTAAATTCTTTTCGCTCTTGACCTGTAGCCCGCCTCTAGCTACTCGAGACCCACCATTACTCCCTACTGCGAGCTCGAGCTAGCGCTCTAGATGCTGCTGTAGTGATAGGGTTTCCTCGATGTTTCTCCATATCTTCAAAAAGTCGTCGTATCTAAGCTGGCCTGGAGCCGTGGGCTCCTCGATATAAGTGTAGACTAGCATAGAGCCGAGTAGAGCGAATGCTAGTCTCTCACGGGGGTCTGAGCTTAGAGGCATGACTGCCACGTTGTCGTACCCTAGGTCTAGAGCGCTCGAGAGTAGCCTTCTGTAGCCTGGAGCTGGCTGGATAGCTATCTTGACGCAGAACGCTCTATCAGCGTACCTCTCTATGAGCGATTGTAGCTCGCTCTCTGTAGGGAGTCTTCTCAAGTAGTGTGCTGACACTATCTTCCCCTCGTAGGGCACGCTATTAGATTCTATGAATGACGCTTCTACATCGTAGAGTACTCCTAGCTCGTGGAGTCTCAGCAGGTAACGCGCTTTAGCTCTAGACTCTACGGGCTTGACTCCCCCCTCGGACTGCTCTCTTATCGTGACTATGACTGAGCGGTCTAGAGTAGCTACGCGCTCGACCGGTATCTCAGCCAAGCTCTCAGCGTAGTCTAGCCTTAGCTCGACTAGGTCCGGCCCCACCACTCTCCTAGCTTTCTCTATATCGCTTAGAGACCTGACGGGTAGAGATGCGACTATGAGGGGTCTTCTATTCAAGCCTTATTCTGCCCCCGACGCTAGCTAAGTCGCTCCAGAATCTAGGGTTGCTCTTGTTAACGCTATCAGCCTCCTCCACGACCCCTCCTACTCGAAGAGCTAGAGCTGCTGCCATCATAGCCACTCTATGGTCTTTGAAGCTCTGCACGCTAACCTGTTGCTTTAGCTTCTCCGCGCTCCCGCAAATCCTCAAGGCTCCCCCAGTGTACTCTACATCGACTCCGAACGACCGAAGCACGTGGGCTACAGCTCTTACTCTATCGCTCTCCTTGATTGCTAGTCTCGAGACGCCTGAGAGCTCACTGCACCCCCGCGCTAGAGCCGCTAGAGGAGCCACGGAGAGAGGCAGGTCTGGAGCGTCTTCGAAGTCTTCTGCTACAGCCTCATACTCGCTTCTAGACTCTACTCTCCAGCTTCCACTACTGTACTCGCTCACAGCCCCCATTCTCTCATATATCTTCACGATGGAGTGGTCTCCGAAATAGCTTCTAGGCTCTGGGAGGTCTAGAATAGTCAGACTCCCTCCTGTCGTGAGCGCTGACACTGCGTAGAACGATGCGAGAGCGTAGTCTCCCCAGACTCTCTCCTTCACTATTCTCGGAGAGAAAGTCCTAGCTACCTCGACCTTTGTCTCACTGATTCTAGTCGAGCACCCGAAGAGGCTCAGCACCTCGCTCGTCATGTAGACGTAGCTTTTCGAGACGAGAGGAGGCACTACGGAGATCTCTCCGTTCCCCAGCATGCAGAAAGCTATCATGAACCCCGTTATGTACTGGCTGCTCTCAGAGCCCCTAATCTCTACTCTGCTATCCGCTAGCCTGCCTTCTACTCGCAGAGGGAGCCTCGAGTTGCTGAAGCGCACGCCAGTATCCGCTAGAGCCTCTCGAAGAGCGTCGAGAGGCCTCCTTCTGAGAGTCTCATCGCCGTCGACTTCAAAGCTTACACCTAGAGTTGCTGCTATCGCTAGAGCGATTCTCAGAGTAGTCGCTGAGCCCCCCACGTGTACTCTGACTTCTCTCGGTATGCTTTGAGGTGGAGTAACTCTAGCTCTATCGCCGACAAGCTCAACTCTCGCTCCAAAAGCCTCAACTACTCTCAAAGCTGCCTCCACGTCGCCCGACAGCTGGATACCCTCGATCTCCGTGGGAGCTATGAGGGACGCCATAATCAGCCTTATGGCGTGACTCTTAGACCTAGGAGCTGTGAGAACACCGCGGACCACCGAGGGCTCTATGAATGCTCTCAAAGTCTCTGCCTCACGACTTCAGCCGGGCGGGTTACGATTACTTCGCCCTCTCCTTTGGCTATAAACAAATCGAGTAGGGGGCCCTCGTCTCCCTCTCTTGTGATAGCGAAGAGCGAGGGGCCGTTCCCACTCACTCCTGCTGCTAGCGCTCCTAGAGAGAGAGCTCTCCTAACAGTCTCTATATCGTAGCCCAACGTCTTCGCTATCATCATCCCATTGAGAGTCATGGCTTTAAGTAAGTCGCCTCTCAAAGCTATAGAGAACACTTCTCCGAAGAACTCTGAGTGCCTTCTGAGAGCGTCGATGTCGAGTGCTCTCCTCCCCCCTATAGCGTTTATGACGACAACTAGGTCTAGTGGGGGGTCTCGTAGAGCTATTATCTCACGCTTGAGGTTATTTGTGAACGATACTCCTCCATGGTAAGCTGCGACCGCGTCGTCGAAGGCTCCGGTTACAGAGACTCCAGCTATGAGAGACGTTTCTGCTGAAAGAGCTGGCGGGTAGACTCCCCCTATGCCGAATTTCTCGGCAATAGCCTCTATTAGAGCCACGGATACAGCGCTACTGCTCTTAAGACCGCCTCCTGGAGGGATAGGGGAGTGTACTCGGATAGCTAGCTCCGGCACTCCGTAGCTCTTCCTGAAGTAATCGAGGATAGCTCTCGTTAGCTGAGTGTGTTCCCCGCTCTCTCCCGGTAGGACCTCTACTCTAACCTTGAGGTCTACTGCCATCGTCGAGCCTAAGCCTGAGGGTATAGCGTTAACTACCGAGATGCCGGCATAGGCCCACACGCTTCTCTATACCTCCTCCAGTTCTCCTCGACGACCTCCGCTTCTCTCTCGTTGAGCCTAACGGGGTTTATGACTCCCGCTCTTAGAGCATGGTCTGCGAGAGTTATCGCTACCATAGCCTCTACTACCGCTACCCCTCTCACCGCTATGGCTGGGTCGTGCCTCCCCTCTACGACTAACTCTGTCTCCTTCATGGTCCTCAAGTCTATAGTCTTCTGCTTTATCCCGATAGAACTCGTAGGCTTGAAAGCACATCTTAGAACTATATCCTCGCCTGTCGTGAGCCCCCCTAGAATGCCTCCACTGACGTTGCGCCTCCATCTAGGTCTGCCTTCCTCCACGATGATCTCGTCTGCTGCCTCGCTACCCCACATTCTCGCTAGCTTGAAGCCGAGCCCGTACTCGAACCCCACTACTCCGGGTATTGATAACACTGCTTTAGCGAGGTCTGCCTTCACCTTATCGAAGACCGGTTCTCCGAGACCTCTTGGAGGGTTTCTAGCTATGACTTCAACGACTCCACCTAGGCTATCGCGTCTCCTCAAGGCGTCCTCGATTAGCTTCAAGAAAGCCTCCTCAACACTCTTCCTGCAGGCTCTGAGAGGGCTTAGTCTAGAGCATAGAATCTCCTCGAATGGAGCCTCGAAGTCGATCTCGTAAGGGCCTAGAGCTCGCAGATGACCGGCTACGATTGTAGAGGTTAGCATTAGCAGCTTCTTGGCTATCGCTCCCGCGGCTACTCGAGCAACAGTCTCTCTAGCGCTCGCTCTCCCCCCTCCTCTATAGTCCCAGTTTTCGAGCCCATACTTCATGATGTAGGGGAGGTCGGCGTGCCCTGGTCTAGGCTTGAATCTTATCTCCTCGTAGGCGCTCGAGTCAACATCCTTATTGTAAACCAGTATCGTTACCGGAGACCCGGTAGTCCTGCCGTTGAAGACTCCGGAGACTATGTGGGGCTCGTCCTCCTCCCTACGGGGAGACGTGTAGGGGCCTCCTGGCTTCCTGAAGGAGAGCTCGAAGGCCACATCGCTCTCATCGAGAGGCAGGCCTGCAGGTACTCCGTCGACTACCACGCCTACAGCTTTCCCGTGGCTCTCCCCGAATGTGGTTACTCTAAGCACTCTCCCGAAAGTATTTCCAGGCATAGATAGTCTCTCACCTCTTCCTCGAGATACCCGAGGTCTCTACTCTGCCATATGCTCTGCGCTAAGAGAGCCTGCCTGATCAGGACGTGGAGACCGGTGACTACTCTAGCTCCTCGCTCTAAAGCACGCGCAATCAGCTTAGTTACAACAGGCCTGTACACTAGGTCTAGTGCGAGCTCTCTCGCTTCACACCCCTGCCTTAAGACCCACTCGGGGTCTGGAGTAGCGTTCACGAGGACATCGTATACTCGTTCACATCTATCCTCGACAGTAGCGTTGAGAGCGAGAGTGTTGAGTCTAGCCACGAGCTCCTCTGCTCTCGCTCTCGTCCTATTGAGTACTCTGACTGTGCAGCCTAGCTCTGCTAGAGCGAGAGCCGACGCTTTAGCCGCTCCCCCAGCTCCGGCTACTAGACACTCTCCTCCAGCTAGTCGGCCGACTGCTTCCCACACGAGCTGCTTTACAGCCATGTAGTCTGTGTTGTAGCCTACGCCTCTATGCACAGTGTTCACTGCTCCGACCTTCTCCGCTGATACATCGAGACCTCTGAGATACAGCACGACTTGCTCTTTATAGGGGGTTGTGACGTTGAAGCCTTCTGCTAGAGCCAGTAGCCCCTCTATCGCTTGCTGAAACCTATCTCTCGGCACGTCGAAGACTAGGTATACAGCGTTGAAGCCCGTCTTGCTGAACACGAGGTTGTGAATAGCTGGAGATAGAGTGTAGCTTATCCTATCGCCGAGAATGCCGAAAAGCTTGGTTTGAGCGTCTATCTTAAGCATCTCTCTACATGCACCTCTAGCTCTCTCAAGGAGACCTGCACGCGTTTCCAGCTACCTATATCGGTTGGTAGAGGCATATCTATCGAGTCACCGCGTCTCTTCTTGTCTCTGCCTAGAGCTAAGACGGCTTTCTCGATATCGAGAAGCACTCCAAGCTCTCTAGCCGAGGAGGGTAGCTTGTAGAGATTGAGCAATCCTTTCACGAAATCAGCCAAACCAGGCTTAGAGACTCCCAGCTCTTCGGCTAGCAAGCTCTCGCAGACCATCCCTACCGCTACAGCTCTCCCATGGGGTACTCTGAAATCGCTCCCGGCCTCTATCGCGTGCCCTACAGTATGTCCGAAGTTCAAGACGGTCCTTACCCGCTTCTCTTCTCTCTCGTCTTGAGCTACCACTCGCATCTTATTCATAGCCGATCTATATATGACCTCCTCTAAGACTTCGTGGTCTCTGCTTAGAACTTCTTCGCGCTTCTCAGCGATAAGGTCGCAGAGGTCTCTGTCTAGAGTAACGCAGTACTTGACCACCTCAGCCATCCCGTTGGAGACCTCGGGCTCGGGTAGAGTCTCCAGGAATCTCGTATCAGACACAACTAGCCTTGGGTGGTAGAAGGTGCCCAGAATGTTCTTGGCTCCAGCGAAGTTAACACCATTCTTCCCGCCTAGTGCCGCGTCGACCATAGCTAGGAGAGTAGTGGGGACGTTCGCTAGCTTAACCCCCCTCTTGTATATCGATGCCGCGAAGCCGACTACGTCTAGAACCGTGCCTCCCCCTACTGCGACTATCCACTGCAGAGCTGGGGGAGCTTTGACCGCTATCTCTCGCAGGAGCTCGAGAACATTAGATAAGTCTTTCGCCTCCTCGCCATCGCGAATCCTTAGAATCAGAGATGGGTTCTTCAGGTTTTCGAGAACAAGCTCTGGCTCGATGCTAGCACTGTGCACGACAACCGCTCCCTCCTCTAAGCTCTTCAGCACGCCTAGAGCCCCAAGCCCTACGACTAGCTGTGTCCGCGTGTTACATAAGTCGAACTCCGCTGATCTCAAAGCTCTCTACCCAAGGCTTCAGCAACACGCTTGAGCTTCTCGACAAGCTCCGAGAACTCTCGTAGAGTCAATTGCTGAGCCGCATCGCTCAGAGCTTTCTCGGGGCTTGGGTGAACCTCTATTAGCAACATGTCTGCTCCAGCTGCTAGAGCTGCTAGAGCTAGAGGCGGCACTAGCTCCCGTCTTCCAGCAGGGTGGCTTGGGTCAGCGCAAACGGGCAGATGTGAGAGCTTCTTGGCTGCAGGGATGCTACTCACGTCTAGAGTAAAGCGAGTCTCTTTCTCGAAGCTCCTCACGCCTCTCTCGCAGAGAACCACTGAGCCGTTGCCCTGTAAGAGGATGTACTCTGCTGAGAGTAGCCACTCCTCGATTGTATTCCCGAAGCCTCTCTTGAGGAGAACGGGCTTCCTGAGCTTGCCTGCCTCGATGAGGAGAGGGAAGTTTTGCGCGTTTCTAGCCCCTATCTGAATCATATCCACATATCTGCTCACGAGTTCTAAGTGGCGAGGGTCTACGGCTTCGCTAACCACTGGTAGCCCCGTGGTCTCAGACGCTTTCTTGAGGATCTTGAGCCCCTCCTCTCCGAGACCTTGGAAAGCGTAGGGGCTTGTTCTCGGCTTGAACGCTCCGCCTCTCAGCATAGACGCTCCAGCCTTCTTCAGCTCTCTAGCAACCTCTAGCATCTGGTCCTCGCTCTCTACAGCACAGGGGCCCGCCGCGACCACTACTTTCTTACCGCCGATCTTGACGCCGCCTACCTCCACGACTGTTCTCTCACTCTTCCACTCGCTACTCGCTAGAGGGTATTGCCTCGAGGTTCTGGCTATCAGCTTTAAGGGGAGGCTTCTGATGCCGTCTAGGACATCGTCGGGCCATATGACTACAACTGTCTCTCCATAGAGGTCGACTGTTACGTAGCGAGCTCCTCTAGCTCTAACAGCTTCGAGGAGGAGAGAGAGCTCATCTCTGCTCCTAGCGACAGCCACGATCACTCCAGAGTCTCACCCCCAATCCTCTCGATCAAGCCTATCAGAGACTTGACTGCCTCCTCTCTAGCTAGGCTAGCGTGGGGGTTGTGCTTCTGGATCTCCATGATTGTCTTCAAGTTGGCCGTAACCATCTCTAGACTCTCTCTGAGTCTCCTCATGTTTCTCGTCTCGAACCTCTCTATACTCTGCACTTCGAGCTTCTCAGCTATTCTCGATTGCGTCTCGATAAGCGCTAGCATGAAGAGATGGGGTATGACTTGCATTACAGTCATGGCTTTCTCGTGCTCATCTAGAGAAGCTATCACCACCTCTAAGCCTAGAGACTCCCAGAAAGCTACCACTTCCGGGAGCGCGTTCAGCCCGCTTGGCGATGGGATCAACACTATCTTCTCACCGTAGGGGAGCTCGATAGGGTAGAATAGGGGGTGCGTTGATATGTAGCTGAAGCCGTGCTCGAGCGATAGCCTAGAGAGTCTCTCAAAAACGCCGCTCTTCGCTGAGAGAACATCCATGACGACAGCGTTGCTCACGTGCTCTAGGATAGAGTCGACAAACCCGCTCTCAAAAGCGCTTCTCGAGAGAGCTAGGATTACGTAGTCGGATTGCTCTACAGACTCTCTCAGCCCCGCGGAGTTGCAGCCCAGCTCTCTAGCCAAGCTTTCCGCCTTGTCTGAGTCTCTGCCGCTAATCGTGACTACGTGACCAGCTTCAACCATCAGTCTTCCGAGAGACCTGGCTACACCCCCGTAGCCTATTATCGCGACTCTCCTGGTCTCATGGTATGCCGGTCTTTGAGCGAGCCTAGAGTATTTGATGAGGAGCTCCGCCACGCTTCTAGCTAGGTCCTCCGGTACGCCTCTAGCTCTAGCTCTCTCCACCCACGCGTCTAGAACCGCTCGCTCTCTTGCTGGATCGCGGATCTCCAAGCCGAGACTGGCTTTGACTCTGGCTAGCTTCTTGACTATCTCCATCCTCTTCCTGATAAGCTCTAGGATCTCGCTATCTACCTTCTCTATCTCGGCTCTAAAATCCTCGACCTCGCTTAGCACGCTCCACCACTCTCTCTATAGCTTGAACCAGGCTCCTGACCCCTAGCCCGTAGTGCTCCAGCAAGTCCTCGGGAGACCTGGCAGACCTCCCGAGAGACCGTGTGCCCACGATCTCCACGGGTGCAGGGTATCTTTCAGCTAGAGTCTCCGCTATCGCTGAGCCTAGCCCTCCGTGAACACTGTGCTCTTCTACGGTTACAACGGCTCCAGTCTTTCTAGCTAATTTGAGCAAGAGTTCTTCATCGAGAGGCTTCACTGTATGCATGTTTACTACCGCTACGCTAAGCCCCTTAACTCGCTTGAGCTCCTCTGCTGCTTTTAGCGCGTTCCACAACACTGTCCCGGCTCCTACTACGACTACGTCCTCTCCGTCTCTGAGAATCTCTGCTCTACCTACTACGAAGTCTTCGCTGTAGTCGCAGGTTATGGGGGGAGAGTAGTCTCTCCCGACTCTGTAGTACGCTGGCCCCTTAACGCTCTCAACTACCTTAGGCAAGCTTCTCGAGACCTGGCAGGCGTCAGCTGGAACGACTACAGTCATGCCCGGCAAGACTCTCATGAGAGCTATGTCTTCGAGAGCCTGATGGCTCGAGCCGTCGGTGCTATCACTGAACCCTGCGTGTGTTCCTACGAGTTTAACGCCTAGATTCATGCGGACCACAGTGTTCCTGATCTGCTCCCAGGCTCTCATCAAGAACATGGCGAAAGCCACGACTACAGGCTTCATCCCCAGAGCTGCTAGACCTGCAGCAAAGCTTACTGCATGCTGCTCCGATATCCCTACATTGAAGTATCTCTCAGGGTATCTCTCGAAGAATCTCACTGCTCTCGTCGCCTCCCCCACGTCCGCCGTGACTACGACAACGTCTCCGTCTATCTCTCCCAAGTCTGCCAGAGCTCTCCCCAGAGCTTCACGCATTGAGTAAAGCCTCTCTGACAACGTCTACACCCGGTCTCTGGATACTCTTGCCTTCGAGAAGAGGGACTCCCTTCATTCTAGTCGTGTAAGCGAATATCACTGAAGGCGTTTCCGATTGTAGCGCTCTACTCAAAGCTTTATCTATGCTCCTCACATCGTGACCATCGCAGACCAGAACGTTCCAGCCCACAGCTCTCCAGACTAGAGGCATGTAGTGCTTGGGTTTCACGCCATCGGTAGGCCCGTCGAGCTGATAGCCGTTATTGTCTATGACTACCACCAGGTTGTCTAGTCTTCTGTAAGCAGCGTGACTCATAGCCTCCCACACTTCTCCCTCGTCTTGCTCTCCGTCGCCCATGACCACGAAGACTCTACCTCTTCCACCCCTCATCTTTATGGCTGTTGCCAGACCTACAGCAAAGCTGAATCCAGAAGCTAGGCTTCCCGTAGATGCATCAACACCAGGTATCGTGATCTCCGGGTGCCCTTGGAGTACGCCATTGATATCGTGCATCTTGTAGAGCTCTTCTCGAGGGATTAGCCCCTGCTCGGCTAGCGCTACGTAGAGAGCTGGAGCAGCGTGACCTTTACTGAGTACTAGCCTATCGCGGTCTAGGCTACCCCCGTCTCTCCTCATGTACTTGAAGATTATCACTGTGAGTATCTCGATAACGCTGAGAGAAGAGCCTAGATGAATCGCCTGGTCTCTAAGGTATAGCTCGAGAAGCCTTCTCCTGATTCTCTTAGCTACTAGCTCGAGAAGCTTGGGGTCCGCTAGAGAGCTAGATATTGGCGGAATTCCATCCCCCAGACCCTCTATAGTGGGAGCACTTCAGCCTGCAGGTTAAATACTTTAATGGTTTCAGCGGACGTGCCGACTCTCTGACTACTCGTTTTCGAGCTTTCCCGGTCTCTCCGAGAGGCTTTGCTGAAATCGTGATAGAGGAGGGTTTATAGTGCCCTCTGACTCTCGTACAGCTCGCTGGCACACAGTCTATCGTCTCTCATCAAAGCCCTCTTGGGCGAAGGCTTGCGCGTAGGTCGAGTTCTCGAGAAACCCGTTTGCCGTGAGCTCTTTGCAGAGAAGATGGTCACGCCTTCTCTGAAGCGCGAGCATACTCTTCGGTCTCTCAGCCAGGTGCCTCTACGCCTTCTCTCCTGAGTATGCTCCTAGCCGCTATGACTCCCGTTGCTGCCGCTATATTCATGCCTCTAGAGAGCCCTGTGCCGTCTCCGGCTGCGAAGACGTTCTCTAGCGTTGTCTCTAGCTCTCTCGTCACCTTTGCTCTGACGCTGTAGAACTTTATCTCGGGAGCGTAGAGCAGAGTCTGTGGCGAAGCGAGACCGGGGATGATCTCGTCTAGTCTCTCTATAGCCTCCACTATATTGGCGACTACTCTATAGGGGTAGCCCATAGCTATATCGCCTGGAGTAACGGACTTGAGTGTAGGCTCGACCACGCTCCTCTCTATCCTAGCCCACGTGCTCCTCCTGCCCGCCACCAGGTCGCCGAATCTCTGCACTATTGGCTTTCCGCCCCCAAGCTTAGTCATTAGTCTCGATAAGCTCTTACCGTAGGCTATAGTGTCTTCGAGGGGGTCCGTGAGCCTTACTGTGACTAGTAGAGCGAAGTTCGTGTTCCTCGACTTGAGCGTAGCGAACTCCTCTCCGTTCACTCCCACAGTATCGTCTGGATAGCGCTCCTCTACTACGAACCCGTTGGGGTTAGTGCAGAAAGTCCTGACCTTGTCGTCGTAAGACCTGGTGTAGAGAACTATCTTGGGGTCTCTGAAGATCTTGGTTATAGGCTCCATCACGTACGATGGAACCTCTACTCTAACCCCTATGTCTAGAGGGCCCGGCTCGACAGCTATCCCTCTTCTCCTGGCCAGCTCGGAGAACCACTCTGCTCCCACACGTCCGGGAGCGAGTATAACGTACCTAGCCTGGACCTCTCCTCTACTCGTCTTGATTCTATATGCTCCATTAAGCTTCTCGATGTCGACTGCTTGAGTGTACTCGTAGATAGTGACTCCTCTGGCTTTGACGAACTCGAGCATATTAGCTACTACCTTCGGCATGATGTCAGAGCCTATGTGTCTCTGAGGAGTGGGGATGAACTTAGCGCCCGCTTTTGCTGCTAGTCTCTCGAGCTCTAGAGAGGCCTCCTTGGAGGGCGATATTATGTTGTTTGGAGCTCCGAAGAATGCCAGGACTTCATCTACATACCTAACTAACCCCTCGGCCTCCTCCCAGCTACCGACTAGCTTGTCTAGGTCTCCGCCCACGTCGGGTCTTAGGTTTAGAGCCCCACTACTCAGAGTCGCCGCGCCGCCTACTCCAGCCATTATGTTGCACGGCTTGCAGTTAGCGCACTCTCTATCTCTCGATAGCTTTCTCGGATTAAACATAGGGCAGAATCTGAGAGGGTTACCGCTACCCATCTCTATGACTGCTACTCTAAGCCTCCCATTAGACCATCTCGCTATCTCGTAGGATGCGAAGAGTCCGGCTATGCCTCCCCCGATTACTGCAACATCGTACACATCGAGTCACCCGAGGAGCCCCGTGTCTCTCCTCCGGTCTACTACGCACTCCACACTCTCCCCAGTCCCTAGTAGAGTAACGGGGGTCCTCAAGGCGTTCTCTATGCTCTCAACCCACTCTCTAGCTCCTCTAGGCAGAGACTCCCACCTCCTAGCGCATCTAGCATCGGGGAATAGCGCGTCCAGCTTGGTGATAGCGATCTGTGTGGGAGAGTTTAGCATTACTGCTCTCTGCGCTAGCTTCAGGTTGAATAAGGCGACTCTCCTCCTCCTTCCAGTCACAGAGCCGTACTCTACTAGACCGAGCTTCTCCGCGTCTTCTGGAGAGAGCTCTCCCTCTAAAGGACCGCCTCCTACTCGAGTCACGTACGACTTGAATACCAGAATGACGTCTGTGACTCTAGTAGGCCCTACCCCCACTTCTGATAGCACTGCTGAGGCAGTAGTGTCTCTGCTCGTGACGTACGGGTATGTTCCGTGATATAGGCTCAGGAAAGCTCCCTGAGTCCCCTCGACTAGAACGAGTTCTCCACGGTCTAGAGCTTCGTTAACAAGTAGAGGCACATCGCTCACATATGGAGAGAGCTCTGGGAAGTCTTTAGCCAGTCTAAGCCTTCGCAGAACCCTATCAGACATAGCGTACCCTACTCCCTGAAGAGTCGACCCTATAGCTCCAGCTAGCTCAGAGTCTCTCTTCTCGAGCTCGACATGCTTCTCCTCTATAACGCCTGTATTCATATCAACAAACATCCTATCCCTAACGCCAGTCTCTTCGACCTCCTTCAAGAACACATCGAGCCTGATCAGAGCACCGGGGGCCACAGCTAGAACCACCTTCTTGTTGATGAAGCTCGAGGGAACTACACGAAGTCTCCAAGTCCTCCCCTCGAAGACGACAGTATGGCCGGCGTTAACGGCTCCTGTTCTCACAGCTATAGCCGGGTTGTCTACGAGCCCTAGATACGCTGCTATCTTACCCTTACCTTCGTCTCCGAAAAAGCCCCCGACGACTACTACTAGAGCCGTGCCTCCATCACCTCCAGGAAGCACTGCGTTAGAGCGCTAGAGAGACCATGCTTCTCGAGAATACTCGGTGTCAAGTAGGTTCCTTGAGTTGACTATAGCGCTTCTAGAGTTAATATGTACTCGGCAGAGCCTAGTTATCGTGGTCAAGCAGAGATAGCGTCTATACCCGTAGCACTCTTGCGGTAACTCCGAGATATCTCGAGGAGCTTTAGACTACTGTGTAAAGACGTTTTGCGCTAATTTTTTAAATTTCTTTATAACTATAAAGATTATCCGATAACGATATGGAGACACAACGACTATAGCATACTTGTAGTTATTGCCTGGCTCTCGGCAATAGTCTAAGCCTACATTCGGCTAGAATTTTTTAAGTGGGTCTTTAGTGGTATCCCTTTCTCGGAGACTGCTTGTGACGAGTTTTCTAGAGTTGCTATCGAGAGACGTGGTCTCTCTCGTAGTAGCCCCCCTCATGCTCACAGCCTTCTTGGGAGCTCTCGTGCTCGCGTTAGCGCTCCTCTCGAGGAGGCCGGGGAGCTCTCTAGTCTCAGCTGAGAGGTACGAGGCAGGTAATCCTCCATGGGGCTCTGCTAGAAGGCCTCTCGAGATGCAGTACGTAGCCTACCTGGTGCTCTTCGCTACCATCGAGCCGGTCTTGGTCGTAACGGGCTTTCTAGCGCTTGCTGGACTCATTGCCGCTCCTCTCTTCATCGCCTTCCTACTCCTTCTCTCGATACCAGTCTTAGTGTATGGAGCCTACGAGGCTAGAAGAGTCTCTGTGGAGGTTGCTCAGCAGTGATCTACGTTGGAGTTCTTGAAGCAGCTTATCGGAGAGCTCTCGAGATCCTCTCCGGCAAGCTGAGAATCGGCCAGGTAGCCGACTGGTTCACAGCCTACAGTCTCTGGCCAGTGCACCTGGTTACGGGCTGTTGTGGAGCCGAGTTCGCTGCAGCCTACGGCCCTCTGGTTGACTGCGAGCAGTACGGCTCCCTGCCCTGGGTGTCCCCCAGGCAGACTAACTTGATAGTGATAGAGGGGACTGTCACCAGGAAGATGGCGTGCGCACTCAAGATCACATACGAGCAGATGCCCCCGCCTAAGTACGTGATAGCCATGGGGGCGTGCGCTATAGACTACGGGGTCTTCAGAGGCAGCTACAACATGGTGAAGCCCTGGGAGGTAGTCCCCGTAGACATCTTCGTGCCAGGATGCCCGCCTACGCCCGAAGCTCTCGCTAGAGCCATAGTGGAGCTACAGAGGAAGATAAAGAGGGGGGAGGTCGCGGCGAAGACGGGAGCGCTACTGAGTGAAGCTAAGGCAGACCCGTGCAGATGGTGGTCTCCCTGAGCGAGCGCGCGAGGATAGTCGAGGAAGCTCTGAAGAGAGCCGGGCTTAGAGTAGCGAGGCACGTAGGCGTGCTGGAGGTCGAGGTCGACAAGAGCAGGATCGTCGAGGCGGCTCTCGCGCTCAGAGAGCTAGGGTTCGACCACGTTAAGGCAGTAGTGGCTGTCGACGAGCCTGAGAACGAGAGGATCAGAGTCTCCTACGTGGTCTCCAGCTTCGACGAGAGCGAGACGCTCGTGGCTCTAACCGTAGACGTCTCTCGCAGCGACCCCCGCCTCGAGAGCCTTACTCGAGTCTGGCCGAGCACGGAGCTCCAGGAGAGAGAGGTTTACGAGCTCTTCGGAGTCGTCTTCGAGAACCACCCAGACCTCAGGCCTGTACTCCTAGACCCCGAGCTGGCTGAGAAGAAGGTGATGAGGAGGGACTTCAGGATTGAGTGGTGAGCAAGCAAGCGCTGGAGTGTTTAGAGCTAGGAGGGTTAGCGGAGACCTCTACGATATATTCGTGGGGCCCCAGCACCCCGGCTCTGGCCACATGAGGCTCAGAGTGAGGCTCGATGGAGACGTGATAGCTGAGGTAGACCCGGATGCTGGCTACGTCCACAGAGGGGTAGAGAAGCTAGCGGAGACCAGAGAGTGGCTGAAGAACATTCCTCTCTTCGAGCGCGTGAACATAATAGATGCTTGCAACATAACGCTACCCTACGTGAGAGCGATAGAGGCTCTATCGGGGCTAACGGTGACCACTAAGGCTAGCGTTCTCAGAACAGCTCTCTGCGAGATAAACAGGATCGCTTCTCACCTCTACGGCTTCAGCATACTCGGAGTCTTCATAGGCCACTCGACCATGTACATGTGGTGCATGGCTGATAGAGAGGTCTTCGTCAAGCTAGCCGAGATCCTAACGGGCGCCAGGCTAACGCACACCTACGCTATCCCAGGAGGCGTTAGGAGAGACGCTCCGAGAAGCTTCTCCGAACTCCTGAGGAAGGCAGCGCGCTTCATGAGGAGGAGGCTTAGAGAGTACGACTCGTTCTTCTTGAAGAACCCCGTGGTTAGAAGCAGGCTTGAGAACGTTGGAGCAATATCGAGGAAGACCGCTGTAGAGCTAGGGCTCACAGGCCCCAATCTGAGAGGTAGCGGGGTAGCCTACGACGTCAGGCAACGCGAGCCCTACGAGGCGTACGGAGACCTAGACTTCGAGATCCCGGTGGCGAACGAGGGAGACGCTCTAGCCAGGACGTATGTGAGAGTGCACGAAATAGAGCAGAGTCTACTCATCCTCGAGCAGATAGCCTCAATGCTGGAGAAGCTCGACAAAGAGCCGGTGATCCCCGAGAAGACGCTGGAGAAGCTACCGAAGCTCTACAGAGAGGTCTACGAGCAGAAGGGCGTAGTCAAGCTTCTCCCGACGATGGTCACCATGCGAGTCCCCCCGGGGAGAGCTGTGTCGAGAGCTGAGGCTGCTAGAGGAGAAGTCCTCTACTATGTGGAGAGCAGAGGCGGAGACAAGCCCTACAGGGTTAGGCTCGTGACCCCCTCCTTCAGGAACCTGGCCGCATTGAAGTATGCCGCGCCCGGGCACAAGCTGATGGACCTTCCAGCGATCTACGCGAGTCTAGACTACTTCCCGCCTGAGGCTGATAGGTGATGAGCGAGCTAGCTGGAGCTCTCTGGAACGTCGTCGTGGTGGGCTTGCTCGGCTCAGCCGTCTTCTCAGCTATAGCAGTGTGGTTCGAGAGGAAGGCGACTGCTAGAGTGCAGAGGAGGATAGGGCCTCTGTGGGTGAGCGCTCGAGCTGGAGGCATTCTCCAGCCGCTCGCCGACCTAATCAGGCTGGCTAGGCAGCCCCCCGTGCTCCCCCGGGAGGCTCACAAGCCGGTTCTCGTCATGCTCACTGTCCTGGCTTTCGTGGCTTCTCTAGCGCCCGTCTTCGTATTGCCTATGACGAGCGTTGAGAGGTACGCTCCTCTGAGTAGCACTAGCTACACTCTCTTCCTGGCTCTCGCGATAGCCGTTCTCGCCTCTCTACCGATAGTGTTCATGGGGTGGGCTAGCGGGAACAAGTTCGCTGTGATCGGTAGCCTGAGAGAGTCCTACATACTCATAACGTACGAGGTCGTGATGCTAGCCTCTATAGTCTCCGCTGTAGTGCTAGCCGGTACTCTCGACGTAGTGGAGATCGTCGAGTTCCAGAAGCAGCATCTCTGGATAGCTCTAATGAATCCGCTGAGCCTAGCGGCTCTAGTGCTCGCCATGTTTTTAGCCTCGTCCTCTTTCCCCTTCGAGATCGCTGAATCCGAGACAGACGTGGTCGCAGGACCCTACACTGAGCTCAGCGGCGTCCTCTACGCTCTATCCATGGCTAGCGTCTACGTGAAGCGCTACGCTTACTCCGTGATAGCGTCGATAGTCTTTCTGGGAGGCTGGGACCCCATTGAGCCGAGCGGAGGTCTAGCCATGTCTCTAGCCGCTCCAACTCTAGTCGTTCTATTCAAGGCCCTTCTCGTGATGCTATTCGCTAGCACCACTAGAGCAGTATACGGGAGACTGAGGCTAGACCAGGCTCTAGACGTGGCTTGGAGAGTCGGAGTCCCTCTAGCGGTAGCCGCGATAGCCTGGTCCGCTGTTCTCAGAGCTCTCTTGATGGTGACAGGCTATGGCTAGAACTAGATTGGTAGAAGCGGGTAGGCAGAGCTACTGGAGTAGCCTAGTCTACTCGCTGAGAGTCCTAGCTGAGGGAGTCAAGTACATGATCCGCCCCCGGAGGAGGTTCACGATCCTCTATCCCAGAGAGCGAGTCGCTCACGAAGAGGGTTTCAGAGGGTACATAGAGCTGAGCCTACCCAAATGCATCGGGTGCAGGAGCTGCGAGAGAGTGTGCCCGGCTAGAGCGATTGAGATGGTAGCAGTGGCTTCTCAAGAGGCTCGGTCTAAGCTAGCTCCTCGCTTCAACTATCAGAGGTGCATATTCTGCGGCTTCTGCGTCGACGTGTGTCCCACCAACGCTCTCTCCCACATAGAGAGCCTAGACCAGGTGTACGAGAGACTCGAAGACATGGCCGTCGAGCCGGGAGAGCCCCCGACCCGCTTGCCCGAGGAGGGAGAGCCCCGCGCTCACGTGATCGATGAGGAAGAGGGTCTGGTCAAGGTGAGGGAGAGATGAGTCTGCTCTTGGTCGCTGTGATTGCCGCGATAGCTCTAGGGGTAGCTGCTGTAGCTCTGAGAGACCTAGTGTACTCGAGCCTCTCCCTAGCCGTCTTGGGGATAGCTACAGCCTCTCTTCTCGCTCTCTCGGGCTACTTGCTGCCAGCGATCCTAGTCATCCTGGTCTACGTGGGGTCAGCAGTGATGCTCCTAGTGGTCTCAGTCTCCATGATCGGAGGGGTCGAGAGCGAGCCCAAGAGTAGCGCTCGGGGAGCTATAGCCGGCGTTGCAGCGTTCTCGCTCGCGCTACTACTCTACGTGGAGTCGAGAGGGTATATTGCTGAGAAAGCGCTCGAGCACCCATACGTCAGCATAGAGGCCGTGGCCAGCACTCTAGTCGAAGAATACCCTCTAGCGCTGGCCCTGATAGTGCTGTCTCTGCTAGCGACAGCCATCGAGGGCCTCTTGCTCCTGAGAGTCTGGGGTGCTAGAAGGTGATCAGCGACGTCTTGGCGGTAGCGGGTTGCGCTCTACTAGGCTTAGGGGTATACGGTCTCGTGAGCTCGAGTAATCTAGTCAAGCAACTGATCTCCATCGAGGTAGCGTTCAACGGAGCCATAGTCATGGTCGCCGCTCTGCTAGTAGCTAGCCCCGAATTCGCCACACTACTGTTAGTCTTGCTGGCGGCTATCGCTACTAACGAGACGATAATGCTCATAGTGTTGATCCTAGCCTACTACAGGAGAGAACGTAGTCTAGCTTCGAGGGGTGTGGAGGCGTGAGCGAGGAGGTAGTCCTGGGGGCTCCCATACTCTGGCTCTCTATACTAACGCCACCACTACTAGCCGCCTTAGCCGGAGCTCTGGGCTTCAGGAGCGTCTGGCACGTGAGGCTGGTAGCCTACGCGTCGGCCGCTCTCTTCTCTCTCCCAGCCGCCGCTACTCTCTGGTATCTCTACGTGAGCGGGCACAGAGCTCTAAGAGACCCTCTCTACGTAGACCTGAGGAGCCAGGGCTTCGGAGCCCTCGGGCTCGCTGTAGACCACTTCTCTGCTCCCGTGGTCATAGGAGTCTCTCTAGTCACGTCTCTCGTCTCGATATACAGCATCAAGTACATGGAGCACAGGATCGCCGAGATGGAGAAAGAGGGCGTTCACGCTCCGTCGCTCACCGCTTACTACATCATGTACCTGTTGTTCTCCTCATCCATGCTCGGTGTAGCGATGTCGACGAACATGATCGAACTCTACGTATTCCTAGAGCTCTCCCTGATCTCGTCTTTCCTGCTAATAGCCTTATACGGCTACGGCGACAGGTTCTTCGTAGCGCTACTCTACTTCGTCTGGACTCACGTGAGTAGCATGCTGATACTACTCGGGGTCCTCTACTTCGGCTTGAAGGCGGGCTCCTTCGATATACTTGATATCTCGAGTCTCTCCTACGTAGCCGCCTACTCCAGCGTAGAACTCAAGGGTCTATCTACTCTCATCCCAATCCTCATGACTCTCGGCTTGCTCATAAAGCTTGCCGCCTTCGGCGTCCACGTGTGGCTCCCCTACGCTCACGCAGAGGCCCCCACGCCCGTCTCAGCGCTACTCTCACCGAACATGGTCGGGCTCGCTGGCTATCTCATAGCTAGACTTGGCTTCGTTCTCTTCGGTAACATCATGACTCTCTTGAGCACTCCTCTCATAGTCCTTGCTCTCGTCAGCATAGTCTTCGGCGGTCTCCTAGCCGTGAGAGAGAATGATATAAAGAGGCTTCTAGCCTACTCTAGCGTGAGCCAGATGGGCTACATACTCTTAGGCATAGCCGCGCTCTCTAGCTACGGCTTGGCTGGAGCGATGCTACACTATCTCGCTCACGCTGTGGGCAAAGCGATACTATTCATGGTAGCAGGAGTCTTCATAATGGAGCTAGAGGGGCTGAGGAGTGTAGAGAAAGCCGGAGGGCTAGCGAAAGTCTACCCAGTGACTTCGGGATTAGCTGTCTACGGGTTCATGCATCTCATGGGAATGCCTCCCGCTATGGGTCTTTGGAGCAAGATCTTGATATTCTTCGGTCTCGTCGAGACATACCTAGCTACTCCACTAGCGCTCGCAGCGATAGCCGTCGCAGCAACCTTCTGCTTCCTAGCCACAGTCTTTTACGTGACGACGGCGCTTTCGAAGATATTCTTCGGTGAGACTCGAGGGGAGTGGAGCGTTAAAGAGGAGTTCGACGAGCCTAAGGCTACTATACTCGTTCTAGGGGTGACGGGGCTACTGTTGTTCATGTTGACTGTAGCGATCGCAGGACCTCTTCTCGAAGCCTCTGCTGAGCTCCTAAAAGCCGGGGGTGCTCCGTGATAGAGGCCGCGTTAGCAACACACGTAGCGTGGGCAGCGCCTCTAGCGGGCTCGCTGCTAGCCTTCCTCGGAATGCTCTTGAGGGTGAGGAGCGAGCTCTACTACTCGCTCGTCGCTTCTCTCAGCATCCTAGTGTCAGCTATCGCCACCTCGTGGCTAGCCTGGCTGGTGCTAGCTGAGGAGGCGCCCCTCCTCGTGCCCGGACCTTTGATCCTCGAGAGCCCCAGAGTCTCTCTAGACGTGAGAGCAGACGGGGTCTCCGTAGTCGTGGCTCTTGTAGCTTCCTGGATAGGCTTCATCATATCGGTCTACAGCAGAGAGTACATGAGGGGAGACGAGGGCTACGGGAGATTCTTCGCTCTGCTATCTCTCTTCGTTGGCGGCATGATGCTCCTAGCCTTGGCCGACAGCCTTGTAGTCATGTTCGCTGGCTGGGAGGCCACGGGTCTCTGTAGCTATGCTCTGATAAGCCACTGGTACGAGAACCCTCCCGATAAGTGGGTCGGGAGGCCGGGCAGGTACAGGCTCGGCTTCCCTATGTTCTTCCCGCCGACCGAGAGCGGGACTAGGGCTCTCGCGTTCACCATGATTGGAGACGCGTGGCTCCTAGCGGGGATAGCTACTCTGATTCGCTACACGGGGACGAGTAGCTTGACGGAGCTAGCGGCCAGCGCTGGGGTCTGGATGCTTGAGCTCTCGGGGAGCGGAGCGCTAGCCGTCATAGCGGCATCCATGACTATAGGAGCTCTGGCTAAGAGTGCTCAGATACCATTCCACGAGTGGCTCCTCACAGCTATGACTGCCCCGACTCCAGTCTCTGCTCTGATACACGCTGCCACAATGGTTAACGCTGGAGTCTACCTGTTCCTCAGGATAGCTGGCTTCACTCTCGAGGCTGTGGCGGCGAGCGCTGAGCCTCCAGCTCTCCTAGCTAGCGTTCTAGTCCCCGTGTACGCTGGCGTGCTCGCAGTAGGCCTAGCCACGTCTCTCCTCACCTCTCTCATCGCTCTCAACTCTGACGAGCTGAAGGTGGTTCTGGCAGCATCTACCTCGAGCCAGCTGGGGCTCATGTTCGCCTCCGCTAGCGCTAGCGGGCTGCTAGCTCTGTGGGGCCGCAGCGGGGAAGCGCTAGTGGCTTTCTACGCTACCCTACTCCATCTGCTGAGCCATGCTGTCTTCAAGGCAGCGCTCTTCCTAGCCGCTGGCTGGGTCATACACGCCTCTCACACTAGATTCATCGAGGGGATGAGGGGAGCTCTGCGCGAGGCTAGAGCAGCAGCGTTGGCGATGACGCTGGGGAGCCTGAGCCTAGCCGGGATCCCCCCGACTCTGGGGTTCTTCAGTAAAGACCTCGTGCTCCACTCTCTAGCCTGGAGTAGCCCAGCTCTAGCCCCCGTGGGGCTCGCTCTAGCCGTCCTCACTGCTCTCTACGCTGGGAAGACTCTGGGCGCGCTTCTCGGAAGCCGGGAGAGAGAGGCGCTAGAGGAGAACGGCCACAGCGGAGAGCCTCCAGCTATGAGCACAGCCTACCTGTCTCTAGCGCTGGCATCGCTAGCTCTGGGGCTCTCGTGGCCCGCGTCAAGCAAGCTTGTAGCGAGAGCTGTCGAAGCCTCTCTCTCAGCCCCTCTGCCGGAGATCCACCTGAGCCTAGGCGCCGCCGCTCTAGCGAGCGTTGCGAGCCTCTCTGCTCTCGCCATCGCCATTGTCTACGGCTATCGGGGGGCTAGAGTGACCAGCTGGCTGGCCTCATCGAGTGTTTTCAAGGCTCTAAGCGAGATAGCCTATGATAGGTTCTTGATGAGCCCAGTTCTCTACGCTCTAGCTAGAGCCATGGGAACTCTTGGAGAGTTTGTTGCGAGGACTGTGCATAACTTTGCAGAATGCGCGACCATAGCGTTTATCGATGGTTTCGCGAGCGATATCAGAGCGAGACCGTCTACCCGCGAGCTAGAGCATAGAGCTTGGCTGTCTGCTTATTGCTCGATAGATAGGCTCACCTGCAATCTCTGCTCTAGAGTCATATCGTATTTAGCGAATTCAACTGTAGACACTGATCAAGCACTAGACAACCTATATCATAGAAGAGTAACGTCCACTGTCAGAACTCTCGGCAATAGAGTAAGACTCGTTCTTCGAGGAAGCGGCTCTCAGTACTTTGTTTTAGCATACATACTGTCAGTGCTCGCTGTAGCAATAGTCTTGCTAGCCATACTTTTAGGTATGTAGAGGGAGCTCTATGAACACTGCTTTAACGGCAATAGTCTTTTTAGCATTATACTCTAATGCTGTAGCCTCTCTAGCGATACCTCTCTTGAGCCTAGCCAATAGCAGGTCTAAAGCTATCTGGCTCTCATCGCTAGCACCTCAAGTAGCAACACTGACCGCTCTAGCCGTAGTGCTGGCTACAGGAGCTAATCCCGCTTCGGGCTTCCTCAGCTCGGAGAAAGCCTCTTGGATACTAGCTGCATCTGCTACTCTAGGCTGTCTGCTGTCATCTCTAGCTATAGGTGTGTCTGCATACGATTGGCTCACGCACCCTGGTGTTTACAGCTTAGTGCCTCTCGCTCTGCTAGGGCTCGTCCACTTATCTCTAAGCGGCGACCTCCTCGTAGCGTTAGCCGCGTGGCTTTTGGTAGCCATATCAAGTTACGCTCTGGTAGCTCTAGCCGGAGACAGGTCTAGCGTGAGAGCAGCTGTCATCTACGGAGTCGTCGGCATGATCTCGACGCTACTCCTGATCCTGGGCGTGGCTCTAGGCTCGGCTGCTCTTGAAGCCGGGAGAGAGCTCTTATCGCTCTCAGCGTCCACTATGATCTTAGCATCTCTAGGGCTCAAGCTGGGGCTCTTTCCGTTCCACTGGTGGATTCCGGCTGTCTACGGGGGAGCCAACGGGAGGCTCGTGGCTGTTCTCGACGGCTCCTACAAGCCTGCTTTCGCCGCTGCTCTGCTCTACCTCCTCTCCGAGGTAGCCGGGCCCGTCGCGCAACAGGTCTCTCTGGCTCTCCTCCTGCTAGGCTTGGCTAGCATGACCTACGGTAACGTCGCAGCTATGGTGACCGGTAGACTTCAAGAACTCCTAGCTTATAGTAGTATAGCTCACGCCGGCTTCATAGGAATCGCTATAAGCATAGCTCTAGCTCCAGAGACCACTAGAAGCTACGAACTCGCCATAGCGGGCTTGCTTCTAGTAGCTCTAACTGTGGCTTCAGCAAAGCCCCCTCTCTTCGCTCTATCCTCTCTAGTCAGAGATGTTGGCGACCTGGAGAAGATCTCCTGGGATAGAGCTTCGAGCACGTCTATAGCAGTGCTTTCTCTAAGCCTGCTAGGCGTGCCTCCACTCTTGGGATTCTGGGGTAAGCTAGTGATAGCAATAGCCGTAGCTGAAGTGTCACCTCTAGTAGCGGCGATAGTTCTAGTCAACGTTACCGCTAGCTCTGTCTACTATCTGAGAGTAGTCGTCTCAGCTCTTAGGAGGAGCGGTGAGCGCCTAGAGCTAGACAGAGCTGTGAGAGCCACGCTCATTGCCTCAACAGCGATCAACTCGTTGGGATTGATAGTAGCCGCTACTATTTACAGTCTCTAAGGTCTCTATCTAGGCCGAAGAGAGACCTCTTCTGCGAGACGACCAGGCTAGGATGGCTGGCGCTAGGGAGACTACCATCATAACCGCCGAGAGAGCAACCGCTTCAGCCGGCTCGAGCCTCTGGTAGTCTAGGATCCTGTGGCTGACAACGACCTCGTAGGTTCCGGCCACTGGCGAGGCGACAGCGATTATGAGTGTAGCCCACGTCTCGAGCACTCTAGAGTAAGCACGCTCCCCTTCTGCCTCGATGGGCGAGAGCTCCACAATGTAGGGCCCGAGCATCTGCAGGAGCTCTTGTAGCTTCGCTCCCCTCACTACCACCCACGTGTACGAGATGCCTGTAGCCAAGTTGACTGCAGTGCCGGCCTCTCTAGCCTCTAGCCGTCTGAGCACCTCAGACAATAGCCAGGGGTCCATTCTAGCCACTGCCGCTACCGCCACGCCGGCTCCTCTAGTCTCTACTCTGGCTTCTATCTTGGTAGATGTGGGGGTCGCGAAGATTATAGCGACCTCGCTCTCTGCTAGCCTGAAGTCGAATGAGCGCTCGCCCTCCGGCTTTATTCCTAGGAGGTGAGCTACTATGGCTGATACCAGGATGGCTACAGCCATGACTGTCAGGATCCTGAAGAGGAGGCGCGTCATCTCGGCTCAAACCTCCTAGTGAAGTAGATGAGAGCTATGAGGATTGCGAGGACAGCGAGAGACGGTATTAGCGCGAACTGCCACACCTCGATCTCCCTCGTGCCTCTGTACTCGTAGTAGACCAGGTCCTGGAGGCTTAGAGAGTGCCCTATCTTCTCCAAGAGCTCTACCTCTCTGATCCTCCCTATGATGGGGAGGATGGTGTTCATCACGATCACGATGAAGTAGACTACTACTCCGCCCACGCCGCTGAGCGCTTGACTCCTAGTAGTCACAGCTATCAGCGAGAAGAGAGACCCGTAGAACAGCGCTTGAGTCAAGAACGCTAGGTAGAAGAGAGCAATCCACGAGATCTCGTCGAGTAGCGAGAACTTGAGGACTATGAGTGATGTGACGAGAGGGACTAGGAGGATTAAGGCGGAGGGGGCCACGACTCTGCTAGCCAGGATGGATAGAAAGACCCCGGCTCTGGGGAGAGGGTATGAGAGGTAGAGGCTCATGAGCCCAGACTCTGTAAGCGAAGCTATCCCAGCCGCGCTCCTCACAGCCAGGAACAAGACTAGAGCCAGCATAGTGGGGTCTAGGACTCCTCTAGAGAAGGTGGCTGGGTCCGCTACAGGCTGGACTACGACTATTATTGCTCCCAGAGAGGCTACGAAGACTAGCAGGAGGTCTATCACGGGCGGTCTCATGACCTCGTTGGAGTCGATCAAGAAGACCTCCAGAAGCCCTCTTAGAGTCCTCGAGCTAGCCAGACTTGATCACCTCCTCTATAGAGACCCCGGCTACGTCAACGCTAAGTATGACTGCTCCCAGCCTGGCTGCTACGGCTAGGCGCTCGAGTAGCCTGGGGTACTCCTGGTAGTCGCTCAGCCTGACTATGAGCGTGAACCCCTCTTTCTCGACATCGAAGCCCTCGTCTCTCAGAGCTGACTCGAGGCCCTCCGGATTCTCCGCTCTGACTCTGGCTAGGAGAGCCTTCCTCAGGATCTCGCTGGGAGTGCCGGAGGCTACAGTCCTCCCTCTAGATATCGCTACTATCTTGCTCACTACGCTCACTATCTCTGCTATTATGTGGCTGGATATCAGGAAGGATATCCCCCTGTCTTTGTTGAGTTCCGCTATGAGTTCTAGTATCCTCCTCCTCTCTACTGGGTCTAGGTTGCTCGTCGGCTCGTCTGCCACTATGAAGCTAGGCTCCGCTATGAGAGCGTGAGCTATAGCCGCTCTCTGCTTCAAGCCCGCGCTGAGCTCCCTGAAGCTCTTCCACTCGTGCCCCTCGAGCCCCGCTAGCTTCACAGCGTCTCTGACAGCGCTCCTGGAGGCTCCGTGGATTCTAGCCGCTCTCTCCAGGAAGTCCGAGACTCTGAAGGACTCGGGGAGAACGGGTCTCTCGAAGATAACACCGACCCCTCTTCTAGCCTCGTAGTCCACTAAGGGGTCGCGGCCGTTGAGCAACACTCTGCCAGCGTCTCTCCTCAAGAGCCCTAGGGATACTTTTATCAGCGTCGTCTTGCCAGCTCCGTTCGGGCCTACTAGCCCCACTATCTCTCCTTTGTCTACGCTGATGTCAGCCCCCCTCAGGGCCTTCACGAGCCCGTAGCTCTTCTCTACCTTCTCAGCTACCAGGATGCCAGCCAATAGTAGAGCCCCGGGAGGGTTTGAGAACTCTCCGACCCTTATCAGTACTAAGTAAAAACTATTAGGAGGCGGGTCTCGTAGCTGGGAGCGAGGAGGTTCTCGCGTCTTGCCTCGAAGACTCTACGTGTCTATAGACGCTGAGGGGCTACCCGGGGTCTTTCACCCAGCTCAGCTCAGCCCAGATGGTAAGCTCTTCAGGGAGCTACAGCTAGTGATGGGGAGATTCGTTGAGACCGTCGCTGATGAGGCGGAGAGACTGGGCTACGATGAGGTGTGGGTTGCTGATAGCCACGGGTTCATGGGGAACGTGGAGTATCCGAGCGTCCCGGATAACGTGGTTCTAGTGAGAGGGTCTCCTAGACCTGTCTCCATGGTCTACGGGATAGAGAGAGGGTTCGAGGCCGCTGTATTCATAGGGTACCATCCTAGAGCCGGGACTGTGAGCGGGGTTCTTGACCACACCTACAGCGGGAAGATATTCTGGGACGTTAGGATCAACGGAGTGTCAGTGAGCGAGTTCTACTTGAACGCTATAGTAGCAGGCTACTACGGAGTCCCGGTGATACTCGTAGCTGGAGACGACAAGCTGAGAGCCGACGTGGAGAAAGCCGCTCCCTGGGTCGTGTACGTGGTGCTGAAAGAGAGCGCGTCCAGGTACTCTACTGTCTCCAGGAGTCTCAAGAAAGTCCTGGAGGATACGAGAGCAGGGCTGAGAGAGGCTGAGAGAAGGCTGAGAGAGGGAGAAGCTCGGCCTCTGAGAGCTCAGGAGCCTCTCGTGCTGGAGATGGTATTCAGGAGGCCCGACTACGCTGAGGTGGCAGAGCTCCTCCCCGGAGCTAGGAGGCTAGACGGATACACTGTAGTGGTGAAAGTCGAGAACCCCGTGGAAGCCTACAGAGTCCTCGATATAGTGGTTCTAGGAGCGTTCGGCCTAGAGTCTCTCCTAAGAGCCTAGCAGAGAGGCCCTGTGTGTGACTTGATCGATAAAAGCCCATATGACATGGCTACCGCTGAGACTAGCTTAAGCGCGGAGACGAAGAGGGGCTCAGCGAGACCAAAGTCTTCGGCTAGAACTGCTAAAGCTAGAACCAGGACTCCTAGAGCTACCGCTAAGTAGGCTACGGTTTTCTCGCGTCTCAAGTAGGCGTAGAGGTAGAGAGCTGTAGCGAAGACTACGCCAGCTACTAGGAGAGCTACTGCCAGAGCTTGCGGGAGAGGCTCAGCGATCGCGCTATTAAAGCTGCTGAAAGCTACCTCTCCTAAGTCTACTCTAGCTCTAGCTATGGTGACTGCTAGTAGGAAAGAAGCTATGGTTAAGACTGCTGTCGCTATAAGAGATTGAATCGCGTAGCTTAAGTGCATGAGGACAACTATCGCCAACAATCCGGGGACAAGGTGCTGGAGGAAGTACGCTGTCTTAAACGTAGCTGACGCCATCGAGAAATCGCCATCGAGCCCCCAGCCTCTAAAGTAGCCGTAAGCTAGCAAGGCTAGAGCTATCGCGTAGAAGCCCATAGCTACACCCGCTACACCCTTGCAGGCTAATTGTCTTGCTCTAGCTTTCAGGTACGACCTGATGAGCATTTCTGATGACACGATCGAGATGAGAGAAGCCGCTATGAGAAGCAAGCTCTCCAAAGTCTCTAACCCAAAAACAATGCCTTAGCTAAAAAGCTTAATAACATTTATATCCGCGAAGAAGCGCTATGTCAGCCAGGCTACTCCTAAAGAGGACACCTCCTGGGGGAGACTCGGGGAGAGCACGATTACCACGTGAGCCTGACTAGAGTCAGGTATATGCTGATAAGAGTTAGGAGAGCGGAGAGCCAGGCTAGAGCTGATGTGACTACTACCATTTCAGGCTCTGTGAGAGGAGTTCTGGAGAGCACCAGTGTGAAGAGGCTCTCCGCTCTAGCGCTCCTCCTAACCTTCAAGAGCCACCCGTCTAGCTCCACGGGCTTCTCGAAGCTCCTCCTCTCTCTGAACCCCACGCTGGCTATCTTGAGGAACCCGTTGAGGCCCACGGGGAGAGCGGCGATGACCGCTGCGGCCTCGAGCCTCCCCGTTACCGCTATCGAGGCGTAGGCTGCTCCTAGAGCGAAGCTACCAGCGTCTCCGTTGAATGCTCTCGAGGGGTAGAGGTTGAGAGGGAGTAGAGCGGCTATGGATGCGAGAGCCGCTATAGATGCTACCAGCCCGAAGCTCGACTCCTCTATGCCGGCAGCTGTCTGCATTGCCGCCGCGAAGGCTAGAGCTGTTAGAGCGATCAAGGCGGTCGAGAGCATGACCCCATTGTAGGCGTCGTACATGTTGAAGCCGTTCGTGGCGACAGTGTAGGCTAGGAGGGCTAGGAGAGGGTAGAGTAACGTGAGTCTAGCGAAGCCGTCTAGCGGGATTAGGGGCCTCGGGTTGTAGGCTTCTAGCAAGAGCACTGGGAGCGCTGGGAGAGCTCCGAGAGCTATCTTGGCGTATGCTGGGAGAGGCTTGAAGTCGTCAGCGAGCCCTATGGCGGACGCTAGAGCGACGCTAAGCGAGGCGGCTAGAGCTCTGGAATCGCCGCTTGCCAAGTACACTAGAGCCATGGAGCTCGAGAACCCCGCGGCTAGAGCTAGGCCCACGCTCTCCGGGACGACGACTCTACAGGGCTTGTGGACATCCACTCCGACGTGCTCCATCTTCTTGAACAAAGCGTAGAAGAAGATGGAGGAAGCTAGAGTGATCGCTAGAGAAGAGAGCCCTGCTAGCGCCAGCAATCCCGGATCCGCGAGAGCCAGGAGGTCTTCTAGCACCACTCGCAGTACACCCTCACTCTAACCACGTCGCCGTCTCTCAAGCCTAGAGCTTCTCTCAGGTAGGTGTTTGAGATGAGTTCTATCACGTCGTCGCCGTGCTTAGATGCTAAAGGCTTAACCAGGTAGACTCGAGCTCGAGGCTCTCCCACGAGCTCCGCTCGGTAGACTAGAACAGGCTTGAGTCCGCGGCTCCCCACGGGGGGCTCTACGAGAACGTGCCCCCCGGAGTCTAGACAGTCTCTGAGGCTACTCGATGCTCCGTATACTCTAGCGTTGAGAGTCCCCGGGTACGGCTTGAAGCCGAGAGCTCTCTCAAAGCTAGGAGAGTAGATGCTCACGTAGTAAGCCCCCTCTCCGAGCCCCCGTTCTACCAGAGCCTCTACCTCCACATAGCGGCACTCCTCGGCCAACAGCCGCACCAAATATTAGGACTCCCTGGCGAGCTGTAGAAGTAAAATATGCTCAGCGCTCCGCAGGGCTGGTCTAGCGATGAGCGTGATCGAGGCAGACGTAGCCATAGTCTACGGGAGCGTGATCGAGAACGCGCGGATCCCCGCGCCCGTCAGCGGCTACTACGACCTAGTCGTAGTCCCCGGATTCGTGGACGCTCACGCTCACCCCCAGGTCGTAGACGGGGGGCTCGAGCCCGGGAGGGTCTGGAGAGACTCCTACGAGTGGTTCGAGAAGAGGAGGCTGTCCGTGGACGAGGTCGGAGTGAGGAGAGACCTGGAGCTCTCGGAGAAGCTCGCTAGGCTCACCTTCGCGAGAGCTCTCCTCGAGGGGGTCACGCTTATAGCTGTAACGGGAAGACTCCTCGCTAATGTCAGAGCCTGGCTCGGGATGAGGTCGAAGCCTAGAGCTGTCTTCCTGCCCTCGGTGATGGATAAGCCTGGGTGGACTGTGGGAGAGCTCTCTCTAGACTACGAGAAGGTCTCGATGATGGTGGAGGACGGCACAGCAAAGCTAGGGGTATTCGTTCACAGCTTGGGGACATCGAGCCCCGAGACTGTAGCTATGGCGGCTAGGATAGCGTCGAGAGAAGGCAGAATACTGGGGCTCCACTTCAGCGAGGGAGTGGATGAATCTAGGAGATTCGAGGAGGTCATGGGGCTCCCGCCGTACCCCGTGAGGATAGTCACAGTGCACTGCATAGACAGCGACTTGAGGCATAGAAACATACCCTGCGTAGCGTGCCCCGCTACCAACATGGCTCTCTACGGGAGGACTAGGAGGCATCTTGAAGCGTTCTCCGGGATCGGGAGCGACTGGCCTCTCCTCCTGGGCTCCTCGCCCAGGCACATGCCTCTAGCCATTAGACTGTACAGGTCTTCGCTCCAGAGACTCGTGTCCATCTACACTATCGAGGGGTATAGAGCGTACTCTATGCCTCACGATGGAGACATCGTTGCTTACGATGGGGGAGTAGACGATCTCCTAGAGGGGAGAGCTCTCCCCAGCCTGGTCACGGTAGCCGGGAAGGTGGCCGTACTCGAGAAGAGGCTCGCGGAAAGCGGGCTATCGCTGCCAGACGTAGAGAAGATGATAGAGGAAGCTATAAGAGAAGCCTACGATAAGCACAGGCTAGACGACTCTCTAAGACCACCGAGGCCTCTCACTCTCGACGAGCTTCTCTCGATAACGCTCCGCGAGCCTTCTTCAAGATAGCTCCAGCAAGCATCAGCAAGACGTAGAGAGCCACTAGAGCCGCTAGAGCCAAGCCGAGCCGAGGATTCACTACAGCGACTCTCGCGGCTAGGAGGAGGAATAGGAGGAGGACTATCAGAGTGAACGTGGACAAGAGTTCTCTGAGAAACCTCCTAAAGCCCACGAGTAGCCCCCAGAGGAGCCCTCCGAGAGCCCGGCTCTAAGCCTTACCGCGCGCTCTCCTGCTCTCATCGCTCCAGCTTAGAGCTAACGCTAATAGCTACCGAGGGTCTCGGGTAGCTAGAGTGGAGGGCGGGGTGAAGAATCGCAAACCGGGGCTCGCCACGTGGCCTAGAGCTCTCGCGTGACCGCCCTCCCGATAAGCTTAATACGCGGCTTGCTAGTCATTCACGAGCGTAGAGGTGCGCGTATTGGCTAGAGTGCTCGCTACTGCTCTGCTAGCAGTTGTAGCATTGACTCTGCTAGCCTCCCTCTCTCTCGTAGCCTCGGCTGGGTCGAGGGTTTCTCTCTTGTACTCTATCGAGGGCAACGTGCTGAGAGTCTCTAACCCCTTCTACTCTCTGGAGCTCAACCTGGAGAACGGGCTCTCTCCAGTCTCCTGGATAGCGCTCGACGCTAGAGCAGAGTGGGGTAGCGTGGCGGGCTTCACTCTAGACGTTTGCTCGGATAAGGGGCTCGAGAGCGGAGCTCCAGCTCTCGGTAGCGTGGCGTGGACTCACAGCGTTCTCTCCGCTACCAGAGACGTTCTCGTAGTCTCTCTAAGACCCGCCGCAGCGGATACCTGTGCTTCTCCTCTCTCGGTGACACTGGTAGCTAGCTTCTACTCCTGGCTCCCCTACGTAGACGTGCTTCTAGTAGTCTCGAATGAAGGCAATGAGACTGTCAGACTTGCAGGTTCTCAGGGAGCTCCAGCTGTGGCAGTGAGCCTGCCCGTGGCTCCCGGCTACAGAGCTGTAGCCGTCTCTCTAGACCGCGTTGGCCTAGCTGTCCACGAGGAGCCCGGAGATTACCTGAAGATAGCTCCGAAAACAGCCGCCATAGCTTTACTCGCTGACGGCTCTCTGAGAGCCGTCTACGGCGTCTCCGACGCGAGCCTAGGAGTATACGCTGTTCTCTCCTTCAGCCTAGAGGAGGGCCGGGCTTTGCTCAAAGCAAGCCTGCCGGCTCGCTCTATCGCCTCAGGGGAGCACGCTGTCTTCAGCTTCAAGCTCGCTCTAGCTTCTAGCGATGCTATCGCCGCATCTCTAGCAGGCTTCGCTCCAGCCTACGCTACTCTAGAATCCGGGGGCTTCGAGACGCTCCTGAGCATACTCCCTCTGAAGAGGTATCTTGAAGAGAGCTCTCGCCTAGTGGAAGAGCTGAGAGGGGAGATTAGAGAACTCGAGGCCAAGGTGGGAGAACTCGAGGCTAAGATAGAGGAGCTCGGGGAGCAGGCCGCGTTCTGGGAGAGCGAGGTGAAGATAAGAGAGGCTACGATAAGCGAGCTGAGAGCCAGGATAGACGAGCAGAACCTGATAGTCCTAGCTACTATGGCTCTAGGGCTGGCTCTAGGGCTAGCTGGGGGAGTCGTAGCCTACAAGGCTAGAGTAGAGCGCGCTAGAGGAGTCCCGAGGAGGAGGTGATGGCTTTCGAGCCTGAAGAGATACCCCTTTCCTAGCCGACCCTGAGAGGTATGCTTCAGCGAGGCTCTCATCGGCTAGAGCCTTCGAGGAGCTAGTGTGCTCAGACGAGGTCCTCCTCTCTAAGAGCGTGGAGAGAATCAGAGCCGCTAGAGAGGGCTGGCTCCAGAGCTTCGTCGAGAAGCTCGACTTAGACTCTCAAGTCTACACGTTCTGGATAGCTCTCCTAGCTCTGAGAGAAGCGGGGAGCGTTAGGCTCCTGGATGAGTTCATCGAGAGAGAGCTGGAGCTAGCTAGGAGGCACCTAGACTCGGAGGAAGACCGGGACGTATTGAGGATAGCTGAGAGCCTAGGGCTTAGAGTAAAGCCCGCTGAGCTAAGAGTAGCAGTCTCGAGGAGAGAGAGGGGGGAGCTTCTCTACAAGGTCTTCGGCTACGCCATCCCACTCAGAGACTTTCTGAGAGTCTCCTCCAAGTCGAGAGCTGGAGAGCTGAGACTCGTGAACAACCCTGTGAGAGACGGGGTAGTCTACCTAGACGGAGAGACTCTGAGACTACTCGTCTCCGAGGCTTTCCGAGCCCGGCTAGCTGAGAAGCTGAGAGAGATAGAGGCTCCCGAGAGCCCCGCTTTCAGAGAGCTAGCTGAGAAGCTGAGAGAGATAGAGGCGCTGGCGCTCAGCGGTCTCGATGAGCTCTCCCTGCCTCAGTGTATCAGAGAACTCGCTACCAAGGCGTCGAAAGAGAGCTTGAGCGACCTGGAGGCTCACACGATAGTGTCATTCCTGAAGGCTTCCGGAGCTCCGAGAGACGCTGTAGCGGTCATGCTGAAGAAGCTAGGCTTAGCTGACGAGCGTGTAGCCGAGACGATAGCGAGAGCTCTCGAGGAGATAGAGGCTCCAGGGCCTCTGAGATGCGAAGAGCTCAGAAAGCGTGGTGTCTGCGACTGCGATAGAGACCTCACTCTAGAGTATCGAGAGCGCAGAAGCCGGGGTTCTGGGAGAGCTCGCGAGCCAGAGCATCGAGCCTCCTCCTAGACTTCTCTAGTAGAGCGTTCGACTCCGAGACCAAGAGCTCTAGAGCCTCCTCGCTGACGAGGTCTACTCCTCTAAGCCTCAGGGGGGCTATCATCTGAACACTACTCATCACCTCGAAGGCGTAGCCTAGCCTAGGGTGCTTGGAGACGACTCCGCTGTGCTTGAACCCGTGTCTTCTAGCCGCGCTGAGAGCGTAGAAAGCGCAGGAGAGCCTAAGTGTCCTGAAGTGGACTATGGGGCCGCTGACTTTGAGCCAGAGGCTCTCGAAGCCTCTCCTCAGGACTCTAGAGACCTCCTCCACAGTGATCGGGTCGTGGGTCTTGTAGACTACTCTGGCTCTCCTCCTGCTCCAGTGCTCCTCCCCCTCGACCACTGTTATCCTGCCGATACAGCTACTAGTAGTGAGGAGTAGAGGCGGCTTGTTGAGCGCCTCTATCAACGCCTCTGCTCCCGGGTCTAGGTACCCTACGATCCTCTCGTCTAGAAGCTCTCCGAGCACTCTCCTCTTGTACTCCAGCCACTCCTCAACTCCTAGCTTCTGCTTCAGTGTCTACCACCACCTGAGCCAGCCTGGGCCCGACCTTCCTGACTGTTCTAGAGCGCAGAAGCCTAGCTCTCCAGCCGAGCTCCTCGAGCCTGGCTGAGACGAGCTTCTCTGCTTCAGCCAAGTGCTCCCCCCTCTTCCCCATAGGCACGTGGAGGTAGAAGTGCACCCAGCCTCTGTCTCCTCTTAGAGCTTTGAGAGCGTAGGGAGCATACTCTAGAGCTAGGTCTGGGAGCGGCATCAGGACTCTGTCAGCTACCCCTACCAGCTTCTCCTCGACTACTCTAGCCGCGTCTCCTAGGTGTGCTACCACTCTATCGGAGACCTTGTTGAGTTCTATGTTCTCGAGCATGAGCTTGTAGGCGTGCTCGTTTATGTCTATACTGTGGACTAGCCTGGCTTGAGCTCTCTTGGCTATTATTATGGAGAACGTCCCTACTCCAGCGAACATGTTGACAACGACCTCCCCGGGCTCTACCAGAGAGGCTACTCGAGCGTGCTCGAATGAGAGCCTCGGGGTTATGAAGACTCTGGCTATGTCTACCTTGAATATGCAGCCGTGCTCTCTGTACGTTGTGACTGTTCTCTCCTCCCCAGCTAGGTGGACGAGCCTCCTGGTCTTGAAGGGGGGCTCAGTGGGGCTTACTGCTAGCCAGACCGACTTGATGTAGGGGAGGCTCTTCATCAGCTCTAAAGCTAGAGCTCTGTAGTCTTCTATCGATAGGCTCGAGGAGAAAGGCTTCTTGAGTACCGCTATGTCCCCTACTACTTCTAGAGTGCTCCAGACCTCTCCCGCCTTGTCTGCTCCGAGCACTCTCTCAGCTATAGCCTTGACGATCCGGGCCGCTCTCGAGCACCCCCGTCAGCTGGGATGGATTGCATCACCGCTCATTATTGGAGTCACTCATCACCACTGTCTGGTAGCCTGCTCGGAGGCTTTTCTGCTGTATCTCTAGCTCTCAACATCTCCGGGCTCTAGCTTCTCGTGTATAGCTGAGGCTATGGCTGTAAGAGCTGATGATGCTGCGAGCTCTGTCGAGAGAACGATCCCGGGAGCAAGGTCTACGACGTAGTCAGCGAATCTGAACAAGCCCGTGGGGACTCCGCTCCTCGCTCCCACCATGAGGTTCACTCTCCTCCCGGACCTGAAGGCTCTGAGTAGGAGCTCAGCCAGCTCTCCTGAGACTCTCGAGAAGGGCTCCCCCTCGGGCTCGAAGATCACTAGAGGCTCTCCCACTCTGCTCCTAACGAACTGGTGCATATCCTGGACTCTCACCGAAACCCTCCTCACCTGCCTCCCATAGCTCCTCTTCTGGACCTCGAACCTGGACTCAACCCCCTCTAGCACTCCTGATATGAAGTAGGCTAGAGGCTCAGCGTCCACTGCCCCCACTGGGGCTACTACGAGCTCCCCGACTTCGAAAGACTGGACTGCTCTCCCGACCCTGGCTCCCATCAATTTAGCCGCGTCGAGAGGACCCAGGTAGGGCTCGTGGGCTAGACTGAGTCTCCAGAAGAACTTGTAGAGAGGCTTCTTCCCCCTACCGGTCTTCTTGTAGAACTCTGAGCCTTTCAGAACTGAGAGGTAGGCTCTGCCGCCTATTATGTTGACGAAGAAGACTTTGTCGGGCTCCTCCAAGTCGACCTCTGCTCCAGTAGCCTCCTTGACTGCTGCTCCAGCAGCCACGTTCACGTCTATGCTGGTGAAGCTGTGAGACCCCCTTCTCACAGTCCTCACAGCAAAGCTCTCTCCAGGCTTGAGAAAGCTCCTAGAGAGTTCTGCTACCGCTCCCGCTATAGACTCGAGGTCTGCGTCGACCTCCTTCTCTACGACGAACACCTTCTCGACTTCGGGCACACTCTTCCTGATAGCCTCCGCTGCCTCAGCCTTACTCCCAGCTCTGCAGACCACGACTAGCCCCTTGAAGCCAAGAGGAGACGCTACAACCACAGCTCCCGGAAGCACTTCTGAGACATAGCTCGCAGCGACTCTCTCCAAGTCTAGGCTAGTAGTGAGAATGATGTCCACAGGCTCGCAGACCTCTACCCCCAACCTCCCCCCAGACTCTAGAAGCTAGAAGCCCGGAGCTGTTCTCTCTTCTCGCTCTCAACACTCGCTGTAGACGCTCCTACAACCTTTCGAGAACTCCGCCAGTACACCAAGACCCCCTCTGCTGGAAGTCGTGCAGGCGACCCTGCGCTCAGAGCAGTGCTGGAGTCTTTGAGCACGTCCATCCCGACTTCTAGAGCTCCCCCAAGAAGCCTCCTAGAGCCTTGGGGGGTCTACGCTAGCGCTCGTGGCGCGCTAGTTGCTCACGTCTAGGCCTCCTGCTCGCTGAGAGGAGAGCTCTTGAGGAGGCTGACGGCTCTCCTCAAGACTTCCTCGAGGCTGACGTTCATGGCTCTAGAGAGCTCCTGTAGCTCCTCCGCTAGGTCAGCGGAGACCTCTATGAGGGCTCGCGCGCGCCCCGTCTTCGACGCTCTCCTGGCTAGCTCTCCGGCTACCTCCTCGAGTCTTCGCGCATCGAACGAGACCCCGTCGGCTACCATGACTCCCTCTGACTCGAGTTCTCTCCTGAGCTCCTGAGGCAGAGCTACTCTAGAGACTAGGATCATGAGGTCGGGCTTGTACGTGGACTTGTATAGGAGGAGGAGCTTCGGCTCCTTGACTCTGAGAGCTCTCCCCTCTTCAGCTCTCCTCCTAGCCTCCGCTCTACCCACTCCGAGAGCCTCTGCTAGGCCCTCCCAGAGGCCCTCGAGCCACATAGATGCCCACTCCTCAGCGCTGATCGGTCTGCCGAAGTAGCCCTTGAGGTCTCTCGCTCTCTCCCACCACTCCTCTAGCTCCTTGAACTCTATGATCACGCTGGGCCTCCTCACCGGAGGGCTTCTCGAGAAGTCAACCATGTCCAGGGTCCAGCCCTCGTAGACCATGGCGTCGGGCCGTAGAGCAGTGTAAAGCCCCCATATCCTCCTCAAGTCTCTCGAGTCCTCCCAGCTCAGCGGCCTGGGGGCTTCGTGGAAGAGGCTCAAGCAGCCTCTCGTTATCTCGCAGAGGACAGCGTTCGGTGGTATCGAGCCGAGCCTCTGCTTCCCGCTTCTATCGAAGCTCAGGTAGCCGTGCTCTGGGTAGGCTAGCCTGAAGCCTCTCTCGGCTAGGAGAGCTAGGATCGATGAGAGGCCCCAGACTTGGTAGAGGCTCCTCATATTTGCTCTTAGAGAAGTCGTGACAGCCGCTCTAGCCTTAGAGACGTACTCCTCGAGAGGAGTCAAGCCTCTGAGAAGGTCTAGAGTGTAAGTGAACAGCTTCTTCCTCAAATGGGCTCTAGGCTCCTCCACGAAGGACTTGAGCTCCTTCGGTAGAGTCACTCCTCTGAGCGCTAGCTTGTGCTCGAGAGCCTCTACTGCCGCGAGAGCCTCTACTATCCAATGCTCTGCCTCGATGATCTCGGAGCTCGCGACGCTATCCACAACACAGTTCTTGAATCTCTCTGCTAGAACTAGAGCCTCGCTACTAGCGTACCTAGGGACTCTGCCTCTCTCCTCGACTAAGACGAGCCCTCTGGCTTCTTCTAAGACCTCGAGACAAGCCCTCACGCTCTCCATCCCGTCTAGCTATCTAGCTCCCCGCTGGGAGCGCTCTAGCTCAGCGCTATTACTTCTTGCGCCTCCTAGACAGATACTCTAGAGCCTCCTCGTCGCTTACATCATGCCACTCTCTGTAAGCGTCTGCTACAGCGTAATACGGTCCAGCTCTCAGATTGAGCACGAACGTCTCATCGGCTCTCTCAGATGCGATTATGGCTCCCTCTAGGCTTGCTGTGGGAGCTGCTAGCGTGACACTAGAGGCTCCATGCCTCCTGAGGAAGGCTGCAGCTACTCTCGCCGTGTACCCTGTAGCTATGCCGTCGTCTACCAGTATGACTCTCCTATCTCTGACCCCGGAGTAGTCGAGGCTCCCCCTTAGCTTCAGCGTTCTCTCTCTGACGTGCGCGACCAGCCTCCTAATCTTCTCCTCTAATTCTCTCGGAGTGTACCCGGCTAGCGGGAGAGCTCTCTCCTCCAGCTCCACCGACCCGTCTAGATCTACTGCTCCAAAGCCAGCTTCCGTGGTCCACGGGAACGTTATCTTCTTGACCACGACTACGTCCAAGTCTAAGCCCAGCTCTTCTGCCACATAGAACGCTACCGGAACTCCTCCAGCAGCGAGAGCCACGACTAGAGAGTCCTCGAAGTAGCCCGACGCCTGCTTCAGGAAGCCCGCTAGAGCCCTCCCGGCCTCCGCTCTGTCAGCAAAGACCTCTACTCTCCAGCTGTAGTCCTCGCAGTAGACAACTCCTCTCCTCAGCTCGGATACCTTGGAGCAAGCCAGAGCCTCCACCAGGCTCTAGGCTAGCTCGAGCGAGAGCGCTTCTCTCTTTCCACGGAGATAGAGAGGAGTAGAGAAGACTCGCTAGCCTCATCTAGGAGCTGGACTCGCGCCAGCTCACGGGGATCACTGCTCTGAGTTGTCTCAAGACCATGGCCTTGACTCCATACACTTTCTCCACCAGCTCCGAGGTCAGAACGCTCTCAGGCCTCCCCTCGGCTACTACTTCGCCACTATTGAGGACGTAGACTCTATCAGACATTCTCATCGCTTGAGTCAAGTCGTGGAGAGAGACCACGACGGTTATGCCCTCGCTTCTAGCCAGCTTCTCTACGACCTCCTGGACTTCTATCTGGTGTCTTAAGTCGAGGTGAGTCGTGGGCTCGTCTAGCAGAAGCACTCTAGGCTCTACTGCTAGAGCTCTGGCTATAGAGGCTAGCTGTAGCTCCCCCCCGCTGACTCTCGACACGTCTCTCTCGGCTAGGTGCTCCGCGCCTACCGTCTTGAGGGCTCTCAGCGAGACCTCGTAGTCTATACTAGTTGGAGCCAGCTTTATCCAGGGCTTTCTACCGGTGAGCACGTACTCGAGAACAGTGAGACCCTCGGGCACCTGAACTCTCTGGGGGACATAGCCGACAAGCTTGGCGACCACGCCTCTAGGGGCTCTCGCCACGTCCACTCCCTCTACTAACACTCTCCCCCTCCTAGGCTTCACTATACCGCATATAGTCTTGAGCAACGTAGTCTTCCCGGCCCCGTTGGGCCCGATTACCGCGACAACCTCCCCCTCTTCTGCTCTCAGCGCGACCCCCTTGAGCACGTCTCGAGAGCCGTAGGATACATAGAGGTCTGAAACCTCGACTCTAGCCATGGCGTCTCAAAGCCTCCCTGCCTAGGAGGAGAGCTAGAAGCAGAGGGGCTCCTAGAAGAGACCCGACGACCCCGACGGGTAGCACAGCCGGGGCTATCACCGACCTCCCGATCGAGTCGGCTAGAGTGACGAGTAGCGCTCCGGCTAGAGCGGAAGCCGGGGTCACAAACCTGTAGCTATGCCCTACGAGTAGCCTCACTATGTGAGGAGCTATCAGACATATGAATGCGAGAACCCCCATGAACGCAGTGACTAGAGCAGCGGCTACCGTAGCTGCTACCGCTAGCTCTAGCCGGGCTCTTCGAGGATTCAAGCCAGAGGAGGCTGCTATCTCGTCTCCTAGGCTCAGCAAGTCTAGGTCTAGCGAGAGAGACCTAGCAACAAGGTAGGCTAGGATCAAGAATATGGGTATCGAGATGAATCTAAGCTCTAGCCACGAGGGCCTCCCCACGTCGCCGAAGAGCCAGAACGTGAGCATAGCTACTCTGAGCTCGTTGAATCTAACGTACTGGATGAGGTTGACTAGAGCTCCGTAGAAGAAGCTCATTGCTATAGCGGCTAGGATGAGAGCTCTCTCAGTGAGCCCGGCTACGTACGCTAAAGCAAGAATTATCGCTAGCTGGACTAGAGCAGAGACTAGAGCAGCAGCCGCCAAGACGTAGGGGTTCTCGACTCTCAAGAACCACTGGGTAACCCCGCCTCCCAGCTCGAAGACAATCAGCGCCACGGCCACACCTAGGGCAGCCGCGTGAGATATGCCTAGAGTGAAGGGGGAAGCTAGAGGGTTCCTCAAGACTCCCTGCATGACTGCTCCAGCAGCCCCTAGAGCCATCCCGGCTACTATAGACGCTACGAGCCTCCTGACTCTGAGATTAGCGACCACCGAGGCCATGGGGTCGCTAGTCTCGAGCCCTAGAGCCCCCCGGACCAGGTCTCCTAGAGAGACCCCGTAGGCTCCTATAGATAAGTGGATCGGGATGACTGCTAGCAGAGCTAGGAGGAGAGCGAGGACAGCAATGTGCCTCCTATCAGCCAACGCTACGGACACCTAAAGAGGTCCGATAGGCTGGCGAAGCCGGGGAACCCGTTTTTCACGAACTCCTCGTAGAGCTCTCTGCCCAAGAAGACTCTGTATATCTCGTTGGCTTTCGCTACTGGGTCTATGTCGGAGAAGGCGCTGGGGTAGAGGATGTAGCCGACCCAGTAGGCGTTAGCTAGCGCTGTAGCAACGTTAGTGTGGTAGTGGTTGTAGGGCAGTATCCCGTAGACTCTCCCCTCTCTGAACGCTACGAGGCTACAGTAGGGCTGAGGGTTCTTCCTGAAGTCTCCCAGGACTACTCCTAGATTGTTCTCGTCTATGAACACCACCTCAGGCTGCCTCTTGATGATATACTCGAAGTCTAGGCTCACAAAGCCTCCTCTGCCGAGCTCGTCTACTATAGAGGGGGTGTTGATGAGCTTGAATGGGACGAAGTCGCCCTGAGTAGAGGTGAATGGCTGGGGTCCTCTATACGATACTGCTCCAACATAGACCACAGGCCTCTTCTCTATAGCCCCCGTTCTAGCCCTCAAGTCTAGGACTAGTTGCTCCACGTATCTCACCAACTCTAGAGCTCTCTCCTCTCTCCCTAGAACCTTCCCCAGCATCATCAAGGCTCTCTTGAAGTCCTCGAGTCTCAGGTAGCCAGGCTCTCCGTAGTCTACGACTACGACCTTAGCTCCCGTTTCAGCCTCGAGCCTATCGGGGTCTATGAATTGCATGTAGAGCCTGCTCATCACTATGAGCTGAGGCCTAACTGCTGCGATTAGCTCGGGGTTGGGAGGCCTCCCAGGGCCTCCGGGGCCTATTGTCGGCAGGTCTTTGAGTCTACTGTAGTGAGCTAGCAGGTAATCCATCCCAGTGGGAGTCCCGGGAGTCCACCTCTTCTCCATCTCCTCCACTCCAACCACGAGGTCTAGAGCCTGCAGGTAGGCGATGAGCCTGAGAGCGCCGGGGCCTATGGCTACTACTCTAGTCACGTTTCTCGGGACTACGACCTTCCTCCCAGCGAAGTCCACGACCTCAACGTACTCAGTCTCGTCCCCCAGCTCCGGAGACTCTCCTCGAGGCTGCTCGCGCGCCGCTTCTCGAGAGTCATGGATGTACGGGAAGAGGAAGCCCAGCAGGACCACTATGGCCAGAGCTAGAGCGAGGCCCGCTGCGAGAGGAGTCTTCCAGCTCACGGTCTCACCTCGAAGAGCTCTCGGGGCTCTACCTCTAACAGTATTCCTCTACCGGCGAGCACGGGGACTCTCGCTCCAGCGCAGTAGAGGCAGAGCCTGCCTCCGCCTCTCTCGACTGTCTTCGTGGTCATCACGAGCTCCCCGCAGACTCTGCACTTAACGCTCTCAACTATGGGGGACCTCTCGGGTAGCTTCAGCACTCTAACTCTAGACACCTTGAAGTAGCTCTCCGGCAGGTCTACGAGGGATAGTGCCGCTTTTCTCCAGAGTTCGTGGAATCTCTCGACCTCCTCTCTTGAAGCCGTTCTCTCGACTAGCACTTTGCGCCTCAGCTCTCTAGCCTCGCTCGGTACTAGCTCCCCGATCTTCTCAGAGTCGAAGTATACCCTCACGCCCTCGCTTGAGCCGCGGAGAGCTAGGGTTACAGCGTTCTTCCCGAGATCCACGTAGACTAGAGAGTTGTTCCCTAGAGTGCAACCCGTCTTGACCTGGACGCCGTCAGAGAAGCAGTTATTGACCTCTACTATGGCTACTACCTCCTCGTGTATAGACTCGTAGACTCCCAGCTTCTCTACTCCGAGCTTCTCCATGGCTATCTCTGCTGCTCTCATGCCGATGACGAGAAAGGGGCATAGATGGCCGTGAAGCTCCTCGGCTCTCCTCAAGTCTTCAGGCGTAACCAAGAATAGTGCACCGTTTCTTTATACAGGTGCACCAACAGATTTAAGCATTACGGTAGCGAGTCGCGCAACGTTCTAGCGCCTCATCAGCGCGTTCTAGCTAAGCCCCCTCCTTCGCGTAGAGCTACGAGCAAGCCTCTCTCTACCCCTCCTTCTGACCTCTAGCAGGATCTCTCCGGTCAGCTCTCGGGGGCTCATGTTCAGCCTCGCTAGGTCTTCCTCTAGGTCTAGCTCAGTGTATATCCCGTGTTCGTTCAGAACTCTTCTAGCCTCGTCTAGGCTCCTAGTCTCCGAGAGCTCTGCCACCAGCGGGTTGGATTCAGCCACTTTTCTAGCATCTAGGAGGAATGTGGCTGTAGAGAAGAGACTCACCTCTACTACTCTAGACCCTCTTCTAGCCGAGAGCTCTCCTCGAAGCCCTCTAAACGCTAGCAGAGGTATTCTCGAAGCCTCTGTCTCAACTACCTCGACTAGTTTCTCGAGTAGCTCCGCGTCATCAGGCTCCATGAATCTGCCTCCTAGCAGAGCTCCTCTTCGAGAGAGCTCATCGACTCTGCTTAGCACATAGCTCTGCGAGAGCTCTCCATCGCTCCCCGGAGAGTGGACTGCTAGAACCCCTCCTACTCTAGCGAGAGCAGCCAGCCCCACTAGGTCAGCGAGAGGACTCCAGAGAGTCTCCTCGAAGCCTAGAGCTAGGCTGTCACCACCCACGTCTACGCCCACTACTCTCGACGCTCCGACCTTCTCAGAGACCTCGAGGAGAGCTTCAGCGAGACCTACAGCCCCGCTCCAGATGTCTAGAACGTAGACTGGCTCCTCTAGAGCTCTCGCTACTCTCGCTGCAGCGAAGACGACCCTAGACCCTCCTCTCTCAGCGTAAGAAGACCCCGAGACCAGGACGTAGCCTCTGCCTCTCTCCAAGTAGTCTCTGATCTCATCTAGCCTCACGGGCCCCGGCACGGGGTCTACGTGAAACCTCTCCCACGCGATAGACGCCACTACTGCTCTAACACAACACCTCCTCATAGCTCGAGCTAGCATAGCAGCTGAGACCACGTCGCCGCCCCCGCCGATAGCAACTACTAGAGTAGAAGCCATCTCGGAGCCCTAGGAGAGCGCTGAGTCTATAGAGCTAATCAAGAACTCGCTAGGAGCGCTCCAGCAAGCCTCTCTTCGTATTTGAGGAGGTTTTGCGAATCTATATCAATAAACAGATAGACTATTAAATAGTATTTAATAAATGGAAAATTTTAAAAGAGTGGTCCTAGAATCTAGTTATGGCTGTGGGTGACGAGCCATTGCTGTAAAACTCTCGAGAAGAGATTTCGTTAAGCTTTCTGCTCTCGCTGCCGCGCTAATGTCTATACCTCTTGGCTACAAGACCGTCAGGAAGACCGATGAGGCGTCGCTAGCCGGAGCCGGTATCGGTGGCATAAAGTTCGTTAAGACATACTGTAATATGTGTGGAGCTCTCTGCGGCATACAGGTAGCCGTGAAAGACGGGAAACCTCTATTCGTGCTCCCCATAGATGACCACCCGCAGCGGGGTCTCTGCGGCAGGTCTGCTACCACTCCATGGCTCTGGAATCACCCGCTTAGAGTCAGGAAGCCTCTGAAGAGAGTCGGGGAGAGGGGCGAGGGCAGATTCCAGGAGATCTCCTGGGAGCAGGCTCTAGACGAGATAGCCGCCAAGCTTAGAGAGATAGCTGAGAAGTACGGCCCCCGAGCCATAGCCTTCACCTGGCACGATGTATGGAGCTGGCACGTCGGCCTATTCCAATACGGTCTCGGCACCCCTAGCTTCACGAACCACGTCGGAACCTGCCATACGAGCGGGACTGTGGCTAGAGGGGCTGTACTAGCAGCTGGAGGGCCTGCAAGCGTCGACCCGGATCTGACCAACGCTAGCTACGTCCTCCTGGTTGGCAGAGCCTACTCTACTGCTAACATGGGCCATGTTAACTGGCTCAGGTCTAGTGACAAGGTTAGGATTGTCTACGTCGGGCCCAGGATGGCTGAGATTGCTTTCGGGGAGGTCGAGTGGGTTCCTATCAAGCCTGCTACCGAAGTCGTCTTCGTGCTGAGTCTTATCAATGTGATCATAGAGGAGGGTCTTTACGACGCTGAGTTCCTGAAGAGGTATACTAACGCTCCGTTCCTCATCAAGCCCGACGGCAGGCCTCTCGTTGAGGCGGATGTAGTCGCGGGCGGTAGAACAGGAGTATATCTAGTATTCGATGCTAGAACAGGGAGACTCGAAGACCACACGAGAGCAGCAGACCCACACCTAACGTACACAGGTAGAGTAACACTAGCAGACGGAAGAGAGATAGAGGTAACAACAGCATTCAACCTACTTAGAGAAAGAGCAGCCAAATACCCGCCAGAAGAAGCGGAGAAGATAACAGGAGCACCGGCAACAACCATAAGAAGAATAGCGAGAGAATTCGCGCTATACAGAGGAGTAGCAGACGACACCTGGTACGTTACGTGGAACGGAGAACCGGACTTCTACGCTGTGATGGCTATACTGATACTCAACACTATCGTGGGGAGCTTAGAGAGGCCAGGCGGGCTAGGCTGGATGGAGACTAGGAGATTCCCAGCCATAGGGTCTGTTGTAACCGTGGGCGGGAAGAGGTACTGGAGACCTGTATGGGCTGAGACGATCCCAGAGGCTCACCCAGGCCTGCCTGAAGAGCTGTGGGGCAGCGCTGGCGAGACGAGGATCGATGTGAGGAAGTATAGGAGGACTGCTGCTACTTTCGACGCGATACTAGACGCTATAATCAAAGACGACCCCTACCCTGTCAGAGCCCTGATAGCGATCGGAAGCGACCCGCTCATGAGAGACATGGATACAGAGAAGGTTAAGGAGGCTTACAGGAAGCTCGAGCTACTAGTAGTTGTGGACGTTCTTCTCAAAGACTCGGGAATGTATGCGGACTACGTGCTTCCAGACACCACGTTCCTAGAGAGAGACGAGATAGCGTCCAACAAATGGACTCTAGCCCCGGTAGTCCAGAAGCAGACGAAGGCCGTAGACCCGCCGCCTGGCTGCGAGGCTAGAGACTGGATCTGGGCGTTCATGGAGATAGTGAGGAGAGCCTGGCCGGAGAAGGCTAGAGCTCTAGGCTGGAAGGAGGAGTACAGAGACTACGAGACCTACAAGAGAGACTTCGACGAGAAGCTGAAGGAGGCCATGGTGATAGCCCTAGCTAGAAGCTGGGCTCCGGTGCTCAGAGTCCCCGAGGCGGAGCTGAGAGAGCGGATCAAGAGAGAGCTCGACGAGAAAGGCTACATAGTGTTCCAGCCCAAGGTATACAACCCGGCCAGGCTCACTGCTCTAGGGACTCCTAGCAGGAAGGCTGAGATATACTCGCTGAGGAATCTAGCCGACGGGCTAGACCCGCTCCCCGACTTGAAGCCCCCGGCTTACACTGTGCCCAGAGGCGGTGACGAGTTCTACCTAGTCAACGGCAAGAATGCGCTCGTAAGCGTCCACGCTACGCTAATGCTGCCGATGAGATGGCTTCATGACCCGAGAGTATGGATGAACCCGAAGGATGCCAAGAGACTAGGGATAAGAGACGGGGACTTGATAGAGCTCGAGGCGATAGACACTGGCAGGAAGGCTAGAGCGAGAGTCAGAGTGACTGATAGAGTGATGCCGGGAGTCTTGTTCGTCTTCAGCCAGTCATTCGGTAGAATCATAAAGCACATAGAAGGCTATGAGCATCTCGCAGAGGGCATCAACCCGCACACATTAATCAGAGCGTACGCGATGCCGATAGTGGGAGGAGGGGCGACGAACTGCAGCGTCAGAGTCAGGAAGGTGAGCTGAGAGAGGTGAGCCCCCGTGGCGAGGCTCGCGTACTTATGGGATGAGAGGCTCTGCATCGCCTGCATGGCATGCGTGGTAGCGTGCACAGCGAACTACCCGGAGCTGAGAGAAGACCCCAACCCGAACCCGTACTGGAGGTGGATGGCGAGCAACATAAGAGTGGAGATCAGGGAGTTCGGGAGGCCGAGACTGAGACTCGTCTCATGCCAGCACTGCGAGAACCCGCCTTGCGTCACTGTGTGTCCCACTTTCGCTAGCTATATCGATAAGAAGACCGGGCTAGTTAAGTTCGATAAGAGCAAGTGTCTCGGATGCAAACACTGCGTGATAGCGTGTCCCTACGGAGCCAGGTGGGTTGGCAAAGACCTCCTGCCGCACAAGTGTATGGGTGAGCTCTGCGAAAGCAGAGTAGAAGCAGGGCTACAGCCTCTCTGCGTCAGCGTCTGCCCAGCCAACGCTAGAGACTTCGGCGACATAGACGACCCAGAGAGCAGCATATCTAAGAAGCTGAGAGCTCTGAGAACAGAGAGAATGCTGGAGGAGTACAGGACCGAGCCTAAGTACTTCGTGGTGACTGGTGGGTAGAGATGGTTGGCGCGAGAGTGACTGTAGCTGTATCGGTAGCTCTCATCGTGGTAGGAGGCCTGCTAGCTCTCTACGGCTTCTTGACTAAGCAGGTGCCAAGCATAACCTGGGCTCTTCTAGTCCCTGCATACGTGTTCTTCGGGCTCATGGCTGGAGGCTCTAGCATAGTCAACAGCCTCTACACAGTCTTCGGCTACAAGGGGCCCAGAGAGGAGCTGGAGAGGATAATAGTCTACGGCGTCGTGTTCTCGCTAGCCTCGCTGATAGCGTCGTTCCTAGCTATCGCGCTTGAGGTTTCACAGCCTTGGAACACTATCTACATCCTGCTATCTCTCAACCCGGAGTCTAGGATAGCCTGGATGGTGATCATCTACTCGATATACCTCGTCTTCCTGGTGGTAGAGCTAGCATACTTCCTGCTACACTCCGTCTCCCCGTCTAGAGTCAAGGTGTCTAAGGCTGTAGAGTTCGCTTTAGGAGTCTTAGTGCTGGTCGTCACGATAGCTGCCTACACGAACCTAGCGGGGATCTTCGGTAGTACCGCCACGATCCACATGTGGCACGGAGCCCACCTAGCAGCACTATTCATCCTGTGGGCTATAGCACTTGGAGCAGCCGGTCAGGGACTCTACGTGCTGATCCTGAAGCGCGCTGACAGAGAGCTTCAGAGCTTTGCCGCAAGCTTCTACGGGAGGATCATGACTCTAGGCCTTCTAGCCACTGCCGCTGTAGTGTTCTGGATGGCTCTCCTAGCCGGCTACGGGCCTGCTGCTAGAGAGTGGGAAGTCATGCTTAATGGAGCCTACTCAGCTCACTTCTGGATAGGCTTCGTCATAGCAGGCCTAGCCGCCCCCATAGTGCTATCTATAGCCTCGACCACGACTAGAAACATCTTGTACCAGGCAGCCGCCTCGATCCTAGCCCTTCTCGGAGGCTTCATCGGCATGTACACCATAGTCGTAGCTCCTCAGACAGCGCGCCTCACAGTCTTCAGAGACTACGAGGTGATAGAGTTCGCACCACACGCCGACGAGTACTTCGTCCTAGCTGGAACCATCCTGATCTGGATAGGGATACTGAGTCTGGGAGCTATCGTAGTCAAGAGCACATACGAGCGAGCACACCAACAAGCCCACAGCTAGAACTTTCCCGCTTCTATCCCTCCTTCTTTTTCCCCTCCCCTCCTCGCTTCTCTCGCGCTGAGCTCTCTAGAGGCTCCTCATTTAAGCTCTCGCGCTTCAAGGATGCTCTCCGGGTGCTTTCAGCCAGTGAGGGTCCTCTTGATCTCTGACGTGCACGGTAACTATGACGCTCTGAGAGCTGTTCTCGAAGCCTCTCCGCCTCACGACGACGTCTGGATCTTGGGAGACCTAGTCGACTACGGGCCTGAGCCCGATGCTGTAGTCGACGAGGTGAGAAGCCTAAAGCCAGGCGTCGCCGTCAGAGGGAATCACGACCACGCTGCTGCCTACGGTGTCGACTGTGGGTGTGGAGACGAGGTGCGGTGGCTCAGCGTCTACACTAGAGAGGCTGTGACCGCGAGGCTCTTAGACGAGGGGCACAGAGCGTGGCTTAGGTCTCTCAGGATCGTGGAGAAGCGTGAAGCTGGGAGATTCCAGGTCACGGTGGTCCACGGGAGCCCGAGCAACCCTCTATACGGCTACCTGAAGCCGGGGATGAGCTTAGAGGAGCTCAGAGCGTCTCTAGCTCAGAGACCCGGGCTGAGGCTCAGAGGGGGCTCGGTGGAGCCCGTCTCCGGGCTCTTCGCGGTCGGTCACGCTCACGTAGCGTACGAGCTTAGAGTCGACGAGGCCAGAGTCTTGAACCCGGGTAGTGTAGGGCAGCCTAGAGACGGAGACCCGAGAGCCTCCTTCGGAGTCCTCGACTTGGAGACCGGGAGGTTCGAGATTCGCAGAGTCGAGTACGACGTGGCTAGAGTAGTCTCTAAGCTGAGAGCTCTAGGCTTGAGGGAGGACGCGTTGGAGAAGCTGGCTTCAATCCTGCTCACTGGGAGAGCGTAGCTCTGGGGAGCTCTGTGGCTAGAGCTCGAGAATGCTGACCTCCGAGACCCCGGCTTCGACTAGCTCGGGGCTAGCGCTAACAGGCGCGAGCACTACCGCCTTCCCCTTCCTCTCGTCAACTCTAACTAAGAGGCCCGGGTGGGGAGACTTCTTCACGTAAACTGCCGCTATGAGCCCTGCTCCTGGCCTGGGCCTCTGGTCTCCTAGGAATACCACGGAGTCCAGAGGCACGGAGTAGCGCCTAGCGCCCGCCAGCTTACTGGCTATTAGCCTCTCTCTATGCAGCCTCCTCTCCTCGCTCGTCTTAGCCGAGCGAGCTAGAGGCTTGAGGCTCGCTACCTCGAGCCCTCTGCTCTCGAAGACCGCGAGCTTCTCTCTATCGAGCCCGAGAGCCACCACTAGCTCTACTCCGGCCTCGACCGCTATCTCCGCCTTAGCCTGAAGCCCTCTCTCCTCGACCCACCCGTCGGTGTCTATCACTAGAGGGGGCGGGCTCTGGGAGAGCTCTAGAGAGCATCGCTTGTACCTCTCTAGCATAGCGCTAGGAGTGAAGGAGCCGACGAAGCAGGAGCGCTCTACAGTAAACGAGGCCGTGGACCCGGGTACAACCGGGGGGTTAACGGAGGCTAGCGAGGCGAACCCCGGGCAGTAGACCTCATTCTGCCCGACGTCTATAGTGAGGAGCTCGGGTCTCGCTCCTGAAGCTGCCGCCAGCCCGGCTACTAGAGACGCTAGAGTGCTCTTACCGGAGTCCACGGGGCCCACTATCATCGACTTCCTTCTAGCAGCCTCTCTAGCCACAGAGTAAGCCTCCTCTATCTCCCCCGAGGAGAGCTCTACTAGAGCGGAGCCGGGCGAGCCGGACACCTGGATCCTTGCGTTCTCTCCCCTCAAGAGGACTGCTCTAGCTCTAGGGACCACTAGCCTGAAGCCTGCTCCCACGGGGAACCCCATTGCTTCAACTAGTCCTCCAGCGACCACCACTACCGCTGGGCCTCTGACTGCCAGGAAGCCGTCTAGGCTGATCTCTCTAGTGTATAGCTCCACCTCCCCGGCCCTCCGCCGCTCTAGGGGAGAGAGCTCTCCTTAAAGAGAGCTCTCGCTGCGGCCCTAGACTAGGATCACGTTGAGCTCCGGCATCGCTCTCTTCAGCTCTCTAGCCACAGCCTCCGAGTCTTCGTAGACAGCCTGGATCTCGTACTTGCGCGCCAGCCTCCTGATAGCCTCCAGCTTGACTACCCACTCGCTCCTACGGTCTCCACTCCTCCTAAAAACAACCTCAGCTACAGCGCTCAGCAAGCCGGCTTCCTCTAGCTGCTTTAGCGTGATGCTCCTCATAGACTCCGGCCTGCCTGTGACCACGACTACAGCGTAGCCTCGCGAAGCGTAGTCGAGAGCTAGCCTCACGTACTCGAGTCTAGGCTCGTCGAGGTAGGCGAACCTCTCGCTCAGAAAGCACTCCCAGAACCTGGCTCTAGGAGCTCCCCGGAGAGACTCGATGCTAGCACCGCCAACCTCGCTCAAGCACGCCTCAAGTCTTCTCCTCGAGTCCACCAAGACACCATCGACGTCGAAGACTACCGCTCTAGCTCTCAGAAGCGTGTCCCCGCGGAGCGAGAGATGCTGACGCTTATTAGCCTGGAGCAGGGGAGACTGGGGAACAAGTGGAGAAGGGCCCGTCGTCTAGCCTGGCAGGACGCCGCCCTTACACGGCGGAGGTCCGGGGTTCGAGTCCCCGCGGGCCCACCAGGAGCTCTCCACATGCCTCAGCTCAGCTATTCTGCTAGGAGGAATTAGTTTCATCTAGAAGCAGGGATTATATAGAGTCTATCAAGACTCGTTGAGGAGACCCTCTATTAAAACACACATAGCTCGGTCTAGATCCTCGCTATCGGATGATGGGAGATGCAGCGGAAGAAGCGTGAAGCCAAGAGTAGGTCTAGAAGGGAGAGAGCGCGCGAGGAAGAAGAGCTATTCAGAATCTTGATGGAGTTGCTCGAACAGCGGCGAGAAGAGATAAGTCGGTACCTCTCAGCCTATGCTGACTTCTAGCTATCGCTTAGAGGCTCTCGCGAGACTCTCTTCTACCGACACACTCTGGAGACTCCGCTAGACTCGCGTATTGTTCCTCATCGACTTACCGGAGCTCTACGCTTAAGAGGTCGGAGAGGGCTTCTCCTTGAGCTCTTCTATCTTCCTGTAGAGCCTTGCCTCGACCTCTTCTCCCACCAGGTCCGTTACTATCTTCAGGAATACCGTGAACCCGCCCAGTAGTATTATCAAGTAGCCTATGATTATCAGCAAGACTCCCAGAGGAGCTAGGAGGAGCGGCCGCGCCGCCATCATGGCGAAGCCTAGACCTGCCATCGTGGAGCCTGCTAGCAAGACCACCGCGTATGCTAGAGCTAGGACTACTGCTGCTGTGAAGGCTCTACTCCACGACACCAATGTGATCGACCTCGATCCAGCCTGAAGGAGCTGGGGGCTATTTAGTCTTCCTCTCGTCATCTTCGAGGCCACCAGTTGAGCCTGCCTAGCGTGCTCACGTAGGCCGGGACTACTAGGAGCCTGGTGGCGAAAGCGTCTACGATGAAGAACGCTGCTATAGCGAAGCCTATCATCTTGAGCAAGGGTATGGCTGACACCATGAGGGAAGCGAAGGCAATCACGTAGATCGCTGCGAGCACGCTTATGACGACCCCCGTCTTCTCCACAGCCTCGAGCGCTGAAGTGCTCGCCTCACCGAGCTTCTCATACTCTTCTCGTATCCTAGCTGTGAGGAACGCCTCGAAGTCTACTCCCGTGGATACAGCGAACCCCCAAAGGATTATCGGGATGACCCAGTAAAAGAGACTATCGAAAGTGGTGAACGCTGGGAGTTTGAGGTAGTGCTCGAAGAAGAGGCTGGTAGCCATCAAGCTGACGAGGAGAGCTAGGATTGCTGTAATGAGTATTCTAACCGGTTGGAGAACACTTCCTAGCAGGATGCCCATGACCAGAGCTACGAGGAGTAGTGCTATGGGTAGTGTTCTCGTGTAGAAGACGTCTACGAGGTCGCTTATAGTATCAGAGAGTAGTGGCGAGACTCCTGTGACATACGCTCTGACACCGTAGCTTGAGAGAACACTCCTCACCTCGTTGACTACACGTCTGGCTCCATCGCCCAAGGGGTCTTCTCTAATGCCCAGCTCTAAGACCACGTAGGGCTCCACTGCTATCACTCTATGCCAGACTACTACTCCCCGCGACTCGAGTTCAGCCACAGCTTCCTCGAGAGCTTCGAGCGAGTCCTCGGAGACGACTGTTAGAGTCGAGAATCTCGATATATCGAATCGAGTGAAGAGAATCTCACTAGCCTTAACGAAGTCGGAGTCTAGAGGGAAGCTCAGATAAACGTTCTGAGTTACTGGAGTGTGCACTATGAAGTATAACCCTACTGCTAGAATCGCGAGAGAAGCCACTATAACCAGCACTCGATGCTCCACAGCTCTAGACGCGACCGCTCTAAGCCTAGGGCCCAGGCTTCTAGCCGGTATCCTCAGCTCTCTCCTAGGCCAGGCTAGTAGCCTCTCTCCCGCTAGCATTAGTATTGCCGGAGTTAGAGTGAGGCTGGCGATGAATGCCACCCCCACGCTGATGAGTAGAGCCACGCCTATGCTACGCAAGAGCTCGTGCCCACTGAAGATGAAGGCGGAGAAGCCGGCTAGCCCCGTAAGGCCTCCTAGAGCTAGAGCTATCGAGACTCTACGCCAAGCCTCTACAACAGCATCGCTCCAGCTCCTCCCCTTCTCTCTCTCCTCCACGACTCTGAAGAGGTAGTATATCGAGTAGTCTGCTGATATGCTGAAGACGAGCGGCACTATGAATAGCCTAGCGAGGTAGTAGATGTCTGTGTAGAGCGCGGCCACGCTGATAGCTCCAAACGCTGTAGTCAGAGACGCTATCGTGACAGCGAATATCAAGAGAGGAGCCGAGAGCGTGCCCATGAGTGCTATCGTCGTGAGTAGGAGCGATGCAGCCACTATCTTGTCTATCCTGCCGGTATCCTCCTGGAGAACTCTAAGCCTCTCAGTCTTCATGCTAATAGTGCCGTAGACGTGAAGCTCCTCGACGTAGTCAGCCAGCCTCTCTCTTATCGCTTTATCCACTCTCACAGACTCCTCTGTATTAAGTTCCGCGCTCGTGTAGCCGACTGCTAGAGCGTACTCTCCATCGAGAGAGATGAAGGAGAGCCTGAGCTCCTCCGGGATCCCCTGCGGGAACGGGACGAGCCTAGTCTCGACGAACTGCCTGCACGCACTGATAGCCGACGCTGGGCTCTCTCCTCCTCGGGCTCTATCGAAGGCCTCTCGTAGGCACGCATCGACTCTAGCGAGCTCCGAGCCCACGATCTCCGCCGCGATCCTCTCTGGCTCCGCCACTAGCGCTTTGAACTCCTCGAAGCTCAGAGCTTCTCTGAAGCCAGTTGTCTCGTAGACGTAGCGGAGCACCTTATCGCGGTCTCTGTAGTCGCTCAAGTCGAAGAACTCGGCTGCCTGAGCTAGACCGGGGTCTAGGCTTCGAGCCAGGTCTATGGCCGCTCTTCTAGCTGCCTCAGCTGGGGGGAGGGTCTTCTCGTAGCTCGAGAACGCCGCGTAGAAGAAGTCTAGGAGGGGCTTGGCGTCCGGGGGGATGCTCTGGCTGAGCTGGCTGTACGCATAGGAGCCCGGCTCCGGGTGGTCTTGCTGGAGCGCTGTGAGATAGTAGCCTAGGAATAGCTCGGCTAAGCCGAAGGTCTTGGCTAGACCCTCCTCTAGAGCGTCAGCGGCTGAGCCCGCTAGGAGAGCCGACTCTACTAGAGCCCCGTAGCTGGAGAGAGCCGACTCCAGCCTCCTGGATAGTTGCTCGAGAGCTGACTCGACTACTCTCGAGTAGACTGTGTGGGGGCCTACAACTACTCCGCCGAACTCCCTCAACGCGTCTCTAAGAGCTTCCTCGACCAGCATGGAGGTGCGTGCATCAGCAGGCTTGAATACAACAAGTATGGTCTCTCTAGCTGAGACCAGTATCCCTGCTTCCGTTAGCTTGGATAAGCCAACGTAGCTCTCCAGGTCTCTCCTCAAGAATGCTGTCTCATCGTACTCAAGCCTCTCATCGAGAACCAGAGCTTGAGAAGCCATAATGACTACGATGATAAGCCACACCACTAGACTCGCTACAGCTACATGCCTGGCGTTCACTCAAGTCACCCTACTGAACCCACAATGCAAAGCTACACATTGACTTTCCTTACTTTTAACTCTTACTTAACATTTTAGAGTCTACGTATCTTTACTACAGTTTTCTAATATGTTAAACGATGGTGCACTATGCTGACAATTACTCACATCACCATAGAACGGTTAAGTCTCCGAGCCTGATGCCGTACGATGCCATGAAATCAAGCGAGAAAGCTGAAGTAGAGCTGAGCCGTTTCTCGGAAACCCTGTCTGTATCACGCCACAGGCTTGACCTGCCGTAGCCCACTCCTGCAGAAGACTATTGCTCGCGAGGCGGCTACCAGAGTCTTGAACGAGCCTCTGGGAAGTACTCCCTTCTCGACTAGAGCCGATATGAGCTCCGCTAACTCCCTCTCCGTGACGCTCAGCTTCTCAGCTGCTTCTGAGATCGTAGTCGATGATGCTAGGGCTCTGAGTACTCTCTCGTCCTCGCCTCCGACCTCCATGCAGGAGGCTAGGAATCCGAGAGCCTCCGATAGAGCGCTGTAGACGGCCTCGTACACTATGTCTCTCAGCTCGTTAGCGCTGGCTACCAGGAGGTCTGATAGTAGGTAGAGCTCTACCCCCAGCTCTCTGGCTAGAGCTAGTGCTCTCTCGTCGGCCAAGCCCCGCCCGACGACAGCCGGCTTCATCCCGAGGACCTTAGCGTTGACGTACGCCTGCCTTACTGCATCCACGTCGACAGCCCCACTCTTGACCTCTACAGCGTAGCTCTCTCCTCCTTTCTCCGCTACTAGGTCCACGTCGCTGACCTCTACTCCCCCCACGACCACCTTCCTGCGGAAGTCTACCACTCTGAAGCCTAGACTCTCCAGGTACGAGGCCGCTATAGCCTCGGACGCTCTCAGAGCCCCCCTGCCGCTCTGAGGCATGGACTGCGCCCCGGTACGCGGGGAGCGAGCTTCTTTAAAGCTTAGACTCGAGATGCTAGAGTAGAGCAATTCTATGTGACTCGATGATGCTCGCATAACGCTTATAGGCGTCAGGCTCCCCGGGAGCCGTAGGCGGGGGTATCACCTAGTGCCCAGGCTCAGGAGGAGCACTGGTAGCGGCTTGTTCGAGGTCGGGTTCAGCGCTATAGCCGACTTCTTCTACAGGCTAGTCGAGGTAGCCGACGTCCTGAAAAGCGAGGGGCTCTACTTCAGCTACGGGCCCGAGAGGCTACCCGATACTATAACGGTCCCAGAGAGGGGGACTCTTAGAGTCAAGTACGGGCTCCCCGTGACTCAGAAAGGCGGAGTCGTAATGGACGTGACGAGCGTCCAGCAAGCAGAGATTGCTGAGGATGCTGGAGCAGTCGGGGTCATGGTCTTGGATAAGCTACCATACGACCTCAGGAAGAGCGGGGGTGTAGCTAGGATGGCTGACGTTAAGGCTATAAGGGAGGTCATGGAGTCTATAAGCATAGCAGTAACAGCCAAGGCTAGAATAGGGCACTACTACGAGGCTCTAGTTCTCGAAGAGCTGGGAATAGACGCGATAGACGAGAGCGAGGTCTTGACGCCCGCTGACGAGCAGAGGCATATAAACAAGTGGCTATTCAGAGTACCCTTCATAAACGGAGCCAGAGACCTAGGGGAGGCTCTGAGGAGGATATACGAGGGCTCCTCCTGGATCAGAACGAAGGGCGAAGCCGGGACCGGAAACGTGTCGGAGGCCGTCAAGCACATGAGAGCGATCAACGCTGAGATAGCCAGGATCAGAGTCCTGGCTCCCGAGGATAGGGTTAGAGCTGCTAGAGAGTACGGCGTGCCCCCCGAGCTGGTAGACCTGACTGCTCGCCTCGGGAGGCTGCCCGTGGTGAACTTCGCCGCCGGGGGTATAGCCACACCAGCTGACGCTGCTCTGATGATGTGGCTGGGAGCAGACGGGGTCTTCGTGGGCTCAGGTATATTCAAGAGCGGCGACCCGCAGGCTAGAGCTGAAGCTATAGTCTTGGCTACCGCCTTCTGGGACGACCCGGAGAAGGTTCTAGAAGCTCAGTCGATGGTCAGCGAGACTAAGTCGATGGTGGGCATAGACATAAGGACGCTGAAGCCCGAGGAGCTACTGCAGACTCGCGGAGTCTAGCGCGCTCTCGCTAGGAGGAGCTTGTGGAGCCTCGTGTCGCTCGTCAGCTCTGGGTGGAAGGAGAGAGCTATCAGCGAGCCCTGGTCTAGAGCCACTGGGTTCTCGCCGAGCCTCCCCAGCACCTTCACGTCTTCGTCCACGTTGGCGAAGACGGGGGCTCTTATGAATACCGCTCTGTAGGGCTTCTCGGGCTCGAACGGTATGTCTAGCTTGAGGTCTGCCTCGAATGACTCTCTCTGTCTGCCGAAGTAGTTCCTGATAGCGTCTGCTCTCAGGAGCCCCAAGCCGCTCCCGTAGCTCCTCCCTGTAGCCTTATCGTAGACGCTCCTAGCTAGCAGAGCAGCGCCAGAGGATACAGCCATAGCGGGAGCCCCCCCGGCTACAAGCTCCTGGAGCTTCTCAGCTAGCCCCGATCTCTCCAGGAGCCTCCTCATAGCCGTGAACTCCCCGCCGGGCAGTATGAGAGCCGAGGCCCTCTCCAGATCCTCTGGCTTCTTGGCGAGCACTGTCTCGCAGCTAAGCTCGAGCTCTCTACACGCTCTAGAGACCATGTAGACGTGCTCCTCGAAGCCCCCCTGAACTGCTATGATACCTACTCTGACAGCCATAGCGAGCCACACACCTGAGGCTCTCGCGGGGCTCGGCTCTTATGTGTATTCATGGAGGCTCTGCTTGTAGCGATGACCAGCTAGCTCCCCTAGCTGGCGCTCGCGGAGAGAGCGGAGGTCAGACGTGGAGAGGCTCTCTCCTCTCCTCCACTTCATCGCAACTCAAAGCTATGACTGAGACCGTTGAGCCCTCTCCTCTGAGCACTAACAGCGCTCCAGGGCTACCGTCTAGCGTGATAGAGTAGACTCTCATCGAGTAGCCGGGGAATCCGCTGACTACCTCGAGAACGTCTCTGTTCACCAGCCTAGCTGAGCCCACCTCGATCACGTCGGCTGCTCTAACGACTAGGCTGGTCTCTCCCCCAGACTCTTCTACGAGAGCTTCAGCGTTATCCTCTCCTACAGTCACGTAGGTGCACTTGCTGACCTGGATCAAAGGGACCAGTCTCGAGCTCGCCTCAGCCACGACTACTCTTAGCGGTGAGGAGTGGCACACGAAGTGCCCTGTCTCAGCGTCTAGAGCTGAGTGGAGCCCGAGGATCTCCTCGAGGAGACCGGGCGGAGCCTCGAGCCTCCCAGCCAGGAGCCTCACAGGCAGACCTGAGCACCCCCAGAGCCGGGCTTAGAGCACCAGCCTCTATAAGTAACTAGCAGGCGAGTCGAGGCAACGCGGGACAGAGGAGAGAGTATAAAGGCTGAGGAGCACAAACCCTCGAGAGGAGCCGCGGTAGTATAGCCTGGACCAGTATGCGGGCCTGTCAAGCCCGTGACCCGGGTTCAAATCCCGGCCGCGGCGCCACGCTCCAGCTTGGGGATGATGTGTAAGAGGGTCTCCTGAAGCGGTGAGGAGAGCCGGAACAGCGGACCCCCTCGACTATAAAGCTTTTAAAGGAGGAAAAGCGATCTAGGTGCTCGAGGCTTCGGAGAGGGGCAGGCTATGGATAGAAGAGTCTTGCTCGCTGGAGTCGCGGCCCTGCTGGCCGTGCTGGTGATAGCCAACGCTGCAGCCTTCGCCTACAGGTGGCTAGCTGGAACCATCCAGATAGCTCCGGCAACACAGGCTACGGGAGCAGCGTGCACAGGCTTCTACAGCTCCGCCGCTCAGCCGGGCATACCACTGCCTCCGGCGGGCACTAACTATGACGCTACAACCTACGGGGATAACAAGATAACAGTGACGCCGGGCTTCCCGGTCTGCGAGTTCACATACGGGGGCACGACCTACAAGCTCTACGAGTCGATAACTGTCACCATACCGGTCACTGTGGGGAGCTGGTACATTAGAGACCTCTACGGCTTCGGCTACGCTCAGGGAACAGGCACTGTCTACGTGTTCCTAAAGGTGGAGGACACTGCCGAGCACCCCGTGACCATGGCTCGGCTGATAGTGTACAAGGGCACTGATAAGATCGGAGAGCTAGACCTCACCCAGCTCGGCGCTGTGCTGAGCTTCGAGCTGAGGCCCGGAGAGGGAGTGCAGCTAGACCTATACTTCAAGGCTGAAGCGCAGGGCACTGTCAGCTTCAAGGTAGGATTCTACGTGAGCCACGAGAACGAGCCGCCGAGGTAGCCTGCTTGTAGCCGCGCCAGAGGGCCGCCTCTCTTGCCCTCCTCTTTTTTCTCCTCTCTTCTAGCCTCTAGGCGTCTCGCTCTCCTAGCTCTAGCCGTGGGGCTACTGTGCTTGCTTCTTCTCTACGGTAAGCTCGTCTGGCTCCCTCTAGCTCTAGTCGGCCCCTCGGGCTCCAGCCCCCCGTTTCTCGGCGCCGCCTCCTACCTGCCTCTGCGCGGAGACAGGGTTCTCTACTGCTGGGACCCTCTCAGGACAGCCTGCGCTCTGAGAGAGGCTGGAGCGGGGGGCTTCGGGAGCCCCGCCTACTACCTCGTTCTCGAGCTGAGCACCCCGGTCTGGGCTCTCGTCGGCCTCGTAGCAGTCCTCTCTCTAGCATTCTCGGCCTACGTCCTGGCCGGAGGCTCTCTGAGAGTCCTTGCTGCCGCTGGTCTCGCTCTCATTGCTCTCAACTCTATGGCGGTAGGCTCGCTCTACGTTGACCAGGGCTTGATAGAGTACGCTCGCCCTCGCGTCGAGGTCACCAGAGTCTACCTAGACCCCGTGCCCGGCGTCTTCAGAGTAGAGCTGTCGCTAGAGGGCTTCACTATGGAGTCAGCATCGTGTAGAATCGAGGAGCTAGGCTCTCTCGAGACGAGGGTCTCGGGGAGCGCCGTAGAGGCCCTAGTCCCCAGAGACTACTTCACCTGGCTCTACAGCGTGAGGTCTGCTCAGAGACCCTTCCTGCCGTCCCCCCCGGCGGCTGTCTACGAGGCTTTCAGAGTCTCTTGCTCCATAGAGTTAGACAAGGGGAGGATCGAGGGGGCGTACGTGGCCTCATTCGCCTGGAGAGAGCCGGAGATCAGCGCCTCCGGGTCTGTTGTAGCGATAGGGAACGGTAACCCCGTAGCCTTAGAGGTCTCTGTGTTCGTCGTAGACAAGGCGAGGCTAACCACTGCCTGGAGGGGCTCCAAGACTCTGGAGCCTGGAGAAGTCTGGACCCTAGACTTGTCCACGCTCGTCAGCCGGGGGGTCTACGATGTTAGAGTACAGTACACCTTCCTGGGGTCTGAGAGAGTGAGGGGTGTAGAGGTTAGTGTCGGCTAGCGAGCCTAGGAGAAGAGAGAGGATCCTAGTCACCGCTGCCATAGCGTCCTCTCTCCTAGCCTCGGCTCTCGTCCTCTACGCTGTAGCCGGGAGGCTGGCTAGCTTCGAGGGCTACGCTGTCTCGGGCTACGTGGGGCTACTAGGCTACCAGCTAGAGGTCCTGGGGTCTAGTGTCCGGGCTCCTCCGCTAGAGAGCGTTAAGGCGATATCCGTGGTCGACGCTCTAATCGCTCTAGCCGGGCTAGCGCTAGCGCTAGCCGGGGCTCTGGCGCTGGCCCGCGGGAGGCTCTCTCTAGCGGGAGAGCTCTCCTCCGCAGCCTGCATAGCCTCCGCTCTATCGCTGGCACTCACTCAGTCGCTCGTCAGAGTTGTCGCCGAGGACGTGATCCCAGCTCTTCCAGTGAGAGGAGTATTCGCGACACCAGCTGGGAGGCTTGCTCTAGAGGCTCCCGTAGTCAATGAGAGCCTGGCTCTCACAGTCTTCCACGATGCGAGAGCCCTAGTCCTCCTCTGGGCTACCCTAGGCCTGGCGCTGGCAGTTGCCTCCGCGTACGTGGCGTGGAGGAGGCTGGAGAGGGAGAGAGCTCTCCCCGCGGCCGGCTCCCCGTAGAGTAGCGTCCCCAGATATATACACTCCTAGCGGGCTAGCGTTGTTGAGCGAGAGCTGCTCCCTGGTGGGGGGCTTGGAGAGAAGGCATAGAAAGAGGTACGGTAAAGTCGAGGACTACCTGAGGTGTATTCTCGAGATCTCTCGAGCGAAGGGCTACGCTAGAGTCAAGGATATAGCGGCAGCTCTGGGGGTCAAGCCCCCCACGGTAGTGCAGGCTCTTAGGAAGCTCAGCGAGCAGGGGCTAGTCAACTACGAGAAGTACGGGGGAGTGACTCTAACGAGCGCTGGCAGAGCGTTCGCTGAAGCCACCTCGGCTAAGCACGAGATAGTGAAGAGGTTCCTAGAACTGCTAGACCTGCCCGGCGAGGTGCTGGAGAGAGATGCCCACGAGCTAGAGCACGCTCTAGACCCTCTGACTCTCGCTAGGCTAAAGAAGCTGACAGAGCTCCTGAAGGAGACCGAAGAGGGCAGAGAGGTCCTAGCTAGGCTCAGGCAGGAGCCCTTCTAGCTAGCGTTCTGCGAGCTCGAGCCTAACCCTCCTCCACTGCTCTCATTATCTTAACCTGTAGTCTCGTAGCGTGAGACGAGATGATAGACTCTATGCTGTAGTCTATGTGGGTCCCCGTGGTCGGAGAGTAGGCTACAGCTCCTCCAGTTATGCTAGCCGGCTTGTCTGATAGCCTTAAGAGCTCCCCATACCTAGAGGCTATCTCTCTAGCTAATTGCATATCTTTAGCTGAGACTCTCACAATCAACCCCCCTAGTCTATCAGCCTCGACTGATAGCTTCTCGAAGACTCTCTCCATGAATTCCCGATACCACTCGCTCTCTCGCTCTAAGTCTATGCGCTCCATGACTTCATCCATGACTCTCTTCATGAAGGATCTCCTCAAATCAGCTATCCTATTCTTGACCTCCATATCGAGCTGTCCTCTTAGAGCGCTAACCTGCTCTACCACCACTCTATACTCTTCTTGTAGTCTTCTCTCAGCCTCGCTGAGAGCTTTGACGTAGGCGTCGTCTAGAAGTCTGAGAGCTGCTTCACGCGAATCCGCTAAAGTCTTCCTAGCCTCTCTCAGCCCGTACGAGCCAGCTCTCCTCCCGAGGACTCTCGGGTCCTTGACTATTATCTCCGACATTCTTACTCCTTGAATTAAAAGTTCTCTAAAACTTATAACTTCACATTCTAACCGATAAAAGTATGGGAGACTCTACTCTTGGGAATTTTTCGAAGACTAGTAGCCAAGAAGCTCAGCAGAGTGGTCATCGCCATACCTAAAGACGTTTACATGAGAGCACTAATTAGAATAGCCTCAGAGGGGCTACTCCATCTTGAGGAGCCCTCTCGCTCTCTCCCGGGAAAGCCGTCACCCCGCTTTAGAGAAGCGTTCACCAAGGCTTCTGAGAAGGTATCGAAAGCACTCACCTACATGGAGGCTATTGGCTTAAAGCCTGAATTCAGGAAAGTCTCTATAGCGGTTAGGGGAGACTGCCTAGCAGCCTTTAGCAGAACTCTCTCCGAGTACGAGAAGTACGAAGCGCGATTTGATGCTCTAGCTCAAGAAGTCTCTGCTCTAGGAGGAGCTCATGCCGTAGAGTCTTCTCAGCTACCTAGAGGCATTGTAGAGAAGCTCTACGAGTACTACACTGTCATGTATGCTTTTAGAGAACTCTTCAGAATGCTAGCTCACGGAGTCGAATCCAGCACCTTCTTCTTCGTAGAAGGCTACGTTGACGACGAGGAGCTCCCGAAACTAACCAGGATCCTCGACGAGGAGACAGGCGGAGCTTACGCTATCGTGAGAATGAGGTGGGGTAGAGGGCACGTGGTCGAGGCTACTCCCGTCAAGCTAGAGCTACCTCCTATCATAAGCTCGTTCCACGAGATCACCAGAATGTATGGTGAGCCACGACCGGGCGAGATTGTGCCCACGATTTTTCTAGCAGTAACGTTCCCCGTAGCTTTCGCTCTAATGTTCCCCGACGCTGGCCACGGCCTCGTTCTAGTGCTACTAGGGCTACTGTTCTCTAGGAGGAGCAAGGTGTGGAGAGACATATTCGTAGTAGTAGGCTTGGCTGCCTTCATATCCGGGCTCCTAGCCGGAGAGTTCTTCGGGCCTCTAGGCGGGCACTTACTAGAGAAGCTCTTCGGCTGGATTAGCCCCATTCCTCCTCTAGCTCTCCCGACTTACGCTATAGAGAAGGGGCTTGGTAGCGAGGTCGTTTTCGACCTGCTTATTGGAGTCATAGTGAGAGGGCTGTGGTTCGGAGCATTCATGCTATCATTCGGCTCGCTGCTAGGCGTCTTAAACGCCTGGCTCTCAGAGAGTATCTACGAGCTACTGGGCTTCAGGCTACCCAAGTTCCTCCTTTTCAGCTCCATAGCCTTAGCGGTCTTCACAGTCCCTCTAGCTCCTCACCTAGCTACGCTAGTCGTGGCGCTAGCAGCTGGGGGGGCTCTGGTCGCGATAGCCTGGCTCTTCTTCCTAGCTCCAGTCATCGGTGTTCTCTCTGGCCACGAGGTCGGAGAGTCGATAGTAGAGGGGGTCATGGAGGGCTTCGATACGATTATAATGGCTATGGGTAATCTGCCGAGCTTCTTGAGGATAGTAGCTCTAGCGCTAGCTCACTCAGTCATCATGCTCAGCTTCACGTTCATCTACCACACTCTAGCTGAGTTCGGGCTCTTTGGCAGCATAGCAGGCCTCATACTCTACGTGGGCGGTAACGTGATAGCTTTAGCTATAGAGGGCATCATAGTCTTCGCTCATGCCATCAGGCTACACTTCTACGAGTGGTTCTCAAAGTTCTACTACGGCGGAGGCCTCCCATTCACTCCCGTATCCACACCCCCAGTCTTCGCTATCGAGGAGAGCTCTCAAGACTAAATCTAGCCGTTTCTCCGCCAGCTCTAATCTACATCGCGAGAGCCGAGCGGCTCGCCAACCCTATAGCCTTCGAGAGATCTCGAGGCTGGGAGTCTGGGCTGGCGCGAGTAGACCCCAGGCTCTGCGTTCTGTGCAGAGGCAGAGGTCTCTGCGGGCTAGCGTACTGCCCCGCTCTAGCTAGGGCTCGAGCTCTCGTTAAGCTCGCTCCGCTCACCGAGACTAGAGTGGTGGAAGGCTCGAGCCCCCCATCGGTCTTCGTTGGCAGAGTCGGCTACCCTAGAGTGAGCGTGGGCCCCGCTACTCCACCCGAGGCTGGAGACACGCGGGTCTTCGACTACCCGGAGCTCTGGCTTGGGAGGAGGCTCGATGAGGTCATAGGATTCAGGCTGAGCCTAGTCTACGGGTCTAGCTTGGCTGACGTGGCTAAAGCCGGGGGGCTCGTCGAAGAGCTTAGGCTACTAGCGCTCAGCTCTAGGCCCGTAGACGTGGTGATGGTCTTGGCGAAGCCCCCCAAGCCCCGGGTAGGCTTGAGCGAGGAGCTGCCGCCGATGGGGCCCAGGTCTCCTCTAGAGAAGCTCGTCGTCAAGAGCAATCCCTCTGTCCCGAAGCCTCTCGAGAAGGCGTACTCGGACACAGACCTCAGAGCTACTGACGCTGTCTGGATGCTCTACAAAGAAGGAGTCCCCGTATCGCACATACAGAGAGTCTTCAGCGTTGGAGCACTCGGGCTCGGGAGAGCTAGGAGGCTCGTGCCGACTAGGTGGAGCATAACAGCGGTAGACTCGATAGTCTCCGAGAAGCTGAAGGAGAGAGTCAGAGAGTACAGCGAGGTCGATAAGATAGAGGTCTACATCCACAGAGGCTACGACAACCTCTTCCTAGCGATACTCTACCCGAGGAGGTGGAGCTTCGAGTGGATGGAGGCCTGGTGGCCTGGCTCCACGTGGAACCCGTTCGGAGGCGAGGTCGTAGTCGAGGGGGATTACGAACTCTACTCGGGGAGGAGAGACTACCCGGGCATCGGGGGGTGCTACTACGCCAGCATGCTCGCCGCTCTAGAGCACCTGGAGGAGAGGAGGAGGCAGGCCGCCGTGGTAATGCTGAGAGAGATATACCCGGGCTTCGATATACCGATAGGAGTCTGGTTCGTTAGAGAGATGGCTAGAGCCATGTTTAGAAGAGGCCCGGTTCTGAGAGCCGAGAGCTTGGACGAGGTGGCCGAGCTGGTCGATAGAGAGACGAGGCTGGGCTGGAGGCGGTGGCTTAGAGCATCGAGGCTCCTCAAGGCTCTGGCTTCAGAGAGGAGCCTAGATGACTATCTACGAGGCTAGGAGACTCGGCAGGATAACAGTGCTAGTCGAGAGAGTAGAGAGAGCTCTAACTAGAACAGGGCTGCCAGACATAGACTATGCTCTCAACCCCTACTCCGGTTGCTCTCACGGTTGCATCTACTGCTACGCTCGGCTCTACGTGAGTGATGCGAGAGTGAGAGAAAACTGGGGCTCGGTTGTTGCCGCTAGAGTGAACATTCATAGAGTGCTTGAGAGAGAGACTAGGAGACTCTCTCCGGGGCTCGTGGGGGTAGGGACTGTGACAGACCCCTACCAGCCCGTCGAGTCTCTATTCAGGCTAACCAGGAGGAGCCTAGAGGTCCTCCTATCGAGAGGCTTCCGTGCCAGCATTCAGACAAAGAACCCTATGGTCTTGAGGGACCTCGATATCCTGGAGTCTAGGAGAGAGTTCGTAGACGTGGGCTTCACGATAACCACTCTGGATTGGAGTGTCTCCAAGACCATAGAGCCGCACGCTCCACCCCCTCTAGCTAGAGTGAGAGCTCTTGAAGAGCTCTCGCGGAGAGGTGTTGAGACGTGGGTTTTCTACGGCCCGGTGATACCCGGAGTGAACGACGACCCGGAGACCGCGAGGTCTATAGCCGAGGTCGCTGCCAGAACGGGGTCAGTGCTCTACGTAGACCCTCTCAGAGTCAAGCCGTTTATGCTGAGCGAGGAGCACCCATTGCGAGAAGCAGCGCTCAGAGCTAGGAGCAGGAAGTGGCTCAGAGAGCTACATGAGACAGTGGCTAGACTCTGTAGAGAGTACGGGCTGGAGTGTAGAGAGGGGTTTACAGCAAGCCCTCTCTAGAAGCATCAGCCGCCTCTCCTCAGGTACCAGCCTAAGTCGCGGATAGGCGTAGCCATCCTCTCCCCGCTCTTCTCGACTCCTCGAGCCCAGCCTAGAGGCTCTCCTCTAGCGTTCACGACGACCGCTACTCCTCTAGCCCACTCTACTAGATGGCGTTCTCTGAGAGTTCTCCCGTAGAGGAACCTCTTCTCTCCGGCCTCGTTGACCACTATGCACTTCACTCTCTCGCCGCAGAGCTCTGAGAGCCTCCTGGCTAGAGGGAGGCCTGGCTTGAACCTGCCTTTCTCAACGTAGCCTAGGTAGAGCCCGGCTGCGTAGTGTGAGGGAAGGAGCTCGAGGACTTCTAGAGCCCACTCTGGGACGTCGAAGAGCTCCACGTACCTAGCTCCGGGGACCTCTAGAGCCATCGGGTTAGCCGCTACCTCCTCGAGAGATAAACCCATGCTTGAGAGGAATCTCTCGAGAGCTCTCCGCTCCCCGCTCTTCAAGCGCCTCAAGCGAGGCCCGCGCGCTCTCTGAGCAGAGGGCTCTGCTGCCTGAGGGGTCACCGCCTCTCCCTGGCTAGCATGCAGACAAAGAAGCCCTCGTAGCCCTGGATGTGAGGCCATAGCCTCCCGCAGTGAGCGAGCCGTGGGTCTAGCTCCACGCCCCTGTAGCTAGTCACTCCTCTAGAGAGCACTGGGTGCTCTAGCCTGACTACTGTCGCGTCACTGCGGGATTCTAGGACCTTGTGCACGACGTACTCTCCCTCTTCTACAGCAGTGGAGCACGCAGCGTAGAGCACCACGCCTCCTTCTCTCAGTAGTCTGAGTGCTTTCTCGAGTAGCCTCACTTGTAGCTCGTGCATTCTCCTGATGTCCTCAAGCCTCCCTCTCTTCTTCCTGCTCGGGTCCTTCCTGATGACTCCCTCTCCCGAGCTGGGAGCATCGAGAAGTATCCTGTCTGCTTTGAGTTCCTCGGGGAGGCTTAGAGCATCTGCTCTCACGAGCACGAAGCTCTTGAACCCCATTCTCTGAAGGTGAGACCTGAGGCTCCTCATCCTGAGTCTAGACTTCTCGACTGCTATCAGTCTAGCCTTGTCTCTGGTGAGTTGCAGTATCTGAGTCGCCTTGCCCCCAGGGGCTGCGCACATATCGATGATTAGTTCTCCAGGCTTGGGGTCTAGGAGGTAGCCTGCTAGCATAGAGCCTGGGTCCTGGACGTAGTAGTAGCCGAGGAGGTACTCGTGTGTAGCCCCTACGCTGATAGGAGCGGAGGAGACCTCGTAGCCGTGGGGGAGCCACTCGATCCTCCTCAGCTCGAAGCCCTTGGCTTCGAGTCTCGCCTCTAGCTCTGAGCAGTCTACCAGGTAGTCGTTGCACCTGATCGTCTCAGGGAGGGGCTTCTCGTTAGCCTCGAGGACTCTCTCGGCTTCGCTCACTCCTACCGCCTCCACTAGCCTGTAGACTATGCTGGGCTCGTATCCGTACCTTTGGGAGAGCTCTAGCACCTCTCTCGTGAACTCGTAGGGAGCGAATACTCTGGAGTCGAGACCGCTCACTGAGCCTAGCCCTCTATGACTCCGACAGTGCTCGCTAGCCTGTAGGCTACATCGTAGTCTATCTGCTTGTCTCCGAGTATAGTGTACCTCTCCGGTCTTATCGTAGGAGCTATGGATATCGCTTCTACTAGCTCCTCATCGGTCACCCCCAGCTCTCTAGCTGTTGTCGGGAGCCCCACGCTCTTGAGGACACTCTTGACTCTCCTCCAGTTCATCCCGTGGAGGCTAGCCGCTATGATCGTGCCTACCGCTACCGCCTCCCCGTGGAGAGGAGGCTTTCTAGCCGTCAGTGCTAGCGCGTGAGCTATGAGGTGCTCCGAGCCGCTAGCCGGCCTGGAGCTACCGGCTATGCACATAGCTATCCCGCTACTTATCAGTCCCTCCACGAGGACTCTGAGCCCCTCCACGCTACCGCTAGCTACCTCTCTATGCTTGCTTATAGCGTGCCTAGCGCTAGTCAGAGATATCGTGGCTGAGTACTCCCCGTAGTACTCCCCCTTGAGCAAGCTGGCTAGCCTCCAGTCTCTCACAGCCGTGATTTTTCCGACGAGGTCCCCGAAGCCAGCCACATTGTACCTCCTCGGAGCTCTAGCCACAGCGTCTACATCAACTAGGATCACGTCGGGGGGCTTCGCGGGCTTCGACACAGGCCTCTCGAAGCCCTTGAGGCTAGCGTAGGGAGAAGCTATACCATCGTGGCTCGTCGCTGTAGGTATGCTGACAAAGAACCTCTTAGAGAGCTTGGCCGCGTACTTAGCCACATCTATAGACTTGCCTCCACCAAAGCCTACTATCACCTCCACAGAGCTGTCTACCTCCTGAGCTACAGTCATAGCCGCATCCAAGCTAGCCTCTGTGACCACGAAATCCCAAACGCTGAGCCCCTCGTCTTCGAGAGCCTGCTTGAGAGCAGGGTAGAGAGACTCTCTCACGTTGGGGCCCGTGACGACGAGAACGCCGAGACTCCTCCTCCCGAAAGCGTCTACAAGGTAGGAGCCAGTCTTCTCCAAGACTCCGTAGCCGACGACTACTCTCTTAGGCAAGTCTATCTGGTGCTCTCTCGAAGCCCGCCACTCCAACTCCACGCCCGCCGGGCTTATAGCAAGCCGGAGAGCTAATAGAGCTCACCTGAGACTCCCCCCCTAAAGCCCCGGGGCTTGAGAGCTGTCTCCCGGGACTGGCTTCGTATTGGAGGCTCTGATAGCCGCGGTCGTCTTAGCGGGCTCAGCGAGCCTGCTACGGGAAGCGCTCTCTGCTCTAGTAGCGTCTAGACTGGCTAGTGTCAGGGAGCCGGGAGCCGTCTCTCTCGCTAAGTCCAGGCTAGTGAGGCTTGCCTCGAGCTCGCTGAGCATCGAGGCCGCGGTAGCCGGGGCTCTAGCCGAGAGAGGGCTCTTCGGAGAGCTGGCTGAAGCGTGCTCCCACACCGAGGGGCTCCACGCTCTCTGCTCGGTCGCAAGGTCGGGAGCGGCTGTCGTAGCCGTAGACTTCGAGGAGTGGCCGGGCTCCTGCGGTGTCTCTATCCTCTCCCGGGAGAGAGCTCTCGCCTCCATCGAGCTCTCTCCCTGCTCTCCTGCTATTCTAGCGAGTGAGATGAAGCCGGGAGCCGTCGTAGCCTACGACTGGAGGAGAGCTCCTCGAGAGCTCGCGAGCCACGCTAGAGCCCGCGGGCTCAGGCTACTCAGCCTTCTCGACCTAGCTCCTCTGGCTCTCCCGGGGGAGCCAAGCTACTCTCTCAGCAGGCTCGCCTTCATCCTCGGCCTGGACTACGATGAATCCCCCCGGGGGAGGGCTAGAGCTGTTCTCCTCTCGTCTCTGAGGCTAGCTGGGGCTCTCTCAGCTCTAGGGCTCTGCTGGAGGCTAGCCGGTAGCGAGCCCTGGCTGGAGGGCCTCGCTACTCTCTGCGACTACGCTGAGGCAGAGGCTCCGGCTAGGAGAGCGGGGCCCGTGGCGCTCTCTGGGGCCGATGTTGTCGTGACGCCGCGCCTCCTCGACTCCTGCTCTCCTCTACACTGGACTCCCCGGAAGCTGGCGAGAGGCTCAAGCGAGCTCTCTGGAGCTCTAGGAGCTCTATTTAGGGTAGCTGGAGCCCGCGGGGTCTGTAGCGAGAGAGAAGTGCTCGAGTCTATCAGAGCGTCTCCGGCTATGAGCGAGAGCCTCTCGCTACCGGATACTGTCTGGGAGGAGGGGGGGCTCTCGCTCCCTCTGGTGGCTCACTGCAGAGACGCTCTAGCGCTGGCAGAGCTCTTGGAGAAGAGGGGAGCCAAGCTCGGGCTCGTCTTCGTCGAGGCTGCTCACGCCTGCGTTGCGCTAGCCGGAGTGGGGGTCGCGGAGCTCCTCTCTGCTCTCTCGAGAGTCTCTAGGAGGCTGTGGGTTAGCGTCGCTGACGCTAGCGATGTGCCTCACTACGCTGAGCTAGCTGGCTTTAGAGAGGCCCCCGTCTACGTGGTGAAAGGAGCGGGAGACCTGAGCTCTCTCGAGACGAGGAGGGTCTTCGAGCTCGCCTACTCGCTAGCAGACTCAGGCTCCTGCGTTCTGGCAACGACCCCCGCGTCTAGGCTCTCGAGTCTAGAGCTCGGCCTGAGAGTAGTGGAGAGACTGGAGGACGCTGCGGAGTGCTCTAGAGTCGTTGTGCCCACAGTGAGCGACCTCAGAGAGCTCGCCTCGAGACACGGAGTGAGCTTAAAGCACGCTCTAGTAGCGTTGCTAGAGCTCACTCAAGACCGGCTCGTCGTGGTCAGCGGTTGGAGAGAGCTCTCTCAGCACGCGAGTCTCAGAGAGCTCGAAGTCGAGCCAGCGGGGCTCGGGCTGGCTGTTGCGCCAGCGCTCTTCTCGAGCCCCCGGAAGGCTCTAGCTGAGGTGGAAAGAGCCGCTAGAGAGAAGTGGGGTCTGGAGCTTCGCCCGTACCAGAAGAGGATAGCTTTGTACATGCTGGAGCCCTACGTGAGAGGCCGCGGCTACGAGAAGCCCACTGTCATAGCCCTTCTGCCTACGGGAGCAGGCAAGTCGCTCGTATTCCAGAGCGTCTCCGTAGCGCTCCATAGAGCCTCAGGGAGGCCCGCGCTCGTGGTGTCGCCTCTCCTGGCTCTCATAGAGGACCAGATCGAGGGGCTGGAGAGAGCCGGTGTGAGAGTGTGCAGGCTGGACGGCATGGCTGAGCCCGCTGAGAGACTGGAGTGCTTGAGGAGAGCCGCTGGGGGGGAGGTTGAGATAGTCTACTCGACCCCGGAGCAGGTGGAGAAGAGTGAGGCTAGGAGGCTAGTCGAGAGCGGCTTCTTCAGCCTCATAGTCTTAGACGAGGCTCACTGCGCTATACGCTGGGGCTACACGTTCAGGCCTGCTTACGCTCACGCTCTCTCATTCATCAAGAGAGTGAGAGACGAGAAGCCGTGGCTCCCCGTAGCCGCGTTCACTGCTACCCTCTCGGAGAGCGAGTTGAGGAAGCTTGCTGAAGAGCTGGGAGTAGGAGAGTTCGAGGTCGTAGAGGGGAGGGAGGCGCTCGAGGAGCCCGTGGCTCTAAGCGGGAGACCCAAGGTCGTCAAGAGCGCTGTCTTGAGGAGCAACCTGAGGCTGAGAGCTGTCAGAGCCCCTCCTTCGGCTAAGCTGAGAGCTCTAGTCGAGATAGTCTCGGAGCTGAGAGAGTGGGCTGAGGAGAGCGGAGGAGAGCCCTGGATAGGCCTAGTCTTCGTGCCCTATGTGAGCCCTTCGAGAGAAGAGGAGAGCGCTGAGAGCATAGCGAGACTCCTCGAGAGAGAGCTGGAAGAGGAAGTCTTAGTGTACCACGGGCAGATGCCGAAGAGAGAGAGGAGTAGAGCCCTTGATGCTCTGAGGTCTGTTGCTCGCGGGGAGAGGAGCTCTCCGAGGATCGTTGTGGCGACCAAGGCTTTCGGGATGGGGGTAGACATACCTTGCATAAGATGGGTAGTCCACTACATGATGAGCGAGAGCGTGGAGGACTACTACCAGGAAGTTGGGAGAGCTGGGAGAGACGGGAGAGAAGCAGTCTGCATCCTGATCCACTCGGGTAGAAGCGATTTCAAGAAGAGGCTCTCGCTGAGCCGGAGGCAACACCCAAGGCTCAAGGTAGTCGAGGCTCTCTGGGCGCTCGCTATGAGAGCAGTCGAGAAGACAGGCTCTAGGAGAGTCGCCTTCAGGCTCTCGAGGCTGAGAGAGGAGCTAGAGAGAGCTCTAGGAGCTAGAGTCAGCGAGGAGGAGCTAGAGAAGTCTCTACACGTGCTCTCGCTAGCCGAGCTGGCTGATTACGAGGTAGCCACGGGGGTCGCTCGAGAGTGCCGAGACGGCTACGTGCTAGCCGATGACTCGAAGAAGAGAGTCTGCCTAACGGACTCTCCGGGCTCCTCGGGAGAGCTCGACAGATACTGCCTCCTAGAGGTGAGGGCGGAGAGGGGGGAGGAGAGAGCTCTCGCTAGAGTTCTGAGAGAGGTGAAGCACGAGACCCTGATGAAGCTAGTAGCGTCCTTCAGACTGGCTGAGCTCTTGGCTAGAGAGGGGGAGGAGAGGGGGAGAGAAGCGATCCTATCATACTTCAGGATCACTGGAGGCGAGCGCGGAGAGGACGTAGCTGAGGATATGAGGAGAGAGGTCGACAAGCTGGCTCTAGCTCGAGGAGTGCACGTGAAGAGAGTAGACTCGAGGAGATACGTGGCGGAGACGCTATCGAAGCCCGCGCGCCACACCGTGGCTAAAGCTCTAGCCTACGCTATCGTAGCCTCTCTCCTAGACTCCAGAACACCGCCTAGTGACGCCGTGGTCTATACTGAGAGAGGGCTCGCTCGCCTAGTCTCGAAGCACGTGAGAGCAGTAGCTAGAGAGCTCGAGAAGAGAGGCTACATGTACCCGGACAGAGTAGAGGTCAGAGCTCTCAACGCCGGGAAGCTCGCGGAAGAGCCAAGACTCGGCAAGACAGTGATACTAGCTCTAGCTAGGAAACCCGAGGCTCTCCCAGCTGGAGGAGACTACATAGAGATAACGCTTGCCCTAAAGCACTCCAGAGAAGAGGATAAACTACGCTAGAACAAGCATGACACCAGTAGGCCCGCCTTCTCCTCGAAGTCAGCCATCAACACAGACCCATATTTAATCCTTTTTAGGTTCTCCCGGAGCGAGAGGAGAGTTGATCGAGGGGGCGTGCCGCTATGGCTGAAACGGGGAGACTCCTCTATATAGCTCTAGCTCTCGTAGCCTTGATCCTGATAGGGATAGCCGGCTACCTGCTCCTAATAGCCCCCGAGGAGCAGCAGCCCGGAGAGAGACCGCCGCTAGAGGAGCAACCGCTAGTGACGTACAAGGAGATCAATGTCCTCAGGATCTCTCAGAGAGCCGACTTATCGACCATTGATGTGCAAGCCGCGACAGACGCTCCTACTCTATCGGTCTTCGGGCACGTCTACGAGACCCTCTTTAGAGTCAAGTTCGACGAGAACGGGAGAGCCTCATTCGTCCCCCACCTAGTAGAGTCCTACACTCAGATATCTGACACAGTCTGGGAGTTCAGGTTGAGGCAGGGAGTCAGGTTCCACGACGGCAAGCCTCTCACAGCATACGACGTGAAAGCAAGCTTCGAGAGAGGCCCTAGAGTCGGCGGCCTACCCAGGATCCTTCTAGGGTTCCTGAGCGAAGTCCAGGTGGTTGACGACTACACGTTCAGGCTAGTACTCAAATACCCCTTCGGCCCGATGATAGCCCATCTCTCTCACCCATCGACATCAATCATACCAGCGTGGGTAGCAGAGCAGTTCCCCAACACTCCAATCAACGACATCAGGTTCATAGTGGGAACCGGACCCTACAGATTTGTAGAGTACAAGAAGGGGGAGAGAACAGTCCTAGAGGCCTTCGAGGGCTACTGGGGAGAGAAGCCTACGGTTAAGAGGATAGAGTGGATCCCGATACCCGACGACTCCACGAGAGTGAGCTTCCTCGAAGCCGGGAGTGTTGACATAATAACGCACGTCCCACCGCAGTTCGTCAGCATCCTGAAAAACAAGGGCTTCAACATCGTGCAGATGCCGAGCGTTAGAGTGATATACATAGGCATAAACGTGGAGAGAATCCCAGACCCTAGAGTCAGGCAGGCTCTAAACCTGGCGGTAGACAAGAACGCGATAGTCACCGGCATACTGGAGGGTGCTGGGAGCGTTGCGACAGCGCCGATACACCCCTCGGTCTTCGGCTACTCTAGGCAAACCCCGTATCCCTTCGACCCCGATAGAGCTAGAGCTCTGATAAGAGAGGCGGGCTGGGAGGGGAGAGAGCTAGTCTTCATAACGCCTCAGGGCAGGTACCTGAAGGATAGAGAGATAGCTGAAGCCGTCAAGGCGTACCTGGAGAGAGTAGGGCTGAGAGTCAGAGTAGAGGTGATGGAGTGGGCCGCGTACATAACCAGAGTAACGACCCAGAAGGACTTCGACCTCTTCCTCCTAGGCTGGTCTACCGTGACTCTAGACGCTGACTACGGCCTATACTCGCTCTTCCGCTCTGGAGCAGCGTTCAACAGGATGCAGTACAGGAACCCGACTGTGGACGACCTGCTCGAGAAGGCTAGAGCTGAGAGAGACCCGGCTAGGAGAGCTCAGCTGTACGCCGAGGCCCAGAGGCTGATATGGAGCGACGCCCCATGGATATTCCTGCACTACGAGGACATAATAGTTGCCTCCAAGCCGGGCCTAGTGGGCTTTGAGATACAGCCTATAGAGAGATGGATCCTCACCTACACCATGGTCGAAGTCAGGGCTGGAGGAAGCTAGGCGGTAGTCCAGCATGTTGAGATACCTCTTCTACAGGGTTCTTCTCTACATCCCCACTCTTCTCTTCATCCTGTTCGTCGTCTTCACGCTGATGAGAGCTCTGCCAGGAGACCCTATTAGGGTCATGTACGGAGAGTTCGAGCCTCCTCCCGAGGTCAGAGAAGCTCTCGAGAAGAAGCTCGGTCTCGACAAGCCTCTCATTGTACAGTACGTCTTGTACGTTAAGAGAGTAGTCGAGGGAGACTGGGGGAAGTCTATAAGCACGGGGGAGCCCGTACTGCAACTCGTCTTGAGGAGATTCCAGGCTACTCTAGAGCTCACAGCGGCCAGCATCGCTATAGCTTCTCTCGTAGGGCTCTCTCTAGCGCTACTCTGCGTCTGGAAGCCGGACTCGCTGATAGACAAGGCAGTCAGAGTAGCTAGCGTGGCTAGTTACTCCATGCCGGTCTTCTGGTGGGGGCTCATACTGATCCTGATATTCGCTGTCTACCTTCGCTGGCTCCCCCCGGGTGAGAGAGGGGGGCTCGAGCACCTAGTCCTCCCTACTCTCACTCTTAGCATAGTCAACTTCGGGATGATCTCGAGAGTATCTAGAGCAGCGATGCTCGAGATACTAGTCCAGGACTTCGTGGCGAGCGCTAAGGCTAGAGGCTTGAGCGAGTCGAGAGTCCTCCTCTACTACGTGATGAGAAACGCGATAGTGCCCATCATGACAGTCGTAGGGCTCAGATTCGGGGTCCTCATGGGCGGAGCCGTGATCACAGAGACTGTCTTCAAGTACCCCGGGGTAGGCTCCATGATCTACGATGCGATACTAGCGAGAGACTACCCCGTTGTCTTCGGGGGCGTGCTCTTCGTAGCCATAGTCGTGATGACTGTGAATCTGATCGTAGACATACTCTACTACCTGATGGACCCCAGAGTGAGGCTCGAGAAGACTAGAGAGTGAGAGTCTTGAAGCTCGGAGCTCTAGCCGAGACCCCCACGCGGCTACTCTCTGCAACCATCTATGCTCTAAGGCTACTAGGAGGAGACCCTATGTCGCTAGCAGCTCTCATAGTAGTGCTAGGCGTCTTCTCCACAGCTGTCTCAACAACCGTCCTACTCTACACTGGAGTGGTCTCGGAGAGCGTCTACGCTGGGATAGACCTAGGCAATAGGCTCAAGCTCCCGAGTCTCGAGCACCCTCTGGGCACAGACCACTTGGGTAGAGACATACTAGTGAGGATAGTCTTCGGGACGCGGATAGCTCTCTACGTGATAGCCGCCTCCGTCACCATCGCTATAGTGCTCGGAACGCTGGTAGGCCTCGTGGCCGGCTACATGGGAGGCTACGTGGACCTAGTGGTCTCGAGAATAATAGACGCCATCATGAGCTTCCCCGCAGTACTCCTAGCTCTAGCCATAGTCGCTGTCCTCGGGCCCGGCATAGAGAACGTAGTCCTAGCTATAGGCATAGCTGAAGCCCCGGTTTTCGCTAGGCTAGCCAGAGGGCTGGTGGCAGTCGAGAAAGAGCACCTCTACGTAGAGGCTGCTAGAGCGACTGGAGCCAGCCACGCTAGAATCATATGGAAGCACATACTGCCAAACATAGCCGGCCCCCTTCTAGTCCAGGCTACATTCACCTCCTCCTCAGCAATCCTCTGGGAGGCAGCACTAAGCTTCCTAGGTCTCGGGGCCCAGCCCCCCACGCCCAGCTGGGGCCTCATGCTGGCCGAAGCGCGGGGCTACATGAGGGTAGCTCCTCACACCATAGTATTCCCCGGTCTCGCGATATTCTTGCTGGTCCTCAGCATAAACATCCTAGGAGAGAAGATGAGAGACCTAATGGACCCGAGGTATAGGAGTCTAGCTGGTAGAAGCTGAAACCTTCTCTGAGGCTATAGAGCCGTCTCTTCTTTAAACCCTAGAGAGCTACAGAGAAACCGAGGACGGAGACTTGGCGAAAGGATGCAAGAGAGGGAAGAAGAGCCAGGAGGCTGGAGAGGGGGAGAAGAAGAAATAACGCTACCCCCCTCTCAGCCTCCCTCTACCCCCTCTCCCTCTATCTCGTCATAGTAGCATAGCCGCTTTCCAGATCTCGTCTCCAACGTAGTGAAGGCTCTCCACTACTCTCCCCCGAGCTCTGCTCTCGAGAGCCCTCTTGAGGTCCTCAGAGGAGACTAGAGCTCTCCCAACCATCACTGGAGCTTTGGTCTCCTCGTCTGCAACGACTACTATAGCTCCTTCACTGAACTCCCCCTCTACTCCTCTAACACCGGGAGCCATGAGGTCTGCTCCTCTAGCTAGAGCTTTCGCTGCTCCTCTATCGACGTAGACTACGGGGACTCTAGCTGGCTCTCTTAGCTTGACGAGGAGGTTTAGTAGAGGGATTAGCTCTCCCGAGACTCTAGCTAGAACAGGCTTCCCGTCTACCAGGTATATCTCGAAGTCCTGGAATACCGCTATCTCTGCTACCTCGAACTCCTCTCTCCTCCCCAGGATTCTCTCGAGAGTCTCTGCTAACGCGCGAGCCTCCTTTTTAGAGACCGCATGCCTCCTACTAGGCTTCAAGCCTCCTGTTTCACCAACCGAGGAGCACTCTTAGCCAAGAACGCTTTTAACTCCCTAGACTATAGCGTAGAGCAACAGGTGCCTAGAGAGTGAGCGATGCTTTTAGAGAGCTGAGGAGCTACATCGGGATGCCTGTACTAGTGAAGATCAAGGGGGGCAAGGGCTTTAGGGGGATACTTAGAAGCTACGACCAGCATCTAAACATAGTCTTGGATAACGCTGAAGAGATAGAGGGAGAGAATAGGAGGACTCTCGGCAGAGTCTTGATCAGAGGAGACAACGTGGTAGTAGTGAGTCCAGCGAAGCTAGAGTAGAGGGTGGAGTAGCGTGGCTAAAGGAACCCCCTCTATGGGGAAGCATGGTAGGAGCAAGACGCACATAGTCTGCAGAAGGTGCGGTAGGCACTCATTCAACGTGGCTAAAGGCTACTGCGCTGCCTGCGGCTTCGGCAGGAGCAGGAGGATGAGGAGGTACAGCTGGCAGAACAAGAAGTGGAACCGTGTTAGAGTCAGGTAGAGCTGAGGCAGAGGGCTTTGGAGCAGAGGTTCGCGGCGAACAGGTCTAAGCTCAAAAAGCTCTCGGAGGAGTCCGGGTTCACTGCTCTAGTCTTGGTGGGCGAGCCCAACATAGTCTACGCTCTCGGGCTGAGAAGCCCCTCTGGCGCTCTCGTCTTGAGCAACGAGTGCGGTGACTACTTGCTAGCCCCCCTCCTAGACTACACTAGAGCTCTGAAGTCTGCTCCTAGAGACGTCGAGGTCAAGACATACTTCAGGAGAGGAGAGGAGGGGATAAGAGCCGACGTCCCGAGCAGAGACGTAGCCGGAGATACTCTCTACTCGGCTCTCTCAGCTGTCCTCAAAGGCTGCGAGAGCAGAGTCGGGCTAGACTCCTCCTGGGCTAGAGCAGACGTAGCTAGAGAACTCGAATCCAAGCTGGGAGCCGTTGACGCGAGCAACCTAGTCAGGAGAGCTAGAGCTGTGAAGGACCAGTGGGAGGTCGAGCTGATCGAGGAGGCGGCCAGGATAGCGGAGGAGGCTCTCAGGAGAGCCGTTGAGGCTCTTAGAGAAGGCGTCTCAGAGGAGGAGGTCGCTGGACTCATAGGGTACGAGGTGAGAAGACGGGGAGGCTGGAGGACCTCGTTCGACCCAATAGTGGCGTTCTACTCTAACACAGCGTACCCCCACCACGTCTCCTCGGAGACCAGGCTAACGGTGCCGGGCCCCGTGCTCATCGACCTCGGAGCCGTTGCTGGAGGCTACTCGAGCGACCTCACGAGAAGCTTCTGGCGTGGAAGTAGCGGGGGAAGGGGGGAGTACGGGAAGCTCGTGGAGACAGTGGTGGAAGCGCAGGAGACAGCGATCGACACTATAGCTCCGGGGGTTGAGGCGTGGGAGCCGGATAACGCTGCTAGGAGAGTCCTGGAGAAGCACGGGCTAGCCAGATTCTTCATCCACGGGCTAGGCCACGGGGTCGGAGTTGAGATCCACGAGGAGCCCTATCTCAGACCCGGCTCGAAGACCTCGCTTGAGAAGGGCATGGTTGTCACCGTAGAGCCTGGAGTCTACATGGAGGGAGTGTATGGAGCTAGAGTAGAAGACCTCGTCTTAGTGACTGAGAGAGGGAGGAGAGTGCTCACGAGGTTCGCTAAGATACTCGAGCTCTAGATAGCAACTCGCCTTGATGCAGAGCTCGGTTAGAGCCTGAGCTCTGCGAGCGCTTGCAGAGACTCCTCTAGCCTTTAAAGGCTCTAGTCTCGATAGGTTGAAGTGATGAGGAGACCACGGGTCTGACTAGTGAGGAAACCTGTCTCAACCGAGACTTCTAGTGAGGCGATGACTATGGACTTAAGTGATGACCTCGACTCGGGGGATGAGTTTGAACCCACGCTAGGAGCCTCGAGAATCTGCTTGAAGGACTCGGGGATACTGCCAGAAGAGCTGGCTAGCGAGGTTGAAGCCGAGGTCTACGTTAGAGACGCTACTCACGTAGACCTTCTGCTATACCACTCTAGCGATACAGAGCTGGTAGCGGAGGCCGCGTCGACACCCGATTGCCTAGTGCTACTAAGCCTCAAGCTTAGGAGGTGCGGGGCTTCGGCTAGAAGCCTCCTAGAGTGGGTTGAGTGGCCGGAGGTGTCGAGAGCAGTAGTGGAGGGGGATTGCGTTGAGCTAGCTGCTCTAGCTGACACTAAGTCTAGACTGAGAAACTTCCTGGAGAAGACCGGCATAAAGCCTCTGGGAGTTCTAGCCTTCAGGCAGAGAGGCTGAAAGACCGGGCTCGAATCGGGGTCTAGAGCTTGGAGACCAGGCTCCGCTTCAGAGTGAAAGGCTGGCTGAGCGAGGAGGAGTTCAGAGAGCTCCTAGAGTTCTCGAGCTACCTAGGCAGAACCCCCGAGGGAGCGGTCTTCGAGATAGACCAGGAGAAGATGAAGAGAGCGGGGGTTACTTTGAGAGATGTCTACGCTAAACTAGCCTCGACTCCCGGAGTCGATGAGAGCGACTTGAGCGAGATAGAGAAGCTCTACAGAGAAGAGTACAGAGTAGAGGTCTACCTGGGGCCAGACGGGCTCCTGAGGATAAAGTCGAGAGTTCTGCTCAAGCCGTACCTGCAGAGAGTAGGATTGGAAAGCCTAGCGTGGGACCCTGAGGATAGGTCGTTTAGAGCCCGCCCTCACGTTTATCCTGATGTCGTGAAGAAGCTCTCGGAGCAAGGCTTGATCTTAGAGGATAAGCTGGGGCTCCTTCAGGCGAAGCTCCCTAGAGCCGTCTCGTTCACAGGCAACCTGAGAGACTACCAGAGAGAGGCTCTCGAGAAGTGGGAGTCTAACAGCTACAGAGGCATACTAGCTCTCCCCACGGGCTCGGGGAAGACCGTGATCGCTCTAGCGGGAGTAGCGAAGCTCTCTGCTCCAACCCTGGTGGTTGTCTACACGAAGGACCACGTGAGGCAGTGGGTTGAGGCCTTTAAGAGGTTCACAGACGCGGGGAGCCTGGTTGGAGCGTACTACAGCGAGGAGAAGAGGCTAGCGCCCATAACGGTCACCACCTACAAGTCCGCCTCATCGAATATCAGAGTCTTCGCCGCCAGGTTCTCTCTAGTGATCTTCGACGAGGCTCACCACCTGCCAGCAGATACCTTCAAGGAGCTCGCGCTAAGCCTCCCGGCTCCCTACAGGCTCGGTCTCTCAGCTACGCCGGAGAGAGAGGATGGGAGGCACGTCGACATATTCCCGCTAATCGGGGGCGTGGTGTACCACCTGACCCCTACCGAGCTCGCTGAGAAAGGCTACCTAGCGCCCTTCGTGATAAAGAGAGTAAAGGTCGACTTGAGCTTGCTGGAGAAGGCTCGCTACGAGTCTCTCAGGAGGAGGTATCTCGAGCTCTCTCGAGGAAGGAGCTTCCAGGAGCTCCTAGAGCACGCGAAGAGAGGTGACTCTAGCGCAGTCGAGGCTCTAAAGATTCACGCTGAGATGCTCGACATAGTTCAGAGTAGCGAGAGTAAGATAGAGAAGGTGGTTGAGATAGCTAGGAGAGAGCTCGAGAAGGGGGGCAAGATAATAGTATTCACTCAGTTCAAGAGCCAGGCTGAGAGGATAGCTGAGAAGCTCGGAGCACTGCTCCTCCACGGAGGCTTGAGCGATGAGGAGCGGTCCAGAGTACTCGCTAAGTTCAAGTCAGCCAAGTCGGGTGTGCTGGTAGTCACAACAGTTGGAGACGAGGGGCTAGACATACCAGACGCTAGCGTAGGCATACTAGTCTCAGGGACTGGGTCCCGCAGGCAGTTCATCCAGAGACTAGGCAGGCTCTTGAGACCCTCTTCTCCAGGCAAAGTGGCTGTCCTATATGAGGTGATAGTGAGAGGGACGATGGAGGAAGCTCAGGCTAGGAAGAGGAGAGAGCTCATCTAAGCCTCTACATCGATCTCATCGGGTAGCTTGAAGAAGCCGGCGCTAACTCTAACTGGAACATCTGCTCTCGCTCCGTGGTACACCGATGTCCAGAGCTCTCTCTTGAGAAGCTCTCTTATAGCTGCTCTAATCGCCTCACTCCTATTAGAGTATCTGCCGCTTCTAACCAGGTCATCTATCCCCCTAACGTAGACCTCGGGTACTTTCACGGTAACGAGCCTCATTTCTGTTCTCCGCTCTCTCAGCTGAGGTAGCTGAGGGTATTCGAGGATCTATCCCTGAAAGCCGGAGAGCCGGAAGTACTGGTGCGCGACTACCTAGCTATATCTCAAGCAGTGAGAACACCCCGGTTGAGCTAAACCAGAGGTTAACTGTGGCCTAGCCTCCAGTAATACCGGGGCTCTCGTAGCTCGCTTCAGCTAGAAGAATAATCCTGAGTTAGGGAGAGCTCTCGTCTAGAGTAGACATGAGCAAAGTATAATAATCTTGAGTCTTCACGTATATCAAGAGGGGGTCTTTCTATCAAGAGAGACGAGAGAGTTTTTGACTTCGTGAGAGTAACGACGGGGTCCAGGCTACACGCTGGCTTCTACCATATCAGCACTCTGTACAACGTGTGGAGTGTTCTCTTTGCTGGAGCAGGCTTCTACGTAGAGTACCCTAGGGTTGTAGTGGAGGCTCGGAGATGCGATAGAGTAGAGCTAGAAGGCTTCGGGGACTTGACGGGAGCGGTGAAGGGGCTACTTCTACTAGCCGGGTTCACTGCCTGCTTGAGGCTTTCTGAAAGCATGCCTAGACACAGCGGCTTAGGTAGCACCACTCAGATACTGCTAGCTTCTCTCCTAGCCGCTTCTCGAGCTAGCGGGTTTTCTTTAAGCATAGATAGCTTGATAGAGCTCTCGGGGAGAGCTTCGAGATACTCCTCCATCGGGTCTCTTCTCTTCAAGTACGGGGGCTTCGTGGTAGAGCCGGGAGTCCCGGCTAAGAACGGGCTCTACAGACCGCTCGTCAGGCTAGACGTGCCGGGAGACTGGAGATTCGTTATCGCTCTCCCGAGAGCCGAGAGAGGGCTCGATGAAACTCGAGAGAAATACGTCATGGATGTCGTCCTATTCAAGAGCGTTAGTACTGAAGCCAGGCTACTCATGTCGGTAGGCTGTCTGAGGCTAGCTTCGGGGATAGCTAGGAGAGACTTGGAGGACGCTCTAGCCGGTTTAGCGATGATGCAGAGAGGGACCGGCATGGTGTTCGAGACAGTGCAGGGAGGCGTATACAGAGAAGACTTGCAACACTTCGTCGAAATAGCGGACAGGAGAGGGGTCAAGCTAGCTCAATCGAGCTGGGGGCCGACACTCTACACTATAGCGACATCTTCTCGCGCTCCCTCAGTGAAGGAGAGCCTAGAGAAGGCTATGGAGAAAGCAGGGCTAGAGGGAGAGGTGCTCATAGCGGCTCCTCGGAACTCGGGAGCAAGCCTAGAGGCGGCTTCTCGCTCTCCGGCTTCTAGCTCTCGCTAGCTGAATAGCCCTGCTTCTAGAGAGCACTCATCGAGGATATTGGTGGGCCCGCCGGGATTTGAACCCGGGACCACGGGGTCCCGAATCGGGCGCCGCTCGCTACTCGGCGTACCCCGCATCCTAGCCAGGCTAGACTACGGGCCCTCTTACCGTCTCCTCTACGTCTCAGCGTCTCTCACAGCGGCTTTTTTAATTTGCGAGCTCTGCGAGCTCCGCTTCCACTCTCTCCGCCATACTGTCTTTAGGTCTCGTCTAGCGCTCTGCGAGTCGGGAGAGAGCTGTGGTCGAGCAGGCCATAGCTAGAGACTATGTGCTACAAGCTGTAGCCAAGAGGGTAGCTGGAGACATAGTTTTCAGCGATAACATAGCGGCTTCGCTGAAGAAGTGGCGCGAGTACTTTGAGGTATCTCAGTCAGAGATAGCTAGAGCCATGAATGTAGCTCCCAGCGTCATAAGCGACTACGAGAAGGGGAGGAGAGTGCCTGGAGCCAAGTTCATCCAGAGATTCGTGACCGCTCTACTTGAGATCGATGGGAGGAGGGGTTGGAAGAAAGTGACCGCACTCACAGCGAGCTTGGGGATTATGCCTGAGGTGATAATAGACATGAGGGAGTTCGAGAAACCTGTGAGGCTCGAGGAGTTCATCACCGCGGTGAAGGGGGTTCTCTTGAATCCAGAGGCTAGAGCCGACAGGCTGATATACGGTTACACGGTAGTCGATAGCATAAAAGCCATACTGTCTCTCAGCGGGCTCCAGTTCTCGATCCTCTTCGGGCTGACTCCCGAGAGAGCCTTCATCTTCACCAGGGTAGCTATGGGGAGGAGCCCCATGGTCGCTGTTAGAGTGACCCCCATAAAGCCAAGCATAGTGGTGCTACACGGCCCCAGAGAGAGAGTAGACCCTCTAGCAGTAGAGCTCGCCAGGAGAGAGGGGATACCCCTCATACTGAGCCTGGCTAGGAGTGAGGACGAGCTGCTCTCAGAGTTGAGAAAGCTAGCTAGCCACGTTACTCCTCTGGGTTAGCTTGAGTATGGCTAGCGCTATGTCGCCCCCTGTCTCCTCGAGAGCTCTCCTAGCCTCCTCGAGGCTCACTCCGGCTTGCTCTGCTACTAGCTTCACGTCTTCCTCTGTGAAGACTGGGGCTTCTCCACGCTCGCTCTTCTTCTCCTCGACTCTATACTCTCCCACCACGTAGAGAACCGGGGTTGCCCCCTTCTGCCTCACTATAGCGGCTGACGCGGGATTCTCGAAAACCATGACTGAGCCATCGCTAACCTCTACAACAACCCTAACAGCTTCGACCTCCTCCACGGTTATCCCCAGCTTCTTGAGCAACTTCTCTAGATCCTGAGGCTTGACCCCGAAGAAGCCTAAAGCCACTCCTCCCACTCCCCGGGTCTTCACGCTAGCTTTCAGCTCTTAGATAGCTCATCCCAGCTCCAAGGCCCCTCTCTCCACATCCTCGAGGCTAGCTCACCGTCTCGCATGTATAGGTGGAGGAGTTCTCTAGCCTGCTCTCTCCTAGCTCTGAAGTCTTCGAGGAAGGAGTTCAGCTTCTCGATAAGATACTCCTTCAGCTCACCCGTGAGCATCCTCCCACTCCTGTAGTCCTCCTCGATCCTCCTGAGCTTCGAGTCGTCGGGCTCGAAGAACATCTTGAGCCACTGGAAGGAGACGTCGACATCAGGGTTGCCGCCCAGCTTTCTATGCAATTCTACCGTAGGCTGGCCTCCGGAAAACGCGTACCTCATCACCTTGTATCTAACGACCTCTGGAGGATCGTGGAGGAATATTGCTGTCTCCGGCTTAGAAGTGCTCATCTTGCCGTGGAGACCCGTGAGGGGAGGCAAGAACTTGGAGTGTATTGCTGCAGCCTTATTGTAGCCAAAGCTCTCCGCTATGTCTCTCTGGAGTCTCCAGTAGGGGTCTTGGTCTATAGCTGCTGGGATCAGGCATCTCTTCTTCTCGAAGAACGTGGGGACTATCTGGAGAGCTGGATAGAATATGAGCCCTATGTTCGTGGAGCCCGTGAAACCGAAGGTTGCTTTCACCTCGTTGAGGTTAAGCCTCTTAGCTACCTTTACAGCCATGGGGTAGAGCTTTCCGATGTACTCTATATCGTGGAATATGAATGTCCTATCGGGGTCGAAGCCTAGAGCGGCTATGTCTAGAGTGTTCTCGTAAGCCCATCTCCTAGCCTCGCCCAAGCTCATCCCCTCCTCGTCTAGGTACTTCTCGTCATCAGTTATCATTATGTACACGTTAGCCTTGAACCTATCCTGGAGCCACTTGGTCAAGATGAAGGGTATGATGTGACCTATGTGCATAGGGCCTGAGGGACCTCTGCCAGTGTAGAGGAAGAATCCTCTGCCTTTCTCGTAGTCGTCTAGGATGAGTTCTAGGTCTCTGTGAGAGAAGAAGACTCCTCGCCTCAAGAGAACGTGAAGCTCTCCAGCGAGACTCTCTATCCTTCTCAGCAACTCCTCCGTTATAGGCTTGGTCCCGAATATCTCGATAAGCCTATCGTAGTCTACTTTGCCTCTTACCTCCCACGGCGTTACAACGAACTCCTCGGACGCCACAACAGTTATTCACCGAGTCTCTCTGGTTGAAGAGCACACGAGCTTATTAAAGCGTTTTTCTCGAAAACCGCTCTCGCGAGATAGCTGAAAGAGGAGACGCTAGAGTCAGCGCTAGAGTAAGGCATCAAAATTTATCCCCGAGACCGCTGTAGGAGCCGAGGGCTGGCTTGTCGGAGAGCGAGTACTCCTCTCTGGTAGCAGAGATCCTGGAGTGTAGGAGGTGCCCTCTAGCTGAGAGCAGGACTAGAGCTGTTCCGGGAGAGGGCTCTCTAAGAGCGAGAGTGATGCTAGTAGGCGAGGCTCCCGGGAGGAGGGAGGACGAGGAGGGGAGGCCTTTCGTGGGGGCTGCTGGCAAGCTCTTGACGGCCCTCCTGGAGTCTATAGGGGTTAGGAGAAGCGATGTCTACATAACCAACGTGGTTAAATGCAGGCCTCCGAATAACAGAGAGCCGACCGAGGACGAGGTCAAAGCGTGCAACCCCTTCCTCAGGAGGCAGATAGAGCTAGTCAAGCCCAAAGCAATCGTGGCTCTTGGGAGGATAGCTGGGAGAACTCTCTACGAGATGGCTGGATTGAGGTGGGTGAGCGTGGAGCGCGCTAGAGGAAACGTGGTGAGAGCTAAGATACAGGAGCTAGAGGTCTCTCTAGTAGTCACCTACCACCCAGCCGCAGCACTTTACAACCCGCAGCTCAGAGCAGAGCTCGAGAACGACTTCAAAAACCTAGTCTCAAGACTGTTCCGAGAGGATAGCTGGAGCAAGAGGAGAGCTACCCTAGAGGACTTCATCTAGACTCGTTACGCTATAAGCTAGGAGGCCTCCTTCTCAGACTCAGGTATACCGCTATAGTCGACAACCCCACTCCGCAAGCCAGACCTGTAGCTAGAAGTAGTAGAGTCCAAGCCGTCGTCATTATAGCCTGTCTTAACGCTACCTCCGCTCTAGCCTGAGACGTCTCTATAGAGCCATCTGGGTAAGGTCTAGCAAGGTATGATAGCGCCGCCATGCTCCACAGCATCGCTGATAAAACAGCGTCCTCCATGAGGTCTAATGCTGAGCCATAGTCTCCTCTGCTAGCTCTATAGGATGCATACTCGTAGTAGAGATACGACACTCCTGGAGACAAGCCCTTTGCTGAGAGGCGAGCGATAGCTATAAGCCATGAGCGTTGCAACTCCTCATAGTAAAGCCTGAGCGCCCGGTCGTCGCCAGCTAGAAGCTGAGAAGTTATATCGAGAGCTTTCGACAAACACTCTCTATAGTATCCGAGCGCCGCCACTCTATTCTCTCTCGCATACTCGGCCTCAGCGAGCCTGGAGATCTCTCTGAGCTGTAGCGCTATCGAAGACATGTACCTCTTGGTGTCTTCATCGAGAGGATAGTATCTGATAGAGTAGTTAACTACCTCTACCGCATAGTCAGCAGCTATTCTAGCGAAGTCTCTCAAGTGAGTCAAGAGGTCTGAGAAAGCATACTCTGAGAGCTTTAACCCCTCTCCTCTCAGATCCTCCGCTACTGCGACCCACAGTCTAGAAGTCTCCAGCCTCCCGCTTATGTAGGCTAGTCTAAACGCTAAGTCTTCGGCCTTCAGCCTGTCTATGTTAGCCTCGACTAATCCTATGTGGTAGACGGCGTCAGCCAGCCTAGCGTACGCTAGGCTCGCGAACTCTACGTAGAGCTGGCTGTTATCGGGCTGGAGATTTCTCAGCTTGAGCTCGATACTGCTTGCTTCGCTCTTCAAGGACTCCAAGACTCTTACAGCATAACTCCTGCCCTCTCTCGACAACGCGTAGCTGTATTTTGCCTGGAGGGCTCTAATGTAGGCTGAGAAAGCTATGCTCGACGCCGTGTAGGGGCTCTTCTCTCTAACGCTCGAGGCTTCTTCGAGAAGAGGCGCCACGACTCTACTCACTTCAGCTTTTAGGGGTGGAGGCAACTCGGATAGAATGCTCTCAGTCTTCGCTGATAAGTCTTCAGCAACACGAGAGAGAAGAGAGTCTAGCTTAGGGTGGAGAGTGGAGAAGTCAACCCTCAGGTCTACAGAGGGGACGTCGATCACTCCCAGCTTCTCACTGGCATCGAGAACACCGGCGACGGGCAGATAGCGGCAGGTTTGCGGTGCTTCAGCAGTGTTAGCTAGAGGCATTACTAGAATCATGCCTCCTGACATAGCCGCAACACACTTCTCCGGGATCCCTCCTACTCGAGAAGCCAGCCCGTGAGGAGTCACTGCTCCCGTTACGGGGACTGCTATAGACGAGTTGGAGTTGAGTGATAGCAGAGAGTACGTGAGTAGAGCTATAGCAACCCCTCCGCTAGGGCCGGTGATGTCTGTGGTTATGTGGATCGTTATGTTTGCATCAAAGCTCCTCCAAGAGTATCCAGCGAGTAGGCTAGCTGTTCTGACCGCTAGCTCCATGCTGAGCCTCGTGATCTTGCCTATCTCCCCCCGCTCGTTCTCCACTGCTACACGGATAGCTCCAGAGCCCGGGTAGACGAGCTGGACTGTTACGTTTACCAGAGTCCCTTGAGAGCCTCTGACTGCCGGCACGAGGACCCAGCCGCTGAGCTCTCTCAGTGTCTGCGAGTAGCTCTCAAGCTGGCTCTGAGAAGCGAGCGTAGCTCCCAGAATGAGTAGTAGCATGTATGCAGCTAGGAGCTTCCTGAAACCCTCTAGCTTTATCTCAACCACCCGAGACTTGTAGCGTAGAGGTAGAAACTTTAAAGCTACAAGCAGAGCAAAGAGCTTCTGGTGCGGAAAGCTTGTCTAAGGCCAAGAAGGAGAAGACAACACAGACCACGAAGGGGAGCGGTGAGGCCGCTACTAAGAGCAAGGAGCTAAAGCTGGTAACAGTTCAAGTCATTACCAAAGATAGGGTGGTCAAGAACGAGAGGCAGATGGCTCTACTCTATTTGATAAACGAGATCGGGCCTATGCACGAGAGGACGGTCTATGAGATAGCTAGAGAGGTCCAGGAGCTAGGCTTCCCTCTAGGCTACACCTTCAAGAGAGTAGCCGACTCGCTCTACTGCCCAGAGCTGAAGAGCGACTTGATAGCCTTGACGTACGTAGGCTTCCTGGAGACGGATCCCGTGAGGAAGAAGTATAGAGTGACGGGTCAAGGCAAGGAGGCTCTCGAGGCTACAGGCGTCCCCGAGGCTTTATCGAAGCTCGTGGAGTCTCATAGAGAGAAGCTGAAGAATCACGCTAGCCTAGTCGACGCTCAGGTAGAGTTCCAATCCGTTAGACCAGCGAGGCGGAGAAGAGAGTCGAGTATTCTAAGCAAGCTATCTAAGCTAGGCTTGAGATAAGGTGCGGACGCACCCCTACATAGAGCGAGCTGTGACCAGCAGGAGGTTCGTGTTCATCTACGGAGTCTCGGGATCGGGGAAGACTAGGCTGGCTCTGCACGTCGCCAGGCTGGCTTCAGAGTCGGGCTTGAGCGTGCTCCTAGTAGAGACCGAGCCCGTGAAATCCATAGTCTCTAGGCTCTACGAGGGCGAGATTAGGAGCGTCTCTAGCTTCGACGAGCTAGCGCGCGTAGTAGCTCAAGCAGCGCTCTCGAACCGCTACCTGGTGGTAGACAGCGTGAACTCCCTGTATCTCGACGAGCCTCCACTAGCTAGACGTAGGACTCTTGCATTCATAGCGTCTATGCTGAAGAAAACAGGGGGGCTCGCCGTAGGCCAGGCTAGGTTGAGAGAAGACGGGGGTATAACAAGCCCGGGGCTAGAGCTCATCTCTGTCTACGCTGACGTTATCGCTCAATCTCAGAAAGTTGGAGAGAACAAGTTCAAGCTAGAGGTCTTAAAGCCTGAGCGTAGAGTCATGCTTTTCAGAGTCTTGGAGGCGGATGTAGAGTGGCTGTAGTCGTCGAGGAGTTTCTTCAAGCATTTCTGCTAATCCTCCCAGCTATGCTAGCTAACGCTACCCCGGTAGTCTTCGGAGGCTCTCGGCCGATAGATGGGGGGAGAGTGTTTCTTGACGGTAGGAGGCTTCTAGGAGACGGCAAGACGTGGGAGGGGCTGGCTTCAGGCATAGCCGCGGGGTCTCTTCTAGGAGGGCTTCTGGCTTACGCTCTAGGAGACCCTCTCTACGCCTACGCTGGAGTCTTCTCATCTCTGGGAGCTATGCTGGGAGACTTGGCGGCATCGTTCGTGAAGAGGAGGCTAGGCTTGGAGAGAGGTGCTCCAGCACCTCTCCTAGACCAGCTGAACTTCTACGTGGGAGCACTCGCTCTACTCTACGTTGCGGGGTTTAGGTTTACTCTAAGCGTGGTGATAGCTCTAGGGCTCTTATCCGCTATCGCTCATCTCGCGGCTAACGTGGTAGCGTACCTGTTGAGACTCAAGAGTGTTCCCTGGTAGGCTCTGAGGTCTGCTCGAGCGCTCTGCTTGACTCCAGCGATTTAGCCTTGATCCTGTACTTAACGTACCTATCCTCGGGCGAGAACCGAGGGGGATGCGGTACTCTGAGAGCTCCACCGCAGACAGGGCACTTATCCTTGGCTAGAGTGTACCTACCGCATTTCTCGCACTTTCTGAGAAGCCACCTCACTTCTCTTCAATCCTCTCGAAAGCATAGGCTACTCCTAGAGCTCTAGCTACCTCCTCTGCTCTGCTAGCCGCTAGCTCGAGCGCTTTCTCGACTGTCTTGTAGTCGTAGCCCTCCAAGTCTACCCTGTATCTCGGAGCCCCTATAGCGTACACTCTGATTCTAACCATCGGGATGCCTGCCGCGACGCTCTTAGCCTCTAGGAGTACTCGCTTTATCTTCTCGACTCCATCGCTATCCATAGACGTGAGGGTTAGAATGCCGCTAACTCTGACTGTCTTCAGCTCCACGTGCTTCCCCGCTATCTCTATGATGTGTGGAACCCACTCGCTCGAGACCCCGGCATTCAGTAAAGCCTCGGGTCCCTCGATGAGAGCCTTCTCTAGCCCGGCTAGAGGGTCTCCGTAAGCGTCCTCAAGCTTCCACACTACCTCTCTATAAGCGTCCTCCTCCGTCTTGCCTAGCTTCTGAGCCGCCATTATCGCTATCATCGTTGCTCTCACGTACCTCTTGTAGGCGAGCATCTTCCTCCTCCTCTCGCCCTCGAGGGTTCTCTTTATGCTAACATCTACACTCATCCTGTCTCTGTAGACTCTAAGCACTTTACCGACTACCTTCTGCCCTTCTCTCAGAACCTCTTCAACCTTCCTGAAAGCTTTACTGCTGATCTCGCTCCAGGGGATGAAGGCAGAGACTCCGGCGTACTCGTCGAGCTCAGCATACGCTCCGTAGTCGTGAATCTTAGTTACAGTGCATACCACGAGGTCGTTGACGTCTGGGAGAGGTCTGCGAGACCTCAGCTTCAAGCAAGCTACACCCTCGCGGTTGTCTCGTATACCTAGCAACTCTTAAAACTATGTTGCTAGACAGCGCTAGCTACCTCGCATTACTTATAAGGAACAAGTACTCAGAGAATGCTATAGCGCGGAGACGGGGGGCGAGCTTTAATGAGTAGCAGGCTGGCTAGTAATGAGGCTAAGATTCAGTACGTGCTCATGATCTTATCGAGTATAGTGAATGACACGAGCGTGCCTAGAAACATTAGGAGAGCTGCTGTCAACGCTCTCATGCAGTTACGCGATACAAAGCTCTCTCCGGGAGTGAGAGCCGCTAACGCTATAAGCATACTCGATGAGATAAGCCAGGATCCCAACATGCCTTCTCACGTGAGGACTAGAATATGGCAGGTCATATCGACTCTAGAGACTGTGAAGGATTAGAGAGCGTGGAGCTACGCGAGCCGAGTAGTGGGTTGAGAGAGCGTGGAGCTAGCTAGAGTGAGAGTTAGAGGCATCTATGCGACTGCTCTCAGCGTAATCCTTCTAGAGAGAGGGTTCCTCATAGCAGATGCTAGCGACGTCTTGAAGAGTAGACTGAGTAGACCTATCGCCGAAGGGCCTGCAAACGTGACAGTGAAGAACCTAGATGAGGATAGAGACTCTTTGCTGATCGTGGGAGCCCCCTGGGAGGCTGGAGTTAAAGTAGAGGAGGCTATCCTGGAGTACGTCGGCTACGCTAGCAGAGCCCGGGGGAGGCTGGGAGTAGGGACGGTTGTAGACGCTGTCAGCCTCGGAGGCTGTAGAGCCGAGGGCCCCGGGGGTGTCGAGATAACGCTAGATGCTCCCTGCCCGGAGCCCGGCAAGACTGTCAGATGCTATATTGTGAGAGATGCTCTGAGGAGAGGAGAGGCTCCTCGCGCTAGAGCCGGAGTGGCCGCTATCGGGCTCTACGTGAGCGTCTACGCTCCAGGTAGTGGTGTCAGCTTCAGCGAGCACTTGAGAGACAGAGAGAGAATCTCTCAGCTCGAGAGTCTAGCCGGCAGAGTGGCCGACCGCGGAGTCCACGTCAGGTTCAGGAGCAACAGCAGGCTGGGAGGCTTAGCTGAGATAGCTGAAGAGCTCGAGTCTCTGGTTGCTGAAGCTGAGAGAATGCTCTCCGAGCCAGCCTCCAGTGAGCCTAGAGTGGTGAAGAGGGGCGAGTACGTGTCCCTAATCGGCTTGACGTCTGCCGCTAAGCAGCGCCTAGACGAGGCTAGAGGCAAAGTGTGCCCCACTATACTGATGCATCACAGCTTGAAGAGCGGGGGCGATGCTGAGTCTGCGAGCGTCGACGTGCTAGAGGAGGCTCTCAGAATGGGTCTAGCCGATAGGAGAGCAGGCCTAGCTCTAGTCTCTAGGATACTCTCGTCTCTCTCCGGTAGGAGGATTACTGTAGAGCACAAGCGCCCCGACGGGGAGGTGATCAGCCTCGGCCCCTTCACTCTCGAGAGCTACGAGGTGGAAGAGGATAGAGTAGAGCTGACTCTAAGCAGGGTCTTCACGAAGCCCGGAGTCCTAGACGGGCTCGGGGTAGAGAAGAAGCCCGGCGACTACTCGATAACGAGGCTGTCGCTCAGCGAGTGGCACGTGATACACGAGTACTATAGAGCAGACGGCAGGCTTCTAGGAGTCTACGCTAACGTCAACAGCCCGCCCGAGGTGAGTAGCAGGGGGATCAGATACCTGGACCTCTACGTAGACGTGGTAGCCAAGCCCGGCGAGGAGCCTAGAGTGCTGGACTCGGAGGCTCTAGAGAGAGCTCGAGAAGAGGGGCTAGTCTCAGAGGCTCTCTACGAGAGAGCTCTAGAGGAGGCGAAGAGCCTGACTAGGAGGCTGAAGAGCTACCCTCCAGCCCGCTAGACATCGTAGCGAGTTGTGAGAGCTTGGAAGCATTTATTAACCTATATCTATGAGAGTCTCTTGGAATAGCGGTGGATGGCGGGATGAGCGAGTTCCAGCCCCCTCTCAGATACCTGAGGAATGCTCTCAACAGCAGAGTCTACGTGAAGCTCAAGGATGGAACAGAGTACGTGGGTAGGCTAGTGAGCGCTGATAGCTTGATGAACCTGGTTCTCGAGGACTCATTCGAGGTCAAGGATGGGAGGAGCCCCGCGGCTAAGATGGGAGTGCTATTGGTTAGAGGTAGCATGATACTCTTCGTGAGCTTCAACCCAGAGCTCTTCTTAACAAGCTAGAGCTAGCAGTCGAGAGAGCTATCTAGGGGAGCTCTCTGAGAGCTCTGTCTCTAGCTCTAGATATCCTCCTAGAGACGTCCTCTGGGAGAGCTAGGTCTCCTCTAGACACTACCGCTGGCCCCTTGACTATCATCCCCTTCTTGTCCACTATCTCGATCTCGTGGACTCTAGTGTCGTGGGGGGTCTGCCTCATCTTCTCTATTATCACGTACCTCTTGAGGACTCCTCCTCTGATAGCTCTCCTGAACTTTATTATCCCGTCCGCTACGTGCTCGACACCCCACCCGAACGCCTCAGCAGTGGTTATAGCGTACTGGCTCACGAGGAGAGTCGTGAAGTCCCACCTGTAGAGTAGCCTCTTGACCATGTAGCTGTACTTTCTAGCCATAGCCGGCTTGTCTAGCCAGAAGGCGCTCATACTGTCTACTACGAGCCTAGCTCTCCCGTAGCCCAGCTTCCTCTTAGCCTCCAGGACTTTCTCCACCATCTTCTCCAAGTCTAGCTCGTCTAGGCTCCACTCATCGCTCTTGCTCTTTAGCAGAGCGTCTATCACTATTGCTTTGCCCGAGTCTACAGCCTTGTCTAGATCCATGCCGAACATCTTAGCCTGTCTGAGTATGCTCTCTCTGCTCTCCTCTGTCGTCACGTATATCACCTTATCCCCCTCTACTACACCCTGCCAGGCGAAGTGGATAGAGAACACTGTCTTCCCCGTCCCCGGCTCTCCGACGACGGCGACGAAGAACCCTCTAGGTATCCCCCCGGCTATCAGCTCGTCGAAGCCCGAGACCCCCGTTCTCAGCCTCTCTACCTCCATTACGCTCCACCACACACTCTCTGTGTGTTGAGGGAAAATAAGCCAAGCGACTCCACTAGAGTCTTGGGGGGGCTTCGTGGAGTGCGCTGTCTGCGGTAGAAGGGGGGAGGTTCTCCAAGCCTATAGGGGTAGAGTGCTCTGCAGAGAGTGCTTCGTGAATGATGTGAGAGAGCGGGTTAGGAGAGAGGCTGAAAGGTGGAGACTCGTAGAGCCCGGCGATACCCTGCTTCTCGCTGTAAGCGGGGGCAAGGATAGCTTCGTCTTGCTAGACACTCTGCCTAGAGCCTTCGGGGAGTCGAGGTTCATAGCGTTCACCATAGTCGAGGGGATACCTGGCTACAACAGGCTCTCTGATGTGGAGGCGCTCGCTGACCACGCTAGAGAGGTTGGAGTAGACTTTGTTAAGGCGAGCTTCAAGGAGTATCTAGGCTTGAGCCTAGGCGAGATCGTCGAGAAAGCCTCGAGACTCGAGCTGGAGCACTCGCCCTGCACGTACTGCGGTGTGGCTAGGAGGCACATGATGGTGAGAGCGGCTGAAGAGCTTGGAGCAAGGAAGATAGCCACTGCTCACGTGCTAGACGACGAGATTCAGACTCTGCTGATCAACATCATGAGAGGCGATTGGAGAGGAGTGCTCAAGCTACACCCGGCTTCGTGGAGGAGGGAGAGAGGCCCTGTTAGAGTTAAGCCTCTCAGAAAGGTCTACGAGTGGGAAGCCGCTCTATACGCTTACCTGAGAGGATACAGGTTCCAGGAGGTCGAGTGCCCCTACATAACCCTGCACCCGACTCTCAGAGCTAGAGTTAGAGCCAGGCTACTCGAGGTCGAGAAGAGGAAGCCCGGGCTCCTCATGGGCATGCTCGAGTTCCTAGACGAGCTCCTAGAAGAGGAGGCGTCGAGACTCAAAGAGGCTCCGTTAAAGTGCCCTCTTTGCGGTGCTCCAGCGAGCGCTAAGAGGGGCTCATGCAGACTCTGCGAGCTCCTAGGAGAGCTGGGGGTCGTCGGGCTCTACAGGAGCCTGGGAGGAGGCGTTTTTAAGGTCGGCTCGCTAGCCTAGCGCTCAGGGTCTCAGCGATGCCCCTGAAGCCTGCTAGATGCTACACGCACTTCAGCGGGCCGCCTTACACTAGAGTAGAGTATATTGCTGGAGCTCCGCCACCCAAGATCACGAAGTTCGAGTTAGGCAATAGAGCTGTAGTCGAGAAGGCTGTGCTGAAGGCTGAGCTTGTAGCTGAGGAGGCTGGACAGATTAGAGATAACGCTCTCGAAGCCATGAGAGTCATCATCAACAAGAACCTGACGAGGCTACTGGGAGAGAACAACTACTACATGAGGGTCAGGATGTACCCGCATCACGTCTTGAGAGAGCACAAGATGATGGCTTTCGCTGGAGCCGATAGACTACAGGAGGGGATGAGGAGAGCCTTCGGGAAGCCTGTGGGGAGAGCTGTTCGAGTCTACCCGGGCGACGTCCTCGTAGAGGTCTGGGTAGCTGGGGAGGCAGGGAAGCTCGGTGAGGTTGAGGAGAAGGCTAAAGAAGCTCTTAGAGTGGGAGCTAGCAAGCTCCCAATACCTACCAGGATAGCGCTACGCAATCTGAAGCAGTAGCCTACCCCTTCTACCATCCTCGAGTCTTACTCTTCTTCATCCAGTTAGCTAGAGCTACGGCTAGCACTACTAGGCCGAAGTAGGGGACTAGCAGGATCAGCATTCCTATCCCGGAGGGGTCGGGGCTCACTATAGCCGCTACTATGGCTGCAGCTACGAGAGCGTACCTCATCGTCTTACCGAAGACCGAGATTCTCACTACGTCGTAGTATACGAGAACGAAGACTACGAGAGGGGTCTGGAAGGCTATCCCGGTAGCTAGCGTTATCAGTAGAGCTGACTTAAACACCTCAGAGTAGTCAGCATAGGCCGCGAGCTCTCCTGCTATCAGGTACATCATCGTAAACATTATCCTATACGTGATGGGGAGCAAGACGAAGAGAGCGAGAAGCGCTCCGATGAAGAATAGAGCGGCTGACGCGAGAGCTCCTCTCTTGAGAGCTCTCTCCTCGTGAGGGTAGAGAGCTGGCTTAAGGAAAGCGTATATCTCGTAGGCCATGTAGGGGCCTGCGACCACGACTCCGATCAACAGCATAGTGTAGAGCGTTAGCTTGATCCCAGCGAAGGGGTCTCTCGAGACTAGGTGGATCTCGATAGTCTTACCGCCTACAGTGATACTATCGGGGATCACGTAGCCTCTTATGAAGTAGTGGACTGAGAAGAGTAGAGGAGAGTAGCCTCCCCCCTCGAGTAGAGTCAGAGGATTGGGGAGAAACGGGACTACAACTGAGGCTATGAAGAGAGCTAGGAGAGCTCTTCTAAGCCTGATCACTAGCTCCTCGAGATGCTCCCAGATCGTCGCTTCTCCTTTGCTCAAGCGCTCGCACCGAGTCTCCTGCCCGCTATGTTGGCTACCGAGCAGGCTCTTCCGAGGTTTGAGAGTGCTAGCCTCTCCTACCTCTTGTACCTAGCGTAGACCATGGCGTGGTCTCTATCGAATGGGTCTAGGTGGACTACGTCTACTATCTCGAACCCTCCGTTCTCGAGCGTTTCTATCTCCTTCTTGTATACATCGCTAGGCTCTAGCGTCACGTCTATGCTTCTAGCCTTGATAGCTAACAAGAGGTAGCCTCCGTTCTCGAGGAAGAGTCTAGCGTTCCTGACCACTATAGCTGCCTGGTCTGGCTGAGCTATGTCTGCGTAGAGTCCTCTCACGTTCTCCACGAGGAACCGGTACTTCTCAGGGAACCTGGCGTCGGCTAGTATCGGGTTTATGTTCTTCCTATCCTTCACCACGACTAGGAGGTCTCTGAGAACTCTTGGAGCGAACTCGACTCCGTAGATTACTCCAGATGGCCCTATTATGTCGCTTATGTGGCTCGCAGTAGTGCCGCTAGCTATGCCCAGGTATAGGATTCTATCTCCTTCTCTAACGGGGAGCTCTTCTAGCCCCTTGAGTAACGCTCCTGCTAGCTTGCTCCTATACGGATTCCACTCTCTGTACTCGGCATCGCCGTATCTGAAGAGCCTCTCTCCGTAGACTCGCTGACCCGGCACTAGGTTCTTGGTCGCTATCCTGAGGCTACCGTCCTCTAGCTCCACCACGTAGACTCCAGTCCACTTATCGTGAGGATAGACTCTGACTGCTTCAGACAAGCTCTTCACCTCTTCTCCTCTCTCCTCCTAGCCTGCTTTTTCTCACGTCTAGGCGGGACTTTTGGCTTAACCTCTTCCTTCTTAGCTGGAGGCTTCGGGTAGAGCTTCTTGATCTCCTCGATTCTCTCTCTGAGCTCTTTCACGAGCTTCTCTCCGAGAAGCCTGCCTGTGAACGCGTCTATCCTAGCCGCTATAGCGAGCTTTGCTGCTAGAGCTCTCGCTATCTTCCCTCTCTGCCACTTGGGGCTTCTGTGTATATCGGGATACTGGAATATGACTCCATGCTTTGGAGGCTTGCCGCCTGTTCTGAGAGCTCTGAATAGGGCCTTCTCAGCGCCCAGAACCTGTATCGTGCTAGCCGGTAGCCTAGCTAGCTTCTCGAGACCCCCGGCTAAGCTCAAGAGTCTAGCTCCTAGGAGTGGTCCTACGAGCGCTGTCACGTTTGGAGCAGTCTCCTCCATGACCTCGCTTACGTATTTAGTCAGAGTTCTCCTGTGCTCGTAGAGGTCTAGAACTATCCCGGCTAGTACTCTCACTGCTTCTACATCGAGCTCGCTCACATCAGCTCCAACGCTAGCCGATGCTGCTTCAGCTAGCTTTCTCGCCTTAGACTCGCTTAGACCGAGCTTAGTCAAGCTCTCTACCGTGAAGTTCTCTCTGTGCCCTAGCTCGTAGACGAGCTTGAGGAACATCTCGTGGTCTTCTACTTGCTCTGAGAGCTCGGGGAAGTGGACGGAGTACCATTCCCTGGTTCTAGTCGCTAGAAGATTGACTATCTTATCGATGTCGTCTATTGCTCTGATAGCTTGGACGGCTAGGAGGTCTCTCTTAGCTGCAGCCTTCCTCAGCTTCCTCCTGCTATACTCTACTGAAACCTCGTGAATCCATCTGTCTAACTCCTCTCTGCTCTTAGCGAAGCCTAGGCTTACAGCGATCTCCGCTAGGCGGCTCCTAGCTCTCTTCTGGACCTCGGCATCGAGAGCTGTAGATGTAGCGAAGCCTAGGCTAGCAACGTTTCTAGCTAGAGTATCGTCTTCGAGAACCACCTCGCCAGCTTTGCCTCTAAGCCTCTCTAGGAGAGAGGAGAGAGCGAAGTTCACTCCCCCCGTCTCTAGCTTGAGTAGCTCCTCTACAGCCTCATCTATTGCTCGCGGGTAGAACTCGTAGTCGGCTACTCCTCCGTTCTCGTCGAGAGCCAGGAAGCCTATGGGGAGAGCTACAATGTATACCCGCATCTAGCCGTTCACCTCACCTAGCGAGATTCGCTCTATTAGAGAGTTAATAACGCTACCCTACGCTCGACGAGCCGAGCCCTGCTACCTAGGAGAGCCTCTAGCTACAGAGCCGCGGCTCTAGGAGACTCCGCGGGCTTCTCGAGTAGCTTCAGGTACTTGTCTCTATTCCTCATCCTAGGCGACGGTCTCTCCTTAGGCTTAGGCTCGATCTTAGGCGTCGCTTTCCTCACCTTACCCGCCTTAGTCATAGACCCGTGTGTAGGCATCTCTCGACAGCCCTAGGAGAACCTCTCGGGCACCGAGGCTTAAAAGATTGCGGAACACCAAAGACCCTCGAAGAGAGCGGGGGAGAGCTGGCTTGCGGAGCTCCGAGCTACTACTCGGAGTAGAGGAGGGCGACTTGGTGGAAGTCGAGACTAGCGATGGGCTGAAGCTAGAGGGGGTTGTTATGCCTAGGTTCTCTAAGAGAGAAGACATCCTGGTCTTGAAGCTGAGAAACGGTTACAACATAGGCTTGTCCGTTAAGCGCATCAAGAGCTTGAGGAAGCTGAGTAGAGTCGAGAGAGGGCAGCCGGGCTCTCCCGTGCCTCTCGTAGAGAAGCTAGAGGAGGGAGATAGGCGGGTCTTCATCCTAGGCTGCGGGGGGACTATAGCGAGCAGGATAGACTACGATACGGGAGCAGTCAAAGCCTACTTGTCCCCCGAGGAGCTCAGGCTGAGCGTTCCAGAGATGTTCTCCTACGCCTCCATAGACGCTGAGAACCTCTTCTCGATCCTGAGCGAGGACATGAAGCCCAGCATGTGGAGCGCTATAGTCGAAAACGTGGCTAAAGCCATCTCGAGAGGATACGATGGAGTAGTCGTGACTCACGGAACAGACACCATGTCGTACACAGCTGCAGCTCTAGCCTTCGCGTTCCACAAGGGGCTCCCCGTGCCGGTCGCTCTCACAGGGGCTCAGAGGAGTAGCGATAGACCGAGTAGCGACGCGGCCTTCAATCTCACAGCAGCAGTGCTCGTAGCCTCGAGAGCTCCCTTCGCTGAAGTCGTGGTAGTAATGCATGGAGAAACGGGAGACACCTACGCGCTAGCCCATAGGGGAGTAAGGGTTAGGAAGATGCACACGAGTAGGAGAGACGCGTTCCAGTCGATCAACTCCCCCCCGCTGGCTAGAGTGTGGCCTCTCGAGGGCAGAATCGAGGTCCTAGACTCGAGGTTCAGGAAGAGGGGGGAGGAGAGTCTGGTCTACGAGAACGGCTTCGACGAGAGAGTGGTGCTGATCAAACACTTCCCCGGCATTATCGCTGAGGTAATAGACGCTCTAGTCGATAAGGGAGTGCACGGGATAGTCGTAGAGGGCACAGGCTTCGGTCACGTATCCACGGACGCCATAGAATCCATTAGGAGAGCTGTAGAGAGCGGAGTGCCCGTCGTGGTAGCTAGCCAGACTATCTTCGGCCGAGTCAACCTAAACGTTTACAGCACGGGGAGGAAGATGCTGGAAGCCGGAGTCATACCAGTCGAGGACATGCTGGCTGAGGTAGCCTACGTTAAGCTAAGCTGGGTTCTAGCCAGGACTAGAGACATGAGCGAGATCAGGAGGCTCATGCTCACAAACCTGGCAGGCGAGATCAGCCAGAGGCACTACTTAGACCTCTTCCCGAGGTGGAAGCATGAGTGAGATAGACTACAGGAAGCTGGGCTTGAAGGTGGGGCTCGAGATCCACCAGCAACTAGACGTGGGCGCAAAGCTCTTCTGCAGCTGCCCGAGCACGCTCTCCGATAGCGTGGCTCAAAGAGTCCCCAGAAGGCTTAGGCCGACGAGGAGCGAGGTGGGAGACGTAGACCCAGCTGCTCTCTTCGAGTGGAGAAGAGGGAGAGTCTACGAGTACGAGACGGGGGGAGAGTACTCGTGCCTAGTGGAGGCCGACGAGGAGCCTCCCCACGAGCTGAATAGAGAGGCTCTGAAGACCGTGGTATCGGTCGCTCTAGCGCTTGGCTCGAGAGTAGTCGACGAGGTCTACGTGATGAGGAAGATTGTGATAGACGGGAGCAACACTAGCGGCTTCCAGAGGACAGCGCTGGTAGCTCTAGGCGGTCAGATAGAGGTGGGAGACAAGATAATCCCCATTGAGACTATATGCTTAGAGGAGGACGCTGCCAGGAAAGTGGACGAGAAGGGGAGAGTGGTCACTTACAGACTAGACAGGCTGGGGATACCGCTCATAGAGATCGCTACTGCTCCAGTCATAGAGACCCCAGAGGAGGCAGCTGAAGTAGCTCTAGCTATAGGCAGGCTACTCAGGCTCACTAGGAGAGTGAAGAGAGGGATAGGCACGATAAGGCAGGACCTCAACGTGAGCATAGCTGGAGGAGCTAAGACGGAGATCAAGGGGGTGCAGAGGCTCGAGCTCATACCCAAAATCATTAAGAACGAGGTCCAGAGACAGCTCAGCCTCCTCAAGATAAAAGAAGAGCTGGAGAAGAGAGGTCTGGCTAAGAGCGACCTCTCAGTTGCTCCCGTGGACCTAACGAGCCTCCTCTCGCAGACCAAGAGCGGGGTGATCAGGAGAGCTCTGGAGAGAGGAGGAGTCGTGCTAGGAGTCAAGCTCCCCAAGATGAGAGGAGTGCTCGGCTGGGAGGTAATGCAGGGGAGGAGGTTTGGGAGCGAGGTAGCCGACTACGTCAGGTTCTGGTCGGGAGCCTCCGGGATAATACATAGAGACGAGCTCCCAGCCTACGGGATAACGCTGGAGGAGGCTGAGGCTATAGCTAGAGCTCTAGGCTGCGGAGAAGAGGATGGCTTCATAATAGTAGCCGACCAGAGAGAGGTAGCGCTCAAAGCGATCGAGGTGGCTATCGAGAGAGTCAAGGCTGCGCTCGACGGGGTCCCCGAGGAGACCAGGATGGCTCTAGACGACGGGACCACCAGGTATATGAGGCCGAGGCCGGGAGCTGCTAGAATGTACCCTGAGACAGACATACCCCCCGTGCCTGTAACTAGAGAGCTCCTTGAGGAAGCCGAGAAGATCAAGCCAGAGCCTCTCAAGGCCAAGTTGCAGAGACTCGTAGAGAAGCACGGGCTCTCGAGAGAGCTCGCTCTAGAAGTGCTGAGAGACCTGAGGCTAGACCTAATCGAGGAGATGATAGAGAGATACGGGGAGAAAGTGCCCCCCAAGACGATAGCGTCTCTATTCGTGGTCGTCTTGAGAGGATTGAAGAGCAAGGGCTTGGATGTCGAGACTGTGAGCGACGAGGTGCTAAGAGAAGTGGTTGAGATGCTAGCCGAGGGGTCTATAGCTAAGGAGGCGGTAGAGAGGATCCTAGAGGAGGCAGCGAGAAGCCCCGGGGTCTCAGCTAGAGAGATAGCGAGAAAGCTCGGACTGACGGCTCTCACTGTCGAGGAGGCTGAAGCCATAGTGGACTCTATAGTGAGAGAGTATAGAGAAGAAGTGGCTAAGAGAGGGCAGAGAGCAGTAGGCTTCATCATGGGTAAAGCGATGGAGAAGCTGAGAGGGAGGATTGACGGCAAGGTGGTAGCGGAGATAGTGAACAGGAAGGTTGAGGAAGCGCTGAGAGGAGGCTAGACTGGCTGAGACCAGCTTAATAGCCTCTGTGAGAGAACCGTAGAGTGGTGATGACTACTCCCGACTGCGAAGAGATGAGCGGAAGGCATTTAGCTGAAGAGCTAGATAGAGCTGAGGGGATGAGGAAGCCGTCCCAATATGAGTGGTGACTGAATCACGACGGGCTGACCTCTCCTAGCTCTTGCTCAAGACGAGCGAGCCAACCTTGTAGAAGGCTCTACCAGAGCCGTGTAGGATAAGGTCGGCTTGTGGTAGCCTCCAACCCCATCTGCTCCACAGCTCTGAGCGCACGTGAGCCGCTATCACCTCGAGTAGGTAGAGCCGCGATTCGCCCGCGTCTACGCTGTCTCTGACTCTGACCTCCATGTAGCCTAGAGCATCAGCCCAGTGGGGAGCCGAGACGCTAGGAGAGTCTTCTAGGCTGAGCTTGAGCTGAGACACTTTATCGGTCTCTCTGCCTGAGACTGAGCCGGCTTTGTAGACGATATCTGCGTGCTCTGCTCTAGGTATGTTTAGAGTGGCCTCGAGGCTGTACTCTAGGCACTCTATCGTGTAGTTCTGCTTGTAGACAGCTACAGCGACTAGAGGAGGCTCCTCGGAGACCGGGGTTATCCAGGAAGCCGGCATAGCGTTGACTCTACCCCCCGGGCATCGAGCCACTATTAGAGCTAGGGGTCTCGGATGGAGCATCAGGTAGAAGCGTGAAGTATCCTCTAGTCTCTCGAAGCGAGGCACGAGGCTACACCAGTGCTATGCTTAGAGCTGAGGGCTCTTCTCTCCTCCTCTAGCTCTCTTCTCCGACTCTCTCGCAACCAGCCTCCTGTAGTCCTCTATTATCCTCTCTATGTCTGGCTTCTCTCTGCTCTTCTCTAGCTTGAGCTTCTCCTCAGCACACCTGCTGTAGACGGTCTTGGAGAGGAAGAGGAGACTCTTGTACTCGGCTACCTCAACATCCTCTCTCCTCACAACGGGGACTCCGTGCCTGGCTAGAGCTCTAGCTAGGGGGCTCTCGAGGTCTCTGTCTCTGAGCACGAAGCACTCCACGCCTGCTCTAACGGCTTCTCTTATAGCCTGCTCCTCGAACGTGCCCGGGTTCTTGACCGTCACTATCTTGAACCCCTGGGCTTCTCTAAGCGAGCTGAGGGTTGCTGAGGGCAGGACTGCCGCTACCGCAACCTCTCCTCTCGCTACTCTCTCTGCTAGGTCTTCGAGTACGCGCTTCTCCGCGAGGAGGGCCTCGAGCTCTCCTCTCAGTCTCTCGGCTTCTCTCTCGAGCTCTCTGACTCGAGAGCGTAGAGCCTCTATCTCGCTGTCTCTGAGTAGCTCTATCTTCACTGCTTGTTGCTGAGCTCTAAGCGCGCTCTCTAGCTCTCTCACCCTCTCTTCTAGAGCTGAGACTTGGGCCTCGAGGACTCTGTTTCTCTCCTTCAGCTCCTCTATCTTGACTATGTAGTAGCTGACGTCTGCCTCCTGCTTCTTCTCTCTGACCCCTTCGGCTACTCTAGCTTCTCTGAGAGCTTCTTCTTCTAGAGCCTTCTCTATGATCTTCTCGAGAGCGTCTGCTACGCTAGCTCCCCTCAAGACCTCTCTCTTAGCCTCGCTTAGGTCCACGTCTAGAGAGAGTCGTGAAGCGATCTTCTCTACTTTCCTCAAGCGAGACGTCATTACTCTATGGGCTCTTATCGCTGCCGCTAGAGCGTCTCTCTCGTGGGTATTGGAGACTAGATGTGAGTAGCTCTCAGTCAGGTAGTGTTTCTCCGATACGCTCAAGTCGTGAGGTGGAGTGTAGAGGTGGGCTCCTAGCTGAGCAGCGAGCTTCTTCACTGCCTCAGCTGGCTCAGCCACGTCTGCTGCCACGACTACAGGCTTGCCGTAGCCTAGCACTAGGTCTATAACGCTACCTCTATCCATGTGTCTCCCGCTACCGACGTAGAGGACTTCGCCGGAGACAGCGTCTAGCACAGCTAGCCCAAGGGTTACCCCGGGGTCTACTCCCACTATGAGGAGTCTCTCGCTGACCTCTCTAGACTTGGGTAACGCTATCTTGCTCTTGACCACTGGCTTGACTCTAATCGAGACCTCGGGCGAGCCTACTCTAGGTAGAGCCTCGCGGACAACTCTATGTGGAGCGTAGACAGTGAAGACTGCTGACTCGAGCCCTCCTCTGCTCTCTCTATAGCTGTAGTCGTAGTCGAGACCAGCTCTGTCTAGAGCTTCTCTCACAGCTCTAGCTACAGCCTGGACCTCTGCTCGGACCCTCCTCTGGTACCTCTGCTGGCTCCAGCCCCCCTTGCTTCCAGACCTCTTCCCCGAGACGTGGACTACTGTTCTCTCCTCCACGACCCTGACGTCTGTCCCGTAGCCTTTGCACGAGAGGAGAGCTAGCACGAAGGCTGTCTTGGATGGCGTGAGCTTAGAGTAGTCCTCGAGTAGCCCGGCTTCTCTAGCGACTTGCTTCAAGTTCTTCAGCCCATCTTGAGTCATAGTTACCTGAACTACTCTAGTCTCTGGAGGGAGTATCGCGAATACTTTCAAGAGCTTCTTCTCGCTATCAGCAAGCTCGAAGACGTTGTCTAGAGCTACGACTGATGGTTTGAGCTCCCAGACTAGTCTAATCAATCGAGGTAGAGTGACGCTCTCGCTCTTGTAGACTACTCTGCTCGACTCGTCTACCACCATGACTGAGTAGAGCGCTCTCCCACTCGGAGACCCAGACTCTATGTCTACACCCATGCAGAGCAAGCTATCGCTAGATCTCGTGAATCTCACCCTTCACGTATCTCAGAACTCTCTCTTGGTCGAGAGTAAGACCCCATCTGCTCCTAAAATATCTTACGATATAGCTCGCGTCTCTCCGGAGGAGGCTCTCAGCGCTAGGCTCGTCTCTGTAGACGTACTGAGGCCAGTCTATCACGTAGGCTTCCGAGGATTCCAGCACGGCTAGGACGTTGTACTCGCTCAAGTCTCCATGAACTATCCCTACTCTAGTGTAGGCTATTCTAATGGTCTCCACGACTGTTCTCGCTAGCTTCTCTGCATCGACCTCGACGAGGCCTGGCTTGAGCTTGTATAACTCGACTCCCGGGATGTACTCCTGGACTACAGCGTGTCTATTGTAGGCGATGCCGTCGGGGACTCTGGCTCCCTCCTTCTTCAAGACTACTAGAGCCTTGAACTCACGCTCAGCAGATAGCTTAGCTAGCTCGACGAAGTCTCCGAGCACTTCGCTAGCATAGCTCCTGTAGACTCTAATCCTCCTGAAGCCTCTTACTCCACCTCTATGGAGCTTGAGCACGAGAGGCTCTCCGCTTGGCGCGTAGGCTAGATAGGCCGTCCCCTCCTTGCCTACCCCGATCCTCTCTCCTAGAGTTGCTACTACCCCCCGAGACCTCAGATTGTCTAGAGCCAGGATGTCGAGCCCCCTGAAGGTTAGAGCGTAGCTGAGCTCTGGCGTAGACGCTCTCTCGACGAGCTTGAGTGAGAGAAGCCTTGAGAGAGCTCGTGCAAGCCTGCCTGGAGGCATGCCGGTCTTCTTCTCCAACACTTCTAGAGGCACATGCCTACGTCTTCTCGATAGCTCCTCTATAGCTCTGAGTACTCTCAGCTCGCCTCCGTCTAGAGACTCGAGTATAGCCCAGAGCGAGCCGGGCACCCGTGTCTACAGAGAGTCTAGCAACCCGTATAGAGTAAACCGTAGAGCGCTACCCTCGAGAGTCTAGAGCGCGGGTTTAGAGCCGGTTTGAAGTATAAATTTTTAAGCTAAACTCCTCTTACTAGAAGCGGGAGAGCTACAGTGGAGCATACAGAGAGCATTATCCCGGAGAAGGAGGGGATCGTGGAGGTCGAGGATGAGGAGGGAGTGACGCTCTACGTTAGAGGCAGCAGGTACATAGCTAGAGTAGCATCGACTCTAGGCAGCGAGACTAGAGCTAGGATAATAGAGCTCCTCTTCGAAGGACCCAGAGACCTAGACGATATAGCGGCTGAGCTGAGACAAAGCAAAGCCAATATAAGCAATCAGGTGAAGAGACTCGAGGACCTTGGTCTCGTCTCGAGCTCGTACCACGCGGGCGAGAGAGGAGTCAGGAAGGTGGTGAAGCCTAGAGTCAGGAGAGTAGTTATAGAGCTCGCTCCGCCATCGCGTCAATACTCGCCACAGTAGAGAGAGCCGGGGCTAGGGGAAGAAGAGATAGCGTGAGAGAGCAAGCCTCTAGCCGCTCAGGCTAGAGCTTTCTAGCTGCTACTGCTAGGAATAGCGTGAAGAGAGGAGAAGGCTTTAGAGGTCTACTCTTGAACTCAGGGTGTGCTTGTATCCCTAGGTAGAATGGGTGCGTTTTCTCCGGGAGCTCTACTATCTCGGCTAGCTTGTTTCTCGAGACACCGCTTATGGAGAGACCAGCGTTCTCCAAGGCGTCGACATACTTGGGGTTGACCTCGTACCTATGCCTATGCCTCTCATAGACTACCTCTGCTCTATAGGCTCTCCAGGCTAGAGTGCCGGGCTTGATCTCGATAGGCTGAGAGCCGAGCCTCATAGTGCCTCCTAGCATCGTCACCCCAACCTGCTCTGGTAGCAGGTCTACTACGGGGTGGGGCGTCGTCGGGTCTATCTCCGTGGTGTTTGCTCCAGCTAGCCCTACAGCGTTTCTAGCGTACTCTACTACCATTAGCTGCATCCCGAAGCATATGCCTAGAGTAGGGGTCTTCTCTTCTCTCAGGAAGCGTAGAGCTCTAATCTTGCCCTCTGCTCCCCTGACCCCAAAGCCTGGCAGGACTACTGCCCCATCTACCTCTCCTAGCTCCTCCTCCACGTCTACCTCCCCTAGCTCTATGTCCGTAGACTCTATCCACTCGAAGACAGGCTTGAGCCCCAGGTGGGCTGCCGAGTGCTTTACGGCCTCGACTATGCTTATGTAAGCGTCTCTAAGCTTAGTGTACTTGCCTATCATCGCTATCCGCACGGGCTCGCTGGCTGAGACGAGCTTCTCCACGAAGCTCCTCCACTCGTCGAGCTTGGGCTTCGAGGGGGGTAGTCCCAGCCTCCGGGAGACTAGCTCGCCTACTCCCTGCTCTTCTAGTATGAGGGGTACTCTGTATGTGGTGTCTACGTCGTAGCTGTTGAATACGTGGCTTTCGGGGAGTGTAGCGTGGAGAGCTATCTTCCTACGAGCTTCAGCGTCTATAGGCTTCTGGGACCTGACTATGATTATATCGGGCTGGATCCCGATCCTCCTAAGCTCTTGAACGCTGTGCTGGACCGTCTTCGTCTTGATCTCCCCAGTCGTCGAGAGGAGCGGGGCTAGAGCTACGTGGATGAAGAGAGTGTTCTCGAATCCCTCCTCTAGCCTCATCTGCCTAGCTGCTTCGAGGAAGGGCAGTCCCTCAATGTCCCCGACTGTGCCCCCGATCTCGACTACCGCTATCTCTGCTCCCGATTCTCTAACGACCTCCTTTATCCTAGCCTTGATCTCATCAGTCACGTGGGGGATTATCTGGACTGTCTGCCCTAGGTAGGCGCCCTCTCTCTCCTTCGATATGACGCTCAGGTAGATCTGCCCCGTCGTAATGTTGTGCTTCTTAGTCAGGTTAGCGTGCAGGAATCTCTCGTAGTGCCCCAAGTCTAGGTCCGTCTCTCCCCCGTCTTCTGTCACGAAGACTTCTCCGTGAGCATAGGGGCTCATGGTTCCAGCGTCTACGTTTATGTAGGGGTCTATCTTGACGGCTGTTACGCTGAAGCCTCGCGAAGCCATCAGCATAGCCACGCTAGCCGCTACCGTCCCCTTGCCTACACTCGAGAGCACGCCGCCCGTGATGAAAATGTACTTAACGGCAGCCACAGAGCCCGCTCTAAGAGATCCCGGGGAGAGCCTATTAGGGGCTCTCTCGCTAGAAGAGCCTCCTGCTTAAGAGCCTCGGGTCTAGACTGGTATGAATGGCTCTGGGATGATGTGATTGGCCTTTGATGAGCATCGTGATTAGTAACGCCCAGCTGACCTCCGGAGCCTGCTGAGGAACGGGTTGTGGGAGAGCTCAGCGGCCATGAAGGTGGAGGGACCGTGCCCCGGGTATACTCTATGGTCTGGCGGGATCGACTCAGCGATTTTCGAGAGAGTCTCCTCCATAGCGTGGGGGTCGGAGCCAGGCAAGTCTACTCTGCCCACAGACCCCTTGAATAGCACGTCGCCAGTGAACGCTAGCCTAGAGCCTACCAGCACTATGCTACCAGGGCTGTGCCCCGGGGCTTCTAGAACTCTGAGCTCCACATCGCCTACTCTAATCGAGTCCCCCTCGCTGACTAGAGTAGAGGGGTCTACGCCGAGAGGGGGGAAGAGAGGCTCCTCTACTCCCTCTAGCCTCACCTCAGCCAGCCTCAGTGCAGCGTAGTACTCTACTCTTCCCACAACCACGTCCGCTCCAGTGGCTCCAGCTAGCTCTGAGACTCCTAGAGTGTGGTCGAAGTGCATGTGGGTTAATACTATGGCTCTGAGCTCTGCCCCCGCTACTCTAAGCCTATCGAGCACTACGCGAACCACACCGGGCCAGCCGGGGTCTACGACTACCGCCTCTCCTCCCGAGACTAGTATGTAGCAGTTGGTCGCGAGAGAGCCTCCTCTAACGACCTCTACGAGAGCCCCCAAGAGAGCCTCCCGCTCTTCTTTCGAGATGTTGAAGCTAAATGCTGTAATGCTAGCCTTCTAGCCAGACGCTACTCCCGGAGTCTCCGGGCTCCAGGATTCTCGTTGTCAGCACGACGTCAGTGAAGAGAGCAGACCAGCCGCCGAAGCCGACCGCGATCGTCGCGGAGGAGTCTAGAACTCTGCCTCTCGTGACGCAACTAGTCCTCCCCGTCTTGACTACTCTATCCCCCTCTCTAGCATCCACGGGAGCAGCGTCCACGGGCTTGTACCCGAGCCCGGCTATCCTGCTAGACTTGCAGACTAAGCTGACTGTATCAGAGCCCGCGAACCCCAGGCCTGCGAGTCTGCCGGTGACGTCCATGTCTACAGCTCTCTTCTCGACATCGACTAGAGGCTTCGCTACAGCGAAGTCTACAGTGTTAACCGCCTCAACTACCGCTCTGAGCCTTGTCTTCGCTCCAGTGAGTTCAGCTAGAGTGTTGTAGACCCATGCTATAGCTCTAGCAACTAGACACTGGCTTGGAGCAAGCCAGGGGGCTATCCTCTCGTGCCACACGTAGACAGCGACTCTGTCGTCTAGCGTGCCCCCATCATGCCTCCCTGGTTGCACTATGTCTCTCACCTTGACCTCCTCGGGTCTCAGCCTCGGGTCTCCCACGAATACGTGAGCGTTGGAGCCTAGGAGGAGCTCTCCACGCTTATCCTCGAAGAACCATCCCAGAGTGCCTGCTGTGACCTCGATGCTCCCTATAGACACGCCCGCTACCAGTGGCCTGAACCTAGCCCTCTTGTCCACGCTGAGAGCTCTAACCTCCCCTATCTCCACGACGTCTGTCGGAACGCCCCCCACCTCTCTCGGTATGACCTCGTGTGGTCTAAGCTGGTCGACTGGAAGCTTCCTCGAGACGTAGACCCTCAGGCAGAGCTCTCCAGGGTCTTCTCTGCCCCTCTTGATTCTAGGCATTAGCTTATTGCTGACCCCCACGACGTTCGGATACTCTGATAGCATAGACCAGAGTCTGAGAGCCTCCACGCTCTCCCCCCACTAGGCGATAGTTTACTGAATCGAGTTGAAATAGCTCGAGTGTTGCTCGCGCTCGAGAGCTACGTGGTGCCTGCTTATAACCGCCTATTTTTCGAGATCGACGCTTAGAGGAGAGGGTGCAGTCTATACAATGCACTCCTGTCATGATCTAGGCATAGATACCGATATCAGAGTCAAGGTCTGCAAGATGATAGAAGAGGTCCTAAGGGAGATCGACGGGTATATCGACGAGTGCTTTGGTAAACGCAACCCCCTCGAGGCCATGGAGGTCAGAAAGAGGAGAGAGTTTAGAGTAGCGGCCGCGCACCTGGTTAGAGCGAGCTGGTATCTCGGCTGCCTCCCGGAGCAGATTAAGAGTAGCTCGATGCTGGCTGAGATAGTGTGGGAAGAGTTTCTGGAAGAGAGGCTGGAGAGGATAAGGAGGGGGATTGTTGAGTGACCAGAAGAGAGGGGCTTCGAAGATTCGCCGAGTTGCTGGCTAATGACTTCGATGTCGAGCCGCCAGCACTAGAGGTAGCGGGGAGGGATAAGCTACAAGAGGTCTGCGGCTCCCCCGTACTTGCTTGCTACAACTTCTACGAGAAGAAGATGTACGTTGGGGAGGACGTCGACTTATGGACGTTTCTCCACGTGTTCAGCCACCATCTACGCCTCTCCTTCCTAAACTGGGACGCTGAGAAGTTCCGCAGCGAGTTGCTGAAGTCGATGCTCGACCCTCTCTACTCGATGCCCCACGAGGCTGAAGCCGAGAGGTTCGCTAGAGTCTTCGCGAAGCTCTATAGGAAAGTGTGGGAGGAGCTAGTCGAGAAAGCCTAGAGTGGAGCGAGAACTCTCCCAGCTCGGAGAGCGCGTTCTCCGAGTCTAGAGCTGGCTTCTCTTCTCCTCCGCGAGAGCTCTGACTTCGCCGACCTCGACTATATCAGTAGGGATTCCGTCGACCTCTCTCGGTATGACCTCGTGGGGCTTGAGGAAAGCTAGCGGTAGCTTCCTAGACACGTATACTCTTATGCAGAGCTCTCCTGGGACCTCCTTGCCTCCCCTGATTCTAGGCATTAGCTTGTTACTAATCCCTACGACGTTAGGGTATCTTGAGAGAATCCTCCATAAGCGGTCCCAGTCTAGAGTAGCCAAGCTCTCCGAGCCCCCCGCTTGGGGGAGTAGGGGAGCCTAATGCCTCTATTGCTCTCTTCCTCGTTTTAACCGGCTTCTAGACAGGCCCGGGAGTTAACTCTACTTAAACGTAAACCGCACGAAGGACTGGAGTAGAGTTAACTCCCAGTTAGCTGTAATGTGGGGGCTCACGAGCCTCCTTGAGGCTGATTAGAGGCTTTCTGCTAGAGTGTCTCTAGTGGGAGCCGAGGCGCTCGATGAGATGCGCTAGCTTGAGCGAACAGTATTACGCTAAGCCGCGCGAGCCTGGGGAGAGCGAGTGCTAGAGCCTGCTCGCGAGAAGCCCCTCTAGGAGCTCTCGAAACTAGCCGTAAGACGGAGAATCTCATAGAGAGCGTGAGCGAGAAGAGCTTTACGCTCGGCTTCCGGGGGAGGGGCTGGCTCGCCTTCGGCTCTCTCAGCTGGAGTATCGGGAGGCTGTCGCTACCTCCTTCTCGTGGGCTCTCATGCTTCTATCAGCGTAGTGTGCTGTGTAGTGCTTGGGCTTGAGGGCTTTGACTATGACCTCGAAGGCTCTCGCCGGGTCTGTGTGGTCTCCGCAGGTGAATATGTCTACGGTAGCGTACTCGTACTCTAGCCACGTGTGTATCGCCACGTGGCTCTCCGTTACTAGCGCTATGACTGAGACTCCTCCCTTCTTCCCCCCGAACTTCCAGCTCTTGACCTCGTGGAGTCTGGCTCCTGAGGCGTTGACGGCCTCGACCACGATCTCTCTGAGCCTCTCCTCGTCTCCGGCGAGCTCTCTGTCTATGCTGTAGAGACTGCCGTAGACGTGCTTCCCGACTATATAGTCTCGGCCATTATGCATCTCTATGCTTCAGCCTCAAGTAGCAACTCCTCGAGCTTCGAGCTATTAAGCTCTACGGGAGCCCAGAGAGGCTACGAGCTGGTCGGCTCGCTAACCTGCGGTAATCCCGTGAGATGCTACGAGCTAAGAGCTCGCTCTCAGTTTCTCCGGCCGTGACCGTGGCCTTTGATCTCGTCTAGGAGGTACTCTGACATCTCCTCCAGGATGTCTAGCACTACGCTGACAGCGCTAGGGTTCCCCGGGCAGGCCACGACTAGAGACTCTCTCACGATGAAAGCCGTGGCAGAGCTCTGAACAGCTCTCAATCCGACCTCCGCGGAGCTCCTCCTCCTATGCTCCTCCCCGAAGCCAGGGAGCTCTTTCCGCGCTATTCTCCTCAAAGCCTCTACTGTGACATCGCGTGGACTCATACCAGTACCTCCAGTAACCACGACCACGCTCGCTCTCCCAGCTAGCTCTAGAACCGCTCCCCTAATCTCCCCGGGGTCGTTGGGTATCACTCTGTAAGCCACGAGCCTGAAAGGAGGCCTAGTACACCTCCTCCTAACAATCTCCCACGTCTCATCCCTCTTACCGCCCCAGTAGACAGAGTTACTCGGGACAACGAAAGCCACAGGAACCTCGGCCACCAAGCCGGCACCAAGCCGCTCCCGCCGACGCGAGCCTTTAACCACACACACCTACCCACCAAGAAAGCCAAAGCGTTGAGAATTCAGCACATGAAGCCACGAGGATATAGAAATTAGATGTGTGGGCTTTTCCTAGGTCTAGACCAGAGCATAGATGTAATAGGGGAAGTGACAAGGAGGTGGAGGTGTTGCGCAGAATGCGTGCATTTTCAAGGTTTGCGTGTCGGCTTCTAGACTCTCCATGTGATGCTCTCGTTTACCTCGTGGAAACTCATTTCTTAAGGTCTAGGCGTGGGTCTCCTCGACCATCGTTCGTGAGATATGTCGTTATTGCTACTCTATTCTTACTGTCATCTCTAATTATTTTCGTTATTGTCTCCTGGATTGTGTGGCTTATGTTGAATCTCTTGGGAGGCCATGTATACGGCTTGGAAGCTCTTGTACTCTTCTTTTTGCCTTTTCTGACTGCATCTCTGCCTTTTCTGTGCTCGATTAAATATTTTCAACGCGCGCTCAAACACTTAAGGGTTAGGGTTTGAGCTAGGGGCTTCTGATGTATCCCGAGCCGTCGCAGACGGTCTTGGTGACTAGTATCCCTTCTCTGCATGTAGCGAACTCTAGTGCGTGCTTCTCTGTTGCTTCTCGCGCTTTCTCTAGTATCTCCTGCCTCAGGCTTCTCTTGAGATATCTGTAGCCGCGGACCCTCTCTCCCTCGAGCCGGTACAGTCTCCTGAGCTCTCCCTCTATGCTCGGTAGTGCTCTCGCTAGCCTCTCGAAGTTATCCGGCTTGGCTTTGTAGGTGCTCGCTGTTATCTGGAGTGCTCCTGCTCTCGCTGCTTCCCTGACTACTGCCTCTATGTTCTCGCTCGAGTCGTTAACTAGAGGGATGATTGGATCAAGCCTGATAGTCACAGGGATCCCCGCGGACGCGAGTCTCGCCACTGCTCTCAGCCTGAGCTGGGGCGGGGGCGCTCCCGGCTCGAGGATAGCCGCTAGCCTCTCGTCTAGCGTGGTCACTGTCACCGCCACGGCCACTCTACCCTTGTGCTTCTCCAAGACTTCAGCGTAGTCTAGGAGCACGTGGGGAGCCTTAGTCGTGACCAAGACTCTGAACCCTCTGGAGAGCAGCAAGCCGAGGACTCTGGCTGTCGCTCTATGCTCTAGCTCGAGAGGCTGGAGGGGGTCGCTGCTAGCCGAGAGCTCTACGAGAGAGCCCCGGGGGACTCGGCGCGAGTCTCTCTCGACGCTCTCGACGAGCCCCGGCTTCAAGCGGGGCTCGAAGAACCTCCTGATGTAGCTCGAGGCGTAGCAGTAGAGACACCCGTGGCCGCAGCCGGTGTAAGGGTTCACTGTCCACTTGGGGGGGCAAGTGCACAGAGGAGACCTCCACGGGTCGAAGGGTCTCAGGACTCTCCAGCTCCCCGACCCCATAGAGCCGTGCTCCACGCAAGCCAGCTCGGAGACTTGAGCCTAATCAAGCTTACACGAGCCGCCGGCCCCGCGTGCCGGAACCCGTGTCAGCGCTCTTAGCCCCCACTGCCGCGCCGGGCTCTCGGCCCTCTCTCCTCGGCTGGTCTGCCGTGAGAGGTGCTTAGACGCGCTAGAGAACTCCATCAGCCGTCTTGGGGGAGCTCGTTTTTAGAGTAGATTAGCTTCGGGGGCTTGTTGAGGAGCTGGGTGGTTGCTTGTGGTTAGGAAGCGTCTCGTTATCAGTAGGGAGGCATGGGAGGCGTGTACTGCTACCCCCTCCCACTCTCTCGTCGGCTTTATGGAGGACCTTAAGCCTGGCGAGGAGGTAGAGATTGTTGGAGACGAGGAGTACGCTCCTTTGGAGGCTGTGGTCAGGATCCTCACGTGGAGGTGGAGAGTTGAGGTTGTTGGCGTCGAGAGAGAGGGGCATAGGTACGTCTTGAGGGTTAGGAAGGTGGGCTGATTGGGTTTCAGCTGCGAGAAGGTTAGAGAGGACTTCCCCGAGCTCTCTAGGCGGAAGGTAGTCTACCTGGATAGCACTGCTAGTAGCTTGAAGCCCAGGCGGGTCATTGAGGCTATGGCTGAGTTCATGAGCTACAGCTACGCTAACGTCCATAGAGGAGTCTACACTCTCTCTCTCGAGGCTTCAAGAGCATACGATGAAGCTCATGAGGTCGTAGCTAGATTCATAGGAGCTAGAGACTGGAGAGAGGTGGTCTTCACCAAGAGTACTACCGAGGCTATGCAGCTCCTAGCTCAAACCTTCATCCACAACAGGATAGTAAAGCAGGGTGATGAAGTGATACTGACTGAAGCAGAACACAACAGCACTCTACTCCCGTGGTATAGAGCGGCGAAGAGCGCTGGAGCTAGAGTAAAGCTAGTCCCCGTAGACGAGGAGGGAGTACCTCGCTGGAGTCTCCTAGAGAGCATGGTCTCGGAGAAGACTAGAGCAGTCGTCTTCGCTCACGTCTCAAACGTTACCGGCTACGTATCAGACGTCAGGAGAATAGCTAGGATAGCTCACAGCGTTGGAGCATACGTGGTAGTCGATGGAGCTCAGTCTGTTCCACACTTGAAGACTAGAGTCTACGAGCTGGAAGCAGACTTCTTAGCATTCAGCGGTCACAAGATGCTAGGGCCCACGGGCATAGGGGTTCTCTGGGGCCGCCTAGACATCCTGGAGGACTTAGAGAACCCTCTTGGTGGAGGCGATACCGTGAAGAACGTGACTCTAGCAGGCGAAGACCTTATCATAGAGTGGGAAGACTTGCCGATGAGGTTCGAAGCAGGGACGCCCCCGATAGTCGAGGCAGTGGGCTTAGCCGAAGCCGTGAGATACCTTGAGTCGCTCGGCATGGAGAGCGTTGAGGAGCACGATAGAGAGCTCACTAGGCTCGCTCTCAGAGAGCTCGAGGAGATCGAGGAGGTCAAGATCGTCGGCCCCCGAGACCCCCAGAAGAAGACAAGCATAGTGGCTTTCAACGTGGGTAGTGTAGCCCCAGACCTGGTGGGGCTCTGGCTTGACAGCATGGGGATAGCTGTGAGGACGGGGCGCCACTGCGCTCACGTGCTCCACCAGAGGCTAGGCTTGCCTCTGGGAAGCGTTAGAGCCAGCTTCTACGTCTACAACTGCAGGGAGGACGTGTACGCTCTAAGCGAGGCTCTGAGAAAGCTCTCGGCTACGATAAAGTAGAGTACAGCCTGGCGGGAAAGCCTATCCCAGCATGGCGAACTCAGGGTTAGCGAGGAAGACTAGAGCCCCCTCTCCGTAAGCGTACCTAGCCGCCTCTACTAGAGCGAAGCCTCCGGGGCTTAGCTTTATGTTGCCTCCGCCTATGAGAGCAGTCACGATAGCCTCTATGCTTGGAGAGTGCCCCACGAAGACCGCTCCGTCTCTCACGTATCTCGCTATAGCCTCGAAGCTAGCTATTGCTGGAGCTAGCTCCGAGAGAGTCGCGTAGCTCGACTTCTTCACCTTAGCTATGACTCTCGCTGTCTCCACGGCTTTATCGTAGGGGCTAGAGTAGACGATCGACGGCCTGATCGGGAGGAGCTTGGCCATGAGTTCTGCCTGAAGAGAGTTGATATCGCGTAGAGACGCTCCAACCCCCTCAGCGTGCCTGAAGAAAGCGAGCCTCAGCACGCACAGCCCCTCCAGTCTCTCGCTCCCGAGCGTTTATCCGAGAGTCCAGCCTAATCAATCCGATCGATCTGCTCTACTCCACCTAGGGGGAGCTCCACATCAGCTACCTCCATCAAGACTATCGTGGCGTAAGCGGAGGGCGGGAGGCAGAACGCGATCTCGGCTCTCGAGACTCCGGCTTTGCAGGTCTTGAAGGCTATGGGGAAGAGGAGAGGCCTCAGGGGGGCTCTCGGAGGGAGCTCTTCAACCCTAACCCCCTCCTCTTCAATCACGCTTCTCACTATCTCAGCCCAGCGCGTGCCGCTCTTCAGGAGTCTTCTCGAAGGGAGCCTAGCTGCCGGTACTCTCGCTTCTACTCCACAGGCTACTAGGGAGACTCTGGTCTCCGCTATCTCCACGACTCTCTCCTCGAGAGCTCTGGAGAGAGCTCTGTTGAAGAGGTATGACTGGAGAGCTTCTCCAGCGATCCTAGGGGCTCTCTTAAGCGAGACCCAGGGGCTCTTCTCCTCGGCTGCTTCTCTGAGAGCTCTACTCTCGTAGCCCAGACTTCTCGCGAGGTCTTCGAGAGGGTACCTGTAGGAGTACTCTCTCAGAAGCCAGCCCCCCTCTCTCCCCGCTAGCCTGAGCCCGTAGATGTGAGTAGAGGGCCTCGACAGACCGAATCTCTGCGGCCCGTAGAACCCGGGGATTGCCGCTAGAGCCTCTAGGTTACCGCAAACCCTACCGGGCTCCTCTGTCTCCAAGACTATCTTGAAGATGTTCCCGGAGTGAGAGCCTGGGCGGAGAGCTCCCCCCTCTCCCAGAAGCCACGCTTTGACTCTACCGAGGTCTACGAAGCACCGCTCGTCTCCAGGCTCGAGGAGAGAGATGTATTGGTAGGAGACTCCCCACGAGTCCTTGAGTCCAGCGAAGCTCGCTCTCCGGGCTCTGAGCTCTCGTTTCAGCATGCTGGCAGCAGCGAGAGTAGGAGTGTCCTCCTTCCTCACGAGGTACAAGCGCCACCCCTCCTCCTCGTTGAGTAGCGCGGGCTTGAGCTCGAAGACTCTGAACTCTCGGGGGAGGAATACTGCTCTAGGCTTTCCAGCGTCTTCGAGAAGGCTTCTCTCGATGCCCCAGAGTCTCCGCAAGCTCTCTCTGAGACCTCGAGAGCTCTCACCCAAGACCCGAGCACCTAGTACAGCTTGAGGCTCCCCGTCACTCTATCCACTAGATGTGCTGGAGCCGGCCCCACTGCTACAGCTGTGAGAGTACCGGGCTCTAGCTGAGTTCTCCCAGCGTCTCTCACGAGAGAAGCGGGGAGCCCCTCGGCTCTAGCTCTCTCGTAGACTTCTAGAAGCTCCTTCTCCGAGTCGACGCGCAACACGACCTTAGTCTGCCCCTGAGAGAGCCAGCTCTCAAGCCACTCTCTCCACTCTCTCCTACCGCTTCTCAGAGCCTCCATTACCGCCTCTACGCTAGCGTGAGCAGCTTGAGCTGCAGCCTTCCCCCTACCCATCTCCAAGTCGCGCCTCAAGACTATAGCCTGCTTGAACTCAGCTAAAGCCCCCCACCCGCTCTAGAGCTTCTGCTCGAGGGAGGCGAAGAGGTTAAGCTTAAATTCGGTGAAAGCCCCCCAGCTCGCGGCTGAGGGGGTGTTATTGCTTGAGCGAGGTTATAGTTAAGCCTGCTGGTGTTAGAGCTCACGTCGGCGTCATCGGGGGCTCCGGGCTCTACGACCCCGGGATCATATCGAGCCCTGTAGAGGTCACTGTGAACACACCTTACGGCGAGCCCTCGGATAAGATAATAGTGGGCGAGGTCGGGGGAGTCAGGGTAGCCTTCCTCCCGAGGCACGGGAGAGGTCACAGGATCCCGCCTCACATGATAAACTATAGGGCTAACATCTACGCTCTGAAAGCTCTTGGAGTCAAGTGGGTTATAGCTGTCTCCGCTGTGGGGAGCTTGAGGTGGGACTACAAGCCCGGAGACCTGGTCGTCCCCGACCAGTTTATAGACATGACTAAGAATAGGAGGCACTACACTTTCTACGATGGGCCGGTCGTTGTCCACGTAAGCATGGCCGACCCCTTCTGCGAAGAGCTTAGAGAGAAGCTGGTAGAAGCTGGGAGGAGGCTAGGCTACACTATACACTCTTCTGGCACATACGTCTGCATAGAGGGCCCAAGGTTCTCGACTAGAGCTGAGAGCAGGCTGTGGAAGGACGTGTTCAAGGCTGACATAATCGGGATGACTCTAGTCCCCGAGGTCAACCTAGCCTGCGAGGCTCAGCTCTGCTACGCTACTCTAGCCATGGTGACAGATTACGATGTGTGGGCTGAAAGGCCTGTCACAGCTGAGGAGGTAGTCAGGGTTATGAGCGAGAACGTTGAGAAAGCCAAGAGGATACTCTACACAGTCATACCGGAGCTCGGAGGAGAACCGAGCCCCGCTAAGTGTAGTTGCTGCAAGGCACTAGAGTATGGAGTCGTCTAGCTCTAGAGTAGCAGCTGAGGAGCTGAGGAGAGCATACGAGACAGTCTTGAGCCTAGCTAGGAGACTAGAGGGTAGAGTGAGCGTAGCAGACGGCACGGTAATCGCGTACACTAGAGGAGCAGAGCCTCCGGCCTCCATCCTCTACATATCATCTCTCCACGCGGGGCTAGACGTGGCTCTAGCGAGCGCTACAGAGCTCTCTCTCCACATAGTCCCCTACAGGGAGCTCAGGAGCGCCGTCATATTCTCCTACAAGCAGAGAGACTCTAGAGCAGTGAGCTCCGCTATAGCCTCATCGATAATGGGGGCTAAGACAGTGCTAGTGTCGCCCACAATGCCGGAAGCGTACGAGGAGAAGCTGAGAATCCACGGAGTCGAGAGAGTAGCCGTAGACAGCCCCTCTCCTCTCTTAGCCATGTCTGTAGCCGCCGCGCTCTGGAGCCCTAGGATGATGGGGGCTAGAGAAGAGAGAGTAAGAGCTGAGCTGAGAGCTCTCGACACTGCTCTCGACTGGGTTCTCGAGAAGTACAGCTTCGTAGCCGAGAGAGGCTACGAGACAGCTGTCTACTCTCCAGCGACCGCTGCTGGAGCGTACTACTACTGCGCCTCTACGAGGAGCTGCGCTCCACTGCCTCTAGACGCTCTAGAAGACTATGTTCCGAGAGGCAGGCTTCTAGCTATGCTGACTACTCTAGAGAGGAGAGAGTACGAGGAGTCTCTTAGAGCGGCTAAGAGTAAGACTGAGGTCGATGTAGTGGAGTTCAACGTAGACCCCGTCACCGCTTCTCTCTACTCTGTCCTCGTAGCTCTAGTAGCCGCGAGGAGAGCTATCTAGACGCGGAGTAGAACAAAAGCCTTTTCCCCTCCCGGTCTCAGCAAGCGCTAGAGACTCGGGCGATGGGCTGTGAGCGAGTCTCTCTTCGTGAACGAGACCGTCAGAGAGATCCTGAGCCGCTACAAGACCATCTGGGCTATAGAGCACTCCATGAGTCTCCTAAGCTGGGACCTAGAGGTCTCCATGCCCTCAGAGGGGGTTCAGGAGAGAGCGACTGCTCTAGCTGAGCTCAAGCTCCTCAGCCGCAAGCTGATCCTCCAAGACGTAGCCCCCCTCGTAGACAAGGTTGCTGGCAGAGAGGACTTGAACGAGTACGAGAGAGGAGTCGTTAGAGTCCTCTCGAGGATGATAGATAGGCTGAGGAAGGTGCCTGAGAGGCTTCACTACGAGATAGCGAAGACAGCCGCGGAGGCTACGACTGTCTGGAGAGAGGCTAAGAAGAGAGGAGACTTCGAGCTCTTCAAGCCCCACTTGGAGAAGATAGTGTCTCTCACGAGAGAAGTCTCCGAGCACGTGGGCTACGATGAGCACCCCTACGACCCTCTCCTAGACTTCTTCGAGGAGAATCTCAGAGATAGAGACGTGAGAGCTCTCTTCTCCAGCCTAGTGCCTGGGCTCAGGAAGATCCTAGACGAGATCCTCTCCTCCGGCATCTACCCGAGAGAGCACGAGCTGGAAAACGTGAAGTATGATGTCGGAGCGATGGAGAAAGTCAACAGAGAGGTCTTAGACCTCCTAGGCTACCCGTGGAGCCGCGGTAGGCTCGATGTGAGCGCTCACCCCTTCTCGACGAGCATAGGGCTGAAGGATGTTAGGATAACTACGAGATACGAGGGGGTTGACTTCAAGAGGACTCTCTTCTCTGTGATACACGAGTTCGGCCACGCTCTCTACGAGCTCCAGGTAGACGAGAGATTCGCTTTCACGCCTCTCGCTCAGGGGGTAAGCCTGGGGGTTCACGAGAGCCAGAGCAGGTTCTGGGAGAACGTTGTGGGGAGGAGTAGAGCATTCGTAGAGCTGGTCTCGCCGATCCTGAGGTCTCACCTGGGCTTCCTAGAGGGCTACAGTGATAGAGACATCTACCTGTACTTCAACACAGTCAAGCCTAGCTTGATCAGAGTTGATGCCGACGAGGTCACGTACAACTTCCACGTTTACCTCAGGTATCAGCTCGAGAGGTCTCTGATAGCGGGCGAGGTCAAGGTATCAGAGCTACCGGAGCTCTGGAACGGGATGATGGAGGAGCTCCTGGGAGTAAAGCCTAAGAGCCACTCAGAGGGAGTGCTACAGGACATACACTGGAGCCAGGCTCTCATCGGCTACTTCCCCACCTACACTATAGGGACTCTCCTCTCTGCTCAGATCAAGGCTAGAATGGAGGTGGAGTCGGGGAGGAGCCTCTCTGAGATCATAGCCTCGGGCAAGAGGGGCATCGAGTACATGAAGTCCTACCTGAGAGAGAAGATACACAGATTCGGGTCTCTCTACCCGCCAGACGAGCTGGTCGCGAAGAGCCTCGGGGAGAAGCTGAACCCGGAGTACTTCCTGAGATACCTGGAGGAGAAGTATCTGAGAGCTCCAAGCTAGCCTCTCTGCTCTCTCTTGAGCCGGAAGAGAGTAGAGTACTTGCCCAGGAGCCTCCTCCAAGACTCTCTAACGCTCCAGTATTTGCAGAGCTCTCCAACACTCTCCTCTCTGCAGTCCACTCTCCCCCCGGCTTTCTCGAAGACCCCGGAGCCCAGGTACGATACCCCCTCTGGGGGGCTCTTGCTCTTGTAGGGTAGCAGGTTTAGAGGCATGTCTTTAGGCGGGCTCCTCAAGTAGAGAGCCGCTGAAGCCATGGCCGCGGCTATCTTCGCTTCTAGAGTCGAGGCTCTAGCCTTGTAGCTCTCCTCTCCGACCATCACCAGCGAGGCTCCAGCCTCAGCCGCTAGGAACGTGAGGATGGCTGTTGATGCGTGTGTATCCACGTCTGCTAGCTCTATCGCGTTGTTTAGCCCAAGCATTACCGGGTAGTCTCTGCAAGCCTCTTCGCTGGAGAGAGCTCTAGCCGCTAGAAGGCTCTCGAGAGAGCCGGGTGATAGAGGTGGCTGCATGACAGGGTCTAGTATCACGCTGAGAGAAGCCTTTGATGCAAGCTCGCAAACGCGAGCCAGCTCTCTAGCTCTCAGCCTCCAGTCTCCGAGCTCTCTGGGTATCACCACATAGAACACCTCGTCTCCAAGCCTAGCCACAGCCTCGAGTAGAGTATCGGCTGTGAAGCTCATCGCTACACTAGCTCCGGCCTCGACTGCCTCGGCTACAGCATCAAGACTGGGAGAGTCGACGGCTACGGGGGCCTCGATTGAGTCGAGGACTCTCTCGACTACTCTGAGGACGTCTCTGGAGCCAAGCGAGTAGTCGAAGCTAAGCACTACAGCATCAGCGCCAGCCCAGACTCTGTACTCCGCTTCTCTAGCCACGCGCTCAGCGTCAGCAGGCGGCTCTACATAGATGTCTGAGAGGACAGCGATAGGCGGAGGGCGCTTTGGGACTCGCGCGTCACTCGCTTCAACCCACACTGCTCTAGCCGCTATCTCCTCGAAGACCTCCTCGAAGACTCTCGAGACTACCGCCTCGTCTAGAGCTCTCTCAGCAGGCTTGGAGGGGCTGAGAGAGTCGACGCTCGCTCTCCTCAAGATCCTCGGGAGTAACCTGACCGCTGTAGGCCCCTTCACGACTCTCTCCAAGCCGCTGTAGTCGAAGGGGCTGAGCCCGGGGGCTATGGCGTAATCGTAGCTCAAGCCTTTGAGAGCCTCAGCGACCACAGCTGGGTGGAGAGACTGGACTCTAACGACTAGAACCTCGTAACCTGCTCCTCTAAGCTCCTCGACGACCGCTTGATCTACCCCAGCGGGGCCCGAGACGAGAGCTAGCCTCGAGCCCGGTCACCGAGAGTGAGCATCAGTACTCTCAACATAAAAACCCTATCTAGCTAAGGTATCTCGATAGGGCTGAGGCTTGGCTGAAGAGACTGGAGGGAAGAGGCTGAGGATTAGAGGAGAGCCGGGAGAACCGAGCTACAAGCAAGTAGCCGAGCATATGAGGAGATACGCTGAGATGAGGAGAGCTGCTGCTAGAAACTTGGAGAAGGTGAAGCACGTAGTCGTAGTAACAAGCACTAAGGGCGGTGTGGGCAAGAGCATGGTGACAGTCAACCTAGCGGCTGCTCTAGCACTCAGAGGGCTAAAGGTCGGAGTCTTCGACATAGACTTCCACGGCCCCTCAGTCCACAAGCTTCTAGGGCTTCCAACGGGTATGGGTTTACCTGTAACCGTCGACGGGTCCATAGTCCCGGTTACTGTTCAACCGCTAGGCATTAAGGTTGTATCTATAGGCTTGTTGCTCAAATCAGACGACGAGGCTGTAGTCTGGAGAGGCCCCATTAAGGCATCTGCTGTAAACGAGCTCCTCTCATACATAGACTGGGGAGACTTAGACATGCTCCTAGTCGACACGCCACCAGGGACCGGAGACGAGGTCCTATCACTGCTCCAGCTACTCCCGAGAAAGATATCTGGCATAGTGCTGGTAGCTACTCCCTCGGAGATAACGAGAGTAGTGGCGAGGAAGACCGCTACTCTAGCTCGCCAGCTTAGAGCACCGCTTCTCGGAGTCGTTGAGAACATGAGCTACTTCAGGTGTAGAAGCGGAGAGATAGTCTACGTCTTCGGAGAGAGCAGGGGGGAGGCTTTCGCTAGAGAACTCTCCACGAGATTCCTCGGAGCCATACCTCTAGACCCTGAGCTGAGAAGACTGGGAGACCAGGGAGTGCCCGTTGTGCTCGCAGCTCCCGAGAGCGAGTCTGCGAGAGCGTTCGCTAGCATAGCCGAGAAGCTACTACAGGCTCTGGAGGAGGAGGAGAAGAGTAGAGAGGTAGGAGAGGAGCCTTCTGAAGAGGGTGAGCGCTAGAAGACTCCCAGGCTCGCTGCTAGGTCTCTCGCTCTATACTCTGGAGCTAGCTTGACGTACGCTTTCTTCTCTCCTCTCGGTGTGATCAAGGTTCTAACCTTCTCTACCTTCACGTTGAACATTCTCTCCACAGCTCTCCTCACGTCGTGCTTAGTAGCTCTCCTATCTACGATGAAGACTAGAGTGTTCTGGGTATCCATGAGTCTGGCTACTTTCTCGGAGTAGTGGGGTCTCAGGATCACCTTAGGCCACTCACTCAAAACCCTAGCACCTCGAATCTCTTAGCTAGTAGCTTTAGAGACTCGCTAGTCACGACTGCTAGCCTGCCGGGGACTCCTCCAGGAGCTAGCTGTAGAACATTAACGAAGCTCGGGGTAGCCACGTCTACTCCGGGGAGGCTTGCTACAGCTCTAGCGAATGGAGCTCTGTGGTCTTCGAGTATGAAGAGGATGCTCTTAGGCTCCTTGTACCTCCTCCCTCTCATCTTGCCTCTACCAGCTCTCCACCTTGTTCTCTCAGCTGCTCTCTCTACGTCCTCGTAGACTCCTAGCTTCTCTAGGAGCTCTACAGCATCGCTAGTCTTCGAGATTGCATTGAGAACCGAAGAGTCTATAACCACGGGGACTTTGGCTACACTGAATCTGTGTCCTCGAGTTCTCACCAGCTCCGCGTCGGCTGTGGCTGCGAGAGCGCTCGCTGTCCCCAGGATCTTCTCCTTCTTGTTGACTCTCTCCCACAGGATCTTCTCTACTCTCGGCGGGAAGGTAGCCATGCCTCCTCTAGCTGAGCCTATGAAGGCTGCTCTCGTAGAGCCCTTTATCCTAGGGACTCTAGCGAGACCGTAGCCTATCCCCAGGCTCTCAGCCGTCGTCCTCTTGCCAGCCATGGGGTCTCTCCCCTTGGGCTGTAGCCGCATAGTGAACTCGCTCAAGAAGACTCTCCTTATCAGGTCTGCTCTGACGGGGAGCCTGAAGACCGCTGGTAGCTCTACCTCTCCTACTACTTCACCGCTAGCGTTGTAGAGAGGGACTGAGATAGGGGGCTTGAGGTATAGAGCTAGGTAGGTAGCCATGAGGGCTCCACCTCTTCTAGGCTCCCTGCTTGCTCTCTAGGCTCACGTAGGTTATCTTAGGCTGCCCGAGCTTGAACTTCAGGTACCACTTGGGCGGTCTTATAGGCCATCTTAGAACCACAGGTCTCTTGACCGCTCCAGCTATGCTACCAGCTAGGACTACGTAGTCGGACTCGACTAAGCCGTAGTGCAGAAACCCCCCAGCTGGCGTTATCTCGTAGCCGTTAGAGCCTATGGCGAGAATCCTCTTATTGTACTCAGTCCTCCTGTGGAAGCCCATCTGGCCCGGCTGAGGAGCCTCCCACCACGTCCCGACTGCTGAGAAACGCGCGCCAGGGCCGCTCCTGCTACCCTTTCTGTGCTTGTGCCATCTCGGGAGCTCTTTGACACCCCACCTCTTGACAACTCCCTGGAACCCCTTGCCTTTAGTTACTCCTATCACGTCTACAGGCATGCCTGGAGAGAAGACATCGCTTACTCTGACCTCCTTACCGAGCTTGGAGACAGCGTACTCGAAGAGAGCACTGATATCGCTCACTCCACCCACCTTGACTTCTATGATATCAGGCTTCTTCTTCTCCAACCCTCCAGCTAGCTTAGGCTGAGAGGCTAGGATTAGCCTGACGTCTACCGCTTTGGGGAGGAGTGCTTCCAGCTTCTTTAAAGCCTCTTCTGTGCTCTTGACGCTGAGAGTCGAGATCCTCCTCTCTATCTCGAGCTCTCGAGGAGGCTGAACCCAGGCTTCGCCTAGAGTGTATAAGCCTCTATCGACATCTCTCCCGTAGATTCTGACTGCTAGAGCGACCATTGGGGGGGTCTCGACTACAGTAACGGGGACGAATACCTCTCTGCCGGCTGTAGGGCTGGTTGGGATGTCGTCTACCACGAAGACGTGAGTCATCCCGACCTTGTAGCCAAGAAAAGCTAGCAGAGTTGGCTTGCCTAGATTGACTTCAGGCCAGGACTTGACTCTAGGGACTATACGAGAAGCTCTCTTACGCGGCGAGAAGCCTAAGCTCCCTCGTCTAGGCGCATGCTGCTTCCTAGCGCCCACGCTAATACCCCTCAGGGGCTCTGCGAGTCTCTGAGCCTAAAAAATCGAGCCCCTCTAGCTACTAGTCTTCTAGAACGCTCGTGTTAGCTATTGCTGCGAGCGTTGCTACGATAGCCTCCTCCGTCCTGACCGTCTCCGTCCCCTGGTGTGGGATAGTGTTGACTATCGCGTCGAAGAGAGAGTGGTCGCTGTACTCGTAGGGGCACCTGTAGGGGCCCCCGAAGACTAGAGCTAGCTTCCTCCTCTTCTCCACCCCCTCTCTGAGTCTACCGGCTTGCCGGGAGAGGCAGTCACCGTATTTGCTGGCTAGAACGACTAGCGCTCCTCTCCTCCTCAGGTAGCTCACGACACTAGCTAGGTCTCCGAGGCTTCTTACCTTGAAGCCTGTGTATACGTCTCCCCAGCTCGCCTCCTCTAGCTCGTAGAGCCCTCTTTTCGCTGAAACTACTCGAGCTACTACTATAGACCCGGGCTTGTGCACACCTCTAAGAACCCCGTAGCCGGGCTTGCCTAGATAGGCTCTACACGAGTCTCTGTAGCACTCCTCGACGAATACCTCGATGATATCGCCTTCTCTCAGCTCTTCTGGAGCTAGGTGATTGTATGTCTTTAGTGGCGGCAGGACGCCTGATGCTCTCAACTCCCCGGTTAGCGGGACAGCCTTCTTCCTGAGATGAGGAGGGATTAGCATGTAGCGAAGATAGGAGACTAGGAGTCTAGCGTCTCTCTCGGCTGTATCAGGATCTCTATAGACTATGCACTCATCGACCCTGAACGCTGCGAGAGCTCTCCCAACAAGCCCGGCCTTGACGGCTTTCAGCACGAGAGTCTCCTCAACACTCAACACGCTACCCGGCAAAGCGACAGCAAGCCACACACTCCTCCTACGAGGAGGCCAGATGAAGCAACCCACGCTACTCCACGCTCCTACTCGAGCCCGTAGAGCCGCCTCTAGAGAAGCTGATGAGAGATATGAGAGCACGCTACCTAGAAGCAGGGCTACTTGCCTTTCTGCTTAGGCTCCTTCTTAGCCTTCTCTCTAGCCTTCTCTTTGCTCGAACTCGCTGACTGCTCTAGCTCTCTAGCCGCAGACTCCTTAGTGTGAAACAGCGTAGTCTTCTGCCTACCCCCCAAGCCTCTCACCCTCCGAGGCGGGAGAAGGGGGAGCTATTATATTCGTGAAGTAGCTCTACTCCTGCTCTCTCGTCTCTAAGATGGAGGGGAGAGAAAAGGGGAGACTCGCTGTCTCTGAGGGCTCTCTGAGTCTTCTAGGCTCCAAGGATGAGGTGAGCTATCGCGAAGTCTACTACTACCATGACGGCTAGCCCTAGGAGAGCTAGCGCTAACGCTCTAGCTCCGGGGTTGTTGAGAGCTCCGCTGAGGCTCTCTCCTAGCTGTAAGCGTCTGCTAGCTAGCGTTAAGCAAAGCCAGACGGCTACCACAGCGAAAACCATGGGGACTCCTACGATCACGACTTCAGAGAATAGAGCCGAGATGCTTGCTGTCGGTAGGAGAGACTCTCCTAGAAGAGCGTGCTTAACAGCTAGCAGGATAGAGCCTCCTAGCATCATGACGGAGAGGTCGCTCAAGCCTCTTCTACTCGAGGCTCTTGAGGCTAGTAGTAGGAGAGCCCCCACGAGTAGGGGTGGGATGAAGCAAGCCATAGATGCACCAGACCCATACGTAGAGTGCACCGGTAGAGACTATAAGCTTTACCAGGAGTCAGCGGGGAAGCTTCGAGCCCTCGAGAGGAGAGAGACCGTGGAGAGAGAAGCGGGGGGCTACTCGGGGAGCCCCCCGTTTCTCTACGAGGTGGAAGCGCGAGTCTTCTCGGTAGCTGTGACCTTCTCGAAGCTGGGGAGCTCTGGGAAGCTCTCCTTGAGCCTCTGCTCTGCTATTATGCTCGCCTCCTTGAGTATCTTGGCTGCTTCCTCTGTCACGAACGTATTGTCTAGTGCTATCGGTGAGGTGACACTCGCTTGCAGTAGCACGCTCTGCAGAGCCTCGTCTATCTCTACTAGCTCTGTGAACACGTCGGGCATCATGCCCTTTATGTAGCCTACTACCTGCCTGAGTGCTGCCACAGCCGGGGCTAGGTTTGCCTGAACGTCTCCAAACATTATGGCTGTCTCTAGTCTTATCTTGACTCTCTCGAGCGCGTACCTAACAGTCATTATGACTCTAGCCATCTTCCTTACTTCTGCTACCTCAGAGGCGTACATCGTCGCCTTGGTCTTGTCTCCCTCGACGAGAGAGTTGACTGTCTTCTCGAATAGCATCCTATCGTAGCTCTGTAGCCTAGCTAGGCTGTAGTCTAGCTTGTTTATCTGAGCCCCTATCCTGTAGAGCGCGTTGACTAGCTGCTGCTTAGCGGGAGGCGGGGGGCTTATGAAGTCTCTAACCTTCTTGATCACGCTCTCCGAGTCCTCAGGGCCACTCCAGGTCTTAGCCCAGTGCTCGAGCCTGCTCATCTCGAGCCGCCACACTAGCTCTCTCCGAGACCCCCTAATCCAGAGAGAGACCTCATAGGACGGGCTCTCTCCCCTAAATACCCAGTGTTACTACTCCCCCCGTGAGGAGAGGTGCGCGTAATGGCTCTAAAGCTCGAGTCCGTGTCTCCCCTGATAGGCTCTGACGTAGAGGACGTCTATGGGAGAGTCGTCGGCACTCTGGTCTGCGTCACGAGCGATATGAATGGTAACGTTAAGAGCGTCGACATAAAGATAGCGGATAGAGCTATAGAGACCGTGCCGGCTGAGAGACTGACTCTAAGAGATGGGAAGCTCGTGGTGATCCCCTCCTGGAGGCATGTCGCCACGACTGTCATAGAGGCTCTAGATAGAGCCTATAGGAGGAGGAGAGCTCTAGACACTATGGCCTCCTCGGACCTTCCCGGGGAGATCGTGGAGAGCTATAAGAGGAGCATAGCCGAGGAGATTAGAGAGCTAAAGGTTAGAGCAGAGGAGGCTAAGAAAGCGATCAAGGATAGGCTCGCGTCGCTCGAAGACGAGGCTCTAGCTGTGGCGAAAGCCATAGCCAGCCTCCAGATCCTCTACTTCAGCGGAGAGGTCTCAGAGAAGGTCTACAACCAGAGCATGAACCACCTCAGGAAGATGAGAGACAAGATAACAGAGGAGAAGAACGACGCCAAGAGAGTCCTGGACAAGCTGGAGAAGACTCTGGAGGCTGCTCTGGCTCCAGCTCCCAGAGAGGAGGCTAAACAGCAACCACAACAACAACCCCAACAGCAACAGCAACGGCCTCCAACTCAGCAGCCTCAGCCGATACTAGTCAAGGTCGAGGAGGCATAGCTACTCTCAGCACGCTACAGCAGGTAAAAGGCTAGAGCTAAGAACGTGCAGTACACGACAACATTCACTAGAGTCACTAGAGCCCCTACTCTCAGGAACTCTTTGAACGTGATAGTAGACCCCATTCTTGACTCCAGGTACTCTAGTATTATTATGTTGGAGGCGGCCCCGAAGAGAGTCAGGTTTCCCGCTATGGTCGTAGCCATAGCGAGCGCTATCCAGGCGTGGGCATCTCCTTCAGTATAGCCTAGGTCGTGCATGTATTTCAGCATGAGCTGAGCGAAGGGCACGTTGCTGACTAGCTGGCTACCGATCACCGAGAGAGCCGTTATCAGTAGCAGGTCTGTCACCACGCTGTCGCTCCTAGATGGTAGCAGTAGAGATAGAAGAGGGTTTAGAGCCCCGCTCCTCCAGACTCCCTCCATGGATATGAACATGGCTATGAAGAAGACTACTGTGCCCCAGTCTACCCCGCCGATCACTCTACGAGGCTCGCTCGCGAGCACGTAGAGAGCTGAGGCGACCAGGAAGGGTAGGAAGCCTCTGTGAGTGACGTGCGGCAAGCCTAGGAGCTCCAGCACGTCGTTGGCTACCAGTAGAGCGATGGATGCCACGAGCCCTACTAGAGCTAGCGCTGCGTCGCGCTTATTCCTTATCTGCTCTTGAGGTACTACCAGCAACCCCCCGGTTCTCCTCAGCTTAACCCCGTAGACCTTCATCAGGATATACGGGGTTATCAGTAAGTTCAAGAGCGTGGGTATGGAGAGGTACAGCACGAACTTGAGGAAGGGAGCCTGCAAGCCGGACCCCGTGGCTATCAAGACGTTCTGAGGATTCCCTATAGGGGTCATGACCGAGCCTATGGTAAGCGAGAAAGCCAGCAGTAAAAACATGGCCGTGGGGTTCACTCCGAGAGCTCTAGCTACAGTGTAGGCTATAGGGGGGCCTACGAGAGCAACGGTATCGTTCATAGCCACTGCGGCGAGGACGCCGAAGAAGAGCGAAGAAGCATAGACCAGGAGCACGGGTGACCTGAACAGGCTGATGAACCACGCCGCTATAGCAGAGAGGAGGCCCGACGACTCGGCTAAGCTGACTATGCTGAACATGCCTATCAGGAAGAGGATCACGTCTAGGTTTATGGCAGTACCGAGCTCATCTAGAGGGACGAGCCCGGATACTACTGCAGTAAACGAGGCGAAAGCCATGATGCTCCAAACAGGGGTCCGAGGTCTCCTGCTTCTGACGACTAGAGACACTATGATCATAGCTATTATCAGCCATCCGGCGACGACACTGTAGTTCACGCTCTCTCCCCCCAGTCCGAGAGCAGCTGCAATCAAGCGTAAGCGAGGCTCTCGGTGAGGTTCAAAAGCTTAGCGCTAGCGCTTAGATCTACTGAAGCTACTCTAATCGCTCTTCTAGAAGACAGTCTCGCTAGCTCTTAAAGCCTCGGAGAGCTGGAGGAGCGGGAGACTACGGGTGGAGGCTGGAGGGGGTGCTTTGTGAGCTCTAAGAGAGAGAAGCAGGCGCCTCGGAGAGTCGAGCCGAGAGACCTGGTTGAAGCTATGCTGACACCCGAGCTTCTCGAGAGAGCTTCGAGAGAGCTGTTGAAGGAGCCCGTAGTGACTCCTTTTAGAGCAGCTCAGAAGCTGGGAGTCAAGGTGTCTACTGCTAGGAGATTGCTAGCTAGGTTAGCTGAATCCGGTCTCTTGAAGCCAGCTGGGGGGACTAGGAGAGCTAGGCTCTACGTGCCCGCTCGAGAGGTCAAAGCTTAACCGCCATGGCTTTGAAGGTTCTCGTAGCTGGGCTCTATCACCTAGACTCGGGCAAGACCGTCTTAGCCTCTAGTCTAGTCTACGCTCTGAGAAGAGAGGGCTTCAAGGCGGTTGGCTTCAAGCCCTTGGGCGTTACTGAGCTCTGGAGCTATCCCCGTATTCTCGAGGAGTCTGTGAGAGCGGGAGCGCTCGTAACTAGAGACGGTCTAGCTCTCTACAAGGCTACAGGAGCCTTCAACCCCATAGTCTTGAACCCCGTTGGAGGGATAGCTGTGCCTCTAGACCCGAGAGTCTTCGAGTGGAGAGAGAGCCTGATGGACGCCGCTCTAAGCAACCCCTATTCCCGCATGGCTCTAGCTAGAGTGACTTTCTGCACTATGGAGGCTCCTGCTTCGAGGCACTTCTTCAACCAGGCGGCGTGCGCTAGAACAGCTAGGAGTGTGAGGGAGGAGGTAGAGGAAGCAGCGATACTACTTAGACCGATGCCGGAGCACACTACTCCAAGAGGGTTAGCCGAGCTATTCGAGAACGAGGGGGGAGCTGCTGCCGACTCCTGCCTAGACGCTGTCTCGGAGAAAGCCGAGGTAGTCGTGGCGGAGTCTAACTCCGATATAGCTGCTCCCACGAGGAGACTGGCCAGCCCAGACCTAGTAGTCCTCGTGGCTCGCAACGTGGCGGCTCTAGTGAACGGGCTCAGGTACTCTAAGGCTGTGGAGCTCAGGATGAGGCAGGGGAAGCCGTGGACTGTCTCAACTAGAGAGATAGCGAGCCTCCTAGCCCCCCAGAGGGTAGTCGAGCTACCGCTGAAGAGCGACCCGAGCGAGGGGTACTCGGCGAGCGAGATAGAGGAGATAGTAGAGGAGGTTAAAAGCCTGGCTAGAAGATAGAGAGGCTGGAATGTGGAGAGCCGTGTCCTCGATTTGAGAGGCGAGAGCCGATGAAGAGCTCTGGGGTATCCGAAGAAAACCAGGCTGTAGTCCTAAATGCTGTCACGATAGAGAAGGAGGGTGGGGAGAGAGCGTAAAGCTAGCCTGACGAGAGCTTAGCCGAGTTATTCTTCTTCTGCTTCCTCAGCTTCTGGTGCCTCCTCGAGCTCTGCCCTGACTAGCGCCTTGATCTCCCTCAAGATCTTGTCTGCTTCTCTGTACTCGACGTTAGTGGCTCTGGCTAGGAGCTGGCTTATGTTGGTCTTCATGAAGTCGTCTAAGCTTCCAGTATAGTCCATAGCGGTCCTCCTGAGCACTAGTGGAGTAGGCTCTAAGACAGCTCCTCTCACTATAGCTTTGGCTTCGTTGACGGGAGTCGCTATTAGAGCGCCAACATCTCTTCCCTTGTATCTCACTAGGTACACTATGTCTCCGCTAGCTAGCTCTATGGCTTTCTCCGCCTCGAAGGCTATCGCCTCAGCTACAAGCCTCTTAGCTATGGATTTGACGTCGCTAACCACTCTATCGACTTCGGCTTGAGGAACAGACCTCCAGAGCTGTACTTGGAGCTTTTCTAGCTCCCAGATTATCCTGCCCTCTTCTACCCTGTAGTCGACCGCTACTCTGACCACGTCTCCCTTCTCTGTCTTCAGTCTATCGACGAGGATCTCGTAGAGTATCCTGTTAAGCTCTCCCGCTGCTCTAGCTACCTCCTGGGAGGTTATCTCGCCGCTCTTGACTAAGTCTCTTGTCTGAGCGAAGAGCGTTCTCCTAACCTTGTCCGCGTAGGCTCCAGCGATAACTAGCCCTGTTCTGAGAGTTCTAGTGTGAGAAGTCATTTCGGCTCACCGCCGGGTAGATCTCTACTACTGCCTAGAGCTTAAAGGGATTAAGTCGTGGAGGCTTCTCGCATCGCTTAGAGAACGCAGTCTGCTAGAGCTGAGACAGAGTCTACTCTTAGAGAGTTCTCCTCGAGGTTGAGGACTAGATTCGTTGCTCTCAGCTCGACTCCGCTCTCGACCGCTCTCCTAACCGCGCTCGCGATCTCGGGGAATCTGCTACAGTAGAAGCCAGCTCTTCTGACTCTAGGATGGCTGGCTACCAGGACTAGGATGGCTCTGAAGCCTCTCTTAGCTATCTCGAGGAGAGTCAATACATGCCTAAGCCCTCTCTCGGTAGGAGCGTCTGGGTAGGCTGCCGTCTCTCCAGCTAGTGCTAGAGCGCTCTTGGCTTCAAGGTAGGCTAGCGATTCTCCGCAGGAGAGCTCAAAGTCGAGAGTAGAGCCGTAGAGTCTAGGCTTTCTCCTTCTGAGAGAGCAGTCGCTAAGCCACGGTATCAGCTTGGATGAGATGGCTCTCTCGAGAGCTCTCTCGTGGGCCATCGTGTCTACTATAGACCAGCCTCCCTCCAGCTCGACAGCGACCAGCCTGAGCCCGAGCTCGCCACTACTAGGAGAGCAGAGAGCAAGCCTCCCGGGCTCTAGGACTCCCTCGAGTCTCCCAGTGTTCGCGACTAGAGCTCTAGCCGTGGTCTCGCGCCACTCGACTAGAGCGACGAGTCTACTCGGTCTGCTCAGCACTCTACAAGAGTGTAGCTCGAGGAGACTCAGCTCGCTCAACTTAATCGAGCCCATCCTGGAGCGCCTCCCGAGAGTTCTACCTCTTCTTGACTAAAAGCATGCTGACGAAAAACCCCGGGGTCCCATCGAGATGAGGAGAGAACCTGTACCCGTAGCCCGTGTCTCTCCCCCTGGCTCTAGGCCTGAAGTCTGGCTCTTCCAGCTCGAAGCCGAGGCTTAGAGCGTACTCTACCACTGCCTCGTTCTCCACGTCTGTGAGAGTACACGTAGAGTACACTAGCCTGCCCCCCTTCCTCAAGACTCTGTAGGCTTCTCTCACGAACTGCAACTGGTACCTTGCTGCGGAGACTGACTCTCTGAGAGTCCTCCTATCGTAGACCTTGGGGATCACGCCTATGTCTGTGCAAGGGGGGTCTACGAGGACCGCGTCTACTCTACCTGAGAGGTCTCCTAGGAGCTCTGAGGCTCTCCTAGAGTCTCCTCCGATGACTTTGACCCAGCTTGCTCCAAGCTTTCTCAGAGTGTTCTCGAGCTTCTCCACCTTGCTGGGTCTATCGACCCCCACTATGGTCGCTCGGGGCCCTGCTAGCTGAGCCACGTGCCCTATCTTGCCTCCAGGAGCAGCATTGAAGTCTACTATCACCTCTCCCGGCTTGGGGTTCAGGATTCTGGCTACGTACATAGACGTGATGGATTGCCCGTAGGAGAGCTCCCCGTAGCCGGGTAGCTCCGAGACTCTCGGGGCTCTGTAGACTGGCTCCGTGACTCTGACGAAGAGACCCCTCTTCCTCCTAGCTGCCTCCTCCCAGCTCGTTACCGCGACTCCCGAGCCTACGGGGACCCCGTTGGGGGAGTATATCGTGACAGAGTCTCCTTCTCTTACGCCGCGCGCCTCCAGGACGCCGGGAGCGTAGAGGTCGCTACCCATGAGGACAGACTCGCTAGCATTCTTGTCTGCCACTACTGCCTTATCGTACACGGTTATCCCCTGGGGGCCCTCCACGGGGGTCCACAGCGCCTCCTCTATCTCCTCGTCTCTCCTGAAGTCTAGACCGAGCGACCTCAAGAGCTCCAGGTATCTCTCAGGGCTGGTCTTGAGGGTATTTACTCTAACATAGAGACGGGGCGCTGGTCTCGTGAGACTCTCGAGGAGCCTGCAGAGAGGCCCAGAGGCTGAGTCGAGAACCTCGAGTAACCCCACGTCGTACTCTAGAGGAGTCCCACAGGCTCCCATCGAGCCCCCGTCTCTAGAAGATAGCGTGGCTTATCCTAGCCGCTACTCTCCTCGAGACCTCGTCTATCTTGAGCCAGTCGCTGTAGGATAGGCTCCAGCCTACTGCTCCAGCGTTCTCTCTGACTTGCTCTGGGGTCTTGGCTCCCGGTATGGGGACTATTGCGTCGCTGTAGGCTATGAGCCAGTTGAGAGCTACCTGAGCAGGGGTCTTCCCGTACCTGGCTCCGACTTCTCTCAAGACCTCTACTAGCTCGAGTATAGCCTGGTAGTTCTCTCTGGAGAAGAGGGGGCTCCCAGCTCTAAAGTCTCCTAGTCTGCTGATATCGTCTAGCGAGTACTTCCCCGTGAGAGCTCCCTTAGCTAGAGGGCTCCAAGCCATGACCGTCATCCCGTTGGCTTCAGCGTAGGGTATGTGCTCCTCCTCTGCTTCTCTCTCGACGAGGTTGAACTTGACCTGCAAGACCTCGATATCAGCTCTAGCTAGACACTGCCTAGCCGCTTCAACCAGCTCTACTGGGTAGTCGCTGAGACCGAGGTAGCCCACCTTGCCTAGAGCCACGAGCCTCTCTAGTGCTCTCATGTAGCTACACGTCGGCACATGGTCCCAGCAGGGGGGCCAGTGGACTAGGAGGACGTCCACGTCGTCTACCTGGAGCCTCTGAAGCGATCTCTCGACAGCTCTAGGTATATCTCTAGGTCTCAGGAACTCTCCGGGTATCTTCGTGGCTATGACTACCTCGTCTCTCTTCACCTGGAGCTCTCTCAGAGCTCTCCCTATGAAGCTCTCGCTGAGCCCATCCCCGTAGACCATTGCTGTGTCTATGAAGTTCACTCCCTGCCTTACAGCCTCCTCAATCACAGCTTTGGCTTTAGAGTAATCAACTAGCCCCCACGTCTCGCTAAACTGCCAGGTCCCCAGACCTATCCTGGAGATCTTGAGGTCCGTGGTTCCAAGGAGAGTGTACTCCAACCCCCCGCACCCCCTACTTTCTCTCCCCGCTTTTAGCTCGGCTCGCGCTATATCGGCTTTACTGGCTGCTCTGCTCCGCAGGCTTCGCAGACCAGCGTCCAGACTCTCCCTCTCTTCTCTATTCTGGTATCTATGCTATTGCATGTAGGGCATCTCACGTATAGCTTCTCGAAGTTCTCAAGGATCTTCTTCAGAACCTTTCCTGATATCCTCATGTTGAGCACTAGCTGAGAGCTCTCCGAGTCGTAGTAGCCTCCTGTAGCGAGTTCTTTCAAGAGATACCTGGCTACCAGCTCGGGGTCTCTCTTGAGTGGTGCAGCGAGCTCTCTCAGATTCCTCACTATAGCCTGGTTGCCCGCGATCACCACCTCCGGGTCTGGAATGACTAGGCCCGATGTCCCGCTTCTTGGAGGCACCTTCTTGTAGAGCCTGCTCAGAAGCCACTCGTAGTTTCTGAGTAGAGCGAGACTAGAGCCTCTCGAAGTCTCAGACAACCCTGAGAGACACCCCCGAGGAGGCTTTCTGCGAGAAGCAGAGGTATTAACTTGGAGCTCTCAACGCTTTTTATAGGTCTCCACGCTGATACTGTTAGAGGAGGCGGCTGAAGTACGAGCAGAGCTCGAGACCTCCTCGAGAAGAGATACGAGGAAGAGGTTAGGAGGATAGCTAGATTCTGGCCTGTGGAGATGGTCACTCTTAGAGAGGCATCGAAGGGGAGAAGGTTTGTCAAGCTTCAGACGGGCGATGTCCACGAGTTCGACTCAAGCGAGGTTGGTGAAGTGCTTTCCAGAGTCCCCGTCTACCTCTGGGATCTAGTCAAGCTACCCATAATCCTGAAGTATAGGAGGTTCGATGACGGGACTTGCGAGGTGAGAGTTGAGGGAGACGTGTGGCAGAAGAGGCTGGTCGAGATTCTGCTAAAGGGCTCCATGTCTTCAACGGGGATCGAGAAGCTAGACTCTGAAAGCTTCAGAGCTCTCCTCTCGAGATACAAGACTCTAATCTTCATAGGCTTAGCTGGCTTAGAGGAGTCGCTTGAATCGAGTAGAGTAGAGGAGGCTTAAAGAGTCCTCGGTCTCCAGGCTCCGTAGATGTGGTGAGCTCTGCTTGCACAAAGAGAGATTCATAGAGGAGATCGTCCGGGGCTCGCGAGGCCTCATAGGGAGCACTATCAGAGTCTGCGGCTGGGTTCACAGAATCAGAGACATCGGGGGGGTCAAGTTCGTAGTGCTGAGAGATAGAACAGGCTTCATCCAGGCTGTCGCCAAGAGAGGAGAGGCTCCCGAGAGCGTTCTCGAAGTGTTCTCCGGCCTGAGAGAGGAGTCCGTGGTGTGCGTAGAGGGGGTTCTAAGAGAAGCCCCTACGAGAGAGGGCTGCGAGATAGCGGTCTCTAGCGCTCGAATCCTCTCGACCCCCATCGAGCCTCTCCCACTAGACGTGAGGACATCGAGGAGAGCCGGTCTAGCTACCAGGCTGAGGTATAGGTGGCTCGACGCCAGGAACCCGGAGGTTCAGTCGATATTCATCCTCAAGGCGTGGGTCGCGTCTAAGTTCAGAGAATACTTCGCCAAGCACGGCTTCGTGGAGGTCTTCACACCAAAGATCGTGGCCGCTGGCACCGAAGGCGGCGCCAACGTGTTCCCGGTGATATACTTCGGGAGGACCGTCTACCTCGCTCAAAGCCCCCAGCTCTACAAGCAGATGGCTGTCTTAGCGGGCTTCGAGAGAGTCTTCGAGATAGGCCCCGTCTACAGAGCTGAGCCTCATAACACCACGAGGCACTTGAACGAGTACCACTCTCTAGACATAGAGGTCGGGTTCATCGAATCCCACGAGGATGTCATGAAGTACGTGGAGGGATTCTTCGTAGAGCTCTCTAAATCAATGGCTGAAGACGAGCGCGTAGCTAGAATACTGGAGATGCATGGAGTCGAGCCTCCTCGAGCTCCACCCGGGGGGTTCCCTAGGATAAGGATGAGAGAGGCCTACGAGATCCTGGAGAGAGAGTACGGGAAGAGAGTGCCCTACGGGGAGGACCTTGATAGCGAGGCAGAGAAGCTCATAGGCGAGTACGCTAGAGAGAGGTACGGCTCGGACTTCGTCTTCGTGACAGAGTACCCCTGGAGAGTCCGCCCATTCTACGCTATGAGGAAGGAGGACGAGCCAGACTGGACTCTCAGCTTCGACCTGATAATGAGAGGCGTAGAGGTCGCGACCGGGGGGCAGAGAGAGCACAGATACGAGAGGCTCCTCGAGAACATCAAAGACAAAGGCTTGAACCCCGAGGACTTCCAGTTCTACCTAGACTTCTTCAAGCACGGAGCCCCGCCACACGGGGGAGCGGGCATCGGCCTAGAGAGGATAGTGATGCAGACTCTGGGACTGCAGAACATAAGAGAAGCCAGGCTCCTGCCGAGAGACCTCGAGAGGCTAACCCCCTAGCTCAGCACTCAAGACCCTCCTCACAGACCCCCCTCTCGGATACGCCGAGCTCAGCACCTCGAGGAGAATAGAGCAGGTAGTCGCCTAAAAGTGTTTCCGCTAGAGCCACGTGGGAGCTGTTCTCCCGGAGGCTACTGTCTACGTTAAGCGCGGTCTCCTGACGTGGCCGAAGTCTGCTACAGTCCCCGTTCTCTCCATCACCACCTCGGCTCTATCGTCGAAAACCCACTCGGCTAGCACCGCTCCCCCGGGAGTCAGCACTCTTATAGAGGCTATCCTGAGAGCTACGCTCTGCCCTATCCACGCGTCGACAAGAGAAGCTACTATGGTGACGTACTCGCTAGTGAAGCCCGATAAGTCTACCGTTGCTCTATTCGTCCTCCAATCGTACCACCCGGTCTGCCTCTCTGGCGACGTGTACTGCAGGACGACCACGTGCCTGTAATTTTCCTCAATGCGTCTATCGTTAGTTGGGAAGGCTTGGTCTCTCGATAGAACCGAGTCGGCTACGCTCACACGCCCAATCTCTCGAGCGCCTTCGAAGGTGAAGTAGCCTCTCCAGGTTATCTCGAGCACGTTTCCGTGCAGGAGGTCTCTGGGGACTACTATCAGGACAGCGCCCTGACCCATAGACCTAGCGCCGGCTGAATAGCTATCAATCTCTAGGACTCTGCGTCCTATGTCGCGGTCGTCAGCCATGCTGAACCTTATGTCAGGGTTCCAGTCGGTACGGACATAGACGTCGTGTTCTCTGAGCCCGACCACCGGGGATGTGATGTTGAGAACAACGGGGTAGAAGGCGCTCACGCCGGGTGTCTGAACCCACCAGACGTAGTCCAGCCTCACCATGCAGCGAGTCCCATAGGCCATCTCGAAGCCGCCGATTAAGCTGAAAGCGTGCCACTTAACGCTCCACGCGGGCGGAGGGGCTTCGCTCAGAGGGCTCGTGGAGCTAGAGACAACCTGCCCCCGGGTTATCACGATATTCGTCGTGGTAGTCGCCCCCGTCCTGGACCTGAGCGATATCGTTGTGTTGAAGTGCGAGAGAGCGTAGTTAGCCGGGAGCCCGGGCGTCAGCCCAGCGCACTCAACCGGCGTAGCGCTCGAGAGGCGGAGCATAGAGGTGAAGCCTGTGCTCATATTGCTATACACGTCGAGAAGCCTGTAAGACGGGGACCTGCTGCCCGCGGAAGCCTCTACGAGAGCGCTGATCCCATAGGGCCCGATGCGCGCGATGACGCCTGAGCTCGCGGGAGGGCTCTCGAACCAGACAACGGGGTGCGCTACAGCAGCCAAGCCATCAACATGTCTATAGGCGAAAACCCCGGCCGAGGCGGAGAAGAGCACTACCGCTATCAGCGCTACCGCTATAAGGGCTCTAGCCAGTTTGTAGGCGCAGCTGTCGGCTTCACAGCTCATAGCAATGGTTAACCCCATTATAATAACGTGGTTAGATTCCTATATAAGGTTTATAGTCTAGAGTCGGGGGGCTTCGCAGCGAGCGATGCCGGCCGAGGCCGCTCGCTCCGCTCTCCCGGCCTCCCACGGGTCCCTTGTGGGGCTCGAAGCCATCCCGCGAGGCTCTCGGGGGGCGCGTGTGGCCTCAGGTGCTCTAGGCGGAGATAGCGGGCTTAGAGAGCGCTCGCTGCCTCGACCGGCGTGAAGGCTTAGACCCTCGTGCTGGATGGGAGCAACGGCCCCGCGTCGTGCCACTTGGGGGGCTCTATTCCAGCGAGTCTAAGTGAGGCTTTGAGGAGCAGCTCTACGATGAGCAAGTCCGTATCGCTATCTGGTCTAGCCTCGCCTCTAGCGGCCGAGCCGAATACTACGAGAGAGACCAGGTCGTTGCCCAGCCTTTTCGAAGCCTCTGCTAGGAGCTTCTCGAGGAGAGAAGCGTACGGCTCCCCCAGCCTCCCCCTAGAGCCTCCGGTGCTCTCAGAGCGTTCAGCGCTCAACCCCGGCTCTTCCCCGAGGCTCCGCTGCTACGCGAGACTAAATGCTGGCTCTCGTCGCTAGCCGTAGCCAACGTGCACTACCGAGCGCCTCCACGGGACTCCGCTGCCGCGTCTTGAGCGCTAGAGGCTGATATAGGCTGCGGGCTTGGCGCTCGAGCCGCCATAGCCTAGCCGCGGCGGCGTCCTCAAGTCTTTTCGCTGGGCAACGTGGAGCCTCCGGCGGCCTTAGCGATAGGAGGCGGGTAGCGGGCCCGCCGGGATTTGAACCCGGGACCTCCGGCTCCGGAGGCCGGCGCTCTAGTCCTGGCTGAGCTACGGGCCCTCTCCTCTCCCTCTCGCATGCTCTCCCCCGTGGGGGGCTTTTTGTCTTAGTTTTGTCTTAGCTGGTGATACTAGGGTTCTCGCTCGGTCTTCTCTCCCGCTTCTCCTACTTCTCTTGGAGCCGGTGGTTTCTGTGGAGGTTGTCGATGAGATCTTCAGGTCTGCTTTGAGGTCTAGAGTGTTCAGAGATAGAGAGAAGCTTCTACCAGACTACGTGCCCGAGGTCCTCCCCCACAGAGACGCTGAGATTAGGAGGGTTGCCTCAGTTCTAGCTCCTGCTCTCAGGGGGGAGAAGCCGAGCAATCTCTTCATCTACGGGCTCACGGGGACGGGGAAGACTGCTGTGGTCAGGTTCGTGTTGAGCAAGCTAGAGCAAGCTGCTAGAGAGGCAGGGGCTAGAGTGAAGAGCGTCTACGTGAACGTCAGGTATAGAGACACTCCCTACAGGGTCTTGGCTGAGATAGCTGAAAGCGTTGGCGTGAGGATACCGTTCACTGGGCTCTCTACGAGCGAGGTCTTCGATAGGATGGTTGGGAAGATGAGAGGCTCGGGGTACGTCTACGTCATTGTGCTAGACGAGATAGACTCTCTAGTCAGGAGGCACGGCGACGACCTCCTCTACAAGCTGACAAGAGTGAACACCCAGCTAGATGGGGCGAAGGTGTCGCTGATAGGGATAACGAACAGCATAGACCTAGTGGAGAACATGGACCCGAGGGTTAAGAGTAGCTTGAGCGAGGTGGAGACAGTGTTCCCGCCGTATAACGCTGACCAGCTCAGAGACATACTGGAGGCTAGAGCTAGAGAAGCGTTCGTAGATGGAGCGCTACACGAGGAGGTCATACCTCTCTGCGCAGCGCTAGCAGCTAGAGAGCACGGAGACGCTAGGAGAGCACTAGACTTGCTTAGAGTAGCCGGGGAGATAGCGGAGAGGAGCGGCGCTAGCATAGTCACGCCGGAGCACGTGATGGCTGCTCGCGAGGAGATCGAGAGAGACAGAGTAGCCGACGTCGTAAGAGTGCTACCGCTACACAGCAAGCTAGTAGTGCTAGCAGTCATCCTAGCCACGGGGGGAGGGCTCGGCTACACGACCACAGGGGAGATATACGATGCCTACAGGAAGCTTACTCAAAGACTCGGCATAGAGACTGTCACAATGAGGAGAGTCAGCGGGATACTGGCAGAGCTAGACATGGCCGGGCTCCTAGCTGGCCGGGTCGTGAGCAGAGGCAGGTACGGGAAGACGAGAGTAGTAGAGCTGAAAGCAGACACACAACTTATACTTAAGACTCTAGCAGAAGACCTTATGATAGAGGAGCTAGTAGAGGATGTGTCAAGAGAAGCGCTCGGAAAGCGTGGTAGTAGCTTGCGATGACGGAGTAGTAGATAAGAGAAGGCAGAGAGCGGGAGTGGTAGCCTGCGTTCTCTGGGCCCGCGGGCCTGTGGACGTCGAGGCTTCAACAGCCCCCCTGGATATCCAGGAGTCCTCGTCTCTGATAGCTGGGCTCGCTCTCGCTCTAGCCTCTAGGAGCGGGCTGAGGCCAAGAGCCATACTCCTAGACTCTCTAACGATCCTCGGCTTCAGCGTAGTCTCCCCGCCCGCTCTAAGGAGGCTCTCGGGAGCCCCCCTCGTGGCTGTCTACAAGTACAAGCCTAGAGTAGAGAACCTAGAGGCTGCTCTCAAGAAGCACTTCCCGGACTGGAGGCTCAGGCTATCCGTTCTCAGAGTCTTGGAGAGAGTGGAGAGAGTTGAGACCAGGAGGGGGGAGCTCTACATCCTGCCCTGGGGGCTCTCTCTAGAAGAGGCCTCTGCTCTCGTGGCCGAGCTCCAGGAGTACTCGAGAACCCCCGAGCCTCTCAGACTAGCTCACTCTATAGCGTCAGAGCTCTCGAAGCTAGCGCTCATGAGGGGGAGTGATCGTAGCTTTTAGCCTTCGGGAGCCCATAGAGGGGCTCGGAGAGGCGTGAGGCATGGTTAGCATAGGGCCTATGGGCTTGCCAGAGCTCCTGATCATACTGCTGATACTGCTAATCATCCTTGGGCCCGGTAAGCTACCGAGTCTAGCTAGAGCTCTAGGAGAGTCTGTGAGAGAGTTCAGGAAAGCTGTGAGCAGTGAAGAGGAGGATAGGAGGAAGAAGGGGGAGAGAGCGGGAGAGTAGCGGAGACCCGGGTTGAAGCCATCGCTGAGGATAGCGGAGGGCTACCTCTACCTAGAGCTAGATGGGAGGGAGAGAGCGTTCATCAAGTTCTCGGCTGACAACGGGAAGCTCTACATTCTATCCACCTTCGTGCCCGAGAGCCACAGAGGGAGAGGGCTCGCTGGGAGGCTCGTAGAGGAGCTACTATCGTTCTCCGAGAGGAACGGCTTGAGTGTAGTCCCTCTCTGCTCCTACGCTGTGAGCTACTTCATCAAGAACAGAGAGAGGAGAGCTCTCCTAGCCGAGCCCTATAGGAGCATGAGCGATGAAGAGCTCCTCAGATACTACGAGGAGAGAGTGAGAGAGGAGTCTAGGAGGAGGCAGCTGAGGCTAGAGGAGCCCGGCAGGAGAGAGAGCCTAGACTGTCCGGTCTGCGGCTGAGGGAGGGTCCTTGAGTAAGAGAGCCGTGGTAGCGTTCCTCTTACTCAGCCTGGTCTCTCTGCTGGCAGACGTGACGTACGAGGGGGGCAGGTCGGTCTCGGGGAGCTTCTTGAAGCACCTAGAGGCTCCTCTAGTAGCCGCTTCTCTGATAGCCGTGGGGGAGGTCATAGCGTACGCCTTCAGGCTAGTCGGGGGGGCTTTAGCTTGGAGGTTCGCCTCTCCTAGAGCCTACTGGGCTATGGTTTTCGCTGGCTACGCTATGAACGCTGGGATCCCTCTGCTAGCTCTGGTAGCAGACTGGAGGCTCGCTCTAGCGCTCTATCTTATCGAGAGAGCGGGGAAGGGTCTCAGAACGCCTGTGAGAGACGCTTTGATAGCGGAGCTCACTGAGGGAGTGGGTAGAGGTAAGGCTTTCGCTGCCCACGAGGTGCTAGACCAGGTCGGCGCTGTAGCGGGGCCTCTGGCCGTGTCGCTAGCAATGAGCTGGAGCGGGGGTAGCTACAGTGTAGCCTTCGGGGTCCTGCTGGCTCCCTTCGCGGCCTCTCTCGTAGCGCTCTACGCCGCCTACCTGGCGTACAACACTATGAGGTCTCGGAGCGCTCCTCGCGCTCCAGCTGGCTTCGAGAGCTCCCGGCCTCTCTCCGCCCGCTGGCTCGCCCCGCTTCTAGTCTTCGCTTTCGCGCTCGGAGCAGGCTTCCTGCACTGGTCTCAGGCATCCTACAGGCTGAGAGAAGCTGGGCTCGAGGACTCTGAGATAGCGTGGCTCTACGCTGTAGCCATGCTGAGCGATGCTCTAGCAGCGGTGCCTCTAGGCATCTTCTTCGACGCTGTCGGCTTGAGAAGCCTCATCCTGATGCCAGCTCTAGTGCTACTCTCTACTCTCGCGTTCTCAACAGGGTCTCCTCTACTCTTCGCTATAGCCTGGGGTGTGGCTATGAGCTCTTTCGAGACCATGCTGAAGGCTGCTATAGCCGTGGCATCAGCTGCTCGCGAGAGGCCTCTAGTCTACGCTCTAGCGTACGTCTCTCTCGGAGCCGGCTGGACTCTAGGCAATCTCGTCATGTCGTACGCGGGGGTTAGCGCTCTATACGCTCTAGCCGTCGAGTTCCTAGCTCTAGCTGCTCTCGCTGTCTTCACAGCCGAGAGGACAAGGCTCTCTTGACAGCCTCCACGACGACTCTAGCGTCAGGAGACCTGGGCGGCTCTCTCTTGTGGCGAGACCTCTCGACTAGAGAGACTACTCTCCTAACCGCACTCGCGTCAGCACCCGTGGCTCTAGCCGCTTCCTCCTCGCTCATCCCCAAGTCGGCGTAGCAGAAGAGGATTGGGTCTATCACGTCGAAGGGTAGCCCGAGCTCCTCCTCGGCGGTATGGCCTCTCCAGAGCCTGGGAGCGCTAGGCTTGCCCGCTATCCTCTCGGGCACCCCCAGGAATCTGGCGAGCTCTCTGACCTGAGTCTTGTAGACTACAGTTAGAGGCGCCACGTCGGACGCTCCGTCTCCGTGTTTGGTGAAGTAGCCTGTGAGGAGTTCCGTCCTATCGGTAGAGCCAGCTACCAGCATCCCTGTCTTGTTAGCGATGTAGTAGAGGATAGCCATCCTAGCTCTAGCCTTAAGGTTCCCTAGAGCCAACCTATCCGAGCCTACCCCCGCTCTCTCCAAGACTCGAGAGTACGCTGAGATAACCGGGTCTAGCTCGACCACCAAGAGCCTGCCCCCCATGGCCTCAGCTAGCTCTTGAGCATCCTTCAGGTCCTCTGGGGGAGTGGCGTCGCTATCGGGGATCATGACTGGGACTACTCTGCCTGCTCCGAGAGCTCTGACTGCTAGCGCGTAGAGAGTCGAGGAGTCAACACCTCCACTGAGCCCGAGAACGTATCCTCTAGCTCCCGCTCTCTCGAGGGACTCTCTGAGGAAGGCTTCGAGGTAGCGGGAGAGCCACTCGTAGTCAAGAGACTCTCTGAGAATCCTGGCTGTCACTACGGCCACGAGGCTCATCCGCGAGAGAGGCCGGAGGCTCGGGGGATTAATGTGTTAGCTGGGCTCTCAGAGCCCTAGGTATAGCTGGTACTCGTGGGGGTGGGGTTTGCTACGGACTGCTAGAGCTTCTCTCCTCTTGACCTCAATGTAGGACTCTAGTAGGCTCTCTGGGAACACGGGCTTGAGGTATTCTCTATCGCTCTCGAGCTCGTCTAGAGCCTCGTCTAGGCTTCTCGGGAGAACCTCTATCCCTCTCCTCTTGGCCTCACTTCTGTCTAGCTTGTATAGATTGATGTTAACGGGCTCTCCTGGGTCTAGCTTCTTCTTGACTCCATCGAGTCCCGCTAGTATGACAGCTGGTATCGCGAGATAGGGGTTAGCAGTGGGGTCAGCCATCCTCACCTCTAGCCTGGTCTTGCTGTCGCTGTTAGCATAGGGGACTCTGACCATCACGGACCTGTTGTAGTAGCCCCAAGCCGCGTAGACGGGGGCCTCGTAGCCTGCTATCAGCCTCTTGTAGCTGTTGGTAGTGGGGGCTAGTAGAGCTGCTAGGCTACGAGCGTGAGCGAGCACTCCTCCTATGAAGTAGCGTGCTGTATCGCTGAGACCCCCGTCTCCAGCGAAGAGGTTTCTAGAGCTCTCCTTGCTCCAGAGGCTGACGTGGATGTGCATCCCGTTCCCGTTGTCTCCGTAGACAGGCTTAGCCATGAAGACGGCTTTGAAGCCAAGCCTGCTAGCAGTGCTTCTAGCCGCCCACTTGGCTGTCACAACGTTATCCGAGGTTCTGAGAACTCTCGCTGAGCCCATGGAGACCTCTATCTGAGAGACTGCTACCTCGTGGTGGGAGACGACGACGGGGATCTCGAGAGCCTCCAGAGCTCTAGTCAGCTCGAGCCTATACTCGAGAAGAGGGTCGCTTGGGTGAGAGAGCTGGTAGGAGCTTTTAGGCAAGCCGTTCCCCGCTATGGGGGTTATCTTGTAGCCTTGCTCAAACATCGAGTTGAAATCACTGAAAACCACGTCTTTGAACACGCTGAACTCGAGCTCGACCCCGACGAGAGCATCGAGACCGAGAGCGTCCAGGTGCTCCTCTACTCTCTCAGCCACTAGCCTCGGGTCTCTCTCAGCTCTAGAGCCTGGGGGCTCGTAGATCCTGCAGAGAGCCCTGTATACTCCGCTAAGCCAGGGGACGGGCTTGACGGTATCTCTATCGGGCTCGAGGAGAAGGTCGCTCTTCTCGAGAGAAGCTAGACCCATAGCGCTACTGCCGTCTATGTTAGCCAAGAACCTGGAGCCGTTATCGAGAGAGCTCAAGGGGACCTCGACGCTTCTCAGGAAGCCTGCTAGGTCTGTGTACTGCAAGAGTAATCTCTTGGACTCCAAGAGAGCCCGCAGGCTTCTCTCTCAGACCAGAGCCTATAAGGGTTTCTAGACGTCTCACCAATAATTCTAACCACTTCGACATAAATAAGAAGCGAGCGTAGACTATAGACTAGCGGAGGCGACTTTAAGCTCTCGAGCGCGCCGCACCAGACCACTCTCGACTAATCCAGCAAACTATCAATAAAAGCTTAAAACCGTTCTCTAAGAACGCCTAGCTTGACTCCTGCAACCGGTGTGGGTTCATGGGCTCCGAGTCTAGAGACATAGCTATACTGGGCGAGCCTCTCCCCTTCAACGAGTACTTGTTGCCTGAGGACGAGAGGTGGAAGTCTAAGATAGTGAGCATATCCGAGTACAAGTCCATGCTGGAGAAGAGCCTCAAAGACTACGAGGGCTTCTGGGCCTCTGTAGCTAAAGAGCTCGAGTGGATCGAGCCTTTCATAAAGGTCAGTGAGCCCGCGGAGACCCCCTACGTGTACAAGTGGTTCGTGGGGGGCAAGCTGAACATCTCGAAGCTAGCTCTAGACAAGCACGTGAAGACGTGGAGGAAGAATAAGGTAGCTATAATATGGGAGGGGGAGCCTGTAGACGAGACGGGGAGCCCTAGAGAGGTCAGGAAGCTGACCTATTTCGACCTATGGAGGGAGGTAAATAGAGTAGCCTACATGCTCAAGACGAAGCTGGGGCTGAAGAAGGGCGATAGAATAGCGTTCTACCTACCCATGATCCCAGAGCTCCCCATATACATGCTGGCAGCCGCTCGCCTAGGCTTAGTCTTCACTGTAGTTTTCGCAGGATTCGCTGCAGAGAGCCTCGCGATGAGAGTGAACGACCTCCAGGCCAAGGTCCTGGTCACTGCCGACGGGTTCTACAGAAGAGGGAAGGTCATTAGGCTTAAAGACATAGCCGATAAGGCTCTCGAAATGACCCCCTCTGTTGAGAGAGTTGTGGTAGTCAGGAGGCTGAAGCTAGGAGACGTGAATATAGTCGAGGGCAGAGACTACTTCCATGATGTGTTGATGAAAGACGTGCCAGTCAACGCCTACGTGGAGCCAGAGCCCATGGAGAGCACTGAGCCTCTCTTCGTCCTCTACTCCTCCGGGACTACGGGGAAGCCTAAGGGGATTATACACGACCACGTGGGCTACGCTGTAGGGCTCTACCATACTATGAAAGCAGTATTCGATATAAGAGACGACGATATACACTTCTGCACAGCAGACATAGGGTGGATCACTGGCCACAGCTACGTTGTCTTCGGCCCCCTCATAGCGGGAGCTACTATAGTCATGTATGAGGGGGCTCCGGATTACCCAGAGCCTGATAGATGGTGGTCTATAGTAGAGAGGTACGGGGTCACGATATTCTACACCTCGCCTACAGCGACCAGGATGCTCATGAAGTACGGCGATAGCTGGGTCAAGAAGCACGACTTGTCTACGCTCAGAATAATACACAGCGTCGGCGAGCCCATCAACCCGTCTGCTTGGAGGTGGCTCTACGAGGTCGTAGGAGGCAGGAGGTGCCCCGTTGGCTCCACCTGGTGGATGACCGAGACTGGAGCTATAATGGTGAGCATAACTCCGGGTCTGGGACTCATCCCAATGAAGGCTGGAACCAACGCTTTACCGCTCCCGGGCGTGGAAGCGGAGGTAGTAGACGAGCAAGGCAACCCAGCTCCTCCAGGGAAGAAGGGTTACCTTGTGATCAAGAAGCCGTGGCCAAGCATGCCGGCTCCACCGACAGGCCTCTGGGGAGACCCTGGTAGGTATGTCGCCACTTACTGGAGCAAGTTCCCGGGCATGTTTTACACTGGAGACTACGCTGTCAAGGACCAGGACGGCTACATCTGGGTACTCGGGAGAGCAGACGAGGTCCTAAAGGTAGCCGGGCACAGAATAGGCACCTTCGAGCTGGAATCGATAATCACTATGCACTCAGCTGTAGCAGAGGCAGCCGTCGTGGGGGTACCAGACCCGATAAAGGGAGAGGTGCCAGTCGCCTTCGTCGTGCTCAAAGCGGAATACAAGCCTTCAGCAGAGCTAGCCGCATCGATCAGACAGTGGGTTAGAGAGAAGTACGGGCCGATAGGAGAGCCTGCTCACGTCATATTCGTCAGCAAACTCCCCAAGACCAGGAGCGGGAAGATAATGAGGAGGCTCCTGATAGCGGTAGCCACAGGGAAGCCTCTGGGAGACGTCTCGACTCTCGAGGACGAGACTGCAGTCGAGGAGGCTAGAGCAGCCTACGAGGAGCTTACGAGAGAGCTCTCCAAGCACTAGCCGCTATCCTCCAGCTCCCCCAGCCTTCCTCTCTCTCCTCTCTCCTCCTGAGCTGAGCTCAGGTACTCTGAGAGAGTTGTCCTACGCGCTCTCGAGAAGGCTAGTTCTCGAGCCCGCCTCAAGTCTAGGTGCTTGACTTCTATCCCGTAAAGAGCTGCCAGCCTTAGAGCGTTCTCGGTAGCCCCCGGGGCTAGCAGAACTCCTCTAGCTTCCACTCCTCTCGCTTTCAGAGCCTCGAGGTAGCCGTGGAGCTGTCTGACAGCCTCCTCTGTAGCCTTGACTCTCTTGACCTCCACTAGCACCGGGCGGCCTCTCCCGTCTCTCCCGTAGATGTCCGCGACTCCGAGCTCTAGAGGCTTCTCTGAGTCTAGTACCTCGAAGCCCTCCTCGACGAGCCACGGGTTGTCTTTGATGACCTCCACTATCTCTCTCTCGCTCAGGTACATGTAGTAGTCGCCCTCGACTGGAGCCTCGAGGATCGCTAGAACCTCTATCTCCGAGCATCTGAGCACTAGGACTTCTCTAGCTGTTCTCCTGAAGGCTTTGACTACGAGCTCTCCCCCCTCGATGAGTACTGCTACGCTACTCGTATCGGGCTGCCAGTTGAGAGGCTTAAAGCCTCGAGAGCTGTGGACTATTATGCTCCCATCCGGCTTGATCATCACGACTCTATCCCCCCGGGACGCTCTACTAGCCCCCCTGCCCTCGTACTCGGTCTCGCAGGAAGCGATCATCACTACTAGAGGCCTCCGGGGGAGGTAGCTGGAGAGAAGCGACTTGGCTTTCTCGAGAGAAGGTCTAGCCTCGAGCTTCACTCTACTCTTCTCCACTCCAGCTAGCCCTCCAGGAGGTTTGAGAGAGCTCTCGCAACAGGCTCTACTACATCCTCCAAGCCGGGCTCCGAACTCTCCGAGTCTATGACGACAGGCTCCTCCGGAGGCTCTACGAGAGCCCCCTCTCTGTAGCGCACTCTAGGGCAGTCGCCTGAGCCCGCAGGGATCCCGAGAGCTCTCGCCACAGCTCTCTCCACTCTACCCCCGTGGTCTAGCTTGATCCCGGAGAGCCTCCAGTAGTCTATAGCTACTGCTTTGATGCCAAGTTCCGCGGAAGCCTCGTAGAGAGCCGCCTTCACTAAACCCGAGTTGCTCGAGTGGCCGTTGATGACGGCTACTCTCCTGAAGCCGGAGCGGGCTAGAGACTCTGCTATCTCGCGGATCACGCTGAGGAAGGTGGCGGCTGAGAGGGTCAGCGTGCCGGAGACCCTGGACCACTCTGGGGAGAACCCGTAGTATAGAGTAGGGAGTATTAGGCAGAGTCCTGCTCCTGTCTCCTCGAGCTTCTGGCAGGCTAGCCAGGCTATCCTCTCCGCTATCAGAGCGTCTAGAGCCAGAGGGCTATCGCAGTGTTGCTCTATGCTACCAACAGGCACTACCGCGACAACTCTGCCTTTGGAGAGCTCCGCCACAGACCTAGAGTCTAGGAGCCTGTAGTCTAGCGGCATCGAGCTCCTGCCTCTCGAAGAGACTCTAGAGCCTCTAGAGCGGCTCTCTTGGGGTCTCCCGACTTCACTATAGCCGAGCCTATCACTATAACGCGTGCCCCGGCTTCTGCTAGCACTCCAGCTTCTCTAGGCTTGATCCCCCCAGCTACCGCCACGGGGGGCTTCACTGTTTCCGCGAGCTTCTTGACTACGTCCACTAAGCTGGAGGCTCTCAAGCCTAGGGATCTCTGGACGTCGATGCCTACGTGGACAATCACCACATCGACGCCAAAATCTGAGACTCGCTGAGCAGCCTCGAAGGGGTCCCTCACTGCTATCGTGTCAGCGTAGACTCCGAGACCCAGCTCTCTAGCCGCCTCCACCGCCGACCTCAGAGTCTCCTCGCTAGCTGAAGCAAGCACTGTGAACGCGTCTCCACCAGCTGAGGCAACAGACTCTGCCTCTAGGCGCGCCGCGTCCACAGTCTTGGTGTCAACGACGAGAAGAGACCAGGGTCTAGAGCTTCTAAGAGCTCTCACGGAAGCCATCCCCCAGGCTTTGACTAGAGGAGTCCCCGCCTCCACTACGACCTCTCTGCTCTCGGGGAGAGCTCGAGCTACTCTAAGAGCATCACTCAAGCTCAGAGAGTCTAGAGCTACCTGGAGGAACGCGCTACACTCGCTGAGAGCCTCGGCTAGTCTCTGCTTCACAGCCGCTCCTCCAGTTGCGCGCTAAGAGAGCAGAGAGTTTTAGCTTAAGGGGAGAATCGGGGCTCTGGAGCTCAGAGAACGGGCTCTGCTGTAACGTTGTATCTAGCTCTCCACTCCTCGAGAGCTCTCTTCTCCTCCTCTGATAGAACTCTACCTATCCTGTACCAGCCTTTGGTCGATAGGACTTTAGCGTCTGACTCTGAGACTCTCTTTATGGCTCCAGTAGGGCAGACGTTGACGCAGAGGAAGTGGTCTCTGCATCTCTCCCATATCAGTCTAGACTTCATGTTGTCATCGAACTCGAGAGCGTTCTCGGGGCACACCTCTATGCATGCCCCGCAACCTATGCAGAGACTCTGGTCTATTGCTACTCTCTCGAATCTAGAGAGCTCCGTCAAAGCTTGCACCTCGCTCGGCTATAGTTGTCTCGAGGCTTAAGAGTGTTAGCTTTGAGAAAGTGCTGAGCATCAGTCTTCCGGGCTCTACACGTCAAGCTAGCGGAGCCGGCTTCCTGTTAACGCATTGGAGAGCCCCTTCTTCTACCACATCAGGGTTTCTTATCTTGAATCTCTCCTCGAAAGCTACAAGCCCTCTCTCGTGGTACCCTCTCGCCTCCCAGTAGCCGTCTACATACCTGTCTAGTACTGCTATCCTCCTGACTCTCTTAACCCACTTCCATCCGAAGAGTTCTGGAAAGACTAGCCTAGGTGCTGTAAGCCCTCTCTGAGAGATAGCGAAAGCTAGATAGCTCTCAGATAGCGCTGTTGCCGGCACTACAGCGCTATAGCCTCTATCGCTCTCCGCGTAGACCCAGGAATCTCCGGGGACCTGGCCCAGCAAGTCTCTAAGGCTGACCGCGTGGAGAGAGATTCTCGCAGACCAGCCCTCGACACAGTGGAGGCCCGTCTCGAGAGCGGTGGAGGAACCCGCTAGCTCCTCGAGGCCGACCTCTCTAGAGCCGCTCGCTAGCTCCAGGACTAGACTCCACTCTCTCAGAGACTCCTCTACAACATAGCCCTCAGAGTAGTACACAGCAGGCCTGGGGACCCATCGCTGAACCGGCTCCCAGCTAGGGGCTCTCTCTAGGAATAGCGGCTTCACTACATTGCCTATCTCTACTACGCTACCGCCTAGCAACTCAGTAGCTGGCTTCGAGGCGCCTCCTAGAGCAGCACCGGAGATCACGCCTGAGACCACTAGGGGAGCTCTGCAGAGCTCCGCGACTCTAGCTTCTCCCAGAGAGGCTCCTCGAGAGCCGACTGCTATCTTGAATAGATTGAACCTCCCGGCTACGAACTCCCACTCCTTGAGCCCCAGGACCTCAAGCCTGAGGTCTAGAGCTCTCGACACTAGCCTAGTGGCTTCGAAGGTTAGCTCTAAGGCGTCTCTACCGCTATCCAGAGAGCCCGCCACGCTACAGGTGAAGACTATCGAGTCTAGGAGCTTGTTGTAGTAGACGCTACAGCCCGTGACCCCCAATGCCCGCTCCTGGCAGCGCTCTACTCTATCATCCTTTATAAGGTCTTCGTAGAGGTGTAGGGAGAGGGCTCTGAGATGAGAGGAGTCTGGAGGGTCCTAGCTGCCGCTCTAGCTCTGCTACTAGTAGCCTCCGCGTCTGTTGGCGTGTGGGTCTACTTGTCTCATACTGCTCCAGCTAGGGGTCTCGCTGGCGTATCCGACTACTCCGACCTGCTCTCGAGAGTCTCCAGGCTCTCCTACACTCTATCTTATGGTGGTAGCGAGTACAGGGTTCAAGTAGAGTGCGAGTCTAGCTGCCTGAAGGGCGCTATCAGAGTCCACGGCGCAAACGGGAACCAGCTCTATGTAATCGAGTTCGAGTACATCGGCGGGCTCTTCACTGCCAGGAAAGTGTACGCTAACGGGACCACGCTAGACCTAGACCCCACGGTCTACACGAGCGGCATCATAGGCAACCTGGTCTTCAAGAAGAACGCTGAAGGAGCCATCGTGGGAGTCGAGGTGTTCCCGGGTCTCGCTCCCCTCCTGCTCCCATACCATCTAGGCGTCGTGTACAACGTGGACTGGAGCCTGGTAGCGAGACTAGAGGGAGGAGGAACTCTGCCATCCACAAGCCTCGTTGAGACAAGCGTGGGCGGCGAGCGCTACAGAGGGCTTAGCCTAGTGTTCCTAGGCCACGGAGTCTACGTCGGCGGCTACGAGTGGCGAGCTCCCACATTCGAACTGATACTCGTGTCTCTCGACGGCATCCCCGTGGCTTCAACGATAGTAGCGGTAGTGCCAGACCCCCTCACCGGAGAAGCCGTAGAAGTCCGCGTAACCCTAGAGTCTCTGAAGAGAGCCTAGCCTAGACCACTCCCCATAGACGAGAGCGAGCCGCCTCCCCGCTTTTCGAGAACTCTAAAAAGCCTCCACGCTAAGAGGAAAGCGGAAGCCGCCGTAGCTCAGCCTTGGTTAGAGCGCCGGACTCATACGGCCCCCACAGCCCGGGGTCGGGAGCCGATAAGGGGGCCTGGGGGATCCGGAGGTCCCGGGTTCGAATCCCGGCGGCGGCACCAGAGGCTACGAGCTATTCGTCATCCTCTTTTCTCGTTTTAAAACCTTGAGCTGAGCGCTTAGAGTGAGAGAGCAGAGTAGAAAGCAGGTGTGAGTATTGGAGTTCTGGAGCTTAGTGTCGGAGATTTCTTTACCTATAGTGGCTGGGTTTATTCTAGGTGTTATTCTAGGCTATGCTTCGATAAAGTTGTTGAAGCAAGCACTGAAGTACGCTGCCCTGATCGTTCTAGCCTTGATCCTAGGGGCTCTGCTTCACCTATGGAGAGTGGAGATAGAGAAAGAGCAGGACCTCCTAGCCTCTCTAGCTAGCGCTCTAATGCAGTTAGCTAGCATAGCGTTCAGCTTAGCGGAATCGGTAGAGCTCACAGTAACGGGACCGCTAGTCATCGGTGTAGTCGCTGGAGCGCTGATTGCATTGCTTAGATAGACGCGGAGAGCTTCTTCGAAGCAGTCTTCCTGCAACGCTACTAGCAGTTGAGAGCGTGCTTCGAGTTTAGAGTTCTTGCGAGCAACACTTATAAGGCATGCCTTCACATGATGTGACACGAAGAGGGCGCATCTATGCCTATTACTTTACGTAGGGTCTACTCAGGCTACTCTGGGAGAGACTACGTGTTGAAGGATATCAGCATGGATATCTCTTCCAGCACCATCGTGCTCGGCCCTAATGGTAGCGGGAAGACGACTCTATTCAGGACTATTCTCAGGCTGACGCCAGTAGCTAGAGGAGAGGTCAGGATAGACGGTTTGGAGCTAGAGAGCATCCGAGGGTCTCCCGGGACCGTCTCGACTAATCTCTGCGGGAAGTGTATTTAGGCTTCGTGAACTCCTCCTGGGAGTTCACTCACCCATATCTAGACTTATTGAGGGAACGCTGGCAAGCTCTCTAGCCTAGTAGAGGCTCTCGGCATAGCTAGAGAGCTGGGTAAGGAAGCCTCACGAACTCTCAGCGAGGACTAGGGTGCTACTATTCGACTCCATAGCCTTATCCTCGAGAGCGAGACACGTTCTGCTCGACGAGCCCTTCGAGAGCGTAGACCCAGTTAGGAGGTCGGTCTTGCTGAGAGAGATCGTGAGCTACGATGGGGTCGTGCTACTCAACACTCACACCACGTGGCTCCTGAAGCACACGGGCTCGTGGAACGTCTACCTCATGGTTTGCGGGCGAGTCTACGGGCCTCTTAGAGTCGAGGAGCTCATGTCCTCGAAGATATCGAGGGAGAGAAGCGAGGACACTCTAGTGGAGATCAGCCTGAGCGAGAAGACCGGTACCTGAGCAGGACTAGAGGAGTCTCGATATCCGACCTGGATACGCTCGATAAGCTCTACGAGGTGATATCATGGTAGCCGGTAGGCTGACAGTGCATCTAGTGAAGTACTTCCTGTGCAACCACGTATTCTGGGCTTACTCGATACTATTCATGCTATTCTGGGTCTTCATGGGAGCCTACGCGTTCTCGAGAGACCTAACCGTAGACAATATTCGAGAACTCGTACTGAGAACAGGAGCCCCCTTGACAGAGGCCGATGTGAACAAAGCGTGGAGAGATGCCGTGAGTCTTATACTGGCGGCTGGCTAGCCACGATAATAGTCGTATCCTTCGGGGCGACCGCTCAGATGCTGATTCACGTAGTCTACTACTCGACTTTACCGATTAGATACTTGGCGAAGTTCTCTAGGGCTACCAGCGAGCGCATCCTGCTAGAACTCGTAGCAGGGTCGTCGCTCATACTTCTAATCAGCTCACTCATACTGTTAGCCATATCCTTGGTTATGTTCAGCCACAGGTTCGACACGTTGCTACTACCGGAGAGCCCGCTCGGCCTGCTGGTAGCCGGCATAGCCTTCGGGCTATTCATATACCTCTTCTCTACGACTTTCGGGTTGCTTGCAATCGTGTTCAGGAAGCCGGGTCTCGTCGCCAAGATATCATTCACTCCGACCGTGTTAGCGTGGGCTTTCGCCATGCTGTCGATCTTCGCCGGCGGAGAGGTCTACCACCACACTCCATTCGTGGCAGCCACGGCGCTACTATACCACTACTCCACTGGCTTCAAGGTACCCTACGATAAGCCTTTCGCGCGCATGAGCTTCCAAGACTTTACCCCAATGGAGCCGACTAGCTCGTGGGCCGTCCTGCAAGCCTGGATAGCAGTGTTCGCAACCACGTCTCTACTCTTGCTGAAGAAGCAGAAGGGAGTCCCGGTAGAGGAGAACATCAGAACAGCGTAGAAGAGCGAGTGGAGCCGCCGGCGGGATTCGAACCCGCGACCACCGGCTTACAAGGCCGGCGCTATCGGCCCGCGCAGGCTCTCAGGTCTACCGGGCTGAGCTACGGCGGCTCCTCTAGCGATCCACGTCAAGGCTCTTTTTAAGTTTTAAAGTGCTAGCTTTGAGTCTCATCTCCTAGTCCTGCTCTTACCGCTCACTACTTGCAGGACTAGGCTGGAGGCGGCCCCCACTGCTACTACTAGAGCTGCTAGTGCTAGCTTAGCCTGAGTTAGTGCTCCCTCACGTACACACATGTTCTCTGTTAGGCACTCGAGAACTATGGGTTTCTCTTCTCCAGACATGAACGGCTTGTCTTCCGATGGCTCTGCTCTCGCTATAGCCTCCCAGAACTCGGGGTTCTCGTTGAGCCCCTCTACTACAGCTAGGAGCTCTCCGTTCTTGAAGACTAGCGTTAGAGGGACTCCTCTCACTAAGCCGCTTAGCCCGGCTTCTTCGAGGAACCAGAGCAGGTTATCGAAGCATACTCTATCACTCACTATGTCGCACGATTTGTACGAGCCCGAATAGTGCTCGCTGAAGAATCTAAGCTGAGCCTCGCAGTAGGGACAGCCTCTCATAGCGAAACAGTAGAAGATGACCCCGCTCTCCTGTACCTCTAGCTTCTCTCTAAGAACTCTCAAGCTATCCGGGCTCATGGAAAAGCCTACTGCCGCCTCGAGCTTCACGGAGACAGGCCATAGCATGATCACTAGAGCTACCATCAGAGCCGTGATGAGAGGTAGCCAGGCGAGTCTACGCGAGACCGCCAAGCCGCTTCCCGGAGAAGTGAGAGCCCTCTGAGAGCACTTATCTCTGAAATCCGGCTACTAGGCCAGCTGAGCTCATCCCTCCTCAGCGGCTTTCAGCAGGTCTAGTGGTATCGTGACCACTAGGCGGAAGCCTGTCTCGAGTAGCACAACTTCGGCCTCGCTCCTAGTCTTGTATATCTCTACTATGCGTCCCTTCATGCCCTTCCAGGGGCCTCCGGTTATCTCCACGACCTGCCCTTTCTCGAACTCTACTACCTTAACCTTGGGTATCAGGAAGCTCACTGCCTCCTCTGCCTTCAAAGCTATCGGCTTCCTGGCTTTAACGTACCGGACTCCTCTGAGGAGAGCTTGGAGAGCTGCGGGGTCTCCGACTTCTACGATCACGTAACCCTTCAGGTCTGCCGGGACTCCTATGCTTCTCACATCAAGCCCTAATGCTTTAACTCTTTCAGCTAGAATTAGAGCCACGCGCTCCTCCATGCCTCCAAGGACTTGTATCGAGTAAAATCTCGACTGCTCTCGCGGAGACCCTTGACTCACAGCTCGTCACCTCAGCATTATAACTGCGAAGAGCATGTGGATCACGACGCCGATCATCCCTACAAGAGCTAGCCCTAGCAGTGTAAGCCGTAGGAGGAGCATGTACTCCTCGTCGTCAGGCTTGACTGCTAGAGCCAGTATTCTGGGCCAGGTTTTCACCATCCTCGCGAGCTTCGACACGAGCCACACTAGCTTCTCCCCCCGCTCTCTTGCGGGAGCTGATTCTTAAAGCTTTACGGAAGCTCTGCGCGAAGCTTCTCGCTTCCTCAATGACCCCCCTTATGTTTCTCCAGTGGCTACCCTCCCAGTACACCTTCCCGCATTTAGCGCACTCGTAGAACTCCTCGTAGACCTCAAGCACTCTAGGAGGAACCCTGCTTCTGACCTCTTCTCTGCCTCTCTTCACGAGAACCCCGTTGCAGTCAGGGCATCTGCTTCTAGAAGGGTCGACGTTCAAGTCGAGCTTGATCTTTGAGGCAAGCTCCGCTATCTTCTCCACTGTTAGGGTAGACTCTACGAGAACCCCCCGCACGCCTAGCTTCTTGGCTTTAGCGTAGAGCCTCTTGTCTTTAGTGACTAGCACTCTATCTCCGAGAAGCGCTAGCTCGAGGAGCTGTCTATCCGTGTAGCTTCTAGAGTACACGGTATCATACCCGAGTATTCTCAGCCACTTAGCTAGATCTCCGTGCATCGTGTCGACAATGAATCTAGGCTTAGAACTACCCTCATTCAAACCTAAAGCCCTAATATTAATCTCCGAGAGTCTGCGAGATAATAATACTTAGGGAGAGCGGAGAGATGATCGTGGCTCTAGATGAGAGCAGGATTTCCGAAGCTTCGAGAGTTATCGGCGCGCTCGTTTCATCTATGGAGGTAGACAGATTCCTCGACTCCTCTCTATACCCTCCTCCTTCAGCTAGCAGGAGGCTCGTAGTTCAGTATTTTCTAGTCATGGTGGCTATGGACCATAGACTTAGCAGACCTGGCAGACCCTACGAGGGCTATGTTGACGGCAGGCTATACCATGGAGCAGACCTCCTCTACAGACTGGGGTCTATGAGGTTGAGAGAAGACCCCGGCTTCTTCGAAGCCGAGAGGCTAGCTAGAGTCACAGCTAGAGAGGTGAGAGAGTGGCTCGAGCTCCCTTCGGGGGTAGCCTCGCTCCCAGACCCCGATGTCAGAGCCGAGCTTCTAAGAGACCTCGGAGTTAAGCTTCTAAGACTCTACGACGGGGACCCTTTTCTGCTAATCTCTGAGTCTCGAGGATTCCTGAAGAACCGTGGCTCAGGCTTGATAGAACTACTCAGAGTATTCAAAGCATACAACGACCCTGTCGAGAAGAAAGCATACCTCTTAGCTAAGTTCCTCGAGAGGAGAGAAGTCGTATCCTTCCTCGACCCTTACAACAAAGAGGTCCCTGTCGACAACCACCTAGTGAGAATAGCTCTAAGACTCGGGCTAGTCGATGTAGACTCTAGTCTCCTAGAGAAGATAGCCTACGGGGTAGAGTTCAGCGAGAACGAAGACGTGCTGTTGAGACTAGCTACCCGTATATCCTACAGGAAGCTCGCGATTAGAGCAGGGCTAGATCCCTTCATCTTAGACGACTTCCTCTGGAGCTTTGGGCGAAGTGTCTGTAAGCGCGAAACCCCTGCTTGCAAAGCTGGGAGAGAGTGCCCTCTCTCATCTATCTGCAAAGCGCGCTCCAACGCTCTCTACATGGTCCCAGAGCACAGATTCCTCGAGACGTGGTGGTATTAGCTCTAGGAGAGTGGTGCGGGGGGTGGGATTTGAACCCACGCAGGCCTACGCCATCGGGTCCTCAGCCCGACCCCTTTGACCAGGCTCGGGCACCCCCGCGCCGTAGACCTACGGTAGCTCGCTGAGCCAAATAAGGTTTCAGGCTTTCTCGAGCTAGGAGGTGGCGCTCCGTGGAGGCTTTCGACTCTAAGGCTCTGGCTGTCAAGGTCTCTAGCTTAAACGATCTCGCTCGCTTCGCGTCGTCTATGACTCCCGCTATGATCGTGATGCCAGTGTATAGATTCAAGAAGGGCGGGAGAGTCTACTACTTCCTCCAGACTGTCTACAAGGATTTCTATAAGTACTACGGGGTCCCAGTGATCTACTATTACTCGAGCGACGACGACGGGCTAGACGCGGATAAAGCGAGATTCCTCTTATTTAAGGTTGATGAGGAGGGAGAGAAGCTAGAGATCTCGAGTAGAACCAAGCCCGGCTGGATAACAGTGCCCATAGTGAACCTAGAGGAGAAGCCTGGATTCATTCCCGACGAGCTTCTCTAAACGGAGAGCTCAACTCCCGGATTCCTCTTCACCTACTCAGCAAAGTTAAGCTCTATCATCGCTCTTGCTCGCTCGGGTAACCGCTCCTAGTGGTGTTGATATAGCGGGGCTTAAAGATTATTTATTAGGGAGTTCTTCCTTCTCTGTCCTGGTGTAGTCGTTGCCTCCGCTAATTCCCGAGAATCTCGTAGCTGAGGCTCTAATCACTGCTGTTCTCGCTGTCTACGTGCTCTCCGTGATTGCTCTCACCAAGCCTCTGTACGATGTTCTGGTATCGAGAAACATGACTCCAATCAGAGCTAAGTACTTCAACAGGAAGATAATCCACATAGCTGCAGGAGGAGTTGTAGCGCTTCTCGTTCCATTCATCTACTCTACTCCCCTCCTGCCTTTCCTGGCATCGCTAGCTATCACTGCTCTCCTCGCCTCCGCTAGGCGCTTCAGGCTACTCGACTGGTTCCAGGTTCCGGATAACCACTATGAGGTCAACTTCACGGTCATGTGGGGCTTGAGCATCCTAGTGTTATGGCTAGCTCTAGGGAGCCCATATCTAGCTGTTCTCCCCGCATTGTATATGTCGTTTGGAGACGGCGTGACAGGAATAGTCAGGAACATAGTCGTGAAGACTAGGTCTAAGCACTGGTCCGGGAATCTAGCAATGGCTCTAGTCTCCGTTCCTCTCGGCTTCCTCTACGGTGGGCTCGTGGGCGTGGTCTCAGCTATAGTGGCTAGTGTCGTTGAGAGGTTCGAGTTCAACCCGGTTGACGACAACGTCTTGGTGCCTCTTTCCTCGATGGCGGTTATTCTAGTCTTGGCGCCAGCGTTAGTCATGTAGCGTGGATCTCTAGCACGTCTCCGTCTTCTAGCACGTGGTGGGGGCCGACTTTCTGCCCGGGGTACTTAGCGCTAGGCCCCCAGATTCTTGCATACTTGAAGTTCTTAGCTAGCCTCTCGTGTATCATCTCAGCCACCTCGATCACCGTGGTTCCCCGCTTGACTACGAGAGGCTGAGGGGAGGGCTCGCTCCCGGGTGTCTTAGTTCTAACTCTTATCAAGCCGAGCTTCTCGAAGAGTGTTTTACCGACTAGCTCTAGATTTAGTCTAGATACTGTGGAGACAGGGATTACCTCGACGTCGCTGGGGACTACTCTCCTAGCTTCACTCAGCATGTTCTCCTCTCTCGCTAAGTCTGCTTTATTGAGTAAAACTATTGCTGGCTTGTAGACTCTAGAAGCTAGGATCGAGGACTCGACATCATCTAGAGTGACGTCTCCATGGATCTCTACTATTGCATTATATATCCTGTACTCTGCTAGGAGCTTCTTCAACTCGTCCTCAGTAGCACCCATGAGTCTTCCGCTACCGCTAAGCCTTACTCCGCTAGCATCTCTAGTCTTAACGATTCTCACTACTCCCTTCTGCTTAGTCACAATTATCCCCCGGTCTTCTAGTAGCTCAACGATTCGCTTGAGAGTCGCCGGAAGCCTGGGGTCATCGAAGCTCACTACTACCGCGATAGCGTCGCTATTCCTAGCGAGACCGAGAACTCTATTGTTGATACTGCTATCCGGGTCGTCTAGCATCAAGGGTGGAGTGTCTACTAGCTGTATCTGAGCACCCTCGTAGACAAGCATCCCGGCTTGAGGAGCCTTCGTGGTGAAGGGGTATGGAGCGATCTCCGGCTTAGCATCCGTTAGAGATGCTAGAACACTACTCTTACCCGAGTTGGGAGGTCCTATTAGCACTACCTGGGCTGCTCCACTCTTCTCCACGAAGAACTGTGGGCCTCCTCCTCTACTACTCGCTCTCTTCCTCTTCTCTAGCTCTAGCTCCTCCCTCAAGTCTGCTAGCCGTCGCCTAGCCCACTCTAGGAGATTCTCTGTCCCCTTGTGCTTGGGGACGCTGCCTATGAACTCCTCGAGTGCTCTGATTTTATCCTCTAAGCTCTTGGCTTCAGTGTATCTAGCTAGCTTAGCTCTAGCTTCTGGAGGTAGATTAGCTGGCATGGCTGTCTCCCGATAGACCGCTGTCCAAGAGGCTCTACTATCATCATGACTCTTAAAGCTTACTCCTCGAGCTTTGGAGGAAGTCATTCTATCGATCGATTCGCGGAAAACTTTTTTACTTAGCAAGGAGTCGAACAGTGCAGGAGAAGAGGTTTTGGGAAAACACTCCAAGAACTCTCAAGACCATTCTCGCAGAGAAGTCGCGCGCCGTGTTCAGAGATTAGGGAGCACGAGTCTCGTAGTGACTTTACCAAAAGCCTGGACAACGAGATTTGACATCAGGCCAGGAGATAAGCTAATCGTGATAGATGATGGATATCAGCTCCGAGTTCTCCCACCCAGAGACTCTCGCAGGGACCCGTTTCGTCTAGTGTTGAGACACGGTATAAGCTCTAGTATCTCCTTAGGTGTCCTCCTATGTCTCTACGTAAGAGGTTTCAACACTGTGACTCTAACGAGCATTAAGAGTGAGAATGCTCCCTCCGATTTCAGCGAGATTAGAATAGAGGAAACCATGAACCTCTTCGTAAAGGAGCTTCGACGAACACACGAAGGGTATACTTTCGTCTTCGAAGACGAGAGGAGTGAGAATATCCGTAGCTTGATCAGAGTCTACTTGTCAAAACTGCACTCTATTCTCGAAAAGATAGAGTCTAACAAGCATCCAGATGAAGCATTCCTAGAGGAGACTCAAGAAGAATTAGATAGGTTACGTGTCATAGCAATGAGAGCAAGTAGAGCTAGACTTTTTGACCCCGATGGGGGAAAACTTTGTGAAAACCTCCCGTTCACGCTGAATCAGATAGCGTTTATGATCAAGAGAGTAGTGGAAGCCTCTATCAGGGATAGCGGTAGCTGGAGAGTTCTCTCGGCTACCTCAAGTAAGCTCAAGCCTATAATAATGGAGCTCTTGAGCGGACTTCTCTACCCGAGTTGGAGAAGGCTGGAGACAGGCTATGAGCTACTCCGAGAGCTGAGAAGAGAGCTAGAGTTAGGAAGCCCTATATCGCGAAAGGAAGAGCGAGTAATGGGGAGAATCGAAGCGATCCTAGACCTACTAGACCTCCTAGTAGAGTTATGCGCCTGTAACATCATACTATCGAGCGTAATGAATAACAACAAGCATTAGCGAATGAAACTTGGAAACGGCGGTAGAGCGAGGAAAAGCCTCTCTATTTATGCATATAGCGGCTTAGGAGCCTGCCTATAAATCGAGAAAGAGTCATTCTCGACCACGCGTACGCAGTCAAGGCGCAACTCAAGGTCTTCTAGGAGAACTCTAAGGAAGCCTGTGAGAGTAGGGGAGTCCTGGAGGGCATTACTGTTTTTCGGTAACCTCAAGGATTACAGGCTTAGGCTTACTCAACGCGATGAGTACAGTCCCGATCGGTACTAAGACGCTGTGAGAGCGTGAGGCTTCACGTGTCGGGCTTGAGGAAGGCGCGAGATAGCTAGTAGCTACTCGCGGATAACGGGTAGTAGCGTTACTAGCTCTAGGAGAGCTGGGGGAGACGTGGAGCGAGAGCTGGGATCAAAGCTTAAGACTTTTAGGAAGGAGATAGGTCTCCCTATAAGGGGGCCGGTAGCTCAGCCTGGAAGAGCGCCGCCCTCGCACGGCGGAGGTCCCGGGTTCAAATCCCGGCCGGTCCACCAGTTTGTTGATCACCTACTCTCAGCTCATCGAGGCTCTCTCTTTCCCGCCACGCTAGAGCTGTTATAGCGCGAGCTATGCGTTTAGGAGCAGAGAGCTTGCTGGAGATAGGCTAGGGCCACTCCTTTTTCTCTATGACGCTCTTCATGTAGGGCGCTGTGCCCGAGGAGGGAGTGTAGGCTCCGCCCGCCCATCTGCTACCACACTTCCTGCATACCCAGATGCCTACAGATACTCTCCGCACTGAGCCCTGCTTCCCGCAGAAGGGGCATGTGTGTGGTGACCTCAGCTTTACTAGTATGTCTCTCACTCTCCTCCTAACGCTTAACCCGTATCTTGCTCCATAGCTTCCTGCTGGACCAACTACCTTGGTTCTCCCCATGCCTCTACCCTCCTCCGCGGAGAGCTGACTCGAGAGCCTTAAAGTACTCTCCCGAAGCTCTCTTAGCTAGGCTGATTGCTGCTACTAGCTCTGATTGAGTGAGACCCCCGCTTCCTGTTTTCTGGAGCCCTACTATGTTTTGGTCTTTGTCTAGCGATACGACTAGCCTGTAGTCTGATATTATCTCTTCCTCGAAGTTGGGGTCGACTACGAGGTAGTCTGCTATCTTGGCTACCGTGACTGAGACCACGAGTTTATTCAAGTTCACTCTATCCCCTTGTCTCGTCCTATCTAGTATTATGTCTCCTGTCTCGCTCTCCTCGATGAAGGGGAGCCTCGTCGTGGCTAGTGCTGCCACAGTTGCTAGCATGCTTGCATCGAAGATGTTACCGTCGTGACTAAGCACATACACATCTACCCAGAGAATCCAGGCTTTCTCGCCTGTTCTTATCGAGAGAGACTTGAGGTCGATAGCTCTAGGCTCTCTAAGGCTCCTATCGACTACCCTAGATACCTCGATCGCGTTCTCGTCCGGTGGTCCTGGCTCACTAACAGGGGAGGCTATGGGGACTGTCTCGACGTTTACGATTATCGCTCCCTCGTCGGGCGTGTCTTTAAAAGGACTCCCTATCTCGGCCTTGACTCCAGCTAGAACCTCTGTGTTCCCGAGTCTTACTAGAGCCGAGCCTTCCGCTTTCTCTATGACTCCCGTCTTGATCTCTACTGTTCTTGGTGAAGCGAGACTCCTGCCGTCAGGCCTTAGGCCTCTCTCGTAGAAGCTCAGGTATGTCCTAATCTTCAAGCTGGGGACTACGGGTACTCTGAATGGTGTTATGCTCAAAGAGCTACACCTCCGAGGCTACTGCTTCATACTTTCTTCTCAAAGCCTCTTTCTCCATCTCGACCAGGTTCTTGATAGCATTGAGAGCCATAGATAAGCCTTTATCGAGTTCTTCTTCTGTGAGTACTCCGTTTAGCTGGAGAAGTGTTATCAAGCCGATATCTGGCGCTGCTGCTACGGGAAGGTCTGCCTGACCGCCTGAGTCCTCGACTTCGTCTATGTCTAGCACTAGAACCCCCTCGATCTTGCCCACAGCTACGCCAGCTATAAGAGCTCTCATCGGGATACCGGCATCAGCTAGAGCTAGAGAGGCTGCTGTAACGCCGGCCGTTCTAGTACCCCCGTCTGCTTGAAGTACTTCTACGAAGACGTCTATGACTGTTCTCGGGTACTCAGTGAGCAGAATGACTGGCTCTAGAGCTTCTCTCACGACCTTCGAGAGCTCTATCTCCCTCCTTGTGAGCACAGGGCTCTTTCTCTCAGCTGTAGAGAAGGGAGCCATGTGGTATCTGACTCTGAGAACCGCTCGGTCCGGTAGAATCATAAACCGTTGCACGGGCTCTCTAGGCCCGTAGACAGCCGCTACCACCTTAGTCTTACCGTACTCCACTATAGCCGAGCCGTCCGCGTTAGGGATCACTCCAACCTGCATCTTTACTGGACGCATCTCCTCTGGTCTTCTCCCATCGTGTCTCAGCCCTCGCTCATCTATGAGTCTAACCCTAGTCTTCATAACCCTCGAGCCCTCCTCTCCTCCTCTATCATCTTAGCTATTCTCTCCGTCAGCCCTGTTGTGTGAGCTTCTCTCTCTATGTATTTTATGGCTGTAATAGCTACTATCTCGTGAGCTACACTAGGGCACTCGATGTGGACTCTCCCGTTGACCGCTGGGAATATCTTGCACTCCGTCTTCTCCTCGAGTATCGAGAGCATGCTTCTCTTCTTACCGATTACCCTCGGGATTTTATTATGCTGGATCTCGATGACTACCCCGCTCGCGATCTTCCCCAAGCCCTCTCCCTGGACTGTTAAGGTGGGTTGGCGAGTCTTATCGAAGAGCTGGACTCTAGCTCTCACATAGTCTCCAGGCTTTAGTAGCTTGAGTAGATCGTCTGAGGCTGGATTGGGAGGTCTCCCCAACACGTCTTGAGCTAGGAGTATGGCTGTGTAAGGCGAGTTAATGTCTATCTGCCAGTATGTGAGGCTAAAGGATTCTACGAGACCTATGACTATGTCTCCCGGCTCCGGGATATAGACGGATTTGAGGGGAACGAAGCCTACCTCTCCTCCCTCTCGCTCAACTAGAATACCTGGGATAGTCGCGATCTTGCTTCTAGCTAGCTGGATCACATAGGGGGGTCTAGCTTGAGTGCGCGGGTCGACCTCGTCTCCAGGTAGCACGATTCTACCGTATAGCTTGCTCAAGACTAGGCTACCACCTTCACGTTTACTGAAGCCTTCCCCTTAGCTATGCTCTGAATCTTGTTGATCACCTCTAGCTGCATTCCAGCCGGGATCTCTAGCTCTAGCTTGACGCCCCCGCTACTGAGCCACTCGAGCTTCTTAACCTGCCCGAGTCTCTTAGCCTCACTGGCCACTCTGCTCGCTACATCAGGAGGGACTTCGACCTCCAAGAGAGCCTTGGCTATCTTTATCGGTATAGCCTTAGAGAGCTTAGACACTATCTCCAGAGCTTGGCTCTCAACATCTCTATATAGGTCTACGCCGATACCAAGCTCCTCCATCAGAGACTCTATCCTACTCTCGGGAATGGGGAGCTTGGACCTAGGGTCTATGGCGTTTCTCGCTATGAATGCTACTATCTTCTTCCTCTTAGCTTCAATGAGCCTCCTCCTCTCCTCCTCGGTCAGCTGAATCATCCCCTCTTTTAGGATCCTCTCTGCTATAGCTCTCACGTCTTCAGTCCCGAAGGCTTTGCGTAGAGATTCGGGGCTCGCCTTTAAGCCTTTTCTGCTATCCTTGAAGACAGTGTCTGTCCAGAGAATCTCGTTTACGTCTACCTTCTCTCCTTCTCTAAACCTAAACGCTAACTCCGGCTTCACCAGTATCTCGAATCTCTCCCCTCTGACCTCCATCCAGGCTATGACAAAGCTCTGTTTTTTCGACATCGAGGACACCGTGCTGTCATACTTCTGCGATAGTATCCTCACTTAGATTCGAGTAGCTGGCTTCTCATCTTGCCTATAAGGTCTTTGAGTTCCTCTACTGAGAGTTTTCTAAACCTTCTAGTCTTGACGTCTATATAGCCGACTTCTACTAGCTGATGGAATTCCTCGATGAGCACCTCTTTGCGCTCTTCTCCTGTGGCTATCCTACTCTTGAAGAGTGCTTCTATCACTATTCTAATCATTTCATCGATGGTCAAGTCTTCTCTGTATATCTTCTCGAAGAAGCTGTTCACATATGCATCTCCGGAGCCTATGGCTACAGCGTTATAGCTGAAGTACTGACCTCCAGGGTCTGTTCTAAAAAGCCTAACTGACCCGTCTGGGTTGACTCCTCCGAATAGGAGAGCGACTCCGAAGGGTCTCACTCCGCCGTGCTGCGTGTATGCCTGCTTTATGTCGGCTATGTATTTAGCGAGAAGGTCTACTGTAGCTTCCTCGCCGTATATTAGTCTATGTCTGAGAGCTAGCTGGCGAGCCACGTCTATGAGTATCCTGCCGTCGCTACCCATTCCTGCGAACGCTACAGCTATGTGGTCGTCTATCTTGTATATCTTCTCAATGTTGACAATATCTAGTAACGGTGAGATCTTCCTCTTCTCAGCACCCAGCACTACTCCGTGAATACTCCTGATGCCTACACTCGTCCACCCCTTCTTTACGGCCTCGAAGGCGTACCTTACTTGATAGAGGTCTCCCTCAGGGGAGAATATCGTGGTAGCTCTATCGTAAGCCATTGCCTGAGGGGTTGGAAAGACCATACCCGACCACCTATCCTACCTCCCTCCTTCGTCTAACCCCTAAGGTGGGATTTATCCTCGGCGTTAAATTACTTTTGCTAAGTGGGGGGGATTTCGGTTAGCCAAGAGAGAGAGTATAGCATTAATATTGGCGACCCCATCTCTGCTAGTGGAGGAGCAGAGTTTGGAGAAGCTAGCTGAGTACATAGAGTACCTTGTTTTAGCATTAGTCTCGCTCATCGGCGGCGCTGTAGGGGGAGCGTTGGTCGCGATTAGATTGAAGTCTAAACCTGTGAGGATAGAGCTATCTGGTCTCTCTGCTTTCGAGAAACGCTCGAGCAGGAAGAGGAGGTATATCGTGTTCGAAGCTACCACTACAGAGCATCTAGCTACAAGCGAGATAGCCGAGGCCTTGGAGAGCACTGCTAGACGACTGCTTGGAGACCTCGGGATCGCGAAGGGAGGGTTTAAGCTCATAGACTACGACCCGCGCTCGAGACGCGGGATTCTAAGAGTTAAGAGAGACTACAAGTGGCACGCTCTCGCAGTGCTCTCACTAGTTCGATCCATAAGCGGCAAGAGAGTCCTCCTGGTCCCCCTCTTCACCACGGGGACTCTTCGAGGAGCTAGGAGGAGAGCGGGCTTGGCTAGAAGCTCCTAGGCTCTCCTGGCTCTAGCCGCGACTATCTTCACCACGTCTCCGTCTCTCAGCTTGTAGTCCTCGCCCACCTTCTGCTTGGTCTTAGCGTTCACAGCGTAGAGGAAGGAGTCTCCTAGCTCTGAGTGAATGCGGTAAGCTAGCTCTCTAGCCGTAGTCCCCTCGGGGACTAGGAGCACGTCGGGCAGGACTCTACCCTCTCTATCAGCGTACCTGACGGGGTCCTCGACGGGGTAGACTGCTATCATGCGTAGCTTGTCGAAGACGAGAGCGTTTATAGCGTCCTGGACGCCCGTCGAGCCCCACTTCTTCAGCACGTTCTCGCGAATCACCTCGAGCACCTTGAAGCTCTTAGAGTCGAGCGAGCCCGTGACCTCGAAGCCGGGGTCTCCCGGTATGTATTTCACCAAGTTCTTGCTAGCCGCTTTCCTCAATATCAGCTCAGCTATGGCGCTAGTGGGGATCACGGGTATATCTCTGAAGGCTTCTCTGAGTCTCTTTATGTTGTCCTCTGCCTCGGGGATGTCGGCTTTGTTGGCTACTATGACCATGGGCTTCGATACTCTCCTAAGCTCTGAGACGAACAATCTGAGGTCGCCGGAGCTCCAGCTCGATAGCTTCCTGCTAGCTAGTCCCGATGCTTCAAGCGCCTCGACTACATGCCTTTTAGTCACGCTTAGCCCCGAGAGTCTCTGCGCTAGAGAGCCCGCTACGTCTGCTGCTCCAGAGGTGTCAACGTATCTGGCTAGCTTATCCCAGTCTCTCGAGACTATGCCGAACATCCACTCCTCGAACTCTCTGATCATCGCTCGCGCTTCCTCAACTGGGTCGTATGCTCCCGGCCCCGAGAACCTCCCCTCCTCGTCCGTGAAGCCACTAGCGTCCACGACGAGTAGAAGCCCGTCCGCTCTCCTCACGTGGTCTAAGAACATGTTGCCCAACCCTCTACCCTTATGAGCTCCCGGAACTAGCCCTGCTACATCGATGATCTTGACTGGGATCATCCTCCAGCCTCCTACGCAGACGCTGTTGAGCGCGTTGCAGGAAGAGAGTCCGAGCTCTACGTGAGCACACCTCTTCTTAGCATACGTTACTCCACTATTGGGCTCTATTGTGACGAAGGGTCTGTTATCTATAGGGACATCTATGAGGGTCGCTGCAGAGAAGAAGGTAGACTTCCCGACATTAGTCTTGCCCACTATCCCCAGCAGTATATTGGAGGCCTCCAAGGGAGCTCTCTCCGAGCAGAGTCTACGCGATCCCGGTATATATCCACCTGAGAGACAGCCTAGCGCTCTTCGCGAGACGAGAATACATCGCTCGAGCCCCTAGAGATATATATAACGCCGAGGTGTGTTAGCGTCTTGAGAGGTGAGTTCCAACGTTTAGAGCTGTTATCAGAGCATATGCTCCGCAAGCCGAGACGTTACTTGAGGGGCTTAGAGCCTTGAAGGACAGTATGGCGGAGCTCTGCGATATTGTTGATAGGCCTGGATGGATTCTGATGGGTTGCGAGGACTCTCTAGTAAAGGCTGTCATAGAGATGAGGACTAGAGAAGCGCCTAGACTAGTCCCCGAGGCGTTCCTAATAGTCGTGGTAGAGAGTGAGAGTTCAAAAGCTCTAGTCGATAAGGCTAGGAGAGTCGTCTCCACGCTAGGGCAGAGCGGGCTAGCCGCTGTTCTAGAAGTCTAAGCATGAAGCCTAGACAATTCGAAACGCATCTATTTAACTAGCACTGAGGCTGGGATCACATACTACTAGGCGGTTCTCCGTGGATAGTGGGCTTCCGAAGACTGTAATGCACATATTTGAATCTACGAAACCGAAGCAGACCTTCCTGCTACTTTTAACTATGCTTGGAGCTTATGCTACTGGCTACGTATACTTAGGATCCTCTAATTTCTCTCCGAGCTTTCTCATAGCCCTTCTGCTAATGGGCTACCTAGCTGTAGGAGGTACCACGTTACTCAACATGTACTTCGATGTAGACATAGATAGTGTGATGGAGAGAACTAAAGGTAGACCTCTACCCTCCAAGAAGCTCGATAAGAGAGTTGCGCTAGCTTGCGGGACGCTAATGGTTATCACATCTCTAGCGATCGCTTGGGATATAAATGTGTACGTATTCGCCGCTGTACTTGCTGGCTTCGCTTTCGACATCTTCGGCTACACTCTCCTGATGAAGAGGAGGTCTCCTCTCAGCATATTCGTGGGAGCTGTAGCAGGGTCTATGCCCGCTCTCGGAGGCTGGGCGGCCGCCACGGGTTCTCTCGAAGCTCCCGCTTTCTTGCTAGCGTCTCTAGTGTTTTTATGGCAGCCTCTTCACGTCTGGTTCCTCTCGTTCTTCTATAGCGAAGACTATAGGAGAGCCAGAGTCCCCACTCTTCCTCTCGTAGTTGAGCCTCAGGTGTTCGGACTCATCGTCATAGTATTCCTGGTAGCCTTTGTAGCGGCTACTGGTCTCTTCGTTGCTCTCACAGGCTATGGGATCGTAGCGTTCATCGTATGCCTTCTAGGCTCTCTAAGAGCTTCTCTCATGGTGTTAAAGTTCATCAATGAGCCTGAGAAAAGTCTGGCTTGGAGGATCTTCAAGTTCGCTACGCCACTCCTAGCCTCGGTCTTCTTGCTGATACCCTTCGAGGCGATAGCTAGAACCCTAGTCCTCTAGGAGACTGCTCTCCGAGACTCCGAGTTTCTCCAGGTCTTTGGCTCTAGAGGGTAGGCTTAGCCTAGTGAGAGACCTGCCCTCTCTAGCTACAGCTCTTCTCTCTGCTAGTGTGAACATGTAGCCTGGTCTCCTAAGCCAGACTGCTTCGAGTAGCTTTAATCTAGTAGCGGCTACCGCCTCCTCGCGAGTCTTAGCCGACCTGATTGCATCAAGTATGTTTACTCTTCTACCACTCCAGTTGATACAAGGGCTTACGTAGCCGTGAGGGTCTACTCTCACTCTATCGCAACCCGCGCAGAAGACGGGGTTGGAGGGTGATGAGACGATCTCTACTGTGACTCCGTTGGGGAGTCTGTAAACTGGTCTGTAGTGTAAGTCTCTTAGCTCTCTCTCCGCTCCTCTCTTCAGTAACTCCTCTTCGATAACGCTGAGCTTGAAAGCGAACTTGTCGAGACTAGAGCCTCTCCCCACAGGGATCAACTCTATGAGTTGGAGGGTAGCCCCTAGCTTGCTCGCGAGTTCTGCTATACTCCAGACCTCTGTCTCGTTGATGCCCCTCAAGACTAGAGTGTTGATCTTGACTTTTAGACCCATATCTACAGCTACTCTCAACCCCTCTAGGACTCTATCGAGCCCATCGACTCCCGTTATCTTCCTGTAGACCTCTCTTCTCAGACTGTGGAGAGACACGTTGACTCTCTTCAAACCCGCTGAAGCCAGAGAGGGCGCTAGGCTAGCTAGGTAGAACCCGTTGGTTGTCATGGAGATATCGAGAGACCTATCGGGAGAAGAGACAGCTGAAACCACTTCTACTATATCGCTTCTAGCTAGAGGCTCTCCTCCGGTTATCTTGAATCCTCTAACTCCGAGAGATACCGCTGCCTCGGCTAGAATCTCGTAGTCTAGAGGGGTCATTGAGGGAGGGTCTTCTCCAATTCTGAATGGTCTTCCAGCAGGGCTCCCCTCCATGTGGCAGAAGAAGCAGTTGTAGTTGCACTCGTTGGTGACCAGGAGTCGTATGCTTCTAAAAGGTCTCCCGTAAGCGTCAGTAATAAACATCTGTAGCGCCACCTCTAAGAGCGTGTGCCGACTAGGCAGTATTTGAGCGAAGCCGAATAAGTATGCTGTCTAAACATAGTCCATATACTCTATCATAAGGCGTTCAGTGTCAGAGCCGAGCAGAAAAGAGTAGGGGAGACTCTCCCGTAATTTGAACCCTCCAAGAACACCTCTTGAGCTTTCTACTCTTTTTATCAAATCAGGAGTCTGAAGACATGGGTCTAGCGGCTACCCTACTTTCCCAGAGGTTTAGCGAGCCAGAGTAGCCCCTGGTAAAGGAGCGGAGGGTTGAAGGCTGTCAAGTTACTCCACCTATGATGATCGTTGAAGTTTTGCTTCTCAACGCGTCTTAGCCTCCTCCGCAGTCTCCACGAGTTCTCAGAAAGCAAGCTTTTCTCCAACTTCTTCAAGTCTAAACATAATTACCTTTAAGTAGCACTCTCCACATTGTTCGGAGAAGTGAGCGTCACGTGCTCTAGAGCAATGAAGATATAAAAAGCTGTGAGGACTCGATGGGTATAGTCAAGTTGGCGACCTCGGTCTCTCTGAGATTCATGTTAGCTTGTGTAAGACAATGAGTGCTCAGAAGGAGGAACATGATATTTATTTCTCTAAGCAGAGCTCTGCTAGCGCCTCTTGGCCCTCTGGCTGTTGCAAGGTCTGTACGACTCCTCTAATCCTGGCTATCGACTTCCTTTCTGGGAGCCCTACGTGACCGTCTTCTAGTACCACGAATATGTCGGATAGCTGGGAGAGTAGCGCCAGCAGTGGCTCGCTCGGGCTTGTTGCGGCGACAAGCTCTACTAGCGCTATATGCGTGTTTCTCGCCTTGTTAGCATTCATGACGACGTATCGATAGAACTCCTCGCGCTCCTCCTTGGAGATCAGAGTGTTGACCAGGTCTATTCCAAATGTGACCGCCACGTCTGGCTTAAATTCCTCAAGGCTTTTGTGGAATTTCACTGCTAAGTCACTAAGACTTTCCCTAGTAGGGTCGCTGGATACTACTATCAGCTCTCCTCCATCTACATTAACGCGAGTAACCTCCATTGGCACCGTTGAGAAGAAAAGTACTCTCGCGGAGTTCACTGCAGCTATCTTTCTAGCTAGATTGATAGCACACCTCATAGAAAGCTGGAGCGAAGAAGTCGCTATCGTCGCTATCTCGCCAGACCTAATACCTCCTATTATCTTATCTAAAGTCTTCATAGAGAGCATGAATACCTTTTCCTCGCGCTGTCTGCTAGAATCTTCAAAGTACTCATAGGGATAGACGACCTCTATACCGGAGCCTTTGACGAAAGTGAAGGGAGCTCCTGCGACTTCTATCGAGTGTCCTCTTAGCTTCTGTATCTCGAGTCTTCTGGAAGGAGTTCCTCTTATTATCGAGTATTTCAACGCTATGATAGCGTCTGCAACGAATTCTATGTCTCCAGTATTCTCTATGTACATTGTCGAGAGAGGGACTTCAACTGTTACTATTACGAGACCCTCTATGTCTTTAGCTAGGCCCGAGAAGAAGTTCTGTAAGAGAGCTCTCCTCTTCACGTCCACTAGAATCTTCATGAAGGAGGAGATGCTATCGACTACGACTATTTGGGGACGATACTTGAGAACCAGATTAGCTATGGTCTCGACAGCACTATCAACAGCCTCATCGCTACTAGGCATGGGAAGCTTGACGAACTTCAAGTGATCGCTCTCGATAGCTTCAGCTACGTCTAAACCTAGATTTCTACAATTATCACGTATCTTAAACTCATCCTCCTGCGTGCTCACGAAAAGACAACGGTGTCCTCTCTTAATGTTAGCTAGACACATCATAAGAGCTAGCGTAGTCTTCCCGGCTCCAGGATGTCCCGCTATAGCGATCAACATTCCTGGTCTGAGAGCCTTCCCGTAAGCGTGATCAAGCCCCTTGACGCCGAAAACGAAAACCGATTCTGACACTGTACCTCACACTATAAACTACTACCGAACCTAGTACTGTTCCGTAATGCCTTTAAGCTTAACTCGGCTTCTTAAAAAGATTCTTCAGATTCTTCATTGACGAAAAACATAAGCAAGATTAGACTTAGAAGTCAGTAAAACCTATAGCGGGAACAGCAACAAAACTGAAAGAGGAAGGCGGCTTGGAGAGAAGACACATTGCTCTTGCAAGACTATGGAAGCCTCTCAGAGATAGAGAGGGGTGGGTTGAGTGCAACCTATGCTATAGGAGGTGCTTGATAGCGCCTGGCAGATTTGGGGTCTGCGGTGTCAGGAAGAATGAGGAAGGCTCTCTCTATACCTTAGTCTACGGGCTCTTAACCGCCGTTAACCTAGACCCGATCGAGAAGAAGCCGCTCCTACACTTCTACCCAGCTAGCTTAGTGTTAAGCATTGGAACCGTGGGCTGCAACTTTTTCTGCAGATTCTGCCAGAACTGGGAGATAAGCCAGAGTAGGCTGGAGAGCGGTCTATTCGGCTCTTTCTTCGAGCCAGAGGACTTGATCGAACTCGCTACCAGACACGGAGCCGATGGAGTCTCCTACACTTACAACGAGCCCACGATCTTCTTCGAATTCATGGAGGACACGGCCAAGCTGGCTAAGAAGAGGGGTCTTTTCAACACCATGGTGACAAACGGGTACATGACGCCCGAAGCCGTGGACTCTCTAGGAGGCTTGATCGACGCCGCTACGGTCGACTTCAAGGGAGGAGGCAACGCACTCTTCTACCGGGACCTGATGAGAGTAAGAGACCCTGAACTCATCTTCGAGACTCTAAGAGCTATGAAGGAGAAGGGCTGGTGGGTAGAGGTCACTAATCTCGTCGTCCCTAGGTACGGGGATAGAGAGGAGGATGTCAGGAAGCTGGCTCGCTGGATAGCCGAGAACCTGGGAGACGAGACCCCCTTCCACCTCCTCAGATTCTACCCGCAGTATAAGCTGACAGACGTGCCCCCCACGCCTAGGCAGACTCTCGAGAAGCTAGCTGAAGTAGCTAGAAGCGAGTCGCTGAAGCACGTCTACCTAGGCAACGTGCCGGGGCACCCTCTAGAAAACACGTACTGCCCCGGTTGCGGCTTCAGAGTAGTCGGGAGATACGGCTTCTTCGTGACTGAGTACAGGCTGGGCCCCGGCAACACCTGCCCTAGGTGTGGTAGGAAAATAAACATAGTGGGCGAGTATAGGGGGAAGTCTTCGGGGTTCCCCATCCCTCTAATCTAGGCCTGCGCTACAGCTCTCTCCACGTCGTGCTCCGTTACCCCCCATTTAGCGCTGATCCCCGAGACGTCTAGGTAGCAGAGCGGGTCGTCACCCCACATGTCTCCCGTGTATGCGAGAGCTCTCCCCCTACTGCCTCCTCCGCAGACGAGCTTGAAGACGCAGCTAGAGCACTTGGGTCCTCTGAGGTTCAAGTGGACCTCCAGGAAGGGCTTCAGCAACTGGTTCTCGGGACTGAGGACCTCTGCTAGCTTCTGCCTCCTCAGGTCGCCGACATCCACCCACTCTATGAACTGGCACGGCTTAACTCTGCCGTCGGGGTAGACGCTTAGAGTCTTCCTACCACAGTCTCCCTGAGCTCCTATCATGGATAGATATGATAGGAACTCCTCTCTGGTCTTCGATAGAGCGTCTGCTAGATGAATGCCCGCAAAGTTAGCTCTGACTACTAGGAGCTCTGGATCTCCCCCCGTCTCTTTCGAGACCTTTGCTAGATCCTCGACTAGCTCTCTGAGCTGGTCGTGAGAAGGCATGAGCCCCAGCTCTCCGCAAGCTCTCCCAGCAGCGTCTAGCACGTAGTAGGCTACTCTCTTCACTCCGAGTTCTCTCGAGAGCAGAGCTAGCTCTCTGGCCTCGCTCGCGTTCTCTCTAGTGATAGTCATCCTGAAGCCCGTGTTCAGCCCTGCTCTCATAGAGTTCCTGACGCCCTCGAGAGCTCTCTCGAATGCTCCAGCTACTCCTCTGAACTCGTCGTGCTTCTCCCTGACCACGCTGTCGAGAGAGACGCCGACGTAGCTGAACTCGAGCTTAGCGAGCTTCTCGGCCACCCTCTCGGTCAAGAGGGTGCCGTTAGTGCTTAGAGCCAGCTTCACCCCATAGTCTCTGAGAGTCTCCGCTATAGCCCAGAAGTCCTCTCTGAGGAGCGGCTCTCCCCCGCTGAGGACTGCCATGGGGAGCCCTAGCTCGCCTATCTCGCGCGCTATCCTCAGAGCCTCCTCGGAGCCCAGCTCTCCCGGGAGCTTGTGAGGCTGGGCTGAGATATAGCAGTGAGCGCACCTCAGGTTGCACTTGTAGGTGAGGTTCCAGAACACTATTGGTTTGTAGCGGCTCGTGAACCTAGAGGGGGAGCCTCTCCCGTACCTGCCCTTGATGCTGAAGGATACAGTGCCTCTGCCTGTGACCATTACGCTGACCGGTATCAAAACTGTGGCACCTCTACCTCGAGGCCGAGCTCTCTATAGCTGTTCGGAGTGTACGGGCAAGCTGGGTCCTCCCCGTAGGGGTCTCCCGTCGCGCTGAAAGCTCTGGCTCTGCTGCCACCGCAGATACTCCTAAACTCGCACTCGCCACACTTTCCTTTGAAGAGAGCTCTCCTCAGGTTCTTGAAGAGTTCCGACTCCAGGTATGCTCGCTTTAATCCCTCTCTTCTAACGTTCCCGCCCGCTACTGGGAGGAAGCCGCTCGGGTATACGTCTCCGTTGTACGCTACGAATACTATCCCCTTGCCGTCTCTTGTTCCCGTGGTTTCAGCCCTCGTCTCAGCCTTGGGGGCTCCTGCTAGAGTCTTGAGTGATTCTGAGAGGCTTCTGTAGAGGCTACCTAGCTTGAAAACCTCGACGTGGTCTAGCCCCTCTCTCTCAGCAGCAAGCCTAGCTAGAGCCACGCGTCTAAACATCGGGCCCTCGACTGTTCTCACGGTCAGACCGTAGCGGGACGCGTCGTAGAGGAAGTGGGAGACCTCCTCCCACTCCCAGGGCTCCAGGTCTAGGCTTGAGGCTCCTCTCCCGATTCTCACGAAGTAGAAAACCTCCCAGGCGCTCGCCTCGAGCTTCTCCAGGAGCGGGACTAGCTTGGGGAGCTCTCTGAGAGTGGGCCTCATCACCGTGGTGTTTATCTGAACCTTGATCCCGTAGTCTCTGAAGAGCCTGACAGCCTCGAGAGTCCTAGCCCACGTGCCCGGCACTCCTCTCACTGAATCGTGGACCTCGGGAGAGGCCCCGTCGAGGCTGAGGGAGACAGCTTGAATCCCCGACTCCGAGGCCTTCTTTATAGCGTCCTCGCTCAAGAGAGGCGTCACGCTCGGAGCTAGAGAGACTCTCAGACCCTTCTCTCTAGCGTAAGCCGCTATACTCCAGAGGTCTTGCCTCATCAGAGGGTCTCCGCCCGTGAGGACCAGGATCGGGTACGGGGGGTGGAATGACACCACCTCGTCTACGAGCCTAAGCCCCTCGCTCGTAGAGAGTTCTCCCGGCAGAGGCTTATCTATAGCCTCTGCGCGGCAGTGCTTGCAGGAGAGCAGACAAGCCTTAGTGGTCTCCCAGAAGACTAGCAGAGGCTTCTCGTCGAAGGGCCACTTAGAGTAACGAACCAAGCCCGCTCACTCACTGTCATTCAATAAAATCTCAATGCTTATTAATACCGATTCAGAACCTCTAATATTAGCTCTACTCGAGAGAGAATTCTCTGGTGTAGCATCGTAATGCCTGACCTGAGGACTACTTTGCTGATGAAACTCCAGTACGAGTTTCCCCTGACGGCGACACCGTTCCTCGATGTGGCTAGAGAGCTGGGAGTCTCGGAGGAACTCGCTCTAAGCGAGCTAAGGAGGCTCGCTGAAACCGGGGTTCTGAAGAGAGTAGGCTTCTACTACAACTATAGGTCTAGGCGCCAGGTAGCCGCTCTCATAGGGGTCGCTTGCGGAGAGAGATACTCCGAGGCCGCTGAGGCAACTAGGAGAGACCCTCTCACTACTCACAGTTATCTCAGAGACCACCCCGAGGTCAACCTGTGGGTCGTGGCTAGGAGAGCGTCCAGAGGAGAGCTCATAGAGTACGCTGAAGAGCTAGCTCGGCTGTGCGGCTCCTCGAGGTACACTGTGCTCTTCAGCAAGAAGACTCTCAAGCTCAGCGTCAAGTACGACCTCCTCGAGGGAGTCTCTAGAAGCGGCTCCTACTCGAAGCTACCCGAGAACCCCCCGAGACCCGAGGACCTGGGAGTAGACCCCAGGCTACCTGAGATGCTACGCTCGCTGCCCCTCGAGAGCAGACCCTATAGGGAGATAGCGGGAAAGCTGGGTCTGAGCGAGAACGAGGTTCTAGAAGCGGTAGTGAGGCTCCTGGAGGCGGGCGTTCTAGGAGACCCGGGGGCTGCTCTCGACGGTAAGAAGTTAGGGTTTAGAGAGAACGCTATGATCATAGCGAAGCTCAACGGCTCAGAAGAGCTAGCCTCATGCCTAGCCTCCATCCCGTACACGACCCACGTGGTCTTGAGAGAGGTCTACCCACCCTCTAGCTGGGAGTTCGACGGGTACGCCATGGTTCACGCTACTCGCAGAGATAAGGTGTACGAGGTGCTTGAGCTTATTGCCTCAAAGTGCTCTCTACGCGATACGAGAGTCCTTTTCAGCGTGGAGGACTTGAAGCCAGAGGTGGTCAGATAATGGTCTTCACCCCTCTGTACATCGACCTCTCAGGCTTCCGCGTTCTTGTCGTCGGCGGAGGCTACGTTGGAGCTAGGAGAGCTCTCTTCTTCAAGGAGGCGGGAGCTAGAGTCACTGTAGCAGCTAAGGAGTTTAGAAAAGAGCTGACTCAAGTAGACGGTATTGAGCTTGTTCGAGTAGACCTGCCTAGAGACATGGCTCTACTCGAGGAGCTCATAAAGACTCACGACTTGATAGTGATAGCTGTGAGCGACGACCAGCTAGCTGAGGAGGTCGCCGAGAAGGCTCTTAGGGAGAGGAAGCTGGTAAACAACAGTGTAGACTATAGGAAAGGCAACGTGATAGTACCCTTCAGGGCTCTAGCTGGAGGCTTAGGGGTAGCAGTGACCTCCTTCGGCTCTTCGGGTATGGCTGCTAGAGTGGCTTTAGAGAAGGCTGTCGAGGCCATAGCCGGAGACCCCGAGGTTAGAGCCATACTCGAGTCGTTCGGCAAGCTGAAGAGACAACTGAGAGAGACTGTGAGAGACCCGAGGCTCAGGATGAGGATATACATGGCTGTAGAGGAGGACGCTCTCTACAGAGAGCTGGTGAAGAGAGGGAACGCTAGAGGAGCCTACGAGAGAGCTCTAGAGGTCGCTAGAGGCTTCGGTGTATCTCTTCAGCCTCTCGACGATAGTGTTCTCGAGGAGAGGCAATAGGTACGGGATTACTACTCTATCCCCGCATCTCTCCAGAGACCTGAGGGTAGTAGAGCCTGGGAGGAGGCTAGCGACCACGATGCAGTCAGCAACGCTCGAGCAGTCACGCGATACCTCAACGAAAGCTTTCAGCTTCTCTCCGAGCTCTCGAGCGATATCATTCAAAGCCTTAGACCTACCTGCTTCCGCGTGCACTAATAGCACTGAGCTACAGCCTACAAGCTCTCTGGAGAGAGCTTCCACAATATCCTCGAGAGAGAGGAGAGAGATTACTCGAGCACCTCTAGTGGACGCGACGCTCAAGACCTCCGAGTAGCCCCGACCTCTTAGCAGTAGCAGAGGGTAAACTAGGTCCTTCTCTGAGATAGAGCAACTAGAGTCTCTGAGCTCGCTTAAGGCGCAGATCGTGACCTCCGTTCTCGTGATTGAAGCCAGTAGCTCGCGTAGCCTCGCGACCTCTCGAGCAGCCATGTCGGTAACATAGTCGTGGACAACGACAACTACTCTCATTCATCCACCCACTGTATCGCAGAAGAGCCCAGATACTATTTGCGTAACGGGGTCGCTCCAGAAAGCAATAGAATTAACGCTAATGAAAAGCTTAGAAGATAGAAATTTAAGCGAGTCTCATGAGAGAGTCTATAGGAGAGTAGGTTGATTGGTGACGGTTCTCTTCTGAGAGCATACGCCATAACTCATAGGCGGTGCCCTCTCGCAGAGATAAGCAGTCTCGGTAGGAGGAGAGACGAGCTATACTCGAGGCTAAAGGAGGAGGCTCGCGGTCTCGTCATTCTATCTACCTGCAATAGGTTCGAGGTGTACGCTGACTCTCCCTCAGCCTCTTTCGAGCCAGCTTTGAGAAGTCTTCTAGGCGAGAGTTCCTCACATCTAGACGTCTACGAGGGTCTTAGCGCTGTCAGGCACCTAATCGAGGTAGCCTCTGGCCTCGACTCCCAGGTCCTGGGGGAGCAGGAGATACTAGGGCAGGTGAGAGAAGCCTGGCTCTACGCTAGGAGGGCTAGAGCGTCCTCGAAGCTTCTCGACTACGTCTTCTCGAGAGCTCTACGCGCGGCGAGACGTGTGAGGAGAGAGACTAGGATAGGCTGGGGGGTCGTGGGGTACCCTCAGGCGGGCATAGAGCTTCTCGCTGCTAAGCTCGGGGGGCTGAACGGGAGAGTCGTAGTGCTAGTGGGAGCTGGCCAGGCCGGGGAGGCGGCACTAAGGCATCTCTGCAAGAAGTACGAGCCCTCTCGAGTGGTCTTAGTTAATAGAACTCTTGAGAGAGCCCGGGCTCTGACCACTCTATGCTCGAACCGCGAAGTGCAGGTAGAGAGCCTGGACTCTCTGGAGAGAGTCTTGAGCGAAGCAGACGCTGTATTCGTAGCCGTATCCGGAGGCCATAGGCTGGTCTCGCGGGATATAGTCGAGGCCTCTGGAGCGATCTTCGTCGACATCTCCCTCCCCCCCGTGGTCGAGAAGGTGCCCGGGAGAGTCTTCTACATGGAGGACGTTAGAGTCATCGCAGACGAGAACATGAAGATCAGGCTAAGCGAGGTCCCCAGAGCTCTATCCATAATCGAGGAGGAGGCGGCTAAGATCGAGAGGTTCCTGAACAGAGTCCCCGTAGAGGAGATGATCGCTGAGATGATGAAGAGAGTGAGGGAGCTCTACGTAGCCGAGGTGAGTAGGCTGACTGAAGCGGAAGGGGGGGTCTCCCGAGAGAAACTAGAGCTACTACTGGACAGCTACACTAGGAAGGTGCTGAGACCCCTCCTCTTATTCATGAGGTCGGGTGCCAGCAACGGTAACATGGAAGCCGTCAGAGGCATTTATAGCCTCTATGTTAGAGAACTCGAAAGGATGACTAGAGGTGAGCGTGGGAGAGTTCCCTCTCCTAAGACCTAGGAGGCTCAGGCTCTCTAGAAGCGTTAGAGACGTAGTGGCCGAGACGAGACTCAGCCCCTCGGCCTTCATGCTGCCCGTCTTCGTCAACGAGAATCTCAGCAAGCCGGCTGAGACCCCGTCGCTCAAAGGGCACTACTACTACCCCCCCGAGTCTCCAGAGCTGGCTAGGCTCTTGAGCGAGGCTCTAGACCTGGGCGTCAAGTCCTTCCTCTTCTTCGGAGTACCCTCGCACAAGGACTTCTACGGCTCTCAAGCATGGTCTAGAGATGGGGTCGTCCAGAGAGCCGTGAGGTTCATTAGGAGAGAGCTGGGCCAGGAGCCGGTGCTATTCTCAGACCTCTGTCTCTGCGGCTACACAGACCACGGGCACTGCGGGATACCGAAGCAGACAGCTAGAGGGCTTGTGATCGACAATGACGCAACGCTAGAGCTCTACGGCAGGATTGCTGTAAGCCAGGCCGAGGCCGGGGTAGACTTCGTGGCTCCCTCAGGCATGATGGATGGACAGGTCTCAGCGATCAGGAGAGCTCTAGATGAAGCCGGTTTCAGCGATGTCGGGATAATGGCGTACTCTGTTAAGTACGCTAGCGGCTTCTACGGACCCTTCAGAACAGTGATGGACTCTGCTCCACGATTCGGCGACAGGAGGAGCTACCAGATGGACCCGAGGAACGCTAGAGAGGCGATTAAGGAGGCCGCTCTAGATATAATGGAGGGAGCCGATATAATAATGGTCAAGCCTGCTCTCGCCTACTTAGACGTGATAGCGTTACTGAAAGAGAACTTTCCCCACGTCCCGCTAGCAGCCTACAATGTCAGCGGAGAGTACGCTATGGTGAAGACCGCGGGCGAAGCAGGAGTCGTGGATGAGAGAGTGGTCATGATGGAGGTCTTGACAGCTATAGCTAGAGCTGGAGCAGACATAATCATAACCTACCACGCTCTCGAGGCGGCTAGGCTTCTGAGAGAAGGGTTCACGTTCTAGAGGTGGTAGCATTGCCTCGAAGCGAGGAACTCTTAGAGAGAGCTCTCCGAGTATTCCCCGGGGGGGTCAACAGCCCTGTTAGAGCCGCCGTCAAGCCCTACCCATTTTTCGTCGAGAAGGCTGAGGGGCCGTACATCTACACTGTTGACGGAGAGAAGCTGATAGACTTGGTTCAAGCATATGGCCCCCTAATACTAGGGCATAGACACCCGGCTGTTGAGAAGGCTATACTAGAGCAGGTATCGAGAGGGTGGCTCTACGCTGCCCCATACGAGCTAGAGGTGAGGCTTGCTGAGAAAATCCTCGAATACGTGAATCCCCACGGCATGATCAGATTTGTGAACAGCGGTACTGAAGCTACGGCTCTAGCCATCAGGCTCGCTAGAGGCGTGACTAAGAGGAAGCTTGTACTGAAGTTCGATGGCTGCTATCACGGAGCTCACGACAGCGTTCTAGTAGCAGCTGGGAGCGCTGCTGAGCACTACGGAGTCCCTATGAGCGAGGGGGTCCCTGAGGAGGTCGCTAAGCTGACTCTCGTAGCCAGCTTTAACGACTTCGATGGCGTTGAGAGAGTCTTTAGAGAACATGGTGACAGAATAGCCGCGGTAATAGTTGAGCCGGTTTTAGGCAACATAGGAGTTATCTCTCCCAAAGAAGGATTCCTGAAGTTCTTGAGAGAACTCACTGAGAAGCATGGGGCCTTGCTGATATTCGATGAGGTGATCACGGGGTTCAGGCTGTCTCTGGGTGGAGCTCAGGAGTACTTCGGCGTCAAAGCAGACATAGTGACTCTAGGCAAGATAATAGGAGGAGGGATGCCGATAGGCGCTGTTGTAGCCAGCAGGGAGATCATGGAGAACATATCTCCGGCAGGCAGGGTCTTCAACGCTGGCACTTTCAACGCTCACCCTCTAGCCATGGCCGCAGGCTTAGCCACTATAGAGGTTCTAGAGGAGGGAGAGGTCTACAGGGTAGCTGGTCACGCAGCCAGGTCTATAGCTAGAGCTCTCGAGGAGGCTTCTCAGAGCTCTAGGATAGAAGTCTACGTGAACCAAGTCGAAAGCATGCTGACCCCCTTCTTTACGAGCCGGGAGGTCTTCGACGCTAAGACCGCTAGAGCGAGCAACAGGAGTCTCTACGAGAGGTTCCACGTGGAGATGAGGAAGAGAGGCGTGTTCGTGACTCCGAGCCAGTTCGAGGCTATATTCACAGGGCTACCCATAAGGGGCGAGGTGCTAGACCACGTAATAGAAGCTATCCACGACTCCTTCAAGAGTCTCGGCGGGTCTGCGAGATGAAGGTAAGGGTAGCTACTAGAGGGAGTAGGCTGAGCATCGCTCAGACAATGCTGGCACTTGAGCACATAAAGCGCATATACCCAAAGCTAGAGTTCGAGATAGTCACGGTTAAAACTAAAGGCGATATCGTTCGCGACAAGCCTTTATACGAGATAGCCGACGTGGGCATCTTCGAGAAAGAGGTGAACCAAGCAGTGCTAAGGGGAGAGGCGGACATAGCCGTGCACAGCCTTAAAGACTTGCCCGGCAGGTTTTCCGAGGAGCTAGAGATAGTCTACGCTCCACCGAGAGACCCCCCATTCGACGCTATAGTATTCAGAAAAAGCTCCCCCAAGTCTCTAGAAGACCTCCCCCCGGGCTCCGTAGTCGGCACATCCAGCATCAGGAGAGCTGCTCAGATCAGGTTTGCAAACGATAGAGTCAGAGTGGAGAACATCAGGGGAAACGTGGACACGAGACTGAGGAAGCTCGAGAGCGGAGCATACGACGCTATAGTAGTCGCTGAAGCAGGCTTGTTGAGGCTAGGAGTAAGCATCAACTACCAGAGGCTACCCCTAATCCCCTTCACTCCAGCTCCAGGGCAGGGCTTGATAGCAGTAGTCGCTCCCAGAGACAGCCCAATAGCGGAGATGCTGAGAGGGAGAGCTGATAGAGCGACCTGGTCTATGCTGGTTGCTGAGAGGAGCTTCGTCGAGACTCTCAGAGCAGGCTGTAAGGCTGCCGTGGGAGCCGTCTCTACGTATAGAGAGGGAGAGCTGGTGATGGTCTCCTGCGTGCTCTCCCCCAGCGGCTCTAAGGGATTCTGGGTTAGAGCAAGAGAAGACGCCTCGAGAGCAGAGAAGCTAGGAGCGGCTCTAGCGGAGACTATCAAGAGCTACATGGACAAGGTGCTAGACTAGTGGCTGAGAGGAGAGGCAGAGTATACATCGTAGGAGGAGGCCCCGGCGACCCCGAGCTGATAACCGTAAAGGGGCTCAAGCTGGTTCGAGAAGCAGACGTGATACTCTACGATAGACTAGCCCCCAGGGGGGTGCTCAAGGAGGCTAAGCCGGGAGCAGTCTTGGTCGATGTCGGTAAGAAGCCGGGAGGAGGGGGGCCTAGCCAGGAGGAGATAAACAAGATGCTCGTAGACTACGCGATGAGAGGGATGCTTGTAGTGAGGCTGAAGGGAGGAGACCCCTACGTCTTCGGGAGAGGCGAGGAGGAGTGCTTATTCGTGAAGTCTCACGGGATAGACTGCGAGGTAGTCCCGGGAGTGCCTAGTTTCATCGCTGCTGCTGCGAGAAGCGGGGTTCCGCTAACTAGTAGAGGCTTATCCTCAAGTTTCGCTGTAGTGACGGGGCAGGAGGACCCCGGTAAGGGCTTCAAGGCTGTTGACTTGGCTAAAGTGGCTTCAGCAGTTGACGTGATCGTCATCCTCATGGGAGTGTCAAGAGCTCGAGAGATCCTAGAGGAGATAGCCTCTGTGAGAGGCTACCAGGAGCTCGCAGCCGTCGTCATCAGAGCGACTATGGAGAGCGAGAAGGTGATAGCCGGAACCATAGAAGACCTGATAGAAGCTTCTGAGAGAGGAGAGCTCGAGAATCCAGCCGTGATAATAGTGGGGAGAACGGTGGCTCTACGTGAGAAGCTCGCGTGAAAGAGCCGAGGTCCTGGTCTTCTCGCCCGACGACTCTCTGCTGAGAGACCTAGAAGCTGAGGGTGTGACCGCGCGCTGGATACCTCTCATCGAGCTCGCTCCTAGAAGAGGCGCCTCTCTAGAGGTTCTGAGGGCTCTCGAGGAGTGTAGAGTAGTAGCGTTCACTAGCCCTAGAGCTCTCGCAATCCTCCTAGAGGACGCTAGAGAGCAGAGAGTAGAGGATAGGCTACTGGAGGCTCTGAGAGGTAGCGTAGTCGGAGTAGCTGGCCCCAAGACTCTCAGAGCTGTAGAGGAGGCTCTCGGGAGACCGCCAGACGTCGTGGCTCCAGAGCCCTATGCTCGGAGTCTAGCTCGAGAGATAGCTAGAAGAGGGTATGATTGCGTAGTCGCTGCTAGGTCTGCTGCTGGAGTTAGGGAGTTCGCTGAAGAGCTAGAGAGTGGTGGAGTAAAGCTTCTCGAAGTTCCCGTCTACGAGCCTAGAGTCAAGAACGAGTCTATCGAGATTTTAAGAGAGAGATTAGAGAACTCCAAGCGGCTCGTATTAGCTCTAACGAGCCCAATGATAGCTGAAATTGTCTGCAGCGTTCTAGAGGAGATAGGTATCCGAGACGCGCGACTAGTAGCCATCGGAGCTACCACGGCTAGAGCTGTAGAGTCTAGGTGCCCTCCTCAAGCTGAGCTGAGAGTAGGCGATGGAACTCCCGCTACTCTAGCTAGAATGATAGCTGTGCTCGTGGGAAGCGTGTAGAGCAGAGAGCTAGGATGACTCGATGAACTCTACTAGTTGCTCTGTGTACTCGCTCGTCTTCAGTACAGTCGCTCCAGCCATATGCCTGGCAAGGTCTTGAGTTACTTTCTTCTCAGCTATGGCTCTCCTCACCGCTCTCTCTACTATCTCGCTCACCTCTCTCCAGCCCAGGAAGTAGCTCACGAGAAGCGATGCTGAGAGTATTGCTGCTGTAGGGTTGGCTACACCCATGCCGGCATACTTTGGCGCGCTTCCGTGAACAGGCTCAGCTACAGCTATCCCATCGCCCATGTTGAGTCCTGGAGCTATGCCTACTCCTCCCTCTAGAGCTGCTACAGCATCCGTTATTATATCGCCAGCCACGTTAGGCGTGACGAGTATCTCGTAGTCCCAGGGTCTAGTTATCAGTTGCTGGATCATGTTGTCTGTTATCCTATCGTTGACTAGGATCTTGTTTGGAGGAACTACTCCTCCATAGAGCATATTCACCTCCTCCTCTGTGACAACATAGTCTCTGAACTCTCTGAGAGCGAGTTCGTAAGCCCACTTCACGAAAGCTCCTTCAGTGTACTTCATCACGTTACCCTTGTGAACTATGGTGACTCTCTTGTTCCCATTGGCTATAGCCCATTTGAGAGCAGCTCTCATTATTCTCTCAGTACCCGTTCTGCTTATCACCTTCAAGCCTAGTCCAGCGTCACTTCTAACTCTTATCCCGAACCTCTTACTCAAGAAGTCTCTAATCTCCTCGGCTTCGAGGCTATCCCACTGCCACTCTATCCCGACATAGAGGTCCTCTGTATTCTCTCTAAACACGACGACGTCCAGCTTATCGGCATACACGAAAGGAGCCGGTTGCCCGTACCACTTCATCGGTCTTATGTTAGCGTAGAGGTCTAGAGCTATTCTGAGAGCAACATTGACACTCCTCCACCCAGAGCCCACAGGGGTCGTCATGGGGCCCTTCAATCCCGCTCTTATGACTCTAAGAGCCTCTATAGTAGCGAGTGGGAGTCTCTCACCGCAGAGCTCTTGAGCCTTATCTCCGGCTAGTAGCTCTACCCACTTAATCCTCCTCTTGCCTCCATAAGCTCTCCTTACTGCAACATCTATTACCCTAATAGCGCTAGACACGACTTCTGGACCTATACCGTCTCCTTCGATAAACGCTATCGTCGGCTCCTCGGGTACAAGTAATCTACCATTATCATACCTGATCAGAGATTCTCGCTCGAGAACCTGGAGGTCGCTGAGTTCACAAATCCGCATCAACCGTGGAAACCCCCAGAGCCTCTCGGAGGAGAAACTCTGTGCCTAATATCTACCATAGCTGGCTCAGCTGTTGACCCGAGAGGCGGAGGTCTTTTTAGGCAGGTAGCACTCTTCCCCCTTCCTTGGAGATAGAGGCGTGGGGAGTAGCGAAATCTGGAGTGAGCTACTGGCATTCGATGATGTGGCTGTTGTGCCGGGGAAGGCTTTTATCGAGCCGAGTCAGGTGGATTTGAAGAGCAGATTCTCTAAAAGCGTTGAGCTCTCAATCCCCATAGCTTCTAGCCCAATGGATACCGTGACTGAGTGGAGGCTAGCCACAGCTCTTGCTAGAGTAGGGGCTCTAGGAGTGATACATAGGAACCTTAGTGTAGAAGAGCAGGTGTCTCAGGTTCTGAGAGTGAAGAGCGAAGACCCCGGGATAGATAGGGAGGTTTTGATAGCCACGGGTGGCGATGTGAGAGAGCTCGTCGCGAGAGCTAGTAGAGAGGGTGTGGCATCAGCTCTGATCATGAGCGGCAAAGAGCCTCTAGCTGTGCTAGCTCTAGACGTAGGTAATGTAGAGTACTGGTTGGATAAAGCGCTCGGGTTAGCTAAGCTCGTCAAGCTAGTGGACATAGAACCGGCTTTAGATGAGAAGGGGAGGCTGAGAGTGGCTGCCGCAATCAGCCCCTTCGACTACGAGAGGATCACTAGGCTCGATTCTGTTGAAGTAGACGCTCTAGTAGTTGACGTCGCGCACGCGCATAACGAAAACGTCATCTCCTCTCTAGCCAACATCTCGAGAGAGCTCAGAGCAGACCTAGTAGTTGGAAACGTTGGATCGAAGGAAGCTGTAGTCGAGTACGTGTCGAGACTAGAGAAGATAGATGGTTTTAGAGTAGGCATAGGTAGCGGTAGCATATGCTCTACAGCTGAAACAACAGGAGCCTACATGCCGACACTAACAGCAGTTCTAGAGGCTAGAAGAGGGCTAGAAGAGGTAGGTTTGTGGGAGAAAGTGCCGATCATAGCAGATGGGGGGATTAGAGGAGCCTCGGACGCCGTTAAAGCATTCATCGCTGGAGCTTCATCTATAATGTCGGGCAGGCTCTTCGCTGGAGTAGAGGAATCAGCTGGTCTGAAGCTACGAATAGGAGATAGAGTATACAAACAGTATAGAGGGATGGCGAGCAAGGGGGCTATGGAGAAGAGATTCGCTAGCGACAGGTACTCCAGACCCTCGAAGTCGATACTCGAGGGGGTAGAGGGCTTAGTCCCGTATGCTGGTAGCGTATACTCCATCATAGCAGAGCTAGTAGCTGGGATAAAAGCAGGACTCGGGTATGCTGGCGCTAGAAACGTGAGAGAGTCTTGGAACTGCAGGCTAGCTAGGCTTACATCAGCCTCCAAGACGGAAGCTGGACCTCACGACGTGATAGTTAGGTGAATAGCTAGAAATGCCTAGTGCTAAAGTCACGATCACAAGATTCAATAGGAGTATCTTAAAGCTGGGAGCACTCACGATAACAGTCCTCGAGCCCGCAGAGACTACAGTCGAGCAGATAGAGGGAGATATAATCGAGATTCTAGCTAGAGTCAGTGAAAACGAGGTCATGCAAGAAAATACTGCATACGTCGTAGCAGAGATAGTCGGAATGGGGGCAAAGCTTGTCTACGGGGATACGAGGACAAGAAGCAAGGAAAAACTTCTACTCCCACGCCCAGCGAAGCTAGCTAGAGTAGGAGTTGTTAAGACTAGTTCGCTAAAATACGACTCCAGGCTCGGAGGAGTAGTCTTTAGAGAAGAGGACATAGAGTGGTACACTGTACCCCGTGAAGTCTACGTCTTCGACCCGCGTCTAGAGATAGGGGAAGACGTAGCTTTCGTTATACTAGAGACAGATTTGGGTAGAACAATAGTCAAGACCGCAGACCTATCGAAGTTCACCACAATAGAGTCTACAGAGGTGACACTAGCACCCAGCATTGACGAAGCTCCTTCCTCACGTGAGAAATGAATAATGGGGGGAGATCAGACCGGGAAATCTGTGGTTCTTATTGCAATCACGTATAACGGTATCAGAGCCTAATCATTTAAAAGGCTCTAGACTCTATTACTATTATACAATAGTTCTCTTGGTGAACAGTTTAAGTGAATGCTAAACCTAAGGTATTGATAGTAAACGGTTCTCCGAGAAAGTACGGGTCTTCCGCTAAGCTCGCGAACGTAGCTGCTAAAGGGGTAGCTGACGCTGGTGGAGTAGCAGAGATCGTGTACCTCTACGACTATAATATAAAGCCGTGCATAGGCTGCATTTCGGATAACTCGAGATACTGCGCTTTCCCGTGCATAGTGAGTGATGACGATTTTAATAAGATAGGAGAGAAAGTGCTATACTCCGATGGCCTTATCTTAGCGACTCCCGTTTACTGGTACGGCCCCACGGGTGTCTTGAAGAACTTCATAGATAGACTTACAAGCATGGAGAACATGATATTCCACAAGCCGCGTAGGAGCCTACTAGAAGGTAAAGTCGCGGGGTTTATTGCCGCTGGCTTAGATTCAGGAGTTCTCATGACTATAGCTTATCTCATGTCTGTGCTAAACAGTATGGGTGCTATTATACCGCCTTGGGGTATGGCTTATACTCATAGCGAGAACGTAGATGCAGATGAGAGTGCATTAAGAGACGCGTATAATGTCGGGTATCTAGTTGTAGAGACTGTAAAAGCGCTTAAAGCTTATGGAAAACATATCGGTTACAAGCCGGATGTCGTGGTAGAAGAGCTCGCTAAGATAGCTAAAACGACTCTCGAAGAACATACAAGGAGCTCTAGGATTATGTGGATCGATAGCATGTTCAAGAAGAGTTCTATCTCACAGTCCTGAAGCAGAGGAAAAGCCTGGTCGTGCTTCGACTTCTTGCAGAAATCGATGACAATTTCGGTCGTGCTACTTAATTGGTGATCACGCTATAGATGAAGGGATGTCTCGAGACAATCTTTACTTCGATAAGACGCTAAATCCAGAACAGTAAGACTAAGAGTTCTCGATGTCTAGCCTCTTAGATGAGCGAAGAACTCTCTCCGACTCTAGGAAGACTAGATGAATAACCATGTCTTTATGTGAACGAGTAAGGTGAAGAAAGTATCCTCTCTTAGTAGTGAAGACTCTACCACAGAGAGGGCACTTAAATGAAGAACCTATGAGGACTCTTAGTTGGAGCCCCACGTTTCTGACAGCGTCGAGCAGATGTTTTGAGAGCAGTGGACTACAGTAGCTCTCGGGCTCAGTTAGAGCTGAAGCTATGGAGGCAACACCCCTCACTACCTCTTGCTCAACCAGCTTGTTTAGCGCGCTCAAGTCTCTCTAAGACCTCTTGCTCTTCTTCGAATAGCCAAAGATAATTAGATGACGTTATCGACTCTTAAAAAGACTAGCTACCGCTCGAGTTCAAGCTACCGACTAGGTTACTGCCGAAGGGTCTCCAGGCTTGCCTCTATGCTTTGTTACCGCCGCGGTTTTCCGCTGGAAAGACTTTCCATGAGGTGTGTCTACTGGCTTACTTGACGCTTCTTAGTGAGGCTGGCTCTCACGCGCTACTCTTAGAGCTGAATCTTACCTAGAATTTTCTGCCTCCCATTCTCAGTTATTATGGGGGTTATCTCGATGTATGTTGAGAGAATCGTGCTCTTTATCTTAGGCAATAGCACATGCTCTATCTGAAAGAAGCCAGCGCTACTATCCATGTAGACCTTGATGTGGATCGGTCTCTCTCCCCTCTCTACCTCTACGCGTTTTATGCTGAGTGCTGATAGGGCGTGCATGTCCGCCTTCCCCTTACTGTACGGTATGCGAGCCCTCCCTTCAGCCATGTCTGTTCCATCTGCTATCTTGACTATACTAGACTCGATCGTGAGCGCGGGCACGTTGTAGGCTGTGGAGTAGACTATATTGGAGACCTCGCTAGCCATCCTGTAGTATAGTCTAGGCTCCTCGCCGGGGATTATGATGGGAATCAGTCTTTTGGCTATCTCGTAGGCTAGCAACGCTCCTAGCTCTTCGTGTCTCTCTCTATGGATAGCGTTGCCTACGTCGTGTAAGGCTGCTCCAAGGAGTAGCACTATCTTAGACTGCTCTAGATTCCTGACTACCCCCTGCCCTAAGCTAGAGGGGACTAGTCCTTCGCTAATCAAGAGGTCTAGCATTAGGAGAGAGACGCCGGAAACTATAGCTATGTGGACGGGCCCGTGATCGTTGTAGAGGAGTCTCGTGACAGCGTTCACGTTCGACATCTTAGCCAGCTCTTGGACCTCCAAGTCGCTCGTCAGAACGCTCCAGGCTCTAGCTATAGTGGGGTCTTTGCGCGCGTACTCTTCTATGAGATGTGGGCCCACGATGGGCAAGACTATCACCTCAAAGCTTGAGAATAGCTGGACGGAGACTCGACCTCTTTGCATCACGCGTCTCAGATGGGTATGACTGGAGTCTCTCCGAATAGCTTGAAAGCCACCTTGTCTCCCGGCTCTACTCCAGCCAGCGGGACTACTCTGACTCCAAGAGGCTTCCTCTTAGTCTTCGAGTATGCTGCTACTTCTAAGATCAAGCCGGCTACTCCCTCTACATCGGCTGGCACGACAGCCAGGTCTAGTCCAGCTAAGCACACTCCAGAGAGTCTAGCTAAGTCTCTGGCTGTAACACTCGACTCTACTACTCTGACTTTAAGCCTAGAGTCCTCGGCTATCGGGAGCTGGACCTCATTGTAGCCTAGTGAGGGGAGGGTTTCAGCAACCTTCTCTAGAACATCGTTCACTACTCTGACCCCCCACGCGTACCCAGGCTTGGGCATCTTAGTCCCAGCGACTGCCTCTGTGAGACCTAGAGAAGACTCGTTCATCCAGGGGGAGACGCTGAGGTCCACTCCCCCCACCTCAGCGCCCAGAATTCTAGCAGCCTTCTCTGCTACATCGAGACCCACACGCCCAGCTCTAGCTACAGCTCTCTCTAGCTCTTCAAGCCCCCCTCTCTGATAGGCTTCAAGCAAGTAGTTAGGGTAGAGGAGCGATACTGTGACTATATCGCGGTCTCCTTGAGAATAAGCTAGGGGGAAGTAGGGAGTCACTATAGGCTCTCCTAGAGTATTGACGCCGATCCGAGTTGGATAGTTTACGTTCTCGTCTGCTATCTTGTGGAGAACAGTCGAGACTCTGAGAGCTGTGCTCCAGCTACGGTCGTCTAGGAGGATGCCCGCTATGAGGTCTAGTCTGGCTATCTCTGCTACAGCCTCCTCGAGCTGGGAGTGTGTAGCTGGGATATTCCCCACGGATGCCATGACCATGTCTGGCTTACGTTTATCTATATTCTTAGCTAGCTCCAAGAAGTTAACGTCGGGAAGCGGTGGCAAAACTAGCCTGATAGAGTTTACTGGGATCATCAAGTCTCTCTCGACCTCGCTCTTAACGTCGAGTAACCTATAGGCTAAACTCTCCACTCTCTCCCACCCCTCTTCGAACGTAGCGTGGGATAGATGCAGAACAACTGCTCTCACGGCAAACACTCTCATCGCCTCCGCTGAAGCCGAGCCGCTAAGTGTAGGCTATATGGTAGGCTATTAAGCTATCATACATCCGAGGTTCTATCGATCGGTCAAGCGATAGAGTTGAGTGCTGGGAATCCCGGGGCTTGCTTTACGCTGGTTTGAGCGCGCTCGAGTCATGCGAGCAAGTGAGCTAAGTGCGTGCTGAGCGGGAAGTACGTCTTTAGAGCTATAGAGTTAGTCGTAGAGAGCGCGTTTATGATGAAGAAAAAACTAGTCGAGATGACTAGTCCTGTGTGATACTGTAGAAATCGATGTGACCCCCTAGCTTGATAGGATATCGAAGATTACGATGGCAGATGTGAGGAAGGCTAGCAGATGTGCTAGAGAGAGCTCTAAGACCTCAGAGATTAGTGATAGCTTCAGTCTCCTCAGCTTAGCTAGAGTAACTATGAGGGTCATTGTAGCTATGGCGTTTGCTACGAGTCCAGCTATGGTGGCTAGAGTGAGTCTATCCGGATAGATGGCCTCCCAGAGGGCCCAAACTCCAACAGCGTAAATCATGCCTAGAAACGAGCCCGTGCTGATAGCTATCACTACATGGGGTTTGAGGAGTTCTAATAGACTCCTGGCTTGGCTCGCGTTCACGTCTTCATAGCACCGGATCTCCAGAGTATCATCCACGACTCTTCTTTGAGTTCATAGATTCCAGAGTTCCAGTAGACTAAGGGGAGCTCTTTAGAGTTCGAGTACGCGTCGACAACCTTGCCTACGACTAGCACATGGTCTCCTATCTCTATCTCCTTGTAGAGTTCGCATTCTAGAACTAGAGGAGACTCTGGTATAATGGGAGCTACGATCTTCCTCCCTTTCTGTGGGACTATCTTAGCTGCCTCAAATTTATCCATTCTAGTTCCAGAAACTCCCCCGAATACGTTGAGAGCTACTTGTAGAAGCTTCCGCGGCACTGTCATAACAGCGAAAGCCTTATACTCTCTGATTAGCTTAAGTGTATGCCTGCCTGGAGCTGATGTGAAGCCGACGAGAAGCGGGTCTCCGGAGAGCTGTGTAAACAACACGACAACCATGCCTCCCCGTTTTCCGGGCTTCTCGGGGTCTCCTGCTGTCACTATGAGGAGTGGCTGAGGCACTTTCTCTATAAACTCTAGTAGACTCGTGGACGCTACCTCTTCAACCACATCTGCTTACCGTTAAACCCTCTTTAATACTATAGTTTAAATATCTTTGGTACGAAGAATACTAGTGACCTCAACTTTCCCAGAATCCTTTCACAAAACGGTCTACAAAATTCTGAGTTATGCTCTAAGCTGTAGCCTACTAAGAGCCTACTTGTACTACAGAGGGGTGGTTTGCTTAGAGACCTCGAGGATCATTTGCTGGCTTAGAGGAGACCCGGAGTTTGTGGCTGTAGCTAGGAGAGCTAGGAGTCTCCTCGGTCTTCAGGGAGTAGCTGTCTTGATGGTATCCGATACTACTCGAGTTGATTGCGATGCTATCGTGTGTTGTGGCTGTAGCGCTGAGGAGATATGCAGAGACGACCCCTGGTCTTCGCTTTTCGAAGCTCTGTCTCCTCGAAGACGCTTCCATACATTGAGGATAGGTGTGGACCCAGGGTCTCTTTGCTCTCTTGCAGCTTACGCAGACAACTTCCTCATCTGGCTTGAGAAAAACGAGTGCACAGTGATAACAACGAGAACAAAATGGCTCACGTCTATAGTCCCAGCTAGCCACGTCATAGTCAACGTGGGTAGCGGTCCTGGATGGGAGCGTGTAGCAAGAGAGCTAAGTAGTCTCGGCGTATCCTTTAGGATAGTTTCTGAAACAGAAACTAGCTCGAAGCCTCTACATAGTAGATTGAGATATGAGATAAAAGACGAAGACCTTCTAGCCGCTATGACTATATCGCTGAGTTCTTGAAGACTCTCTATTCGACACCTAGCTATTCTAGTGCCTTCCCACTACTGACTCTTCTCCCGAGAGCGTTGCCTGAGACGCTCTAGATAGCGTCTCTCAAGGCATCTCTGACTAAAGATCTCTCGAGGTCAGAGAGAGGACCCGCGTGATCTGCTATCTTAGCGAAGCGTGGGGGTCTAGTAGAGTGCTATGAGTTAGACGAGTCAGGCTCTATGTGGATCGTCACCTCTAACTTGTATTTCTCGACTAGCTCTTTCTCTATCAGCGATGCTATCTCGTGTGCTTTCTCAACGCTCATACTGCCGGGCAGTATTACGATCATGTCTCCTATCAGCCTGTCTCCTGCTTCTCTAAACCTGAGAGATTTTACTAGATACCCTCTACTCTTTAGGTACTCCCTGACCTCCGCTGAAAGAGAAGGTTCTACTCTATCGGCTACTATGTTTATGAGAGTCCAGGAGTTCCTAGCAGTCTCCCCCGCCCAGAAGACGACTAGGAGAATTGCTCCAGCCAGGTCGACTAGGTAGTGGTAGAAAGCACCGCCAGAGCTCGCAATGACTCCAATCGCGCTTTCTAAGAGCTCGCCATACGTGTATCTAGCATATACCTCTCCCTCTACTCCAGCTCTTCTCCCTAGGAGTACGGCTAGCCCGTAGAAGAGAGAACCTAGAATTGCTAAGAGTGGTGCTCGATACTCTACAGAGTATTCCCTTCCACTAGTCAACAAGATATATGACACGAGGAAGCCCAATACTAGGCTATAAGTGCTCGTAGCTACAGCTATAGAGGCGAGCCTTAGCCTCCTATGTCCATACATGTGGTCTGCGTCAGGTTCTCTCAAACTAAGCTTGTAGAAGACAACCATAGCTATAGCCACGAGCAGGTTCGCGAAACAGGTGATAGCATCGACTAGGAGAGACTTAGAGCCGTAGAGTAAGCCGCCCGCCATCTTAGTTAAGCCGCCCGCGAAGCTTAAAGCGAGTATTGCTAGAAAGAGCTTCAGCTCGCTCAACTACTACTCCTCACTATAAGCTTTGCAACAAAGGTCTTTTTAAATTCGATGATACAGCAGTCTGAGAGTCTGCTTTTGAGCTAGGCTAGAGGCTAGCGAGAGCTCCTGGATATCAGAAAGGCCAGGATAGCTCATCTTCTTCGCTTTGCCGTGTACTCATCATCATCTCTAGCGCATACCGGGGGAGACTTAAATAACCAATTGCTAATCTCTCGTCTTGAGACGGAATCTCTTCACTCCAGATATCTCTATAGACTCGACCAGCCCTGCCTCCTCGAGCTTCTTGAGTCTCCTATAGAGTGGGGTTTTGGGTATGCCTGTGATCTGCTGGAGCTCTACGGCTGTAAGCCCCCCTCTTTCTCTCAGAGCCTCGATTATAGCTCTATCTCTCTCATCCAGATCTAGAGAGTGCGCTCCGCTATCCTTTCTTCGCGCGAAATTTACGCCTATATACTAGAAGAGCTACGAGCAAGCCGAATACTAAGAGTGCTAGAGCGATCGCGATATAGGGTAGCAGAGAGGGGGCTTCTGCTTTCTCGACTGGCGCTAGGACGTACTCTACCTCTATCTCAGTCCCTTTGGGGAAGACTAGGACTAGATTGTCTCCGCGAGCGAGAACCCTGTAGTCCTGAGGCTTCACCGAGACTAGAACAGCCCCAGGGGGCAAAATGACCTCTACGGGGAAGCCATGGGGATTAACGACTAGAGTCCAGACCGCTCCGCTTTTCGATGTGAGTCTAGCTGAGTAAGCTTCGACTACGCTGAGCCTAGTGGTGGCTAGAAATCTGAGAATGCCTCTCGCTTCATCGTACTCATATGGGACAGGCTCGTTGTCGCAACGAACAATAACACTATCCGCGTTCTTAATTATAGTCGTCTCTATGTTCACAGGAGGGGTTTCAACCCTTATCTCGTAGACGGCTTTCACATCGCCAGACTCCATCACGTAAATCTTTCCAGAGACAACCTGAGCTTCTACAATATGAGCTAGAGAGAGTAGAGCGAAGAGGAGGAATAAAGCTAGCTTCGCCTTCATGTAGCTAGTCGACCTCATCTAGCGCGCCTGCCCTCTCTGCCTCTTTATAACTCTCCTAAGCCTAGACCCTATCATTAAATCATTGCGCTTAACGTACTCCGCTAGCTGGGAAAGCACTGCTTTGAACTCCTCATCTGAGATGCTGTAGAGCACCTTCTTGCCAACGCGTTTCTTGCTCAGAATACCTGCTCTACTCAGGAATCCTAGGTGATAGGATACTAGATTCACGGGTCTCCCTACTGCTCTCGAAACCTCCATGGGAGATGCTGGTCCGAGGAAAGCGATACGCAGCAATACTCTTAGTCTAGTAGGGTCTGATAGCGATTTAAAGATTCTGATAAGCCCCTCTACAGGCAACTCGGTCTCCAAATCGGGGTCCCACGAGCTATCTTTCCCACAGAAGCGCTAATAAGATTTTAATTTTGAGAGTGGTTGCTAGAATAGCTGAACCTCTCCTCTGAGGATCTTATCGACGTACGATACTATGTTCTCGAGCTTCTCCTCAGCTACTCCTATAGCTTCATTAGCTATATCTGGGCTTAGCTGAACTCCCTGCGCCATCTTAATCTTGATATCAGCTATGAGGGGGTCGTCGATGGGTCTCCCTATCTGGCTTAGTAGGGAGACGTAGACTTCTCTCACGCCTCTCGGCTCTAGGAGCGTGTATATAGATTCAGCTATGTCTCTAGCTACCACGTTGTATATCTTTCCAACATGGCTAACTGGATTCTTGCCTGCTGTCGCCTCGAGACTCATAGGTCGGAATGGAGTGATAAGCCCGTTGACTCTATTCCCTCTACCTGTGGCTCCATCGTCACCGTGCTCAGCGCTAGTACCGGTTACTGTGAGATAATATATCCCTCTTTCTCTCGAATCAGCTGTGTTGATATGAGCCTCGATCTCGTAGTCTGGCGCTATCTTCGAGGCTAGAGTGAGAACCTCTTCTCTCACATCACTCTTTATGGAGAAGTACTCGTCGGGATCTAGTATCAGGCTACTGATCATAGCCGTGGCTATAGTTAAAGTTATCTTTTTACCTTTACGTAATCCCATCACCTTAACGTCCTCTCCGACAGCTGGATATTTTTTCTTGAACTCTCTGCTATTGAGGAGCCTCTCAGTCTCTAGAACTAGCCTCTCTAGAGTAGATAAGGGCGCGAAGCCTAGCCCTACGCTCGTATCGTTAGCTAGAGGTACTCTAGCCTCAGCTTCAACTATAGACTTTAAGTCCGCGCTACCTTTGCCTATCTTATAGTCTATGATCACATGAGAATCGGGGTCTAAGAATCTGAAGTTCTTCTTCAACCACGACTTAGAAGCATCTACTATCAGAGTCCCGAAGGGAACGTATTCTACTCTACCATCGCTTATCACTTCAGTAGTGACTCTGCCCGATACTATTATCCTAATAGGCTGAAGAACCTCCCCTCCTCCAAACCATGGATTAGCTTGCCCTCCAACGAGAAGAACCTTGTCTACGTTGTGATGCAGGATTCTTCCGAATTTCTCGAGATAGTATTTGCTGAGAGCTACGCTAACAGCCTCAGACACGGCATCGCAGATGTGATCTGGGTGGCCGAGACCCTTTCTCTCGACTATCTCTACCTCCATATCGGCAACGCTGGGCGCTCTCCACTCTTCAACATAGACGTTTCTAGTAACCCTATTCTCTCTAATCAACTCTCTTCCCCGGGGGCTTTCCAGCCTCCTACTCCTATAAGGTTTTTATTTCTCAAACATACCCGCAAAGCCTCTGATGTACTCTCAAGAATGTATGCTAACGGTTGACAATGAAATAGTAAGATTTTGGTGGACCGGCCGGGATTTGAACCCGGGACCTCTCGGATGCCAACCGAGCGCTCTTCCAGGCTGAGCTACCGGCCCGCTCTCCGCTTGTTACCCGTCTTGTGTTGTGAGAACTTATAAGGATTATAAATGAGAAGACTGGTCATGGCCAAGGCTTGAGGCTAACTCTGACCTCCTATCGAATACCTAGTAAAACCGTGAACCATACGGTATCGCGACGGGATGCGTCTTGTTGCAATCACCCTCAGACCGCGGGTGAACGATATGCTCAGCGCCTTCATCTACAGATCTCGTTGTAAGTAGCTAGTTATGCTACCGTGGCTTCAGCGGACTATTGCTAAGTCATTCTATGAAGTGTACTCTCAGAGAGCTCTAAGAGTCTCTGATGAATTGTTATAAGGTCTACTCTAGGTGCTCTTTGAAGGTAGCCGAGTATGACTATAGGGCTGTTGAAGGGAGTAAACTCGATGGGTCATGTTGGATGGTTTACTGTCAAGTGTAGGATTTGCGCTACCCCCATAGACCTGCTTGGAGGCGTTGGTAGGTCGAAGAAGCAAGTAGCCTACGCTTGCCCCAAGTGTAGAGCTACTCTTGAAGCCTACTTCTGCCACGCTTGTAGCAGGACGGTTAAGTACAAGTGTCCTTATTGTGGAAGCAAGCTCCTCATAGTGACTCCTATTTTTGAGGAGTAAAACGGTTATGGGCATAGCTGTTCTCGAGGAATACTTTGATAGATTCTATAGAGTAATCCGTGTAGACTCTCCTGGAGGCGATAGGCTTTACAGCATAGACTATTACGTTAGGCTATCTAAAGCCCCGAGATCGTGCTCTGAGGTGCTCGCACTAGACTCTGTTCAACTATGTTACGCTAAGCTGAATCTCTGCGAAGCACTAATACTCATCTATGAGAATAGAAGGATAGAGCTGATCAGCCTTAGGCTAAAGACTAGAACAGACTCAGATCCAGTTGATGGCTCTCTCTCGAAAGCTAGAGCTCTGTGCGTAGAGGAGGCGCAAAGACTAGTTGAGGCTATGCGCTCTAGTCTCGGGAGGGAAGGATAGCGTTTACACTCTACATAGAGCTATCTGGGAGGGACACAGTCTAGAGTGTCTAATAGTGTTTCATAGCATGAGAGACGATAGCTGGCTTTTTCACACACCAGCAACTAGACTCGTAGCTCTACAAGCTGAAGCCATGGGGGTTAGAGAGGAGTTAGAGGAGTTCACGATATCAGGCTCCAGGCACTCAGAGCTTCTCGAGCTAGAGGACGCTATGAGAAGAGTGGCTAGAAGACGTAAAGCCGAGGGTCTGGCGGTTGGAGTGATATCGAGTAGGTACCAGAGAGACAGGATGAGTCTTATAGCGTCGAGACTAGGGCTCGTGCTCTATACTCCCCTATGGAGCGTCAGCCAGGAGGAGCACATGAGGTCTCTCGTTAGAGAGGGCTTCAAGATAGTGATCACCAGAATCTCTACTATGGGGCTTCACCCGAAATTCCTAGGAGTCGTCCTCAAGCCCGAGCACATAGAGGAGATAATCGCTCTCTCCAAGAGGTTCGGCTTCAATCCCGCATTTGAGGGAGGCGAGGCTGAGACCCTCGTCGTTGAAGCTCCCTTATTCAAGAAGAAGCTATGCTTGGAGGGTCGTGTGACTAGAGAGTCTCTCGATTCATACAGTTTGCACGTCGAGAGAGCCTGGCTGGAGCCAAGAGGGGGTGATGATTGCATATTCGTTAGAAGGAGCTTAGGCTAGGCTTCTGCCTAGAAGCTTCTCGCTATTCCCTCTAGCAACCTCGAGAAGGTCTGCTACACTCAATCCTCTAATCTCGGCAACGAGTTTGACAGTATCTCTCACCATGAGAGGGCTCAGCTTAAGCCCTCTATACTCATAAGGAGCATCGCTCTCGAAGACTATAGAGCTTAACGGTACACTCTTAGCTATCTGAGCGTGCTTCTCCTGAATTCTAATAGCGGGATTTATGGAGACTTTGTAGCCTCTTAGCGCTATCAGCTGCGCTAAGTCTAGAGGACCCGTGTACCAGTGGAATAGAGCTCTATCTATCTCAAAGTCTTCCAGGAGTTCGAGGACCTCTCGCCAGGCATCGGGAGTGTGGAGTACAAGGAAGGACGAGGTCTCTCTAGCTAGGTTGAGGAAGCGGAGAAACACCTCCCGCTGGATCTGCATGGTGTAGCTCGGCACGAATCTAGCGTCTATGCCAACCTCTCCTAAGCACGAGATACCAACTCTGTAAGCTATTCTGAGGACTTCATCGACTTCTAGCAGTCCACCACCACGCCTCAGATTCCAGGGGTGAAAGCCAGCACAGGGCACTACCCTATCGGGGTATATCTGGCTCAGCTCTAGCGTCCTCATCAGAGAATCTAGGTCATCGGAGACAGCGACTACCCGTAGCTCTCTATCTTTCTCTAGGATCCTGGATACTTCTTCGTATCCATACTCGTAGAGATGGCAGTGCATATCGTAAACCAGCATTTCTAGAAAGCCCTCCGGTCAGCTGAACTCACATCACTACTTTTAAGGTCTACGTGTTAAGCCTCGAAGAGAGGGCTCTGACTTGAGCGGAAAACATGAGAAATACGTCTATGTTAGGAGAAGAGACGGGTGGTACGTTAAGGTTAGAGTATTTAAGAGTAGAGATGAGAAAGACTCTTCTAGATACGTTCCTCTAAACACGAAGACAAGAGAGCCTCCTAGAACCTTTAGAGTGATCCATGAGAGCGAGCTACCAAGCGAGGTAGTCCAGAAGCTCTACACTGTATGACTATAGAACTCGCGCTCGGCTACAGCTTAGGCTCTCCCAAAGCCTGAGTATGGGCGATGAGCAAGCGACATGAATAGCTCGCTGTGCTCGATAGACGTCTAGTCATAGCTTGGAGGGGTTTCCTGTGAACTCCTTGTCTGAGATATCTCGCCTGCTTAGAGTAGTGGTTGAGAATCGAGGAATATACTGTGATAAGAGGGGATTTCTGACATCCGAGGGGTTAAAGGTTGTGTGCTTAGCTATAAAGGTTTCTGGTAGGATGGGTGAGCACCGGCTTAAGAGGAGACTCGAGAAGGTGAGGAGAGAGAGAAGAGTCGACATTCTTCTCGAAGTCTTGAGAGAGCTAGAATAGCAGAGGGGCGGGGGGCGTAGTGGAAGAGGTCGAGGTTTGCTATACTCTAGGCAGAGGGGGGCTGAGAGTCCCCAAGAGCCACGCTCTAGTAGAGTTCTACGGTAGCGTAGATGAAGCTATGGCTATGATTGGACTAGCCAGAGCTTTTCTGAGAGATGCCGAGCTCCAAGAGGAGCTTAGGAGGATACAGTTGATTCTCTATCGCGCAGCGGCCTCAATGTACGTCGGGCGGTCTCTCTTAACCGAGGACGATTCAAGTTTTCTCGAGAGCCTCTTGAGAAAATATGAGTCGAGAAGACCCAGAGGCTTCATAGCGCCCTCAGGACCTCCTGAAGTAGCCGCGCTCCACGCTGGTAGAGCTGCAGTCAGGAGAGCTGAGAGAGTGCTTTGCGGGATCATACTGGGGTCTCAGGAGGACTGGATGATCAAGCTAGGAGAGGTATTAAATATGATGAGTCAAGCTCTCTACGATATGGCGCTCGAGGCGTGCACGAGAAACAGAGACTGCAGGCTAGAGTCTCTCGGCTGAACGCGGAGAGCGTCTACGAGTAAAGAGCCTAGAATGCTGTAGTCGGGGTAGAGACTTGCAGAGGTCACCTTAATACACTTTAGGCTGGTTTTTCTGCAGTATTGTGGGATTAGCTCTTGAGAAAGAGACTTTTCGGAACTGATGGAGTGAGAGGGGTTGTCGGTAGAGACCTCAATCCAGAGATGGCGCTTAGGCTCGGGAGAGCTATTGGAGCCTTCTTCGGAAGAGGTAGTAGAGTACTTGTTGGAAGAGATGTCAGAGCAGGAGGCGATATGATAGCATCAGCTGTGATCTCGGGGCTTTTAGCGGAGGGGGTTAAAGTCTACTACGCTGGACTCCTCCCCACTCCTGCTCTCCAGTTCTCTGTGAGGACTCTCGGCTATGATGGGGGGGTCATGGTCACAGCGAGCCATAACCCGCCTGAATACAACGGAGTTAAGGTGATTGCAACCGATGGGATTGAGGTCGATAGAGACTCTGAGGCGGTAATAGAGGAGCACTTCTACTCTCAGAGAGAGCCGTCTAGGCTCGAGTGGAGAGAGCTAGCTGAACCCGTCGAGACTAGAATCGGGCTCGTTGAGCACTACGTCAACTCTATAGTCGAGCATGTAGACAGAGAAGTCATAGCCAGAGCGGGCTTCAGAGTAGTAGTGGATTGCGGTAACAGTGTCGGAGCTCTCGCTACGCCGCTCTTGCTGAGAAAGCTGGGAGCTAAGGCTCTCTCGCTGAACTGCCACATGGATCCAGAGTTTCCGGGAAGAGAGCCAGAGCCTACACCAGATTCTCTCAGAGAGGCGGCAGCTCTGGTTAGAGAGAGTAGAGCTGAGCTGGGAGTAGCGCATGATGGAGACGCGGATAGAGCTATATTCATAGACGAGAAGGGGAGAGTGCTCTGGGGCGATAGGAGTGGAGCAATCCTAGCCGTCTACGCTGCCTCGAGGTGGAGAGATTATCCTCGAGTAGTCTTCACTGGAGTCTCGAGTAGCCTCGTAGCAGAGGAGCACCTAAGAAAACACGGGATAGAGGTCAGGTGGACTCCCGTGGGCTCTATAATCATAGCTCGAAGTCTGAAGAGAGAAGGGGGCATAGCGGGCTTCGAAGAGAACGGGGGCTATATTCACGCTCCATTCCAGCTAGTTAGAGACGGAGCAATGGCGACAGCTCTAATGCTAGAAGCGCTAGCTAGAGAGAAGAGGAGCCTCTCCAGCTTGGCTGAAGAGCTCCCAGAGTATCACACTATCAAGACCAAGATCCCAGCTGTGGGTGAGATGAGAGAATGCGCTGTTAGAGCGGTCAAGGAGAGATATAGAGGTTACAGGATGATAGAGGTAGACGGGGTCAAGGCGATCCTGGATAAAGGCTGGGTTCTGGTGAGACCGAGCGGGACCGAGCCCGTGGTCAGGATAGTAGCGGAGGGGAGGACTAAGAGTGACGCTGAAGAGTTGCTAGCAGAAGCTCTCAGAGTCATAGAGGAGAGGTGCTTAGAGGCGAGAGCATGAGATTCTACTTCGTAGAGCTCCTAGCCTGCCCCAAGTGTAAATCCACAAGCCTCAAGATACACGTGCTCAAAGAGGAGACTAGAGAAGTCTCGAGCCCCGTGGAGAAGCTTAGATGCAGGAGATTCTGCGGTCTCTACGAGAAACCCGCTTCAGAAGTCCCCATAGACGAGTGCTCTAAGTGCGTTAGGAGAGTCGTAGTAGACGGAGTCATAGTCTGCCTCAACTGTAACAGATGGTATCCCATCATAGACACTATTCCCGTGATGCTAACAGACAAGTATAGAGGAGGCTCAGAAGACAGAGGTTTCATCAAGAAATACTGGAGCACTATACCCAGCGACTTGAAGACTTTAATGAAAGTACCGGAGCCGGAAAGTCTTCTCAGCTAGCAAGGTAATATCGGGTTCTCTCAGCTAGAAGACTGTAAGAAAACTGAAAGCATAGGGGACAGAGTGGAGGCTGAGGAGAGAGAGCAGCCCAGCCTAGAGGAGATAGCTGAGTGGATACGGAGAAAGCTCGCGGAAGTCGAGGAGGAGGAGAGGGTCCTGAGAGCTCTCCTATCACTAGTCGAGGAGAGAGAGCTCTCGAGACCAGATGAGACCATGGAGGAGATAAGAGTGGGGAGGAGAAGAGTTGGGAGACTGCACGTGGGGAGAAGCTATGTCAGAGCAGTCCCCGAGACTCCCATAGCCCTCCTGGCTGAAGTGAGAGACTATCTTCTGAGTCTAGAGGAGGAACTCAAGAACGCATCACTCAATACTCTAAACCCGCCTAGACTCCTAGTGAAGGAGAGACCCGATGGAACTCTACAAGAAGTTAGATTCGAGAATCTGCAGACAACTTTAGACTTCATAAAAGCGAAAGCTGGACTAAGGTATGCGATAGAGACTTCGGCTGAACTCTCTAGAAGTAGAGGGAGAGAGAAGGAGAAAGAAGTAGAAGTGCTCTAGAAACGCTTAGCGTCAGCGCTAGAGCTAGATCGATATAGACGGCCATCTGCGCTCCTGTTCTTCACGCGACTCGCTTGAAACCCATCTAGCCTGAAAGAGTACAGGGCTCAGCTTATTGTCGGCATACAGTTTCTCCAGAGTATTCTTTACTTCACTTGTGTGACTCATGTCTAGATTGAGGAGTAGCTCTAGGATTCTCATAGTGGTTTTCCAGACCTCGAGTAGTTGCTCTTTAGTCAAGACGCTAGCAATCAGAGGGTCTTGCATCCAATCGTCGAAAGCCTTGAGTGTTCTTATGAGATGGCTGAACGCTGCTCTTGTATGAATCACCATGTCTAGCCTATCAGCGTTTTCTATCTTAGAGTCTACGTGTCTAAAGCTGTCTAGCATGTATTTCTGATAGCTAACCCACCTCTCCAGGCTCCTCAGGAAATCCTTTATGTCCCTCTGAGAACTGGACACCTTAACTCCCTACGGTATCTCGTGAGCGAGACCTAATTTGAGTTGCCGCTTTAGATTATCGACGAGTAGCTGTAGCTACGCGACGACTTGAGGAAAGAGAGAAGAACGCGGAGAGATGGAGGAGATTAGCGGGTAGAGCTCCAGGTCTAGACTCCTATCTTCGGGAGGTATGAGAGGTCTATCTCTTGAGGCTCGTAGTCAACTAGAGTTCCCTCGAGATACTCTAGGTATCCTTGAAGATCTAGGAGCCCGTGTCCGCTGAGATTAAAGAGGATTACCTTCTTCTCTCCTGTCTTAGCGATCTCTCTCGCTAAGTCCATAGCTGCCTTCACGGCGTGAGCGCTCTCTGGAGCGGGGACTATGCCCTCTGCTTGAGCGAAGATCTTCCCGGCTTCGAAGACCTCTGTCTGGTGGTATGCTCTAGCCTTCACGTAGCCTTCGGCTACAAGGAGGCATAGGCTTGGAGCATCTCCGTGGTATCGCAGTCCTCCAGCATGAATTGGCGGGACTCTGTACTTGTGGCCCACGGTGTACATCTTGAGGAGTGGTGTTAGCTGTGCCGTGTCACCGTAGTCGTACGCGTAGACTCCCCGGGTTAGAGAGGGGCACGCTTTAGGCTCTACGGCTATAAACTCTATGTCTTTCCTCCCTCTTAGTCTAAGCTCCATGAATGGATAGGATAGTCCCGCGAAGTTGCTCCCTCCTCCTACACATCCTATTACGTAATCGGGAAGCTCTTCGCCGATTAATTCCAGTTGTTTGATAGCCTCTAGGCCTATTACTGTTTGATGGAGGAGAACGTGGTTTAATACACTTCCCAGACTATATCTAGCCTTCTCGTCTGACAACACGTCCTCTATGGCCTCCGATATAGCTATGCCTAGACTGCCGGGATTATCCGGATCTTTCTCGAGTATGCTTCTCCCTACTTTAGTGTAGGGCGAGGGGCTCGGCACTACCTCTGCTCCATAGAGCTCCATCAAGACTCTTCTGTAGGGTTTCTGCATGTAGCTAGACTTAACCATAAACACTCTAACCTTGATGTCGAAGAGAGCGCCAGCTAGAGAGAGCGCTGAACCCCATTGCCCAGCTCCTGTTTCTGTAGCTAGCCTCTCGACACCCTCCTCTTTATTGTAGTATGCTTGAGCTACCGCTGTATTCACCTTGTGGCTACCTGTAGGCAGAACCCCCTCGTACTTGAAGTATATTCGAGCAGTTGTGCCTAGAAGTCTCTCGAGTCTTCGAGCTCTAATGAGAGGCGTTGGCCTCCCTAGCTCTATCAAAACCTCTCTGACAGCCTCTGGTATCTTGATGTAGCGCTCTTGAGAGACCTCTTGCCGGACAAGCTCTCTAGCGAAGAGTCTGTAGAACATCTCGATAGGCGCTGGCTCACCGCTCGGTAGGAGAGGTGGAGGCAACGGTCTAGGAAGGTCCGGGACTATGTTATACCAGTATTCTGGGACTATCTCCTCAGCTTGAGGAGCCCTACGGAACCTTCTTAGAGTTAAATCCATTGGCTCAAAGAAGCCACCTCTCTGCTCTAAGGCCTAGCTGAGAGAGAGCACCTTAAAAACGTTTCGGTCAACCCTTTGACCCTACATCAGCAGCAAAACGCCTCAGACTATGTCGGCTCTATCATCCCGCCTATACTAAACTAAACTAAAGCCTTTAAGAGTCCTCTATGAAGGGTTTGAATGCTCCGGATAGCGATGCGAGCAACGAGGTAATAGCGCTAGCTCTTAAGAAGCGACAAAAGAGTTAGAGCCCAGCCATGTATGTAATCGGGGGTGTCAGGGGTCTGGGCTCAAATGAGATAGTATGGCTTGATGCGTCGACGCCTAAACGGCTCCTCCTATCAGCAAGTCTGGCGGAAATCCTGAGAGCTAGAGGCTTCAGACCACTCGTCACGGTTAGGAGTTATGATTATAGCTTAATGATGTTGCCTAAGCTAGGAGTCCACGACTACATCGTCGTGGGGGTACATGGAGGAGGAACGCTCAAAGGAAAGCTTGTAGCCGATATTGGGCGAATGATAGACCTCATACCTGTCTTAGAGGATAAGAATGTAGTTGCTCTCATATCCTACCCCTCGCCTCCAGCTGTGAGGGTAGCATACGGTCTCGGGATACCCTATATCGCTATGGGAGATACCCCGCATGGAGAAGCAATGAATAGACTCTCTTACCCTCTAGCTAGAGTCGCCATACTGAGCGAATTCATAGCGGAGGATTTGGCTAAATACTTCCTCAAAGACTTCACAGTGATAGAGACCTACAGGGGGGTAGACGAGCTTCTCTGGGTGAAGAGATTCGAGTGTAACAAACATGAAGAAGATGTCACAGAAGCGGGTTTGAAGCCTTTAAGCTATGTAGTGCTAAGACCGGAGGAGTTCATGGCTCACTACTATGACCGTAGAGGAGAGAGCATAGTAATCAAGCTAAGCGAAGTAGTGCTAAGTGAGGGCTATACGCCCGTCGTACTGCCTAGGTACGAGAGTCAGTTGATTGAAGTCAAGTCCATGAAGGGAGTCAAGGTCATCGAGAAGCCGATACTAGGACCTGCTCTCGAATGCCATGCTGTAGCCGTGGTCACGGGCGGGATAACCATGGCTAGAGAAGCTGCACTACTAGGAGTCCCGGGCATATCGGTTTTCTCTAAACCAATAAGGATAGACGTAAAATTAGCAGAGCTAGGGTTACCTATATCGTATGCTAGAGACTACGAGGAAGCCTCCTATATCTTGAGAAAGATACTCAGAGACCCCGAAAGCCATAGAGTAGAGTCTCGGAAACTCATAGAATCTCTAGAGACTCCAGAAAGCAAGGTGGTAGCGTGGGTTGAGGCTTTAGCCTCCGAGGCTAAGAGATCGAGGTGATTAAAGCATGCTGAGAGTAGGTATTGACGAAGCCGGGCGCGGTAGCGTAATAGGAGAGCTCTTCGTAGCAGCAATCGTCATACGTGATGCAGACGAAGAGCATCTTCTAAAGCTAGGAGTCAAAGACAGTAAGAGGTTAAGCGAGAGGCAGAGAAGAGACCTCTATCACACGCTTAAGAGATGGCCTTTCGCAGTAACAGCCATATCGCCAAGAGAGATAGATACATTCAACGTGAACATACTCGAGGAAGTCAAGATACAAGCATTACTCGATAATCTTAAGAGAAGAGTGGGAGACGAGATCCTAAACGCTAGAATCGCGATAGATAAATTCGGCGACTCCTCTAAACTCATATCTAGGCTTAGATCAAGAGGGTTCAAGGGCGCTATAATTGTTGAGGAGAAAGCCGACGAGAGATACGTGGAGGTAGCTGCAGCCAGCATAATAGCCAAACATCTTAGAGACACTCGGATTAGAGTCCTCAGTAGCATTTATGGTGTTGAGGGGAGCGGCTATCCTTCAGACGAGAGAACACTGAGATGGCTGGAGAGAGTGCTCGAAGAAGGCTCTAGACCATCTATCATCAGATACTCGTGGAGCACTCTAGAGAAGCTAGGTCATGCTAGAGCAGGCAGGAAGCTAAACGTATATCATAAAAGTCTAGACGAGTACTTCTAGACGTGGAGTAGCTTTGGAGAAATACAGGACGCTACGCGAACTCCTACTAGAGACTCTCAGGGAGAGAGAAGTCTACAGTGTAGGAGTCAAGGTAATCCTCAGTAGAAGCGAGTTAGCGAGACAGGGATTTCAAAGAATAGCCTTAGAGATTCTTCTCAATGATGCTGTTATATGCGATGAACACGTTTTCGGAGAGGTTTTCAAAACCGAAACCATTAGCTCACAAGAATACCGGATAGTGATACCACCAGGCTCTACGAGAGCTGACTCTACTCTAACCCGTCGGCTAAGATGCTCCAAGAGAGTTCTAGTTTCTCGCGATAATCTTGAAAAACTCGTCTCAATAAACGTAAAGCCTCTATTCGTGATCGAGCTAGGAGCTTCGCGAAGAAGGAATAACCTAGGGTCTGAGGGGCTTCTCGAAGGCATCGACTTAGATGTCGAGATAGCTGATGCCTTAGAGTACATCAGGAGACATCTGTGGGACGAGAATCTAGTGATAGCTAGCTCTTCGCCCACGATAGTCGAGACTCTCGAGAAAAACGTAGGCTATAATAGAGTTGTGGTTACGGCTAAGAGTTCTGCTGAGTTCCTTTGGGGTAAGGGGATAGAGAGAGTAGCAGTGATAACGAGAAACGCTTACAAGCCGCTGACTTCAGACGAACTCTACAGCTATGATGCATACGTTTTCCCGATTCTAGGAGGAGATAATGATATCAAGACGAGGAGCCTCGTAGAGTCTCTAGTGCCGTGGGGTAAGCTTAGGAGAATAGAGCTTAGAGGCTCTACTGTAGGAGTCCCAGAGAAGCTCTCTCGCCTTCTCTGCATACTGGTAAGAGCGTTTTACGACTTCGATGGAGACATTGATAAAGCCGTAGTCTCGTGTATGTCCTCTAGAGACATAAGGAGAAGACTCTTGAGAGAGATAGAGTCTAGAGCTAAGGAGAGCCTCATGGGTCGATATGTGAGTATAGAAGACTACTTAGACATAGCGAGCTGGCTACCCGTAACTGTGCAGGAGTTTAAGAGGGTCTGCGACCTTCTCGGGTTGAAGACCAGAGGGATCTAGTCGAAGCACGGTATGCTACGAAGCTCCTCAGAAACCTTTTTCGGTATAATCGAATCGCTGAGTCTCCATGGGGGTTCAAGTATCTCGACGTTCTGCTCTCTCTACTCATGCTCTAAGACTATTCCTCTTGAAGATTAAGAGAGCTATCTTCTATCAGGTCTTCTAGAACAAAGATCGGCTTGTTGGTGAGAAGAGCCAGGAAGACCGCGTGGCTCGGTATCATCTTTATAGAGATCGTTGCGTTATCCTCTCTAAACTTAACTGACGCTGAGTAGAGCCCTGTAGACTTGTCTAACTCGTCCACGACTATGCTCTCAATGTGCTGAGATAGAGCATCTCTAAAAGGCTCGTGTGAGAGCACTAGTGTGAAGAAGCTCTGCCTACGTGGAATTGAGGTCTCGCCCTTCAAGGCTCTAATTGCTTCAGCTACATCTGAGGGGATATTTACCATGTTGAAGACTCTCCCGTCTTCTAGTATCAAATCGAGTCCTAGAATGTAACCAGAATAGCCTGTATAGGGGTCTCTGAACTGCTTCCAGGAGACCACGACCTCCGTTACTTTAACTAATCTGCTCTCTTCGTCTCTCTTCATTCGCTGAACACCAGCATTCTCTAAGTTTTATTCTTCTAGTAGCTCTGACAGTCTTTAAGCATTATCTTCTCCAACAGTGTAAGAACTCTGAACGTTGCACCCCAGGCTGTTAGAGACTCTCCGCATAGCAGGGAGAACTTCCGCTTCGCTAGGCTGAGAGTCTCTGTCTCGAAGTCGCCTCTTGGAAAACACCCTATGCCGAGAGCGCCGCTCGTCTCGACGAGTATTCTAGCTACGTCCTCTAGTCTCGCCTTCTCTCCTTTCTCCCAGAGTAGGAAGAGTTCATAGCCGGTCTTCTCGAGAAACTCCGGGAGGCTATCTGCCACCTTGAGTATTAGAGGTCTCCCGCTATCATCGACTATCTTCTCTCTAACTAGAGCGCTCGCTATGACCCCCTTGAATCTCTCGTATGTCTTTGGCAATCTCGTTATCGAGCTTATAGCAAAGACTCTGCCATCGAACACCTGGAAGTATACATCGAGAGCGTTTTCTGCTCTTAGAGGGGTATCGCTTAACGCTAATAGGCAAGCGTGAAGTATGTCTGGTCTGCCTCGCTTCCACCTCTTCTCCAGCTCTCTCATCGCTTTATAGTGGATGCTCTTGTCGAGAAGCATTAGGTCGGAGCGCGTAGCATACCTTCTAGCGCTCTCTAATACCTTAGGGTGTCTTCTAATCTCTTCGGGTACTATTTCGACTGCACACTCTAGGAAGATGAATGCCGGCTTCTTGACTCTATCCCCCAAAGCTCTCTCCTCCATGCTTCAAGTTGTTCAACAGGTCTCCCCTCGTACTCGGCTGCTGTCAGCAGGCTCACACCACGCATGGCTGCAACTCGAAAATGCTCAGCTAGGTATCCTCTATAGCTCCTGTCTCTTAGGAGATGGTGGTCAACTATCAGGTAATCCGGTCTAGCTTTTTCTATCAAATAGAGTAGGTTAGCGAGGCCCTTCTCCGCGACTCCGCGGCTAAGCTTCGACCCCTCTAGATAGGTTGCTGGACCACCGATTACCAGATATCGCGGCCTCCTTTCTGACCACTTGACTAGAATCTCGAGAGCCTCTCTATCAACCGGTCCTTGGGTATCGCTTGCGAAGATCGCTACCTCGTCCTCACACTCTATCCTAGCCATCAGCACTTTGCCTACAACGCTCTCCGCTTCTCCGTGCCAGACAGGGGGCGACATCTCTATAGTCAGGTCTCTAGCTATAGAGAAGAGTCTCCCATCGCCGAACTCTACTCTAGCCTTATCGATTAAACCGCTTTTCTTCAAAAACCTATGGCTTCTCATTCTCTGACTGAAGTTTATGTCGCGCTGAGGGTTCTTGACTATGAGCGTCTTCCCAGCGTAGAGATCTGCATGGTCCTTCATGTAGTGGTCGTAGTGGTAGTGTGTTATGATGATTAAGTGAGACTCGGATAGAGCTACTCTGATAGAGTCGAGCACCTCCTCGAGTCTCTTCAGCTCCAGTATATGAGGAGGGAGACCGAACCTGACTGGAGCTAGAGCAGCCCCTAGATCTACGCCTATTATGATATCCCTGCATTCTACGAGCGTAGCTAAGCTTCTAACACCCATGCTGTCTGCTCCTAGAATTCGTAGTCTCAGATCTCGCCACCACCTACCTAATAGCTTCTAGTCTAGAACCCTTTAAGAAGGTCTTCGCCGCCACCGACTAGACTCAGATTCTGGTTAGAACCGTTAGAGCCGGTGAGGAGACGCTCTCCGAATATACTCACCGACTATAACGCGGGGGCTTCAGTGGAGTCTCTGATTCAAGCGGTCGAGGAGTGGACGACTAAAATCACGGCGCTAGCTTGGGCTCTTCTTCTCCTAACCTGGAGTATAGCCTGGACTCTTAGAGGATCCCCTATACCGTTAGCTAGGGTAAAGAAGTTTGGTAGTAGTCTCGCTGAAGACGCTGTATGGGCTGCTTTCTGGCTTGCGATAGGGGCTCTAGTATTCAAAGTGATAGTGTATATCGCAGCAATCCTGACGAACGCCATCAGGTAGAGAGTGGTGACTGAGAGTCTCGTCATTCTAGCCCTGAAGCTCGCTATGCTCACCTTCTATCTAGGTGTCTTGATATACGCGCTTCCTATCCCTCTAGCTAGGCTTAAGAAGCTCGCTCCCGAGTCTATGGTAGACGCTGTATACGCCTGCCTCCTAGCTCTAGTCATTTTCAGCATATACGATGCATCGAGCAGAATAGCCTACCATCTAGGCGGGTCTTGGGGTCTTTTTGAAACATGGCTTCTTAGCGCGCTAAGCGTATCTGCTACCGTGAAGATACTCGAGAGCCTTCTACTCTTCCTCCCGTTTATCTCGAAGATCTCTCCTCTACTTAGCGCCATCATATCACCCTTATCCAAAATGGCTACTCTAACAATCATGCTCTGCGTTCTGCTAGCCGCTATAGCTACCCTCGTCAGAGTGTATGGGTATATCCTGATCGGTCTGGGGCTCGTTCTCTACGCTCTCCCCTTTAGGATAGGGAGAGATGCTGGAGCATGGCTGATAGCGTTCTGCCTAGTCTTTAACATTGGCTTGCCGTTGCTACCTGTGTTTATCGCGCAATTAGAGCCAGAGAGGCATCAGCTCCTCTCACCCGATACGTTCACTGTTCTCAGAGTATCCGTGACGAGCGCCTACGGGCATCCCGCTAGCTTCGGGGTTTTAGTGATCAGAGATGAGAGTGGGAGCGATATCGCTGTATACGAGCTCTCTGAGGATGGCTTAGCGATGTCTAGCTATACCTCAAACTCTAAGATTGTAGCGCTCCCTACCAACAAGCCTCTGTATGCGTCTCTTCAGTACGCGGGAGTAGAGTTTAGGCTTGCTCCTCGACCTTTCACCGTTAGCTCTAAGGATAGAGAGGTACCTCTGACGTCTCCCCACTTGATCCTCGTAGCGAAACCCGGCGTTATAGTCTTCTCGTCTACCACATCGCATGAGCTGAGTTTTAAGGATGGAGCGTGGGTGATTAGAGTTAAATCGAATACCGGAGACTACATAGACGTCAGGTATCCTAGACTCTGCAACGTGAATGTGAAGCATTACGGTGATGTCGAGATCAAGAAGGGCATATGGAGGTGGAGAGGTGTAGAGGGAGAAGCTCTCAGATTCATCGCGAACAAGCCTTCAGAAATAGGCGTCGAGGTCTCTCTGGGAGCGTGTGAGACACCCGCTTTCTCCAGTGTCTCTACGAAAGACTATCTGGACTATGTGGCGACTCAGCTAGCTCTAGTGGACTGGAATATATTCAAGACGTATGTTCTATACTATCTCACAGTGCCCGCGCTGTATGTGACAACTCTCTTCCTAGCTACTACTGCTGTAGCGAGACTTCTCGGAGGTAGAGGCAGGCTTAGTGTAAGAGTGGTGTAGTCATGGTCTCTTTTATCGACGTGACTATAATAATTCTCGCCGGGCTATCGCTCGCTCTAATCGCTAAGAACATGTTCTCGACTAGAGACGCGTTGTATCCGCTGATCTCTCTCAGAAACTCTACGTGGCTAGAGCTCGAGGTCGATGGGAGGAGGTATAGGGGGGTAGCGCTTGTAGCCGAGCGGGTTCCTGAAGGAGACCAGGTCTTAGCGGAGAAGCTGGGAGAGATAGCGAGGTCTCTGGGAGCGGGTTTGACTATAGTGTCTACAGTGTTCACATCGAGTAAGAGCAAGCTCCTCAGCTACATAGACGACGAGCTTAGGAGAGCGGAGTTCGCTTACGACTCAACTAAGCATGTGAGATACTTTGAGAGAATCAAGTTCCTGAGAGAACTCTATAGGAGGGTCTCGGCTGACCATAGACCTCTCATCGGCTCGCTCGCTGTAGTGCTCTGGATTCCTGAAGACGGTAGGCCTGCTAGAGAGGTAGCTAGCTCTTTCAAAGCTCTCCTCGAAGCTGAGACGGGGATATCGTTCAAGGAGGTGAACACTAACCGCCTGCCGGAGCTCTTGAGACCTCTTCCACTAGAAGAGTCTTTGAAGCTAAGACCCCTCATGCTCTCTCAGAGAATGCTAGATGAGCACGAGGGAATAGTGATAGGTAGAAGCGTGGAAGAGCATAGCACTATCGCTCTCTCGTGGCCGAGAGATTTCGAGGCCCATATAGGAGTCTTCGGGTCTACGGGGAAGGGGAAGACTGTTCTGCTAGCAGGAATAGCTGCTCAGCTAGGAGCTAGGTCTGAGTCTCGACTAGATCCCTACATGGTGTTAGTCCTGGACCCTAAAGGAGACCTAGCTAGGCTCCTCTCTAGGGTTGCGACTAGAGTCGTGGATATCGATAGAGACGCGTGCATCCCGATGCCTCGCACTGACGGCTTGGCTCTAAAGCTTCTAGACTCTAGCAGAGAGACCTCTTGGAGCGAAAAGACAGAAGTCCGTGTATGCCGAGGGTCTCTTCTAGAGCGTGGACTCATAGTATACGATTTCTCTCGATTAGAGAGTAGCGATAGAAACGTTGCCGTAGCTCTAGCTCTCTCAAGCCTTCTCGTCGAGGCTGAGGAAGAGGGGCTACCTGGAAGAGTCGTAGTCGTTGTGGATGAGGCTTGGAGGATATCCGCCAACCTGGCTTTCCACTTAACCCTAGCTACCAGAGAGGGGAGGAGTAAGAAGCTACATTTGATCTACGCTACTCAATCACCCATCGATGTCCCTCCAATAGTCTTAGATAACACGAAAACCATGATGGTCTTCGGGGGATTCACTAGGAATTATGTAGAGCTAGCACATAAGCTGGGGCTAGCAAGTCCCGAGATTCTCCTCAAGCTACCAGTAGGGTATACTGTGTTAAAGATAGGCGATAGACCGCCATTGCTAGTACTAGTCTATAATTTCGAGGAGCAACTACTAGAGAAGAGTAATGAAGCATCCTTTCCTCGAGTGTGGAGGACTCTAGACGCTAGTGGCGCTAAATCGACTTAAAATAAGCTCTCCTCCCCTGATCCCAAGTAGGGGGTAAGATGCCTAAGATCGTGGTATTCTCAGGTCCCGCGGGAGCGGGGAAGAGTAGCTTGACAGCCGCCTATGGGAGATGGCTTCGCGAAGTACAGCATATAGAAGCATCGCTAGTCAACATCGACCCAGCGGCAGAATTCGTGCCCTACGAGCCTAGCTATGATATCAGACTCTTCGTTAACACTAGAGACTTGATGACAAAGCTCGGCTTAGGTCCTAATGGAGCTCTAATGAAAGCATTAGAAATAATGAGTAAAGACATGGAGAGATACGTGAAAACGATAGCCGGGCTTCCGGGAGACTACGTGTTGATCGACACTCCGGGCCAGATGGACATCTTCCTACTCTCAGGATTCGGCGCTGACTTCATAACGACTCTCAGAGAGTTCTCGAGTGAGCGCGTCCTAGTCTTCTTCGTCTTAGACGCTACGACTATGCATCGACTCGAAGACTACGCTTTCGCAGTGATCCTAGCTGCCTCTATGCGAGGAAAGCTCGGAGCAGAGGTTGTTCCTGTAGTCAATAAGATAGACTTGGCTCCGAGAATCATGTTCACAGGCGACCTTAGAAGAGACTCTAGGATACTCTCTAGACACCTGGGAGAGAGCAAGACACTCTACGGGGAGCTACTAGCGGAGCTACTCTCTGTTCTATCGAGATTCGTGAAGAGCGCTAGAGTGCCTCTAGTCTCAGCTAAAACAGGAGCCGGCGTCGAGGACTTGCATAGAGTAGCGCACGAGTTTCTCTGCGCGTGCGGTGACCTCACGTGATTAACCCTGTAGTGACGAGGTCTCTCTCCCTAGCTCTATTCGTACTCCTACTCTTCGTTCAAGCCTCGATAGCAGTAACTTCCTTTGATGCAGCCGCGGAGGTGGTGAGAGTCATCGATGGAGATACGCTAGAAGTCCTGATCTTAGAGAGCAGAGTGGAGGGTGTGTTAGCAAACTCGATCGAGAGAGTCAGGTTCGCTGACATCAACGCTCCCGAGCTGGGGACGCCGGAGGGCGATGTCTCTAAGCTCTACCTGGAGTCTCTTCTACCTCGAGGAGCTAGAATATACCTGGATATCGACAATGTAAGAGTGAGAGATAGGTATGGGAGAGTAGTCGCTGTGGTATACCATAGAGTGAACGATACCTGTCTTCTCAACGTGAACGCTCACATGGTCAGAGCAGGTCATGCAACCGTATGGGATCACGACAATGAATTCGATCCAAGCACGTGGAGAGAGTGTGTAGACTTCGTGCTAGAGTCGGAAAGTGTAATACCGTCCATCTCGAGATTCCAAGTCTTCTTAGCCATCGTCGTCCCAGCGATTACCGTAGCTCTCGTGGCGATGATCGCTATGAGGAGAAGAAGGAGAAGAACGAGGAGCCCGCCTAGCTTGCGCTCTGCTCGAAGAAGAGGACCTTATGGAGAGCAGAGCGAGAGCTAGAACGCTACTATCTCTTAGGCTTCTGCTTCTTCCCCAGCCAGAGAGCCTTTAGAGAAACGCCGTTAACCATGACAACCTTGTATCTCACACCGGGCAGGTCTCCCATAGACCTGCCTCTGCTACCGCCTATTCCCTCGATTATGACTTCATCGTGCTCATCTATATACAGTATCCCTCCATCGTATGGAACGAACGCCGTGACTACCTTCTTGTTCTTAGCTAGCTGAACGCGGACACACTTTCTTAAAGCTGAATTAGGCTGACGTGACTCAATTCCAACCTTCTCTAGCACAATGCCTCTAGCCATGGGTGCCCCTTCTAGAGGGTCGTATCTCTCTTTAAGCCTCAACATGCGTACTCTGAAGTCTCTCTGACTCCATCTAAACTTGAGCCTCTTTCTTCTAAGCTTTCTGGCAGCATACAGACCTTGGGGGGATTTCTTGCCAGTCATGAGTACTCCCCTGCTCTCCTCGGCGTGAGAGCCTTTAACCCCTACTCTGCTCTACCTCACTTGAACTCTCGAGATTCCGAAAAGAGTCTTTAGTAGTAGCCTAGCTCTCTTTATGTTCCTACCGTTTTTCCCTATTGCTCTACCTTTGTACTCTTCTCTAATCTTGATGATCAGAACCTTCCCCTCTCTAGATTCTTGAAGCTCGAAGTTCTCAATGCTCTCTGCTGGGAACAAGTATCTTATCATTTCTTCGAGTTTATCGGGGTATCTGACTATCTCGACAGGCCTCTTGAAGACTTGACTGAGAATTCTGACATTCTTGCCGTTCTTGCCGACCGCTCTTCCATAATCGCTCTTATCGACTAGGAATATTACTCGATTGTTTTCAGAGTCTATGATGCACCTATACGCTGTGCATCTAGTTAGCTCACTGAAAGCCGACATTAGTCTTAGCTCCTCAACGGTTATCCTGCTAGAGTCGATGCTCAAGGGGGCACCCTCTAGGCTCTAGAGGCTAGCTCGACTATCCTGGAGGCTCCTGGGTCGATTACAGCGATTATAGAAACCGGGAATGGCTTGCCTATGACTCCGCCTAGGTCTACGCTTCTCCCTTCGTAGACCATAACGGGGGTTCCGGAGAGTTTAGCGTAGTAGAGAGCTTTCTCTTTGATCGCTGGCGGGGCTCCACTAGCGATGATTACGAGTTTCGCTTCTCCTCTGGCTAGAGCCTTGAGAGACTTCCTGTAGCCTAGATAGTACTTACCGCTCTTGACTAGAGACTTGATCTCCCTCTCTAGCACAGCGCTTGACACTACAGACATCCCAGCTCTACCTCCCACTCTCCACGGATAGTAGCACCTGCCCGGTTCCTACTCTTGGAGGAAGACCAGCAATGATGGATTCTGTTACGCCTCTTAAGCTTTCTCTAGCTCCTTTTAGTGCTGCCTCGTAGAAGTGCTTGACTGTTACCTCGAAGGCTGCTCTAGCTATAACGCTAGGCTTCTCTCCCGCTACCCCCAGCCTCCCTATCTGTCTTATTGTCCCCGTCCACGTCATCACATCCGCTACTAGCATCACGTGTCTTATATCGACATCTAGCCCTGAGTCTTGCAGAACCCTCATTATTTCATTGATTATAGCTGTTCTAGCTGCCTCTATCCCGAGCACTTCGGCTATCTCGAATATGTTATTCGTTCTTGTTCTCCTATAGTCTACACCCTCTACAGCGAGTACTTCAGCTAGATTGCTACCCTCTGTGATTATGTAGTACTCCTTGACGGGCTTCCCTTCAACTACTGTGTCTCGAACTTTGATTATAGTCCTGGTTATGCCCTTTATCCCCTTCAAGTAGAGCTTTCTCAGTTTAGCCTCAATATCCCTATACGATTTGAAGTCGTAGAGCTTCTCGTCTGGAAGTACCTTCTCACTCACCATTAGTAGGATTGTTGTAGGATTCTCGATCTCAACGCTTCCCAAGCCTAGAGATTCAACCGCTCTAGCTACCATTTCTGCTGTCACGCCCTTGTCTTCAAGCATGTCGACGTCTAGTCTGATCACGATCGTTCTATCTCCGAGACTATACTCTATGCTAGACATTACCTTCTCTAGAGTAGTGTACTCTATCCTCCTAGCCACCTCTCTTGCTCTCTCTTCGCTAAATCTATGGTTATCGTCTAGATAGACCTCCATGATGGCGACAGAGGGCTCGCTCTTTGCGTCGACTATCTCTATCAGTCTAGGTAGTCCTAGAGTTACGTCGAACTCCATAAGGCCAGCGTAGTGGAATGTTCTTAGAGTCATCTGGGTTCCAGGCTCTCCTATAGACTGAGCAGCAACAGTCCCCACGGGTTCTCCTGGCTGAGCTAGAGAAGCTAGGTATTCTCTCACAGTCTCCTCTACTACCTCTACTTTCTCCTCTTCTGTCAGATCATCCGCTTCTTCAAGTCTCTTAGTCAGCTCGGTCAATAGCTCTACTGGGAGGACTCTCTTGGCTATCTTTAATGCGTCCTCGAGACTCCTCCTCTTCACCTAGCCCACCTCCTGGCTCTGACTTTCTCCACTATCCTGTCTACGCTGACAGGGGCTCCATGGTAGGTTCTAGAGGGGTCTACTCCGTCCTCTCCGTACCTGAACTGGATTATGTTACCCCAGAGGTCTCGAACTGTTCCATCGCTATAGACTACGATGTCTTGAAGAGCGTTTATCAATCTTCTCTGCATATAGCCGCTCTGAGAAGTCTTGACTGCTGTGTCTACGAGACCCTCTCTTCCAGCAACTGTGTGGAAGAAGAGCTCCGATGGCCTCAAGCCGTCTCTAAAGTTGCCTTTTATGAAGCCTCTAGCTTCTGGGCTTAGATCGTGTTGTTTGAAGTGGGGCAGTGTTCTGGTTCTAAACCCTCTAATTATCCTTTTACCTCTGATTGTTTGCTGTCCGAGCATTGCAGCCATCTGAGTTATATTCACATCACTCCCTCTAGCTCCTGTCCTAGCCATGATGAATACATCGTTGCCCATATCGAAGTGCCTTATGGCGGTATCTCCTGAGGCTGTTCTAAGCTTCTGCAACCTCTCTATTATCTTGAGCTCTAAACTCTCCTCAGCAGTCCTGCCGGGAATGAGTTCTAGTTTGCCTTCATGATATTGCCTGATGAGGTCCTCGATCTCCCTCTTAGCTTCCTCGACTAGCTCCTCGATTTCTCTCCTAGCGCTTGAAGGTATCTCTACATCAGTGAAAGACATCGAGAGCCCTTTGAGTTCAAGGAATCTAATGAAGATTTTGAAGAGAGTATCCATGAGCTCGGCACTCTTACTCTCGCCATACTCTAGAGCTATGATGTGTATTATCGCGCCGGGTTGTTCTGCTCCAATAGAGTTCTTGTCTAGAGCCCCCATGAGTAGCTTACCGTTCCTGATTACAACGAATGAGTCATGCATGCAGAGCTCGTTATCGCATTTGAGAACTCCACTACTGAACTTTGCTCTATTCCTATAGTTGAAGTCCTTAGGGAGGAAGAGGCTTACGAGCTGCTTACCGGTCCAGTAGGGGCCGGGTTTGAGTATAGCTGGCTCGGGGAGCTCTTTGAGCTCACCGCTTACTCCTATTAGCGACAAGAGCTGCTCTCGAGTTAGCAACGTTGTCTTAAGCGATAGCAGAAACGCTCCGCTCACGTAGTCCTGCCTACCTCCAATTATGGGACCGCCATATCTCGGAGTTAGTATGTGCTTCTCGACTAGCAGAAGCTCTCTAGCCTCTGCGCGAGCCTCCTCGAGTCTGGGCACGTGTAGATTCATCTCGTCTCCGTCGAAGTCGGCATTGTAAGGCGGGCAGACCAACGGGTTTATTCTAAACGTCTTGCCCCTCATTACTCTAACCACGTGCCCCATGATCGACATCCTGTGTAATGTCGGTTGCCTATTGAATAAGACTATGTCTCCATCTATTAGATGCCTCTCCACGATATCTCCGGGTTTGAGTTCCTCCGCTATCTGCTGATAGTTCTTGTAGTATCTCAGGTCTATCTTCTTATCAACATCCACCTTGTACACGAAAGTCGCGCCGGGCCAAGTGTATGGCCCGTTTCTAACGTATCTCTTCAGCTCCTCTATGTTGTAAGGCGTGACTCTAACCTGAACAGTGAGAGTTTTAGCGACATCTTCGGGGACGCCGACTTCATTTATGCCTATCCACGGATCGGGGCTTATGACGGTTCTAGCTGAGAAGTTGACTCTCTTGCCTGATAGATTGCCTCTAAGCCTCCCCTCTTTGCCTTTAAGTCTTTGAGCTAGAGTCTTTAGGGGTCTCTTGCCTCTATGCATTAGCTGAACTACGTTGGGGAGCTCGTTATCGAAGTATGCCGCGACTAGCTGCTGGAGAGCTATCCAAGCCTCTTCGATCATGTGCTCGGGAGCGTTTGTAGCGATCAAGTTCTTGAGCTTCTCATTGTATCTGACTATCTCTGCTAAAGCGTGAGTCAGATCGTCCTCAGATCTCATCCCAGTCTCTAGGGTTATCGGGGGTCTCACTGAGAGAGGCGGTATCGGGAGAACCGTTAGAACCATCCACTCAGGTCTAGCTCGCTGAGGGTCTAGCCCTAGGAGCTCTACATCCTCGCTAGGGACTCTCTCTAGTCTCTCCCTGATCTCTATAGGGTTGAGTCTAACCTCGCCCTCGACTCTAGCCTCGAAGAATATTATCGGTCTTACGAATCTTATCTTATAGTTTCTCTCACCACAGTGAGGACAAGTGTTCTCGTTTGACGCTTCTCTAGCGATGGCTTTCGCGAAAGCCTCAGCTAATCTAGGCCACTTCCTCAATCTCTTCATTATAGCTCTATACTTGACTATCTTGTCTGCAGGGATTCTTAACCTACCACATCTCCTACAAGTGGCTTGAAGCACTTGGTGCACGTACTCTCCGACATGCGGTAGTATGACGGGTCTAGCGAGCTCTAGTCTTCCAAAATGGCCAGGGCACCCTGGACGCTCTTCTCTCGTGTTACCACAGACTGGGCACCTTTCTCCTGGTTCTACTGCTCCTAGATTAGGGTCTCTTAGACCACCGACTACGGGTGAGCCGTCTGGCTCGTATATGTCGGATCTGACTATGCTTGTTCTCGACATCCTCCTTATCTCTTGAGGAGACAGTATGCCGAAGATTATCGAGTCTATCACGTAAGCTTCTTCAGAAGCCTCTCTCCTCGATAGAGACACTTGAGTCCTCACCTCCCTACTCGCTATCTCCTCCTAGCACTCGCTGTATCAACGAGATCTTGTCTGCTACCTTGATCTCAGGCTTTATACCCATGCTGAGGAGCTCTTGTAGAAGTAGTTTGAACGCGTAGGGGACCTTCACGGGTTTCACATCACCCTCCTCTCCGTGTATCGGGCACTCGTAGACTCCCTTCTTTCTATTAAACCAGGATATGTGTCCGCAGAGATTGCATACATACATCGTGTAGACGTCGCTGGACTCCAAGAGTCTCTCTCTTATGAGCATCGATGCACCGTGACCCACGAGGCTGTCTCTCTCCATCTCTCCGAATCTCAGCCCTCCTTGTCTAGCCTTGCCCTCTGTTGGCTGCCTGGTCAGAAGCTGGACTTTGCCTGTAGCTCTAGCGTGCATCTTGTCTGAAACCATGTGGTATAGCCTCTGGTAGAAAGATATCCCGATAACCACGGGTCTCTCTATGATCTCCCCTGTCCTCCCATCATACATCACCTCTCTCGAGCTAGGGTCGTGACCGGACTTCAGCAGCTCTATTCTCAGAGACTCGACGCTCTCCTTGAAGAATGGTGTGGCATCAACGTATCTAGCCTTGAGAGCACCGACTTTTCCGGCTATAACCTCTAATAGCTGACCTACAGTCATCCTGGAGGGTATGGCGTGAGGATTCATTATGACATCGGGAGTCACTCCTTCCTCGGTGTACGGTAGGTCGTATGCTGGATACAGCATGCCTATGACTCCCTTCTGGCCGTGTCTTGTAGCGAACTTATCGCCTATCTCTGGGATTCTCTGGTCTCTGACTCTCACCTTGACTAGCTTGTTCTTCTCTAAAGTCTTAGTTAAGATTACTGTATCAACAACCCCAGACTCTCCGTATCTGAGCTGGACGCTCGTATCTCTGTAAGACATGAGAGCTGATGATATCACTCTCTCTTCGCCCATGAATCTAGGGGGGCTTTCTCTGCCGACGAGAACATCCCCTCCACTTACCTCTACCTCAGGCCAGATAACGCCGTCGGGGGAGAGCTTTCTGTAGTAGTGGTCTCCCTTATGGTCGTAGAGCTTGGGTGAAGGGACTGTTATCTTGTCGCTTAAGCCTCCGGGATAGTCCTGCTCTTGAGCTATGTAGGTGCGGAAGAAGTAGGCTCTTGCTAGCCCGTAGTCTACAGAGGTCTTATTGAACACTATGGCGTCCTCCATGTTGTAGCCTTCGAAGGGCAGTATGGCTAAGACCATGTTCTGACCTGAGGGTCTTTCATTGTAATCGATAATCTCTAGCCCTCGGGTTTGAACTATGGGTCTCTGAGGGTACTGGAGTAGATACGAGTGGCTATCGGTCCTGAACCTGTAGTTGAGCGCGTAGAGCCCTAGAGCTTGCTTAGCCATAGCTGATTGATAGGTATTCCTAGGGCTCTGGTTATGCTCTATGTAGGGTATAGTTGAAGCAGCTACTCCGAGTATACCTGGAGTCCAGAGCTCTAGATGTGTGTGTTCTCGCGTCAGGTCGCTGGGGAGTTCTGCTATGTAAGCGTTCTCTTCCTCGTCAGGGTCTAGGAACTCTATCACTCCCTCCTCTACTAGATCCCAGAAGCTGACCTCTCCCGATTTCAGCTTCTCTATATGCTCTTCTGTGAGCTTAGGCACTCCGTTCTCGACTATGATGAGGGGCCTCATGAGCCTGCCTTCATCAGTATTTATGTACACCTCGTCTATGAACTCTGTCTTTATATGAGCAACGCTTATCTCGAAACATCTATGCTCTAAAGCTCTGCCAGAGCATAATACATTCATTCTCCTCTTTTCTCTAATAGCTTTGACTAGCTTCTCTCCATCAGAGTGATAGCCTATAGGTCTACCGTTAAGGAGAACCCTAGACCCTCTCGCCATGACCTCGGGCGGGACTCCTGTAGCGATCGCTTCGGAGACTAGCTCGTCTAGCTTCTGGACTCCGAAATCGTTGTAGAGCATTTCCTCTACAAAGCTCTCGCTAACGCCAACACTTATGTAGGCGTATAGCGCTAGGTTCTTCACTAAACCGCAGTTTATACCTTCGGGTGTCTCGAAGGGGCAGAGTCTACCCCAGTGTGTTCCATGGAGGTCTCTGGCCTCGAAGTGTGCCTGCACTTTGCTCAGAGGGGATACTACTCTGCGTAGATGGCTGAGGAGGCTTACCCAATTGGTTCTATCCAGCGCCTGGCTTATCCCGGTTCTCTCTAGGCTCCAGTTACCTGTGGCTATAGCTGTCCTCAACCTCTCTGATATTATATCGCTCCTGATCAAGTTGACTATACGCACCTTCCTTCTCTGAGATATCGCCTCCTCCATCCTGCTCTGAATGTTTCTAACCAGAACCTCGTACGATTCTCTGAAGATCTCGGCTATCAGGTCTCCCGCTAGCCTGATTCTCTTGTTTGAATAGTGGTCCTTATCGTCGGGAGCTCTCTTGCCCAGATAACATTCTATAACTCTTCTAGCCATCTCGGCTAAGTAGTAGGCTTTCTTCTTTCTATCTTGAGGACTTGAGCCTAGGTGAGGTAAGAGCTGTCTATCTAGGAACTCCTCTGCTCTCTCTATCCTAACCTCTACCGGCTGGCCTGGCGCGAGCCTGTTGCCTAAGAACTTGAGAGCATCCTCCGTGGTTTTCACGGAATCCGCTACTTTCTCAAAGCTCGGCAATAGCTCTCGCTGCACCTCGGGGTCTGTCGAGACTGCTAGAACGATCTCGATATCCTTCTCTAAGCCTAGAGCTCTCATGAGAATCACGAAGGGTATCCTGTAGTTGAGCTTAGAGACTGTAACCTCTAGACTGCCATCACTCATTCTATCAACAATAACCTGTCTTCTTACTCCGAGTGACGTAGAGACTACTTTAGCCGAGTGGGTTATCTTAGCTGTTCCGGCTTGAGCCGGGCCTACTATGATTCTATTAACGGCTAGGTCTTCTTGAGCCACGATGACTTTCTCGTTACCATTTATTATGAAGTATCCTCCGGGGTCTCGGGGGTCCTCCCCTATGGCTATTAGTTCCTCTGGGCTAAGTTTACTAAGAGGGTCTATGACCGATCTAACCATCACAGGGAAGTCTGCTATCTTCACTATCCTCCTCTCAACCTCGACGCCGTCTTGGATAAGAGTGACTTCAGCGTAGAGGGGAGCAGTGTACGATATGTCTCTTATCCTACACTCGTAGGGGGTTATTGGATGCTGATATCCGTCTGCTTCTTTAACCATAGGTCTTCCGAATGCTTGCTCTAGCTTCTCGGGGATTCTTACAACCACCCTTATGTCGGGCGCGCCGGCCAGCTGAGCTCTCCTTACTCTCCACCAAGCAGGTCTGATCTCCGAGTTGGCTTTAACGATCTCCGAGAGCTTCCTAGACACGAACTCATTGTAGGAGTCTAGGTGCTGTCGAGCTAGCCCAAGAGACTCAAGGTACGATTTAAACACAGCCCAGAGCTCTTCTTGGCTCAAGTGTCGCTGCTGAGCTCTTCTCCGTGTCAATAAAGTCACCTCACTTCTTCTTCTCGAACGACACCACGATCCTATAAGCTACACTCACGCCTCCTCTAGGAGTTCTCCGCTTTATCTCAATTATGTCTCCGGGCTTGGCTCCTAGGAGTCTGACTACGGGGTCGTTAACACTTATCTGAGGAAGTTGCCACGGCTTAACTCCTAGACTTCGAAGAACTTCTACAGCCTCCTCTAAGCTGAGTACTCGATGTTCTGGCACCAATTCGTGCTCTAGTATCTTTCTACTCAAACCGCTGGAGCTCATGTACTAAGACCTCACCTCCCCTCACTGCAAAGCGCTAGCCTTAAATTCCTGACTCTCATCGAGGAAATCAAGGGTACTTCAGGCTCTCTGCAAGCCATGGCCTGCTCTCTCACACTATAATAGAGTATGCTCGCTCACTCCCTAATAACTTTTCTTCGAGCGTTGAGCACGAGTTAGGGGTCTCGCCACATTAGAGGCTCTACTGGAGTAGCGGTAAATAATAAGGCGTGTTGTAGAACACGCGCTTGTACGCGTAAAGAAGGTCGAGATGAATTAGTCTTGAAGATTAGCAGTAAAAAAGAGTCAAGCTCCGCGAGAAGGGTGCTCCCGCTAAATTTCCCGAAGCTCTTTTTTAAGACAAAGGGGTATGATGAGTTGGAGTATAGATTTGTCCATCTTCTTAGTAAAGAGGCTAGAAAGAAGATCATCGAGGAGGCTTTATCACGTAGAAGTCTGAGAGAGCTCTCGGAGACTCTAGGAGTCTCTGTAGCTGCTATAAGCAAGTACAAATCAGGTATCACTCATCCAAGCGACGAGACTCTAGCTCGCTTACTTGAAGTTGCGGAGGAGGAAGAAGCTAGAGAATACGTGAGGATCATGGTAGAGGACCTAGTCTCAGGGATATCTGAACTCATATCGTGGGCTCTTGAGAGAAACTTACTAGATGCTAGTGTAATAGCTAAAGTAGAAAAGCTTCATGCTAAAACATTAGCTGCTATGACTAGTAGGAAGAGATTATCGAAGATGTAGCTTGAAAGCCGAACTCACGCATGGAGCCGCCGGCGGGATTCGAACCCGCGACCACCGGCTTTCCCGCTGACCCGTTATCCGCTACGAGGCCGGCGCTCTACCGGGCTGAGCTACGGCGGCTCCTATCACTGAGGATTTCAGCAAACAAGTTATTAAATGTTTCCTCTTTAGCGCAAATCGTATCCTAAGACGCTCTCTACTCGAAAAAGCATAGGAGCCCTTGCTAATGCTCAAATCTCGTGTGGCGGGCCCGCCGGGATTTGAACCCGGGACCTACGGGTTAAGAGCCCGCCGCTCCACCAGGCTGAGCTACGGGCCCGCTCATACCGTGATCTCTTAGCTTCACTCTCCTAGGGTATTTAAGATTTCGTGTGAAAAGATGAGAGAGTGCCGGTTTAGCGTTCCTACCATAGTGATTTAGTAAGACCGAGAGATTGATCGGTTTTCTTTATGGAGGCTTCTGGAGACTTCTCTATGCCCGCTAGAGCTCTTATAGCGTCTATGTTTTCAGGGATCACTATTGATTCTTGATGAACGGCTTGGAAGAGATTGACCTCCCTTCCAGAAACCGAGACTGAGTCCTCAAAGACTATAAGTTCGGGCACATCGTATCTATGCCTGACTTCTCTAGCCGCTTCTATTATCCCAGCTGTTCCCATTATCTTCACTCGTGTAGCCGGGATCAATATGAATCTAGGAGATTCTCTGAGAACCTCTATCACATCTCTTCTCTCAACATCCCGCGATAGCTTGAGTGTTACGTGATGAACGTGCATGAGCGTCGTTGGAACTATGACTGCAGCTGTGTAAATGTCTAGCCATGGGAGAACGCTTTTCACATCGTGAGCGTGGTGGCTAGGAGTTCTAGGAGGGTCTAGCTCTACGGAGTTGATTGGACCCCTCTCTACCTCCTTTGGGTCTGCTCCTCTCCTGATGATTACTGCGTGAACCTTCTCTACGCCGAAGTGTTTGTGGAGAGTACAGATTAGTCTCAAGAGAGCCGTGGTGTTGCAGGATACTACTCTCGCGCTATTCTTGCCGAGAGCTTCCTCATAATTGCATAGAGAGCTGAAAGAGACCTGAGCTACGTGAGCCTTCTCTCCCCCCTCATAGACCTGCTTGACTCCATGCTTTTCGTATATAGGCTTGTTCCTTTCACCAACACCTGCAGGAGTAGCGTCTACTACTAGATCGACTTTACTGAGCAAATCGTCTAAAAGCCCCGCTACCTTTACTCCAAGCTCCTCGAAATACTTTACGTTCTCCTGTTTACTCACATAGACCTTGATTCCTTTCTTCAGAGCCTGGAGAGTAGCGTAGCTAGGAGAGACTTCAGCTATGCCCTCTAGCACCATATCGTCTTGCTTGAGAATAGCGTCAGCAACTCTTTTACCAATCGTACCGTAACCCACTACGCCTACGCGAACAAATGGCATCTCGCTCAGCCGGTGAGAGAATACTCAAATCACTCCTTTAAAATATTTCCCGAAATAAAAGATTAAGCTGGAAGAGCTACCTAACACGTGTCTTCGTAATCCACACTATAGCTAGGTTATGTTGAAGATACTAGCTGAGCGAGATAGAGCCTCAAGGCATGGCAGTTTCTCTCCTGAGAAAGCATAGAGAAGCGCTCCGCCGGCAGTACTGAGATGCCCTGCTCTCTCTCTGAGAGTTTCTGGCATCGATTCAACCACAGAGATTAAGTGTCCTCCGCCAAAGATAGTGTACGCTCTCGACCTCAATGCTCGCATGACTAGCTCCTCGGTGCCTCTCCTGAATCTGGGGTCCTCGATGACCCCAGCTGGACCCTTCATGACTATGAGTCCTGCTCTATCTAAAAACGCGCTATATCTCTGTATGGTCTCTGGGCCTATGTCTTTGGGGGGTCCTGATAGTTTTTCGAGTGTCTCGACTTCAGCGCTATCTCTAGACGCGACCATGAAGTCTGTGGGGGTAAATATCCTGTCTGCATGTTTTTGGAGAATTTGTCTAGACAAAGAAACCAACCCCTCATCCCGCGCTTGCTTGGGGGCTATACTCGGGGGTATGAGGTTAGCGCTAGCTAGGAGAACTAGAGCCGTGACTCCCGTGGTTAGAACAATGTCAGCAATGCCTCTCGATAGCATCTTGTCAATAGCCTTGAGCGCGTCATCGACCTTAGAGCCTCCTAGCACGAAGACTCGCGGGCGGTTCTCCGCTTCAATCGCTTTAGACAAGGCCTTCAGCTCTTTCTCCATGAGTCTTCCCGCTACGCTAGGTAGCGCTATAGGGAAGCCTACAAGACTAGCTTGGCTTCTATGGCATGCTGAGAAAGCGTCATTCACGAATAGCGAGAAATATCGAGATAGCTTTGATACGAAATAGCTTCTCGCATGATGCTCTGGAGCTTCCTCAATAATCTCCTCTGCTAGAAGTCTTACGTTCTCCAACACTAAGACCTCTCCAGGTCTTAGGCTCTCTATTGCTTTAATTGCCGACTCGAAGCATATATCCTCGACGAAGAGAACTTCTCGGTTAAGCACTTTGCTTAAAGCTCGAGAGTGCTGCCTTAGGCTAGTAAAGTCTTTATCGAAGGGTCTACCCTGGTGGCTAACGATAACGAGCGCTGCTTCTTTCTCGAGAAGCTCCTCTATAGTCTCCTTATGTGCCTTGATTCTCGTGTAGTCAAGGATCTCTCCTGTATTCGGGTCAATGGGGGAGTTGAAGTCTACTCTGAGTAAGACACGACGCTTTCTAACTTCAACATTGTCAAGTGTAGCTATCTTGAGACCTCTGAAAGACAGCAAAGAGAGGACACCGAGTGAAGAATAAACACTCTCAACTAATAAATCTCAGAAAAGAGATTAAGCTGGAACCGTTTCCTGCTCTAGGTCGACCTAGAGCAGGAAACGGTTCCACAAGCCCCCCACGATCTTCCATGAGTCTCAGAAACCTGGGAGGTCACTGGCGCATCTACTTGCTTAAGAACTCTATAAGCTTTACGGAGCGTGATCACTAGAAGATACACAAAAACCTTAGTGAACCTTAATCCACAAAACGGTAGCCAGACCCTAAGATGCAGATTTGAGGGTATGGTTATGATTGAGGTCTCGTGGTGCGGTCACTCATACGTCGTGCTAAATATTGTTGAAAGAGGTCTGACTATAGCTATAGACCCTCACGACGGCATTAGTGTGGGGTTGCCAAGCTGTCGGCTAGAAGCGGATATAGTCCTGGTGACGCATGATCACTACGATCATAATGCTATCGATATGGCGAGAGGGTCTCGTAGCGTGGTGCTGAAAGCCGTTAGCGGAAAGAAGAGCATTTCTGGAGTCGATATAGAAGGCTATCTATTCTACCACGATAAAAGCAAGGGCAGGTTGAGAGGCTTAACTACAGCGTACTGCATCAGGGTAGACAATATCAGGATCTGCCATCTGGGCGACATAGGCCACATACCTGAAGAACGCCAACTCGAGGGGCTGAGAGACGCCGACGCCCTATTCGTGCCTGTGGGTGGAGTCTACACTATAGATGGTAGAGAAGCCTGGGAGCTGATACAGATACTGAAGCCCAGACTCGTCGTGCCAATCCACTACTGGACACCCGGCTCGCTACTACCCCTAGATCCTCTCAACGTCTTCCTAGATACCGCGAAAACGCAGAGAATAAGACTTGAATCAAACAAGTTCCGGCTACCTCTAGAGAAGAGTCTCGAGAAAACAACCATCATGATACCACGCCTATCTGAGCCTCTACGATGAAGGAAAGGTAGATGGCGCCGGGGGCGGGATTCGAACCCGCGCGCCCCCCGTAGGGGCAACGGGTCTCCAGCCCGTCCCCTTGGTCCGCTCGGGCACCCCGGCGCAGAGTCTACTCTTATCCAAAAGCTAGCTGTGGCTCTCCTGGCTTTTATGTATTGATCGTTAGCAGAGCCTCTAGGCTTTCTTGCTGAGAATCACGATAGGAAGAAATCTCGATGAATATATCTTAGAAACGGACGATGAAACTACAAGTATAGAGGTGAAGAGTTATCTAGATAGCTGCTTTATCTCTATATAGACGTCGGGCGGGACCTGTATCCTCATTATCTTCCTCAATACCCTCTCGTCAGCCTCTAAGTCTATTAGTCTCTTGTGTATTCTCATCTCCCAGCGCTCCCAGTGCTTCGACCCCTCTCCATGCGGTAATCTTGGTACAGCTATCTTGAATTTCTTTGTGGGTAAAGGTATTGGACCTTTTATTTTTACTCCTGATTTCTCAGCGATATCCTTTATCTGCATTGCTACATTCTCGAGGTTCTCTACGTTGTTGCTCCATAGCCATATTCTCAGCTTAAAAATCATTGTCGGAAACCCCAGTAGTTTTATTGAAGTAGTCTTTGGTGGTGCTACTTAGCCTTAACGTCTACCCTCATGGGTTTAACGTCTGTCACTATTCCTATCCCTATGGTTCTATTCATGTCTCTCATAGCGAATCTGCCGAGTGGCGGGAAGTCGCTGAACTTCTCTATGACTAGTGGCTTGATTGGTTTGAACTTGACTATAGCCACGTCTCCGGGCTTGAGGAACTGGGGCTTCTCTTCGAGCACTTTGCCTGTTCTGGGATCTAGCTTAGCTACTATCTCGGTCATTCTAGCGCTCACGCTAGCTGTGTGTACGTGAATTACTGGAGTGTAGCCTGGAGCTATAGCGCTTGGATGCCATACCACGAAAAGTCTTGCTGTGAATTCTTCTGCTACAGTTGGTGGCGAGTCTGGGTGGCCGACTACATCGCCTCGCTTGACGTCATCCTTCGAGACACCTCGTAGAGCGAAGCCTATGTTGTCTCCCGGCTCTGCTTTAGGCAGGTCTTGGTAGTGCATTTGAATGCTTCTGACTTCTGTAAGGATGCCAGCCGGCATTATTACTATCTTGTCTCCGACCTTGAGAACTCCCGACTCGACTCTACCCACTGGTACAGTGCCTGCTCCTGGTATCGAGTAGACTCCTGCTATCGGGATTCTGAGAGGCTTATCTACAGGCTTAGCCGGAGGCTTGAGAGAGTCTAGAGCTTCTACCAGCACGGGACCATCGTACCAAGGCATGTTGGGGCTTCTCTCTATCAGGTTCTCTCCAGTCCACGCGCTTATAGGTATGAAGGGTATCTTCTCGGGATCGTAGCCTATGCTCTTCATGTACTTCTTAAGTATGCCTAGAACCTCCTCGTATCTCTGCTTGCTATAAGGAGGCTCTGTTGCATCCATCTTGTTAACGGCTACGATGACCTGCTCTATGCCTAGAGTCTTGGCTAGAAGCAGGTGCTCTCTAGTCTGACCCTCTGGGCTCATGCCAGCCTCGAACTCTCCTTTCCTAGCCGAGACTACGAGAACAGCTGCGTCAGCCTGGCTAGCTCCTGTTATCATGTTCTTGACGAAGTCTCTATGCCCTGGTGCATCGATGATCGTGAAGTAGTACTTCTTGGTCTCGAACTTGACGAAGGCGGGGTCGATCGTGATACCTCTTTCTCTCTCCTCTTTCATCTTGTCTAGAATCCATGCGAATTTAAAGCTCTCCTTACCCTTCTGTCTAGCGAGTTCCTCTATCTCCTTCAGCTTCTTCTCATCTACATACCCTAGTCTGTAGAGTATGTGGCCCGTCATAGTGCTCTTTCCGTGGTCCACGTGGCCTATTATTACTAGATTCAAGTGAGGCTTAGATGGAGCCGCCATACCCTCTTCACCTCACCTCTCCAAAGGGGCTAGAGCCCGGTATTTATAAGTTACCACTCTATCCCGCAATAGGACTCATGAAATGCCACTAGATCGCTAACGAGTCGTGGAGCGTCGAGGAGAGTATCGCATATATATTTACGAAGCGCGGTCTTCTGGTTTGTAGGAGGAGTTTAGCTTGTCGGGGAGAGAGTTCGTTAGGAGAGTTCAGCTCCTAGGAAGGTTCACCTACGCTGTAACCCTCCCCAAGGAGTGGGTTAGAGCTCACGGTCTTACAAGAGGGTCGAAGGTCTTTATTGACGTTCTGCCAGATGGAAGTCTTAGAATCAAAGCTACTCCTCTTCTCTCCGAGCACTATGCTAGCAAGCAGGTGGAGCTCTTCTCGGGAGAAGAGCTAGACCAGGTTTTCTTCGAGACTCTAGCTTCTCTAATTGCTGGCTACGACTTCGTCCTGATTTCATTCAATGAGCTAACATCTGGATACACAGAGTCTCTTCTAGAAAAATTGTCTAAATCTATTCCCGGAGTCGAGCTGATTAAGGGAGAGCTAGACGCGAAAGTAATGTTAGCTAGAGAGAAGGAGCGGGAGAAAGATCCGAGAGCTCTCGAATCGAGCTTAAATCTCGCATTGAAGCTCTTAACGGATACTCTTAGAAACCCGGATAAACTAGAGCTAGCGGAGATAGCTTTCAATAATGCTAGACGGATGCTAATGGAGAACGAGATTCATAAGAGGCTAGGCTCGACCTTAGGAGGAAGAGTTGTCTCCTCTCTCGATATCCACTGTGTCACCGTAGCCTTACAGATCATGAAGAACATAGTGTTTGTCTACAGAGCTGTCAAGCACTTCTCGGAAGGCTTGAAGATTGACGATATGGATATAAGCGAGTTACTCAGAGACTTAGAGAACAAGCTAGAGAGCTTCTTCTGGCTCTCTTTAAGACTCTTTCGAGAACCGTCTTGGGAAGCATATCGAGATATCGTTAAGCTGTACTTAGAGATAGTTAGGAGAACTAGTGTGTTACGCGTGTCTGAGCATGCTAGGATACTCATCGATATCCTTAACCGAAGCTTGACAGACCTCGTGATAGAGCTAGGAGTATATGTCTCAGCCCTAGGGGTAGTGATGGCCAGGCTTGGGGGTTAGGAGCTAGCGCGATGTTAGTGAAAATCAACAACTCTTATTATATCCGAGTCTTCGAGTTTCTGGGCAGTCATGTATCTGTAGGATACCTCTTTGAGGTCTTGATTGCTCCCATAAATCATCACTGTGTGCAGTCTCGCTCTAGCTTTAGTTAGAGAGTTTCTCACAATATTCACGTTGATTCTATCCTCTCCATCAGATATGAGTATTATGTCGCTGACCCCTTGAGCTCTTCCACTCTTACTTATATCATTACATGCTGTCAACAACGCTCTCATTATGTCCGTGCCCCCTCCTGCTGCTACTCTCGCTAGGCTTGCGAGAGCATTAACGACCTCCGAAGCTCGCGGGTTTCTACTGACTTTGATCAAGCTGTAGACTGAAGAGTCAAAGTATCGCGCGTAGAAAGCTCTAGATTCCCCGATCGCTCTCTTCAGCAAAGCTACTGCTACTGCGCGAGCCCAGTCTATCTTCTCTCCAACCATGCTACCGCTCTTGTCTAGTAAGACGTAGATCGGTCCTTTCGAGACGTCTTCATGCTTCGAGTAGAGTAATAGCTTAGATTCGGCAAAAGCCACCATGAAGTACTCTGTTGGAAGCGCTAGCTGTGAGTAGTGAAGTCTCTCTAAGTCGCTTCCTACTTCTATCCCCTCGACCCACCCCCTCCTCACTCTAATCTTCCTTCCTCTCGCTCCGGGGATGTCTAGACCCTCGATTTTCTCGAGTATCTTGGATACATCTGTGAGCCTAGAGAGCTCTAATATCTTCTCAGCAGTGTCCTCGAAGCTTAGAATAGAGCCTGTTCCAGCTAGTTTTGAGAAGAGCTCCGCCTTGATTCTCTTCGCTGTCTCGGCATCTCTCATCGCTTGGTCTAGCGCTTTATCGACCACCTCCTCGAAGTTGTCTACAGCCTCTTCCCCCGATTCGGCTTTCTCTGAGAGCTCTCTCCCGTAGGACTTGCTGCCTCTACACCCCCGTCTCTCCTCATCTGTCGACTCGTGTTCTAGCTCTTCACGACTGAGCATTGATGTTAGCTTCTCTAGTATAGATGCAGCTGCTACGGTGCTAACAAGGCTATCGGCTACGGTATAGTTTCTGATATGGTGAAGCTTGGGGTTTTTGAGTAGTTGCGCGATTATAACATATCTCTCTGCATACTCGCTATCCGGCTTCTCTTCACTCACACCAGGGTAGTCGACGATCATGGGGATTGGCAGGTTTAAGAGGTAGAATATGTCTGTCGCCAGCTCTGGCCTTAAAAGCTTGCGATTGCTTTCAGGTTCTTCTCTCGAAAGCGGGTCTCCTCTGAGAGCTCTCTTTATCTCTAGAACGATCCGGATTATCCTCTCTCCTCTATAGATTCTTAACTCGTCGAGGACCCCTACGCCAGCTATGACGCTCCTCTTTTGAGTCAATCTTTCAACCTCTAGCTAAGCTTGGAGTTTATTACGTCGAGTAGCTCATCTATGTCGTCTAGAAGCTCTGAGTAGACTCTCCTTACCTCCTCGTCTTCCTCGAAGTCTTTGACTATGCTGACTATCCTATTCCTGGCGTTCCGTAAACTCCTGCTATAGTCTATGAGGCGAGGATCGTATGGAGGAAGGCTTCTTATCTTGCTCGCAGCGAGCTTTACGTTAGCCTTGATCTCGCTGAGCTCTCTCAATACTCTCTCCTTCGTCTTCAACTCGTCCATTAGTATTACTGAGACCTTTTCGAAATCCTCTATAGTCTTAGGAGCAACGTATTTGACGACAAGCAGGTCTTCTACAGTAGCCGTTGTCCTACCGTTGGCTATAGCGTGAGCGGCTATTACTTTCAATAGCTTCCCCTTCCTCCTATCAGACATATGTATGCCTTTTGATTCGAGAGCAAGCAATAGTTTGATGAGATGATTCTTGATGTTGTTCAGGTTGACTGATAGGACTAGCTTGTTTATGCTTCTTAAGTCTTCCATAGACATTGTTGGTTTGGAGACGCTCACTTCCCCCCTCTCTATTTTCCAGCTCGCATCTAGGAGCCGAGGCCAGAGCTCTTGACTAAGAGGCTTCACGTAAGCTCTTAAGAGGAATCTATCGTAGAGAGCTTCGAGTTCGGGGTCCTCTGGCACTCTATTCGAGGCGCTAAAGAGACTCCATAGCTTTGCCTTTATCTCCGTGTATCCATCGTATATCACTCTCTCCATCATCAAGCTCAGGAGACAGTTCAAGATGGCGCTGTTCGCGTTGAAGATCTCATCGAGGAAAGCGATCTCCGCCTCGGGCAGCTTATCCTTAGTGACTCTGACGTAGACTCCTCTCAATAAGGCGTTAACGTCGAGGGGGCCGAAGAGCTCACTCGGCTCAGTGTACTTCGTCAACAGGTATTTGAAGAATTTGGCGTTAAGAAGCTCTGCTGCTCTCCTGACTAGAGCGCTCTTAGCCGTGCCGGGCTCTCCGATCAGTATAGCGTGCTCTCCCGTGATTAGAGCTAGAGTTGTTACGAGAGCTTCCTCCCGCCTTCCTACAAACGGGGCTTCGAGCTCGCTCAGAAACCTCTGGATCTTGGCTATAGCTGAGTCAAGAGACATCCCTGGGCTAGCTAAGCCTTCGGAGTCAATTCTCTCGCTATAGCTGAGTCTAAGAGGGTTCACGAAGCCTTTCTGGTTTAGTGGTAGAGGAGCTAGCACTAACCCACACCCAGCACTATTAACCTGATAGGGTTTGATGTCGGAGGAATTTTAATCTAACTCTCGGCTCTCAGTAGCCAGCCGGGTTCACAGCGATAAGTAGAGTTAGAGAGACTAGGAAGAGACGACAGAAGAGAGAGTTGTCTCTGAGAGTCTTTGATGAGATGTTGCGTCTCTCTCTAGTCAAGGACATCAATACTCTTAGAGCGTAGAAGGCGATAAGAGATACCGGTACGAGTATCAGCGGGCTTAATAGCTTTAGAATGATAGAGGATGCTAGAGAAACCGCTAAGAAGACCAGGATAGCGGCGTAACCAACCCATACTCTATCCCCTAGGATTACTGGGAGAGTTCTTCTACCGTACTTGGCGTCAGCCTCAGCATCTGGGATCTGGTTTACATAAAGGCTAGCTACAGAGAGCAATCCATAGATAGCTCCTATAGGTATGGCGGGAAGGTAGAGTTCTCGAGACGCTATGTAAGCACAACCCAGAAATACTAGCACTCCTTTAGCGAAGACTCCCAGCTCTCCTAACCCTACTCTGAGCAAGTACGGGTCGTATAGAATGATTATTAGTGCTCCTATTACCACGAAGAGGAATATCGTGAGCCCGTAGAGCAGACTAAAATAGAGCCCTATCGATGCCGCTATCACGAACGTTGCTATAGCTAAGAGTATGGCCTCTGCTAGCGAGAGCTTACTCTCAACTAGTAGCTTTGTGCCGCCACTATATGGAGTTCGAGAAGTCTCTCTATCCAGCCCACTGAGATGGTCTTGAATATCATTAATAGCGTTCACAGAGAGGTGAGCAATAGATACCCCCAATACAGCCAACAGAGACTCGAAAACCAGACACTCGCTCTCTCTACAAGCGAAGATCGCGCCACCTAGCCCCGCTAAGACTGTACTTAGAGAGGTCTGTGGTCTCAAGAAGCTCCAGTAAACTCTCAGCTTCTCTCTAATCATTCATGACCCTCGATTTCTTCTAGTATAAGCGCTTCCACTTAAGCTTTTAAACGTCGACTCGTTGCTTCATCAAGATCGCGGGGCGCGGGGCGGCAGGGAGCCCCCGTGACCGGGGTTCGAATCCCCGCCCGGCTACCATAAAACTTGTTCACCAATACTCGACGAGCACTCTCTTGATTGAAGCTATCTGCTGTAAAGCGTCTCTTACCACTTTATTTGTTGAACTCTTTTCTACGATAATCACGCGGGAGGGCTCAGGATAGCTTCTCTCAAGCGCTTGAATCACTGTATTCTCGTTGATAGCTTCGCTTAGTTGATGCTTAGAGATTATGTGTCCAAAGCATAGCTCTGTTTCGAGCATAGCTTTAGTGAATCTTCTGGGATAGTGTGGACCCCCGAGACCAACGGCCGGAGTACATGCTGGGATATTTTCCGAGTTGTTGACCACGTTGCTTACGGCTGTGACGAGAGCTAGAATTGCTCTAGAGTCTCTCCACTGCTTCTCGCAGCTACCGACTTCGATGAAGACTAGAGGCTTGCTAGTCTCTGTCGGCCCGTGATGTGTAGCCTCTAGCGTTAACTCGTAGTCTTTCTCTAGCTTCATCTCCAGTGTTGCCTTAGAGTACTCGACTAGCAGAGCTTTCGCTAAAGCTGGGTATGAGACAGCGAGCTTGAAGGGCTTCCCTCCAGCTACAGTGCTTGTAGGGTTCCCGGTATGGTGAACACTAAGAGTGCCTCTACACTCTCGAGAAGCGTGACGAGAGAGAGCTATCACAGGTCTTAGCTCGCTTCTAGGACTCACGTCTAGAATATCTAGATTCAAGAGCTCTCCGGAATAGCCTGCTATCAATCCTCGCTCGTAAGAAAAACACTCTTCAGCATAGGGGCATCTCCTTGGCTTAGCTCTCAGCCGTTCTACCAGAGCCCTCGAGGCGAGAACACCAACAGGGTCGTCGAGAGAGTAGATTATGTCTATCTCCAAAAAGGCTTCACCCAATCTTGTTTTTGGCGATAGCGAGTAGGAAGAGTGTCTTCAAGTCTCTAATCCCTCCGTCTCTCGCTATAGCTAGCGCTTCGTCTAAGCTCATGTATACAACTTCAATTACCTCATGTGGCTCGAGTTCTCGGGCTACCGGCTCGGGGTCCCAGGCGATAAAGAGGAACATGTATTCTGTTGAGTAGCCGGGTGATACGAATCCCTCGCCTACGAGCTCAAAGCTTGAAGCCTTCAGCCCTGCTTCTTCTCTTAGCTCTCTAGTAGCTGTTACGAGAGGACTCTCTCCCTCTTTCAGAGTCCCTGCTGGAGCTTCTAGAAGCCACTCGCGAACAGCCGGCCTATACTGTTTGACTAAGGCTACCCTCTTCTCTCTCCTCCAGAGAGGGAGGATGGCGACACTCTTCGGGAAGACTACTCTATCGACCAAGATGTTGATACCGTTAGGTAAGACTTCCTCATAGCACTCTAGCAGAACTCTTCTGCATCTAAAGCTACGAACCTCTCGGGAAACCAATTAGGTCACCGACGCCGCTGGGTTTCTCGAGTCGCTTATAGGAACTCTAGAAGCTCCGGTCTCGATTACTCTCAGCCCTGAAGAGCCATGGCTAAGATTGAGGTCACTACGTGCACGCTATGGCAGACATTCTCAAACACGTGGATAGATTGGAGCTAGTGATCTCGAGTTCTCTAGCTAACTCTGGTAGAATAGTCTTGAAGAGGTGCAGGTTTTCTAGCAAAGAGTCTCTCATAGCTAGATCTACTTCTACCTTTCTCGATTCGCTGTACGCTACTAGCTTGACTCTACTACCCTCAAGCTCTAGAGCGTAGGCTCTCGTAGCTACTCTGATAGAGTTCTCTTTAAGAGCGATTACTAGAGGCCTGTCTGTAGACCTGAAGACCGTGAACTCTCCCGGTCTCTCTGCAACCCTATAGTTATAACATCCGGTACTGCAGAGCTTCTCGGCCCCTACGCTAATACAGGAGCCTTTCCCTCTAACTGAGCATGAAGACTTCCCAGCGATGTCTCCCACTAATTTCACTAACCTCATGAGCTCCGATAGAAGGGAGATCGTTACTAGAGCCTGAGATCCCTTCCTGGGAGTCTTGGAGATCAGAGACTCTAGTAGCTCCCGCTCTCTGGAAATGACGCTATACTCCATAGCTTTAACCCACCCACACATAAGCTAGAGCATTTATTTTTGTATACCTCCCCTAGCTAAGTTCTACTCTCATACATCTCGCTGACTCTCCTGAGTCTCTCTAACTCGAGCTCTCTCTTCTTTCGCCGCCTAGAGCCTATAGAGCAGGCTTTACAGACTCTACGCACGCTATCTACTTGCACCGAGCACTCAGAGCAAACCAGGCTCCCGCAGGAGATACAGGAAGCTACTGAGAGTCTTTCACCACATACTCTGCAAAGAGCTGCAGAGCACACAGAGCACACTTCGAGACTTGTAATGTGTCTTCTGCAAACTCTTCTACCACACTTAGCGCAGACGCTTTCCGCCTCGCGGTCACAGAAAGTGGCAAGAATGCATATGGGTCAGCCTAGTTCCAAGCTCTCAGCTAGAGGCTTCTCAGCTCTCGCCAGCCTCCCCGTCTGCTCTCTCTCTACTAGCTCGCATGTAATCTCGAGGTCGCTCTCTGAAGTTCTGAGAATACAGTGAGCTCTGGAGATTGAAATCACGCCTACTAGAGGAGATAGTATGAAGTTAGCTGAAACCTCGTTTTCAGCAGTAATCCTAACCCTCTGAGTCTTGATCTTCCTGAATCCTGGGATCTTGACTATGACTGAATCAGTCTCTATGTCTGACTCGAGCTTGACCGTCACTATATCTCCTCTCATTTCTATTAACTCGTTCTGCTTGATACTCATTCGAGCCCCCTGAGAGTCGACCTCGAACTTGTAGTCCGGCACGTAGATCTTCAAGACGTCCTCCATAGTGGAGTCGATACGCGACTCTACGGGAACTAAGGTCTCCATTCTTAGCTTTAATGGAGTCATTTCAATCAATATGGTCGACGCGCCAACAATAAACACGTGGCTAGTCTCGTAGACTCTCCCCCCTACTCTCACTCTACTGCCATCGACAACCACACTAATGTATCTATCTGAGTGAAGCATCGTCATCTAATAAGCACCATCTCCCTCTGAGCAGTTCTCTATCCAAAGCTAATTACAGTTATGCATAGCTTTAACATTATTAAGCTTTTAGCGTCATCACATCCCAAGACCTGCTATTCGCAACGACATACTATCCGCTCTATATGTCTTCCTCATTTAGGAATACGGTGTCTATATCCTACCCCGCTACCTCTAAGCTTATCTCTTCTAGACTTAAACCCGACCCCGGGTCCCGACTTCTTCTTAGTACTAGTAGGTCTTCTTTCGGGAATCTCTTCAGCTATGGGGAATCCCGCCTCTTCGAGTTTCTTTACTGAGCTAGAGCTACCCGCATTGACCTGAAGCTCTCCTCTATAGCTCGTAATCCAGCAATTCGTTATCTCAACTACCTCTCCTTTTCTCAAACTACCCGCAAGCCTTCCCCAAAGCGTGAGCTTAACCCTACCGGTCTCATCGCCAACCACGGCTTCGCTTAAAGTTCTAAGACCTCTTCTTGTCTCGACAACTTTCTTCTCCCACACCTCTAAGACACGAACTCTGAGAGTGACGCCTTCAAGCCCTTCTTTCAAATCACAAATCTTAAACACAACACTCATATATTACGCACTCTCATACACGCAATCTCTCCACTTGAGGCCTAGGTTTAAAAAAGAACATGAAGTCTTGTCTCCACCCATTCCTCGACAGACGGTTCTTCGTAGCTCTTCATACTCTCAGCTACTGTCTTCTAGCAGTCTCTTCTCGAGGCAACAACAGTACTTCCCGGCTTCACCATAAGGAACTCTACAACTCTCCTCTCTCACGAGCTATGATTAGATGAACGTGTAACGTCACTACATACCATAGTACTAAGAACATAGAAGCGATATCGTAGACTATTGAGAACAAGGATAGAACCCTCTACTGTTAATAATGGCTCTAGCGTTCTCAAAGCCTGAAACAGAAGGAAACCGTATCGTGTAGTGAGCGCTCTTGAGACTCAGGAGTTAGAAGTGAGGAGGCATAGAGACAACCCTACTTGACTCGAGCCGAGCGTCTAGCGCTACTGTAGCAGAGACTTTTCCCCATGGAACGTTGCTTTATGTTGGCTCTGTGGTACGTCCTTCGATGTGATACTTCAACACATTCAATATAGTGTTTGCTAAGTGCTGCGGCTTTGTGTACCACTTATCATAAGAGTATTTTTTGCCTTGGAAGCTTATCTCTACAAAGTCTTTAACGTCCCTGATGCTCATGAAGGGCTTTCCTCCTCTGTTGAGTTCGAATGTGTCTTTGTCTTTTCGTAGTAGCTTTATCTCATATTTTTCTAGCTCGGGTTTGATTGCATCAAATACCTGTGTTAGATAGTCGCTCAACTCCATCACCCCGGAGCTATGCTTTGTTAGCTTACAGAGATATAAATCTTCATGAGGCTATCGAGACTTTGAGGTTAGGCTTTAGCTTCTACAAGGCACAATCCTGCAGTCACATAACGAGGCTCTAGAGTTTTAGCTTAGCGTGAGAGCGCGAGAGTCTCCTCTCATTAACTAAGCTAAGAGCTACGGGTGAAGCTTGCTGTTTCTGGCGAGAGCTAGAGGGATGAGTCTCTCCTAGTTATGCGCTTCGAGCTACAGATTAGTATAAAAGCTGAGCTTCATATCCGAGAGAGGGGCTCGAAGAGCATGAGTGAGGAGAGAGGGCTGAGTTTTGAGCCTAGTGAGCCGTTGCTTTTCGGCAAGTGGAGCTTCGTGGGAGTCGAGATCAGAGACCCGAGCTTAAAGAAGTATATCTGCCTTAAGCCTGTCTACCTTCCTCATAGTGGAGGAAGACATGAGCATAGAAGGTTCGGTAAAGCCAATGTCAGTATAGTAGAGCGATTGATTAACAAGCTCATGTATCCTGGTAAAAATGGAGGCAAGAAGCACCTGGCCTATAACATAGTGAAGACTGCTTTCGATATAATACATTACGAGACTCGAGAGAACCCCCTCCAAGTCTTGGTGAGAGCTATCGAGAACTCTGCTCCTCGAGAAGAGACCACGAGGATAATGTATGGAGGTATAACATACCACGTCTCAGTAGACGTGTCGCCCCAAAGACGAGTAGACTTAGCACTTAGATTCATAAGCGAGGGAGCTAGACTCTGTGCTTTCAGAAACCCTAAGCCGATAGAAGAGTGCTTAGCTGAAGAGATCATAAAGGCTTCGAGAAACTCTCCAGAGAGCTATGCTGTTAGACAGAGGGAGGAGATAGAAAGGATAGCTCTCAGCTCGAGATAACACGGCTATGCTCGAACACAGCAAGGAGAGAAGAGGCTCGCTTACTTCATGACAGACTTCTAGCAACAACTTGCATCTCTAGCGTAAGTTCTTGCCGACTCTCATCGATAGTCTCAGTTTTAAACTACGAGAAGAAAGCGAGACCGATCTTTCTGCTAGACTCTACGAGATGCACGAGTCTAAATTGGAGAAAGCTATAGGGACGTTGTCTCGAGACAACCATGCTCACTATTCTCTAAGATAGAGGTTATATTGTGGAAAGTTCTAGAGGAGGAGGATAAACTAGAATATTCTCACTCGCGTGAAGATATAAGTGGTAATGCGTGCTGGGAAGATATGGAAGGGAGTTCGCCTGTGCCTCGGAGACCTCTCGTAGTGGTAGTCGACATAGACGATGATATCTTTGAAGTGACGGGGTCTAGTGTTATAGCTGGGTCTGAGAACGTTCTCTCGGCTGCTCTCGCCTACGCTAGAGCTAGACCCGAAGATGCAGACCTTAACGCTATATTCTACGGTCTCAGCCTCTATTGGCGATTCCGGGAGAGAAAGCTTGACCCAGAGATAGCCATAGTTGGAGGGCATAGAAGCGACGAGGTTGAAGCACAGCTGAGACTCAAGGAGAGAGTGAAGAAGCTAGTCGAGGAGCTGGGTGGTAACGTAGAACTCTACATAGTTGGAGACGGGCTAGACGAGGTTATGATAGGAGAGATTCTGAGCGATATAGCGCCAATAGCTGTGTCTAAGAGAATAGTGGTCGAGCAACACCCGGGAATAGAGACTAGCTACGTTCTATTATCGAGGTACATCAGGAAAGCTGTCGAAGACCCTAGACTTGCTAGATACTCTCTCGGCATACCCGGCGTTCTACTCGCTCTACTAGGGGTTCTCGCCATCTTCGATATGCTAGACCTAGCGATAAAGATATCTCTAACGATATTAGGGATAGCCATGATAGTCAAAGGATTTAATCTAGAGGACTACGCTACACTACTCCTAACTAGAGCCTTGAATTACGTTAGAGAACCTCCCTACGTTAGGCTAGCAGCGTTGATAATATTTGTGGCGCTCGTGAGCGTGAGCATATACGTTCCTCTTGATGCTTCGAGGAGAGAAGGGACTACAGCTGCTCTCCTAGCTCTCCTAGGCTTCTCAGCTCCCCTAACCTTCATAGGACTCTCTTTAGCTTTACTCATAGGGAACGTTCTCCGCGAGATTCTGCATGGAGAATTCAGGTCGATAGACTCTCTAGTCCTCTCCGTAACTCTACTACTGATAGCCATAGGGTTCTATAGCCTAGGCTCAACGCTCGAGGAGTTCGTAGCAGTAACGGGAGACCTTAGCTCTGACATCTTGATAAAAGCTATAGTAGAGAGCAAGTTCATCATATTCTTAGCCCTAGGAGGACTCACTGCCGGCGTTCTTGAAGTAGTGTTGAGGAAGCTGGTTTAGTTTGCTCAGCATCTTTGCTCGAGTTCTAGCCAACAAGCAAACTTCAAGACTTCTAGAATATCAAATCCATGTAGGAAGCCAGGAACACTAATCAGAGGTTTTAAGAACTGTCTCCCGTTCTGGGTCTCTCCGAGTTGGCCTAGAGCGGGTCATTGCATCTTTCTCAAGTTCTCTTTCCGCTGTCTTCTATGAGTCTCGCGAACTCGAGGTGCCTCGTAGACTTTACGAGGTCGGCAAGCGCGTACGCCTGATCGTAGCGAGAAGTCTAGGAAGCAGGAGAGAACCTCGATAAACCTTAATCCACAGAATAGCTAACCGGTTCTTCCTCGCTCTCGGGTTATCTGATATAAGGCGGGCTAGTTCGCTAGCCGTGAGAGGGAGTGGGTTTGAGTTTAAGACATGTAGGTATAATACCTGACGGTAATCGCCGATGGGCTAAACGCCATGGTACGAGTCTTCGAGAGGCGTATTTGAGAGGATTGCAAGTCTTCGAGATGATAGCTCTAAGTCTGTTCGAGCGGGGCATCCCATTGCTTACTGTATACGCTCTTAGCTATGAGAACTGCATATATCGCGATAGGAGAGAGTTAGAGGTATTGGAGAACGTGCTAGAGCTCGGTCTCGATATCCTCAAGAGCTGGGTTGAGAAAAACATCGTAGCTGTTAGATTCTATGGCGAGAAGAATCTACTATCTGAGAAGCTGAGAAGCAGGGTAGAAGAGCTACTCGACTCTTCTTGGTCATCTTTTAGGCTAAACGTAGGTCTTTGCTATAAGCATGGAGTGGACCAGAACAACGTAAGTCAACTACACCCAATAGATTTGATAATAAGAACAGGAGGCTATTCTAGGTTAAGCGGCTTCTTTCCTAGTCTATCTAGTTATGCTGAGATATACGTGACTGAGAAGCTCTGGCCTGATTTTACTGAGGGAGACTTAGAGGAGGCGATTACATGGTTTATGAGGCAGAGGAGAAATTTTGGTAAGTAGAACCTGCGGAGAGGCGCATTTCGCAAATCCTACGCGAGATACCCCCGATGATTAACGTAGAGCACTCGCTTACGATGCTCTAAGCATCGTTCTACTCAACTCGCGTAGACTTAGGTGTTGGCGTGAACTCGTGAGCGATAATCGAGTTCAAGAACGCAAAATACTCATCTATATTTAGCTTTAGAGAGCAAAGAATAGCAACCTATAGCTTCGAGACATCTCCTGAACAATATCGCTGAGTCTTGCGACTACTTTGCGGGAACAGCGGGAAAGGAGGATAGTTTCATGACATTTCCTTGAGAACACAGTCTCCTCGAGAGACGCTCATTAGAAGTAGTCAATAGCCTTTAACCTTTTAAGCACTCTTCAAGTAGTATCGAGATGGTAGCCGGGTCGTCTAGCGGCCCAGGATGCGGGGCTTTGGAGCCGGCCCCGCGCCCCGCTCTCTAGGTCTTCTTGTAGAGTCTCCTAGCTATGATGAAGTAGATAAGCAGATAGGAGAGAACAGGAGAAACCATCACTAGAGCCAGCCCGAGTATGGCGATAGCCAAAGAGTCTATTTTGCTAGCTATGATTGCTAGAAGAGTTCCCATCATAGCTATAGATAGAGTCATTGATACTTTTAGCAGTACAATCGCTAAGAACAACGGATCCCTTCGCTTTCCCCGCTTCTGCAACTACCGTCTCCACGGCTTTCCTAGCTACCTCTAGGTATTTCTCTACTTCTGTGGGATCGCATACTGTTGAGAGCTCTACTACGACTGAGGGCTCGGCGTACTCTAGACCTCGAGGATATGATTTGATGAAAAATAATCCCTTTAGAGATTCTCTTAGTTCTAAGAGAGATTGAGCGATGTCTGCTTCGAGGACATCTCTAATCTCAATTCTGCACTCAACAATAGCTGAGGGCCTACCCGCTCGTGCTACGAGAAGTTGGACTAGCTTCTCAAAGATAGCTCTGACTTCTCCAGGCGGTCCTGGGAGAGCTATGACTAGTTTGTCTCCATGAGTTAATACGATTCCGGGAGCTGCCCCCACGGGGTTCTCCACGATCTGAGCGCCCTCAGGAGCCATCGCTAACTTGATTCTACTCTCTCTCAACTCTATGCCGTATTTCTTACAGTATCTCTCAACAAAACTGAGAGCGTCCGAGTGGAGTACTAGCTTCTTCCCCGTAGCTCTAGCTATAGCCTCTAGTGTGACATCGTCGGGCCCCAAGCCTAGCCCGCCAGTAGTGACTACGACCTCTGCTCGTGCTAGAGCTCTGCGAAGCTCTTCCTCAATATCATCTATTGAGTCGGGGACAGTGACGACCCTCGAGACCGAGAATCCCAGCTTTGTGAGTCTATCGGCGAGCCAGGCGGCGTTAGTGTTTACTACTCGCCCTCTCAGAAGCTCTGTCCCCACTGATATTATCCAAGCTTCTCTCAAGCTCTTCCTCCTCTACTCTCGCTCAATACCTCCTCGTATACCCTGACTATCTGCTCAGACACTATGCTCCAGGAGTACCTCTCTTCAGCCACCTCTCTAGCTCTCCTACCCATCTCTCTCCTCAACGCCTCGTCTTGAAGGAGAGTGACCACTGCTTCAGCTAGCTCTCTAGCAGAGCCTGGCGGCACGAGAAGCCCCGTCTTCCTCTCCTCAACTACCTCCTTAAGCCCTCCGACGCTTGTCGCGATTACAGGCCTCCCCGTTGCCATAGCCTCGATCGCCGTTATTCCGAAGCACTCGTTGTAAAGACTTGGAACAACGACTATCTTCGCGCTCCTCAGAATCCTGATTTTCTCGCTCTCTGAAAGCCAGCCTACTAGCTTGACTCTATCGGAGACTTTGAGAATCCTAGAGAGAACGTTGGCTACGGTCTTCATGTAGCCCTCGCCGACTATCACTATCTCTAAGTCCTTTATCTCTCTCATTATTAAAGGCGCCGCATTGATAAGCACGTGGACACCCTTTCTGTGAACAAGCCTCCCGACAAAGACAATCCTGTTTTCTTCGGGCTCTCTCTCTGGCGGGCTATACTTCTCGGTGTCGACTCCATTAGGGATGACTACGTGCCTAAACCTAGCATCTCTCCCTACTAGGTTCTCGACGAATTTCCGCGCTTCTTGACTCACAGATATCACTGCCTGAGCATACCTCAAGTAGTACCTAGCTGGAGTCAGGTAAGACAGCGTGCTCCATATGCTCGAATCATAGAAGAAAAATAGCGTGTGATTAGTTATAACTCTAGACACTCCTAGGTCGTGAGCATACTTCAAAGACATGAGCGGCAATAATGTGAAAATATGGTGTGAGTGGATTAAGTCGAACTTTCCGCGGAGCAAGGTCTCCTTAATGCTGGAAACGTTAGGCGGGATTATCAGAGATTCTAGAGGTATAACCGAGTCTACTGTGAAGCTGGGAACAGATGGGAGAGTGTCGACATCTCTAAAGCCTATACGACGCGAGATTATAGAGACCTCTAAGCCACGCTTAGCTAGCCAGAGAGCCAGGTATCTGACGTGACTCTGGACCCCTCCGGTACTCGATGGATGCCAGTCTATTACCAAACCTACCCTCAAGGCTATTCCCGGGAGAAACTGTGAGTGCAACGAGCTTAAATTACTGAGAAAGTATGTGAAAGTATGTAGAAAGCTCTGTCGTAGAAGAAAACAGTGTCTAGTCTAGGTCGAGCTTACTGCTTGAAGTTGGTTTCTCCTCCTCTTCTTCCTTTTTCTCTTTCTCCTTCTCCTTCTTTGGTGGCGCTGCAGCTATCACGTCGTCTATCTTTAACACGCTTATAGCTACTTCTGCAGCGCTTTTGACTACCTGCTTCTTGACGAGAAGCGGCTCGAAGACTCCTAGGCTTAGCATGTCTTCTGAGAGCTTACCTCCTAGCACATTAACGCCCGCTTTGATATTACCTTGAGCGTGATAGCTTCTAAGCTGTAGTAGAGCATCTAGCGGATCTAGGCCCGCGCTTTCCGCGAGAACACTTGGTATTATCTCGAGAGCATCTGCAAATGCTTCTATAGCGAGCTGCTCCTTTCCGCCCACTGTTCTCGCGTAGCTTCTTAGTCTGAGAGCTAGCTCTATCTCTGCGGCTCCACCGCCCGGCAGGATCTTGGGTTCTCTCATGACGTTTCTAAGGGCATGGAGAGCGTCTTTTATGTTTCTCTCAGCTTCGTCTAGGATCATATCGTTAGCTCCTCTCAACAGGATGGTTACGCTTCTCGGGTTCTTGCATCCCTCGACGAACACCATCTTGTCTTCACCCACCATTCTCTCCTCGACTAGCGCAGCGTAACCCAGATAGTCGGGCTTCAGCTCTCTGAGACTGGTTACTATCCTGGCTCCCGTTGCTCTAGCTAGCTTCTCTATATCGCTCCTCTTCACTCTCCTAACTGCTAATATCCCCTTCTTGGCTAGGAAGTGTTGCGCGACCTCATCTATTCCTTTCTGAGTGATAACCACGTTGGCTCCAGTCTCGGCGATTCTCTCAACCATCTCTCTGAGAATCCTAGTCTCCTCCTCCAAGAATCTCTCCAGCTGGTCTACGTCAGTGACTCTTATCTTAGTGGTTAGGTCAGGCTTCTGTATCTCGAGAGGAGCATCTAGCACAAGTATCTTAGCATCCTCTACTCTCTTAGGCATGCCAGGGTGTACGACTTCTTTGTCTAAAACGATCCCTCTCACTATCTTAGAGTCGAAGAGACTCCCTCCTTTCTTCTTCTCTATCTTGACATTATCTAGGTCTACGTTATAGCCGCCATCGGGTCTCTTCTCCGCTATGATCTTTATGGTCTCGATTACTATGTCTACTAGTTTCGCCTTCTCGGGACCGTGGCCCACATATTTGCTAGCTAGAGTCGTCTCAGCTATGTTGCGTAATGTCGTTTCATCTTCTAGATTTATAGGAATAGCTACCGAATCTAGTATCTTCAACGACTCGTTTAGAGCCTTGGTGTAGCCATTGATTATCGTTACTGGGTGAATGTTCTCATCAAGAAGTCTCTCGGCTCTCTCTAGAAGAGTTCCTGCAAGGACTACTACCGACGTCGTCCCATCACCCACCTCTGAGTCTTGGGCTTTAGCTACCTCAACTAGAAGCTTTGCTGCTGGATGCTGAACCTCCATCTCTTTAACTATCGTGGCTCCATCGTTGGTGACAGTTATATCTCCAAAGGAGTCTATTAGCATCTTATCGAGACCTCTGGGGCCCAGGCTTGTCTTAAGGATCTCTGCCATCACTTTAGCCGCTAAGATATTGGCTCTCAGAGCCTCTCTCCCATAGGTTCTAGAGGCTCCTTCCTTCAATATCAATACGGGGATAGCTGCCATCTCCGACCCCCCATCCAGCCTCCTCTCTTAACCCCCAGAGAATTAATATAAGTTAATAGGAAATCGGTGCGCTTTAAAAACGTTTCCCTATTGGCTTCATTGAGTATTCGTACATAAGCTAGCTTGCATCAAGCACGTCTAGAGAAGCTCGTGAGCCGACGCGCTTAAGAGAACATGGCTGAGGAGTCTAGCGTTTGCTAAGCGGAGAGACTCTATAGCGATTTATCCTCCGCTGTTCTGCTATCTCTTACTATGTCTCGGAGAGCACTCTTCGGTCGAGAAGTTATGCTAGCAAGGTGTGATAGATGTGGCTCGAGAGTAGCTAAGTATTATAGGAGAGCTAGTGGTGAGAGACTCTGCGAGCTCTGCCTAGAGTCTTCTTTGGAGAAGGCTTTGAGAAAATATTTGAGGCCATGGGGTGCTCTAAGACCCGCCTCTAGAGTTCTCGTCCCGATCTCAGAGCCCATGATTCTCCACTCCATGGTGCTAGCTAGTCTCATCGTGAAAGCTAAGAGAGGATTCGGGTCACACGTTCTAGTTGTTTTCTTCGATTTCATGAAAGAGGGAGTAGTGGAGAAGCTTGTAGAGAATCTCATCGGGTTCATAGGCGGTCACGGAGGGTGGAGTGTTGTTCGAGCTGAGATCTCGCTATCTCCGAGCTTTCAGCAACTCGATTTCTTCGACTTACTGAGAGTAAACAGGAGATTAGCTGTAGAAGCTTCTAGAAGATTAGGGGCGCGATTTGCTCTACTACCACTAACTAGAACATCGCTCCTACTACTCTTAAGCGAAGCTATAGCTAGACGTTCTTGCGACAATCTCTTAGACCTTATGCAGGAGTACCGGGTAGATGGCGTGACTTTGATTAATGCATTGTATTCGATCGAAGAGGAAGCCGTAGTTTCCTACGCGTACCTCTCGGGTATTCTCGAGGCGATCGAGACTCTTGGTCTCCACCCTCCGAAATACCTCCATTTATCTCGAGCAATGGCAGAAGCCTTAAGAGGAGGCCCTGACCTCGAATTCAGCTCGGAGAGCATTCACGCCGAGCTAGCAGGAGTCTGCATATCTAGATACGGGTATGGTAAAGCTTGCTCCTATTGCGGTGCCCCAAGTAGAGAGAGTGTTTGCGAAACCTGTAGTAGAGCTAGCTTAGCGGTTAATCTGGAGAAGGTCTACGAGAGAGTGTGAGAGCAGAGGGAGCTACTACAAGGGGGTGTGAGCTAGAGCGTTGAAGGCTATAGTAAAGACTAGCAGCTTTTAACTCTTGAAGCACTGTTAATCTGAAGGTGCGCCTAATGGAGTTTTATGAGATAGATTTCTCTGAGAGATTTAAAAGAGAGCTGGCTGACACGCTTGTAGATATGAGGAACCCCGTTGAGGTGAAGGTCTTCGTTTCATCGAGATGCGAAACCTGCAGAGATACCATCAAGCTTCTTAAGCTCTTCGAGGAAGCTAGCCCGCGAAGTGAAGGCAGACCTTTACTGAGAGTAAAGATATACAATTATGACGAGAAGGAGGCTAAGGAGATATTTGTAGTCGAGAACGTGCGCAGAGTCCCCACAGTCTCTCTACTCGAAGGTAGAATAAAATGGGTGGGGATTCCTGCAGGCGAGGAGATTAGAGCATTAGTGGAGACCATCTTGAGGATCAGCGAGAACGAGTCCGGGCTGACCCTTAGAACGAAAAGAGAGCTAGCTGCCATAAGAAAGCCTATACTCATAGAGACCATTGTGACACCGCCGTGCCCTTACTGCCCTTATTCTGTGCTCCTAGCCCACATGTTTGCTTTCGAAGCCTACAAGCAAAAGAACCCCGTGATCTCGTCTGAGGCTATAGAGGCTTTCGAAAACCCAGATATCGCTGACAAGTATGGGGTTATGACGGTTCCAGCTACTGCTATAAATGGACAGCTAGCATTCGTAGGAGTCCCATACGAAGAAGACCTCTTAGATTTTGTAAAAAACGTTGCTGAAGGCAAATCTAGAAGACGTCATGACCACTGGCACATCTAGCTAGGAGACAAGCCCTAGAGGTCGAGTGCTTAAATATATTCTCATACCTCTTAAGCTCTAACACCTTATTACCCACTAGCCTATACGTAACCAGCGGTGCTACTAGTGCCCATCTCCTTCAGACCTCAAGACCTCAAGCCTTTGGGGAGAGTTGAGAAGATAATTAAATCACGCTTACTTCTAGTCTCAATGGCTAGGAAGAAGCCTCTACCTCTAGGGCTTGAGGTCTACGCTCGTAGCAATGATGAATTCAATTATATTGGAAGACTCGCTGACATAATAGGGAGAACCGATAGGCCTTATGCAGTGGTCAAAGTGGAAGAAAGCGTTGAATCGTCTCTTCTCTCATCGCAACTCTACTACAAGCTACGAGAGAGAAGGAGAGGTAGCGGGTCAAGGAGGAGGGTGAGCCGTGGTAGATAGCGAGGAGACTCGCTTTCTCGATTTCGATCCTATAGAGCGGAACGAGCCTCTAAGCGAGGACCTGCATGAATCCAGCCATTGCGAGAACGTGATCACAACTCCTGAGGGTTTCGAGGTATGCGCAGATACTGGAGAGGTTCTGGGAGAGAGAGTGCTTGTCGATGCGCCTGAGAGAGTCTATAGAGATGATGGGCGCCAGTCCTCGAGACACGGGGGCCCCATAGACTACTCTCACCACGCCTACGGAATCGTTACAGACGTGTATTCAAAACGATCGAGAAACGTGCTAAGCAAAGATAAAATGACTGCTATGAGGAGGCTTGTGAGAAAGCATCGAGTTCTAGCTATGACTAGACGAGAGAGACAAGAAAGTCAGCTCTTCCAGATTCTACGAGAAGTCTCAGCTCTTCTAGGGCTAGGTGCGAGCCAAGTCCAGGAGGCCGGTCAGATTCTCCACGAGTTCTTGAATAGAGTAGGAGTGCCTAGCGCTAGAGAAGGTAAAGCCGTCGTTGCCGCGATAATCCATAAAATCGTAGAGAAATATAATCTAGGCATATCTCAACAAGAGATCCTCGAGAAGCTCGAAGTCGAGGCTTTCGAGATGTGGAATGCAAAAACGAAGCTCAATCAGTCGGGAGCTCTAGCTGTACTCGCTTCTGGACCGAGAGGTCTGGGGGTTGACAGGATACTGGCTAGAATAGACACCTATATCACTAAAGCTGTTCAAGAGCTAGGCTTACCGATGGATGTTAGAAGTCATAGCCTCGAGTTTCTCAAAACCGTTGTGAGGAATGGGAAGAGCCTTTACGGAAAGAAGCCTGAGGTTGTAGCGGGCGCTACAGTGTATCTGATAGCTAGAGTCTTCGGCTTCGACTTAAGCCAAGCTGATGTTGCTCGAGCACTAAAGATTAGAGAATCGTCAATAAGAAAACTCTACAGGTTCCTGATGGATGACATGGTTGTTCTCATCGCTATCTAGCTAGCACTCTCGAGAAGTTTATCTCGAAAGGCTTCACGATTATCCCCTTCTCAGTGATAAAGCCCGATATTAGGTCCGGTGGAGTTATATCAAATGAGGGATTGAGAACCTCTACATCTTCAAGCGTTATTAGCGTTGTCCCCATAACCTTCCTGACTTCATCCGGGCTTCTCTCCTCTATGACTATCCCCTCTGGGCCTAGACTCCTATCTATAGTACTCGTTGGAGCAACAACATAGAATGGAACCTTGTGATAGAATGCAGCGAGAGCTACCTGAAATGTCCCTATCTTGTTGGCTGTATGCCCGGTAATGATTATCCTATCTGCTCCGACCAAGACTAGATCAACCATTCTCTTAGACATCACGTAGGCTACAGCACTATCAACTATCAGCTTGACCGGGATACCCTCTTTCCTCAGCTCCCACACGTTTAGCCTGGCTCCTTGGAGGACAGGCCGGGTTTCTGTCGTCAACACTCTCAGATTCCTCCCCTCGTACCAAGCGTATCTAACGACCCCAAGTGCCGTACCGAAGCCTGCTGTAGCTAGAGCCCCCGTATTGCAGTGTGTTAGGATAGTGTAGTTGTCTTCTACCAGCTTGGAGCCTATCCTCCCTATCTCTATGTTTGTCTTTATGTCTTCGATGTAGATTCTGAACGCCTCCTCTAGGACTAGTTCTGCTATCTTGTCAGGGCTCTTATCTCTATTCTCCTCGATTACCCTCCATACTCTAGAGAGAGCCCAGAACAAGTTAACAGCAGTGGGTCTCGTGGATTCCAGGAGTCTCTTAGCTTCGTTGAGCTTAGCTATGAAAAGAGAGCTCTCTTTAACGTCTTTGTTTTCGAGAGCCGCAAGAGCCATACCGAAAGCTGCCGCAACACCTATAGCTGGAGCTCCTCTTACCTCCATAGACTTGATCGCTTCAACAACCCTCCTATAGTCTTTAGTTCTCCTATAGACCTCCTTGAAGGGGATTAGTGTAGTATCGAGCCAGACGAAGTCCATTGTGTCTAAGTCGAAGTAAAGAGGCTTAATCTTAAGGAAGCCCTCTAGAGACTTGAGCTCTAAGATTAGATGCTTCACGCTACACACCACCAGGGCTCTCAACGAGGTCATTTAGAGAGCTAGAGCTAAAGATTCTGAACACTCTTTCCTCTCGATGAGTGAAAGCTCTGTGAACAGACAGCGCGAAAAGCTACTGATATCAGTGAGAGAGGGAGAGCTGCGAGTAGAGAGCTGTAGAGAAGCACGCAGTCTCTGCCTAAGCCTGAAGGCTGAAGGCTTTTTGAGCGAAGACTTGAAGATAGATAAGCTAGAAGCTCTTTATCAGCTAGCTTTGGGAAACGCTATCTACGATGGTAGAGACGGCTGGGAGGCTGTTGTCAAGCTATCTCGCGATATAGGTATACAGCTCTCCACATTCCTAGTCTACTACGACTTACGAAGAAGAGGTAGACTCGTGAAAACTAGCCCCTATCCTAGGTCCAATCTGGTTCTCGAGAAGACTCCAAGTAAGAGAGTAGAGATTCTGGTGCTAGAGGCAGGTAGAAAAGTGAAGCTAAGAGATATTGCTGAATGGGCTAGACTTGTTCAGTCCTCGAACCACATCCCCGTTATCGCGATCGTCGACGAGCTGGGAGTGATAACATACTATGAGGTCTCAGCTTCAACTACTCTCTTCTAGCATCTTCTCCGTGGAGGCTCTTAGAGTCAAAGATATCAAAGCATATGGAGCTACTAGGGGGACTCTTAAGAGACCATTAAGCTGTCTGAGCCGTGTAGACTCCTCTGACACGGGGTCTATGAGATAGGCTTCACCTAGCCTCCTTCGAACTCTTAGCTCAATAGCTCCGCCCGTACCCGATAGAGTATAAGCAGCCAGGATTAACGAAGGAGGTTCTACAGCGGCTAGGTATGTGAGTGCTCTAAGGAGCCTAGAGTGGAGAGAGAGTCTTCCAGTCGTAGTCTCCACGGGTCTCCAGATAGTCATAGACTCTAAGAGAAGCGCTAGAGCTTGAAGCTCTCCGCCTCTCGCTAGCAGAGCTTCCGACTCGAAGCTTACTCTGAGCACGCCTGGTTCGAACTCGATCTCCATAGGCTTTGGTGAAGCGATCGTTAAACTCGACTCTGGAGACTCGATGATGGCTGAGTTTGCTTTCACAGCTCTGCTCAAATCTACACTCTGGTAGGTGAAAGGGTAGAGGACTTTGAGTCTGAGATTGAAGAATCTGTGAGTGAAGTCTAGAGTTGCTCTCTTCGACCACACTCTAATAACCGACCCCGAGATAGCCGATATCGATTCATCTCCGACCACGACTTTGAGCCCGGCTCTTTCCCGAAGCTCTCCAAGCAAAGTCGTCTTGAAGCCTGCTATAGACACCTCTAAGCTACCTGAGCGCCCTTCGACTCTAGAGCAGGAAGATGCTGAAACAAAGGCTAGAGGCTCTAGACCTATCGCTAATGATACCGTGCCTTCTTCGGTCTCGACACACGAGCCTAGCCCTAAACCTAGAGATTCTCGAGGGTGCATGATGGGAGCACGGGGTCTCCATCCTAGAGGATTGAAGAAGAACACGCCCTCAACTTCTGGCTCTAAGAGGCTTGAGACCATCGAGCCTAGAGAGGCTGAGTCTATAGACTTTAGCTCTGTCGCGAAGCCTCTCGGCTGAGCAAGCGACCCGCTGGCTATCAGCCCTCCTCCATTCACATCTACTCTGAAGCCTCTCCACACCCACGTGAAGGAAGAGGCTTCTCTCAGCTCTAAGCTCCGCAAGTCTAGTAGGTTGAAGAGGAGAGGAGCGCTGGACACTTCTAAAACAGGTTCTCCTACACGAGAGAGCTCCTCGAAGACACTAACCCAGCTAGATACAAGAGGGTCTTTTCTCCACGAGTCGCCTCTTTTCCTAGCAGAGGAGTCTCTACTAGCTCTCGTGTCCACTACGCTAGCCCTCCTTTACTCTAAGCTCTCCTTGCTTAAACTCCCTAATACTCGCTCACTCATTGGATGATGTGACGAGACGCTGGGCTAAGCCCCTCTGGTATCGTTTAATCCTCTTTATCGCCTCCCCAGAGTTTAGGAGGGTTCTCGCGTTCCTCCAGCTATACCGATTTAGGCTCTTGAATTCTCTGAGTTTAAAGGGACGCGGATGAAGAGTCTTGCCCCCACCTGAGGAGTGAAGAAATTACCGCGTTCTGACGCGCTTCTTACGCTTCCTGGTCTCCACTCTCGCCGCCACCAGCTACTGCTCTCCACTCTAGGCCTGTTCGTGCCTACTTGGAGCCTGTCGACTTCCGTCGACCTTAGTAAATCTCATTCTATAAAACAGCCCGCAGGCTCAGAGAGAGTCGTGCGTCTCTCTGCTATAGGATGAGTGCTAGAAGAGCGTAGAGTAGCAGTGTGGCCATTAACGGCAGGAGGGGTGAGGGGAGCCACTCCCTGTAGACTATGGCTGGTGGCAGGAGTAGAGTCGGGGTCATTGCTACCAGTGTTTCAGCTACGTTGATGAGCGAGCTCGCGTCTACCCCCACGGCTGCTCCGCTCTGCTCGAGTATTGTAGCTAGTAGTTTGAGGAAGTATAGGGTTATAGCTAGAGATAAGGTCATCAACGTAGCTAAGACGAGACTGTGTCTTCGAGACTCGGCCGAACTCCTCCTCACTTCTTCGTGGAGTTCATGAATATAAGCTAGAACCTCTTGAGCTCTCGTAGACCCAGCCGTGGTCGAGGATGCGAGAAGAGCGTCTATCACGCTCGTTAGAATGGTTTCTCGAACTCTAGCAAGCTTATCCCAGTTCAGAATCCCCACTCTAGCCTCCTCTAGCGCTTCTCTGAGTAGTGAGGAAGCACGCTCGACTGAGATGCTCTCTCGTAGAGCATAGAGCTCTATCGCTATAGCGATTAGCGTGAGGAGAGCTAGCTCGAGCAAGAGCCCTGCTCGAAGCCCTACTATACTACAAGACGCTATGAGGAGCACTGAGATAAACCCCAGGAGCTCTGTTCTCTCAACGCTCCCGACTCTTGGCCTAAAGAACATAAGCGTGAAGCCAGCAGCTAGCGATGTTAGAGCGAGCAGTAGAACCGCGATACTCCAATCGACTCCACCTAGGAGCATTAAGGGGACTAGAACAGGCATCGAGACCACTACTGTAGCCACTATCTCCGAGACTACGTATGAAGCAGCGAAGAAGACCCTCCACTGGTCTCTAGTTTTCTGAAGAGCTTCTCTCAAGAACATGACGGCTATATCCGTCCTAGAAGCTCCCACGATCACAGAGTTCACGTAGTCTCTCAGAAAATAGCTGAACGACTTAGAGGGCGTGGTTGAAGCTAGAGCTTGTAGTGCCGCTACGGGGTCGAGCCCTAGGTTCATCAGCACTCTAAGCCTAGAAATCTCAAATCTTAAGCTGAAAGGGAGTCTCTCACGGTCAACGTATAGGATGATGTCAGCGAGATTAGACGAGACTCTAGCTAGGGGGAGCAGTAGAGACATTATTATAGGCATGTCTCTCTCGAGAGCAAAACCTATATGAGCTCTAAACAATCGCGATGCTATAAACGGAGAAGCTATGGTCAGAACTGTGACCATCAAAGCCGCTGGGAAAGAGTTCGTGGCAACAAGCGATACCGCGAAAGCCACTGTAGAGATAGGTAAAGAAGCTCTAAACATTACTCTGAATAGCGAAGCATACTCGCCGTAAAGTCGAGGACTCCAAAGAGCTCTCTCTAGCCTAACTAGGAGAGCAGATAGGTCTCTGATGAGGAGTAAGAGTCTAGGCGACTCCATACCTCATCACGTAGAATCTCTTCACTGCTCTAATGAATTCGTCTGGAGAGAGGCCGACGAGTCTCTCGAGATACTCGGCTCTACTAGCTAGCTCAGTCTCAAGACTGCCTTGGACTATGTCAAGCCTACGTGAGGCGTTCTGTAAACTAACACTAGCCTCTGCCACCTCTCTCTCTGACGTAGGCTTAAACTTGTCCTCGGTCGGGTCCCAGGAGAAGATCGAGACTACCTCGTCTCCCTGAATCTCAGCTATCTCCCAGACTCTTCTTCGGGCTCTCCAACCAAGCCCAACGACTTTTCTAAGAACAACTATCGAGGATATAGATTTAAGGAATAGAGAAGGCAGACTTATGGGCTCCATCTGGAGACGCGCTATAGCGCTCTCAGCGCTATCTGCGTGGAAAGTGGTGACACAACCATGGCCTAGAGCTGCTGCTTGAGCTAGAAGCCTCGCCTCTCTCCCTCTAACCTCCCCGACTACCAGGTAGTCAGCTCTTCTTCTGAGAGCGAATTTGAGAAGGTCTTCTAGGTCGATGTCGGGAAGGTTTTCTGCAAAAGTGCCGGGTCTCGTAACCAGAGCGTCCCAGTAGTGCCAGGATAGGTTGAGCTCCGGAGTATCCTCAATCGTGACTACTCTAGAGAAGGGGGGGATGAGGGTTAGGAGAGCCTGAAGAAGCGTTGTCTTCCCAGCGCCCATGCCTCCAGCTATTATGATAAAGCTCTGAGCTTCGAGAAGCATCCATAGATAGGAGGCCATGAGTGGAGACAAGGTTCTAGAGGCTATCAAGTCCGCCATAGTCACGGGTTTCTCGGGATATTTTCTGAGAACAATGCTACTACCGGCTCTGCTCACTTCTCGCTTGAAGGTGATAGCGACCCTGTAGCCTTCAGGAGTGAGACCTTCAGCGTAAGGTACTGTAAGGCTTACCGACCTTCCGATTTTCCTACCAAGCTTTAGGACAAGCGAGTCGAGCTCGCTCTCAGATAAAACCATATCGACCTCTATCCAGATAGCAGGAAAGAGTTTGCTCACTACTAGCACGCTTTTCCCTGCTCCCTCGACGGCTATCTCCTCGACGTTATTGTCTATCACTAGAGGGTAGAGTTTATCGTAGCCACTCAAAGCTTTCCTCATATAGTAATCCTCGATTAGGTTAGAGGGCTCGTCGGCGCCCGAGACTATCTCGGCTATCCTGTCCTCAGGAAGGGGAGGGGGCTCGATAACCTTCATCCTAGGGAGTCCGTCATCGCCTCTGTATACTCTATACTCGACTACCCCCACAGTATACCTAGCTAGGAGTCTAGACGAGTCTACGGCTAGTAGTCCGACACTATCGGCTTCACGAACCCTATCCTCTAGCCTAGTCTTCTCGGACTCCCTAAACCCTCTTGTCTTTGCTTTAGAGAGAACTCTCCTAGTTCTAGATAGCAGAATGTTAAGCATAGTCTAGAAAAACACCCCCGAAAGAGCCCTAGAGAGCCTCTATCCTATGTTGTTGAGTCTAGCCTGCGAGAGCAACAGACTTCTCGAAAGAAACTCCTTCTACCTCGTAGGCTATGATTAAGGCTCTAGCGTTAGCCGAGACGCTGATAACTACGCTCGTCTTCACTCCTGGAGGAATGACTAGGGAGTCTCTCTGGTCGCCGCCGAGCACGGAGACTTTTCGAATCTCGCCTGTTTCGAGATACTCTCTCATCTCTTTGATGACAACGTTTGCGCTATGAGCGTTCACGAGTTCTAAAGTGACTAGCTTCAAGGAGTCGGAGACCTTGTGCTCCTTAGCGATAACTATCAGAGTCTCTCCCTGCTTGGCGGCTAGATCCATAGTTTTATTGAAATACTCGTAGACGAAGAGAGCTCCTACTATGGTGAAGGCTAGAAGCAGTAGGGTAGCTAGTAGGGGTGAGAGGCCACGGGAGAGTCTCTTCACCTGCTCTCACCTCTAAGGATCAGTAGGGTAGCCTCTATGGTAGTGAGTCTTTGATGACTAAACGCTAATAAGCAAGAGCTAATCTAGCTCGATTTGCTAACCTAGTGAGGGAACTACTGTCTAATTATAGCGTTATTAGGGTCGAGTGAAGAGTCTCCCTTCTAGGCTTAACGCGGGGGATATGAGGAGTGGCAATGAAAGAAAGGCCTCCACTGAGAGTAGTGATATCGGACCCTGCTGGAGGGAGGACTGTAGTCAAGGTGGTAGTGAAGGGGAAAGACGAGATACCTTTCAGAGACAGCATGGTTAAAACTAAGGAGAAAGAGAGAACAGAGCTCCCTCTAGCGAAAGTTAGCGAGAGCCTCTTCAAGAAGCTAGAGTTAGAGCCTACGCGAGTCATGACTCTGAGGTTCAGAATAGGGGACAAGAAGATCAAAGCACCCTTCAGAGTCGAGGTAGACAGTAGCGTGCCTGAGGGAGAGGTGTGGATTAATAGCAATCTACTGATTGAGATAGCGGGCTCCACGGAGGCGGAAGCCGAGGCTTTCAGAGCACAATCGTGGCAACTAGCAGTAGGAGAGAGTGTTCTCAGAAAGCTCGTAGGGCTCGAGATAGGAGACTTGATAGACGGCTCTCTACTCTCTCTACCGGGGCTCAGGCTAAAGATAACCGGGGGTACTGACGCTACGGGGATACCTATGCACCCAGGCGTTCCAGGAACAGGTAGAAGGGAAGCACTCCTCTCCGACCCTCCAGGTTTTAGGCCGAAGAGACCTGGAGAGAGGAGAAGAAAAAGCGTGAGGGGGAGGATGATACCCGACCCCTCCACAGAGAGGAGGAAAACTGCTCTCGCTCAGCTTAACCTAGTAATAGTGTACGAGTAGCTCTTCGAGTCATAAGAGCGAACCTCAACTGCTTTCTTACCCAGCTCGTGTAGAACTCTAAGACTCCATTATCGCAAATCTCGCAGTCTCGGCAGCGAAGAGTTCGGGAGATGCAAGCTCCCCAATAAGTACATAAAACCTAGGGTAGAGGTATGGTTACTTAGTCTCTACTGGGAGGAGAGGAGTTGAGTAACGTACAGCAACCAGACGTCAATATCGGAGTCGTAGGGCACGTAGACCACGGTAAGACAACTCTAGTTCAGGCGCTTACGGGAATCTGGACAATGAGATTTAGTGAAGAGATAAAGAAGGGGATGACGATAAGGCTAGGCTACGCTGATGGAGAGATATGGGAGTGTGAGGAGTGCGAGTTCCCGTCTAACTACTCTCCAGAGCCTGTCTGCGATTGCAAGCCAGGGTCGAAACCTCGATTGAAGAGGAGAATCTCGTTCATAGACGCTCCGGGTCACGAGACCCTAATGGCTACCATGCTTTCAGGAGCGGCTCTTATGGATGGAGCCATTCTAGTCATTGCAGCCAACGAGCCTTGTCCTCAGCCTCAGACAAGAGAGCATCTAGCCGCTCTCACAATACTCGGGATCAAGAACATAGTCGTTGTCCAGAACAAGGTTGACGCCATCACTCCAGACCAGGCTAGGAAGAACTACAACGAGATACTAGAGTTCGTAGAGGGAACAGTAGCAGAGTCTTCCCCAATAATCCCGATATCAGCGTTAAAGAAGGCTAACATTGACGCTGTTCTAGCTGCAATAGACGAGATCATAAAGCCCCCTGAGAGAGATCTGAGTAGCCCGCCTTTGATGTACGTAGTTAGGAGCTTCGACGTAAACAGACCCGGAACAGCTCCCGAGAATCTAGTAGGAGGAGTTGTCGGAGGCTCTCTCGTACAGGGAGTTCTTAGAGTAGGCGACGAGATCGAGATAAGGCCGGGAATACTTGCCGAGAAGAAGGATAAAGTCGAGTACACACCAATCTACACCACCATAACGAGCCTCAGATTCGGCGATATAGAGGTAGAGGAGGCAAGACCAGGAGGTCTTGTAGCTATAGGAACAAAGCTTGACCCCGTGCTGACGAAATCAGATAGAATGGCCGGCAATGTTCTAGGAAAACCAGACAAACTGCCCCCTGTTCTCGACAAGCTAGTCATTAGACACGAGCTTTTCGAAACACTTCCCGGAGCTAGGGAGAAGATTAAGATAGAGGATATTAGGAAAGGAGAGACTCTAGTTCTATCCGTAGGACCTGCTATAACCGTAGGGACTGTAGCGACAGCCAGAAAGGAGTACATCGAGGTTAGTGTGAGGAGACCTGTCGTAGCAAGAGAAGGATTCAGGGTAGCTTTAAGCAGGAGGGTAGCAGGCAGGTGGAGGCTCATAGGCTGGGGGGTCGTAGAGTCGTAGTCTTGTTAGTTGACTCAAACATATTCATATACATAGCGGAAGGCCTCATACCCTTATCTAGTTTTGCGAAAACACTCGAAGCATCTTACATAATCCTAGTCCCAGATAGAGTGATAGAAGAGCTAGCAAATCTGTCATCGACCGGAAGTCATTATGAGTCTAAGGTAGCGAAGAAGGCGCTAGAGATAGCCACCAGTATATCCCGAGTAGAGACTACCTCAGCTAGTAGAGCAGACGACGCTATAGTAGAGCTAGCGGTAAAGATCAAGAGTGAAGGTAAACCGGTAGTAGTAGCCACAGCTGATAGAGAGCTAAGAGCTAGACTTCGAGAAATAGGAGTACCCACTATGTATTACAGGAAGAGCAGAGGAGAACTCGAGCTAGAATGGGAGCCTCTCTGAGCATTACCCTAAAAAGCCTTAGACATAGTCAACTTAAACGCTTTAGGCTCTGGATCTCATAGAAACGGGCTCTAGTGTGGTGCTTGAAGTTGTTCGTGCTCTACGAGGTCGAGGAGTGGCTAGGAATAGAGCCTCAGCACGTCTACTCTGGAGAAGACCTGAGCAAGGTAGCCTTAGAGATCCTGAGAGATAGACTAGAGGGCATAGCCGACCCCCAGCTTGGAGTCATAATAGCCGTGGTCTCAGCGGAGATCTCGAGTGAGGGCGTAACGCTACCTCTCCCAGGAGACCCCGATTTCTACTTCAAGGTCAGATACACTGTGCTCGCATACGAGCCTATCCTCAACGAAGTCGTGAGAGGAATAGTAAAAGATGTTAGAGAACAAGGCTTAATAATAGACCTAGGGCCTATCGATGGATTCGTGCACAAGAGTCAGATAATAGACGAGAATGTAGAACTCCTTCCCGATAAGAGAGGGTTCAGAAGCGAATCAGGGAAGATCATAGAGATAGGCGATATAGTGAGAGCTAGGATCAGCCAGATAGCCAAGCCTACGCGAAGAACGCCAGCTCTCAGAGTAGGTCTTACGATGAGACAACCGTATTTAGGCAAAGAGGAGTACATTAAGAGATAAGAGGTGAGTTTCACTTGAAGCCTAGAAGAGTTCCCACGAAAAAGCCGGCTTTGAAGGCTTGTAGAGCGTGCGGGACTCTGAACCCTAGAGACTCCACTAATTGCTCTTCCTGCGGGTCAACACAGTTCTCCGATGAGTGGAGCGGATTGATCATAGTATTCGATCCAAGCACTAGCCTCTTAGCCAGAAGCGCTGAGATAACGGAGCCCGTGATAAAGGCTGTACGCGTAGCTGGCAAGATAGTGGTGAAGATGAGAGAGTAGCTGGTCATGTACGTCTCGGCTTTCAGGCTACCTGAGAAGCTCCGAAAAGACTACGCCGTAAGCCTGGGTCCTGTAACTCCTTCTCTCGAAGAGATTCTCTCTAACTTCGAGACTAGTGGCCTAATCTGTGTAGGCGATGTAGTCTCAAGTACTTGCATTAAATCGTCTTCAAAGAGAAGAATAGAGAACATAGTTGTACTTTACGATAGAAGAACTATGAGAAAGCCGCTAGCACTAATGAATTCTAGCATAGAGCAACTACAGCTAAGGATTGAAAGAGTTGAGAATCCTTCGAGCTACGTTACTACGAGAGCGATCGAGACTCTCTGCAGACTTCTGGAGGAAGCGTGCTCCACTCGCAACACTAGGCTAGCCTTAGAGGTAGATGGAGAGGAGGACCTTCTAGCTCTAGTCGCTCTAGAGTGTGGACCACGAGATTGGACTGTAGTCTATGGAATGCCGGGAAGAGGAGCTGTTGTGGTTCCACTAACACCTCTCCTTAAGAGCATAATACAGAACCGCGTCCTACAACTAAAGCCTGAACTAGCCCCGCTAAGGAACTCGAAAACTTAAAAAGGAGGGAGATTAAGGCGAGAAGAGGGGTTGAATTGAGTCTTAGCACTAGAGTCTCTAGGAGAGACATAGTTATCGGAGGGGGGAGAGCTGAGATTAGGAGAGAGAAGTACAATCCTCTCGTGGGGCGCATCGAGCTAGAGGTAGAGATAGAGCATTTACTAAAACCTACCCCCTCTCGCGTAGATGTTAGAAGAGCGATAGCGGAAGCTTACGGGGTAGACTTGGAGAGAGTGTATGTGCGAAGCCTTAACACGGAGTATGGGGTAGGCGTGACGAGAGCCGTTATCCACATATACGATAGCGTTGAGAGAGCGAAGAGTTTCGAGCCAGAGTATGTGATTAAAAGAAATGAGGGAGAGAGCTCCTAGAGGTGAACCCTAATGAGTTCTTCTAGCAAGAAGAAGGAGCTGAAGACATACATACACAAACTCTATGTAATCGACCAGTCCACGGGAACCGTGAAACTAAAGAACAAGAAGTGCCCTCGTTGCGGTAGCATAATGGCTCACCACAAACAACCAGTGGAGAGATGGCATTGCGGAAAGTGTAGCTACACGGAATTCGTGAGCGCTAAGCCCACAGCGCCCCCGGCTCCCGCTAAGGGAAGAAAGAAGTGATAGTGCTCGGCATAGAGTCTACAGCGCATACATTCGGAGTCAGTGTAGTCTCCGAGGACCCTCCCTTTATCTTATCTGATATTCGTAGATTCTATGCTACCAAGAGTGGCGGAATCCTGCCGAGAGAAGCCTCGTCTTTCTTCTCGAAGATAGCCGGGGAGGCTGTGAGAGAAGCCGTGGAGAAGGCCGGGGTTAGCGTTAGAGAGATAGACGCGATAGCTGTAGCCCTAGGGCCGGGGATGGGTCCTCAGCTCAGAGTAGGAGCTAGCGTGGCTAGAGCTCTCGCCTCCTACTATTCTAAGCCCCTAGTTCCTGTAAACCACGCGGTAGCCCACTTAGAGATAGCGAGATTCACGACTGGCTTACTGGACCCGATAGCTCTCTATGTAGCTGGAGGCAATACCGCTGTTGTCTCCTACGTCGCTGGCAGATATAGAGTCTTCGGTGAAACTCTAGATATAGCTCTAGGAAACCTTCTAGACACCTTCGCTAGAGAAGCTGGACTAGCACCGCCCTACGTTATAGGAGGAGAGCATGTTGTTGACGCGTACGCCAGAGGAGGAAGCTATCTGAAGAATCTATTTCCCTACGTAGTGAAAGGACAGGATGTCTCCTTCTCCGGACTCCTAACAGCTGCTCTGAAAGCATTGAAAGCAGGCTTCAGGATAGAGGATGTATGCTATACTCTGAGAGAGATAGCCTACTCATCCGTAGTAGAGGTCTTAGAGAGAGGCCTAGCTCACACAGAGAAGAGAGAGGTAACGATCACCGGGGGTGTAGCAGCAAGCAAGGTCCTAGTCGAGAAGGTGAGAGCAATGGCTGAGCTTCACGGAGCCGAGTTTAAGCCCGTGGAGGCGCGATATGCTGGAGATAATGCAGCAATGATAGCGCTAACGGGACTCTTTGCTTTCAAGAGCGGGCTGTACATGAGAGACGTCAAGAACGCTCACATAAGGCAACGATGGAGGCTTGACGATGTAGACGTACCGTGGTATTACAGCCTTCCAGCAGCGATAATCGCGAGGCGGTAGGCTGTGCTAGAGTGCTTTGAGAGCTGGGTTAGGACTCTTCCTCTGCTCAAACGCGGAGCAGAATCTGAGATAAGAGTAGGAGACTTTGCGGGCATCAAGGCCGTCTTCAAGATCAGATTCAGGAAAAACTACATGGACCCCCTTCTAGCTAATGAGCTAATAAGCAAGAGGACTAGAAAAGAGGCGAAGGTGATAGCGTACGCTAGAAGCAAAGGCGTGCCAGCTCCATCGCTTTTAGCTGTATTCCCTAGCGTAGGAGTCATAGTCCTCGAGTACATAGAGGGAGTTAAGCTGAAGGATTTGATCGACGTGAGCCTCGAAGAGTCTTCACTCCACATGTTTGAAGCCGGTAGAATACTAGGCAGGCTACACTCAATCGGTGTAGCTCACGGCGATCCAACCACATCTAACCTGATAGTCTCTAAGCGGGATAACTCTCTCAAAATAATAGACTTCGGGCTCTCAGAGTTTACTAAAGACGTAGAAGACCTAGCTGTAGACATTCACCTCTTTAGGAGGGCTTTAGAGAGCACTCACGCTCTCTACGCGAAGAAGCTGATCGCTGCGTTTGAGGACGGGTATAGGGATGCCTTTGGAGTAGAAGCAGAGAAGATGTTAGCAAGAGCTGATGACATACGACGGAGAGGAAGATACGTGGAGGAGAGGAGAAGAGCTGTTTGGAGAATCCCGAGGTAGAGAGCTTTGAGAACCGGAGCGCTCTCCCTCAAGCCTAGAATCTACGTGGTTACAGCTAACCCGCAGAAGGGAGCAGAAGCCGTGGCTATACTGAGAGCTGAAGGCATAGAGTCAGATATCATAATCGATAGAAAGCTAGAAGTTCAAAGCTCGAGTCTGGAAGAGGTGGCGTTAAAAGCAGCTAGGCTAGCCTACGCTAAACACAAAGTCCCCGTAGCCGTAGACGACTCTGGTCTCTTCATAGACGCTCTAGGAGGATTCCCTGGCGTCTATAGTAGCTACGTCTACGAGACTATAGGGATTAGGGGGGTTTTGAAGCTTCTCGAGAACGTGCCTCAAAGGAGAGCCTGTTTCAGAACCGTCGTCGCTGCCATAGTGCCGCCTCTCGAGATCATCGAAAAGGGCGAAGTATGCGGGGAGATATCAGTAGAGCCGAGAGGAGAGAGAGGCTTCGGCTTTGACCCTATATTCGTGCCTCAAGGGTATACTAGGACTTTTGCTGAGATGAGCTTCGAGGAGAAGAACGCGATATCTCATAGAGGTAGAGCTTTCAGAGCTCTAGCTGAGAGATTAAGGAGAGCAGTGTGAGAGCGTCAGCCCTCACACGGCTCTTCACGGGCTCAGATGAGCCTCGTTCCGGAGTCGGTCTTCATCCACTATAGTTCTCTCCTAGGAGCTTGCTTAAGCTTTTATGCCCTACTATCTCCTCCCAAGTGAGGCCTAGCGCTAAGAGCACCTGCTCTAAAGCTGTCTTAGCGTGCTCCAAGTACTTGCTCGTGTCTATATCGCTCAGCTTAGCTAACTGGACTGGCTTGACGCCCACAGAATCTCTAGTCTTCACGTACGAGATCACGTCACCTCTAGAAACGCTTATGTTCTCGTAGAGCAGGAGCTTCGCTGCTTTCACGTGCTGAGGCGTTGTTTTCTTGTACTCGTCTAGATCTTTCGACAACATGACTCTTATAGCTAGCTCTTCTAGAGTATAGCCTTTGTTCTTCACCCTCCTATATATCTCTTTGACTTTCTCCGATATGGTGTCGATCGCTTTCAAGAGAGACTCGACGTTCTCTACGTTCCTCAGAATCTCCACGACTTCAGAGAACTCTCTCTTGATGAACTCTGGGGTATTGCTCTTCTTGCCCACCATTCCTTTAATCACGACCTCTCTACTCTCCGTTATCCCAATGTAGTTCTTCTTCAGACCGCTGAAGAGAGCTACTTTGAACAGCTTATCGATCTCTAAGTCTAGCCCGTACTTCTCCTCGACGTAGGAGATCAGCTTCTTTAACGAGTCCTGATTAGGAGACCATAGGAAGAGGCTGTCTGTGTCTCCGTAGAGTATTATGAGTGATAGCTCTTCAGCTTTCTTGAGAGTATCTAGCATGACCGCTCTGCCTATAGCCGTGACGCTCTCAGCTAGGCTGAGGCTGAAGAACGGGAACTGCTCATTCCCGAATACTCCGTAGCTCGCGTTGATGAGAACTTTGAGAGCAGCCTGGACTACGTCGTACCACGCTCTCTGCTCTGGAGAGAGCTCCGGGTCTTTCGCTAGCTTCTTGAAAACGTGGACTCTCAGATCTCTCATTAAGCCTACTAGCTCGCTCGTCACTCCTCTGAAATCCACGCAGACTCTATGCTCTACCTCTGGCACCTCCCTGTAGTCCTTGCAGTAGGGGTTGTTCACAGTCTCATAACTTAGATTCCAGTTCCTTATGATGGAGGGATATAGGCTGGCGAAGTCTAGAACCAAGACTTTGAAGAAGACTCCTCTTGGAGGCTCTAGCACGATAGCTCCTCTATACTTCTTCTCCTTGATCACCGCTCTACTTCGAGCCTCGCTAAAGCTAGCTATCTCGCTCTTATCCGGAATTAGCCATCCTCTTCTTCTATGCTCCCAGTTCATCAGACTCCTGATCCAAGTCGATACCTGATGTCTTGTTAGGTCTTCTACACCCAGCTTTGTGATACGTGCGAGTAGAATAACCAAGTTCCAGACTAGATTCGAGTCGTATGTAGTCAGCTTTAGAGTTAGCTCGGCATCTCGAAGGTTGTAGGAGGCTAGCTTGTCTAGAGGAACTCTGGAGACCACGTCGCCTAGCTTCATCTTGGCTTCTCCTAGGAGAGCCTCTGCTATAGCGTCTAGAGTCTGCTCTCTGTACTTGTTGCCGAAGGCGTATGCTTTGAGAGCCTTTATGCTGAATAGCTTGTGGAGGTCTATGTGTATAGAGTGTCTAAACGTGACTCTATCCTCGTGGAACTCCAACGGTATAGAGTTCGGGTTCACTCCAAGCAACACAAGCCTGTTGTAGAGATATACTAGGTCGAAGTTATCTCCATTGAATGTAAGCACTACCGGATATCTCTCTAGCTCCTCAAAGACAGCTAGGATCAAGGCTTTCTCGCTATCATACACCTCTACTACAACATCTTCAGGGAGTTCGTTCTCAAAAACCGAGCCCTCTCTAAGTAAGAGGAATACCTTCCGTCTACCCTTAGAGTCAACGAGAGCAACACTGATTACGGGATAGAGAGCGTTATTAGGGTCGGGGACTCTTCCCTCGGCTGGAGTGTAGACCTCAACGTCTAGAGACACTCTGAGAGCGTCAGGAGGCTCCTCTAGAAACATTGAAACCCAGTCTTCGACTAAGCGCGGGTCGACCTCGGTTTTTATAGAGCTAGCTAGCTTCATGGCTTTCTCCGAGGCTAGAGCTCTCGAAGCTATACCCGTTGAACTCTTGACTCTAGCAATAGACTTCTCGGCAACGTGTCTCGCACCGGGTACTATGAGGTTATCGAAAATGTAGTTGTTATGATATCTTATATCGGCTTCCCATACTTGAAACCCCTTGCTCCTCACTTTCTCTCTAAGTTTTCTCACAGCTAGAGGGTCTCTCGTAATCACCTTAGTCAGCTTCAGCGTCTCTCTTCTTATCGGGTGGAATTTGGAGACTAAGTCGAACTGCATTACCGAAGAATCTGTCTCCGAGTCTACGCCTATAGAGGCTAAGTCTTCCGGAGAGGCGTTGGTGAGAAAGTACGGCCTGTGGTCTGTTCTATCTACCCAGCGTGCTAGCTCGCCTGAGTCTGTTAGGATGAAGACTACGGCCTTCCCCAATCTTCCATCATATCTAACGTCGAGAACATAGCCTGAAGCTTCTCTCACTAGGTTATAGGACTCCTTTAGAATACCCTTATCGAAGACTCCTTCTCGAGCCTCCCCGCTTTCCTCGCGCTTCTCAAAGCTATTCACGCTCCTAATCTCCTCTTTGAGAGATGATAGAAGACTAGCTAAACCATAGGAGTCTAAGTCCTCTCCTCTCTTCTCCCCTCCTATCCTTTCGGCAACAGAGTCTACACGAGACTCTCGCGGGCTCTCTTCAACACCCTCCTCCCAGCGGATATAGTCGTCTAGAGTACCTCTCCCCCTTCTAGACAAGCCGCTCTCACGTCTTCTGCTAGACAAGCTAGCCCCGAGGAGGAGGCTAAGGAAAGTAGCCTAAAAGGTTGACAGGAACTCGCAAGCTATCCTCTAGAATAGCTGACTCGAGCCTGGTACGCGATAAGGTAGAGTCAATCATCCCTTGTCTCTCGAATACTCGGCTCTAAACATGTAGCGAGTAGAGTAGAGAGGGAAAAAGTCTCGCCTATCTAATAGTCCTAGGGGCGAACGGCTTTGGCTCTGGATAAGAGAAGAGTTCTCAAAGGGCTAGATGAGAGTTTGCTAGCAACGCTTGAAGAGGAGGTGCTTGAGTACGAGGAAGAGGTGTATATACTCGTTGCTAGCATCGCTAGAAGGCTGTCAAGAAGGATAAAGAAATGTTTGAGGGGAAGGGGGAGGAGTTAGGTTCGCTATCTTCTACGATTCTATGATTATGTAGTAGGGTATGTGACTGTACATGAAGACCACGTTAGGCGTACCCGCTGAGATGTGTCCTACGGTCGTTACCGTGAATGGAGCCGGTAGCGTGAAGAGCACCGGGACTATGTACGTTCCCGGAGGTGCTTGACCGCTCACGGTAGTCAGGACGACTGCTATAGCCGTGCCTCCAGAGACCCTATAGTCGACTACCGTGGAGTGCACGTAGTAGCCGGAGTCGTAGAAGAGTGTGGCTGAGCCCGTGGGCTTGACTATAGCCTCGCCGGACCACGTGGCGCTCACGGGCAGCAGAGCGGGGACTCCTCTCACCTCTATGACGGTCTGGAAGACGTTCTGAGCTACCGGGACCGTTCTAGCTCTCGCTGTGAGCAGCGAGAGCGTTAGAGTTATGCGCTCCTCGTAGGCCCGCCCTGAGAACTGGATGTTTCTAACCACTACTCTGTACGTCTCTCCGCTGGCAACAGGGCTCATCACGGCCGAGTAGCCGGGCCCTACGCTGTCCCAGAAGGCTCTCGGGTTCGGGGTCGCTCTCAGCGAGGGGTCTATCGTTAGCTCCGCTGCTAGCTGCGCGCCGTTGACTGTTATGGGGATTACCTCTAGGGTCTCGTCGTCGACCATGTAGTAGGTGTAGGGGCCGTAGACGTGGATGTCCACGTTGCTAGCGAAAGCAGCGCTCCCTAGGACAGGCCACCGGGCTCCCGCTAGCAGAGCCCAGGCGTTAGCCACGCCTCTGTCGATCTTCACCTTGAAGACTCTCCAGTCTCCCGACTCGTATCTCCAAGTGTAGTCGAAGGCTCCTCTGAGAGCGTAGTTCTTGTACAGCGTCGTCTCGGGGGCCGAGGTGATCTCGATGACTCTGCCCGGCTCTCTAACCACTATCGGCGTGAAGAACGATACCGGAACCAGGGCTCTGAAGCCCTGCCTGGGGTCTTCGAATAGCAGATAGCCGCTGTAGAAGCCGGGGGTTTCGGGGCCTCTGGCGATGACCGCTACCGACGCTCTAGCCGCTACCGCTATCCTAGCGGGAGCCACCCTCACGTCATCCCATCTCTCGTAGGCGTAGCCAACGACTCTCGCCTTTATCGGTAGGTCTCCTCTGTATGTTGCTCCGGAGACTCCTATCCTCACGACTAGATACTTGGGGAGGTTGCTGACATCGACACCCATGTATCTAAACGCTAGCTCCTCGATCTCTCTGAGCTGTCCTTCGAGGTCTCCGATCTGTATCCTCAGGACGTTGGCTCCCCTGATATCGTACATTATTCTAGCCGTCTCGAGCCAGGAGAATCTACCGTCCGCGCCCACGTCTATCCAGTACGCTAGCTCGACTATAGATGTGGTTATCAGCTGGCTGAAGCTCCCGGTTCTACCGCCTCTCTCGAAGAACTCGTATGGGTAGATTAGCTGTATCTCGAAGTAGTCGAATCCCCTTAGCTTCTCCAGGTCTATTATCAGGTGTCCTATAGCTGTAGCCGCTGCCACTCTTAGAGTTAGGTCTTCTTTAGCGCACCTAGTTATTATGGCTGGGTTGAGGTTGAATAGTACTATGTCGCAGAGACCGAAAGACCCTCTCTCGGCCATCCTGACTGGAGTTATGGTAAACGAGCCTCTGCCCTCTATGGTGAGTGTTCTGACAGCGAGCCTCCTTGGCTCTACCTCTGGTATGAATATCTTCGGCTCGAACCAGACAGCGTTGGGGCTAACGCTACCCCCATACGTGAAGGCGTGTGCGGATACTCCAAGCTCTCTCATCACGTCTGCCAGGATGCTCGTCGAGTAGACTCTCGGGTACCTCGGGTCTAGAGCCGCTTTAACTGCGCCGTAGGCATTCACGAAGCCCGCTCCCTGAGAGAGTTCATCGAAGCCCATGTCTCTAGCTGTGTTCATTAGCAGAGTCTTGAGCATATAGGCCGGCATACGCTCTCCAGTAGCCGATCTGTAGGCGGATATCACTAGAGCACCCGCGCCAGCTGCCATAGGCGTAGCCTGGCTCGTTCCGCTGAAGAGATCGTGAACTCTAGTGCCATCGAGCGTTCTCGCGCGCAGAGCTTCCCACGTTCTCCCCACAGCCCAGGCGAAGGAGCCGACCGCGACGATATCGGGCTTCACTATGCCTAGCTCCGTGGGGCCTCTATTGCTCCATGTGATGACCTGCCTGCTGGAGCCAGGCCACGCGTATCCGAAGATGGGCCTGTAGGTGAATTCCGTCGCAGCGCCAACCCCAATCGATAGAGCTGAGGCGCCGGGAGAGGCTATAGTGCCCCATCCGGGCCCTCCGTTGCCTACTGCTATGAAGTGAGCCACGCTCGAGACTAGAGTGGTATAGTCGAAGACTACGCTAGCCGGGTCCATGCCGGAGGCCCAGCCCCATATGGCCCAGGCGCTTATCCCATAGGAGTTGCTGGTAACGTCTACTAGAGGCTTGCCGGTATAGCTCCATCTCCAGGTATATCCCTCAAACGCTATCCATGGGTTAGTGGAGAGAATAGGCCACAGGTACCTGGAGCCGATGCCGTAGGGTGTCTCTATGTCGAAGCCCGTGAAGAAGTATATGGAGGCGAGCACTGTGCCCATGTAGAGCGCTGGCGCTGCCGCTATCTTAGCGGCTGGAGCCTGGCCGGCTATGCTCCTCACTCCGTAGCCTGTCTCAGCGTAGTAGTCTCTGCCGGCTGCTGTCGTAGCGCAGAAAGTGCCGTGGCTGTGGTAGTCGTAGGCTATCACTACGTAGTCTCCGCGCGCATCGAGCCCGGGCCATATCAGAGCTACCGGCTCGTAAAACCATATCTCCCAAGGGCCGAGGATCCTGACTCCGTGGCCGAATGGTAGAGTGGGAACTATCTCTCTCAACACTCCCGCTTTCTCTAATATTATGGCGAAAGCCGTGTCGTAGACAAAGCCTGCTAGAGTTCCAACCGAGTAGTCTGTCACGCTGTCTCCGTTCAGGTCTCTAGCTATAACCTCGTTGCCATACGCGATCCTGACCTCGTCAGCGAAGGAGAAGTCGGGCTCGCTGGGAGCGCCCGGGATGCTAACACCACACCTTCCTAGAGCTATGCTGAGCAGGTATAGACCCGTAGTGGTGTCTACGTAGAGGGAGTCGAATAAGCCGTCTCCATCGCTGTCTACCACTAGAACCGGGATTGAGTACATCAGTGTGGACGAAGTCCCGCCCACGATAGCTGATATGAGCTGGAAGAAGAGTCCGAATCTACCAGCGGCTATGGGTATGCCGTCTACACTCCAAGCTGTGGGAGCGGGCACGAAGGCGTCTAGCGAGGCGCACCCTCTTAGACCCACGTAGAGATAGGGTGCAGTCCAGCTAACGATGTAGTAGGGGGGCATGAAGACGTAGAGCTGGCTGAAGTCGACTGTGACAACACCGCCGGACACTGTGACGGAGACGGGGGTCAGGACTAGGCCTAGGCTACTCGAGTCGAAGATCAGCGGTGTGCCGCGCTCGTCTCTAGCTATTGAGTCTAGGCCGAGTGCTGGAGAGCCGTAGTCTACTCCAGTGTCTATGATCGCTATCTTGACCTCCTCGCCTCTAACGCCTAGCTCCTCCCATACTCTCTGAGCCCCCGTGATTTCGACTGTGTAGTGGTAGGCTCCGCTCCCGCCAGCGTCGGGGCTCCCCTGCTGGATGGCATGCTGTAGCTCCGCGCTAAATGCTTCTAGACCCCTTATCTGCCTGTTTATCAGAGCGTCGAACCTGATATCGGGCATGATCGCTAAGACTCCCGGAGTCCTGGAGAGAGTCTCGAGGTCGCTCCTAGCTATAACAGCATAGACCAGATAGCCGACGTGCGTCGGGAAGACTCCTAGAAGCCCTCTAGTCTTCCCTCTCAGTGTCTCGATGGGAGCCTCTCTGCCTAGTAGTATCAGGACTCTTCCCAGAGGCTCCTCAGCGCCTCTAACTATCTTGAAGACCCCGTTATCGAAGAAAACGTCAGCGTTAACGCTAAGTAGCCCTTCGTCCTCAACATAGGCTCCATAGACCCAGTAGCTATCGTCTAAGAGAATGGGGCTAACAAACGCTCTGGTATAGCTTAGACCAGTTAAGGAGATAGGTCTCCCTGTAATGCTAGGGTTCGAAGAAGCTAGAGACTCTATGGGGACTAGCGATAATATGATGACTGCTAACAGGAACACTATAGAGAGGTGTCTCAATCGTTACACCTCTATGCTCTGGCTAGAGAGTGCTCAGCCAGATGCTTTTAAACTTGTAGCAAGAATAGAGAGAAGACCCGCTAAACACACCGCAAGCGATTCTCGAGGAGTCTATAGAGACCCGCTCTAGGATAAGAGAGCCGCGAGGTAAGCGATAGCTTGTCGCCACTAGTAGCGAAGTCCTCAAGCTTCGAGCGAGAACTCTCCCCGCTCTGCTTAAAAGCTCGCAATGCAACGAGATCAAGCACGAGCCTCCGGCCGTGTGAGTCCCCCGCAGAGGGGTCCGTGAGCTCGGCCGGTCCCCCAGTCTTACACTATTGCTCTAAGTGTTCTCTAAAGTGCCACCATCTCGTGGAGAGCTATTCGAGAGCAGGTCTTGTGCTTTGCCTGAAATCATGCTATACCTCTTGGGTAAACTTTAAAGCCCCACCTTGCCTAGATCAGAGCAATCTGGCGGGGCGAAACAGCGGGGTAGGGCAGCCTGGTAGCCCGCGGGGCTCATAACCCCGAGGTCGGTGGTTCAAATCCACCCCCCGCTACCACTTGTTTATAGGAAGATTGTTAAAGCCCAGTTATTCGCACTGTGCTGGATGAGTGCTGTGGCTAAGGTTTTGTACGTGGTTCTCGACGGGGCTCCTGATGGTTTCGAGTCTCCTAAGAGAACTCTTGAGGAAGCATGGAAGCCGAATCTAGACTCTCTAGCTGAGAACTGTCTAGGAGGGCTTCTCTACGTCGTGGAGAAAGGTGTAGCTCCGGAGAGCGATGTAGCCGTCATGTCTCTCTTAGGCTATGACCCGAGAATCTACTATACTGGTAGGGGGCCTCTTGAAGCTCTTGGAGCTGGCTTAGAGCTAAGAGAGGGAGCTGTAGCGTTTAGAGCGAACTTCGCCACAATAGACGTGAAGACTAGAGAGATAAGGGATAGAAGGGTTGGGAGGAGCCTGACGACGGCTGAAGCTAGGCTCTTAGCCGAGTCTCTTGACGGGATGAAGCTAGACGAAGGTAAGGCTATAGCTAGATTCAAGGCTACAGTTGGGCACAGAGGAGTCTTAGTCTTAGAGCATAACTACGTTAAGCTGAGCGGTAATGTCTCAAACAATGACCCAGCTTATGTGAGAACAGGAAAGATAAGCGTGGCCGTCAAGCCGACATCTATGAGCCTAGCTAGAGTAGAGCCTCTAGACGACAGTCTCGAGGCGAGAACCACAGCAGAGCTAGCTAACGAATTCTTGGAGAGAGCTGTAGAGATTCTCGCGAGCCACCCCGTTAATCTTGAGAGGTCTTCTCGAGGACTGCCTCCAGCCAACGCTATACTCGTTAGAGACGCTGGAGACAGCCTGCCGAAAGCGCCCCCAGCCAGAGCCCTCTTTGGAGCCAGCATTGCCGGAGTAGCCGAGATGCCTGTAGAGATAGGGCTCTTCAGAGCTCTAGGAGTAGAGGTTCTCCAGCTCCCACAGAGCACGTCTAAGCAGGAGGTTCTTGAAGCAAGCGCTATAATAGCGGCTGAGGCTTTAGAGAAACATGACGTAGTCTACGTGCACCTCAAAGGACCCGACGAGCCTGGACACGATGGAGACTTTGAGGAGAAAGTGAGAGCAGTAGAGGACATAGACTCGATATTCTTCTCGAGAATACTTACCAGCATCAGCAGAGAGGACACACTGATAGTCGTGACTTCAGACCACGCGACACCATGGGATAAGAGAGCACACAGTGACGATCCCGTGCCCTTGATGATCTCTCATCCTAGCCTTCCGGAAAGGAGAGGAGGCTTTTCAGAGCACCATATGCGAGAAGGAAGGCTAGGAGTAATAGAGGGGGGATTTAACGTGCTCCCTCTAGCTCTCAAGCTAGCGAGAGAGCTGAGAAGCAAGCAGAGATAGAAGCTACCTCTTCCCTGTAAGCTTTCTCGCCTCGCGCTCAGTCTCCCTCAGGATCAGTATGTCTCCTATTCTGACCGCTCCCATAACGTTCCTAGTAAGTATCCTGCCCTTATCTTTACCCTCGAGAATCCTTACCGTAACCTGAGTGACCTCTCCTGTGACCCCAGTTCTCCCAATTATCTGTATTACCTCAGCAGGGTAGCCTAACTCCTCGACAGTGCCCCCGCTAGAGCTCACTGCAGGCACACCTATCTGATGCTTTCACGGATAACTCCCCTATTTAAGCTTAACCCCCTCTACCTTAGACGTCATCAAGACAAAATTTAATAGTGCTCTAGCGGGAGGGGAGAGGGGGGTAAGGTCATGCCTAGAGAGAAGGTCTGTAGCTTTTGCGGGAAGCCTGTAGAGCCGGGTACAGGCATGATGTTTGTGACTACGAAGGGAGAGATCTTATGGTTTTGTAGTAGTAAGTGTAGAAAGAGCTTTATGATGGGGAGAAGAGCTTCTAAGCTAGCCTGGGTTGTGAAAGCGCGAAAAGTCTAGCTCTTACCAGAGGATCTTCTCGGGGTGAGCAGCATGGGTGTTGAGAGAACACTTATACTAATCAAGCCTGATGCTGTTCGAAGAGGCTTAATCGGAGAGATCCTAGCTAGGTTCGAGAAGAAGGGGTTTAGGATAGTAGCGCTAAAGATGCTCAGGATGACTCGAGAGCAAGCAGAAGAGTTCTACAAGGTTCACAGATACAAGCCTTTCTTCGAGGAGCTAGTCAACTTCATAACGAGCGGTCCCGTGGTGGCAGCTGTTCTGGAGGGAGAGTCCGCTATATCAGTAGTCAGGCTGATGATCGGGTCTACGGACGCCAGGAAAGCAGAGCCCGGCACTATTAGGGGCGACTATGGACTGTCCATCTTAGAAAACCTGATACACGCTTCAGACTCTCCAGAGATGTTTGCTCACGAGTCTAGCATAGTATTCTCTGATGAGGAGCTCAGACACCTTTCTTGAGAGCACTCTTAATCTTAAGCTCTAAGAGAACGTAGGACCTATCTCCACTCTTGACCTTAGCTTCCACGATCTCCTTCAACGTTATCAGTTCGTCTAGAGAAACTAGGTCGAGGAACTCTGAGAGTAGTTTGTTAGCGTGGTCTAGAGGGACATCAGTGTATATCACGTCTCCTTCATCGACATGTCTTCCTACGAGAATCCTGCCTTGGATAGAGATTGCTATCTTGGCTCCTGCTCTAGCCTCGGAGAGACTCCGGTCTCTATCTTTGAGAGCCATGATTTTCCCCAAGGGTCTCCCTTGAGAGTCCATGACGGGAGACCCTGGTTTCACGACTCCCGAGAGGACCTCTACTCCGACTATAGCTGGGTCGCTTCTGCGGAAGATGCAGCCCGGCAGTATCCTCATCTTACCTGGTCTCACTAGAGATTCCAGTGCTCTGAGCCTCTCAGCTCTCTTCTCTTCCTCGATCCACTTCTGGAAGTCTTCGAGAAGCTGGTATACTACATTGCCCTTGAAGATCTTGACGCTCGCGCTCTCAGCTTCAGCCTCGGCTTCCGGTAGAGTCTTCACGTTGAACGCTATGATTACTCCTAGGTACTTGTTTAGTTTAGCTGTGACGCTAGCGTCGAGTACATCGCTCTTAGTCACAGGCCCTATATCGGCTACTCTAACAGGGACGTTAATTCTCCTCAATGCCTCTACTAGAGCCTCCAGGCTACCTAGAGTGTCCGCTTTAACCACGACTCCCATGTTCTCTGTTCTAAGCCTGACAGAGGCCACTTCTTTCTCGACGTCTCTAATCGCTACCTCTAGCTGGTCATCACTCCAGACGGCTAGTAAAGGAGACCCTGCTATAGCCTCTTCCAGTCCTTCAGCAGCTATCCTTACTCCTGCTGCTGCCGAAACCTCTTCTACAGTCTCAAACTTAGCCTCCCTACTGCGGATCTCGTGAAGAGGCTTTGGCATAAGGAGAGCTCTCACGTGAGTAACCAGCGGTTTCGTGAGCCCTCCGAGGACTATTCTGTCTCCAACTCTTAGAACTCCATCGTATATTATAGCGTCAACAACGTGGCCCAAGCCCGGCATCTCTTTAACCTCTAAGACTACCCCTCTAGCTGGACCCTCGACTACAGACAGTCTTCCACGCATATACGCTTGAGTAAGCCCAGCTAGAAGAGCTAGTAGCTCCGGTATCCCTTCACCCGTCTTGGCTGAGAGAGGGACTATGGCGACCTTCTTCGTGAAGTCTTTTATCCTAATGAAGAGGTCTGAAGGGATTCCTCTCTCGTAGAGCTTGCCTACTAGATCGTACACCTTGTCTTCGAGAATCTTCTTAACTGTCTCGGGCTGCTTCTGGTAGCTCTTTATAAACGGCTCATCGTGATAGGGGACCCAGCCGGGTATACGGTCTATCTTATTCAATGCTACAACAAAGGGGGTTTTCCTAGAGAGAAGAAGGTCTAGAGCTTCGTAAGTCTGAGGCTTAGGTCCCTCCATTACATCCACGACGAGTACAGCTATGTCGGCAACACTTCCCCCCCTTCTCCTGAGATTAGAGAAGAGTTCGTGGCCAGGTGTGTCTATGAAGAGCAGGCCGGGTATGACTAGCTTGAAGGGTATCACGGACTTGAGAGGCTCTGCTATCTTCTCGATTACATCCGCTGGAACCATGCTGGCTCCTATGTGCTGAGTTATGCCTCCAGCTTCTCTCGCCGCTATAGCTGTCTTCCTAATCTTGTCAAGTAGACTCGTCTTACCGTGGTCTACGTGTCCTAACACTACGACTATGGGTTGTCTAAGCCTGACCCCGCTACTCACAGATATCCCCTCTAGAGTCTAGGGGATTCTCCGCTAATAAGCTCGGTCTAGATTATCGCTCTAAGGACTTTTTAGGTCGAGTCTTCCCCTAGCCCTCGCTGGAGAGAGTCTTGAGCGAGCTCTCGAGAATCGTGGATGCTAGAGTTGAGCCAAACGCTACCATATGTGAGCTCTTCAAGGTGTACGCTTCTATTCACGGATTTTCAGCCGCTGACCTCTATAGAGCACTAGAGATTCTATCTAGGGGGCTGAAGGAGAGCGACGTGAGGATCCTGGCTTTCACAGGAAACCTGGTAGCGTCGGGTCTCCGAGGTGTGATAGCTCAGCTGATAGAGTCAAAGCTCTTCAATATCGTAATCACTACTGCTGGAGCTTTAGACCACGATATAGCTAAATCGAGAGGAGGCAGATACTTCAAGGGCTTCTTCGAAGCTGACGATGCGGAGCTGAGGAGAAGAGGTCTTTACCGCTTAGGCAACATATTCATAGCAAGCGAGGATTACGGTCCTCTAGTCGAGGAGTTCGTTAGAGAACTGGTAGAGGAAGCAGTTAAAGTTAAGAGAGAGTGGTCTCTCTTCGAGCTACTCAAGCTAGCCGGTGGGATGATCAGCGATAGGAATAGCATCTTGAGGAGCTCCTACGAAGCGGGAGCAGAAGTCTTCGTTCCAGGATGGCCTGACGGAGCCTTCGGGACTGCTCTCTTCGTAGAGTGGAGTAGGAGAAGAGGGGACTTCTCCATAAACTACTTTAGAGATATGGAGAGACTAGCTGAGATATTCTTCAATAAGGGGAGAACTTGTGCTCTCATTCTAGGAGGCGGGATTAGCAAACATCACGCAATCTGGTGGGCTCAGTTTAGAGAAGGATTAGACTACACTGTATACGTGACCACAGCCGTGGAGCACGATGGGAGTCTCAGTGGTGCGCGACCTAGAGAGGCTGTGAGCTGGGGTAAAGTGAAGGAGGCGGGGGAGAAGGCTATCGTCTACGGAGATGCTACAGTGATACTGCCTCTTCTAGCGTCCTGTCTCCTCTTCAGGTTCACTACTCCACAAGACATCGGCTAGCCTAGCGTACGCTATGATAACAGTCGCTACTAGCGAGCCAGGAGGACCCAGTTTTTCCAGCATAGCTCCCAGCTGGCTCAACTCGCTACTACTCACAACTAGAGGGAGAGCTATAGCGATTATCGTAGTGTAAGCAATAAGACCGAGTAGCGTCCCGAAAGCGCCTGGGAGAATTATCTTGAACGCTAATCCGACCACTATGCCTGAAAGCAGGGGAGATATGGTCCTGGCTCCCTCGTAGAGGATCTGGACGACCCCTCTACCCCAGATCGCTATAGCGTAGACTAGAGCCGAGAAGACAGCCATAGCTAGCTGAGCTACGAGGAAACCGTAGACTCCAGCAACGCTAGTGAGCACTATGGCTAGAGGAAGAGAGGCTAGAGAGAGCGTCGCGGATATCCTAGAGTACTCTAGAACCCTCCCTCTAGCCACTAGAAACGAGCCTGCTAGCTGATAGCCTAAAGGAGATAGAAGGAAGGGGGCTATGATGAAGTAGAAGTACGACGGAGCAAGCTCAAACCTACCACCAAACAGGATTTCGACAATTAAGTCTATCGAGAGCACTAAGAACCCGGCTACAGCCACTAGGACTAGAGAAGAGCGCTCTACAGCTAGGCGGAAGCCTTCTAGAGCTCGAGAATTCTCCCCTCTAGAGGATGCCACTAAAGCTGCTGTCTGGAGAGCGCTCGTTATCTGCTGTATAGGAGTCGCTAGTCTAGATGCTAGAGCTAGATTACCTACCTCTAGGTCTAGAGCGACTCTATACAAGAATCCAGTCTTCACGCTATCTATAATCATAGAAGCTATGCTTGATGCATGGAGAGGGAGAGATCTAGCTAGTAGCATCGCTTGAGCCGAAAGAGCTGGAGCCTCGACTCCCCCCACGACTCTATAGGCTATCAGAACGCTTGCTAAACCCATCGAGAGAAACGTGAGTGACTGACCTAGGAGAAACCCGAGAACCCCGTAGCCTAGAAGTACTAGCGTTATCGAGAGAGCTACTCTCAAAGCTGTAGAGAGCAGAGTGAGTGCTGCCGAGAGATGGAATAAACCGAGCCCGTTTAGAGCCGCTTGAGACACTGTGAGTGTCGAGACTCCAACCACGTAGGGAGCTAGGACGATTAGGTACCCTGCTAGCTCCCGCCTACCTAGCAGAGAAGCCAGCCACGAGGATGCAACTATCTGAGAGAAGGCTAGAGCTGAGGATGTAGCCAAGACTAGTATCAGCGCTGAGGAGTAGAATCTCCTCCTCGAAGAGTAGCTAGTCTCAGAAGCCACGACGCTACTGAGGACACCGCTGAGGCTGAAACCCGCTAGAGCGGTCATCACTGTGGGGATTAGGAGAGAGACTGCGGCGAGGCCGTAGCCCTCAGGCCCTAGTAGCCTAGCTACAGCTATGCTACCTAAAGCCGCTATAGCTATAGATGCGTAGTTAGCTATCGTTATCGAGACACCGGCTTTCACGAAGACCTCGCTTAGCCTCATCTGCTCGCTTTGCATCTCTCTTCATCATATCTCTTAAGGTACTCTATGTTCTCTCTCTCAGACTCATCTATGCTCGTGACCGAAAGCCAAGCCTCTATGATCTCTCTAGCTAAGATCTCGGTTACCAGCCTGCCGCTCATTGCAAGCACGTTCGCGTCATTCCACAACCTCGCTCCTCTAGCTGTAACAGGGTCGTTGCATAGAGCTGCCCTGACGCCACACACTTTGTTAGCCGCTATGGAGACCCCCGTGCCCGTATAGCAGACTAAAACACCCCAGTCTGCTTCTCCTCGAGCAACAGCTTCAGCAACCTCTAACGCCACGTGAGGCCACGGCTCTGGCTTGCTCGAAGCCATTGAGCCGAACTTCTTGACCTTGAATCCTCTCTGCTCAAGGTACTCTACTACAGCTCTAGCAGCTGGGTACACGTCGTCCGAGCCGACTGCTACAACGGGCACTCTAGCCACCTTCTCCTCTCTCTTTTGAGCCGAGATTTTTCTATCTGAGAAGCAGAGCTACCGGTCTACCCACTTGTAGATGAAGACTAGAACAGCGTACCTCTCCACGGAGTCTCTGCGGCTGACCTCGTGGAACACGTCGACTACCACTGCTTCAAGCACGAAGCTCTCCGGGGGCTCAGCGAAGATGAATTGCAGAGCTCCTGTCGCTGGATCGAAGACCGCTGGTAGGGTTAGGCTAGTGTTCGCTAGGAAGCCGCAGCTTCCGAGACACTTCCTAGAGAGTTCTAGCACGCCGTGAGTAGCCAGCCTGTATATGAGTGTCGACTTGACTTTCTCCACGTTGCTCGAAGGGCTACCTGCAAAGCCTGGGAACATGTACGCTACTCTGTTAACTCCCCGAGTAACCGAGTAGTAGTCCGTGTCTAGGAAGCTGGGAGCGCTCGGGTCTACTCTATGAGCTATTCTCAGCATTTGGAAGGATTTGGGGAAGTCTGCTAAGCCATGCACTACGTAGTACGTGTTCCCTATTGTCTGAATGCTGGGCATTGGGAACACGTAGAGTACCGGGTCTTCTCGGATAGAGTGGAGCACGAAGACCTCGTAGAAGACTATGTATGTCTGGTTGGGGTTGAGGCCTAAGAGCTTTAGGAGAGCTATCGCTTCAGCCTCGCTCGAGCTAGTTAGGATGCGAGCCAGTAGCCTGATGTGTGTTTCATTCCACGTAGAGCCGTCTGCGATAGTCCTTCTCCCGGCATCGACTGAGATCCAGTACCCGTAGTCCCACCAGCTGACGATCACGTCTTCTCTCGAAGTGTTATGCTTCAAGTATTCGAGAGCCCTAATCCACGCGTTGTTTAACGGTACTACAGTCTCCCCGCCGATAGCTAGAGGCCCGAGCCCCGCTGTGAGTATTTGGGGAGCTCTGAGGCTATTCACCTCGTAGCTAGCGTGAACACTGTAGCCGAGGAATACCAGGAGAAGAGCTATGATGCTCACTGTGAAAACTATCCTGACCTCGGGGCTCAGAACCGAGGCTCCGCTATACTCTCTAGTCCTCGCTTTCTCTCTTTTTCCAGAAACCTCTCTAGGGGATAAAGCTAGGTAGGCTTTGCTCACAAGCCCGAGAGATACTCCTGAAGCTATGGTGGTGTAGAGTACAGCTATCTGCAGGAAGTACGCCATATTGTAGCTCGCGTAAGCCATCAGTAGAGCCATAGACCCTAGTGTGAGAGCAACGTGGATAGAGAGATTACCCCGACCTCTATAAGACTCGAGAGCAGAGAACACTAGCCCGGTCAGCGTGAAGAAAACAGGAACCCCTAGCTCCGGAATCAGTGCTCCCAATCCCAGAGGCTGGTGCTCGCTAACGCTCTCAGCTAGCGGGCTAAATCCTCTAACTCCTAGCGCGAGAAGAACTCTCCCAGGGACGCTGATCACTTCTAGATGTATCAGCACGAATCCTACCACAGCACCCGAAGCTATGAGCCATAAGTGCTGAAGCCTAGTGTACGGAAACAGCTTCTCATCAAAACCTAGACTCTTCCAGGCTAGGATTGCAATGTATGCTATGAGAGCAGCTAGCGGGATGAAACCCATGCCTTTAGCAAAGTAGAGAATAGACACCGCGGGAGACGCGGAGACAACTACAGCCATAGCTGTTAGAGTCACTGCGTAGACTAGAGCACGCTCTCTACTAGCAGACCCGTAGACTAGGAAGTCTAGGAGAATAGCTAGAGCTAAAGACAAAGCGATGAAGTGATAGCCTCCCCAAATGAAGGCAACAAAGCCGCCCACCGCGCCGGCTAGAACTGCTAGGGTCAGAGAGCGGGAGGAGCTCTTGGAGGAGAGAGCCTCGTAGAAGAGAATGTAGTGTAGAGTTATGGGTAGGAAAGCGATAGTCATCTTCTCAACGAACCCAACAGTGGTTCTCGAGAGTGCTGAGGGGAGGAGAGAGTATAGCGCTGCAGCTACGAGAGCACCGCTATGAGACCCCGTGACTCTATATACGAGAAGATATGCTAGAATACATGTCAGAACGTAGGCTATCACGGGCTGGAGAGCTACCCACTCGCGTAGAGTGAGCTCGGAGACGAGAGAGACTATGTGGTACGTTGCCGCGGACAACCAGCCTACTCCTATATACTCTCGTCTGAGCAGGTCTCTCCCGAGAGGATGCCAGAAGAGATCCTGGTCTTGTAGCTCGCTGAAGGAGAAGAGCCCTCTCTCGTAGAAGTGTTTAGCTATATAATACATTATGAAGGGGTCTGCCTCATCTAGCTCGAGCCCGTACTTCACTGCTGGAAGGAGCCTGAGATAGGTCCCTGTGGCTAGCACTAGAACTAGTAGCAGAACACAGACGAGACTCCACTTCTCTCTAAGAGCTTCTATGAGTAAGTTCGACCATCTCCTTCTCTCTCTCAAAGCCTGAAACCTCACTCGCCCTATCTAGAGCAAGACTCTTCCGTATTTAAGCTGTTGACTCTTCTACTAGCGCTATGTGCTGAAAGCTAGATAGCTATTAAGCTTCGCCTCCTCCCCTATCCGGGGGGCGGATGGCTAGAATCGACGTAGAGGAGTTTAGAGGCGTTCTAGACTACCTCCTTAAGCATTACGAGAAGCTAGAAAGCATGGAGAGAAGGCTTTCTCAAATAGCCAGCTCGGAGCTAGAGGCTACTCGAGTCAAGCTCTGGAAGATAGCTCTAGGAGGGCTTATAAGCAAATACAAGACTCTCATAGAGGACTTGAATAGAGGAGAGTCTATATCAGTCGTGATCGATGCCTGCAAGATTAGAGACGAGGTGAGCAGATTACTGAGCGAGTACTCGAGAGACGAGGACCTAATAGCGCCAGTTAGGCCTGCTCTCGCTAAGATCTACGCTGACGCGCTAGAGATATGTGGTGAGAGCCCCTAAGAGGTCGTGTCTCCAGGACTATGGCTCTCCTCGAGAGCGAGCTGTGTGGTTTAAAGAGGCGAGAGCTGAGCAACCGGTTTAGAGGGCTGGCTATTGAGAGTTGGTGGTTGAGATGCGCTTGCCGAGTCTAGAACAGGAGGTTTACGAGCCGCTCTCGTGGATAGCTGGAATCTCTGCTATCCTCATAGCTTTCATGGGGCCATCTCTTCTAGATATCGACGCGCTAGCAGACCCCCGCTGGTTAGGCGTAATCGCTGGAGTCTTGGTTGGATTCGTGGCTCACGAGTTGATGCATAGAAATGTGGCTAGAGCCTACGGGCTGTCTGCTGAGTTCGTAGCGTACACTCCCGGGCTCTTAGTTACAGTCTTCTCGGCTCTGCTTCCAGTGAGGATCCTAGTGCCGGGCTATGTGAGGATCCGGGGGGTCTCTACTAGGAGAGGCTATGCTCTCTCTATAGCTGGAGGGCCTTCCGCCAACATATTCATCGCTATGCTCGGAGCGATCTCGCACAGTCTTCTAGGCTATCCAGCGAGTAGATTCGTGGAGGGAGTCGTCGAGGTCAACCTCTGGCTAGCTTTCTTCAACCTGCTCCCAATCCCCCCGCTAGACGGGTATAGGCTAGCTTCTCTAGACGCTAGGATATGGCTCTGTCTCCTAGCTCTCGTGGTCCTAGCCTGGATTCTCTGGTGAGAGTCTTTGAGGAGAGCTAGGAGAGTACTCCTCTTCGGTAGGTTTCAGCCATTCCATTTGGGGCACGTCGCTCTCACTAGATGGGCTCTCTTCGAGCTGGGATTCGATGAAATAGTGTTCCTGGTGGGGATGGCGTCAGAGAACTATACTCCAAGAAACCCCTTCACGGCGGGTGAGCGCATCGAGATGATCAGACTCTCGCTGAGCGACGAGAGGCTACCTCTAGAGAGAGTCGTTACAGCCACGATTAGAACCATGGAGATAAACATAGGCAACATGTTCTACGTGCTCTCCTACGTCCCCAGAGTAGAGGCTATAATGACTAGGAACCCAGTGCTAGCCAAGATGGCCTCGGACGCGGGGTTGAGGGTCGTGGTGCCTCCTAGCTTTAATAGAGATGAGTGGAGAGGAGAGACGATAAGACTCAAGATAGCTAGAGGCGATGAGACTTGGAGAAGAGCCCTCACGCCATCTACCGCGTCTTTCATCGAGGAGATTGGGGGAGTTGAGAGGATCCGAGCTATCCTCTCTCAGGACTAGAGGCTAGAACTGATACTGGACCCTGTATCTGAGAACCCCGGCTAGCCCCCCGAATGTCTCGAGAAACCAGGGGGCTTCCGGCACGCCTGATGGGATTACTATGACTTTAGCCCCTCTAGACTCTCCCTCCTGCTTCCAGGAGTCCTTGTCTTCTCTGTTCTCATGCACTAGTAAAGTCTTAACTGCTCCCATCTCGAGAGCTAGCTTCACTTCCTTATCTCCATAGACAGCCATCCCCGTCATCTGAGCTAAGTGGAGCTTGAATTCTTCGAGTGCTTCTACAGCCTCTCTGTAGATCTGTGCTTGTATCACATCTCTAGCCTTCATGACTGCCTCTTTCAGACCCTCGTATCCCTGGTACGCTACGTCTACTAGCTCCTTGGAGACTAGCTGAGCTAGCCTGTAGTCTAGGAAGCCTCCTTTGACGAAGTCTTGCTTAGCGTAGCCGGGACCTGCTACTATGACCGCTTTGAGCACTCCCTTCTCTAGGAGTGGGAGAAACTTGCTGTTAGCTGCTTCACCTACCTTCTTGAAGAACTCTTCGACCATCTGCTCTATTATCCTATCGTATCTCCTCTGGCTCTGGCCTCCTTTCTCGTGCTTTCCTGGGACGAAGCCTTCTAGCTCGTCTAGCACCTCTATCCTGCCTCCTTTAAGGAGCCCTATTGTTGCTTGGTCTCTCTCAACTATGATTATGCCTACTGCCTCTTTCTCCTCGACCATGTCTTCTAGGAACGATGTTATGAACTCCTTCTCGGTCCTGTAGTAGAAGACTGGGACCTTCTCGGGGGGTGAGAACGTTAGGCATATGAAGTCCCCTGTGTCCATGTTCTCTCCGCAGAACACTACTAAGCCATTGGGGGGAGTCTTCGGGATCATCTGGATCCTGTCTATGGCAGCGCTTAGAGCTCTCTTGACAGCCTGCCGTGTCCTCTTCAGCTTTATGTTATCCGTGATCGAGAACTCTTGCCTCAGCAGTTGGAGGACGTCTGTGAGAGGCTTCCCTGGGGGGACGTAGAGGCTTAGGAGGACCGTGGCTGGAGCCTGCCAGCTCTTCAGCTCTCTTATGATCTTAGCTAGCTCTTCTCTGCTCACCTTCAGCTTCTCTAGCACCTCTTCTCTGCTGCTCATCTCTCTTACCCTATCAGGTAGCCTCTCTCAGCTATCGCTGAGCAGAGCTTAAAGATTGAGAGGCCCCGGTTTAGTCATGGGATTAGGAGTGATAAGACTGCTTTCTGAGCGTGTAGCCTGTTCTCCGCCTGGTCCCACACGACGCTCTGAGGCCCGTCTATGACCTCGTCTGTCACCTCTTCGCCCCTCCTAGCTGGGAGGCAGTGCATGAAGATAGCCTTGTCTCCAGCTAGGCTCATCAGCTCTCCGTTGACTTGGTATGGCTTCAAGAGTCTCTTCTTGAGCTCAGCCACATCCTCTTGACCCATGCTGACCCAGACGTCCGTGTAGACCACGTCCGCTCCTCTGACGGCTTCTCTGGGGTCTTCTATGAACTCTATGGTGGCTCCCGTCTTCTCAGCCTCTCTCAGCGATGCTGCTAGTAGCTCTGGGTGAGGTCTAAGCTGGGGTGGTGATGAGATGACTATGTGGAGACCGAGCTTGGCTCCGGCTACTATCAGACTGTTAAGCACGTTGTCGGAGCCGTCTCCGACGAATACTAGCTTCACTCCCCTCAGTCTCCCCTTCTTCTCGAGTATCGTCATCATGTCTGCTAGAGCTTGGAGAGGGTGGCTCACGTCGCTGAGCCCGTTTATCACGGGCACGCTCGAGTAGCGAGCTAGCTCGACTAGAGTCTCGTGCTTCCTCACTCTAGCGACTATCCCGTCGACGTATCTCGATAGAGTTCTAGCTGTGTCAGCCACGCTCTCTCCTCTAGCTAGCTGGAGCTCATCCCACCTCATGTAGAGAGCTCTCGCTCCAAGCTGGTGCGCTGCGACCTCGAGGCTCACTCTAGTCCTCGTGCTAGGCTTCTCGAAGAGTAGAGCTATGACTCTCCCCTCTAGGAGGGGGATTATTCTCTCTCCTCTACGCTGTCTCTCCTTGAGTTCGAGACCTCTCCTGATGATCTCCTCGACTTCGCTCGACTCGTAGTCCACTAGTTCAAGCAAATGCCTGCCTCTAAGAGTTCTCAAGGAGGCTCAGCCTCCGAGACTAGGAGCCTAGAGCTTCTCTTAAGTCTTCCTCGGTTATACCTAAGTCCTCCTCCGTGAGCTCTACCTCTAGCTCTGCTAGGAACGACACCAGGTCTCCTATAGCGACCTCGTCTCGAAACACTAGGCTCTTCACGTCATCCCAGCTCTTCACTCTAACACCGAAGTCCTCCCAAGCCCATTCAGCTACCTCCTCGAGACTACAGTGCTCTCTGAGCTTCTCGTAGAGCCTAGTCTTCAGCCTAGCTAGTCTCTCCCTTCTAGAGGCCAATTCTCAGCCCCCTCTCTTTATTAACTCGAATAGCTTTATCTAAGCAGAGCGGGCAAGAACCTCTTGATCGAACTCTTAGAGAGCCTCGTGAAGCCTGAGAGAGGAGGGAGGCCTTCCTTCACTCTCTACCACATCTACGTAGCTCTTAGAGAGCTGAGGAGAGAGCCTCTAGGAAGACCTACTCTCTCCAGAGTCTTGGAGTTAAGCGATTCCTCGGTGAAGACTCTACTAGCTAGGCTCGAGAAGAGAGGGCTAGTAGCTAGGAGTAGAGGAGGAGCCTACCTAACCGAGGCGGGAGCCGAACTCCTAGACTGGCTAGAGTCTAGACTCTCGATCTGCGAGACGAGTCTGAGCATCGAGCAGTGGGGGAGAGTCGCTGTAATCACTGTAGCGTGCGTTAACCCCCCGGTTAGAGAGGTTGACGCTCTAGCATACAGAGACTTCTTCATATCAGCTGGTTGCAGTAAAGCCATGATAGGAGGGCTTGTCGAGAAGAGGATAACTATGCCCGGGCTGCCTCCAGACCTAGAGGAGAAGATTAGCTCCGAGGTCTCCAGATGCGTTCCTCGAGATAGAGAGAGGCTCGTAGCCATAGTGAGCTATGAGGAGCTCAGCAAAGCGTGTAACGCTCTCCTGAGTGTCTTCAAGCAATGCCTTTAACCGGGGAGTTAACGGGTTTCAATCATTACGAGAGAAGCTCGAGACCTAAAGCTACTACTTCTAGAGTGCGCTCTACTCTAGCCTAGTAGTACTCACGCGCGTAAACCCAAATTATACAAACTCTTTTCTAAGAAGCTTAGCTAGCTCAGAGAGAGCCTTGAGTAACACTAGTTGTAGTTACTACAGAGAGGGCTCTGGGCTCGAGCACTTATCTAGAAGCTCTTTCAGATTCTTCGAGAACCCTACTCTAACCCCTAGTCTCGGGTCTGTGTATATGTAGAGGAGCCCCTTACTCTGAAGAGTTCTCAGTACTCTCATGAGCCAAGAGTAGTCTGCTTCGAGCTTCTCCTGGAGCTGGTCTACATACATGTAGGTTGTGCCCCATCTAGCGTAGTGTGAGGCTAGGTGAGCTAAGACTTCGAACTCATCCTCGCTTATCAAGCTTCTGAGCTTGGAGAGAGCGCAGGTAACCGTGGAGACTCTCTCTTGTAGTTTACTGCCGGCTTTACCCGTTAGCTCGGCAGTAAACGGCAAGACTTGCTCAGAGGGAGTGGAGCGAGCTGGCTGAGCCTTGTCTTTTATTGCCTGCTTTACGCTAGACGAGAGGATCCTCTGGGCTATGAGAGCGTACTCGTCGAGAGAGCTCTTCCTAGCCTCCCTCATGTAGATAGACCTAGCGTACTCCTCTCCTCTAGCTGTGAGATACCAGAGCCCCGAGCTGTACTCAACGTAGCCTCTGACCCTCCAGTAAGACAGGTAGCTCGACACGTACCTAGAGCTCAGCCCTAGGACCTCAGCGATCTCCGCTGACCTCATGGGTCTGGAGAGGAGGAGCAAGAATATCGAGTCCACTACTCTGCTACGCGGCCCGCTTCTCTCTCTCTTCTCTAGAGCTCTCTCTAGTAGCTTCTCCTCATCTCTCGCTCTCCACTCGATGCTCAGAGCTCCCCGCCCCTAGCTGGGGGTAGGCTATATCGGCTCTTGCTCAGAGAGCCTCGGTCTTACGCTAGTTTAACCCCCCGGTTAACGGCTCGGCTAGAAGACGCTCAAGCCAAGAGGCTCGAGTCGCTTCAAGAGATGCTTCTCTAGCTCCGCACCCGTCTTGTAGTATTTTAGTAGGAGCTTGTCCCCCCTCTCTAGCACTATGCCCGGGCTCGGGGGGACTAGCCAGTCGCTCTTAGCTTTCTTGTATACTGCCACCACGACGAAGCCTTGGTCCTCTAAGTCTAGCTTGCTCAGCTCTACGGGGTCTTCGCGAGTGTAGGATACCTTGAGGTAGGCTTCTTCACCCATCTCTACGGCTTTGCCCAAGACCTCAGAGACTTCTCTCTTTAGCACCACGCTAGCGAGCTTGTAGGCGGCGTCTCCGATCTCCTCTAGGCTCTTTATGAAGACAGCTAGGCTGACCACGTCTCTAGAGGGGGCTGAGTAGGAGTGCTCCATGACGCCCTCGAGGCTCTCGTAGTACAGCTTGTCTACGTAGTCTTCTAGCTCCACAACGCTCGAAGCTATCTCCACATCGTCCTCTATAAGAGCGTAGAAGGACATATCGAGCATAGCGTCTAGAGAGAGCTTCAAGCTCTTCACGCTATCAGCCAGCCTATCTCCAGCTCTAGAGAGAGCCGCTACTTCCTGAGAGCACTTCTCGACGTTGATAGGCTCCCCTAGCTCTCTCGAGAGCTGCTCTATCTCATCCACGGGCCCTCTGACCACGAGGAGGTCTCCCTCCATAACGCTAGAGACCTCGGGAGCCAGCAGGTACCTCTCTCCTCTCTTGATCAAGAGCACGTCGACGAGAGCCGAGAGAGGCCAGGAGGAGTCCCGCTTGCTCCTCAGCGGGAAAACCGCTTCGCCCATGCAGGAGGCAGCAGTGATGTAGGGGTGCGGAGGGTAGCCTCTGAGAACAGCTGTAGCCAGGTCTCCGGACGCGTTGCTTATACTGTCTAGAGCCGAGGCCACGCCGACTATCCCGTGGATCATCCTCGGAGAGCCGCCTACTCTCAGAGCCTGGAAGGTTCTCTCTATCAGCCGCCTGGACAGACTGTCGACCACGTCTTCTATCATGAGTACTTCGAGCGCTGCAACGCTATCGTTGAACGCTAGAGAGTACACTGCTAGGTCGAAAGCTGTGCTCGAGTACCGCCTCAGCTGAGCTAGGAGGCCTCTAACGGTCTCCTCGTGTAGTTCGCTCAATAGAGGGCTCTCCCCGATCTCCTCGGCTAAGTAGACAGTATAAAACTAGCGCTGCTTCAGCGACTGGGCCCAGCCTGCTCCCCGCCTTCTTGACGTACACGGGGGTCCCGTAGGCTAGCTCGCTAGCAGAGAAATCGGGGTCTCCTCCGTTGAAGACCACGAGGACTCTACCGCTGTAAACCGGGGGGTTAAAGGGGTCTATGAACTCTCTAGCGTGCCCGTGGCTGACGAGGAGGACGGAGTCTGGCTTAAGTAGCTCCAGCGCGTCGGGCAGGTCTTGGAGCACCAGGAAGCTACCTCCAGCTCTCAGAGCTAGCCTCATAGCCTCAGGGATCCCCGATTGAGCAGCAGCCCCGTAGACCTTCGTAGCCACGAATACCCTCAAGCCGAGCCCGTAGACGAGCCTCGCTGCATCGACCAGTCTCTGAACGCTACTCACGTTGTGCAAGAGAGCGACCAGCTCCGCCAACTCCCTCACCACCAGTCGAGAGCGCGGAGGAGAGCCTCTATAAACGCGTAGAGCTAAATGCTCTCCGAGGACCTCTCTAGAGGCTCTTAGCTCGAGCGCTCGGAGAGCAGACGGGGCAGTTGGGGCTTCTCGCTACCGGTATCTCCGAGAACTCAGCGTTGTAGCCATCGTACACTATCAGCTTCCCTAGTGCTGGCTTACCGTAGCCCGTCAAGATCTTTATCGCTTCAGCAACCTGCAGCATAGCCATGACTCCTGCTGTTGTCCCCAAGATCGGCGTCCTCTCCTCCTCTCTCGGAGGCTTGGGCACTATGCAGCTGAGACAGGGGGTCTTCTCGGGGACTACTACGAGGAGCTGGCCCCAGAGTCCTCTGACTCCAGCGTGGATGAGGGGCTTCCTGTGCTCTACTGAGGCTTTGTTGAGAGCTAGCCTGGTCTCCCAGTTGTCTAGACAATCTAGCGCGAGATCAGCCTCTCCTACTAGCTCGTATAGTAGCCTCTCGTCGGCTCTAGCAGTCACAGTCTTCACGGAGACGTGGGGGTTGAGCTCTCTCAGCTTCTCAGCGGCAACCTCAGTCTTGAGTCTACCCAGGTCTCTAGTCGAGTAGAGCACCTGTCTGTTGAGATTACTCAACTCTACTCTCTCCGAGTCTACGAGAACAAGCTCCCCGACGCCAGCAGCAGCCAAGTACATAGCGGCAGGAGAGCCGAGTCCTCCCAAGCCGACTACGAGAACCCGCGACTTCTTGAGCTTCTCCTGAGCCTCTACTCCGAATAGCCTCAGCTGTCTATCGTACCGCTCTAGCTCGATACTCGTGAGCAAAAGCGAGCCCTCCTCCTCTTCCAGTAGATGAGGCTTATAACGCCTGGTCTTGAGCGAGAGCTACGGCTACGTAGTCGGCTATAGCTCTAGCGAGAGGAGGCGGGACAGCCTCTCCCACCATGTCGTACTGGAGGTCTCTGCTACCCAGGAAGACGTGATAGTCTGGGAACCCCATGAGTCTCGCCTGCTCTCTCACAGTCAGAAGCCTGTCCTCGTAGGGGTGGATGAATCTAGAGGATCCCATGACCGTGGGGGCTCTCCTCCTGGGGTCGAGTCTCACGTAGTTGGGGTGTCTGCGCCTAGCTCCCTCAAAGTATAGGAGCGCCTCACCCCACCTCAGCTTAGAGACTCTAGCTCTCATCCTCCTCGAGAGCTCCTGAGGATACTCGTGGTTAGGAGGGTAGCTGGAGCCTGGTGGAGGCAAGTCTCTTAGAGCCTCCTCTACGCTAGGCCCCGGCTTCTTAGGAGGCTTTATCTTGAGGTTCGAGACGAACACTCTAGTCCTCACGCTGGGAGAGCCGTAGTCCTCGGCTCTCAGCACGTTGAAGTAGACTCTGGGGTAACCTACTCTCTCCAGCTCTCTCCTAATACTCTCCGCTATCGGGGGCTCCATCACTCCTCTAACGTTCTCTATCACGAAGACTCTAGGCTTTAGGTCTCCTATCAGTCTAATAGCGTGGAGGAAGAGCTGCCCTATCGGATCACTGTAGAGTCTGTCGAGCGGATCCCTCATCCTCCTAGGGTTAGCTTCTGTAAACGGCTCGCAGGGAGGGCTCGCTATCACCACATCTACTTCTCCTCGAGAAACCCCCAGGAGGCTCTTGAGTAGAGAGTAGTCTACATCCTTGACGTCTTCAGCGAGCACTAGAGCCTCGGGGAAGTTGGCTTTATATGTTCTAGCTACGGGAGGGTTATTCTCTATCGCTGCTAGAACCCGGAACCCTGCCTCGACGAAGCCTCTACTATAGCCTCCTCCTCCCGCGAAGACGTCAATGAGAGTATAGGTTTCTCTCATCCTCCGCTATCTCCTCTTCCAAAATTTTGATATACTTAGCTAGCTTCTCAGCATGACTGCTCCTAGACGCTTCTAGAGGAGCACCGCACTGAGGGCACGCGAAGTCGTTATCGAAAGCCTCCTGTAACGTGTAGCGAGACCCGTCTAGAGGGCACGTGAACCACTCTGTCTCAGTCTCGCTAGCTAGCTTCTCTTTGAGCTTCTCGAGGGTCAGCTTCTTCCTCTTGAGTAGATTAAAGTTTAGAGCATCGCTGTCTACGTACCAGACGTATCTCAACATATCCTGCTTGAAGTCTCTCTCCTTTCTCAACTCTATCAGTCTAGCTTCGTAGAGCATTCTGAGGACTTTGCGGACCTCTATCTGCCTCAAGCCTGTAAGCTCTTCTATCTCGCTATCGCTTAGCCCGCCTTTCTCGCTATGGACTAGTATCAGTCTGAAGATGTTGAGAGCTAGAGATGGGTCTATCTCGCTGTTCTCAAACACTCTGATCACCAGCTCTTCCACGAGTTTTGACGCATCAGCAGGCTCTCTACTCATACTCGTAGCACCCTCTTGCCTCTCTCTGAGGGGATTATCTTGAGTCTAGCTCCTTCAAAGTATATCCTAGACCAGGAGCCCCTATAAAGCCTATCGAGAAATAGAGCTAGAGCAGAGACCTCGCTGTGAGGCTGGCTCCCCACTGCTACGTTGTAGTCTGAGTTCTCGTAGAAGAACCTCTCCACCTTCTCAGCGCCGACTACTACCAGCTTGGGTTTAGGAGACGACCTTATCTCCTCGATCACATCGTCTAAAGCGAGACCATACATGGTCAGATGGATGACCTCCCCGCCACTAGACCTCCACGAGGAGACATAGCTCTTGCTGCTTACACCACACTCTAGGTGCATCGAGCCCCCCCAAGTCTTCAAGACTTTCTTCAAGCTAGCGATCACGCCTTCGTCACAGACGTCTCCTAAAATGAATCCATTAGCTCCAAAAGCTCTAGCTACTAGCCCTACGTGAGTAGTTACTCGCTCGTCTCTCCCGGGTCTGTGCCCGATTCTTAGAACGTAGACTCTACCATAGAGACTAGCCGGGTGCAATCTTCTCGAGCCCTCTAGCGGCCTCTCTTCTAGCGCGTGCAGCGATTAGGTTCTCGACTGCTACTAGGAGCTCCTCTAAGCCTAACCCCTTCAAGGCCGATATCTTCACGATTCTGTAGTCTACTCTCCTCTTAGAGCACGCTTCCTCGATTACTCTAACTCTCTCCTCGAGCTCCTCTAGGGAGACCTTGTCTATCTTGTTGGCTGCCACTATTATCGGGATGCCTATAGCCTCGATCCTGGATAGCACGTCTAGCCCTGCTTCTACCTTCTCTCTAAGCAATCTAGAGTCTTCTGAGACGTCTACAACGAAGATGATCACGCTAGCTAGCCTCACCTCCTCGAGAACAGCGTGGAATGCCTCGATGATCTCGGGGGGCACGTCTCTTATGAAGCCAACGGTGTCTACGAACACTACCTTCTTGCCGTTTATGACTCTAGAGGAGTGCTTAGTGTGGAGAGTAGTGAAGTACTCCTCGCCAGTAGGCTCTCTCTCCCCCGTCACGGCGTTGAAGAGCGTAGTCTTCCCGGCTGAAGCATAGCCCACTATAGCCACGTGGGGTAGCCCGAGGCTTATCCTGGAGAGAGCTCTACTCCTCCTCATCTCCCTCAGTCTCTCCAGCTCTTCTCTTAGCTTAGCCAGCCTGCTAGTCAGATGCCTGTAGTAGCTGTCTGTAGCGTAGCCTCCAGAGCCCAGGAATCCGGGGAGTTCTCCCAGCTTCTTCCTCCTAATCAGCTCTCTCACTAGAGGCAGCTCGTGCCTCAGCCTAGCTATCTCTATCTGGAGTAGCGCTTCTCTGCTACCAGCGTGCTTCATGAAGATCTCCAGTATGAGCATCACTCTATCCAGAACCCTGACTCCCATCTCTTTAGCGATCTTGAAGAAAGAGGAGGGCTTGAGATTCCCGTAGAATATCAGCGCTTGAGGCTTCTCCTCTCGCGCTGACTCCACGATTTCCTCGAGAAGCCCCCTCCCGACACCCCAAGAGTATCTCGTCTTCCATACTCTAATCACTCTATACCCGGCTATTTCAGCTAAGACGAGCGCTTCTCCTAGCTGGCTCGCTTTGACTTTCGGTATCACGAGATACGCTTTCAGCCAGCTATCTTCTCTCCTCCTCTTCTCTCCTAACAACCACCACCTCTCCTAGAGTAGCTCCTCGAGAGTACGGCTTCTCCTCGAGTAGAGGCTCTTCTTCCGTAGCCACTAGGATCTTGACTCCTAGAACTCTCTCTATCCTCTTAGCTAAATCGATTGGCGGCTTGTACTTCTCGCTCTCTATCCTCCTCACTACCTCAGCGCTAACTCTAAGCCTCTGAGCTAGCGCTTCTACCGTGAGACCCCTCTTCTCTCTAGCTCTCCTCACTAGGTCTCCATAGCCTTCTACCAGGTCGAGGCTCTCCACGCTTCTAGCTCTAGAGGTCTGTCTAGTGAGCTGGCGTGGAGGAGTCTCTCTCTTCTCCTCTCTGACTACCACAGCCCTCCTGCCGAGTCTCTCAAGGCAAGCCGGGCATATCCTCAGCTCGGCTTCGTCTACGCGAGCTCTAACAGTCTTCTCCACGCTCTTCCCGCAGATCTCGCACACTTCTCGAGTCATGTAGACTCCGCGCACCGTGCTAACAGAGTTCTACTTGGGGGTATTAATTGGTTCTCCCAATAAAAACCCCTTCTCGAGCATCTATCTGAAGGGGTTGAGTGCAACCGGGTCATGTTCAGGCGAGCGAGACCGATATCCTTAGAGAGAAGGTTAGATTCTTGACTCAAGCTAAGCTAGCTCTAGAGCGCGACCTAGAGTACTATAAGAACGAGGTGTCTAAACTCCTCTCTCCTCCACTCATCGAGGCTACTGTGATCGACGTGATCGACTCTGATAGAGTAATAGTTCGGAGTAGCTCTGGCCCCAACCTCTTAGTGAATGTTGCTAGCAACGTGGATAGAGGGAAGCTGAAGCCCGGGGTAGCTGTAGTCTTGAATAGCAGAGGCTCGACTATAGTGGACGTGCTCCCCGATAGAGTAGACCCTCTAGTCTCGGTCTTCGTGGTCGAAGAGGCTCCAAGCGTGACATTTGAAGACGTGGGGGGACTGGACTCTCAGCTTAGGGAGATCTACGAGGCAGTCATACTCCCCCTCAAGAACCCTCAGGTCTTCGTGGATATGGGGATAGAGCCTCCTAAAGGCGTCCTTTTCCACGGCCCCCCCGGGACTGGGAAGACTCTAGTGGCTAGAGCTATAGCTCGAGAAGCTGGAGCTACATTCATCAGCTTGAGTGCTAGTAGTCTTCTCAGCAAGTTCGTGGGCGAGGGAGCTCGGCTCGTTAGAGAGCTCTTCAAGCTAGCTAGAGCCAAGGCTCCATCGATAGTGTTCATAGACGAGATAGACGCAATCGGGGGCCGTAGAGTAGAGGTGGGGACTAGCGGGGAGAGAGAGGTTCACAGAACTCTCGCTCAGCTCCTAGTAGAGCTAGACGGCTTCTCGCCTCTATCCAACGTGAGGATACTAGCGGCTACGAACAGGCTAGACGCTCTAGACCCTGCTCTCCTCAGACCGGGGAGATTCGATAAGCTCATAGAGTTCCCCCTGCCCGACAAGAAGGGGAGACTCTCTATCCTCAGGATACACACGAGAAGAGTCCCTCTAGCGCCAGACGTGGACCTTGAGGAGATAGCAGCGACCACAGAGGGCTTCAGCGGAGCGGAGCTCAAGCTACTAGTCGTGGAGGCAGCATACAACGCTATCAGGAGACACTCTAAGATAGTTACAGCAGAAGACTTTAAAGTAGCTATAGAGAAAGTGAAGACAACGAGAAGCAAGAAGTATCAGGAGAGCTCTCTAACCTACTAGCGTCCAGCGTCTAGAGACCTTGGGATAGCGTGTAGAAGAGGGGAAAACCTCCCGCTCTCATAGTATCTCGGGGGTCTCCGTATTGTCTAGTAGAGGCGGCAAGATCTCATTCATCAAGATCTATGCTCTCAACCACAAGCCCTCTTCCGGCTGCAACTTCTTCAGCGTGGAGGAGAAGCAGGGAGTCTACGTGGCTCGCTGTTCTCTCTTAGAGCACTACATACCGAGCCCCAGTGTTCACAAGTGTGAGAGCTTGTGGGAGCACTGCCCCTATAGGAGACTCTACTTCCAGGTGATGGGGGAGCGCCAGCCTCTAGCATGATAGTCCGCTTAGGCTTAGCTTCTAGGAGTGGTTGAGAGCTCCCTCTAGGCCTCTCTTGGAGACAAGGTGGTTATCGAGAATCGCGGGTCTCGCGTGTCGCGCTAATCGACTGACTATATCAGAAACGCTTGGCTCACCACGTCCTGGAAGTCTCTAGGTAAGCTCTTACCTCTCTCTTTATAGTACTTGTAGGCTTTCTCTAAGAACTTTACGAGAGTGGGGCAGTTCTCGAACCTCCCTTCTCTAGGGCACTTCTCCTGTCTGCCTTCTATGTTGATCGAGATGAGGCACATCACTGTCTTCTTGTCGAAGTAGGGGCAGAGCTTGTGGTACTTCTTAGCAGACTTCATCATAACCGAGACCCACCTCTTCTCCTCGCTATCCTCCTGGCTCTCTCTGCCTGTAAGCTCGTGGAGCTTAGTCAAGCTCTCACCTCCGAGTCTCGAGCGCTTTGTGGCGGGGATTCTTAGGTGTTACTGTGGTGCTTGGGAGATACGCTCTCAGACACGCTAGCGTCTATGGTGGCTAGCTACGAGGATTAGAGCCTATCTGGGTTTTGACTGGAAGAGTGAGACTGCTAGAAGAGTGCTGAGAGACTTCCAGCTACTCATGGCTTCAGCTTACGGGATCTCCGTAGATGTCGATGTGCTAGAGCTCCCAGTAGGAGAGACTGATAGCGAGGCTGAGAGCCTACCAGTAGTCTACGTGGGGGATAAGCTTCTCGCTCGAGGAGAGGTTCCAGCGATCTCGAAGCTAGTCGAGGGAGTCTTCGAGGTGCTCGAGGAGTCCCTACCTCTCCCTAAGCTCTCGGGCTTCCCCCTCCTAGCTCTCGAGAGTGAGGTAGAGGAGGGCTAGAGCTTATCCTCCCCCCGGGCTACAGGATTCTACCTCTAGGGAGTGGAGTGGGTCTAAGCGAGAGCCAGGCTTCCAGAGTATACGCTGTTCTAGCCTACCAGTTCGGAGTAGAGGTGGCGGAGTGCTTCGCGAAGCTTGAGAGAGAGCTTGCTGTAACGCTATCGCCTAGAGGGAGGATAAGAGACGTGCTACTAGGAGGGAGGAGGATTCTGACTCTCAGACCCTCGACGGGCATGTTTGCTCTAACGCTGCTAGCGGGAGACGTGATAAGAGAGTGTGTAAAGCCCCCCAGGCATAGAGTCATAGTTGACTCCTCTAAGCTGGATCTCATCAAAGGCTCTGTCTTGAGACCCGTGGTTATCGACCTAGACCCATCAGCTAGAGCGGGAGCAGAGGTGCTCGTTGTGAGCGAAGACGATAGACTCCTAGGAGTCGGGAAGCTAATGCTACCTCCAGCAGTAGTCAAGAGCGTCGACCGAGGCGAGGTCGTCAAGCTTAGAGAAGCCAGCTCGCTCCTCGAGAAAGCTTCGAGTAGCAAGTAGAAGCCGCTGGGAAAGCTTCGGGGACTCGCTGACGACGAAGGTGTGAGAGTAGCTAGTCTGGAAACCGACAAAAACCTGGGAGTAGTGTAGGAAGCGAGGTGGAGTGGCTCTTGGAGCTCGTGTTGAAGAGGTTTGGTGAGAGCGAGCTCAAGGGCTCGGTTTTGATAACAGGGTTCAGAGGCTTCGGAATGGTCGGCTATCTCGCCTCTAAGCATCTAGCTCTAGCTCTTAGAGCTGAGAAAGCGGGGGTGATCCTGCTGAGAGATACGCCAGCATTCATAGCCGTTGAGGAGGACGGAGTAGGATACCCCTTCGAGGTATACTACTCGCCAAAGCATAGAGCCACGATACTACTCAATAGAGCCGTGCCTCAGGGGAGAGCTCTTGCTGAGTACGGTCGCGGCGTAGTAGAGTGGGTTGAGAGAGTAGGCTTCAACTACGTGATCCTAATCGGGGGGCTCAATAGAGAATTCAAGCCTGGTAGCGACACCTACGGGTATAGATGGCTTAAGAACTCAGAGTATAGAGGACCGCACCTCCAGGCTCCAGAGTTAGAGGAGGGCCTCGGAGTCGTGGGCCCACTAGCGTATCTCTACATGCTTCTAGATGTTAAGCGCATCCCTACAGTAATGGTTCTCTCCTACACGTTCCCCGAGGCTATCGACTACGATGCTGTCCTCGTAGCTGTTAGAGTAGTAGCTAGAGACTTGCTCGGAGCAGACCTAGCATTCGAGGAGCTCGAAGCTCTAGCTAAGAAGCAGAGAGACGAGATAGAGAAGATAATAAGGATGCTCGAAGTCGAGACAGCTAGAGCCTCCGAGGAGGCTAGAGGGATGTACATGTAGGTAGGCTAGCACCTCTCAACAGTCTCTGCTCCGAGCTCTCGAGCCTCGAGGCCAGCGACTCTCTGCCAGTACACGTCGCTACAGTACTCGACTAGAAGTCTAGCTCCTGCTCTCCTAGCTTTAGCGGCTAGAGCTCTCACGAAGTAAGCGAGTAGCTCGACTACTCTCTCATCCAGAGTCTCGCTTACCACGCTTTGAGTAGTCGGGTATACTCCGCAAAGCTTCTCCGGGATGAGGCCTAGGAGTGGCTTATAGTACACTACGACCTCTCCGCTTCTCCAAGCTACCCCCACGTCTAGCAAGCACTCAGTCTCATCTACTAGAGGCTTGAGGACTACTCTCTCCGCTCTCTCTAAGAGCTTATCTATTATGGCTGATGCTCTTTTATGATATCTCACTAGCTTAGGGTTCCAGGAGCTCTCGAGAGTCGATAGCTTCAGAGCTCTCGCTCTCCCTCCAGCTTCCGGAGTGTGCTCCTCGAGGTACTTGATGTACCTCCTCATCCTTAGAAGACACTCGTATGCTCTAGGGTGGCTTGCAGAGAGCTCTAGGAGATACTCCCAGAGCCTGCCCTCTCTTATAGCCTGCTTAGTCTTCTCTATACTCCTCCTTATGACGTAGAGGTTGTGGAGAGCTACTAGCTTGACTCTCTCCCCCGGCTCGGCTCCAGCTAGGTCTTCAGCGGACCGGGTCGAGCACACGGGGCACTCGCATGGTAGGTGCTGGAGCTCTCTCACCTCGTAGACCCCGTTTTCCGTCATGTACCTCCCGTCTCTCGCGTAGAGTATGTAGGAGGCTGAGTCGAAGGAGTCTACTCCGAGAGCTACAGCGAAGGGGATGATTAGAGGGTGGCCTGCTCCGAAGAGGTGGACTGGTCTGCCGGCTGGGAGGACTCTCTTAGCCGCGTATATCATGTCGAGGATCGTGGTGAACTCGTACCTCTCCAGGAAGACAGTAGGGCTGCCTATACCGTACATGAAGTACCCTCGTAGGAGCACTGCTCGCCTAGCAGACTCCTCAACTAAGTCTAGATATCTGCCCCCTTGGATCGGCATGACCCAAGCCTGGTCCGAGTCGGCTATGAGGCTCTCCGCCTCTCTCCCTCTTCTCAGAGTCTCCTCAACGGTCCTTCTGGCTGTCTCGTAGTCCACGTCTCCTGTGGGCACGTCTAGTATGACCGCTATATCGCTACCTATGGCTTTCTCGTACTCAACTATCTCTCTTTGCTCTACGTCTATGTCTCCGTACTCTAGTATCTGGTAGGCTCCAGAGTCCGTCATCACGACTCCATCGAACCCGAGGAATGAGTGTACCCCCTTCTCAGCGACTACGCTACCGTATCTCTTCTTCAGCAAGTAGGCGTTAGTTATGATTTGCTTGAAGCCAGCTCTCCTGATCTCCTCTACGCTGACCTCTTGTCTGGCTACGTCTACTACCGGGAAGAAAGCTGGAGTCTCTAGAGTCCTACCTCTTACCCTAATCCTCCCTATCCGCCCAGCTAGGTCTATGTCTCTGATCTCGAATGTGGGCTGAGCTAAACCTTCACACCCTTAGACCTCAAGTATTCTAGGTATAGAGTGTGCACTTTCTGAGCCATGGGTCCAGAGCCTTCGACGCCATTAGAACTCACTCTAATCATCTTCCCGATTTCTACGACGTTAACGTCCTCGTAGACCTTCACTAGATGCCTCCCTATTCCTCCTTGAGTGATGAGAAACTCAGCGAACTCCTTGGCGTCGAAGACAGAGCCCTCTTCTAGTATGATCTCGCTTATGCTAGAGCCACTGATGAAGACTAGAGGCCAGGAGCGCCCATCGGAGTCTACGGCTCTCTCTAGTAGCAGATTGAGGTTGCTTAAATCGAAGCCTCCTAGCTTACCCCTATAGAGCCTCCCGTTAGTCAGCCTAACCGATATCTCCTTATCAAGGAGACCCGACATCTTCGAGTAGAGCCTCCTACTCGCCTCCGAGGGTACCGACATCTACCCCACCCCTCCAGCTAGAGCCCAAAAAGCAGGTCTATAAGCTTATCTAGAAGCACGAGTAGGTCTAGAGGAGTACTCCTCTCATCCTACTAACCTCACGCAGGAAACGCGGAGAGTTAGCGCTAAGTCTCGACTTAGCTGAGAGCAAGGCTACATACATGCCTCTATCTAGAGTACTTGCTTCCAGATCCTCTCTTCTGGAGAGCAATCCTTAATAATAGGGGGGGTTGCTTAATGTACTCGACTATGAGGTGAGTCGAGGTGAGAGTCGTTAGAAAAGAGGTCTTAGCCATTGTCGCCATAGCCTTGCTGGCAGCTCTAGCAGGCTACTACGCTCTCCAGGTCTATGCTCAAGAGCAGGCCTCCAGCCAGGTCTGCTCTGGCACCGCTAAGGCTTTCGAGAATCGCGAGAAACACATGCTACACAAGAGTTTCGCCAAGAAGCTAGCGCGCCACGCTCTAGCAGCTAGATTCATCGAGGTCAGTCCAGAGTACGCGTCGGAAGTCGAGAAGATACTGAGAGAGAACCCTGAGACAGCAACGCTCCTAGAGGAGGGCTTCACTATAGCTAAGATCAAGCCTCTGGTCAGAGCATACGTGGGAGCGGGCGGAGAGGTGACGCTGAAGGCCACGCAGGCGATAGTGGTGCTGAAGAAGGGCTCTGAGGCGTGCTATGCGTACCTAGTAGACTTATCGAATGGGACTGTAACCAAGCTACCGCAACTAAACAAGCTAGCGAAGTAGAGCGAGGAATTCAGCGATAAGAGCTATCCAACCTCCCTCTGTCCACGATATCTTTTTCCCTCTCTCCATGAGACTTCTCAGCGGGGATGGAGAGTGCTAGATTCTAGTAGGCTCGAGCTGGTTGCAGTCCTAGCTGCTTCTATTCTAGTCGCTACTCTCTTCCCCGTAGCAGTGTACATAACCTATCCCGATGTGAGAGGATACGAGCCAGGCTTGGAGGAGGTCTTATCAGAAGATTTGGTATTGAGACCTCCACGATTTCTCGTAGGCTCAGCTAACAGTGTTCTCTATAGAGGCAGGAGTGTAGAAGCTCTTAAAGACTCTAGCTTCCACGAGCACACACAGAGAGCCAGGCATCTAGTAGTCTTCACTGAAAGAGAAGGCAGAGCCATCTTAGTCCTACTCCCTCACTACTTAGATAGAGCAAGTGGAGCTCTCGTTTCCGGAGAAGAACTCGCTAAAGCTATACGAGCGAGAGAGGCTCTGCTAGTAGTCGAGTTCTTTGAGACGCATAGAGGCAGGGTAGGTGTTGTTGTTGAGGTGAAGCTAGAGGATAGGGAGTACGTGGCTCTTAGAGCTAGCAGGCGGTGAGTCTTGAATCTCTATCAGCTCGCCTTAGCTGCTCTAAGCGCGCTCTCCGCTATCCTCCTCATCTATATCTCTTACATCATCTTAAGAGTCTATCTGAGAGTTGGAGAGAGCCCTCTCGGCTATCTTTCTCTCTTCTTCGCTATCCTAGCCGTTAGCCAGGTTGCTTCAACGGCTTCTCACTTAGTCGATGACCCTCGAGTTTCTCTCTCGCTATACTCGTCTTCGTCCTCTATAGCTTCAGCAGCATTCATCATACTACTCTACTCAATAAGCCGGTCTAGAAGAGAAGAGGTTTACGCTATAGCTCTCCCCGCACTTCTAACATCCTCCCCCGATCTGATCGCCTCTATTCTCTCTCTCGCTTCCTCTCTCTCAGTTAAAGGGAGAGCTCTCAAAGCATACCTCATGGCTCTCTCTATAGCGTTCTTTCTAAAGGGTCTCAGCGCTCTCCTACTAGCTTCTCTAACAGGCTTGTACTTAGCGCTAGCATCAGAGCTTCTGAGAGCAATCGTGACTCTCCTCTTCGCCATCTATCATGCTAGAAGGGTAGCAGGGTCATGAGGAAGAGAAGTAGGCTTGACCTCATACTAGAGGTCTTGGAAGCTGTCTACGAGGAGGGAGACTCTAACCCTACTCGGCTCTCTCTAAGAGTAAATCTGTCCTACGATAGGCTCAAGAAGCTGCTCGACGAGCTCGAGAAAAGAAGGCTAATAGAGATATCGCCATCCAATAATAGAAAGGGGTCTATGAGAGTGACGCTGACACGCGAAGGAGAGAAGCTCATGCTCGAACTCAAGAGGCTGAAGAGAGTGGTCGAGGACTACGGTCTCATCTAGAAGGAGCGAAGGTTGACTTATATAAGCTTCGTGTCTAAGCGGTTCTGCTTATGAGGAGTTCTGGCTTGGGGAGCGTGGTCTTCACTGCTAGAGTCTCTAGCGTGAAGCCGGGGTTTATCAGAGGCCAGCTCATAGCTACAGCCGAGTACCCCGGGGGGCTGATGGTTTTCGACGCTATAGAGAGTCTCTTCAGCGTCAAGGAGGGAGAGTTGCTCGAGGTCCGAGTGAGCGATGAGAAGCCAGGGAATCTAGACGAGCTAGACTTCTGCGGTCACGGCTATCTGGCTGCAGAGGAGGAGATAGGGGAGACTGTTCTCTCACTCTGGGGTATAGTGTTTAGATTCAAGCCTCCTCTAGGGCTCGAGATGGGGCGCAAGTACTATCTCTGCTTGAAGAAGCTGTAGAGAGCGATATGCACTCACGGAGACCCCCCTCTCTCAGGGCTCTGGGGAGGCTTTCGGAGGGTCGTTGTTGGACTTCTCTCAGCTAGAGAGAGCTCCTCTACTCGTGAGGGTAGCGGCTCTCATAGCTTCTCTAGCGGTATTCCTGCTAGTTCTCGGGGCAGTCCTGGGTCTCCTCGAGACCCGCTTGCTAGCTCTCCTCCCATCAGCTGTAGTAGCGCTCGTCTTAGCTATCCTCGCTCTCCACGGTGCTCGAGCCCTCCTAGCCCGCGCTAGCGTAGCCGTTCTATTCTCCTCTCAGAGCGAGAGTAGCTCTGGAGAGCATTGTAGAGCTCTAGCTCTAGACTTGAGGAGCGGTAGAGCTGAGGATGCTTCGAGAGAACTCTCTAAGATAATCGGAGAGAGAGCTAGGAGGACTAGCGCTAGGTACGCTGTAGTAACCGGGCTCTCTGGCTCTCTCTCGAGAACAGTTCTAGCTGTTCTGGGAAAGCCCGAGGTGGTAGAGCACGAGTACTTGGTGTTGAAGAAGCTGCTCCCCTCAGCTATCCCCGGCTTGAGAGCTCTCGAGGAGAGCTGGATTTGCTCAAGTAGCTTAAGCGAGATGACTAGAAGACTGAGTCTAGGCTTCGGAGCCCCTCTGGTTCACTCTTTCCCAAGCCCTCCTCCATGTTCTAGCGATGAGAACTCAGTGGTCCTAGGAGAGCTCCTAGACTTCCCCGGAGAGGAGTTCAGAGTCTCTCGAGCAGACATATCGAAACACGTGGCTGTCTTCGGGTCAACGGGGTCGGGTAAGTCTACGACTCTCTCCTCTCTAGCTGTAGCGGCTAGAAAGCTGGGCTTCTCAGTACTCGTTCTAGACTGGACTGGAGAGTACCCCCAGCTCTTAGCTAGAGCTGGAGCCGTCTTCGAACTCCTCAACCCAGCTAGAGGGCAGGCTTCTCTAAACCCTCTAGAGTCTGTTGAAGACGAGGAGATGCTGCTAAACATAATGGGTAAAGCTTTGAGCCTAACAGGACCCCAGTCTTATCTCCTCGTGAAAGCCATGGAGGGAGAGAAGCCTAGAAGCTTGAGAGAACTCGAGACCAGGCTGGAGGAGCTACCCGAGGAGTCTAAGTGGGATAGAGAGGTTAAGAGAGCTCTCCTCAGGAAGATCGCTCTACTCACGAGAGGCTCTTATCCCGCGTTCTCGAAGACCACTCTGCCGGAGCTAGAAGGGCTGAAGGTAGTCGATATGAGTAGCGTGAGAGGCTGGGTTGCTAGGAAGAGTTATGCTCTCTTCATGCTCGCTACTCTCTTCGCTAGAAGAGAGCGCGAAGGCTCCGGTAGCCCTCTCCTAGTCGTCATAGACGAGGCTCACAACATACTCTACGGGGAGGAGCAACTCTTCGTAGAGCAGCTATTCGCAGAAGCTAGGAGATACGAGCTCAGCCTAGCTATCGCTACCCAATCCCCATCCTCTATACCGAACGGGGTTCTCTTGAACGCCAACACTAAGATCGTTCACGCTCTGAAAAGCGCTAGAGACAAGACTCTCATAGCTGAAACCATGAGTCTCCCGCAAGAGTACCTAGAGGTTCTCGATAAGCTCGAGCCTGGAGTAGCTCTAGCTCAGACCCCCTCTTGTAGTAGAGCTCTCCTTCTGAGAGTCAAGCTCAGCAACTAGTCTCGAGACAGTCTCGACTAGACTCGGGTCTCTCTCGAGCCAGTCTATAGAGACTCCCGTGTTCCAGCTCTCGATAGACTTCAAGACCTCCTCGACAACCTCTAGAGCACTCCTACCAGTGCAGTCTATCTCGACCACGTCGCTCGAACTATCTAAGAGCTCTTCAGCTATAACGTTGAAAGCCTCGGCTAGAGTGTTCTCTAGGATCTTCGCTGAGCTCCAGCCTCTAGACTCTAGTCTCTTCTTCAAAACCAGGGGGTGTAAGCGGAGCAAGACTACGAGAGCCACGTGTTCTCCGGCATGCTCTAGCCAGAGAGAGGGGCTCACGTCAGCAACCACAGCGCAAGAGCTTAGAGACTCGGCGAAGCTCGCTACAGCTTCTCCAGCTCTCTCAGCCAAGACTACTCTAGCCTCTCTACCAGTAGGGTCGGGAGCTAGAGCCCCCTTCTCCTCGTAGACCACGCGTGCTTCAACGAAAACGCAGCCCAAGAGCTCAGCTAGGAGAGAGCCCACGCTAGACTTGCCGACACCAGGAGTCCCTACAACCAAGACTAGAAAGGGCATCTAGCAACTCTCCCCAGTTAGAGCTCTCAGAGAGCTATCTTTAAAGCACTCCCCGAAAGAGGCTACAAGGCTCTCTCTGAGTAAAGTCAGAGCTCTATCCTCTCCCCTCTTTGGAGAGTAGCTCTCCTTAGGCGCGCCATGCCTATGATCAAACTTTAAAAGGCGAGCGGGTATAGTATATTTATTACTATCGTTTATGGTTACGCGTGCTGGGTGAGGGGGAGTGAGCGTCAGGATCCCAGTTACCGAGGCTACAGGAGTCCCAGTGTTGATACTGAAAGAGGGGACCTCTAGGACTGTCGGCAGAGAGGCTTTTAGAGTCAACGCTATGGCTGTGAAGGCTATCGCCGAGATGCTGAGGACCACATATGGCCCCAAGGGAATGGATAAGATGCTGGTAGATAGCCTCGGCGATATAACGATAACCAACGACGGAGCCACTATACTCGACAAGATGGATGTCCAGCATCCCACAGCTAAGATGCTAGTCCAGATAGCAAAAGGGCAGGACGCTGAGGCGGGTGATGGGACTAAGACCGCGGTCATACTGGCTGGAGAGCTCATAAAGGAGGCGGAGAAGCTTCTCGATAAGAACATACACCCAACGATAATAATCGAGGGCTACAAGCAGGCTGCTGAGAAAGCTGTCGAGTACCTCTCCTCCATAGCTATCTCCATCACTCCCGAGCAGAGAGACGTGCTCTTGAGGATAGCTATGACTAGCTTGAGTAGCAAGGCTGTGAAAGACGCTAGAGAGCACCTGGCGGAGCTCGCTGTAGAAGCTGTTCTAGCTGTAGCCGAGAAGCGTGGAGACAGGTGGTACGTAGACCACAACAACATACAGATCATCAAGAAACACGGAGGTAGCCTCCAGGACACTCAGCTAGTCAAGGGCATAGTCTTAGACAAGGAGGTAGTCCACCCAGACATGCCCAAGAGAGTGGAGAACGCTAGGATAGCTCTCCTAGACGCTCCTCTCGAGATAGAGAAGCCCGAGATCGACTTGGAGATAAGCATATCGAGCCCCGAGCATCTCAAGAAGCTGATGGAGAAACAGGAGAGGATACTAGCGGAGAAGGTTGAGAAGATAGCTGCTACCGGAGCCAACGTGGTGATCACTCAGAAAGGCATAGACGACGTGGCTCAGTACTATCTAGCTAGAAAGGGGATACTGGCAGTCAGGAGAGTCAAGAGGAGCGATATAGAGAAGCTAGCTAGAGCAACCGGAGCCAGGATAGTCACAGACATAGACGACCTGAAGCCCGAAGACTTAGGCTACGCTACTCTAGTAGAGGAGAGGAAGGTTGGAGAAGACAAGATGGTGTTCATAGAGGGAGCTAAGGAGCAGAGAAGCGTCACTATACTCATAAGAGGAGGCTTCGAGAGACTCGTTGAGGAGGCGGATAGAGCTCTACACGACGCCATAAGGAGCGTGGCAGACGCCGTCATGGACGGGAAAATCGTGGGTGGAGCCGGGGCAGCAGAGGTAGAGGTGGCTAAACACCTCTACGAGTACTCGAAGAGCCTAGCCGGCAAGATCCAGCTAGCGGTAGAGTCTTACGCGCGAGCCCTAGAATCCATACCCCAGATACTGGCCTTCAACGCGGGGCTAGACCCGATAGAGACTCTAGTCAAGCTGAGGAGCGCTCACGCCAGCCCTGAGGGCAGGTGGATAGGTCTAGACGTAGACACAGGGAACCCCCTGAACTCCATAGAGAGAGGGATAGTGGAGCCTCTCAGAGTGAAAGCAAACGCCTACAAGGCGGCAGCAGAGATAGCCACGCTCATACTCAGAATAGACGATATGATAGCAGCCAAGAGAGAGGAGAAGAAGGAAGAGGAGAAGAAGAAGGAGAAGAAGGAAGAAGAAGAGGAGAAGTAGGGAATCCCGCTGAGCCCTTCTCTCTCCCCTCTCGATTAAGTAGCTCTCAAACCCGCTCCTAGCCTCTATTCTATCCTCTAGTCTAGCCTAGCATCTAGGAGCCTAGGGGTCGGCGAGGTGTCTTCTACTCACTAGCTCGTCGTCGTCGCCTCCCCTCATCCCCGGCTATCACTGTACTTGTCGAGGAGCTATAAGGCTATGTTTTCTCTGAGGGCTTGTAGGCTTAGTCGCGCTAGCTCTCGGGGTGCGCGGCTTGAGTGAGGAGGCTCCCGTCAAGACTCACGTGGACTACGCTCACGAACTCGACGTCTTGGTCAAGCCGGAAGCCTTGATCCCGGGCGTGGAGAGAGAGGCGGGCTCTCTCCTGGGCTCCGGCTTCCCCTTGTTCAGCATAGGCGGAGGCTACTTGAGGCAAGCTCTCTCCTGGATCCTCCTAAGCTTCCACTCTAGGCGAGGCTACTACATAGTGGATACTCCGTCTATAGCTAGTAGCGAGCTCTTCCAGATCTCCGGCCACATGGACTTCTACAGGAAGAACATGTTCGTGCTGAGCATAGAGGAGAAAGACTACGTGGTAAAGCCCATGAACTGCCCCTTCCACATCCTCATATTCTTGAACGAGCTCGGCAAGAGAAGAGGCAGGCTCAAGCTCCCCTTCAAGATATTCGAGCTCGGCAGAGTCCACAGGTACGAGCCCAGCGGGACTATACACGGGCTGCTTAGAGTCAGAGGCTTCACTCAAGACGATGCCCACATAGTGGTGGAGGAGTCTCAGACAGCTGAGGTCGTGCTGAGTGTGTTCGAGGAGATGAGAGTGCTCCTAGAGGAGGTCTTCTCTCTCCCTCTGGGCTCGGAGAACGCCCGGATTAGAGTCAGCGTCTCCGACAAGAGCCTAATAGGCAAAGACTTCATGGGCTCTCTCAGCGAGTGGGAGCACGCTGAAGACGTTCTAGAGAAGGTGGCGAGACACATAGAGGAGCGCTACGGAGTAAAGAAGACCGTGGGGGTTGGCGAGGCAGCCTTCTACGGGCCTAAGATAGACTTCATGCTTGTCGTGAGAGAAGCGAGCGTAGTCAAGGAGTGGCAGATGGGCACGATCCAGTTCGACTTCAACCTACCCAGGAGATTCAATATAGAGAAAGAGGTCAGAGAGGTCTTCGGAGACGTGAGGGTATACCTGATCCACAGAGCTCTACTAGGCTCTCTCGAGAGATTCCTAGGAGGCTACCTGGAGTACTCTAGAGGCAGGCTGCCCTTCCCGCTAGCCCCTCTCCAGATAGCGGTTCTCGCCATCAAGGGGGGAGGCGAGGAGGACAGAGAGATAGCGGAGATAGCCGAGGAGCTCAAGAAGAGACTCGCATCGCTCGGGTTCAGAGTAGGGGTAGCGGAGACGAGCAAGACGGGGCTCTCCGGCGCTGTGAGACAGCTCGAGTCAACCCTGAAGCCCCCCATCGTGGTCTACGTGGGGGCTCGCGAAGCCAGAGAGAGGTTCCTCACAGTCTCAGTGTACTCTATGAGAGACCGTAGGAGAGAGCAGAAGAGAGTACGCTACGAGACGCTGGAAGACGCGGTCTCCAGGCTAGAGGAGCTAGCAGAGCAGCTAGAAGAGGGGGTGGTCAGAGTCTCGGGAGCCAGGCCCAGGCTACCGGCAGACCTCAGCTTCCTCCTCTAGGGTTGGAGAGCGGAGGGCGAGGGGCTGGGAGGATTTGTGCTAGACCCCGCCGGCTCCCCTCTTCATCCCATTCCCGGGTAGCTCTCCGGGAGCGTCTGAGAGGTTCCCCGGGCTCTAGCTTCCTCCTCTCCGAGCTTATTAGCGTTTGAACGCGGAGACTCCAGCGTACCTAGCCTGGGGGCCGAGCTCTTCCTCGATCTCGATTAGCCTATTGTACTTAGCCGTTCTCTCTCCTCGAGCCGGAGCTCCCGTCTTTATCAGGGGGGCTCTCAGAGCTACAGCTAGGTCTGCTATGAAGGGGTCTTCTGTGTCGCCGCTTCTATGGCTCACGACCACCTTGAGCTGGCTGGATTCGGCTAGGTGAGCGTACTCTAGAGCCTCTGTGAGAGTCCCCACCTGGTTTACTTTGAGTAGAGCTGCTGTCGTCGAGCCAGCCTCCAGACCCTTCTTGAGCCTGTCTACTCTGGTGACGTATAGGTCGTCTCCGCAGACTAGAGCTCTCCCCCCGAGTCTTCTGGCTAGTTCAGCGAACCCCTCGAAGTCGTCTTCTGCCAGAGGGTCTTCTATGTAGGCTATGGGGTATCTCGACGCTAGCCCCGCGTAGAGCTCTACGAGCTCTCCTCTGCCGAGCAGCCTCCCGTCTACTCTGTAGCCTCCGCTCTCTCTAAGCTGGCTAGCTGCAGCGTCGACCCCTAGGAGCACGTCTGAGCCCTCAGAGTAGCCCGACCTCCTCACAGCCTCTACTAGAGCCTCTAGAGCCTCCTCCACTCTCCTCATGGGGGGAGCGAAGCCTCCCTCGTCTCCAACGTTCACAGCGCTCGCTCCATACCTCTCTCTAAGCAACCTCTTGAGCTCCCAGTAGACCTCTACGGCTACGCGGAGAGCTTCAGTGAAGCTATCAGCGTTCACGGGAGCGATCAGGAACTCCTGGAAGGAGAGCTCGTTGCCAGCATGAACCCCCCCGTTGATCACGTTCATGAGGGGGGTCGGGAGAACCCTGGCCGAGACCCCGCCCAGGTACCTGTAGAGAGGGAGGCCTAGCTGAGCTGCCGCAGCTCTAGCCACAGCCAGGCTGACGGCTGTGGTCACGTTGCCCCCGAGTCTCGACTTATCCTCCGTTCCGTCTAGAGCAACCAGCATAGCGTCTACCAAAGCCTGGCTCCTCGCATCAACCCCCACAAGCCTGGGGGCGACGACCTCGTTGAGCCTAGCTAAAGCGATAGAGACCCCTCTCCCAGCCCACCTCCTCCCCCCATCTCTCAGCTCTACAGCCTCCCCCGAGCCTCTACTAGCACCACTCGGAGCAATAGCCCAGCCGACAGCACCCCCCCGAGTAGCGACTACAGCCTTAACAGTAGGAGACCCTCGAGAGTCGAGAGCAAGAAGCCCTCTAACAGAAGCTATCTCGAAAACCCCCAAGACACCCACACACCCAGCCGAGGAGACCCCCAGCAGAGCGAGGAAAAAACTTTAGCGAGAAAGAATGGAGGGAGAGAGAAGAGAGCTAGCGGCTACGGAGTCTGCTACTCGCTAGCCTCTGGGCTCGACGGGTCTCTCAATGGTGTACTCGCTACCGGCCTCAGTGAAGACCTTTATGACGTGCATCTGCCCTACAGTGAGAGGCTTACCGGTCTCACAGTCTAGCTCTTTTGACTCTCCAGCTCCTATCACTATATTGACATCACATTTTCCTACTCCGACTACCTCTATTCTAACTACCTTGGATGCTGCTGTTCCATCGTTCTTGACTAGGAGTTCTACAGTGCCATCGTTGTAGAGTCTAGCGTAGCTTATCTTTAGCCTCTCTCCTCCTCCTAGCCCACCCCAGATGCCCATTACCCAGGCTCCTACGGCTAGAGCTATGGCTATGGTTACAGCGATCAGGATTACTGTGGCGATTACGGGGCTTATTCCTCTACGCACGGCGTGTCACCTCAGCCCTGTTCCTAGTACTGGTTTCTCTTTGCTTCTGCTTAGTTTTTGCGTCTTAGATCGGCTAGAATCCGTGTTCTCCCTTATATATACTATTCTGAGTGATCGATCGCTCTGGATCCAGCTGTCTAGCCCGTGACGTATACCCGGGCTGATGCTAGGTGGGGTGTGTTGTTTATGTAGGCTATGATGGCTATGGTTACTGGCCCCTTGGGGGCTTCTACGTAGAGAGTTCTCGAGGCTCCAGGCTTGAGTAGGAGTGACGCGGCTGGAGCGAGAGTGCTGGGGACGCCTGCTTCTCCGAGAGTGTACCCTTCAGCCGTAGCCACTCTAGACAAGTCTATCCAGCCGGGGGGCTCTGGCTGGGAGGGGCAGGGGGGGACTTGTATCAGGCCGTCCACGGACTTGAGTATAGCGAGTCTAGCTAGCGCTCCCTGGCTCACGCTAGCCCCAGTCTCCGTTAGGGCTCCTGGCACCACGGCTATGGTTATGTAGAGCTCGCTCTGCCCCATGTTGACGACCTCTACTATCATGCAAGCCTGGTCACCGCTAGAGCTAGCGTAGACTAGGACGAGGTCTATGCTCGAAGAGACTAGGCTCAGGTAGGATACTCGGGCTCTCTCGCTGGCCAGCCAGGACTGCTGGGAGACAGCGTAGGCGAAGAGAGCCAGCCCTAGAGCTAGAGTCACAGCCACAAGTATGACAACAGCCACTACGTCTGACTGGCCTCTAGCCAAAGCCCTCCCAGTACTCTACTCTAGGAGTGGCGCTAATTAGTGCTGGATAAGACCTCTCGGCTCTTACTATTAATCGCTAAGATATTATCCTCGAGTTCTACCACCGATTACCGGGAGTAGAGTGAAGAAGGCTCAATCGGAAGCGATCGGAGGAGCCTTAGTGCTAGCCATAGTGATCCTGATCATGATACCCCTGCTTCTAGGCATGTTTGTCGAGACGCAGAGAGGGGTAGAGAGGTACAAGCACGTAGCATCATTCCAAGCGGAGAGGCTAGCCGAGAAGATCCTAGTAGACTGGGTGCCGGTGCTCGACGAGAGATACCCTGGCTTCTGGGTGAACAACACGGGCACGGTCGCGGTAGAGCTCCGCACGCTATTCCTCATAGACACGGCATCCCACAAGATACTCTACGCGGTCAACCTGACAGAGTACACTCCGTGGGTAGAAGGAGGCCCCATCGTGAGCATAGTGCTCTTCCCCGAGGTCCGCAGGCACCTGGGAGGGAGGCTCGTGCTCAACCCCGGGGAGGCAGCGTTCTTCCACCTCGACGGGAGCAAGAGTGAGCTCCGCAGAGTCACAGTCTCAGCGGTCATACTCTCCGGAAGAGGAGTCCTACACCCCACGGGAGGAGCGGGCTTCGACAGGAGGCTAATCCCCCCGCTCTCGGAGACAGGGCGAGCTACAACAGCGGTGATGCTAGAGCCCAGAATAGTCTTCCTGAACTTCACTAGACTCCAAGACCTCCTAAGCCCAGAGTCACCCATAGAGCTCGCTAGCAGAGGGTACTTCAGCAGAGTAAACCCCACAGTAGGAGTAGTAGTCTACGATAGCGGAGGAGGCCAATACGCGTACGTCGTCGTAGAAGAGCGCAGCAACCACAACGTCAACATAGAGCTGAGAGCCCCAACCCCCTTCACCGCGGTCATAGGCCGAGCTCCGGGCTCGCAGGATAGATACAACATCCTCCTCACATACCGAACTGGTGCTGGAACACCAGTGAATCCTTATGTGTGGCATAGGGTTAGGATAGAGGGGCTGACGGTCTCGTCCTTCTCGTTCCAGTACAGTAGTAGCGATGGCTACGTGAACGTCAACACGCAGAACATAGAGGAGGCTCTGGGGTTCTGGTACTACGCTAACACCGAAGGTATTCTAGCGCAGCCCGGAGCAAGGCTATCGATAACCGGCAGTATCCGCATAGTAGGGGTAGCGGAGAAGTACGTAGTCTACAGGCTTCAAGCAACTAGCAGCGGCCAGGTTATGAGTAGCTATGAGCCCTTCGTGTTCGTAGCTGACACTGACGGGAACGGGTACGGCGAAGTCATAATAATCACTGAAGACTACGTGTGGGGCACAGTCAACCCGCCTGATGTAAAGTGTAGTGTCGACGAGGGAGGCAGCATCCTAGCCTACTCTGCCTTCATCTCCGGAGGCAGAATAACCTACAACCCGTGGCACCCGCTGGGAGGGTTCACGTTTAGGCTGAAGGGCGTAGTCTTAGACCCCAGGAAGGTTATCGGTGTCTACGTTATGGCTAGAGTCTACTATCACGACACGGAGCTCGGAGGCATCGGCGACTGCGTGATAACGCCGTACCCCATACTCAGATTCCTCCTAGTAGACGATAACTGGAATGTGCTAGCATTCAAGGACGTGACCTACAACGAGCTCGTAGCTCTAGCCTCAGAGAACACCTGGCCTCCTAACAGGCAGTACGTCTTCGTATCAGCTACTCTAGCAGTCCCCGTTACGGACGCTCAGAGACTCTACGTGGCGGTATCTCTCATAGACCCGTTTAGAGGAGTGGGGAGAGACGACTTAGACTTGACTCTTGGAGTCGAGATCATCGGAGTGATACCCTACGTGAGAGGAGACTGATAGCAGGCTCTCGAGGCTATGGCTTTAGCGTAGGCGGGAGCGCAGGAGGCTAGAGTCCCCCGATTCTCTAGAGTGACTCTGATTATGGGGGCTCTCGCTACTAGAGCCTCGTATATGCTAGGGTGAGTCTCGCGGAGTCTTCTATGGACTACGGCTACGTAGAGTCTGCCCGACTCCACGGCCTTCTCCAGAGCTCTCCTCAGCTCCTCTACGAGGAGCTCCATTGGCCCGATCTCGTCTACTGCCACGACCTGGCACTCTCTGAGAGCTCTCTCCAGAGCCCTGACCCCTACTCTCACAGCGTCCTCCTCCACGACAGCGTACCTCCCCACTCTAACCCTCCCAGGAGCTCCGGCTCTAGCCAGCCACCCCTCCTCCCCCGTGGCCAAGTCCACTATCCTGAAGCCCACTCTCGAGCCCCCCACTCTGACCTCGGGAGCGCTGAAGCCCCCCACGCTGCAGCCGAGAGAGCGGAGCTCAGCGACAACCTTGGAGAATATCGTGCTCTTCCCGACCCCGGGCTCTCCCGTCAGGTACAGCCTCCCCCATGGGAGAGAGCACTCCACGAGAGCCCCCTCGAGCTGCTGTGAGGTCGAGTAAAGGCTAATTACGTGGCGCTCAGAGTATATCCAGGCTGGGGGAGGTCTTGAGCCAGCCTCTGGGCTACGTCGTCAAGTCTCTGGACCACCGTACGGCTATAGCTGTGTCACGAAACCCTCTACCCGTGGGCGAGTACGTCTCAGCATCCTTCACTGTAGACGACCCGATGAGGGGAGAGAAAGAGATCTCGACTCTGGCACTAGTCTCCGTAACCTCCTACCTCCCGCTAGTCCCTGAGAGCGTGCTGAGATTCGTCGGGCCAGAGTCTAAGCCTAAGACTCCCTCTCTGAAGTACACAGAGTCCACTCTCTACGTCGTAGCCCAGGTAGACAAAGAGACCGAGCAGGCAGAGCCCCCCAGGTACCCGATACCTCCAGACACCCCCCTGGAGCCAGCTAGCAGAGAGCTGCTATCAGCAGTCTACGGGAGCAAGACCGGTATCGTGAGGATCGGTCTTCTAGCTCCCAGAGAGCTGGGGGTAGAGGTGAGGATAGACCCGAACAAGCTCGCTAAACACCTCTTCATAGCTGGAGCCACGGGGTCCGGTAAGAGCAACACTGTAGCTATACTAGCCGATAGACTATCCAGGATGGGGGCTCCGGTCATAATCTTCGACGTCCACGGAGAGTACTCGCTAACCCCCGAGGACGGAAATACAAGCAGAGTCGTCAGAGTGAACGCTAAGATCAACCCTCTAGCGATACCGCCTAGAATGATGGCCTCGATAATAATCCCAGAAGCGCAAGCACGCAGACAGAGGAGAGCACTCTCGATAGCTCTCAGAAACCTCAAGAAGAAGATACAAGAGGAGAAGGAGAAAGAGAAGCTCTCCACAGAGGAGGCTGTAGTAAAGCTCTATGAGAAAACCAGGTCGGTGCGGAGAGAAGAAGAGGACGAGGAGGAACTCTCCTGGGGCCCTCAGCTGCCAATACAGCTCTTCAAAGAGCTCCTGATAAGAGAGGTGTTCTCTCTAGCCAGCAGAGGAGTGATCGATGGAAAGCAGAGAGACACAGTCATAGACAAGGTCGAGGAGTTCTTCGAGTACACTCCTCTAACTCTACAAGAGGACCCAGTAGTGGAGAGAGCTAGACGCGGGTCTATAGTCGTAGTCGACTCCTCAGAGCTCTCAGACGAGCAGAGAAGGTGGGTCTTGAAGATTCTAGCGGACTCAGTCCTCAACAAACTGAAGGAGGCGAGAGGCTCGCAGTCCATAGTCTTAGTCGTAGAGGAGGCTCCACTGTTCCTGGATTCGTGGCTCCAACACCCGGTCAAAGACAGCTTGCAGAGGCTAGCTAGAGAAGGGAGAAAGTTTGGAGCATGCCTAATCGTCGTTAGCCAAAGGCCGAGGAATCTCGATTTAAACGTCGTCAGCCAGCTCCAGAACTTCGTCTTCCTCAGGATGGTTCAGCTAGACGACATTAGGGTTGTAGCCAACGCTGCCGACTCTCTAGACGAGAAGCTAGCATCAATCATCCCAAGCCTCCCCGACGGCAGAGCGATAGTGATGGGGGAGTGGCTGGGCAGATTCCCAGCTCTAGTAGACATAGACCTGCATAGAGGCAAGAGAGTTGGAGCAACGCCAAACCTCGTGGAGCTCTGGGCTAGCGGAGAGCCTAGAGGAGTTGAGAGTCTTCCAGTAGAGCCCTTCTAGAACTAGTTTAAAACACTCGCTCAGCCTACTCCCTCAGCGGTTGGTGCTGATTGAGCAAAGTCTTAGTGCTAGACCTGGGAGGGCAGTACGCGCACCTGCTGGCTAGGAGGCTTAGAGAGCTGGGAGCTTACAGCGAGCTTTTGCCAGTAGCGTCGGCTAGCATCGAGGAGGTCTTAGATGAAGTAGAGGAATCAGACGCGGTAGTCTTCAGCGGGGTTCTCGAAGACTCTATCAGCGACGAGCTAGTCTCTCTAGCCAGGAGAGTCGTCGAGACCGGGAAGCCGGTACTGGCAGTCGGCTCAAGCCACCTGCTACTAGCTCTAGCACTAGGGGGGAGGGTCGGAGCCTCCCCTGTAGCAGAGTACGGGCCGGCTATTGTTGAACTCTCGGGAGAAGACCCTGTTCTCAGAGAGCTCCCGCGCAAGCTCAGAGTCTGGATGAGTCACAGCTACTCAGTCATAGAGCCTCCTCCGGGGAGTCTGGTTCTAGCCTCTAGCCCGGGTAGCCCCGTAGCAGCCTTCAGACTAGGCAGAGTCTACGGAGTCCACTGGCACCCCGAGGTGGCTCACAGCGAGCACGGCTCTACTCTCCTCTCCAGATGGCTCGACTACCACGGCATAGACAGGAGCTGGAGACCGGAGGATGTAGTGGAGAAGATAGTTGAGGAGCTGAGGAGAGAGCTAGCCGGAGCTCGCGTGATCTCAGCGGTAAGCGGGGGCGTGGACTCCACCACAGCGACTCTACTAGTCTACAGAGCAGTCGGGAACTCGCTCAGAGCAGTCATGATAGACCATGGCTTCCACCCTATGGGCGAGCCCAGGAGGTCTTTTGAGATTCTCAGAGGCCTCGGCTTGAACGTTGTTCTCGTAGACGCTAGAGAGAGGTTCTTTAGAGAGCTCAGAGGAGTCGCTGACCCCGAGGAGAAGAGGAGAGTCTTCGGCAGAGTCTACGCTGAAATCCTGGCAGAGGAGGCTGAGAAGTGGGGAGCAGAGTACCTAGTCCAGGGGACTATCTACCCGGACGTGATAGAAAGCGGGGGCAGGCCTGGAGCTAGCCTCATAAAGACTCACCACAACGTAGCAGGGCTACCTAAAGACTTCAAGCTGAAGCTCGTAGAGCCTCTGAAGTGGTTCTACAAAGACGAGGTCAGGCGGATAGCTAGAGCTCTAGGAGTACCAGAGGAGATAGTGAGGAGGCAACCGGTCCCAGGCCCGTCACTCCTAGTCAGAGTAGAAGGCGAGGTCACTGAGGAGAAGGTGGAGATAGCTAGGAGAGCTAATGCCATCGTCAGAGAGGAGGTAGAGAGAGCAGGGCTAGGAGACAGGCTCTGGCAGTACTTCGCTATACTGACCTCCTCTAAAGCCACTGGAGTGAAGGGGGATAGGAGAGTCTACGGCTACGTCGTCGTAGTTAGAGCTGTGGAGAGCTCTGACGCAATGACGGCTTCAGCGGCGAGGCTACCCTGGGAGGTCTTGGAGAGAATAGCGTTAAGGATAACAAGCGAGGTCCCGGGAGTCTCTAGAGTAGTCTACGATATCACGAGCAAGCCTCCCGCAACGATAGAGTGGGAGTAGCTACCGTTCTCTAAGCTCATCCACATCGATCTCTATCACTTGAGGCTCTCCGCTCTCTCCCCCCGCTCTCTCCCCGCTCCCCTCAGACCCTCCGGCTTTCAGCTTCTGGATTACGGCATTCCACGTGTTACCGCACTCGGGGCAGAGAAATGCCCCCATCACTGTGACCGTTACTCTACCCTCTTTATCGGGGATTGGCGAGACTAGAGTCCAGGTTCTCAGAGGCCCTGGAGACCTGGCTCCACACCGGGGGCACTCTGATGGAGGAGCCTTTCTCCCCTTAGGCAACAGTTCTCCACCTCAGCTCGTAGCCCTCCAAGGGCTCTACTACGATGCTATATGAGGGAGACAGCTCTTTAAGAGCTACTCTCAGCCTCTCTATGAGCCTCCCTAGTCTCTCTAAGCCTGCTCTACTTGCTAGAGGCATGTCTACAACCAGGCTTATGGAGTCTACTCCCACCTCGTAGACTAGTACTCTAGGTTTGGCTGAAGCGTTCATAGATAGGTCTCTCATCACTCCTCCTAGAGACTCGACTAGAGAATCGATCACCCTCTGAGCGCTAGCCTCAGGGTCTAGATTCCAGAGCTTTATGTTAAGCCTTACCGCTGTAGCCTCTCCCGATATGAGAGCAGGCGTGTTCAGAAACCTAGAGTTGGGTATAGTGTAGACTCCTCCAGAAGTCTTCACTATGACATGCGTTGGGGTTATATCAGCGATCTCTCCGTGAGCTCCATCCGGTAACACTATCTGAGTCCCTCTTGTCAGCAGGCTCTGAGCCGCTATCGCGTAGTAGGCTATAACATTCGAGATTACTGGCGTGAGCGAGAGCGAGATGACGCCGATTAAGGCGACGAACATAGCCAAAAATATCAGAGAGTCTGTGATTAGGTAAAGGAGTACTAGTAGAGCTAGAGCCATCAAGAGGAACGAGGAGGTCTCAGAGAGCTTTCTAGCACCCTCAGGCCCTAGAGTAGCTCTAGCTCCGGCTAGGAGGCCTCCTATCTTCCTGCCAAGCACGAGAGCCGAGACTAGGGCAAGGACTCCTACGATTATGTCGAGTGACGCCTCGGCTAGCTTCTGTCTAAGAGCTTCTACTAGCTCTTCTAGCAATCTATCACCTCAGAATAGCTTACTGTACTCCTCTATAGCCTCCTTCTTCACTAAGGCTATAACACTATCTCCCTCCTCTAGCACCACGGAGTCCTCGGGCTCGATTAAGTTGCTCTTCTTGAGTACAGCCAGGACTTTAGCGAACCTGCTCGCCTCTGCTTTCAGCTCTCTCAAATGCCTCCCTCTATACGGGCTTGTCTTAGTTACAGCTGAGGAGACGAGAGCATAGCCTCCCGAGAGAGCCGGGACTATGGATAGGACTCTCTGAGACCCCTCGATCATAGCTTGGAGAGTGCTGGCCACTAGCTGAGGCCACACCAGGACGCTCGTTATACCCATGAGTCTTGCTGCTTCAGCAACCTCCTGCCTTCCTAGAACCATGTAGACTCTCCTAATCCCCTTAGTCTTAGCTATAGCGCTAGCGTAGAGGCTCACTTCGTCTCTCTGCGTTACAACAACTACTACATCGTAGCTAAGAACGTCTATGCTATCGTAGAACTCGGGGTCTAGCACGTCTCCAGCGTAAGTCTCAACGTCGATACTCTCTCTTATCTTATCTAGCTCAGCTCTATCAGAGTCGACTACGGTAACCGAGTGGCCTTCTTCAGCAAGTCTCTCTGCCAGGTATCGCGCGATAAGATTAGCGCCTACGATCAGCACCTTCACGCTCCTCTACGCACCCCCGGCTATCTGAGGCTAGAGGAGGTAAATAGCCTGGGAGCCTCCTGACTTCAAGCAAATCGTGAGAGGGTTAGCACTGCTGTCACCATCGCTAAGCTAGTTGTTAGAATAGCGTGAATGAAGCCGGCGGCTATAGTCCCGTTAGCGATCTTCCCTGCTGTGAGACCCATTAGCCAGGAGTTCATCACAGCTCCGAGGCTAGCTACGAGAGAGACTAGCATCAGCTGGTGCATCATAGCCTCTAACCTAGGGCCAGTGACGCCAACAGCTATGCTTTGAGAAGCGAGCCCGATCATCAGCATCGAGGACCCGGCTACTAGAACAGCGCCTATGTAAGGCATCATCATGTATACTCTGAGCTTCTTGCTCAGCTCTTCCTCGAGCTCCGCTAGGCTCTTCGAGTACCTAGCTAAGCTGTCTAGAGTCTCGGGGCTTCCGCCCCCATAGGTTATAGCGTCTACCAGGAATCTCATCGTAGCTAAGAGGAGCCAGTTCTTGTAACCTCTCAGAGCAACCGCCACGGCTCTCTCCAGGTCAGAGCCTAGTGATAGGGAGGAGGCTATCCTCCTTAGGACCGGGTTCAGAGGACCGTAGTCTCTCTTAGAGAGCATCACGATAGCCTTCTCCGGAGCTAGCCCCGTCTTCCTCGTCTCAGCGAGCTCTCTAAGAAATATCGCTAGCTGGAGGCCTGCTCCCTTGACTCTCCTAGACTCGCTCATCCACGCTATAGCGCCCGGGATGCTGAGAGCTATGAAGAAAACTCCAGCGCTTATAGTGAGACCGACAACCACCTGCTTATCTAGAATCCCGTCAAGCACTCTATAAGCGCCCGTGACTTGAAACACCACGATGAAAGCTACTACGGCAAGAGGAACCCCATAGCTCAAAGTGGCTATATAGGGAGATACAACCCTAATAGGAGTCTTGGGCTGGATCCTGTCCACTAGATATATGACAGCAACTGTCATCAGCGGTAATGCTACGAAAGCGAAGACAGCGAACTGAATCACACTACTAAGACCCGCTTGTGTAGGATTCATTGACGCCATTATGAAGAATACGTAGAAGGTTATAGATATGATCACAGCTATTATGACGTAGATCTCGCTATACATAGCTATCCTACTGCTTATAGTTTCAAGCTCTTCTATTCTCTTGGAGAAGATATCTCTAGTCCTCACCTCTAGGTAGTCTACTAGATTCGCTCCTGTCTTCAGCACAGTTATGTATCCGAGAATGAAGTCTCTAAAGACGGGGCTCGGGTGTGTATAAGCTTGTCTCTCGAGAGCATCGATTGGGTCTAAGCCCATGTATTTCACGTTACGGAAGACTGCTCTAGCTTCTCTCCTTATTCCAGCGAAGACTCTCAGTCTCGACACGCGTTCTAGAACATGTACTAACCCGACGCCTGCGAGACTCATCGAAGTAAGGTATGCGGCGAAGAAGGGGAGCTCGCTATTAGTCCTGTTCCTCCTATAGTCTGCCGCTATAGATGGTAGAGCGAGCCCAATAGCTAGGACGAAGACGGGGAGCATGAGCGAGAAGAGAGATAAGATCACGCGTAAGATGAGGTCTATAGCGAACCACCAAACAACGAGAACCACGTATAGTGAGATGAAGAGCGATAGAAACGTAGCCATCAGAACCCTAGCTGAGTATAGTTGAGGATACATACTCCAACCTGCTCTCCTCAGAGCATCCTCCATCTCGAAGGTTTTCGTAAACCAGTCCACCACTCTTCCGAAGAGAGCGAGAGACAGGTAATCGTATACGTCGATGAATCCCACTCCTTGCCTCTTCTCCGCCCATTGCTTTAGCGAAGAGCTATCCCTACTTCTCAGCATAGTGAGCCACCTCTTCCGCAGCTTTCTCGAATACGTCCTCGGGGAATCTGTAGTACATGTAGATGACGTCAGCTACCTCTCTGTAGTCTCTCTTATCTCTAAGCGCCATCCACTGGATCACGGTAGCTCTCTTCTCTATCTCTCTCCTCACTTCATCATGACTCTTGCCAGTAATCGCGCTGACCTCTTCGACTACCAGGCTGTCTCTAAGGTCTAAAACGAACTTGTCTCTAGCGGGGTCCCACGCTAGTGACACTTTATACTTATCGTAGTCTTTAATCTCCCATATGTTAAACACTCTCCTCACTGTTACGGGCCCATGCTCTCCGGGAATGGTTACTCTTCTAACGAGAAGACACCACTTGAGTAGAGGTATGTAGCTTGGCGGTATATTCATGGGAGGGCTCGTCAGCCTCCTGACTAGGTTCCTCACGTGCTCAGCGTGAGCGGTAGTCAAGCCTCCGTGGCCTGTGGCCATTGCCTGGAAGAGCACGTATGCCTCCTCGCCTCTGATCTCACCGACTATGATGACGTCGGGTCTATATCTGAGGCTTATTTTCACCAGGTCGTATAGTGTAACCTCGCCGACTTTGCTACCTCCTAGAGCGTAGCTGGGTCTAGCTACGAGCTGAACCCAGTTCTCTAGAGTTAGCTTCAGCTCGGGAGTGTCTTCTATAGTTACTACTTTGATGTTCGGTCTAAACATGGTGGCTAGAGCGTTAAGCATCGTGGTCTTACCCGAGCCCGTGACTCCGATCACTATCCCCGGCATCTTGTACTCCATTGCGAGCCAGAGATATCCCGCGGTCATCGGGTCCAGAGTTCTCCCTTTCACTAAATCAATTATGCTTAGAGGTTTCTCCTTGAACTTCCTGATAGTGAATGTAGAGCCGCGCGTGCTAACTTCTCGCCTGAAGGTAGCGGCTAGTCTGTGACCCTCTGGGAGTATCGCGTCGACTATGGGGAAGGCGCTACTTATATGCTTCCCGGCCTTGTGGACAAGCTTTAGAACCATGGAGTCTAGCTCTTCGTCTGTCTCGAAGACTATGTTGGTTGGCATGCTCTCATACCTCTGGTGCCACACGTAGACAGGCTTGCCTACACCATTACAGCTAACGTCTTCTATGTAGGGGTCTCTAAGTATGACGTCTAACTGCCCGTAGCCTACATTGTCTCGAACCAGGTAGTAGTAGACCTTGTTCCAATCCACTCTCCTTTTTAGAGTAGCCTCTAGCCTCACGCTATACCTTCTCATCAGATTCTTGACCTGCTCTAAGAGGTACTCTCTCTCAATCTCTGCTTCCGACACTCCGCTCTCGCTTTTCGCGAGAAGAGACTTATCGAAGGGCTTCAGCTCCCACTCGAGGATCTTCACTAGTCTCTCGTAGGCTCTCATCTCGTAGGCGTTTAGGGGGCTCTCGTAGACGTAGTAGAGTCTTTCTCTTGAAACCTTCTCCTCTAGAATGAATACATGAGCATAGGGCTTAACCACGGTATACCTATCTACGACCTCGTAGTTCTCGTAGCCTCTGATATCGGGCACCTCGCCGGCTTCCATGCTCTCTGCTAGTTGCTTTTCGAACTCGCTCTCTTCGCTATACCCCAGCCTACTTCTTCTGAGAAGCGACACGGCCTTCTTGAACAGGTCTGTAATCGCTCTCCACATTGGGCTTAATCACTTCCCTCTATGATTACATCATAGGCTAACGTAGACCTTTTCCAGCATATTCGTCTTAGAGAAGAGATATTATATGTCTGATTTTATCTCCCAGCTAGCGAGCATGAGGAGACTTTAAAATAGAGTAGCGCTATAAGCTAGGATATGAGGAGGAATGCCACGAGTAGCTCGATTAGTCTCTATTGCTTCGATTCTAGCAATAGCTCTAGCTGTGTCTTCCATTTGCTCAGCACTAGTTTTAGAGAGCTCTGTTGAAGCGGTTCTCAGCAACATCTACGGCTTAGAGGTAGTCACACTACCCGGCTGGATGATCTACACTCACTATGAGGTTTCAGGGACAAGAGTGCTCTTGGGCGGAGACGGCTTCATAGCTAGCATCGACTTGGAGAAAGCAAGGGTCGAGAGACCCCTGGCTGTAGTAGGCAGAGTCACCTCCCTGTCTCTAGACTCTAGTGATACGAGCTATGCTGCAGTAGGCTCTGATAGCGGCGAGGTTCTAGTCCTGCAGCTCAGCGAGTGGAGCCTTCTGGCTAGATTCTACACGGCTACGAGAGCCTCGGTCAAGGCTGCCTACGTCGTAAAGTTGGGGAGCGAGAGAGCTAGAGACCCCTTCCCTCGCCTGATCGTCCTAGACGAGGCCGGGTTCCTCTACGTCTCTAGAGTCTCCAGGGGCCTTCTGACGGGCTGGTTTGAAGCGGGCCCTGTAGAGAACCAGGGCGCTGTAACGGGCGTCTACGGCTTCAGGGTTCTCAGCGTCGCCCCCTTGATGGAGCTAGCTGGCTGGCACTCCTACAGGTATCTAGGCGATAGAGTCATAGCTCTAACGGACATAAGGATGCCAGAGCTCCCAGCCAACAGCCCCTTCCTGGGCTCCTCCATAATCAGAGTCTACTACCCAGACCCATACAGAGGCTTGATAGAGGCCTACACGGGGGTCTTCGAGCCCACAGTCTTAGGGGGCCCCTTGGAGGAGCGCTTCCTCTACTACGCGGTCTCCTGGGGGAGGTATCTGCTACCACTACCTCAGCCTCGCGTATCAGCTACATCACTCGTATACTATGGTAGCAACGGGACAGTGGTCCTCGAGAACCTGCCTCCCGACGTCTATAGGGTTAGGGTTCTCTACGAGATAGTCTACAGAGATAGCGAGACGAGAGCAGTGCTCTCGAGAGAATACTACGTGGGAGAGCTAGCCATCGCGATTAAGAGTAGCTCGATCGAGCTAGTTAACATGACTCTAGCTCGTAGCGATTGCTCAGACATAGTCGAGAGATGCCTTCTGGGAGGTGAGAAGCTGTACTCTCCTAGCGTTATGCAAGGTCTCCTCGTCCTCGATACTAGGAGGCTACCGTTACTCTTCGACTACGAGGAGGACGGTAGACTAGTCCTCCTACCAATATCCAGGCAGCTAGCCGAGCTGGGTGTCAGAGACCTCTCGCAACACACTCTAGCAGTTTTCCTAAAGCCTCTAGACCCCCCTCTGGGCTGGAGAACTCTCAACGTGAGCTACGCTGCCGTGTTAGGGCTCGGAGACTGGCTCGTCGTTTACTATCTAGAAGAGGGCTTTAGGCTAGCTGATATCGGTTACGAGCAGCCACAGCTGATATACCTTGGTAGTAGACCGCGAGCCATAACGGTATCAGCCGACGCTAGAACGATCCTAGTAGGGACAGATAGAGGGCTCTTCTTCAAGATACGCTGGCTGAGAGGGCTGGGTCTAGCTCAGCCCGCGGGGAGTCTCGATAGGTACGTCATAGACTCGGTTCTCTCAATCGGGCCTGCTGCCGTCACCTCTATCAGGATGATCGACGAGACTCGAGCACTAGTTGCTCTCGAGAACGGGAGGCTACAACTAGTAGACATCAACACCTGGACCCCCCTGTGGAGAGGCCCTCCAGGCTACGAGGGTCTAGATACAGGCCTTCGCGGAGCTCTAGTAGATCTAGCGGGCTCCTACGTTATCGCTGTCTCACCTGGGTCCAACAGGGTCTACGTCTTCAGAGAGAGGCTCGACGCTCTGCGCCCTCTCCTAGTCAATCTCGTTGTAGTAACGTATGATGACGAGGGGAGATGGTATGTATTCGAGCCTCCCTTCGAGCTAGAGCTAGAGCTGAGAGATAGAGCAACAGACTCAGTAGTAGCTGTGGCTAGGGCTAGGAGAGTGGCTCTCTTCTACGTCCCCACAGGCTCCTACTACCTAACAGTATCGGCTCCAGGAGCGGCGAGACCAGCCTCTATCGCTGTAGCAGTAGGAGCGGAGCCGGTTTCGCTAAACCTACTAGCTATATACTATCCGGGCTTCCCATTAAAAGTCGAGATAATAGACGCGACTAGGACCATCGAGGAGGTGATGAAGTACCACCCACCTAGAGCCACGATAACTCTCAGGTTTCTGAGCATCGATAGAGATGTAGTCCAGGAGCCTCTAAGAGTCACACTCCTGGGGCCTACTAGCGTGCCTAATATTCTCGTGACTAACGGCGTACTGATCGTGAGCGATGTCCTCCCAGGAGAGTACACGGTGCACGTGTCTCCCCTGACTCCCATGCTCAGAGAAGCAATGTTCACGGTCAGGGTCTCAATGACGAGAACGAGTCCTGATACCCTCATGCTGTATCCCACTTCTCTGCCAGTGAGGATAATCCTCTGGGATGTGGATGCTAGAGCCTCGGTAGGAGTGGCTCACAGAGTGTTGCTCGAGAGGCTAGGCGCTGGCTCCCCCCTGCTAGCCTACCCTAGAAGTCTGACTGTAGCACGAGAGGCTCTAGTAGAGCTTCCAGCTGGAGTCTACAAGGTCAGGGTTGAGCCGCTGACTCTGAACGTCTACGAGAGGCCTGGAGAGATAACAGTTGAAGTCAGAGAGCCGACTACTGTGACTATAAACATGACCAGGAAGAGATTCACGCTAGAACTCACAATACTAGACTCTTGGGGCAGACTTATGGAGGGGGCTAGGGTAGAGTTCGCAGGCATAGACATCCCCGTCTACGTTGAAGCGAAGACCTGGAGAGACGGCAGGGTTCTAGTAGAGCTACCATATGGTTTCTACGATGTCACGATATCGAAGAGGTTCTACAAGACCTTCACGGACTCTATTGCTCTCGAGTCGAGCACATCGAGGCAGATAATCGTAGAACCGGGCGTCGTAGCGGTCCTAATCAGGTACGCGCCGATACTTGCTGGGGTAACAGCATTAGCGGTAGCGGGAGCGGTCTTTCTCAGAGTAAGGAAGATGATAGCGGAGAGGCTAGAAGAAGAGGAGCTCTAGGGGTCGGAGTCTAACAACATGCTCCTAGTGTAGTTGCACGAGACTAGCCCCACTTGCCTTTCTTCATGTGGACCTCTAGCTCAGCCTTTATCTCTTGGATCGTGAGCTCAGCGAACTCCTTCTCCTTCTGGAAGATCTTGACACACAGAGGGTCGAGATTGTCCTGGATCCCCTTCTCAGCGATCTCTCTAAGCTCTTCGAGTAAGACGAGAGCCCTCATGTGGAGAGTATTCGTCAACCTAGACCTCAAAACTAGCTGAGCCTCGTTCTCCGATAGCTCAGCGAATTTCTCTTTAGGAGCGCCACACCTAGGGCAACGGTCCGGAGGGCTGTCAGCCTCCAGCACTAGAGCACAAGCTTGGCACTTCCAGAACTTCGGCATGATGCTCACTCCTCCTTCAAGTAGTCAGAGAACCCCCCTACACTCCGAATAAGCTTTTATTAATAACTTCTCCATTACTCCACACGCCTTGAAGAGAGCGTTGAATCTCGCGTCGCGGAGGATTAGGAAGGTGGTGAGTCTGAGAGGCTCGGAGACACGCTAGCCACGTGGTATCTATAGTGTAGCAGACTGGCATGTATTGAGAAAAAGCTAGCTGTATGGCTTACGGTGGAGTAATTAAGCTTAAAAAGGAGCTAGGAGAGTAGACCCAATGGGCCCGTAGCTCAGCCAGGATAGAGCGCCGGCCTCCTAAGCCGGCGGTCCCGGGTTCAAATCCCGGCGGGCCCGCTACGTGGTCGAGTTGTCTCTCTACGAGGCTGACTCACAGCTCTCGAGAGTATCTATGGCGGCTTCAGGGCTTGCTCGAAGGTGTTCTCGTATAGCTGTAGGCCCTATGCTCTAGTCTTAGTTCTAGCTCTTGGTCTGCCTCGTCTCCGATAGTATCGCTTCAGCTGTCTTCTCGTCTAGTAGCCCGCGTTTCGCCAGGCACTCCACCACGTCGGCTATAGTGGCTACAGCGTGTAGCTTGACTCCTGCTTTCTCCAGGTTTTCTCGAGCTCCCTGAAGCCTGTCTAGTATCACTAGCGCTGCCTCTACTCTACACACTCCGCTATCTCTCAGCGTTCTAGCCGCTCTCTCTATCGTGCCGCCCGTGGTCGCTACGTCGTCTACGAGTATGCACCTAGTCTCCTCGCCTTCGAGAAGCCCCTCTACGCTGCTCCTAGTCCCGTGCTCTTTCACCTCGCTCCTAGCGTAGGCTAGCTTCTTCCCCGATAGTAGAGCTATGGCTGTAGCCCACGGTATCCCGGCTGTAGCCAAGCCGACCACGGTCTCGTAGGGCTCTAGCTCTCTAGCCTTGTCTAGTAGCATCTCGACTGTTCTCGAGAAAGACTCTGGGTCTCCCAGAAGCCTCCTCAGGTCTAGGTAGAATCTGCTCTTCCTGCCTGAGGTTAGAGTGAACTCTCCCACCATTAGAGCTCTACGCTCAACCATCGCTTCAGCGAGCTCACAGACTCTACTCACTCAAGCTCGCCCCGGAGAGCTCTCTCGTGCTCTAGATTGATAAACCTGACTGCCTCCAGGGGGTCTCGAGAGCCCCAGATGCTCCTACCCACTATCTCGTAGTCTGCCCCCGCTCTCAGAGCGTCGCCAGGCCTAGCTCCCTGAGCCCCGATCCCGGGCGAGAGTATCCTAGCCGCAGGCAGTCTGCTCCTAGCGACCCTTATCATAGCCGGTCTGGTAGCCGGAGCCACCAGACCCCACGGCTTTAGAGCCTCTGCCACGGCTAGAGTCTTCTCTATATTCTCATCTATTATCTCGGAGCTTCCCGGATGACTCATAGAGACGACTAGAGCCAAGTCTATACCTTTCGAGTCTAGGAAAGCCTTCAGCTCATCGAGAGCCCCGGCTCTCCCCACGAATGCGTGAGCTATCACAGCATCAACGAACTCAGCAATAGGCTCCACGCTTCTAACCATCACGTGAGCCACGTCGGCTAGCTTGAAGTCCGCTATAACCCTAGCCCTGCAAGCTCTCCTAAGAGATCGCAAGCCCTGAATCCCGTAGAGGACCATGAAGGGGAGCCCGATCTTCAAGCCATAGACCTCACTACACACAGCTGAAACTATTGGGAGAAGAGGCTCGAGGCTAACCCCTCTTTCGGGGTCTAGAGCGACTATCAGCCTGCTTTCTCTCAACTCTCTTCCTCCAAGAGCTCTCTTCGAGCTTGCGAGCTAATTAAGTGTGAGAAGCCGAGAGAGCCTGCGAGGCGGAGAGGGGTTGGAGGAGGGGGGGAGGGAGCTCCTAGTAAGGAAGATTAGAGACGGGATAGTGGTAGATCACATAACGGCAGGCAGAGCTCTCCAAGTCTTAAGGCTACTAGGGCTAGAGAACTCGGGCTTGACTATGGCTATAGTGATGAATGTTGAGAGCAAGAAACTCGGGAGAAAGGATATAGTGAAGGTTGAGGGCTTCTATCTAGACGTAGACCAGATCAACAAGATCAGCTTGATAGCTCCGAGAGCCACGATCAACGTGGTGAAGGACTGGAGAGTAGTGGAGAAGAAGAGAGTAGAGCCTCCTCAGCTCGTCGAGGGGATCCTTAGATGCCCTAACCCGACCTGTATCTCGAGGAAAGAGGGGGAGCCCGCGACTCCCAAGTTCAAGCTGGTCTCTCGCGAGCCTCTCGAGTATCAGTGTATCTACTGTGATACGAGAGTGAGGGAGGAAGAGATTGCTAAATACATCTCAGGATAGCCTGCTCGTATGCGGAGACGTGCTAGCAGACTCTAGGAGAGTAGTGAGAGACGCGTGTGTAGAGATATCCGGTGGGGTTATTCTCGGAGTCAAGAGGAGAGAGGGGGGAGGTCTAGACTTCAGGGGAGAGAATAGCATAGTACTCCCCGGTCTCATAGACATGCACGTCCACCTCAGAGGGCTAGAGCTTTCCTACAAGGAGGACGAGGCCTCGGGGACTCTAGCGGCTCTCAGAGGCTGCCTGACGGGGGTAGTAGACATGCCTAACACCAAGCCCCCTCTCTCTACCCCCGAGGCTCTCGAAGCGAAGCTTAGAGCTCTCTCCGAGAACAGCTACGTAGACTACTCGGTCTACGCCGGGGTCCCCAGCAGGCCTGAGCTCGTGAGGAAGCTAGCCGAGAAGCCTATAGTAGGCTTCAAGATATACCCGGAGGACTTCGAGAAAGAGAGCTCTCTCTGCGAGGTGCTTAGAGAAGCTGAGAGACGCGGTCTCCTAGTAGTTCTCCACGCAGAGCACCCACTACTCATCAGAGCTCCAGACTACGGCTACGATAGGAGACTCTATAGGAGCTGCGTGGCTGAAGAACTCGCGGTCTTGGAGATAGCAGAGCTCACTGAGAGATGTCGCGCGAAGCCCAGAATCCATGTCACACACGTCTCCTGCTATAGGACGCTAGAGCTAGCCAAGAGTCTCGGCTTCACTGTAGACGTGACACCACACCACCTCCTATTCTCTCAAGAAGAGGCCCCCTACCTCTTCTCTCCCTACTGCGAATCCAAGGTGAATCCTCCTCTGAGAGATGCTCACGAGAAGAGCAAGCTGTGGATAGGCGTGTTCAGCGGTCTCGTAGACGCGCTAGCGAGCGACCACGCTCCTCACGCGTTCTCAGAGAAGACGTCTCTAGACCCTTCTCTCTGTAGCCCGGGCTTCTCGAGCATAGAGGCGTGGCCTGGGGTTATGGCTAGAGTCTTCTACGGAATAGGTGCTATCGAACTCTTCGCTAGACTAGCTTCAGAAAACCCGGCTAAGATATTGGGGCTGGGTGGTTGCTTCGGCTTCGAGAAGGGGTGTGTAGCCTCTCTTTCTGTTTTCAGAGAGTCTATCACGAGAGACCCCATGGCTTACACTAAAGCAAGAGTCTCCCCATACTCTAGCTTAGAGAGGCTGGAATGCCTAGCTGTCATCGTGAGAGGGAGGCTCGCTATGCTGAAAGGGAGGCTGGAGGCCTCTAGAGGCTCTGGCTTCAATCTAGCACTATCGAGACCCTAGCTCTCGCCAAGTATGCCTAGCAAGAGAGCCATCCTCAGAGGCACGCCTAGCCTGGCTTGGAGAAAGTATGCAGCGAACGGGCTATAGTCGATCCTAGGGTCTATCTCGTCCACCTTTGGCAATGGGTGTAGAACCTTGAGGTCTGGCTTAGCCTCTCTAGCGAGGACATCAAAGTCTATCCTGTAGCTACCACGTACTCTCTCGTACTCCTCGGGGTCAGCGAATCTCTCCTTCTGTATCCTGGTCACGTACATGACGTCGAGCTCTCCAAGCACTAGAGCGTAATCGGAGACCTCCCTGTACGCTACTCCCCTCTCTCTAAGCACCTCGAGTATCTCCTGGCGTGCTCTAAGCTGCGGGGGGGAGATTAGGTAGACTAGTCTGGGCTTGAATATCGTTAAGCCGAGGAGGAAGCTGGCTGCTGCTCTGCTATACTTCAGGTCCCCTACTACTCCCACCGTGAGGTCTCCTACGTCTCCCTTGAGCACTCTAAGCGTGTACAAGTCTAGCATCGCTTGAGTCGGGTGGTGGTGTTTCCCGTCGCCCGCGTTTATCACGGGGTTCTCGGCGATCTCCGCTGCTAGTCTAGCCGCTCCGTCGAACTTGTGTCTAACGACTATAGCGTCACTGTAAGCGTCAAGCATCCTTATAGTGTCAGCGAAGCTCTCCCCCTTAGCTATGCTGGTAGCTTCCTCGCTAGAGAAGCCTATAGTCTCTCCTCCTAGCTTCTTGACAGCTGTCTCGAAGCTAAGCCTGGTTCTCGTAGAGGGCTCGAAGAAAGCGAGCGAAACGATCCTACCTTCTAGAGGCTTACCTCTAACTCCCTTCTTTCTAATCTCATCAGCAGTGTTGAAGAGCTCCTCTAACTCCTCTCGGCTGAAGTCTAAGATGGTGATGACGTCTCTTCTTCTAAGAAACACCAAACCGTACCCTCTAGTGCTGAGCCTAGTTCGAGCCTTATAGCTCTAGAAACTTGTAGAGTCCGCCAATTCCCCTCAGAGCCTCCTGGAACATCGGCTAGCAGTCAGTGACACAGATTATTAAGCGCCTGGAACTAACTGAAACACTGGGATACAGGCTATGAATAGGTCTAGAGAAGGTGTTGCTTCTAGCGTGCGCGAGGTTCTAGTCAGCAGGCCTCACCTTAGAGAGTGCCTATCCGAGGGTGTAGTCAACTACAGTGCTTTAGCGAGAGCTATACTCAAAGACGTTAGGAGAAAGCACCCTAACGCTTCTCTCTCCGCTATAAAGATGGCCTTGATTAGAGTTAGAAGCGAACTCTCGGAGAGCGAGACTGCTCTAAGAGAGAGACTTAGAGGAGTGCTGGGCAGGAGCGTTCTTCAAGTACAGTCAGACCTCATAGTAGTCACCATAAAGAGGCACGCGCTCCTACCCAAGATACACGATGTAGCCAAGATACTGGACTTTGCTAGATTCATGCAGATTCTTCAAGGAGTCAACACCTTCACTCTCATCATCTCAGCGGAGAATTCCGAGGAGGTGTTCAGACTCGTCGAGAGAGAAGCCGTAGTCGAGGTGATAAGAGACCAAGCAGCAATCATAATAATAAGCCCGAGAGAGATCGTCGAGACCCCTGGAATAATAGCGTTCATCACTTCACTTTTATACGAGAACAATGTGAACATAACTCAGATAGTCTCGTGCCATGATGAGACGATAATCTTAGTGTCCTCATCAGAGGTCACTAGAGCATTCCAAGTACTCGACCAGCTAATTAGAGCCATGAGAACCCAGAGTTCCACTTGAAACTCTATTCTCGAGCTATGAAACCTATTTGTTACAAAAGGAATAAATAAGTTACTCTCCCAGAGGGTTCGACGTAGGGGTCGAGCTTTGAGAGTAGTCCTAGCTTTCTCCGGCGGGCTCGACACGTCAGTAATCCTCAAGCTACTCCAGGAAAGACTAGGAGCGGAAGTGGTCACAGTCACTGTAGATGTGGGTCAGCAAGACGACTTCGAGGCTATCGAGGAGAAAGCGCTCAAGCTTGGAGCCGTGAGACACTACTACATAGACGCTAGGCGGGAGTTCGCCGAGAACTACGTGTTCAAAGCGATCAAAGCCAACGCTCTCTATGATGGAGCATACCCGCTCTCCACAGCTCTCGCTAGACCACTGATAGCAGAGAAGGTAGTCGAGGTGGCTAGAAGAGAGGGGGCTGATGCTGTAGCTCACGGGTGCACCGGAAAGGGGAACGACCAGATTAGATTCGATATAGCGATCAAGACTCTCGCGCCACACCTCAAGATCATAGCCCCCGTGAGAGAATGGGGGCTCACTAGAAGCTGGGAGTACGAGTACGCTATGAAGCACGGGATACCCGTGAGAGAGAAGGTCTACAGCATAGACGAGAACCTGTGGGGTAGGTCCATAGAGTCGGGGGTTCTAGAAGACCCCAGCGTAGAGCCCCCCGAGGAGGTGTTTGAGTGGACACTGCCCCCCGATAAAGCTCCCGACACGCCAGCGTACATAGACCTAGGCTTCGAGAAAGGAGTCCCAGTGTCAATCAACGGGGAGAGGATGGAGCCAGTGAAGCTGATAACTCTCATAAACAAGATAGCTGGACTTCACGGAGTAGGGAGAATAGATATGATAGAGAACAGAGTCCTCGGGCTCAAGAGCCGCGAGGTCTACGAGGCTCCAGCAGCCACAACCATAATAACAGCGCACAAGGAGCTAGAGAGGCTAGTGTTGACGAAGAGACTCTTAGACTTCAAGGAGCTAGTGGACTCGGAGTGGGCTAAGCTAGTCTACCAGGGCCTTTGGTTCGACCCGCTGAGGATAGCTCTCGACGCCTTCATAGACATAGCGGAGGAGACGGTGACGGGCTCTGTGAGAGTGAAGCTCCACAAGGGAGCGGCTAGGGTTGTAGGAAGGAGCTCTGAGTACTCTCTCTACGACGAGGACTTGATCTCGTACTTCAAAGACCAGCTAGACCAGAAGCTAGCAGTAGGCTTCATAGAGTTCTTCGGGCTCCAGTCGGCTAGAGCCTACAGGAAGCTCTATGCTAAATAGCGGGGGCTCTCGTTGTATAGAGAGAAGCTACTGGGAGTAGCTGAGGCTCTGCCTTTCACGTACATCTCCTCCATGGAGACAGATAAGCTTATAGCCTGTGAGACTCTAGAGGTTGTGAAGGCTTACTTGAAAGGGCTCGTAAAAGCGGGAGCGGTCGACGAGCAGCTAGCCTCCTCGATAGAGGCAGAGCTTCTAGAGCTCCAGAGAGACCCAAGCCCTCTCTGGAGAGAGGAGGCAGCGGATATACACGAGGCAATAGAATCCTACCTCGTCAAAAAGCTCGGCCTCGCGGCAAGCCAGATAGCTCTAGGCAGGAGTAGAAACGACCAGGTTGCTGCTGCTCTACGCTTGAAGACCAAGACTCTGCTCTACGAGATCCTAGCGGAGATAGCAGAGCTCAGGAGAACGGCTCTAGACCTAGCTCTATCGAACCTCGAGACCCCGATACCAGCGTATACTCACGAGAGACCGGCTCAAGTCTCTAGCTTAGCCCATTACCTTTCGTACTTAGACGAGATGCTAGAAGACTACGAGAGAGTCTTGTCGAGCGTGCTAGAGATAGTGGATAAGTCACCTCTAGGAGCGGGCCCCGCAGCGGGCACCATGGTCCCCATCGATAGAGCCTACGTGTCCAGCCTCCTCTTCAGAGGCTTGGTTTACAATAGCCTCTACGCTTCTGGGAGCAGAGACTTCCTCATGCTAGCAGTAGCAGTAGCCGCTAGTCTTCTCGTAGCACTGTCGAGGATAGCCTCAGACTTGATCTACTTCTCCTCCCCCGAGGCCGGCTTCCTAGAGCTTCCGTCCTCCCACCTAGACACTAGTAGCATAATGCCTCACAAGAAGAACCCCGTGACTCTAGAGATTATCAGAGCGAGAGCCGGAGAAGCGGTAGGCCGTTTGGCCGGCATCATGAGCATAGCTAAGGGCTTGAGGTCAGGATACAGTCTAGACTTCCAGGAGGCTAACGACGACGCTCTCTATGTCCTGATAGAGGCTAAGAGAGCTCTAGCAGTTCTGAGAGACGCTCTCTCCAAGACCCGCGTCGACTCGGAGCGCGCTAGAAGATACCTGGAGGAGTTTCAGCCAGTAGCGGCTGAGGTAGCGGAGCTACTGGCTCTCAAGACCGGTAAGCCTTTTAGAGAAGTCTACTGGGAGATAGCTAGAGCGATCAGAGAAGAGGGAGGCTTGGAGAGAGCTCTCGAGAAAATGGAGAAGCTCTACGGTGTCAGAGTCACTGTAGACGAGGCTCTACGCAAGCCTAGCGAGGGCTCGCCCAACCCGGACTATCTCAGGAGGCGCTTGGAGAGCAGGCTCGCGGAGGCTTCTCTGAGGTCCTCCGAGCTGAGGAAGATTCTGGAGTCTGCGAGGTGTAGGTGAGAGCCGTGGAGGGCTATCTAGTGCTCGAAGACGGGCTCGTAGTCAGAGGCGAGGGCTTCGGAGCACCCGGAGTAGCCGTAGGCGAGGTCGTCTTCAGCACAGCTCAAGTAGGCTATCCCGAGAGTCTAACAGACCCATCGTATAGAGGGCAGATCCTAATCCTATCCCACCCCATGGTTGGAAACTATGGAGTCCCCGAGAAGAGCATAACCCTCCACAAGATCCCGCTCCACTTCGAGTCCGATAGAATCCAGGTAGCCGGGCTCGTCATCTCCACTCTAACGAGACCAAGCCACTACGCGTCAGCAATGAGCCTCGACGAGTGGCTGAGAAGAGAGGGAATCCCAGGGCTCCAGGGAGTAGATACAAGGATGCTCATAAAGAGGATCAGAGAGCGCGGCGTCATGAGAGGAGCCCTCATTGTAGGCAAGCCTCTCGAGAGCGTAGACGAGGTCCTCGAGGAGGTGAGGAGATTCGACTACGAGAGGCTCAACTTCGTGAGAGAAGTGACGGTCAAAGAGCCAGTGGTTCACAGAAACCCGCACGCGAGCAAGCGGCTAATCCTCTTAGACTTCGGCGTTAAGTATGGCATCTTGAGAGCGCTCCTAGACAAGGGATTTGAAGTAATCAGAGTCCCCTACGACTCCGACCCGCTTAGATACTACTACGAGTTCGAGGCAGACGGAGTCGTGGTAAGCAATGGCCCCGGAAACCCTAGGTATCTAGCGGAGAGCACTGACGTCTTGGAGAAGCTGAGAGCAGTCATAGAGAACGGAGTGCCGACTCTAGGCATATGTCTAGGCAACCAGCTACTATCTATGAGCCTAGGGGCTAGCGTGTTCAAGCTGAAGTACGGGCATAGAGGCATAAACAAGCCCGTCTACGACCTCAAATCAGGCTTTGGGTTCGTCACGACGCAGAACCATGGCTACGCTGTAGACCTGTCTAGCGCTAGAGGCCTCAGATTGTGGATGGTAAACATCGACGACAAGACAGTCGAAGGGTTCCTTCACGAGAGTAAGCCTGTACTAGCCGTGCAATTCCATCCAGAAGCCTCTCCGGGCCCGTGGGACTCAACGTGGGTCTTCGAATACTTCAAGAAGATCGTGGAGAAGGTGGGGAGAAGTGCCTAGAGAGTCTGTCAGCAAGGTTTTAGTGATAGGCTCGGGAGCCATAAAGATAGCTGAAGCAGCCGAGTTCGACTACAGCGGCTCTCAAGCCCTCAAAGCTCTCAAAGAAGAGGGGATTAAGAGTATTCTGATAAATCCTAACGTGGCGACAATCCAGACTAGCCACGAGCTAGCCGACAGAGTATATCTAATCCCCCTCACTCTAAAAGACGTCTCTAAGGTGATAGAAGCAGAGAGACCAGATGGCATAATGGTAGGCTTCGGGGGGCAATCGGCTCTATCTCTAGGAGTAGCTCTCTACGACTCCGGGGTTCTCGAGAAGTATGGAGTCAAGGTTCTAGGGACTCCCATAGAGGGGATAAGGAGAGCTCTAGATAGAGAACTCTTCAAGAAAACAATGATAGAACACGGTCTCCCCGTGCCTCCCAGCAAGCCCGTGACGACTCTAGAGGAGGCTCTAGAGGCGGGCGACGAGATAGGGTATCCTGTGATAGTTAGGGTTAGCTTCAACCTAGGCGGTAGAGGGTCGTTCATAGCCTGGAGTAGAGGAGAGCTCAGAGAGAAGATCTACAAAGCTATGGCTCACAGCGAGATCCGAAAGCTACTCGTAGAGAAGTATCTCCACCACTGGAAGGAGATAGAGTATGAGGTCATGAGGGACAAAGTCGGGCAGAGCGTGGCCGTCGCGTGTTTAGAGAACGTGGACCCCATGGGGGTCCACACGGGAGACTCAATAGTAGTAGCTCCTTGCCAGACTCTAACCGATAGAGAGTACCAGCTTCTCAGAAAAGCCTCCATAGCGGTCGCTGACTCAATAGGCTTGATCGGAGAGTGCAACGTGCAGCTAGCTCTAGATCCCACATCTGAACTCTACTATATCATAGAGACAAATCCCAGAATGAGTAGAAGTAGCGCTCTAGCTAGCAAAGCCACAGGCTACCCTCTAGCATACATTGCTGCCAAGCTAGCGCTAGGGTATACTCTAGACGAGCTTAAGAATAAGGTTACGGGGGTCACGACTGCTCTCTTCGAGCCCAGTCTCGACTACGTAGTCGTGAAGGTCCCCAGATGGGATCTCGAGAAGTTCGTGGGAGCAGAAAGAAGTCTGGGTAGCGAGATGATGAGTGTTGGCGAAGTCATGGCTATAGGGAGGAATCTCCACGAGGCTTTCCAGAAAGCTATCAGAATGCTCGATATACGCGATGAACTCATAGGAGAATACTACGAGCAAGAAGAGCCTCTCGAAGCCGTCTTGGGAAGGCTGAGAAGGAGAGAGCCGTATACAATAATGCATATAGCTAAGGCTTTGAAGCTAGGAGCCACGGTAGAAGAGATATATGAAGCTAGCGGGGTAGACAAGTACTTCATATATGTCATAGAGGATATAGTCAATGTAGCTGAAGCTCTTAAAAGAAACCCATCGAGAGAACTCGTCGAGAAAGCTAGGAGATTAGGGTTCACCTGCGAGCAAATCAAGAAGCTAGCCGGTAGAGACGTTGACTGTGAGAGGCCACGCGTTAAGCAGATAGATACTCTAGCTGGAGAGTGGCCTGCATCCACGAACTATCTCTACGTGAGTCACGATGCTAGCGAGGACGACGTCGAGCCAGCCTCCCACCCTAAAATCATGATCCTAGGTTCCGGGACGTTTAGAATAGGTGTTAGCGTAGAGTTCGACTGGGCTACAGTCAGCTTCCTAAAGGCGGCTAAGAGGAGAGGCTTCAAGGTGATAATGGTTAACTACAACCCCGAAACAGTCTCTACAGACTGGGATGTTAGCGATAGACTATACTTCGAGGAGCTAGCTCTAGAGAGAGTCCTCGATATACATGATTTCGAGAAACCTGACTACGTTGTAGCCTTTGCAGGAGGCCAGATCCCAAACAATATAGCTAGGAAACTGGAGGAGAGAGGAGTTAAGCTTCTTGGGACGAGCGGGAGAAGCGTCGACATAGCTGAGGATAGAGCAAAGTTCTCCAAGCTACTCGATAAGCTCGGAATACGTCAACCAGAGTGGATAGAGGCTAAGAGTCTTGAGGAAGCTCTCAGATTCGCTGAAAGCGTCGGGTATCCCGTTATAGTAAGACCTAGCTACATCATAGGAGGCATGGCTGTGAGACTCGTTAAAGATAGAGACGAGCTAGAGTCATTCCTGAAACTTGCTAGAGACGTATCGAGAGAGCACCCTGTAGTAGTGTCTAAGTACATAGAGGGGATGGAGGTAGAGGTGGATGCTGTATCAGACGCGTCTAGAGTTGTTGGAGTTCTCTCAGAGCACATCGAGCCAGCAGGTGTTCATAGTGGAGACGCTACACACGTAACTCCCCTCGTGAAGACTCCCCCAGAGTCAGCTAAGGAGATGAAGGAGATAGCCTTGAGTTTAGCCATAGAGCTCGGCATAAGAGGACCCTTCAACATACAATACGTAGTTGATGAGAAGAAGAGAGTCTACGTGATAGAGCTAAACCTAAGAGCAAGCAGGTCTATGCCCTTCGCCAGCAAGAGTAGAGGCGTAGACTTCATGGAACTCGCTGCTCAAGCAACACTAGATGGTAGCATAAAGCTAGGAGAGCCAGGAGAGTTCTACGAGATCCCAGCTAAGGCATACGCGGTTAAGACTCCCCAGTTCTCCTGGGCTCAGATTAGAGGAGCCTACCCGTTCCTCGGACCCGAGATGAGGTCTACCGGTGAAGTCGCGGCTCTCGACTCAGACTACCTCCTAGCTTTAATTAAGAGCTGGCTAGCAGCTAAGCCGAATAAAGTCCCATCGAGAGGAGCACTAGTGTACACGTACTCCAACGGCTCGAACACTCTTAACGTGACGGCTAAGATTCTCGAGAAGCTAGGAGTCAAAGTCTATACTCTAGAGGGCGCTCTCACGAGAGTAGGAGAGCCTATCACTAAGGAGGAGGCCCTAAAGCTAATCAGAGAGGGTAGCGTAGACCTGGTGGCCACATCGGGCTTCACTCCAGACCTCGACTACAAGATAAGAAGGCTTGCTGTAGACATGAATATACCCATAGTCCTAGACTCCACTCTAGCTCTAGAGCTAGCTCGAGCTATGGAGAGACTAGCGGTGAGGGGAGACTATGAGGTGAGAGAAGTCTCGGAGTACTGGGTCTTCACTAGGTCGCTCTAAGAGAGCACCACGTAGCATAAAGCCTGAGCGCGCCGAAAAAGCTCTCAGCTCGCTTATTAGCTCTCGAGAAGGCTTCGGCTTCTTATAGGCGATGAGTGTTGCCTAGAGTCTCAATGAGCTACAACACTCTGCTAGATGAGATCGAGGAGGCTCCGACAGTCTCTCTGCTCAGAATCGCTGAGGAGCTGAGGAGAAGCGGAGCAGACCCCATAATGCTTCTAGCAGGAGAGCCTGGTGTGCCCCCGCCTCTAGAAGTCAGAGAGATGCTTTGCGAAGCTCTCAGAGTAGAGTCGATGAGCCTCTACTCCTACACGCCGTCGGAGGGGGTGGCTGAGCTGAGGGAAGCCATAGCCTACGACTTGAAGGAGCTAGGGGGGATCGATGTCAAGCCCTCGCAGATAGTTATCACAGCGGGAGGCCAGGGAGCGATGTTCTCTTCTCTAGCAGCGATCGCTAGAGAGGGGGACGAGGTCATCCTCGTAGACCCAACCTACTTCGGCTACAACGGGCTGATCAAGTTCTTCAAGCTTAGAGCTCGACGTATCATTGCTCCAGCCGAGAGAGGCTTCCAACCGGACCCGGAGGCCTTGAAGGAGGCGATCAGCCCGGGTAGAACTAAAGCAGTCATCCTCGTCAGTCCAGACAACCCAACGGGCAGGCTTCTCGATAGAAGCGTTGCTAGAGCTATAGCGGAGATAGCTCAAGACTACGGGCTCTGGATTCTCTATGACGAGCCCTACAAGACTCTGGTCTACGAGGGCGAGCACGTCTACCTCTACGAGCTCGCTCCAGAGAACGTCCTAGCTCTCAACGCTTTCAGCAAAGACCCGGGCATTCCGGGCTGGAGGCTGGGCTACGTTTACGGGCCGGAGTGGCTGATGAAGAGAGTCGCTATAGCGTCAGAGGTCTCCGTCTACAACCCCCCCTCTATAGCGCAGGAGCTAGCGCTAAGGTATCTCAGGAATAGAGAGCTAAGGAGGAGGCACATAGAGAGAGTTAGAAGCATATACGTCGAGCGCAGAGATGTGATGCTTAGAGAGGCGAGCAAGCTTAGAGAAGCGCGGTTCATCAAGCCTGGTGGAGCCATGTTTCTCTTCGTAGACCTCTCAGCCTACCTGGAGAGAGCGGGCATGACTTCAGAGCAGCTAGCGGAGAAGCTACTAGTAGAGAAGCACGTAGCGACAGTCCCCGGTAGCTTCTTCGGAGAGTCTACCAGGAGATACCTGAGGCTAACGTTCACCACAGAGACCCCGGAGAGGATCAAGGAGGGGGTCGCGAGGCTCAGAGAGCTACTAGAGGAGTCCACGACTACCACTCAAAGATTCTGAAATTATGTAATTACGAAAACTATATAGCACGTAGTAACTGACAGATACCCGGTAGTAGCCTCTAGCGTAGGAGGAGAGCATCCTCCACTTCGGAGGTGATGCTTTATAGGCAAGAGTAAAGCCTTCATAAGCTATGTTCTCTGGAAAGGGTCCTGTATGCTAGCCGAGGTGCTAAAAGAGTCTTGCGGAGGCAACCCCACGGCTATAGTAGCTAGAGTCCTCAGAATTAGAGATGGGGACCAGCATCTAGAAGCATGGCTTAGAGTCAGCTTCGACGACTGGAGCCTCTTCGATCACTTCGAGAGGTCTCTTTTCAAGAGGAAGGTTAAGAGCACGGTCGTGTACAGGGGGAAGAATAACGTAGTCCTATGGGCTAGGTACGCTTTAAGCACGTCGTGCAGAAGCTGCCTTCTGGTAAGCCCTCCCAGTAGATGCATGCTGAAGACCACGCTGGTGACGCCCGTAGGCGTAATACACGAGATCCTCCACATGAACTCAAGCATAGCACACAACGGCCGCAAAGACACAATGGTCCTCATATCGGGTAGCATAAGGGAGATGATGAACTACATGCTGACTCCTAGAGAGCAAGAAGTCATATACACAGCGTACTCAAAAGGCTACTACGAGTCTCCCAGAGAGACCACGCTACAAGAGCTAGCCAGAGAACTCAAGATCAGCGTCTCGACTCTAAACGAAGTTTTGAGAAGTGGAGAGAGGAAGATCATCGAGGCTTTCATAAAACACGACATGCCGCACTTAATGTTTAAACGAATACTAGCGAAAGCATGGATTGAGATACCTCAAAGCTCTACTACTAGTAGCGCGAAGAGCGCGTAAGAGAGGCGCAACCTTCTGGAGAGCCCTAGAGAGCCCGAAAGGTTTCGGAACCAGCTATATATTTCTTTTTGAAAATAATTCAAATAATAGAATTGAGTAGGTGGTTCTAGTGAAGGATACCATAAGGCTAGGCATGAACCTGCCGCTCTTCGTCATAGGGACTCTAATCGTTGGATTGGGTTGCTTTATTGGCATTGTAGGCATATGGGGCTACATGGCTCAAGGAAAGGTTAGCCCTGAGTGGGTCAAGATAAGTCACGGCCATGTAGCTTGGTGGGGGGTCTTAATACTGATAGCGGCAACAGTCCTACCCGGGCTCAACGTGACCAGGTCATTTAAGAACCTTGCTGTCATAGTCTGCCTCGTCGCGCCCACAGTGTGGGGAGTCTCGTACTATCTCTACTACGCTAGGGGCGTCGACGCTTTCAAGTACCTTCTACCTGTGAGCGAGCTAGCGTTAATGGCCGTCCTCCTAGCTATAGCGCTCCAGGCTTCGGGCTTCCAGCTACCTGGGATCACGGCGCACGAGGTCGAGAAGAGCCCCTACGAGATAGAGACGGGCATAGAGGTACCCAGGAAGATGTTCCTCGTGCCCACAGTCATCACAGTTCTAGGAGTTCTCGCAGGCTTCTACATGACAGTATTCTTCAGAGCCGCGGAGAAGCCTATAGAGCCTGCCGCGCTAGTTCAGCTACACACTCATACAGTGTTGCTGGCAGCTAGCGCTGTGCTGATGCTTCTAGCGCTGAAGGTTCTCGGAGTCGACGAGGCTATCTTCGACTCAGCTCTGAGGATCTCACAGATAGCTCTACCTCTAGTCTTCCTAGGGCTCCTGGTCTTCATCCTATTCGGGACACACAGCATAGTCTGGGTTCTCCCTGCAGGCATATACTTCCTGCTACCTCTCGCTGTGTTCCTGGCTAGCATAGGGTTAATAGCAACGAAGCCAGTGGTGCCTTTCCACTCAGCTCTCAAAGCCTCTATGGCTTTCGCTCTAGCCGTGCTCTTGATACTCATCGCTACCGGCGCCTACATAGCGCTCAGGTGGGACACGTCTCCCTACGTGACGGTAACGTTCAGGCAGCCAGAAGGGTGGCCTCACGTAGGCCCGTACTACGACCCTGCTAAGGGCTATCCGGGCACAGCCCCGGCCAGGAACACGCCTAGAGGGCTGGAGAACGCTCACTACAGTCCCGGAAGCTGGCTACACGTCGCTGTAGCGTGGCTGGTATGCCTAGGGCTGCTCTCCGCAGGAGGAGTCTTCACAAACGTGCTGAACAAGCCAGGGCTCTTCTACCTCTTCGCGATCACCATCCCCCTAGCTCCATTCTTCAACGCGCTCGGAAGATACCTAGCCTGGTGGCCTGAGCTAGGCCCAGCGGCTCCAGCGCTTATGGTTACAGACCCCACGTTCACTGGCGCTCCGGGCGGCATAGGAGCACTCTGGTACGCAGGCCACCCACTCAAGGCTTTCAACATATTGAGCCTAGCGATACTAGGCTTGGTAGTCATAAGCATCATAGCTCAAAAGAGAGCTAGCTCCGGCTCCTAGCCTCCGAACTCTACCTATCCCCTCTTCTCCCCATTCCCCTCTTTGCTCTCTTGAAGGATAGCAGTTAGAGGAGGTAAGTGTGTTCGACCGCCCCCACTAGGACTTAGCGCTTCTCGCCACATATCTGGCTATTGATGCTGCTATGTTGACTCCCGTGACTCTAGCTAGGGTTTTGAACTCGGGGACTACGTTTACTTCGTTGACTAGTAGTCCCCCCTCGCGAGCGTAGAGCATGTCCACTCCCGCTATCTCAGCCTTTACTGCTCTAGCTGCTCTTATCGAGAGCTCTTCTAGCTCGCTAGTCACGGGCACGGCTTCAGCTACTCCCCCGAGCGCAGCGTTGCTCCTCCACTCGTGGCTACTAGCGCTCCTCCTCTCCATGCAGGCTACTACCTCCTCTCCTACGACGAAGCACCTCAAGTCTCTCCCGGTTAGCGCAGCCTCCTGGATCACGTGGACTCTTAGATGTGGCGACTCGAGCCTCCTCCTGTGTTCTACTATCGCCTTGAGAGAAGCCGGGTCTCTCACTAGGCTCACGAGCCTGCCCCAGCTCCCTAGAGGAGGCTTGTCTACTAGAGGAAAGCTGATGGGTAGCGTGCTGCCGTCTAGCTCTCCGCCCTCTAGGAGGATCAGCGTCTCGGGTATCCTCAAGCCTTCTCTATACAACATTGAGTACGTGAGGATCTTGTCGTGCCCTATCGTTAGAGCTGTCAGAGAGTTTATGGCTCTACCGCCTGAAGCCTCGACTAGTGAGGCCACGTATATGCTGTTGACGGAGGAGATGTTCCTAACTAAGACTAGAGACCCGGGCTCCACAACGCCATTTATTCTAAGAGCGTTTCTAGAACCTAGAATCGATACTCTAAGCCCTAGATTCGAGAACTCCTTTAGCAACATGTCTTCCTCGAGACGCAATACATCGACTGATATGTAAAGGTGGGCGAAGTGATTCACCGAATATCCACCCCACTAGCGATACACGTATTTAAGTTTTTCCATCTTCGCTAGCTCGAGGAGAGCATCGCGGTAGACCTCTATGCCTGCGTAGAAATCCTCGACCTCGATCCACTCTATGTCGGTATGCGAGAGAGCAGGGTCTCCCGGACCGTACTCTACTATAGAGTCTGTCAGGCTCGCTAATATAGCCATATCGCTAGTGCCCTGCTTAACTACGAATCTCGGCTTGACCCCTCTGAGAGCTAAAGCTCTCGCTATAGCTCTAGCAGCAGGATTTCCCGGCGATGCTCTAAAAGGTTTAGTGTAAGACTCTATGGTGTAACCGCATCTACTCGGGAGGCTTCTCGAAAGCGCTTCTGAGACCTCGCTGAGCTCTCCTCCCACTGGTACTCTGACTCCCAATATCATTCTGCCATAGCGAGGGACCACGTTGAATCTGCTATCGCCACACTCGAGTCGCAGAAGGGTTGCGATGTAATCAGCTGAGATAGTGTTCTTGAAGAGATGCCATGAGGAGATCAAGTCCTCGCAAGCCGAGCTGTATATGTTGGGAGAAGCGCTATGGCCTCCGAGACTCCTACACTCTACGACTATTCTAGCGCTCCCTCTGCACCCAATTGCTACTCCATTGAGCCCCGTGGGCTCACCCACGATCACAGCGCTGACTCTCAACCCGCTGGACGCGAGCACTTGAGCCCCATGGCTCGGACCCTCTTCACCCACTAGAGCTGCCAGGACCACCCTGAGGTCGCTGGTATAGCGTGTTGCCAGAGCGCCGGCTATAGCCATGGCTACTAGGGGCCCTTTAGCGTCTACTGCTCCACGACCGTAGACTCTCCCGTCTTCAACCCTCACGGGTATAAAGCCCTCCACTGTGTCTATGTGGCCGGCTAGGAGCACTGCATAGCTCCCGTTGCCGGCTTCAGCTATCAGGTTGCCGACGCTATCCACCTCTACTCTCTCATAGCCTATCTTTGAGAGCTCGCTTTCTAGAGCTCTGACCGCTCTCTCCTCCTGGAACGTGGGGCTGTACGCTTCCAGGAGCTTAACCAGGAGCTCTAGCGCTTGCTTCCTCGTCGAGGCATCTAGCAAGAGCTCCGACACCCCACTCTATGTCCTCATCGGTTATCATATAGGGGGGCAGGAAGCGCACTACCGTCGAGCCAGCTCTTAGAGCTAAGACTCTCCACTTCTCCTGCATGCATCTCAGCACTCGAGCAGGGGGGACTCGTAGCTCAACTCCGACCATGAGCCCCACTCCTCTAATGGCTCTCACGAGCTCTTCGCCTCTCAGAGACTCGGCTAGCCTCACTACCAGCTCTCGGCCAGCTCTCCCAGCTCTCTCCGGCACTCTCTCCTCTAGGAGGACTCTAGTCGAGGCCTTGACGGCAGCGCAGGCCAGCGGGTTGCCTCCGTAGGTTGAGCCATGGTCTCCCGGGGAGATCTTGCTGGCTGCTTCCTCCGTTAAAGCTACCATGCTCACAGGGAAGCCTCCACCTATCGCCTTACCTGCTATCAAGACGTCTGGCTCGATCCCGTAGATCTCGGAAGCCCATATCCTTCCTGTTCTCCCGAACCCTGTCTGAACTTCGTCAATCATGACTAGAGCTCCCTTGCTTCTAGCTTTTTCTACTAGAGCCTTCACGAAATCTGGAGATGCGGGGACTACTCCCCCCTCTCCCTGAATAAGCTCTACTATGACGCCAGCTGTCTCTCCATCGATCTTCTCTAGGTCATCTACGGAGTTGAATCTGAGGATCTCGACTGCTGGGAGGAGGGGCTCGAAGGGAGCTCTGTATCTAGGGTTTCCTGTGACTGAGAGAGCTCCAAGCGTTCTACCGTGGAAGCTGTTGGTGAAGCCCACGAGCTTCTTCCTCCCGGTAGCTCTCCTAGCTAGCTTCAAGGCGAACTCTACGGCCTCAGCTCCGCTATTGAGTAGAGTGACGCTAGTCAAGTGTTTGGGCAGTATCTTCTCTAGCTCTTCGAGCATCTCTTCTCTAACTCTAACAGCAAACGAGGGAGTCGCGGTCGCGACCACCTCTAGCTGTTCTTTGAGCTCCTTTACCACGCGGGGGTGGAGATGCCCCAAGAAGGCTACTCCATGACCTGTATGGAAGTCTAGATACATGTTGCCCTCTCTATCCCAGACGTATTGCCCTCTAGCTCTTGCTATCTCCAAGTCTCTAGGCTCGAAGAAGGAGAGGTATCTCAGCAAGCCTGCTACCTCGCTATCTTTTAGCAATGGCTACAAGGTACTCTATGATCTTGCCCGGCAGGTCGTAGCCAGTAACGGCTACGGTGTTCTTGAAGTCCGGGACTACGTTCACCTCGTTTACCACATAGCCTCTCTCGGGGTCTTCGAAAACATCTATCCCCGCTATCTCGACCCCAATGATTTCAGCTACCTTGATAGCTAGCTCTCTGAGGTCTGAGTCAACGCGAGCAGGCTCAGCTCTGCCCCCTCTAGCAGTGTTAGTTATCCAGTGCTCGCTGACCCTGTATATCGCTACGGGGGCTTCAGAGCCTACTACGAATACCCTCAGGTCTCTCCCGGGCTTTCTGATAAACTCTTGGATTAAGTGTATCTGGAAGCGCGGGTCCGGCACGTAGCTTCTATGCTCTATTATAGAGCGTAGTGACTCATCATCGCTGATCAAGCTCACGAGCCTACCCCAGCTTCCATCAATAGGCTTGATGACAACAGGGTAGCCTAGCTTTCTCGCAGCTTCGAGAGCGGTCTTCTCATCGAAAGCCACGTAGGTTCTCGGAGTCTCTATGCCTCGAGATGCTAGAAGAGTCAGTGTCCAGAGCTTGTTTCTAGCTATGGCTGTCGAGAGAGAGGTATTCACTACTCTCACGTCGCTAGACTCTAGAGCTATAGTTGAAGCTAGTGCTATCTCGTGGCTTACGCTTCTTTGGAGAGCCACTTCTAGGTTTATGCTCTTCGCTCCAATAGAGAGAGGAGAGTTCTTGAGGTACAGTATCTCTAGAGAGACTCCTCTCCTCCTAGCAGCCTCTACTAGGGCTCTCTCCTCCCATCTAGCCACATCGTATACTATCCCTATCCTAGCCATGCCCGGCTACTCTCCCCAATCTTCGCCTACCTCTAGAGGCTTCAATGAGACCTCCTTACCCGACACTACTACCTCTAGAGAGACCCCGCAGTCGTGGTCTACTACCTCACCAGGTAGCACGTCTTCGGGGAGCTCCACGTCTCTACCGCATATAGGGCATCTAGCTTTCAAGGGCACACCGGACACCCCCATGCCTTATAGGCGCCGAAATGCCTCTAATTCAGCGGAGAGTATATAAGTTTTTCACACTGTTAGCTTCAGATGTAACACTGTGAGTACATTCGAACAAACGGAGTTCCAGGTGTCTGAGCCGTGATCAGAGTGGCTGTGGTGGGCGCCTCGGGCTATACCGGAGGAGAGCTTCTCAGGATCCTAGCGGAGCACCCGGAGGTAGAGGTCACTGTAGCCACGTCGAGAGAGTACGCTGGAAAGCCCCTACACTTCGCTCACTTCAACCTCAGGGGGTTCTATAGAGGGCTTAGATTCACTTCGCTCGACTTAGACCACATAGCCCGCAAAGCCGATGCGGTCTTCTTATCGCTACCTCACGGAGTCGGCTTACACTACGTCCCTAAACTTCTAGAGGTAGGTCTCATGGTGGTAGACCTGAGCGCGGACTTCAGGCTAAAGAATCCCGAGGACTACAAGAAGTGGTACGGTATCGAGCACCCATACCCGGACCTCTTATCGAAAGCAGTCTACGGGCTACCGGAGCTTCATAGAAGCGAGCTGAGAGGAGCGAAGCTGATCGCCGTCCCTGGCTGTAACGCTACAGCCTCCATCATAGCTCTCGCTCCACTAGTCAAGAACAGGATCATCGATGTCAAGAAGATAGTGGTCGACGTTAAGGTGGGCAGTAGTGAAGCAGGCTGGAATCCCAGCAAGTGGAGTCACCACCCTGAAAGAGAAGGAGCTATGAGACCCTACGACGCGGAAGGCCACAGGCACGCGGCTGAGGTAGAGCAAGAACTCAGAGCTCTCGTAGGCGAAGACGTCGAGGTCTCTCTAGTCCCCCACGCTGTGGGAGCAGTGAGAGGAGCTCTTGCATCAGCTCATTCATGGCTTGCTCGAGATGCGAGCTCTCTCGATATCCTTAAGGCCTATGTGTCGATGTACTCGGAGGAGCCTTTCGTCAGGATAGTCTACAATGCTCCCCCAGGCTACCCCGACCCCAAGTACGTCATCGGGAGTAACTACGCCGACGTGGGCTTCGCGCTAGAAGAGAGGAGAAGAAGGGTCACGGGTTTCGCGGCTATAGACAATCTAGTAAAGGGAGCGGCAGGCCAGGCGGTCCAGGCGTTCAACATAGCTCTAGGGCTTAGCGAGACTCTAGGATTATCGAGGCCCCCCCTTAAGCCAGCGTGAGACTATGATCGTGGTGAAGATAGGAGGCCGTGCTCTGAGAGCTAACCTCGAGAACATAGCGGGAGACCTGGCAGAGCTCTGGGCTAGAGGAGAGAGGATAGTCGTAGTCCACGGGGGAGGAGACATAGTCTCGGAGTACTCGAAGAGGATGGGCGTAGAGCCTCAGATCGTAGTCTCCCCCTCGGGCGTGAGGAGCAGGTATACTAGCAGAGAGGAGCTAGAGGTGTACGTTATGACCATGGCCGGTAAGATAAACAAGGAGATGGTCTCCAGACTGGTGGCTAGAGGAGTCAGAGCAGTAGGAGTCTCAGGAGCAGACGGGCCGACGCTACTAGCTGAGAGGAAGGAGCGGATAATAGTAGTCGACGAGAGGGGGAGGAGGAGAGTGCTAGAGGGAGGCTATACGGGCAGGATAGAGAGCGTCGACGCTAGCCTGCTGAGTAGCCTAATCGAGAAAGGCTACCTGGTAGTAGTAGCGCCGATAGCAGTGTCTCGAGAGGGAGTCTTACTCAATGTAGACGGAGACCAGGCAGCATCCAGGATAGCGGCTTCTCTCAAAGCCTCTAAGCTCATAGCTCTCTCTGATGTAGACGGGTTGATCCTAGAGGGGTCTCTAGTCGAGAGAGTAAGGGTTGAGGAGCTGAGAAGCCTACTGCCTAGAGTGGGTCCCGGAATGAATAGGAAGCTGCTTCACGTAGTGGAGGCTCTAGAAGCCGGGGTTGGAGAGGCAGTCATAGCGAGCGGCCTAGGCGAGAAGCCCGTTAGCAGAGCGCTAGAGAGAAGACGCTGTACAGTCATCACTCTCTAAGACACAAGCTCTCTAGAGTCCTCAAAGCCAGCTCAAAAGCTCTCTTCTCAGAGCTAGCTGAGATAGCGATGAGCACGAAAGGCTCCCTGGTGAAAAGTCGTAGAGCCCCGGCAACACCGTCCACCGAGACGTCTCCCGAGAGCCCTAGCCACAAGTCTCCTCTCATGCTCTCCCAGCTCTCCTCCCCTGTTTTGAAAGGCTCTATCACAGAGACCTCCGCCTTCTCGACGGCCGCGCCTTCTCTACAGCCTACCAGAGCGATCTGCCTACCGGAGGAGTCTATCGCTATGCCTAGAGCGTCTTTCAGCCCGTCTCCGAGCACGCACCTACCTAGAGTCTCCAGACTCTCCAACAACCTCTGTAGGCCTTTCCCGCATTCGCTCAGCAGATGCGCTCTCACAGCCACGTATAGCTCTCTCGAGTTCTGCAAAAAGGTCCCCCGATTCGCTCAATCCTAGAGACCTAGCTATCTCGGCTTTTAGCTCCTCGAGAGTGGGTTGAGGTTGAGCTTTTAGCGCGTAGATAGACTTAACAAGCTCTTCCTCAAGAGGCTTGAGGACCTCTCCTAGGACTGCTCTACTCAGCTCTTTCTCAGCCTCTTTAATAGCCTCTCCTACGTTAGCCCCTATCCTCAAAGCTTCTCTCAATAGCTCAGCGATAGCACGCCTACGCTCCACAGCCTCTCATCATCTCTTAATTGTCACACTCAGAGTATTAGAATCTCTCTGAGAGTCCCGGCTAGCGCTCTAGCTAGCTCGGTATCGAGAAGCCTAGAGGGGCTCCCGATGGAGTCCCGGAGGGAGCTATCGTAAGGCAGAGTCCCCAGATGCTTGAATCCGAGGAGAGAGACCTCACTAAGTAGGAGGGGGTCTCTTCTAGCTGACATGTTCTCGATGACGCCCACTGAGCGAGCACCCTCGCTCTTCAGAAGCCTCAGAAGCCTCCTAACGCTAGAGAGGCTTAGAGGGTCTTGAGTAGTGACTACTAGAATCTTGGCTCCGATAGCTAGGACTTCTAAGAGCTCATCTTTAGCCCCTGGAGGCATATCGAGTATTAGAGCGTCCAGTCTACCCCAGTCCACAGCGACTAGAAGCTCTCTCATAGCGTCGACAGCCGAAGAGCCTCTCAGAGCTAGAGGATTGCCTCTAGTGAAGACAACGGGGGTAGCTAAGAGAACCCCCTCAACCTCGAGAGGCTTGACTCCAAACCCTTCTTCTATAGAGGCTTTCTCTGCATCAACTCCTAGCACTAGATGTGTTGTAGCGTTGGTGAAGTCTAGGTCTAGCAAGCCTACTCTGTAGTCTTCTCTAGCTAGGAGGAGGCTGAGGATGCAGGCTACAGTAGTCTTACCTACTCCACCCTTGCTACTAGCAACAGCATACACTCTCTTCACACTCTCAACGATCCTTCTAGCCTGAACTAATCTGGGGTCGGCAGAGCGCATCTCTACCCACCTTCACTCAAGACTATCGAGAGTCTAACGCCTCTACCGCTAACCACATCGAAGTCGCTCGATGCGCAGAACGGGCACTTTATGAATGCATGAATAGCCTCGGGCAGGAAGTGTATGTATTCTCTAACCTCTTCGCTGATACTCTCGTCTCTAAGTCTCCACTCGAGACCGCACCGCCGGCACTTGAAGACAGCCTCCTCCTCTAGTATCTCGTAGGAGACGCTTAAGTCATAGTCTTTCAAGCTCATCCTTATATACTCTTCGAGAACAGAAGCATCAAGGCTCTGGAGTTCTCCTAGATAGATTCTAACTAGTTTGACTTTAGAGCCCTCCTTCTCTACAGCTTCTCTTATAGCCGAGACTATGGCTGAAGCTAGAGCAAGTTCGTGCAGAGAGTTCCACCAGGCTCTCAGGTCTTCATTTGCACCTCTTAAATATCACTGTTGAGCCTCTATATAACGTAATCTTTAAAAGGATCGAAGGACTGGAGATTAATAATTGAATCCGACCTCTGGTGGTTCGCGTTGATGCTTTCTAGAAGAGATTTCATAAAGCTATCAGCATCAACAGCTCTTCTAGCTTCTCTCGATTGGGATAACGTCGTTAAAGCTGCGCTCGAAACCATCCAGAAGGGCAAATACAACATAATATGGTTCGAGGCTCAGTCTTGCACAGGTGATACTGGCGCTCTACTCCTAGCCACAGACCCCAACGTCATACAGGTTTTAGCCGGGCATCTCCACGTAGTCGGCCCCGGGACAGTCGCTCTACTCTACCATGATGCAGTGATGCCTCAGTGGGGTGAGAGCGCTCTCGAGATCCTAAGGAAAGCCGTTGCGGGAGAACTCGACCCATTCGTCTTAGTCGTGGAGGGCACGGTGCCTATCGATGAAAAAGCTGGGGGCCCTAAGGGTAGCGACTACTGGTGCTTCGTAGGCGAAGAGAGAGGAAAGCCTATCACGTGCCTCGAGTGGATAAGGAGACTGCTTAGGAGAGCCGCGGCTGTGGTCACTGTGGGGACCTGCTCATCCTATGGAGGCATCCCAGCCAACACTCCCTGGGATCCAGGCTTCTTCAAAGCCTACGGCTTCGATGAGTTCGAGAAGTATCCCGATGGGTGGAGCAGGTCTCCCACGGGAGCCACCGGATTCTTCGGAGACAAGATTAGGGGCTTCAAAGGCCTCCTAGACCTGCTCCCTGAAGCCGAGCCCTTCAGGAAGTTCGCTAAGGGAGAGAAGTGCGAGCTACTCAAAGACTGCAAGCCTGCAGTAGCTGTTCCAGGATGCCCGGCTAACGGGAACGCTATCCTCAAGACTCTAGCGCACCTAGTCCTAGCTCTAGAAGGGCTCATGCCTCTATCGCGCGAGCAGTTCGACGAGATAGGGAGACCCAAGTACTTCTTCGGAGAGACCACGCACAACAACTGCCCGAGAGCAGGGCACTACGCTGCGGGAAGGTGGAGAATGTATCCCGGCGACGGCACGGAGTACTGCCTCTGGGGCGTTGGGTGCAAGGGTCCAGTCTCCCACTGCCCGTGGAATAGGCTAGGGTGGGTTAGCGGAGTTGGGGGATGCGTGAGGCAAGGCTCTGTATGCATGGGATGCCACGAGCCCGGCTTCAGCGACGCCTACGAGCCATTCTTCCAGAAGCTACCCTACGTGTTTGCTAGCAGAGAGGCTCTAGTTGGAACCCTTGCTGGAGCAATCGCTGTAGCCGCTGTCGTGGGAGTAGTCAGCGGAGCTCTAGCATACATGAAGGGCAAGAAGCAGGGTGGCGTAAAGCATGGCTAGACTCTGGGTCAGCGCCATCAACCTAATCGCTGGAGGAGTTCTCTGGGCTATAGCAGCAATAGTAGTCTACTACGTAGCCGTAGTCAACCTCCCAGCTAGCCTAAGTGAGCTTAGAGAAGCTCTAGCAAGCCCTGCTCTCACCAGCTGGGTTTGGTGGATCCCCATCTTCAAGGTCCTGCTGGGACTAGGATCGATCATAGTGTTGCTATTAGGGATAGTGACAAGTATCAGGTACCTCTCGCTAGGGCTCTTCGAGTCGGGCAAGTGGACTTCAGCAAGGCTCAAGGCGAGAGCAGACGAGCTGATCCAGAGACTGAGCCCTGTAGACGTCGCATCACACATGATGTTAGCAGTGGGCTTCGGGCTGGCTATGCTGACAGGATTCATACTATACTTCGCTGACAACCCTTACGTCTATGGGTACCTTTATGTTGTAAGTAGAGAAACCTTAGCGAATCTACATGTGATAGGGGGATACTTAATGGCGTTCGCAGTAGTACTTTATATAACCCACTACCTCACGCAATTCCTGCTCTCACTGAAAGACTATGGAGTCAAGGGAGCTTTCAGCAGGTTTCTCATACTGAAAACTCTCCCATCGCTGCCAGCTCAACTCATAGACTATTACACCTGGCTTTTCGGGCTCAAGAAGGAGCACATGAAGTATCACAAGTACATGCCTACACAGATAGTAGCATACTTCGGGATAGGAGCAATGGTTCTACTCATAGGCATAACGGGTCTATCTATGGTATTATGGGGTATGCAGAGCGGTAACGGTTTCGCGTGGTGGGTGCACGTGTACGCAGCTACGTTGAGCGTAGCACTCATAGCGTTCCACGTCTTCATGATCCACGTGAGACCCGCGACTTTCCCCATAGATTTCGCGTTCTTTGACGGGAAAGTGGTTAAGGGTATGGCGGAGGAGGAGTGGCCTCTCTGGCTTGAGGAGGGTAGAGGTGGTGGGATGTGAGTGTGGAGCTCCGTATAGACCCTATCACTAGAATCGAGGGGCATCTCGGAGCCAGGCTAGTAGTAGACACGACCACTAGAAGACCCGACCCGGCTACTGTGAGAGTATTCTGTACTGCCTTCAGAGGATTCGAGGTGTTTGCTAGAGGGAGACCTCCAGAGGACATGCCCGCTATGACTAGCAGGCTTTGCGGAGTCTGCGGAGCGTCTCACGCTAATGCCTCAATGCACGCAGTAGACATGGCTTATGGCGTGTCACCAGAGCCTCTAGGGGTTGTTCTGAGAAACCTCGGGTTCGCTATAGGAGAGTACCTCTACGACCACTCTATAATACTGAATCTCCTAGAGGCTCCAGACTACAGCGAGGTTATAGTCAAGAGCTTCACTCCCTCAGTGTGGAGCGAGGCTACTCGCACTCTAGCTGAGAACAGGGATAAGCATGGATTCACCAAGATCTCAGACATAATGGAGGCGTTCAACCCGATAACCGGCAAGATGTGGCAGTTAACGGTCCACTTCCAGAGGATAGCTAGAGAAGCAGGGAGCCTCATATACGGCAAGCACCCCCATCCCAACACGCTCATACCTGGAGGGATACAAACCAACGTCTACGACATAGAGGAGACGCTGGTCGCCATAACTTACAGGCTTACAAAGCTGACAGCCTGGGTCAAGTTCAACTACTACGTGTGGGAGGACATACTGAACTTCTACAAGAGAATAGGCTACGAGATGGTGGGCTTAACCTACGAGAAGCCTAGAGTGATGAGCGTAGGGCTCTTCGACCATCCAGAGAAGTACTCGGAGATAGGGGATTACGTCAGCTGGGAGGACTTCTACAAGAACATAGACGCTGCAGCTAGCGCGAGAGACCTGAAGCCAGGGCTTGTGCTAGACGGCGAGATGGTGTCTAGGAAATACACAGACATGAACGTAGCCACGATGGAGCACGTAGACACGTCCTTCTATGCGGATTGGGCGGACAAGGTCAAGAAAGAGGAGTGGTACACTGAGAAAGACCCTCTAGGGAACACTCTACTATGGGGCAGAGCAGACCCCGCCTACCATCCGTGGAACAAGATAACCATACCGAAGCCCGAAGAGAAAGACTGGGCTAGGAAGTACTCGTGGGTAGTCAGAGTCAACATGGTCTGGAAGGATGGAAGCATAGGCCCCATAGAGCTAGGGCCCTTCGCTAGAGTCTACGTACAGTCCAGAACAGCCGACACCACGGCGGCAGGGCTGATCAAGTCGGGGAACGGTATTCTCAGAACTACGTTGCCCAGAGCTGTCGCCGACGAGCTACCCCCAACGGTCTGGGAGGAGGCCACCATAGAGTGGAGAGTTCCAGAGACCAGCACGACCATATACAGGCTCTGGGGTAGAGCCTACTGCCTCCTATTTGCGGCTGCTAGCGCCTGGAACAATATACTGATCGGGCTCGACCTAGTGAAGAAGGGTAGAACGAAGACCTCTAGACCGTGGAGGGTCCCCGGAGGAATAACCAGAGGAGCGGGCTTCACCGAGGCTCCGAGAGGCTCTGTGAGACACTGGATCGTCCAGAAGGGAGGCAGAGTACTAAACTACCAGATCCACGCTCCGACAACCGAGAACGCCTCCTCGAGAGACGAGATCAGAGTCACGGACAAGGTGAGATACGTGAGAGCGCCATTCGAGGCAGCGGTAGCGAACATAGTCGTCACAGAAGAGCTCCCACCAGCTCAGTGGCAGGGCCTCGATGTAGTTAGAGCTATAAGAAGCTTCGACCCATGCCTAGCCTGCGCTGTCCACATAGAGCTGAGAAGTAACGGGAAGCAAGTCAAGACTATCGAGAAGATACTGAGAGACGTCACGTGCACTCTATAATCTTCTTTACTCTCCTCTAACTTTCTCTCTTCTCTTTTTCCTCGGGTGTTTCCAGCTTGTCAGAGCTAGTTATTAGAGCTCTAGGTGAAGCTCTTCGATACGGTCTCCCAGTAGAATTCAGACTTCACGGGAAAGCTCTCTCTCTACGCTATAAGTCTAGGTCGACAGTGTATAGAATTGTGGAGCTAAGAGGGCTTCGAGGAGAACTCACAGGACTCGCTTTAGCTATACCCGGATTGGAGGCCTTCTCTGTGAAAATAGTCAGTTTCTCGAGAAGCGGGGCTGAGATAGTCTGGGAGAATCTACCTCTAGCAGTAGGACTGGATAGAGACTTCATGAGCCCAGCTGAGACAGACATCTGGCTCAAGAGGTTCAAGTCAAGAGGAGAGCTTGAGGCTCTCGAGAAGGCTCCAGAGAGTTTCACTGAACTAAGAGAAGTCGGTTTCGATATCTACTCCACGAGAGACCGCTTGGACTACGCGGTGGGGGAGGGAGATGTGATAGCTTTATGGTATAATTCTCTCACAGGCAGAATCGACTTAGCTATGGAGATCCAGGAGAAGATGGGTCTCCACAGGTGGGGAGAGAAGCTGGAGGCAGTAAAGCAGTGGGCGAGAAAGCTAGAGCTCTCAAGATAACAGTAGTCGGTGTCGTTCAGGGAGTAGGCTTCAGACCCTTCATCTACAGACTGGCGTCATCTCTGAGTCTTGGAGGCTATGTAAGAAACCTGGGGGGTAGCGAGGTAGAGATATGGGTTGAGGGGAGAGCAGAACTCCTCGAGGCCTTCTTGGAGAGGCTCGTTAGAGAGAAGCCTCCACCCGCTAGAATCGAGTACGTGAGAGTCGAGCCCGTGGAGCCGGTTGGCTATCGGAGCTTCGAGATCTCCGGGAGCGAGCGTAGTAGACGCTCTAGGAGCATGATACCCCCCGATATCGCTATATGTAACGACTGCGTCAGAGAAATCCTAGAGCCCGGCACCAGGTTCTCGAGCTACTACTGGAATAGCTGCGCTTGGTGCGGGCCCAGGTTCTCGATGATATACGAGCTACCATACGATAGGGAGAATACGGCCATGAGAGTCTTCTCTCTCTGCGAGGACTGCTCTAGAGACTACAGCGACCCGGCTAACACTAGGAGATTCCACGCTCAAGGAATAAGCTGTAGCGTTTGCGGCCCCAGAACCTACGTCTACACGTCTCGAGGAGAGAGAGTAGATGTCGAGGACCCCGCGGTGTTCGCTGCTCGAGTAATAGAAGAAGGGGCTATAGTTGCTGTGAAGAGTGCTGGAGGCTATCACATAGCCTGCTTAGCGACCAGAGACGAGGTAGTGGTAGAGCTGAGGAGAAGGAAGAAGAGACCCTTCAAGCCTTTTGCTTTAATGGCTAGAGACTTGAGTGTTGTAAGAGAGATAGCCGAGCTCTCCGACACAGCGGAGAAGCTCCTAGTATCACCCGAGAGGCCTATAGTATTGTTGCCTAAGAAGAGAAGCTCGAAGATATCAGAGCATGTAGCTCCAGGACTTTCAACGATAGGAGTCATGCTCCCTTACACGGGTTTCCAGGTCCTACTCCTCTCACACGTCAGAGACGGGGTCTTGGTAATGACTAGCGCTAATATTCACGGGAAACCTATGTGCACGAATCTAGAATGCGTGTTGAGAGAGCTTGAGAACGTTGTAGACTACGTGGTCGAGCACGAGAGAGCGATAGCTCACAGAGTAGACGATAGCGTTGTCAGGTTCACGGATGGAGAGCCTGTGCTATTGAGAAGAGGTAGGGGCTATGCGCCAGCCTGGGTCACTATCCCCTTCAACCTCCCAGACTCGGCGGCTGTAGGAGCAGAGCTTCAGTCAGCTGGAGCAGTAGGCTTCGAGGATAAGGTTGTGCTAACGCAATACATAGGAGATGTCGATGAGCCAGCTACGCTGGAGGACTTGGAGAGAGAGCTCTCCTGGTTCATCAAAGCCTACGACTTAATGCCTAAGCTCATAGCGTTAGACATGCACCCGCTCTACCACAGTAGAGAAGTCGCTGTAAAACTAGCGGATAGCATGGGAGCAGAGCTAGTGGAAGTCCAGCATCACCACGCTCACGCGGCGGCAGTCATGACGGAGCTAGGAGTGAAGCCGGGTGAGAGAATCCTAGCTATAGCCATAGACGGTACCGGTTACGGGCTAGATGGAGGCATATGGGGCGGAGAGGTGCTCGTAGCTGGCTATGATGGATTCGAGAGAGTCGGGAGCATGAAGCCCTACAGCCTGCCCGGAGGAGACACAGCTGCTCTCTACCCCGCCAAGCCTCTCATAGCTCTTCTAGCATCACACGGTTATAGTGAAGAAGAAGTCGTCGAGATACTCAGAAAGAGAGAGCTAGATTCGACTCTACCCAGGGGGCTCAAGGAAGCTCTAGTGGCCTACGATTTGGCTAAGAGAGGGAGGGGTGTTGTGAGCACGAGCCTGGGGAGAGTCCTAGACGCTTTCTCTGCTCTTCTCGGTGTCTGCTACTTCAGAAGCTACGAGGGAGAGCCAGCTATGCGACTTGAGGCTGTAGCAGACGAGGGTAGAGACCTAGGCTGGGAGGCTGGCACTAGGTGGCTCGATGGAAGACTCGTAGTGGACACGAGGAGCTTGCTAGAGCTCTCTATCGACAGCGAGGCCTCTAGAGAAGACAAGGCGCGCTCTATCCTAACAGCTCTGGGGAGAGCTCTAGCGAGAGTAGCTCTCGACGCTGTCAAGGGTAGGAGAGGAGTCAGAGGAGACGCCATAGTAGTCTGTGGCGGAGCAGCAGTAAACACTCACATAGTGAGAGGGATGAGGGAAGTCGCTAGAGAAGAGGGGGTCAGAGTCCTCTTACCTAAGCTAGTCCCGCCCAACGACGGCTCCATAGCTCTCGGTCAGCTAGTAGTAGCATGCTTCACCGCGGGCCTTTGCTGAATCTCTTCTCGAGACTCTCCAAGTCTGGGAAGTAGTCGTCAACGCTATCCACTCTACTCCTCCCCCTCCCCCGCCTTCCTAGCTTTGATAGGAAGACTTGGAGTCTAGGGCTTCTAGACCATGAGGGAGACTTCCTGACAACAACCAGATACCCGTACTTCTTGAGCTCTGCTGAGAGATGCTCAGCGGCGACTCTAGCAGCTGTCTCCCCTATCTCCCCTCTCTCAGCCATAGCTCTCAGCTCTTCGAATCTCGAGAGGAGCCTCTCTAGCTCGGGGTCTCTCACGTCTAGGAGCCTCCTGCTAGCTTCTCGAGTTTCACGTAGCTCTCCACGATATCTACTATCACATCGCTTCTAGCTCTTAGAGACGACGTCGTAACCAGCGAGCCAGCCTCACCTATCTTCTCTATCACGCTATACGTGTCGCTATGGACTAGAGCTAGAGGAACCCCTATCTCTCTAGCTTTAGAGAGAACGCTTGGAGGCGGGTAGAACCCCCCCGTTACCACTACTAGAGCGGGCTTAGACTCTATAGCGCTCACCACTAGGTCCGACCTATCGCCACTCACTACTACAACGGGGGCTGGGGACCTCCTAAGCTCTCTAGCTAGGGCCTCAGGGCTTGCTGCTGCTACCACTATGCTCTCGATTACTCCATAGAGTCCCTCGCCTTCCTCTAACACTTCTGCCTCCAGTATCTCCACGACTTCTCTGACTCTAGGAGCTAGCAAGTCAGGCTTGTAGGGGATATAGCCTAGAACCTCTACTTCTTTGCTCTCGAGCGTTGCTGCCGCTCCCTCCTTCAGTCTATCCATGTGGGTTAGCGGGACAGCGTTGAATATTACTCCAGCTACTCTAGCTCCTCTACTCGAAGCCCACTCGTAGTACAAAACGGCTTTATCTACAACGCCATCGATCACCCTGCTTTCTCTACAATCAACCACCAAGACTAGTCTAGCGTCCAGCATTACCGCTATATCGGCTGAGCTAAGCCCAACTACTGCTAGAGACTCGGGGGCTGAGTAGCCTTCTACGAGAACTGCATCTCTTCCAGCTGAGAGCATCCTGAAGGAGGACTCTATAGTCTCGGCTATCTCTCCACTCCTCTCTCTCAGCTCTAAATAGCCTCCAGTAATCGCTATCGGGTTGACTAGGCTTAGGTGGTCTCGTAGACCGAGAGCTTCAGTCACGGCTATTGCGTCTGTGTCTATGTAGGAGCCTGAGGGGAGTCTTCTCCTACCGATACCCACGGGCTTGAAGTAGGCTACTCTAAGACCTCTCTTGGTCATCGATAAGGCTAGCCCATAGAGTAGGATAGTCTTGCCTCTACCACCAGCGAAGACGAGAGCTTCAGCAGTACTCATAAACAGTGCTCCCTCACTACTAGCTTAGCTGAAGTAATTAACTCTTAGCTCTCACGAAACCAGAGAGCTGTTGAGGTTACGATAGCCTACTTATTCTCGGGACTGTGATCTCCTCTAGGAGCTCTTGTCTGCACACAGTTTTCGTGAAGGAGGAGCTCTCGGAGCTGAGAACGCTATAGCCCACGGTCTTCAACACCTCTATCAGAACACTGGAAACACCGGGGTCCAGTCCTAGCGCGACTACTGCGCGCGCTTCTCCAACTCTCTCTACCACATCTCTAACCTGCTTTACTCCTAGGAGATTCATGAGGATGAGTATAGGAGTCTTCTTGACTCTCGAGCCTATCACTCTCTCCTCTAGAGCATAGAGATAGGATAGAGCTAGCTTACAGGGCTCAGCGTGCTCGAGACTCGGGAGCCCGACTACAGCGTAGCTATCGTTAATGGATGGTAGCGTGTCTACTCGTAGAGGCTTATCCAGCAAGGCTATCGACACGTAGACCTTGACGCAGCCCAGCTCGATCTCGTGATTCGATAGCTTTAAGCTCAAGAACTACCCTCCGTGAACTACAGGGATTATCACGATCTCTCTGGCAGGCTCGTCGGGCTTCAGAAGCCTGTAGTCTACACCGTCGACGAAGACTATGTAGCCTGGAGCGGGCTCGCCAGAGTCGTCTATCACCTCTCTCAGGAATTTAGAGAACTCTCTAGCTTTGAGCAGAGCCTCTCTCCAGCTAGAAGCCTCGACCTCGAGCTTCTCGAAGCCAGCCTGCTCTTTAAGAGACCCCAGGAGCCTTATCAGAGTCAAGAGTTCGAACCCTGCTCGCTCCTAGCTAGCAGTCTTGGCTCTCCTCTTCCTAGTAGCGTTGATCAAATGAGTTATGTACCCCGCCACCTGGTTTCTCAGCTTCTTGCTCTGAAACTCCGCTAGCTCAGCGACTACTCTCTTATTGTGCTCAAAGCTCCCTGTGAATACGTCCGGGTATAGCTCGAGCAATCTCCTAGCCGTCCTCTTAACCAGAGAGCTCCTCACCTTACCCATACTCGAGACCCCCCCGGGCTGCTTCTACAACTCGCTCCTTTAACGGTATCGCTACCCGCTAGGGTTTAGCTCTGATATGGGTTATTGACATCGCCTCATCTTATCTTCCCTGCATCTCGCTATGGGTCTCATCGGGCTCGGGGGCGTTTAGAGCAACCCCGGGCATCTCCACTATTGCGCTACTCTCGGGAAGAGCCTCCTAGCGAGCTCTCGACCTCTCACAGAGTAGCTCTCAACTTCACTTACACTGATGTAGCTTGCAAGGCATCTCTGCTACAAACCAATATAAAGCTTGAAACGCCACCCTGAGCTCTAGCTAGGGCTCGTCAACAACTATAGGCTCTAAGCACTCTACGATCTGGGGAGTCGGGTGAGCTACTCGGAGGAGACCCTCAAGGTAGAAGAGGTAGACCTGGAGCTAGCCAGGCTCCTAGTGGGGGTCGCGAGAGAAGCGATAAGGTTCTACCTCGAGAAGAGCTTCAGGCTCTACGAGGTCCCGAGAGAGCTCCTAGAGAGACAGCCGTTGCTGAGGAAGAAGGCGGCGGTGTTCGTGACTCTCGAGAAGATAGCGGAGGTTGGGGGTAAGAGAGTGCCAGAGCTGAGGGGGTGCATTGGGTTCGTGGAGCCAGTGTATCCTCTACACGTCGCTATAGTAGAGTCAGCGGTCTCCTCGGCTTTCGGAGACCCCCGATTCCCTCCAGTCAAGCTATCTGAGCTAGGCGAGATAGTGATAGTCCTTACAATACTCGGGGAGAAGATCCCGGTCTCTAGCCTAGACGAGGTGGTAATAGGGAGAGACGGGCTCTACGTCGAGATGAAAGCATCAGGTAGGAGGCTCTTCGCGGGAGTGCTGCTCCCAGAAGTCCCGGTAGAGTACTGCTGGGATATTCAAACATTTGCAGACATGACCTGCAGGAAGGCTGGTCTCGAGCCCGGCTGCTGGAAAGACCCCCTAACTACTCTCTACAGGATACCCGGTAGGACCTTCAGAGAGCTGGAGCCGGGAGGAGAGGTGGTAGAAGCAGACTTGGTTAAAGAGTACAGAGAGAGATGCACCGGCGGGTTCTAGGAGAGCGTGTAGTATATCCTCTTCTTCCTCCTCCCTCTATTCTCGACTCTCAATAGCCTTATCTCTCCTATCTCGCAGGTATTCCTGACGTGAGGGCCTCCATCTAGCTGGACGTCGACTCCTGGGATTTCTACTACTCTCAAGTACTCCTCGTCTGGCGGAGCTCTCTCAGCTAGCTTGACGACTCCCGGTATCTTGAGGGCATCCTCGCGCTTGAGCCAGTATACTCTAACCTCGATGCATCTCGATATTATTGAGTTGGCTTCAACAACTGCTTTCTCGAAAGCGCTTCTCCAGTCGTCCACGTCTATGTCGAAATCGTCTCTGGAGTACTCTGGAGTAACTAGGCCACCCGTGACGAGCGCTCCGAATCTATTGTAGAGAACTGCTGCCAGCACGTGAGCAGCAGTGTGGAGCTTCATCATCCTGTATCTGCGCTCCCAGTCTATAACACCCCTCACTACCTCGCCTACGCTGAAGACTGAGGGGTTGTCGACGATGTGAGCCACGCTTTCGCCTCTAACCTCGGCTCTAGAGACTCTGGCTAGCGCTCCGCTACCTGTCATCAGGACGCCTGTATCCGTGTCTAGCCCGCCGTAGGGGGCTGGGTGGAAGGCTGTCTGGTCTAGGATCACTGCGTCGCTCTCGACTCTCTCGACTCTAGCCGTGAACTCTCTCAGGTAGCTATCCTCCTGGAAGAGGAGTCTCGTCTTCAGAGGCAAGCTCTCCCCGACTCGCGGCTCTCGAGCTCTGGAGACTAATATGCTCTAAGCGGGTGAACGCTCTCTCCGCCACTCGGTGCGGTTCTGGTAGTCCATCAGCCTTATCCCCAGCTTGAGGAGCTCGCTCCTAATCCAGTCTGAGAGCTCGTACATCCTCCTAGCTCTAAGCTCACTCCTTACTCTTACTATCAGGTCTATTAGAGGCTCTTCTAGAGTCTCTACTCTCCGCGACTCCAGGACGTCGTCTAGAACCCCGTAGACTCTATTCGAGTCAACGAGGAATTTCAGCACATGCAGCAGAATGCTCTGACTCTCGCTGTGCTCCACCTCCTTGTAGTACAGGCTAGTGAACTCCCAGAGGGCGCTCATAGCCCCCGAGAGGTTGAAGTCTTCAGCGAGTTCTCCACGCCATCTAGCGTAGAGCTCTCTTACTCGAGCGAGTAGCTCCACGTCTCCGGGAGAGAGCCAGTGTGTTGGCTCGCTCTTCTCGAGCCTTCTGAGAGTCTTGTCCGCTATGTCTACGAGCCTCTGGTGTAGTCTAACAGCTTGGCTTAGACCCTGCTCGCTGTAATCGAGAGGAGACCTGTAGTGAGCGCTCAGAAGCCATAGTCTCAGAGGCTTAGAGCCCCACTTCTTCGAGGCTTCTCTGAAAGCCACTATGTTGCCCAGGCTCTTGCTCATCTTCTCTCCCTCTATGGTCAGGTAGGCTACGTGGACCCAGTACTTGACCCAGGGGCTTGAGCCGAAGTATGCTTCGCTCTGAGCTCTCTCGTTCTCGTGGTGAGGGAAGACTAAATCCATGCCTCCTCCGTGGATGTCTATACGTGAGCCTAGATACTTGCTACTCATAACGCTACACTCGATATGCCAGCCCGGCCTGCCCGGACCCCAGGGGCTCTCCCAGTAGGGTTCTCCCGGCTTGGCGGCTTTCCATAAAGCGAAATCGTAGGGGTTCTTCTTCTCTCTAACCAAGTCTTCTTCCTGCCTCCAGACGTCTCTTGAGAGCCTCCCGCTCAGCCTACCGTAGTCCGGGTACTTGTCTACATCGAAGTAGACGCTCCCCGACTTCGAGACGTAGGCGTAGCCCTTGTTCACGAGTTCTTCAACGAACTCTACTATCTCTCTAATGTGGTCGGTCACTCTTGGATGTATATCGACTCTTATCCCGAGCTCTTCGAGCATAGCCATGTAGTCTCTAGTGTACTCCTCGACTATCTCCCTCCAACTCCTACCCTCGCTCTCCGCTCTCTTCAGTATCTTGTCGTCGATATCAGTTATGTTCTGTACGTGAGTCACGCTGTAGCCCATCAGACTCAGGTATCTCTTGAGAGCATCGAAGACAGCGAATGTCCTAGCGTGACCGATGTGAGTATAATCGTAGGGAGTAGGGCCGCACACGTACATCGAGACGAGGGGGCTACGCCAGGGCTTGAACTCCTCCACGGTCTTGCTTAAAGTGTTGTACACGGCTAGAGACACAAATACAGCTTCACCGATAGCTAGTATGAGGGATAAGAGCCTAATAAAAGCTTCTCGCTCTCTTTAAAAGCTCCCTCCAATAAGAGCTTGTAGCCGGGAGAGTGTAGTGGAGGCTAGGGCTAGCTTCTCTGAGCGAGAGCGATATAAGCACCCAGTAGTTATAGCTATGAACGATATAGTCTCGTTCATTCAGAAAGCCATAGACAACCTGGACTTGAGGAAGGTGGATGAGCTCCTAGACCTCCTAGTAGGCGCCTACAAGAGCCGGAAGAAGATCCTAGTCATGGGCGCTGGTAGGAGTGGTCTCATAGCTAAAGCGTTCGGCATGAGGCTCCTCCACTTAGGCTTCACGGTTTACGCTCTAGGCGATAGCCTTGTGCCCAGCGTGTCTAAAGGCGATATAGTCATAGCTGTATCTGGCTCTGGCTCCACAAAGCTCATAGTCACAGCAGCGGAGACAGCGAAAACGGTGGGAGCGAAGGTCGTGGCTATAACTAGCTACCCAGACTCTCCTCTAGGCAAGCTAGCAGACCTCACGATAGTCGTCCCCGGTAGAACCAAGACGAGCCACATCACGGACTACTTCGCTCGGCAAATACTCGGAGTCTACGAGACCACGGCCCCTCTCGGGACGCTCTTCGAGGACACAGTCTCGGTATTCTTAGATGGCGTCGTCTACGCTCTAATGCTCAGACTTAACGTGAACGAAGACGACATGAAGTCGAGGCACGCCAACATAGAGCTCTAGAGCGCAATTACCAGATATCGGGGCTGCGATAAAGAGACCGGTCTCTAACCCCCTCTCACGGTTAAGACTATAGATTGAGATGAGATTACGTTCTCCATTACCCACCAATCCATATCAAGTCTTACGGTGCATGATGCTGTCGGCGGAGCTATGGCTGTCAGATAGAGTTTGACCGCTAGCCATGAGCCCGTCCAGGATGGTGGCGGGCTGATATACAGGTCTCCTGTGGTTTCTCTTTGAAGCCCTCCATTTGCTATAACTATGTCGCTAGGGGCTTTTCTTCCATCCCAGGAGACTAGAGATATAGTGGCGTAGACTCTGGGGTCTGTGCAGTACACGTGGGCGGCTCTCAGCCTCGACGTGAATGCGTGAGCTAGATTGCTGTAGACGTGCAAGAAGTCTCCAGCGAATCCAAACCTGTAGACGTCGCCTCCGACAACGTAGTCGAAGAGTGCAGAGTAGACAAGGCCCCCTCTGTCGTCGAATATCTCTATCCTAGCGTTCCTAAACACTAACCCGTAGTCGGTGCCGGCTGAGTACGTGACTCTAGTTAGGTCTAGCTGGGGAGCCCAGACAGGTATCGATGCAATCCCCCCGCTGGATACTGCCTCGAAGACCACGGCTCCTCCCTGTCTTGGAACAATCCTGGCTCTCCAGCCGTCAGGCAGCCCCGTGATGTTGACGAACCAGGGGGGCTTATCTATCGTGACCACCATATTGTCGAAATAGAAGGTTCCCGTGAACAGGCTCGTTGAGATCCAGTAGCCGACGCCGACTCTATTAGGGTAGAACCTCTGCCCGGCTCCTATGCTGGCTGAGCTTAGCAGTGTTACATTCCAGTGCTCTGCTCTCCAGGCTCTAAAGTCTACGAGCGCGACGACCTGAGCGAGGTACTCGTGCTCTAGCGTCATCCTGGTGCCTAGCCTCACGTGTGAGAGTACAGTGGTTCCATAGAGTATTGTTGATGAGAGGCTATCGCCAGTCCTGGCGGTCAGCAGCGTAGAGTTATAGCCTATTCTGTAGAATCTCCCAGTAGTAGTGGTATCGACGTAGACACCGTCGGCTCTTATACGCGGGAAACCCGTATAACCGGGATAAGGTGTATAACTGGTTCTCATAGCTAGAGCAGCTACGTAAACTCTCCTGCCTTCGCTAGCGTAAGCGCTGATATCGACATTAGCTAAGGCCATACACTCATAATCCCAGCCTGAGGGTCCTCTGGATCCCGCGGCTATGGATAGAGCTCCTCGAGTAGAATCCCAGCTCCAAGTACACGTAAACGATGTCACTCGGCCAGCGGTTATCGGGTTATCGTCAAAGACGTCGAAGAAGACCGCCGACCTATGCACCCTCTCTAGCCTATACTGAGCATTAACGCTGACGTCGGCGGATGTTCTGTTATCATACAAGACTACTGTAACCCCGGGCGTTCTCGGGTCCTCTAGCCACACGACCGGCGGAGCTATCTGAGCGACCCCGTGCCCCCACCTATAAGCGAATACTCCCCCCCAGACCGTTGCTGTCACCACGGCCAGAGCGAAGATAGCTGTCAGCGCTCTCGCGGCTTTACTCAACACTCTTTAACCCCCGATACCATGGCCTCTTAGCGTTTTAATTTCCTATAGTCAGTCGATAAACGTGAACATAGCCGAGCGCTTGCGCTCGAGAGATTAGCGTAATCGAGAGGAGCATCCCCGCGAGTAGTCTCTAGAGAGCTAGTAGAGGCCGGCTCTAAAGCCGCGGCGAGCCTAGCGGAGCACAGAGAACCCCGTAGTCTCGAGCCCGGAGAGGTCCGCGAGGAGCCGTTAGCCAAGCCGCTCTACGGGAGCGGGCAACGCGGGCTCTCTATGATGCTCGGGTCTCGGAGGTCAGCGGATCGAGGAGCGGGGTCGACGCTACCAGCTGGCATCGCCAGTTACGGAGTCCGAGCCTCTTACAGAGCCTGCTTTCACGCCGTCAGGCTGGTAGCGGGTCAAGCACCTCTACTCTCATCTCAGCGTGGCGGTTCACGCGAAAGTGCCTCGTATCGATCCTTCGAGAAGAGCCCCGAGTCTTTGAGGCGGCAAGCGGGCTCATTGGCGCTCTCGGGGGCGCGAGGGGTTCTTGCATGCTATTCCTCCCGACTCGCTGGCAGAGAGCTTGGTTTAGAGAGTTAAGCTTTAGCTCGCTCTAGCTTCTAACGCTCTAGAGTAGAGGGGGTGCTCGGCTTTTGGCTAGACGTCTGGAGTACGATGTCGTGATAGTGGGGCTCGGCCCTGCTGGAGCTGCTCTAGCCTACTTTCTGAGGAATAGCGGGCTTAGAGTAGCTGGCTTAGACTTAGTGGACGAGAGTAGAGTGTGGTCTAAGCCGTGTGGAGACGCTATTGGAGCAGGCTACTTCGACTCTCTAGGTCTCCCGCACCCTTCAGGAGACGAGGTTAAGACGTATGTGAACGAGGCTAGAGTCTACGCTCCGAGCGAAGAGGCCTATATCTCATTCAGGGGGGAGAGAGCTGGCTACATAATCGATAGACGCGGCTACGGGCTGAAGCTGATTAGAGAAGCTGAGAAGAGGGGGGTAGACGTCTACCTGAGCACCAAGGCTCTCCATCCAGTGATCAGAGACGGTAGGCTAGAGGGGGTTAGGGCTAAGAGGGGCGAGGAGGACGTAGAGTTCGCGGCTAGAGTGGTCGTGGACGCTACTGGAGCCTCGGCTTCTATCAGATACAAGCTCCCCAAAGAGTGGCCTGTTGTCGATGAGCCCGAGGAGACGGACTTCGAGCTAGCCTACAGGAGGATCCTGGAGCTGGAGGACGAGATCCCTGATTTCGACGCGATCAGGCTATACTTCAACGTAGAGATAGCTCCCGGAGGGTACTGGTGGTTCTTCCCCGAGGGCAGGAACGCTGTCAACATAGGGCTAGGAGTCCAGATGGGTAAAGGCTACCCGAGCCCTCTAGAACTCTACGAGAAGCACTTATCGCGCAGGAGAGAAGTGAGTAGAGTCAGGAGAGTCTTGAGCGACGGCGGCGCCAAGCTGCCGACAAGGAGACCCCTAAAGACCATGGTCTGGGATAACTTCATAGCTATAGGTGATAGCGCTTACACAGTAAACCCTGTTCACGGAGGAGGAATAGGCTACGCTATGACGGCAGCTAAGCACGCTGCGGAGGCTATCCTTGAGGCTCACTCGACCGGAGACTACTCAGCTAGAGGGCTCTGGAAGCTCAACCTACTCTACATGAGAGATCTTGGAGCCAAGCAGGCTTCACTAGACGTCTACAGGATATTCATGCAGACTCTGGGAAACGATGAGATAGAGTGGGCTGTGAGAAAGCTTTCATCAGAAGACCTCACCATAGCTTTACTAGAAGGAGAGCTAAGACTAGACGCGAGCCTCCTAGACAAGGTGAAGATCGTGGCGAGCCTTGTCGGCAAGCCACGTCTACTAGCCAAGCTGGTGAAGACAGCGGAATACGCTAGAGCAGCCAAGAGTCTCTACAAGAGCTACCCCGAGGATCCTAGTGGTCTAGAGAGCTGGAGTGAGAGAGTAGAGTCTCTCATCAGGTCCTTCAAGAGAGAGGTAGAAGCTTAGCTCTCCTCACTCGAGGCTCATCTCTATGTCCTCGAGAGAGGTGGTCGAAGGCTGGGTTGTGGTCGTCTCTAGAAGCGGACGCTTAGACTTGATGACTGTGAGAGGCTACAGGCACCCCAGCGGAGAGCTCGTAGTCTCGCCCTACATGAGCTTCTCTAGGAGACTCAAGTCCTACGACTTCAGAGAAGTAGAGGAGTTTGTTAGATTCGTTGACTGCATTGGGAGACACGCTCCCGTGATCGCGGAGTCTCTCGTAGTGACCTACATCGACCCAGAGAGAGCTCTGAAAGTTAGGCGCGCTGACCTAGACCCCAGAGTTCTCGAGCTACTAGACACGCTAGCTCCAGAGTGGGCTGGGCTCACGGGCTCATGGGCAGTGTTCTCCGAGAAGCCGGGGAGCGATGTCGACCTCTTGGTCTACGGAGACTCCTCGAAGCTATACAGGGCTCTCCAAGACTTGAGAGACGAGGGTCTCATACGCTCCTGCAGACTCGAGGATAGACTAGAGAAGACGAGAGACCTCTCTGGCCCCAAGCTATCAGCTCTCCTAGCTGGGAGAAGGCTTCTAGACTCGTGCTACAAAGAGCACCCCTATACTATAAGGGTTTTAGAGAGACTCGATAGAGAGCCTTGTAGCGAGAGAGTCTACTATTGGGGGAGGTATGAGGGGCTAGTCAAGATAGAGGAGGTCTTAGGGGCTCCAGCTGTGCCTACACGATATCGAGCAGTCCTCCTGGATATAGGAGTGGAGGCTGTCCTCGAGACGTGGCACACTAGGTTCGCTGAGCTCCCTCGAGGAGTCTACACGGCTAGATTAGTGCTACTCGAGGAGAGAGGAGTAGTCAAAGCGAGCCCCGACGTAGATGGGTGGATTGAGGTAGAGCAAGTGGGGGATAGAGGGTCTTGAAGACGGCTGTAGAGCCAGCCCACGGGAGCATAGTCTATAGCGTAGACGGGCTGGTGGCTCAGGCTCTCGGGATTCCCCACGCTCCAGAACTCATTCCCGTCATACCGAAATACGTGTTATGCAATGAGGGAGCGTGGTCTAGGCCGGCGAGCAGATTGTGTAGAGTCATCGACGAGTACGGTCCCAGAGGGCTTTCCAGAGCTCTGTCTAAGCTTAGCTCTCTCAATAAGAGAGATGGAGTCTACGGTGCTCTAGTCCCCTACGTAGAGCGTTGGAGAACACTTCTCCTCATAGACCCAAGGGAAGCTCTAGAAGCGAGAATCAGGTCTCCTAGAAGCCAATTAGACCACACGGTTCTGAGAATCTCCAGCGTGCTGAGAAGCCTCGGAGTCTCTCTGGGAGAGCTCGGGCTAACAGGCTCTCTAGCAGCTGGAATCGAGAACCCCAAGTTCTCCGACGTAGACCTCGTAGTCTACGGAGCGCGAGCAGCTAGAAGAGTTCTCGAGTTCTTCGAGTCGAGCACGATTAGAGGAGTCGAGAGGAGAGAGTTCGGCGGTCTATCCGTTAACCCCCCGGTTAACACTAGCTGGAGGAGAGCTAGACTAGAGGGAGTCGAAGTCTCCTGGGTAGGAGTCCCTCTCGAGGGAGAGCTCTGCACACCCCTAGAGAGCTACTTCAAGGTGCCGAAACCCGAGAAACACGCTGAGAAAGTGCTGAGAATCGAGCCGGAGCAGGAGGAGAGCCTCCTCTACCCTCTATGCGTTAAAGCGGAAACCGGAGAGTATCTTGTCTCCTTCGAGTACAACATAGCCATAATCGTCTACAAGGGGGGAGTGTTTAGAGTCAAGGGGCTTGTCGACGAGAACGAGACAGTAGTATACCTAGGGCTTAGAGAGCTCCCAGGAGAGCTATCCAGCGTAGACCAGTGAGACGAGAGGTCTCAGCGGGGCTAGAGCTCTATCAAGGCGAGAGAGTCTACGCTGAGTTTAAGAGTGCTCTCCTCTTAACAAACTTCTCGAGAAGACTCCCGGGGGGCTGATGAAGAATGTCGTGGTTTCCCAGGAGGAGGAGGTTTTTCCGCGATATAGACGAGTTCTTTAGAGACTTCTTCAGAGACATGGAGGAGTTCTTAGAGGAGATAGAGGAAGAGTTCGAGAGACTCCGTCGTAGAGCAGTAGAGGAGGGGAGAGAGGAGGGCTATAGAGTCAGATACTTCGGCCCCTACGTTTACGGCATGAGGATAACCATCGGGCCAGACGGGATCCCTAGAGTCGAGGAGTTCGGTAACGTTAGGAGAGAGCGCGGCAGGAGACCGCTGATATCTGAAGAGATGGAGCCGATAGTTGATGTGATCGAGAGAGAAGACGAGGTACGAGTAGTGGCTGAGCTCCCTGGAGCCGATAAGGAGAAGATAGACGTCAAAGTGGTCGGCAAGAAGGTGGTGATTAAAGCGAGCAACGGGAGAAAGTACTACAAGGAAGTAGACCTGGAGCACGAGGTAGACCCTGATACAGCTAAAGCCACTTACAAGAACGGCATACTCGAGGTCGTATTCAAGAAGAAGAAGAGAGTAGAGGAAGAGGGTAAGAGGATCAAAGTGGAGTAACGTCTCTACACTCCTCGTCGAGCTCTCTCTCTACCACGCTATCTCCGACTATCTTGCTCCCCCCGTCGAAATCGCATAGAACTATAGTGAATCTCTCTCTACCCTCCACGGCTCTAGAAAGCCACTCTTTCAGCTCTCTGCACTCCTCTCCTGAGGCTTCTCTACACGCTATGTCTACAGGCTCTTCGAACATGTAAACTAGCCCCTCGATTGTCGTTATCAGTCCTGGCGTGTAGATAGTGGGAGTGAATTGGAGATTCTTCTCTCTAATCTTGATACCGGCTTTCGAAGACTTGACGACCATGTATCTCAACTCCTCCTCTCCTGAGACCTCAACGAGTATCTTCTTAGGCTTCTGCTCTTCTGCTAGCATCACGTTCCTGTTGGAGAAACCGCAATTCCCGCATATCGCGACGAGGATTAAGACTCTACCGAAGTGGGGGACAGAGTAAGTGTACACGTCTACCTCTAACTTCTCCTGACCGCAGACAGGGCACTTCTCCCTACTCGAGTATAGCTTGACAGGCTCCTCTGTCTCCACGCGTGCTCCCTCATCTCGCTTTCTGCTTCAAGAAGTTTTCAGCCTCTCTCGCTATAGCCTCAGCTAGAGCTCTCTCAGACTCTAGAACACACTCCTCCACACAGCCCTCTCTAGCTACGGGGTCTAAAGTAGCGCATCTCTCGTAGAGACACTTCCTGGAGAGCGATTGCCTGTTGAACGAGTAGACGACGATATGGCCTAGTTGTTGCTTTAATAGGAGATGGGAGACTCCCAGTCTTCTGAGCACTTCATCCACTAGCGCTATGTCGACTAGCCTGCTGTCAGCCACGAATGCTCTAAGGTCCGATCTGAGAGACTCAGCTATACTCGAAGCGATAGCCTCGTCTCTCCTCTCACTCTCCAGTGTTACTCACCTAGCTGAGCCTAGTCGGCTTAGGCGTTTATACGTAAGAGGGTTTAGTAGAGTGTCTCTAAGGAGAGTATCGCTACCCCCGCCTAGACACAGCAGGACATTGGGGGAGGCTGTAGAGGAGTTTCTAGCCAAGCTAGCCACTATGGGGCTCTCGGAGAAGACTATTAGAGCGTACTCCGTTGCTCTCAAGAACTTCGCTGCATACGCAGGGCCCGAGAAGCCTATCTCCACTGTCTCGAGTAGCGACTACTACGGCTGGCTATCATATCTTAGAGTCAGAGGTGTGAGTGCTCGCGGCGGTAGACTCAAAGAATCCACGCTACACTACTACTCGGTCTTCGCCAGGAGATTCCTCAAGTGGCTAGGGGTAACTGAAGACCTTCAATCGATACCCGGGGGGGCTAGGGGATTCAGTGGTGCTCTAAGCTGGGCTGATGTCGAGAAGCTTCTCAATGCTTCAAGAGACCTCGTAGACCTAGCCGTGGTATCTCTCCTAGCTGAGACTGGGTTGAGAGCCTCCGAGCTACTCTCTCTCAAGGCTTCAGATGTGAATCTAGCTGAGGGAGTAGTTAGAGTTACGGGCAAGTACGGGAAGCAGAGAGTCGCAGTCCTAGGACCCTACTCGCGGTACGTTCTAGCCGAGTACATGTCTTACTTTGTCAGAAGCCCTGCCGATAGACTCTTCAACCTCTCATACCAAGCGCTCTACAAGAGGCTCAAGAGGCTTGCTGCTAGAGCAGGGCTCCCAGTAGACAAAGTGAGACCCCACGTCTTACGCCACACTTTCGCTACCGAGGCTCTAAGGCGAGGCATGAGCCTCCCCTCTCTCCAGAGGCTCTTAGGACACAGCGACCTGAAGGTTACACAGCTCTACCTCCATCTAACAGCAGAGGACGTGAGAGCAGAGTATGAGAGAGCATTCATGAGACAGGCCCCTGCTCCTCCGCTGGGAGTGTGGCACCAGCCTCCAGCCTATCCAAGCGTCTTCTACAACCCACACTATCAACTAGGCTACAGCATCCCCCAGGGTAGACCGCACGCGGGGAGACGCTAGCTCTCGAACTCATTCAGTCTCCTCTTCTTCCTCCTCCTCTGTCACTTTGACTAGCTTCGTAGTCAAGCCTCTCGCGTGAGCTACTATGTGGTGCATTAGGTCGCTCGATGAAGCGAAAAGAGCTCTCCCACAGACAGGGCAGACGTAGAGCCCATCGGAAGTTACCTCGGCTAAGACTCGAGACCCCTTATAGGAGACTTCACGCTTTCTCTCAGTCATCCCCGAAAGCCTCCGAGACACTTATAGAGTCCCGAGTGTGTATATATATACCCGGAGCCCCGCCATCTCACATCCGCAGATAATCCCCCAGGGGGGATGAAGATGACAGCGGACCGGTTAGGCGGGGCACAACTCTCCTAACCAAACATCGCGCTCTCTCAGTTTCGTTAAGCCACTAGCCGAGTCTGAGAGGACTCGTCTATGAGCTATGCTATACGCTAGTACGGGTGCGGCTATTGCCGAGATTCCTGAGTCTCTTCTCGGCTAAGCTGAAGCATACCTCCAGAGAGGTCTTCCTAGCTTCTGTAATCTACTGCGGAGAGCTTGAGGTAAGAGTTCTGAGCCCAAAGGGCTACGGTGTCTACATATCTGATAGCCTTCTACGCGAGCTGACTGGAGAGAGTAGTGGAGCTGTGGCCGTATACCCAGAGATCAGTTTTAGAGCCAACCCTAGCTCCTTCGATTTATGTGAAGCGGCTAGACGGGTAGTGCAGAGAGAACGAGTAGTATACGTGGTGACTAGAGCTCTAGCAGGCGGTAGCGCGGTTGAGGAGATTTACATCAACGATTATCCAGAAGCCCCTGTCGAGAGACTAGTAGAGGAGGTGGAAAGACATTTCGTGAAACTACTGTCAGCTCGTGGTCTAAGACCGTGGCAACGCAGACTAGCAGAGCTCGTTCTCGAGAAGGCGGGCAGAGGAGGGCTGGTAGTAGCGAGACTCCCTACAGGCTATGGGAAGACAGTTCTGCTCACTCTGCTAGCTAGAGTGATGTCGAGTAACGGTCTCGGAGGCTATGGGCTCATAGTGTCTCCTTTGAGAGCCATAATTAGGAACCAGTATCTGAAGTCGAGCAAGCTAGGGTTGAGGGTTGCATTCATAGACTCTACTCTGAGCCCCGACTCGAGAGCCAGAATCCTAGAGGAGACCTCGAGAGGGCTCGTGGATGTTCTAATGGTTACCCCCGAGAGATTCCTAGACGATTCTTTCAGGAGCTTTCTCGAAAACAATCCACCATCATTCATAGCCTTAGACGAGGCTCACGCTGTAGTAGAGTGGAGTCTCACCTTCAGGCCCGCCTACCTCTATCTGCTAAGCTATCTGGCTAAAGCTAGGAGAGAGAAGCTCGGAAAGACCCCTCTGGTCGCTGTAAGCGGTACTCTAGCCAGGTCTCACACATTGTTTATAGTAGAGAAGCTTGGATTCAAGAGCATCCAGAGCGTTGGCTTGGATTCGAGTAGAGCGAGTAGTAACTCTGAAGCTCTCCTGATAGAGGGGGAGGCTGTTAGGAGAGACATAGAGCTAGACGTCAGAATAGTTCCAGCGGGTAGGAAGAGGCTTGAAGAGCTAGAGGAGGAGGTGGAGAAGCTTGTCAGCTGGGCTCGCTCGAGAAGCAGTGGAGGCGCTGGCATAGTCTACGTAGGATTCGTTGAGAACGCTCCCGTGGAATGGCTTAACGCTAAAGTGGTAGCAGAGACTCTCTCGAGAAGCATAGAGGCTCCATTAGTGTTGTATCATGGAGCTCTTCGAGAAAGCGAGAGGAGGAAGGTGGAGGAGTTTCTGCTCTCAGATGCTACTCCTCGAGAAGTCGTAGTAGTCGCTACGAAAGCTTTCGGGATGGGAGTAGACGTGCCTCACATCAGATGGGTTGTCCACTACACTCTAAGCGACTCCATAGAGGACTTCTGCCAGGAGATCGGGAGAGCGGGAAGAGATGGGAGAGGGGCAAGAGCAGTGGTCTTCTACAACCCTCTCGACTTCGAGCTCAAGAGGAGACTAGTGGTTAGCGAGGTTCTTCCAGCAACTGTCCCACTAAGAGTCTACAATACTGTAGCGGAGCTCTCGAGAAAAACGGGAGAGAGAGCTGTCTCAATCCCTCTAGAGCTAGCTGGTAGCAAGGCTAGGACGATTAAGGGGCTAGATAAGCTGAGAGAAGCGGGCCTCGTAGACTTCACTATAGCCAAGAGACGTAACCTCATCCATAAGCCTACCCCTCTACTCTCCGAGAACACCAAATTCTACGTGTGCCGGAGTAGTGCGCAGGACTTGTACCCTCTCAGAATCGAGGCTCGAGAGAGAGTAGTTGAGGTCGGATATTGCGATGAATGGGTGCTAGCAACTGGCGACCTTCTAGCAGTCGTGGAGCTGCTATCTGGAGTCGAGAAGCTCCACGCTCCCACACTCGATCTTCTTTTAGCCACGTACTCTGAAGCTGCTTGGAGACTCTCCAAGCTCGATGAGCTACAGAGCTTGATCGAGGAGGCGGTAAAAGTTGGAGAGCAGAGACTCCTAGACCTTCTAGAGGACTACTTTGATAGAAGGAGAGAGCTGGGGGCTATAGCTGATTGCAGAAGACTCTTGCTAGAGGAGAGCGGAAAGACTCTGAGTCTCCGAGAGCTAGAGAGCCTAGCTGCTCTAGTGAAGAAGCTCGTACTCTGTCTCTCTCGGAGAGGAGTCACTATAGCTACTAGGAGGAGGAGGCTGGCGGCGTCTCTCCTGACTACTCTAAGAGAGAAGCTGGGGGCCAGAGACCAGCCGCGTCTAGTACCGCTCTCGAGGCTCTACAAGATATCGCGAGAGACTGTAAGATTATCGAGCCACGGATACTTGGTAGTTCTCGTAGACAGCGAGAGAGACTTAGAGAAAGCGGTTAGAGCTCTTGAACGCTACCCCTTCAAGACTCTCGCCTATCTTCAGCACTAACCACTAAAGCGGCTCCACAGACAGCCATGGCTACAGCTAGAGCTCTAAAAGCAGGCAAGCTCTCCCCTAGAAGCATCCACGCTAGTAGCGATGCTCCAGCAGGCTCTAAGAGGGGAGGAATCGAGGCCACGGTCAGACTCGTTATCCTGGCTAGAGCGTTTATCAAAGTGTGCCCGAGCAGAGTAGGCAGGATGGCTAGCAGTATAGCTAGAGGGATGGCTTCTAGAGGTAGAAGAGAGCCATAGCCAGCTACTAGAGAGTAGGTTAGAGCTAGCACTCCTCCGAGCAAGTAGGCGTAGAAAGTGTACTCGAGAGCACTCATAGCGTCTCTTAGCAGCTTCCCCACAGTCAGGTAGCCGGCGACTCCAAGCATTGAAGCAAAGGCGGCAACAGCTCCCAGCACGTCACCACCATCTCTCTCCAAAGTGAGCGTTAGAGTAACAGCTGCACTCAAGGCTAGAGCTAGCCCCAGGTACTGCTGGGTTCTCAGCTTAGTATTGAAGACCAGGTTGTCGACTAACACCATCACTAGAGGATAGAGGTTGACTATGGTGGCAGCTACAGCAACACTCGTCAAGCCGAGACTAACCTTCCACAACACCATGTGAATGCCTAGTAGCAATCCCCCTATTAGAGTAAGCGCTATCACAACCGGCTTAGAAGCTGTGCTTGGAGACCGGCCCCCTATCTTCAGCACCTTCAGCAATATCAGCGTTAGACTTGAGGCGATCAAAAGCCTCCAGGCAGCTAGAGTAGCGGGTTGAGCTCCCAGAGCTAGAGAGTACTTGATCAAAATCGATGCAAGCGAGAAGCTAACGGAAGCTACGAGAACCCCTCCTGCCACCATAGCGATACGCTTCAAGACTATGAGCCCTCCAGCGTTAGCTAGAGCTCTCGCCTAAAGCTTAAACTCTCGCAATACAAGATCGTATAGTGGGGCGCGCTCTTGGATTGCTCGAGGCTAACCCTGCTCGATCATGACGATGTCGTGGCAGCGGTCTTAGCAGGCGGCGAGGGGAGGAGGTTCAGACCGCTCACATACTACATCCCGAAACCGCTAGTTCCAGTAGGCTTCTCCGAGAAGCCAGTGATCGACGTTATACTACACTGGATAACTAGAAGCGGTATAAGAGACATAGTCTTACTCGTTGGGTACAAGTGGAGACAGCTCGTCAACTACATTGGAGACGGCTCGCGATACAAGGCTAGAGTCAAGTATGTTGTCGACAAGCCCCCCTACTCCAATACTGGGGGAGCTTTAAGAAGAGCCTTAGAGTTAGGGCTTTTCGAAAACTATAGCGATATACTGGTGTGGTACGGAGACATCATCGCACCCGTGAATATCCACGAGCTTCTAGAACAGCATAGAAATGCGGACGCGGACCTAACAGTAGTCGTGTCTAAGTCTTACAGAGTCCCTGTGGGAGTAGTCAGCTTAGGAGATGGAGGCCGCGTACTAGACATGAAGGAGAAGCCTCTCCTAGACCTAGGAGCTAACATAGGCGTTCTCGCTATGAAGCGTGAGAGCTTCGAAAGGACTCTAGCCACCGTTAACCTAGGCTGCTCCTTCGATATAGCTGGAGACCTGATACCGGCTATGATTAGAGCGGGGTTCAGCGTGAGAGCCTACATCTTCGACGGCGTCTGGTACGATGTAGGTAGCATAGAGCGCTACGAGAAACTAGACCACGAAGACATAGAGAGAATGATGTGCCTAGATAGAGAGCCTCCATCCTACGTTTACATCTAATCAGCGTCTCTTTAGGCTCTCGTCTAAAAGACTATTAAGCTTTAGACGAAGAGTGGAGGAAGGCGACGGGATTGAGAGAAGTATACATAGTAGACGCGGTGAGAACTCCTATAGGTAGATTTGGTAAAAGCTTGAAGAGCTATAGAGCAACAGACCTCGCCTCCTTCGCTATCAGCAAGCTAATATCCAGGACACGCCTAGACCCTTCTTTCGTCGACTTCGTGGTGATGGGTCACGCTATAAGAGCAGGCACGGGCATGAATACAGCTAAGCAGGCAGCACTCCGCGCTGGACTCCCTCCCTACATACCTGCTAGCAATGTCGACATGGTTTGCGCTAGCGGCATGAAGGCTATAATCACAGCCTATCTCCACATAGCTGTAGGCGACTACGAGATCGCGATAGCTGGAGGCATGGAGTCCATGAGTCAAACCCCGCTACTCCTCCCCGCATCTCACAGATGGGGCATCAGGCATCTCGTCTTAGATAGAGGCTCGGGAGTAGTCATAGACAGCATGGTTTACGATGGGCTAACAGATGTCGTGAACTCCGCTCTCATGGGAGAAGAGGCTGATAGCGTTGCTCGAAGATACGGAGCGTCGAAGGAGGAGTTGGATTGGATAGGCTACGAGAGTCACAGAAGAGCCTTCCAGGCGTGGAGTCAGGGGCTTCTCGGGAAGCGCGTCGAGCCATTCGTAGACAATGGGAGCATGGTTTTGGATAGAGACGAAGGTGTGAGAGGAGACTTGAAGCTAGAGGAAGCCTATGCTGCTAAGCCTGTATTCAGCTCAGACGGGCTCCACACCGTCATATCTTCGAGCCAGCTTAGCGATGGAGCTGCGGCACTACTCCTAGCCTCAGGAGATGCTGTGAGAAAGCTAGAGCTAGAGCCTGTAGCTAAGATAGTCGGCTACACCTACGTGGGGGTAGAGCCTAGAGAATTCCCGGTAGCGCCTGTGTACGCGATAAAGAATCTACTAGCCAAGATAGGCTGGAGCATAGACAAGGTCGACTTCTGGGAGAATAACGAGGCTTTTGCTGTAAACAGCTTTTTAGTAAACAAACTGCTAGGCATCCCCTACGATATACTCAACGTCTACGGTGGAGCCATAGCCATAGGGCACCCTCTGGGAGCTAGCGGGGCCAGAATAGTCGTCGACCTACTGACTGTACTAGAGACCAAGAGTGGAGTCCGGGGAGTTGCATCGATATGCCACGGGCTTGGCGGAGCGGCAGCTCTAGCTATAGAGCTAGTCTAGTCGCGTTCCGCGAGCACGAGAGGTCTCTCTCAGCCACTCGATAAACGCTATCACGTGCTCTGTATGCAAGCTCACTGGCCCCACAGAGACTACGCTCGCTCCGAGAGATATAGCGTAGGACTCTATATGCTCGGGTATGTCTACCTGAGACCCTAGGAGGAAGAGCCTGCGCCCCTCGATTAGAGAGAGGTTTTCCAAGACGCTTACTCCATCTTCTCTCAGCAAGGTTAGCGCAAAGCCTAGCCTCTTAGCCTCTAGCAAGACCTTCTCGATGCTCTCTTCGAGAACGAGGATAGACCCAGAGCCCCCTCTCTTCAGAGCTCTCGACAACTCCACGGCTGCCTCTCTCTCACTAGAGTATCTCGGCTTAGTGTCTAGGACTAGCTTGGGGGGACTAGGGGGCCCTAAGAGCGCTCCCATAAAGCACACTCTACCAGAGAAAGCTGAGAGCACATACATGCATCTAGCCACGATATCTATCCTGCCCGCTGAGCTAGCATAGCCTCTAGGCTTGAAGGGCGACGTAGTGGCTGTCGGGCTAACTACGCAGTATATAGAGTTGCACTCATCTAGACGTTTTAGCGAGCTATCTCTTGAGAGAGGGCTCTCCACAATCTCCCCCATCTACCAGCTTGCTCGACGTTTCTCTCGAGAGAGCAAACGAGCCTCGAGAGGAAAAGTCTTCGGAGAAGACTCTCCTGCATTCGATGAATTCAGAGCGAGCTACAAGGCTACCTTAAACTATAGTAGCTCTCGCTCTCCTCTCTTTTCTTCTCGTACTCGCTCTCGATCTCCACTATGACTCTAGCTCGTACTCGCTCTTTCAGAGACTCGGGAATCCTCTCTCCTAGCTCGATCCCTATCACTACAGGATTGCCTAGGTCGTCGGTGAATCTGACTTCAGCCACGTAGGTACTCGTGGGGCCTCCTCCCTCCATCATCTTGAGTAGAGCATCGTAGATTCTCGACATAGCCATCTGGAAAGACACGGGGCTCGAGAAATCTTCAGGCTTGAGCGTAATGGAGGCAAACCCTTTGATTACCCTCCCTACTTTACCTGTAGCTTCGAAGACTCTGACAATGCTTTCCCTCTCTTCACTCAAAACTCAGCCCCGTGTTCTCCCAGAGCTCCAGCCCTAATTTAAGCCGACTCTTGGCTTAACCGTGAAGACAGAAAGAGCTTTAGGCTACTCTCGAGAAGCTCTAAGTCTCGGGCGGCCGTCGTCTAGCCTGGACTAGGACGCCGGCCTTCCAAGCCGGAGGTCCCGGGTTCAAATCCCGGCGGCCGCACCACTCTCCGTATTACTACTCTACACACTCCTCAGGTCTAAGCGACGCTGGGAGAAGAGGTTCTCGAAGCGGGGCGGCGATGCGCTCGAGCCAGCACGCTATCCTCGACTCTCGCGGAGCCTTGTTGTTTATAGCGAGAGCCTGCTAGTCGGCGACTACATAAGGCCTGGGAGTCTATCGGGGGAGATGGTTGCCGTTTAGAGGTTTTCTTCATGACTGTGATAATGTGGTTTAAGAGAGACCTTAGAGTCTACGATAACAGAGCTCTAGAGAGAGCTGTGAAGCTAGGAGAGGTGCTACCTGTTTTCGTCATAGACCCCGATATCCTCGATAGCCTGGAGGCTTACGATTCGAGGCTAGGGTTCGTGATCACAGCTTTAGAGAAGCTATCAGAGGAGCTACCTCTCAGAGTATACGTTGGGAAGACGGAAGAGGTGTTCAGAAATCTACTCGAGAAGTATCGCCCAAAGGCGGTGGTTACGGCCGAGGCTGGTAGCTGGAGTGGTGAGTTGAGAGTAGCAAAGATAGAGAGGCTCTGCGCTGAGAAAAAGGTTAGATTCGTAAAAGTCTTCGACAACTACCTGGCGGATTACCACAGAATAAGCGGCTTTTGGAGCTTTTCCAGCTTCTACAGGAAGTGGAGAAACCTACTGGACCTAGAGACCTCCGGGAAGCCGAGCGGTCGTTTCGTCAAAGCGGAGGACGAGCCCACGTGGCTGGATGCAGCTCGTGTTCTGAAGTACCAGATAGGCAGGTTTACTGCGCGTGACGCAGAGAAGCACCTCGAATACGATTTCAGAAACTACAAGTGGCTAAGGAGAAAGCTAGACGGGTCGAGCCAGCTATCCCCCTATATCAGGTTCGGGGTGCTATCCATAAGGCATGTGTACGCTGAGGGGAGGCATAGCGAGGATTTCGTGAGAGAGCTAGCTTGGAGAGAGTACTGGTACGCTTTGAAGGCACAGCACCCCTACATGAATACTCTAGAGCTGAGAGCAAAGAGGCGCGGGATAAGCTGGAGGAATCTGTACATCGAGGCCTTCTACAATGGCGAGACAGGATACCCCATAATAGATGCCGCTATACGCCAGCTGAAAGAAGAGAAGTGGATACACAATAGGCTGAGAATGCTGCTAGCTAGCTTCTTCACGAAAGACCTGCTCGGAGACTGGCGTCTAGGAGAAGCGTTTTTCCGAAAGCACTTAATAGACTACGACGAGGTCGTCAACGTGGGCAACTGGCAGTGGGTAGCCTCAGTGGGTACGGACTACACTGTGAGGATATTCAATCCAGTGAAGCAAGCAAGAGAGCTAGACCCGCACTGTGTGTACATAAAGAGATACCTTCCAGAGCTAGAAGACGTTAGCTGTGACTGTCTCCACGACCCTGTGAGATGCAGGGTTCCAAACTATCTCCCGCCCATCGTAGATTACAGAGAGACGAGGAGGAAGGTAGCTGAGCTATTCAAACGAATGGTCTAGAATCGGGAGACCGTAGACTGCAGACTTGACTGCTTGGTGGCTAGACAGAGTCAGCTTCATCTCCACTCTGTGCGAGCTTAGAGGCTCGCGCGAGTCTTAGCAGAACTCTCAAGCTGCTTTAACGAGGAGGAATGCCTTTCGACTTATGGCTTCACGGTTATTGGGTTTGTTGTGCTTTAGCTCCCCTCTTCCTCCCCGTTCTCCTGGCAGCTATGTGTCCCACCTTTCTGCCTGGTGGCGCATTCCTGCTTACAGTGGAGGGTTTGCTCTTCCTCTGGTGTCTACCTCCACCGAATGGGTGGCAGGCTGCTATCATGGCTACTCCTCTCACTCTAGGCCACTTTCTCGCCTTCCTCTTCCACTTATGGTAAGCGTTCCCCGCTTTCATTAACGGCTTCTCTATCCTCCCAGCTCCAGCAGGGATCCCTATTGTGGCTCTGCAATCCCCGCTTAGGGTCTTCTGCTTACCGCTTGGTAGGAGTAGCACCACATCGTTACCACTCTTGCCTAAGACTACGCAATAGCTTCCAGCTTGTCTCGCTATCCTGCCGCCATCTCCCGGTCTTAGCTCCACGTTACAGACTAGAGTGCCTTCAGGGATATTCTTGAGCATTGTGACATTACCTGGAGATATGCTAGCCCCCGGTCCGACTTCTATCACCTGCCCTTCGTACATCCCCTCAACAGCAGGCATCAAGAACTCTTCCCCCGTATCCATGACTACTCTAGCTAGAGGCACATACCTCCCCGGGTCGTGCACGAGCTCCACCACTCTAGCCTTACGGGTAGCTGATCCATCGAGAGGCGGGTACTTAGCAGAGCCTACTCTCAGATGCGAGGGGCTTCTGAAAGTCGGCGACCCCTTCCCTGCTCTCTGCTGAATTAAGCTCCTACCCATAGACTAGGCCCTAACAAAGCACTCGCCGAGCAGACCCTAAAATAGGTTACTTGAAGACACCACCAGCCACTCCATGATTTAAACTAGCTCACACAACCAGACTCAGCTAGGCGAGCATATCGCTACCACTACTAGGTATCAGCAATCCTGGGCTTCGTCTACGCTCTGGAGGAAGACTTCTCGTCGTAGAGCTATATATCCTCTGAGGTTTACGAGAGAATAGCGGAGGCAGTATCTATTGAGTGAGGTCGTGGTCGCTGAAGAGCTAACAAAGTATTATGATGGGAAGCTAGGTATTGAGGATGTCAGCTTTACCGTTAGAAGAGGAGAAGTCTTCTGCTACCTAGGCCCCAATGGCTCGGGGAAGACTACGACAATTAGGCTAATGCTGGGGCTCATTAAGCCTTCGAGAGGGAGAGTCTTGGTGATGGGGGTTGATTCGAGGGACGAAATTAGGATGGCTCACGTCAAGAAGAGTGTAGGCTACCTGCCTGAAGAGCTAGGATTTCCGCGCGGCTTGCGCAGCGGCGAGATCCTACGATACTTTAAGTCTATGAGAGGAGATGCTCCTAGGCTAGACGAGGTTCTCGAGCTGTTCCCTCTAGACCTCGAGAAGAGAGTCGAGGAATACTCTAGAGGCATGAAGCAGGCTTTAGCAATAGCTCTTGCTTTCATGCACGACCCAGACCTCGTTATCCTAGATGAGCCCACGACGGGTCTCGACCCTCTTCTAAGAGAGAGGTTTCTCGCCTTCGTCAAGAGGGAGGCTGAGAGAGGGAAGACTGTCTTTCTCTCGTCCCACGTGCTCAGCGAGGTTCAGAAAGTCGCTAGTAGAGTCTGTCTGATCAAAGGTGGTAGAATAGTCGCTATTGAGGACTTAAACTCTCTCCTCTCCAAGCACGGTAAGATACTGAGAGCTAGGCTGAAAGAGCCTCTACGCTTAAGCGAGCTAGAGAGCTGGGATGGAGTAGTTAAAGCCCGTGTGTCCAATGATGGGAGAGAGATAGAGGCAGTAGTGAAGAGCGGCTACTCCAGAGTACTAGAGATGCTAGCTCGCTATCACGTAGAAGACATCGAGATCAGAAGCATGACTCTCGAAGAGTTCTTCCTCCACTTCTACGAGAGGTGATGGTTGTGCTAGCACTCGTAGCGTACGAGTTTAGGCTGAGGAGAAGGTCTCTCCTCGGCTGGTCGATCCTAATCATTCTCTACCTAGGGCTCCTCACGTGGGCCTGGAGAGCTGGAGCTAGAGAGCTAGGAGAGGTCTACGAGCAGATAATCTCCCAATACCCAGAGGAGTTCATAAAGCTCTTCGCTAAAGAAGTCCCGCGAGCATTCAGAGCGGAGGCCTTCTACGTGATCGAGTACTTCGTATTCGCTTACGTCATGGCTCTAGGAGCCTACGTCTCCTACCTTGGAGCAGGCTTGATCGTAGACGATGTTCTCGAGAGGACTGGCTCTCTCGTTCTATCTATGCCTATCTCTAGGAGGGGACTGCTAGCTTCGAGATTCCTATCTCTGCTACTCCTCTCTACCTCAATCTCTCTAGCCTCGCTTGCTACCACGGTTGCTATATACGGAGCTCTAGGAGCTCACGAAGACTTCAGATACTCCAATATAGCTCTCCTACACCTCAATGGAGTATTCTATCTAGCTACCTGCGCAGCCTTGGGTGTTCTCGTGGGAGCGATTCTACCATTCCATCTAGCTAAGCCTGCTGTTGCCGGGCTAGCTCTACTGTGCTATGTGGTTGACGTTATGACTGCTGAGACAAGCCTGGAGGTGATAGGCTATCTGGCTCCTTCGCGCTACATCGATGTGATGAGCATAGCTGTAGAGGGTTCTCTTAGCTCAACCAATCTAGCGGTCTTAGCGGTGCTCACAGCACTCCTTCTACTTGCTTCAATTCCACTCTACGAGAGGAAAGACCTGCCAGTGTGAGGGTCTAGGAGAGCGTGAAGCGTGCTGGAGATCTCTACGATACTGAGTCGCTTCACGCATAATACTTTATAAGAACTCGCTTGCTACTAAAAAGAGATGGGTTAATCCTGTGAGCGTTCGAGCTGAAGCATCTCCTATAGCAATAACCTCGGAGATCTCGAGACTGCTCAAAAGACCTCCTGTCTACGTGCACCAGTCAGTTAGCGTTAGGGACGCTGTTTTAACAATGTATAGAGAGAACGTTGGGAGCATTCTCGTAGTCGATGAGAGAGGCATGCTTGTAGGAATATTTACTGAGAGAGACCTAGTGAGAATAGTAGCTCTAGGAGTGTCTCTCGAAACCCCCATATCCGAAGTTATGACTGTAAATCCGGTTTCTGTAAAGGCCAACGCTAGGATAGTAGATGTAGTCGAGATCATGGTAGAGAAGAGAATCAGACATGTTCCGGTAGTCGATGAAATGGGGAGACCCGTGGGAGTAGTCTCTGTAAGAGATATAGTTGACGTAATGTGATAATGTGAACTTATTAGGTTTAGTGATTTTACAGTGGTCCTCCTCGGTGCTCTATTCTTGCCCGAGAAGAAGCTTCCCTCAGATAACGCTAGTTCTCTAGGAGGAACTAGGCTCAGAGTCCAGGATTACACTCCCATAAGCGGGCTGTGTGCTCTATGCATTCCCGAGAAGTGCTTGTTTCTCTGCGAGGTCTCTAAGGCTGCTTTGAGAGGGAGAGAGACTCTATACCCTGAAGTCGAGGAGTTCGGCTATTCTACTGCAGCAGCTAACAAAGACTATGGACTCGACTGGTCTGATATACAGCTTCTCCCCAATCTCTCTGAGTTCTACGGAGTAGAGAGCGACGAGTTCCTCTTCGAGGATGTCAGCGTCGAGGCTAGATTTGCTGGCATCAGATTAAAGCTACCTGTCTTCATAGCTGCTCTAGGCTCAACTGATATAGCTAGAAAGCACTGGGAGGGGCTAGCGGCAGGAGCCGCTATATCGGGGACCATGATTGTTGTCGGAGAGAACGTCTGCGGTATGGACTCGAAAGCCGTCTTCTCTCAGGGCGTCGTCAGAGAAAGCCCCGAGCTAGAGAGGAGAGTGCGAGCTTTCAGAGACTACTGGGACGGAGTCTACGGCGATATCGCTGTCCAGACCAATGTAGAGGATGAGATGATGGGCGTAGACTTCTACGCTCTATCTAAGCTAGAGGTTGGTATTATCGAGAAGAAGTTCGGCCAAGGAGCTAAGAGCATCGGGGGAGAGGTGAGGATATCGAGTATAGAGAGAGCTCTAGAGCTGAAGAAGAGAGGCTACATAGTGATCCCGGACCCCGAAGATGAGGCTGTGAGAGAAGCTTATAGAAGAGGTTTAATCAAATCCTTTGAGAGACACAGTAGAGTGAAGAAGCCCGATGTAGACTCGTTCCTCGAGAGAGTAGACAGGCTTAGAGAAGCTGGAGCAAAGAGAGTACTAATAAAAACAGGGTCCTACAGACCTGCTGCTGTAGCTTTCGTCATGAAGCTCGCGTCTACGGCTAGGATAGACGGAGTGACGTTTGACGGAGCTGGCGGAGGCACGGGTATGTCTCCAGTGTCTATGATGAATGAGAGTGGAGTCCCCACGATCTACCTCGAAGTCTGGGCTGTTAGAGCGGCTGAGATACTCTCAAAGAGAGGAGCGCACGTGCCCGACATAGCTATGGCTGGAGGCTTCTCTAGCGAGCATCATGTAGTCAAAGCGATTGCTCTAAGCGGGGTCAACGGTGAGCCCTACGTGAAAGCTGTCGCTATGGCTAGAGCCCCCATACTAGCTGTTGCTAAATCGAAGCTCTTACTGAGCCTAGCTAGAGAAGGCAAGCTCCCCCCAGAGCTAGCTAGGAGATGGGGCTCTGAGCCAGCTCGGCTCTTCACCTCCTACGATGAACTCTCGCGAGAATACGGGAGGAGAGTCGGGGACCTCGTAGAGAGCGGAGCTATAGGTCTCTACACGTACTTCAAGAAGATAGCTATCGGGATAAAGATACTGCTAGCTGGTCAGAGGAAAGCATCACTCTATCTCCTCAACCGCAGAGACCTGGCAGCGTTAACAGAGAGAGCTTCTAGAGTGACGGGTCTACCTCTCGTCAGCGAGGTTGACGAAGACTTATTCAACGCCATACTATCAGCGTAGAGTCTAAGCTCTCTGAACGTATAACTCTCAGTCTTTCAACCAGCTCTTGGAGGAGGCGTCTCCACATTGTCTAGCGGGGAGTCTAGGAGGAAGATTCCTAGAGACGACGAGTTAGAGAAGATTGCCAGCATAGCTGCAGAAAAGGCTGCTCTAATCGTCAGCAAGGGTGTGCTAGCAGAGCTGAGGAGGATCAGAGAGACTCTAGAGTCGATCGAGTCCGAGCTGAGAGAGATAAGAGATCTCTTGAGGAGTAGCGAGAGAAGAGAAGAGGTATCGAGAAAGCGTGGGAGAGAGGAGAAGCTGGAGTCTCTACTCTCTCTACTGAGAGAGAGCAAGTACGTTCTAGCTAGTGATGCCTCGAGGAGGCTCAAGATAGGAGTCGAGGAGATCCTCAGGCTAGCCTACGAGAAAGCTAGAGTGCTAGAAGCTAGTGGAGACATAGTGGTCATGAGTGATGAATCCTATAGAGAGTTCAAGAGTCTCCTCGAGAAAGTAAAGTCTAGCGACCCTAGTGAAGCCTCTTCATCAATGGGAGCCTACAGCAGACTCTTCGATATGCTTAGAAGAGCTGGACTCGTCTACTACGACTACAAGAGAAGCTCTTGGACTCTACTAGAGAGCTAGGGAAAAAGCTACCTCGCTTATTAATCTCCTCTAGATCTCGGGAGTCTCCTGGAGGCGGTGACTCCCCGTGAGTCTAATCGAGGAGGTCGAAGCTCCTAGAGCTGTCTTGAGGTATCCGGATGCGAAAGTCTTCGAGGGATTCGTATCGACTCTCTCAGAAGTCATGGATGAAGCGCTCTTCGTAATAACGAGCGATGGCGTGAAGGTTAGAGGCATGGATCCCGCTAAGATATCCTACATCGAGGTCTTTATGCCTAGAGAAGCGTTTCTAGACTACTCAGTAGAAGAGGAGCCAGTAGAGATGGGGCTTAATCTAGACCTACTAGGCGAGATCATCGTGGCTAAGAAGGGTAGCCCTATTGAGTTCAGAGTAGTAGCAGACAAGGTCTTAGTGTCTATAGAGACTCTTAGTGTTAAGCGCTACCTGCTCCCCAACATAGAGGTAGCTATAAGCGTCCCTGAGGACGTAAGGCTAGAGCATAAGGCTAGAGCTCTCCTAATCTCGGACGCTTTCAGGAAAGCTATAGCCGATATCGAGAGCGTCTCTGATATCGTTGAGTTTAGAGCGAGCGAGGAGCAGCTAGTGATATCGAGTGTTGGAGAAGACAAGTCTAGAGTCTCGGCTCGCTTCACTAGAGAGACCTCGGCTCTGCTAAGCCTAGAGGTAGAGGAGGAGTCCTCCGCTAGATACGATGTATCATACGTGAGCAGAGTAGCCGGGATGTCTAGAGTGGCTGACACAGTGGAGATAGGCTTCTCGTCAGACAAGCCTCTGGAGTTGAAGCTGAAGAGCCCCGATGGCTCTCTAGTCAGGTATCTCTTAGCCCCTACAGTCTAGCGCTACGTCACGCTCGGCAGGAGTAGAGGGGGCTAATGCCGGCTCTCGCGGAGAGCTCCTCAACTCTAGCGAGCCAGCTTGCTCCAGCCAGCCTAGGTAGTAGAGCAGCTAGAACAGCCTGTTCTGTCAGCTCTTGTCTCGTCACGAATCCAGAGCTGAGGTAGCCGATGTAGCCTATGCTTTCTCCCAAGTCTTTAACCCCCCGGTTAACGCGAACCAACTGGGAGAGCTCGCCACCCAAGAGCATAGCCGGGACGATCGAGGGGTCGATCTCGAAGCCCGAGCTGAGCCCCACGCTAACTCTACAGTCTCTATCAACTATGACTGCTACCTCGATCTCGATGAACCCCGAGCTGGTGTAGAACTCTATCGGGCCAGCCTCGATGCCAACACCCCACTCAGCTCTCTTCATCGATAGCGCTCCAAGAGCTCTCTCGAGAGCGCCTAGAAGCACGTCTCTACTACCAACAGGCTGAGACCCGACGCTTGTCTCCACTGAGACACCCTCTACGACAGCATCGTAGTATCGCGAGAGAACTCTCTCAACAGCTCTCAGCTTGACGGGATTCAAGCTACCCACAGCAACCCTGAAAGACACTAGCGTAGCCCCGAATGCTAGAGCAGTGAGGAAGAGGGTATAAGAGTCTCAGCGATACCGGTAGAAGCGTTGAGAACACGAGCGCGCTCTCGTCTCTACTAGCCTATCGCTTCTCACGCTCTCGAAGACGCTATTGCTAGAGCTTTCTCTACACTACTTATAAGCCTCTGCTTGAGAGAAGCTCGAGGGACAGCGAATGCCTGTAACAGACCCGCAGCTACTAGCGATATTCGAGGCTAGAGTACTCAATAAGAAGGTCTGTAGAAAGTGTGGAGCGCTAAACCCCATGTCGGCAGTCAAGTGTAGAAGGTGTAGGAGCACTAATCTGAGACCGAAGAAGAAGCTCGTTGGTAAGAAGTAGGGAAAGGAGGTTATGCCTCTAAGAATTCCTCTCCACGAGGCTTGCGTTAGGAGAAGAGCGCTCTGCCCGTCTTGTATGAGTAAGGTGAAGAGCGGAGAGGTAGCGGAGTGGGAGGTGGAGGTATTCAAGGCTCTCTTTTCAGCGGTAGAGAAGAAGGGGGTTAGCGACGAGCTGAGATATGTGGCGTCAGCGATAGCCGGCTCGACTCTCTACGTGGCGGTCGAGGGCAATGAGATAGCTATGCTCGAGGATGAGGTGTCTAGAGCTCTCTCGATACCTCGCGTAGCTAGAGTTAGGATGCTCTTCTTCAAGGGGGGAGAATTAGGGCTACTGGAGAGAATATATGGTCAGAAAGTACTTTCGGTTAACAAGGTTTACGACCCTGATGGCAGTATCCAGGTCTACGTGAAGGTACCTAGGCCAGACCCTGGAGCCGATAAGCTAGCATCTCTACTCCTGAAAGTCAGAGTTCAAAGCATCGGGTCGGAGGAGCAGCATAAAGCAGAGAGAGTTTCTAGTACTAGAAGAGCTGATGTTAGGAAGCTTCTAGAGAAGCTCTTCATGTAAACCACTGGTCGAGCTTTCTCTGCTTAACCTTAACGTGCTCCCTATAGGCTCTCTTAAGTCTCTCCATAGCGTTAGCTACTCTCTCCTTGTTGAAGTCATGTCTCTCCACGAGTATCTCGTGAACTCTCCTCTCGTCGGGCTCCTTGAAGACTATCCGGTAATCTGTTCTCACGGGTGGCTTCAGGAAGTACTCGTAGACAGCTACCGGGTCTACCCCTTCTCCCCACTCGGCTCTCGGAATACTCTGAAGAGCTTTGACGGGGTCTCCTATGGTCTTAACGTATCTGTACGCTTTCTGGACCCCCCACCCTCTAGCTCCTCCAGGATTGTAGTCTGTGCCTACTATCACAGCGATCGCTATCAACTGCTCTCTGCTGATTCCTAGAGCTTTGAGCAAGTCTTCTAGCACTATGAGCTCCGGCTTGATCTCAACGTATTCATCTCTTCCAGGCATCTTCCTCCTACCCGTTATAGCTAGATTTCTGATGAGACGCTTGGCTCCAAATAGTAGGCTATCATAGTCCTGGCTTCCGGTAGCGTAAGCATCTCCTCTGATAGTCATGAAGGCTGCTTGAGCCTCCCCCTCTGCTTCTGCTTGAACAGAGGGGACTCCCATAGCGTCTAGTAGCTCTCTAGTCTCCGAGACCATCTCGGAGGTGAGCCTGCTAGCTGCCTGAGCATACTTCCTGGCTTCTTCGAGCAAGCCTGCCTCGAGAGCCTCCCTGTACCTGGCTTCCGCCTCAGCTCTCCTCCTAGCTCTCTCCTCGAGCTCTCTTGCTTTGAGCTCAGGAGGCTTCCCGTCGAAGACGTAGACCGGCTTGACCCCCTCCTCTACCAGGCTCACGGTTCTGTAGAAGATGCCGCTCAAGTGGCTGGTGACCCTCCCCTCTCTATCCATGAGAGGGGTTCCGTCAGGTTGCCTTATGGCTGAGAGGAATTGGTATAGCATATTGTAGGCGTCGAGAGCCACAACCTCTCCTCTGAGGCTAGAGAGCTCCACCTCTCTCCTAGCCTTCTCAGGCACGAGGTCTCTGAGATTGACCCCCAATAGCTACCCCGCTCTATAGAGTATAGAGGCGAGTGCTAAGTATCTAACCATCGCGCTCCGGGAAACCGTCGTGCTAAGCGATAGCTAGCCAGTCTAAGATAGCTAAACCACATATAAAGGCTCCTGCTCCAGGGTCTCGAGACTGGGGGGCCGTCGTCTAGCCTGGCTAGGATGCCAGCCTGGGGAGCGAATCCCTAGAGCCCGGAGCGCTGGTGGTCCCGGGTTCAAATCCCGGCGGCCCCACCAGCCTTCTCTACGTATATAGCGGGCTTAGCGGGCAGAGCTTGGCTTTTTCTTGGCGACGAGCCTTCCTCCTCTCTCTCTACTCTCACCTCTACCCCTAACTCTCTTGAGAAGAACTCTTCCGCCTCCTTCAGGAACTCGTACTCTAAGTCTGGGTCTACGAGCTTCTCGAGGATCTCCGGGCTCTTCGCTATTCTTGATACTAGAGCTCCCGCTCTCTCTCTGTGTGGTGATACTCTTAGAGCTTCTCTCAAAGCCTCAGCCAACGGCTTGTCTTGAGCTAGCTTCTTGACCTCGCCGAGAAACTCGTACTTCCATCTTGCTGCCACTGTGACGACGATCTTGCCTGCTCCTACTAGCTTGAGTATCTCTCTCGCGTCTTCGAGAGTGCTCTCGACTATACTCTCCGCTCTCGCTATCTCCGGCTTTATCGCTGAGTAGTCGGGAGTAGGCCAGGGAGCTAGGCTAACGAAGCCCTCCTTGCCTATCAGCGACCACACTTCCTCGGCTAGGTGTGGAGCGAAGGGAGCAATGAGGAGAGTCTGGACCTCTATGAATCTCTTCAACAGCTCTCTGTTGGGTACTCCGGCTCTCCTCAGGTACCACTTGAACTTCGCCTGGAGACCGTAGAAGCCCTCTACTAGAGCAGATTTATACATGGTCTTCTCCATTAGCTCGGTAACCTTGACTATAGTCTCGTTTAGAACGTGGTTGAACCAATCGTCTACTCTCCTCCAATCGTCTCTCCCCCTACCGTAGTTCGCTCTAGCGAACTCGAGCCAGGACACGAGGTCTTCTACAGCTGAGTCTGCCACCGTCGGGTCGAAGTTAGCGTCATCGAGCGTCGAGTCAGCCCCAGCTAGTGTTTCAGCCCACCTAGTAGCATCGGCTCCCCACCACTCTAGAGCCTGCCTTAGGAGAATGAAGTTACCCCTGCTTTTACTCATCTTCTCCCCACCCACTAGAACCCAGCCGTTAACGCTTATCCCTCGAGGCCAGAGCTCTCTCGGGAATATCGCTACGTGATGCATTATGAAGAAGATTAGGTGATTGTAGAGGAGGTCTTTACCACTTATCCTCAAGTCCACAGGATACCAGTACAGGAACTCTCTCCTGATCTCCTCAAGTAGCTCGACTCCAATCCCCGTCTTCGCGGAGACCTCTCTGGGGTCTCCGATGCCTAGGAGGACGTAGTCGAAGAACTCGGGAGTTAGATTCTCCGGCTTAACCCCGTACTTCTCGGGGTGCTGGAGATACTTGGCTAGAGCGTAGTACGCCATGTATATAGTTGAATCGCTAAGACTCTCTATGACCCACTCGGGGTCCCAGGGTAGGTGTGTTCCGAGCTCTCCCTTGTGCGTGAAAGCCCAGTCTCCGAGCTCCCCCATGAATCGATTCATCTCAGCTTTAGCTTCTCTAGGGACGATCATCATGGATTCTAGAGCTTCGAAAGCGAGCTTCTTCCAGTCCTCTCGGCTATAGAGTATGAACCACTGGTCTTCCACGATCTTGACATGCGCTCTACTCCCGCACCTACAGTAGACTCTCTGTGGTAGAGTGTAGACTCTTAGAGCGGAGTTGATGGAGGAGAGCCAGGAGGCCACACTCTCTCTAGCCTGAGCTACGCTCACGCCCCTCCAGGGCCCTGTATTCTCCAGCATGACTCCTTTGTGGAACTCTCTACTGTAGAGGTCTCGAGTAGCTTCCTCTAATAGCTCTCTATCGTGCTGGCTCGCGACTCTCTTAGCTTTAAGCTCTTCCTCTGCGGGGACTCCTCTATAGTCCTCTGTCTCAATTATGACTATAGGCTCTATCCTATCGACGACCCCGGGGTCCAGACCGTATCTCGCTAGAAGGCTCTTGTCTCTCTTCAAGTCTAGGAGAGCAGCTAGGTCGAAGGGTGCGTGTGCTGGAACGCTCATCACCATACCCGTCCCCACATCGGGATCCACGAACCAGGCTGGTAGAACAGGCACGCGAGAGCCCGTAGCAGGGTTCAGAGCCTCTAGTCCTAGGAGCTCTCTACCATCGACTCTGCCCCTGACCTCTACTCTGTACCCTTGGTCTCTCAGCTCTCTAGAGGAGGTCTCGTTGAGAACCCACAGCTCTCCCTCGACGTCGGCTAGCAGGTAGGAGGCTTCGGGGTGGACCCAGATATTTGTGACACCGAAGACGGTCTCGGGTCTTAGGGTCAGTGCTGGCAGGACTCTACCATCGCTCAGCTTGAATTTGATTATGTAGGCTTCTATGGGGCCTATGCCTACGTACTCGTCTGGCCTGTCGTGGTCTCCGACAACCTTACCCTCCTTGGGGCACCAGACAACAGGATGTCTGCCCTTACCGATCAACCCCTTATCTCTGAGCTTCAGGTACTGCCACTCTATGAACTTGCTGTAGTATGGGTTCAGTCTCGTGGTGAAGAACTCTCTCCTCCAGTCGATGCTCATACCGTACCTCTCTAGGTCTCTCCTCCACTCTCTCGTAAAGTAGCGAACCCAGGTCTCGGGCTCTCTGAACTTCTCTATCTCGCTCTCGGGGACCCCGGCTAGCTTGAGGCTCTCCACTATCCTCGGGTCTCCCTCTCTTAGTCTTAGAGCAGCAGCAACTATGGGGCCTCCCGTAGCGTGCCAGCCTTGAGCGAAGAGCACGTTGTAGCCTCTCATCCTCTTGTATCTAGCCGTTACATCGACTCTGAGTATTGTGAACGCGCTGCCTAGATGAGGAGGCGCGTTCACGTAGGGGTAGGGGAAGGTGACGAAGTACTTTGGGACTCCTGGCTTCGGGTCGGCTTCGAATATCCGTGCCTCTCTCCACCTCTCCTGCCACTTAGACTCTATGGCTTTGAGGGTCTCGACTAGCTTAGGAGAGACTCTGGGAGCTATTCTCGGAGCTCTGGCCCGCTCTTCAACAATGATCCTCACACCTTCCGGGATTCTCGCCTGAACCGGCTTTTAAGGTTTAGCCGTCTCTAGCTACTTCTCGCTCCTCCTTCTCCTAGGCTTCTTGACTTCTTCCTCAGCTTCTACTACCGTCACTCCAGTGCCTATCAGCTTCTTGAACACCTCGTCTAGGAATCTAGCGTAGACTCCTCTCTGACCTAGGATAGCTCCCATGGCTTCTCTGGATACGCTTAGCTTCACCTTGCTTCCAGCGAAGTCTGCCTCCTCTATGTGTTTGTAGACCCACGCGACTGGATGCACGGCTCTCACTATCTCTCTCAAGTCTAGAGTGTGCTCTATTGCTCTTATGCTGGCTCCAAGCTCTCTCTCCATCTTCTGGACTCTCTCCCCGCCTGAGCCCACGAATCTCCCGATGTGCCCCTCTTTCGTGACTACTAGAGCGTCTGGCACGTGCTGAGACGTTATCTCATATCTCTTCTTCAGTTCTCCCACGTTGAGTACTGTCACTATGTCGGCGTCTGGAGCATATGCTTTAGCTAGGTCTCTCACTCTGATCTCGAACTCGTCTAGAGGCCTCTTCCTCATCTGGAGCTCTAATAGGAGCCTGATGCCCTTCTTGGCTCCAGGTCTCACCACATCCTTCAACCCCAGGTCTATCACTATCGCTGACTCCTCTCCGAGGAGTATCTCTCTAGCTAGAGTAGCTCCATCTCTATCGCTCGACCTCTGGAAGACCGGGTCTCCTGCTATTATCAGCTTGCTCTTTCTACCCATTCGAGTAATTATCTCTACTATGGTCTCTGCTGAAACCCCTTGAGCATCGTCGACGACTATCACAGACTCGTCGAAAGTCCTCCCTCTCAGAAAGTGGGGATCAGCTAGGACCAGCTTGCCTGAGTTGATCATCTCGTCTAAGACTCCGGGGTCGGCGAAGCCTGCTAGCAGGTCTCTCACGTAGTCGCTAGCGTGCTTGATGTAGGCTTGAGGGTCACTATATAGAGTGATCTCCCTCCCTGTCACGACATCGACTATCGGTCTAGACAAGATCATCCTCTTGTAGAGACCCTTAGCTGTCGCGCTCAGCCCGTAGGATATAGCGAACAAGCTCTTTCCAGTACCCGTGGGCCCGAAGACCCCGATTATCTCCTTCTCTGAGACTAGAGCTCGCTTAAACTCCTCCTGACCAGGGCTCTTGGGCTCTATCTTCTCAAATAGCTCTGCCACACTATCCATACGCTCACCCGGAGAGAAGACTGAGCTAGTTCTACAACCTATATAAGAAGCTACCGGCTTCTCGCAAGAACTCTCGTATAGAGGAATCCGGACTAGCTGACTCACCGAGATCTCCTATGGAATCCCGTTCTCTGTGTGAGCACGAATCTCGTTGAATGCAAATCTTGCTTTAAAAAGAACTGTTTATAACTAAATCTTAAAACCCGTTTTCGACAGGATCTCTAGGCGGCTTTGGTGATGAATTGTGCCTATTCTATTGAATAGAAGAGATTTTATTAAACTAGCGGCTCTAGCAGGCTTAGCGGCATCAATTCCTCTAGCTCAAAGAGTAGCTGAGAAGAAGGCTGAGCAGACTCTACTCAGCCCCGCTTCTGGAGTCAAGTTCGTCAACACATTCTGCTACATGTGCGCTGCTCTCTGCGGAGTCCAGGTAGCCGTCAGGGACGGGAAGCCCATATACATAACACCCATTGATGGCCACCCCCAGAGAGGCATGTGTGGTAGGTCTGCGTCCGGCATGTGGCTATGGAATCACCCGCTTAGAGTCAGGAAGCCTCTGAAGAGAGTTGGGGAGAAGGGCGAGGGCAGATTCCAGGAGATCTCTTGGGAGCAAGCTCTAGACGAGATAGCAGCCAAGCTCAAAGAGATAGCCGAGAAGTACGGCCCACGAGCAATAGCCTTCACCTGGCACGAGCACGGGCTAGAGTACCAGCCTCTATTCCAGTACGCTCTAGGTACCTGTAGCTTCACCAACCACCTGGCGACTTGCAACAACAACGGGACTATAGCTAGAAGAGCCAACCTAGCTGCTGGAGGGCCTCCCACGGTCGAGCCCGACTTAGAGAACGCTAGCTATGTTCTCTTAGTTGGGAGAACCTACTCTACTGCTAACATGGGCCACGTTAACTGGCTCAGGTCTAGTGACAAGGTTAGGATTGTCTACGTCGGACCTAGGATGGCTGAGATTGCTTTTGGTGAGGTTGAGTGGGTTCCTATCAAGCCTGCTACTGATGTTGTCTTCGTGCTTAGCTTGATCAACGTTATCATAGAGGAGGGTCTTTACGACGCTGAGTTCCTGAAGAGGTATACTAACGCTCCGTTCCTCATCAAGCCCGATGGGAGGCCTCTTGTTGCAGCCGACGTAGTGGAGGGCGGGAGCCCGACAGTGTACCTGGTCTACGACGCTAGAACAGGGAGGCTGGAGGACCACACGAGAGCAACGGATCCCCACTTAACGTATAAAGGTAAGGTGACGCTGAGAGACGGGACGGAGATAGAGGTAACAACAGCATTCAACCTGCTGAGAGAAAGAGCAGCCAAATACCCGCCAGAAGAAGCGGAGAAGATAACAGGAGCACCGGCAACAACCATAAGAAGAATAGCGAGAGAATTCGCGCTATACAGAGGAGTAGCAGACGACACCTGGTGGACTGTCTGGAACGGGCTAGTTGACACCTACGCTGTGATGGCTATACTGATACTCAATATGCTAGTTGGGAGCTACGAGAGGCCCGGAGGCCTCTGCTTCCCTCTCGGCAGGAGGATGCCGGCTATAGGCTCTGTTGTGACAGTGGGCGGGAAGACGTACTGGAGGCCAGTGTGGGCTGACACGATCCCGGAGGCTCACCCAGGCCTGCCCCAGGAGCTGTGGGGTAATGCTACCGAGACGAGGATCGACTTGAGGAAGTACCCCGCTACCACCATGAACTTCGACGTGATACTAGACGCTATAATCAAAGACGACCCCTACCCTGTCAGAGCCCTCTTCACGTTCGCCACAGACCCGATCACCAGAGACATGGACACAGAGAAGGTCAAGGAGGCTCTGAAGAAGCTCGAACTCTTCGTCGCCTTCGACGTAGTCATAACGGACTCGGGCATGTACGCAGACTACATACTACCCGACACCATATACATGGAGAGAGACTTCGTCACTAGCAACAAGTGGTCGCTTCACGCTGCTATCCAGAAGCAGAACAAGGCCGTGAACCCGCCGCCCGGCTGCGAGGCTAGAGACATGCTCTGGGCCTTCATGGAGATAATAAGGAGAGCCTGGCCAGAGAAGGCTAGAGCCCTAGGCTGGAAGGATGAGTATAGAGACTACTCCAGGTACGAGAGCGAGTTCCTCCCCAAGATGGAGGAGGCTATACTGAGAAGGACTGCTGCAGCGTGGGCAGCAGACCTGAGGGTAAGCGCTGACGAGCTCTACGCCAGGATGGACAAGGAGCTGAAGGAGAAGGGCTACATAGTGCTCGCCAGGAAGACCTACAGCCCGGCAGGTCTAGCTGCTAGGCCTACCCCCAGCAGGAAGCTCGAGATCTACGCTCTGAGAAGCTTCGCAGACGGCATAGACCCGCTCCCAGACTACATCCCGCCAAACTACACTCCGCCCAGAGGCGGCAACGAGTTCTACTTGATCAGCGGCAAGAGCCCGCTGGTCAGCGTCCACGGGACTCTAATGAATCCAATGAGGTGGCTACTGGATAGAACAGTGTGGATGAACCCAAAGGATGCTGAGAGACTCGGAGTGAAGGATGGAGACGAGATAGAGCTAGAAGGGATAGACTCCGGTAGAAAGGCTAGAGTAAAGGTCACAGTGACAGACAAGGTAGTAGAGGGGACTCTATTCACATACGCTCAGAGCCACGGCAGGGCAATAAAGCCGCCTAAGGGCATGGAGTGGATAAGAGAAGGCCTCAACCCCAACACGCTCATCAAAGCCATAGTGGTAGGCAGAGTAGGAGTCGGTGCGACCAACTGTAGCGTCAGAGTCAGGAAGGTGAGCTGAAAGAGGTGAGCCCCTATGGCCAGGCTCGCGTACCTATGGGATGAGAGGCTCTGCATAGCCTGCATGGCCTGCGTAGTAGCGTGCGCTAACAACTACGACGAGCTGAGATACGAAGAGAACCCCAACCCGTACTGGGACTGGTTCGCCACAAACATAAGAGTCCAGGAGAGGAAGCGTGGCAAGAAAGCCATAAGGCTGATGTCGTGCCAGCACTGCGAGAAAGCGCCCTGCGTGACAGCATGTCCCACGGGCGCTAGCTACATAGACAAGGAGACCAAGCTGGTTAAGATAGACTACAAGAAGTGCATCAGATGCTTGGCATGCGTAGTCTCCTGCCCCTATGGAGCAAGATGGGTTGGCAGAGACAGGCTGCCCTACAAGTGCATGGGGCCAGTCTGCGAGGAGAGGCTGAACATGGGACTAAGGCCTCTCTGTGTCAGCGTCTGCCCAGCCAGCGCTAGAGACTTCGGCGACATAGACGACCCAGAGAGCAGCATATCCAGGAAGCTGAGAGCCCTGAAGACCGACAGGATGCTCGAAGAGTTCGGCACGGAGCCGAAGTACTACGTGGTGAGGAACGCTTAGGGGGTGCGTGAGCAGTGAAGAGCACACAGCTACTAGTCATAGGCATCGTAGTTGCCGTCGTCGGAGCAGCCATAGCTCTATACGGGATGACGCTATGGGATGTCCACAGAGTAGCATGGGGTCTCCTCGTAGCGCTCTACGAGTACTTCGGAGTGGTGGCAGCAGGCTCTGCTATAATCGCCTCACTCATAGTCCTCGCCAGGCTAGCAGGGTACCTGGATGAGAGCGCTGAGAGAGTAGCCAGGCTCGGGCTAGTACTGGCTCTAGCCGGGCTGATCGCAGCGGGCTTCACTGTAGGGCTTAAGAGCGGGTTCCCCAGCACGCTGACGGTAGCGTACTTCAGCATCAAGCTCGATAGCGCTATAGGCAGAATGCTGCTCCTGCTCCCAGCATTCATAGTCGTGACCCTAGTCGCTATATTAGTCTCGACGACGCGGAACCTCAGAGAGGTCAAGGCGCTCGTAGCCTCTCTCGTGATCATAATCGCTGTCCTCGCGTACGCCAACGCGGGCTCTGTCTTCCAGAGCATGGCCTCTGTCCCGCTGTGGCACGTTACCCCGATGACGGCTTTATTCATAGCCGGGGCAGTAGCGTGGGGCGCCTCAGCTCAGAGCCTCTACGTCCTGGCTTCGGAGAGAAGGCTTGCTCTCACTCTAGCTAGAGCATTCGGTCTAGCCATAGCGCTAGGAGTCCTAGCCTACGCTACCATACTATACTTCACCAAAGCCGGGTACACGTGGATAGCTGCCGAGGCGTGGTCTAGGATAGTGGAGAGTGCTCTCTTCACTCTATCGTTCTACATACTAGGGCTCATAATCCCGCTAGTGCTAGGCATTTACGTCTTCGTATCGGGAGACACCAGAGCTCTCCCGATAGCGGCAATCTCAGCGATAGTCGGAGGATTCATAGTCCACTCCATGCTAATCATCGTGCCTCAGACACTCGCGCTAACAGGATTCAGGGAAGTAGTCGAGATCCCATACCACATAGCCGCGGATGAAGCTCTAGGAGCAGTTGGAGCTACAATACTCCTCCTAGGGCTCCTGATTGCTGGAGTAGGAGCACTCAACATACTAGAAGCTAGGCAGGTCAAGCAGGCTAGTGCTTAGCTCACGCTCCACAACTTTCCCTAATTCTCTTCTCTTCTCTTCCTAGCTTCTATCCTAGCCTCTATTTGAGAGTTCCTAGAGTGACCTGAGACTCCCGCTCTTTCCTTAGCGAGATATAGCTTCGAGTGTTAGAGTGGTCGCTAAAGCGATATAGGCTCCGGACTACCGCCTCTCTTCGGGCTCTATTTGGGGATCAGGACTCCTAGGCTTATGTGCACGCAACACCCTGACTCCACTGTCAGGCTCACGGCTCAAGACGAGGTAGCGGAGGCTATTCAAGCTAGGATACACTATGGTTGCGATGAGGTGATGGTTGATTACGAAGGCAAGCTTACGCCATACTCTCAGCCTAAAGAGATAGTCTTGAAAGCTCTCTCTCACGGTATAGACTTGGGGGACGGCTTCTATCTCACAGTCAGAATACCCAACCCTCTCCTAGAGGAACTCGATAGAGTCATGTTGTCGATCGATGCTGCTCTCATGGCTAACTACTACTCTCTAATGGAGAGGGAGGTTCAGGCAGTAAGATGGATAGTCCTCCCCATGACTGAGTCTGGAGAATTAGTTGCTCTTGTTCAGAGGATACTAGCTAAGAAGACCCGTCTGCTCAACGAAGAGTTGAACACTAGAATAGAGCCCATAGTGCTCGTGCCTCTACTGGAGAGCTTTGAGTCTCTCACTAGAGCGAGCTTAGTGACAGAGGCTCTCAAGGTGGCTCTCCAATCGGAGAGCGGAGAGCTGAGACTAGTCAGGCTCTTCCTGGGCAAAAGCGATACAGCTGTGAAGAGCGGGCACATAGCTTCCTCTCTGGCTCTCCTATATGCGCTAAGCCAGCTCCACGACCTCTCTCTAGCTCTATCTCTCCCAATCAAGCCAATCATCGGCATGGGGTCTCCTCCCTTTAGAGGCGGTATAAACAATCCCGAGCTCGTCGACGTAGAGGTAGAGCAGTACTCCGGATACTCTACGGTGACTATACAGTCTGCTATTCGCTACGATGTAGGTATGAGTGATTACAGTAAGGTGCGCATGACTCTCCTCGAGAGAGTAGACGAGACCCCGAGGAGAGTCGATGAGAGCGCGCTCAGCATAGCTGAGAAAGCGCGCTCAGCCTACAAGAGCCTAGTAGCTAAGTACGCCGACATGGTAGCTGAGACAGCTAAACACGTGCCAACTACGAGAGATAGAGTAGCTTGGAGAGTGTATGGTAGACTGGTAGAGAGCGAGACCGGAGTCTTCCATATGCCTAGAGCCATAGTCTACACCTCCACTTGGTATCTTCTAGGCGTCCCGCCCACTCTCCTCGACGCGAGCTTCATTGTACAAGCGTATAGAGAAGACTTGCTCGACGAAGTCTTCAGAATACTGCCAGGCTTGGAGAGAGAGTGGAGTCTAGACTCTCTATTCTACGTGCCGAGCGTAGCCGAGAAGAGGCTCGACTCCAAGATAGTCGAGTTAGTCAACACAGCACTAGACATACTAGGCATCAAGCGCGAGCACGATGAGGCATATGCTAGAATACTTTCTCTAGGCCCCTCCGAGGCGGTAGCACTCGCTCTAGGTAGGATGAGAGGATACCTCGGATAACCTCCACGCAATTCTAGAGAGCTAAAGGCTACAGTATTGCTAGAGCCAGCTAGACGGTCTTAGAGAACATCGGTGAGAAACTCAACACTCGCTTTTAAGCATGAGTCGTAACAACTCTCCTGGGAGTGTGTCGTGAGAGAGCTGGTGATTGTAAGGTATGGAGAGATAGGCGTTAAGGGCCCTGCTACGAGGAGGCTTATGGAGAGACTCCTAGTCTCAGCTCTAAAGGAGGCTCTAGAGAGACACGGAGTCCGGGGGGTCGTAGAGAGGTCTGAAGCTCGAGTATACATATGGGATCCGAGCGATGTTCAGAGAGCTCTCTACGCTTCATCGCGAGTATTCGGGGTCAAGTCCGTGTCTCCAGCTCACCACATCACATTCAGCGACCTCAACGACCTCGTTAGCAAAGCCAGAGACCACTTCGCTGAAAGAGTTAAAGGCAAGAAGTTCAAAGTAGAAGCTAGAAGAGTTGGCTCGCACGACTTTACAAGTATGGATGTAGAGAGAGCTCTAGGAGCAACTCTCCTCGAAGCGGGAGCATCAAGAGTAGACCTCAAGAGCCCAGAGTACGTGGCATACGTGGAGATACGTGGTAGAAACGCTTTTTTTACGATAGAATCGTAGAGGGCCCAGGAGGTCTACCTCTAGGTAGCGAGGGGAGAGTTCTAGTACTCTTCAGTGGAGGCTTTGACTCTACCGTGGCAGCCTGGAAGCTGATGAAGAGAGGCTGTAGAGTAGACTTGCTACATTTCCATCTAGGTTACAACGAGCCTCTCAGAGTAGCAGTAGAGGCAGCCAAGTATCTCGCGGATAACTGGAGCTTCGGTCATGACATGAGACTTCTAGTCGTAAACTTCAGGTCTCAAGTTATGGCTCTAGAGGGGCTGGTAAGCCCCCCATATAGGACTCTAGTGCTTAGAAGACTCATGCTAGAATACGCTGAGAAACTAGCCGAGAAGCTGGGAGTAGAGGCTCTCGCTCTAGGAGACTCTATAGGTCAGGTCTCTAGCCAGACTATAAGAAACATTTATCTAGTAGAGCGAGGTCTAGGAGTCCCGGTTCTACGCCCCCTATCGGGTTCTGATAAAGACGAGATAGTCAAAGATGCAATCAAGATAGGGGTCTATGATATAGTGAAGAGGCAGATAGAAGTGTGTGCTGTAGCTTCTCACGCAACCCCTAGAGGAGACCCCCGAGTCTTCGAGAAAGAATATGGGAAAGTCAGAGGGCTAAGTGCTCCAGAACCCGTAGTGATCGATTTGAAGAAGAGAAGTATCGAAGAGATCCTGGAGGTTCTAGGTGTTAGAGGTTGAGATTGAGAGACGAGAATTCTATCGCGTTAAAGTGGGTAGAGGGCTACGCGTTAGTATCGATGAAGAGAGGAAGCATAACGCTTGATTTTGAGAACGCGTCGATCTCGTTAACTGAGAGAGAGATCGAGGTATCCGAGATTAGGGTAAACGTGAGACAGTACGATAGAAGAGACTCGACTCTCATATATCTCGACTTTGAGGAGCAACTAGTAGGTAGGAGGCTCGAGCAGGTAGCGAAATCGAGTGACCGCGTAGACTTCACTCTAGACTCATGCATAATCTCTTACACGAGAATAGGAGAGCTCGGCTACTATATCACGATACAAGCTTCTACAGGCTTTCTCTACGACTTCGTTATAGTGACACCCTACATGGTAGCCATAAAGACTCGCTATAGGAGAAGAGCGTACATCATGTCTTCAGATTCTAGCACCAAGATCTTCCTAGTGTAGTACTCTAAGAGCTCAAGCTACTCGATCGCGAGAGAGAAGACACCAGAGAACCTGATTTAAGTTCACTCTAGAGAATATCAACGCAGATTCTTGCTCTAAGTGGTGGGGGTGGAAGCTAGTGGATATACTCGTAACAGGATCGATCGTGTTCACGGGAAAAGAAGTCATTAAAAAAGGCTACGTCTACATACGCAGTGGTAGAGTTGTTGGAGTAGGCGAGGAACCCTATCCTGAGGAGTACTCATACGCAAATCTCATCCTCGGAGGACCGGGGAGGGTGGTCGTCCCAGGGCTGACAGCAGTAGCTAGTCTCCCATATTATCCGCTTAGGCTGAAAAGCTCGAGCTTAAAGGAGAGGGTAGAGTTCTACAAGAGCCTAGACCTCTCTACACAATTCCTGCTCTCTCTGCCTGCTCTCTACGACCTCCATATGAGTGGAGTGTCTACAGTCATAGTCGAGTCTATAGATGCAGAGCTCCCCCTAAGGCTCAGTAGAGAGATCGGGGGGTTCTACGGTCTCGCTCTTCCTGTTTGTGTCGAGAACAGAGTAAAGCATGTAGAGGGCTTAGTCGCAGTAGTCAGAGTAGCTGGCGAGGGCTGTGAAGGCGAGGCCGAGATCGTAGAAGTCGGCGGGCTAGGCTATAGTAGAGGCTCTAGAGTCCTAGGGTTCTTCTCAGGCTACTACTACACCACCTCTTCAGGCAGTAGCGAGAACCCCTGGCTGGAGTCGCTAGAGCTAAGGAGAGCACTAATGCTACCCGATTCAGCGATCAAGCCCGGGAGACTGGCTGAGATCGCTGTCTTCGATGGGTCTAAGCCGCCACTCCTTCTAGCTGAAAACTACCTCAACGAAGACACGATAGTAGATATCTACAAGCTGGGTCTTAGAGTAGAGTCTCTCATCGTGGGGGACGACGTTCTTGTAGATGTTGGAGACCATCTATACATAGCCGAGAAGCACTTCAAGGAGGCGAGAGACTTAAGCGATAGGATGAGAGCAAAGACCCTCTCCTCCAAGAGCCGCTAGCAATCAAAGACTCTACATAGCAGACGCTCCAGTGGGGGTCGCTGAGAGGACTCTTCGGAGTCATTTTAGCCTAGTCCTAGACTCCAAGCTTTGAGTAAGCTAGAGTAGCGAATACATCTAAGAGTACTTCTGCGAGAAGCACTAGGGAAGCGGGCAACCCCCACATCTATCCTCTACCTAGATTAAGCCTCGAGCTGGCTCGAGCTAGCGGGGGGCGGAGTGTCGACTTACGTGACTGATATCGACGTGCTGGTTAACGGGACGCTGAGATCAGCTATTGAGAGAGGCGAGGTTAGGGGAGTCGTTCTAGTTCATAAGATACTCGTAGACTTCCTGCAACTAGAAGCGAGTAGAGGCAAGGCTCTAGGCTTTACTGGGATCGAGGAGCTCCGAAGACTCGCGGAATCTGTCAAGATGAGAGGTAGTGTGGAGCTTAGGATTGTAGAAGAAGACTATAAGCCTCCTAGAGACCTCTCAGAGGAAGAGGTTAGGAGAGTCGTCAGAGACTACGCTTGGAGACTCGGAGCCACTCTACTGACCTCAGACCCTCTCCAGGCCTCAGTGGTCTTAGCTATGGGCGGGTCTTCGGTATATCTGGCTAAGAGGTCTGCTGACAAGCTGGCTTTCGAGAAGTTCTTCGACTCTAGGACGATGAGTATTCACTTAAAGGAGGGGGCTCCTCCTCTAGCTAAGGTCGGGTCTCCTGGTAGGTGGGTTTTTGTAAGATTACGAGACTCCCCGATGACTAGAGCAGAACTCGAGGAGATAGCTAGAGAGATACTCGAGGAAGCAGGGAGAGGCAGAGGGTTCATCGAGATCGATAGAGCAGGCTCGGCTATAGTCCAGCTCGGGGACTACAGGATAGTGATAACGAGACCCCCTCTGAGCAACGGGTGGGAGATAACAGCAGTCAGACCTATAGCCAAGTTATCACTCGAAGACTACAATCTGCCGGAGAAGCTGGTAAAGAGGCTACTCGAGAGAGCAGAGGGGATCCTCGTAGCGGGGGCTCCAGGCATGGGTAAGACCACGTTTGCTCAAGCACTGGCAGAGTTCTACGCTAGAATGGGCAAGATAGTTAAGACTATAGAGTCTCCTAGAGACATGAGGCTACCCCCGGTGATCACGCAATACTCGAAGACTTATGCTGAGATCGGAGAGCTTCACGACATCCTGCTACTCTCTAGACCCGATTACACGGTGTTCGATGAGCTTAGAACAGATGAAGACTTCAGACTCTACGTAGATCTGAGGCTTGCTGGTATAGGCATGGTGGGCGTTGTGCACGCAACTAGCCCTATTGACGCTATTCAAAGATTCTTGAATAGAGTAGAGCTAGGCATGCTACCTAGCATAGTTGACACGGTAATATTCATTAGCGAGGGCAAAGTAGTAAAGGTCTACGAGCTAGCCATGACAGTCAAGCTACCATCAGGACTCAGAGAGGCAGAGCTCACAAGACCCGTGGTCGAGGTGAGAGACTTCATCACAGGAGAGTTAGAGTACGAGATATACACTTTCGGAGAGCAAACAATGGTAGTGCCCGTCAAAAGCCTGAGTAGAGCTAAAGAAGCCAAAGCTGAAACGCTAATCAGGAAGCTAATCCCAGAAGCTGAGGTCGCAGTCAGAGACGAGATTATAGAAGTCAAGCTACCAAGAGTCAAGAGCTCTCTCACAGCTAGGAAGCTGAAAAAGCTCAAGAAGATAGCGGACAGCTTCGGCTTCGAGCTCAGAATAGTTTCAGACTAGCCCTCAAACCAAGCTATCGACTCCAGAGGCTCCCCGCAGAGCCCGCTATTATGCTCAATGAGATAAACGAGTCCCCCAAGCTTCTCCTCAGCCCGCTCCTCCAACGAGCCCAGCGTCGAGCATGGAGAGCGGAGAGAATCTCATCGAATACAATCAAGCTCGAAGGATACGGTGGTAGTAGAGTGAGAAATAGATGGAGATGAGCGATGAGAAAGATGCCCCAGGGGCATAGCGCCCCTGGGGCTGAACCCTATTCCAGGACTCTCTCGAATTCCCGGAGCTCCACGCGGCGAGGCTTTAGAACAGAGACTATGTAATCGAACGCAGCTCTAGGGTTCGTATGCTTCCCGCATGTGTAGACATCTACGGTGGCAAAGCTAAACTCGGGCCACGTGTGTACAGCTATGTGACTCTCTAAGACTATAGCTACAACGGATGCTCCTAGCCCTATCTTCCAAGCTTTGATATCTAAGAGCGTCATGTTCCCTATCTCCGTTGCTTCAATAACTGTTTTCTTCAAACTCTCGACATCCATCAGTATATCTACTCTATCGCAGTCTAGCAGATTTCCAGCTACGTGGTAACCGTATACTCTAGGTTTTCTCGTAGTCTCCAAGCTTCTAGCTATTGTCTCCATGACCCCCCACCCCCCGCCCCCCTCGAGGGTATATGAGGGGTATTTTTATACTTAACTCTGTGCTTCACTCTCGAGTGGGTGAGCTGGGTCTCTTGTCGCTAGAGCTTATCGGCACTCATACGGGATTGAGGGAGGCTGTTTCCACAGATGTTCTCTTTATCACGACTTCTAGAGGGGTTTTTGAAGCTCTCAGGCGGAGTCTAGATAAGGAGCTAGAAGAGTATAGAGGCAAGCCTGGCTTCACAGCGGTCCTGGGCAGATACTCTGATAGAGAAATGTTACTAGCCTGTATTCCTCCGTACTCTCACGCTATTGTAGACTCTATCAGAGAGTTCTACGTGGTAGGAGTCAGAAAAGTGATTTTCTTTAGTGAAGGGCTTAGATTAAAGGGGGAGCACGAGGCTCTCTTAGCTATATCAGCTTTACCCAGAGACTCTGCCTCGAAGCAGATAGCTTCTCTCAGCCTGCCTCCCGTAGCATCTCTGACTCTTCTCCAAGCTCTCCTCGGCGCTAGAGGCTTTAGTGGAGAGAGTGTTGTTCTTGAGAGCGGAGTTAGCGTGGCTCTAGGGACTGCTATCAGTGTAGATAGCTTAGCTAACGAGAATGCTTTAAAGAGAGTCCTCGTGGAGTCAAGGAAGCTTAGAGGAGCGATAGCTATCGATTGCTGTACTTCTGCTCTCTACTCTCTACACCACGTCTACGCCATAGACTCTCTCTCAGTTATCCTCATGGCTCTCGATGTCTCGAAGGCTAGGACGTTCCTTCCATCAACAGAAGCTGAGAGAGTCTCGGAGACTGTGAGAGAGCTATCTCTCAAGATCTTCCCGATACTCTTCGAGAAGGTGGTTAAGAGTGGGGAAGAGAGTAGAGTGCAGAGCTAGAGACCTCCTAGACTCTGTCTACAGTAGACTTGAGATTCTGGAGTCTCATCTGAGAGTCAGAGTATCTGAGGAGAGAGGACTCCCGGTGATCCTAGAGACTTTAGACAAGATATACGATGAGCTAGCTCTACTCAAGAAAGAGATTGATAAGTTATGCGGCACCATCTAGCTATCGCGCTAAAGCCGAGGAGTCGAGACTCTCCTGCTAGCGAGCAAGAAGCCATAGCTAGACCCTTTACTCTCTAGCTATCCTCGACTTTCCTCTCTCACTGGCTTCACGAGAAGCACTGGCCCCTCTTTGTCTATGACTAAGACCTTCTCTCCTTTCGATATTCTCGAACTCGACCTAGCTCTCCAATACTCGCCCTCTATCAGCACGAAGCCCTCCTTTTCCGGCGTGATCTCGTCTAGAGCTATCCCCGTTGTTCCCCGAATATCGCCCACGGCTGGTCTACGCTTTTGGGCCTTCACTACCTTATAGATCACGAAAGCAGCCACCAGGCCTGCAATTACTCCTATCGATACGAGAGTAGCGACTAGTTGAGATATGTAGGCTCTCGAGATCACGAAGTCTGGCGTTATCGGAGCGAGCGCCGCCCCTATAGACATCATTATCACTCCGATCACACCCATTAGACCGAAGCCTGGAGTTAAGAGTTCGGCAATGAAGAGAATAGCCCCAATAGCTACGAGAGTCACAGCGACTACGTTTGGATTGAAGCCATAGCCGAGTAGCCCGAGGAGGATCAGAGCAACCCCTAGAGCTATCCCTACGGGGTTGCTGTTAACTATGCTAAATATCAGAGCCAGCGTGCCCACACTGAGTAGCACACCTGAGAGAAGAGGGTCTGAAAGAACCTTAAGTAAAGTCTCGGAGGGGCTTAGACCGACCTCCTCTACGCTCTCCCCTGCTTGTATTCTCACGATGCGACCATCATACAGTCTTACCTTGAGACCGTTGATTTGCCTCAATAGCTCTTCTCTATCTTTTGCTGTAAACTCTACGACGCCGAGAGCTAGAGCCTCGTAGGCTCCGTAGTTAGCATTCACTAAAACCATTTTAACTAAGGCGGTGGCATTACGCCCCTTAGATGCAGCGTGTTCACATAGAGTCTTTATGATCGGGTTTATGATCTTCGTGTCGTTGACGGGAACGTATCCACGCGCTGGATCGAGTACTACCGGCTGAAGCGAGCCTGTTATAGTTCCAGGAGCTAGAGCGGCTACGTGACCAGACACTAAGATCAGGCTTCCAGCGCTCTCAACCCACTTGCCTACACCATAGGTGACTACCGGGACCCGGGCTTTGCTTATCGCTGACACTATGGAGAGAGTGGGGTCTAGTAGCCCTCCAGGGGTCTCTAGCTCTATTACGAGCACGGCTGATTTGCTCTCAGCTAGCGCTATTGCTCTCTCAACGTATCTTCGAGTCCACTCACCTATGACTCCCTCAATAGTGATCACTATCACGTGAGGCCCGACTAGTCCATCGGGCTCTAGCTCATCTTCCACAATGCCCATTCTCTTAGTGAGAGGACCGCAATACTTGAGACCTAGGTCGTTTTCCACTCTCTCTGACAGAGTCTCGGTAGCATGAGTCTGTAGGAGTGCCGGTGTAAGTGCGAGAATGAGGATTAAAGCTACTAGCTGAGAGCCTCTCACAGCTCTCTTAGCCTCTACGCTTCGCCCCTCTTCTCCTCGGCAGCGTACGTCTGTGCCTTCGAGAGAGCTATCTCCAGCCCGGCTACGGTTCCGAGAACTCCTGAAGGCGCGATCACTATCATGTTCTTCTCTCTAGCGATCTCAACTAGAGTCTGGAGTTCTCTAAGCCTCACGGCTACAGGGTGCTCCTCGTAGATTCTCGCTGCTTCCGCCATTATCGCTGCAGCCTGCTTCTCGCCCTCGGCCTCTATAACTCTAGCTCTCCTCCACCGCTCTGCTTCAGCCTGCTTAGCCATAGCTCTAAGCATCCCCTCAGGTAGCCTCACCTCCTTCAGCGTGACAGACACGACCTTGATACCCCATGGGTCTGTTAGGATGTCTAGCGTCTCCTGGAGCCTCCTGTTGACCTCTTCTCTCTTAGTCAATAGGTCGTCTAGCTCGAGCTGGCCGACTATGTCTCTGAGAGAGGTCTGAGCTAGCATCATTATAGCGTAGTGGTAGTTCTCGATCTTCGTGACCGCCTTGTCCGGCTCAACTACTCTATAGTAGACGACTGCGTCCACACCAACGGTTACGTTGTCTCTAGTTATGACTCTCTGCTCCGGCACATCGACAGCAACTATTCTCAGGTCAACTTTAACAGCTGTATCAACGATCGGTATTAAGACGACTAACCCGGGCCCTTTCGTGCCCAGAAGCCTTCCTAACCTGAAGACCACTAGACGCTCATACTCTCTCACTACCCTAATGCTATAAGTTGCTATGAGTATGGCGAGCACTATAAGTAACACTATCAAGAATCCCAGGGTCTCGGCTAACACCAAGTCGCTCACCACTATTTCTAGACAGTTCTGGAGCTATTTCTATCTTATTATACAGTCGGTTGTAGCACTTAGGCGTGATGCTCGGAGCTGTCGTAGCTCTCGAGGAATTCCGTGAGCGATTTACTCTTAGGCTCTATGCGCTCCAGCAGGTCTCTCAGTCTCACTCCTTTCTTGAGATCTTTTAGCTTGAAGTTCCCGCCTTTCGTTATCTCTAGGTCGCCTACATCGTGTATTCTCCACTCCCCTCCCGGAAGTCTGATAGCGATAAACGCCTCTCCTCCCGCTCTCTTAGCCCACTCCTGGAGGCCCAGCACTTGGCTCGATTCTATGTAGAGAGCGGTCTCGTCTCTAGAGCATCTCTTAATCTCGAAGACTAGAATCTTCCCGTTCTTAGCAGCCACTAGGTCTGGCTGGAATCTCCTCCTAACGCCGCTTCCGCTCGCAGGTCCTCTGACTACAGCGAAGCCAAGACTCCACAAGATATTGGCTAGCTCGTTCTCAGCCTCGTAGGACCTCCTCTTGCGCGAGGACAAGAGCGCCCCTGGGATAGTGGCTTACTAAACGTGAAGCTCTTAAAGCTACAACCTGGCTGGAGGAATGAGGCGGACTGCCTTGAGTCTCGAGGACTCCCTAGATTTTGCTGTAAGAGCGCTGACTAGACTGATATCGATCCCCACTGTAGCCCCTTCTGGAGAGCACTATGAAGAAGCAGCAGAGACTCTAGCTAGGTACCTAGAGGAGCTGAAGTTCGAGACAACAGTTGAGAGAGTTCCCTCAGACTATCAGGAGACTAGATGTAGAGGAGCTGGAACAAACCCTAGATTCATTGTGTTCGGTTGGAGAGGAGATGAGAGCCTGCCTGTTCTCCACTTCAACGGCCACTACGACGTAGTCCCTGGAGGCCCGGGCTGGACTATCACCGACCCATTCAAGCCCCTGGTTAGAGACGGGAGAGTCTACGGTAGAGGAGCGGTCGACATGAAGGGCGGCATAGCGGCTCTCCTGGGGGGCTTGAAGCACGCAGAGCTAGAGAGACTAGAGGGTAGGCTGAGAGTAGAGGTTGCATTTGTTCCAGACGAGGAGATCGGGGGAGCTTGCGGTACTGGCTATCTCGTCGAGAGAATGCTTAGGAGAGTTCCCGACTTCGTCTTCATACCCGAGCCTAGCGGTCTTACAACCCCCTGGATCGGGCATCGGGGAGTCCTCTGGCTCACAGTCAAAGTGCTGGGAAGAGCTGCTCACGGTAGCACTCCCTGGCTTGGAGTCAACGCGTTCCTCCTAGCAGCGCAGCTCGCTCTAGGGCTACACGAGACTCTAACGTCTCTATACTCGTCTAGAAAGTCGTCCTACAAGATAGTGCCGCCCGAGGCATCTAGGCCTACAGCGATGATCGGAGGAATGGCTGGAGTAGTTGGGGGAGGTAAGACCAACCAGGTTCCGGGCGAGTTCGCTTTTAGCATCGATAGGAGGCTGATACCAGAGGAGAGAGTCTCAGAAGCTCTAGACGAGATCAAGAGCGTCCTAGCCTGGCTGAGCCAGAAGCTCAATATAGCCTACGAGCTGACAGTAGACCAGGCTATGGAGCCGGCTATAAGCGATCCGTCTACACTACTAGAGGCTTTGAGGAGAGCGGCAGAGAAAGCAGGGATCGCGGATCTAGACCCAGTCGTGTGCCCCGGAGGTCTCGACATGTGGTACTATACGACGAGAGGGTCTAAGGCAATAGCCTACGGGCCTGACTCCAAGCTAGCACACGCTCCCGACGAGAACATAGCGTTAGATGATTTAGAGAAACTAGTCAGAATCTACGCTGCTCTCCCCGAGATGCTAGCATTGGTCCTAGAGGAGTCGGCTACGCGTAGAGGCAAGACCTAGAGTTCTCTCAACCACCACGCACGCAGGAGAGCACAACTGACTTCAATAACTAATTAAGCTCCGCTAGCTTTCCCGGGATTCTAGGAGTAGCCCGCCGTAGCTCAGCGGTAGAGCGCCCGGCTGTAGTGAGACGGGCGTGTAGAGCCCGGTGTCTCACAGACACCGGGTGGTCGGGGGTTCGAATCCCCCCGGCGGGACCAGCTCTACTCACTCTCCTTCTTGACTTCTCTCCTAGACGTGCTCGCAACGTATGCTATCGATACAGCGATCGCGATAGCAAGAGTGGCCAGGAAGACTAGCGATGCTAGAGCGTTGAGAGCATTAGGAGAGGCTAGCTCGTCTATCCCGGGTCTCCTAGCTCTAGCCCATATGAGTAATGGCAGTGTCTCGAAGCCCGGTCCTTTAGTGAACACGGTCTTCACGAAATTCGTGAAGCTTAGGATGAATGTCACGGCAAAAGCCGCTACTACTACTGGCAGAGAGAGAGGTAGCGTTATCTTGACTAGCACCTGGTGCGGTCTAGCTCCTAGTGTTCTAGCAGCGTCCTCTAGGCTGGGGTGTCTTAGCCCACTAGCGCTGATCACTGTGTAGGCGAAGGCTACGTTGAAGGCCGTGTGTCCCAGCATGACTGTAAGCCATCCTAGCTCGATCTTGATGTAGATGTAGAAGAGGAAGAGAGCCACGGCTTCAGCTACCTCCGGCATGACTATGACTGGATAGACTATGTAGTCTAAGATTCTGACTCTACCCGGTCCTGTCGCAAGACCTGCTAGGAAGCCTAGAAGCACGCTGAGAGTAGCGCTAGCCATGGCTACAGTCACGCTATTGAAGAGAGCCTCTCTGAACCTGCTATCAGCTAAGACTAGCTGATACCACTTGAGCGTGAAGCCTCTCCACTCTCCCATGAAGGGGTTCTCGTTGAAGCTGTGTATGAGCATAGCAGCGAGCGGAGCGTAGAGAGCTAGCACTACGACTAGAGCATAGGCTCTCAAGAACCTCTTGTCAAGAAGACTCCCTAGAATCCTAGACGAGAAGCTAGACCCCAACTCTCTCAGCCGCTCTTCGAGTCAAGACAGCTACGGTTACGCCCAGTGCTGTAGCTACTAGCGCGAGCGTCGCTCCCTCATTCCAGAGGTCTGCTTCGAGAAACAGTCGATATATCGCGACCCCTACAGTCGCTCCCGTTACTCCTCCCAAGAGAGATGGTATCACTATCTCCGTGTAGCTCATCAAGAAGACGAGTAGAGAGCCTACAGCTACTCCGGGAGCGCTTAGAGGTAGCACGACTCTAGCTAGAACCTGGTGTGGCCTAGCTCCCAGCGTTCTAGCAGCATCTAAGACGTTAGGCGGGACTCTCATCAATGATATCGCTAGAGGGATGAACATGAATGGCAAATAGTCGTACACCATGCCTATAATCATGGCTAGATAGCCTTCACGAATGCCGATAGAGTAGAGGAGAGTCCTGAGAGACCACGTTCTCAGAAGAACATCGATCCAAAAAGGGGTCACTAACAGCACGACTAAGGCTATTCTCTCTAAGCCCCTACTGTAGAGGCCCACGTATAAAGCGACAGGGTATGCTACTAGGAGAGTGCAGATGGTAGTGATCAAGGCTACCTCTCCGCTAAAAGCGAGAACAGAGAGATAGGTGGGATTCGTGATCACATCGATTGGCGTAAACAGCTTAGAGCCTTCTTGAACTCGGAAGACGGTATAGGCTAAGACTACAAGCGGAGTGTAGAAGAAGAGGAGTAGGAAGAGTGCTAGGGGGACTCCAAGTACTAGCGAGAGGTAGGCTTTGACGCTCTTCACGAGCTAGCACCAAACACCTTCAGCTTATCTTTCTTCAAGCCCAGCGTGATAGTCTCACCTAGAGAGATCCTATTCCTGTAGAACTCAGCCTTAGTAGTCACTGCTTTCACTAGAACTCCATCTACCCTCACGTCTATCCGAACGAGCGGTCCCTGGAATAAGAGGTCGTCCACGACTCCGGAAAGCTTTATGTCGACTTCTTCAAGAGGATTGATCAAGATGTCTTCTGGTCTCACTCCTACAGACTCAGAGCCATCTACTCCTAGAAGTCTACCAGGTAGTATGTTTAAGTCACCGAAGAATGACGCTACTCTAAGGTCTGAGGGGTACTCGTAGACTTCTGAGGGGCTTCCATACTGTACTATCTCGCCATCCATCATCACTGCTATGAGATCGCTGACGAGCATCGCCTCTGTCTGGTCGTGAGTCACGTATATTGTTGTGACTCCTAGCCTTCTCTGAAGTCTCCTAAGCTCCTCGAGGAGTCTCTGTTTTATCTTGTAGTCTAGGTGAGATAGAGGCTCGTCTAGAAGCAATACTCGAGGCTCTAGGACTAGAGCTCTGGCTAGAGCAACTCTCTGTTGTTGCCCCCCGCTCAGCTGATTCACTCTTCTCGAAGCGAATACTCGAGGCTCTAAGCCTACGAGCTCCATGACCTCGAATACTCTCCTCCTCACATACTCCTCTCTTTCCCCCCTAACCCTCAAGCCGAAGGCTATGTTCTCAAAGACATTCATGTGAGGAAATAGTGCTAGGTCCTGGAAGACCATCCCTATGTTTCTCTCCTCTGGAGGGGTTTCAGTATAGTCTTCTCCGTCAAAGTACACTTTACCTCTCTTCACTTCAACGAGACCTGCTATCACTCTCAGCAACGTAGTCTTACCGCATCCGCTAGGACCTATTACTGAGACTATGGAGCCTCTCGGTATCTCTATTGAGACTCCACGTAGAGCATAGTAGTCTCCGTAGGCTACCCACACCTTCTCTAAGTCTACGCGAGCACCGCCCACCTCATCTTCTCCCCTATGAGTTCTAACTCTGACTGCTTACGCCTCCTTAGTAGCACGATTATGGATGCTATCGCTACTAAAGCTAACACTGCTATTGCGAGATAGAGTCCTAGAGGTCTCCCAGCCTGGACCTCCATCATTACTCTAGTCACTGCTTCGAGCTTGCTCTCGTCTAGATAGGGGCTCATGATGAACTCGTATCCCTCTAGGTAGAGGAGTCCAGAGTCTATTAAGGAGAGAAGCTCGCTGTCTCCGACTTTAACAGCATAGCTTCTCAAGACCTCTCTATCTATTGGTGGCGGGTAGTAGGTGTACTTAGCGTTCCTGGCAGCTATGTCTGGTCTCAGGAGGAAGTTGATGAATAGATGAGCTTCCCCGACGTTTCTAGCATCTCTAGGTATGACCATGAAGTCTATCCATATATACAGGCCGTCCTCTGGTACTATGAAGTCCACTCTATCGCTCTCTGACATCATGAAGAGAACGTCGCCCGTCCAGGCTTGAGCTAGGCAGATCTCTCCAGCTATAAGCTTCTGCGTGATGTCGGTGACTCCCCAGAACCCTCTGAGATAGCCACGTATCTTCTTCAAGTGATCTATTACTTTGTCTATGACCTCTTTAGACCACGAGGCCTCATCGTTTATATCATAGCCCAAGGCTATCATTGTGGCTTCGACTACATCTGTCCCCTCCGATAGGAGAACAACTCTGCCAGAGTACCTCTTGAGGTAATCGGGGCTCAAGAACTCTCTCCAGCTTCTGGGAGGGTCTCTAACACAGTCCTTATTGTAAGCTATCACAGTAGCGCCCCAGCTATATGGGATAGAGTAGTCCATGTTCGGGTCGGCCGGGTATCCTCTCAGTCTCGGGTCTAGGTAAGCTAGATTCGGTATCTGATTCTTGTCGATCCTCTGTAGGAGACCTCTATCGATCGCTAGCTTTAGGTGAGTGTGTGCTAGCACGATTAGATCGTAGCCTCCTCCTCCGGCAATCAGCTTAGCCCACGCTTCTTCAGCGCTCTCGAACTCATCGTAGACAACCCGTATCCCGGTCTCTCTCTGGAAGATCTCCAGCACCTCGGGGTCTATGTACTGGCTGTAGTTGTAGACTCTTAGAACCCTTTCCTGAGCCGGAGCCGTGACAGTGACATTCAGAACTAGGATGGCGAGGAGAAGCACGGGTACCAGATTCCTGAGCACTCCACCCCCAGCCCTCCGCGGCCGGTATCGCTCCCACAACGTTGAGACCTATAATAGGTTTCGAGATATACCTAGACACAAGGCCGCGGCCAGCGGCCGACGGGCTCTAAGCCCGAGGACACACCGCTCTCACCGCGCTCCCGGACCCCGCAAGGGGTGCGGGTGATACCCGCGGCTACGGCACAGAAACGAGACGGCCTCCGGCTATGTCGATGAAGCCGCGAGACCCTCTCGGCAACGAGAGGGTAGTAACCGGTGGAGGAAGCCGGGGGATGCGTTGAAACGGCCGACCCCGGGTGAGCAAGGCGGGGGGCTGTGAGGAGCGCGCGAGCCCTCCGAGAGACCGCTGAGTCGAATGCCGCTGGAGGTACTGAAAGCGGGTTATGGCCGCGGCCGCTTAGCTTTAATAGGGGACAGGTGGTAGAGGGCTCGGTGGGTGCTGAGCGTATGGTTGAGAGAGTGCCTCCGGAGGTTGAGGCTAAGTACACTAAGTACGTCAAGCTAAGAGACACCTTGGCTGCCGTGACCCAAGAGAGGACGGCTCTAGAAGCAGCTCTCTCCGAGCTCGACGAGGTGCTCGGCAGAGTCTCCGGGCTGCCTGATGACGCAGAGCTGTATAAGATAGTCGGGCACGTGATGGTGAGAGCCTCTAAGAGCAGTCTGCTCGATGAGCTGAAAAGCAGGAAGGAGGAGCTAGAGATAAAGCTGAAAGCAGTTAAGACTCAAGAGGAGTATCTGAGGAGAGAGGTCGATAGGCTAGCTGGAGAGCTGAGGGCGTTACTGAGTGGAAGAGCGGCGACCGGAGGGTAGGAGTAGCAGCGAGGAGATTCTAGTAAACGCTCTTCTCGAAGCGGAGAAAGAGGCTAGACGCTTTCTAGAAGAAGCTCTAGGCAAGAGGTCAAGTAACGCCTACCTGGTCCTCAGGCTGGAGAAAAGGGGGGAGAGGAAGATATTAGTAGCGGAAGCTCGAGCAGAGTGGATCGCAGCTTCCAGAGAGGACTTGGAGAGAGTGGTTGACGAAGCTCTAGACAGAGCGTTCAGAGTATTCGAGGAGAAGACGGGGCTGAAGCCTCTTTGGCGAGAGCGAAGATGAAGCTCTGTCTAGGAGAGTACACTAGACCCGTGTATGAGAGCCTCCTAGCTGAGGCTTCACAACCAGCTCCCCCCAAGGCTAGAGTCTCGGTTGGCTTCGAGGAAGACTGCGTCTCTCTCCTAGTCGAGGCTGAGAGCTTGAGCAGACTTAGAGCAGTCCTGAACTCCTACGCTTACCTAGCTTACGCCATGTACTCAGCCCTAGCTGAGCTCAGGGGCTCTCGAGAAACTCAGATAGGTCTTGAGCCCTCTTCTCGCGCCTCTCGTAGGGAGTCTTCAGGAGAGCTTTGATCCTCTCGGCTCTACTCTCCCCTACGACTCTCTGGAGCTCAGCCAGGCTGGCTGTAAACACGTTCTCGACAGTCTTGAATTGCTCTAACAGCTTCTCAGCGAGTCTAGGCCCGATCCCGGGGAGGGAGCTGACCACGTAGAGTTGCCACTCTCTCAGAGTAGAGAGCCTAGGCTTCTTGTGGATGACCGCTCGGCCTCCTCCCCTTTCTTCAGCAGACTTTCTGGCAAGAGCCTCTATGAGAGACGCGCTCTCTCTAGGGCTAGAGCTGAAGAGGATTCTAGCGTCGAAGCTCAAGACTAGAGCCGCTAGAGCGCTGTGGATCTGCTTGAGCTTGTTGTGAAATAGCCTGAAGTCTCTCGGGTCTCCTTCTACGATGTAGACGACCACGTCGTAGGAGTCAGAGAGCCTAGATGCTTGCTCGAAAAGCCTCCCGTCGAAGAGAGAGCTAGCGAAATCAGCTACAGTCTTCCTCTCCACAGCGACACCACCTGGTAGCACGTAATCCCCTATCTCGAGCTGCTTCCTAAAGACTATGAGCCCTGCTGCTTCGAGAAGCGAGGGTATCCCGCTTGGCTCTTCTCTGTAGTCAGCGTAGACTCTCACCTTCTTCTCCACAGCACTCACTCCCTGCAGATCCTCCCTATCCTCCCGGGCAGGAAGCTGGCTATCTCTTCCGCTATCTCACTCGAGTCTAGGCTACTCTTGACGTGAGCCATAGCAACCTCCTCGTGCCCTCCCCCCTCTCCTCCCAGCTTGCTGGCCACGTAGGAGGCCACGTCGGAGGCTTTGACTCCCCGGGCTAGAGCTCTCTTCGAGACTCTAACGGAGACTCTCTTAGACTCCCCCCTGTCGACCACGACTAGAGCCACGTCGGCTCCCAGCTCTACGAGCTTCTTGGCTACGAGCGATTCGTGAGAGCCCACGCTCGTAGACGCTATCAGGATGTCGGAGCAGGCCTTGCCCAGCTTCAGTCTAGACAGAGCCTTCAGGACAGCTACTCTCTCGGAGAGCTCCTCAACCCACTCTTTCTCGACGCGGAGGAGCTCTACTACCTTACCGTAGTCGCAGCCATAATCTAGGAGCTTGGCTGCAGCTAGGAGGGAGTGCTTTGTTGCTATAGAGAACCTCCTGCTATCGTAGAGGATCCCCGCTAGCGCGAGTTCAGCCACATGGCTCTCTATCGAGACACCCAGCTTAGAGCAGGCTTCCACCAACAGCTCGGTCGTAGACGGGGAGCTCTCATCCACTATAGCCACGTCGGCTCTCTTAGCCAGCTCTCCTAGCTTATGGTGGTCGAAGACGACGAGCTTCCCCGCAGAGAGGCAGAGAGAAGCCTTGTCTCCGAGCTGAGCAGGGTTAGAGGAGTCCACCACGATGCATACATCAAGGCTCTCACTGCTATCGCAGCTCTCCTCTAGCTCTAGCGAGAGAGCGGCAACCAGCCTCTTCGAAGCCTTAGACAAGCCCTCGGGCACGGCTATGCAGACTCTTGCCCCGAAGTGGGAGGCTATTCTAGCAGCCAGAACGAGAGAGGCTAGAGCGTCGGGGTCTGCGTTCGAGTGCGTCGCAACCCCGACTAGCCTAGAGCGCCTCAAGACCTCCTCCAGCCTCGCCAGAGACTCGGGGGGCACTGCCTCCAATCTCCTACCTCCTCCAGCCTCGCCGCTCGTCGAGAGCTATATAGTAGCTCCCGAGGAGGCCCCCTGCTCGCTCAGCGATAGGCAGCACGCGTGGGGCAGGAGGGGGAGGGCTTACGGCGATCGAGGCAGCTGTCCGCTCGGCTCTCTCCCCCTGTGGCGGCTCCCGCCTGCTCCACGGTGTTGGGGTGTTGAGGAGAGGCTTGAGCGGCCTCCTCTCGATTCTGGTCCTATCCGTCATAGTCTCTTCTCTCGTAGTCTTCTCGCTAAGCCTGCACTCCCGCCTGCTGGAGGAGTCGAGGAGAGCGGCTCTAGAGGTCTCTCAGACAGTGCTAGACTCCGTCAACCCCCCCGTCATCAGCCTAGACACGGCCAACGGCTCTCTAGAGGTCGAGATATACTCGAGCGCTCCAATCAAGGTCTCTCACGTCATAGCTCTCCTCCAGGACTCTAGGGTAGTCATCAAGAGAGTCGGCGAGGAGGTGGACGGGTTTAGGAGAGTCACTCTACTGGATAACTACTCGTGCGAGAAAGTCAAAGTCCTGGTAGTTCTCGAGAGAGGCAACGTAGTCTACTGGAGCCCCGAGAGAGACCCGAGGATAGGGAGCACCCCCAGCTCTTGGGATGGCTGGTTCGCGTGTGAACTCTCGCGAGTCTCCTCGGTAAGGTCTCAGGAGCGTGGCGTAGCGGAGCTATCGAGAAGCCTTAGAGTCATAGGCTACACCTCGGCCAGAGTAGACCCTCTGAGCTTCGCCACAATACTCGAGGCTAGAGCTCCTCAAGTACTGTCCTCGAAGACCCTGACTCCCAGAGTAGAGCTCTCATTCACTCTCTCGGTATACGGTGATTCACTGATAGTTAGGACTCCCGAGAGATCCCAGAGGTCCGGCGTAGGGTCTGTAGAGGTAGCAGTGGTCGACCTCGGTGATGGAGTGAAGGCTAGAGTGATGGCTCACGCCAAGCTCATTAGGGAAGCCGGGATATCTCGACTTCAGTATGTGTGGCTAACGCTATCTACAGAGAATCCATCGGTTTTCAAAGGCTCCATAGAGGTCGTATATCCGCGCCCGAATTACTATCTCGAGAGCCCCAGCGCGCCCACTGGAAACAGCCTGTCCAGATTCATCTCCGCTTTAGCCTACTCCCCTAGAGGTAGCCAATCCTTCTATGCGATCACGTCCTTCGCTAGAACTGACGATACTCGAGGCATATATCCAAGATATCATGTTATCATAGAGAGTGAAGCTCGAGGACTCTATGAAACCAATGGGCCAATAGTCATTTTATACAACGGCTTAGCTAACATTATCACAACACATTCTATTCAAGTCAGACTGACCATAAACGAGGTAACGATCTACTCGATGAGCCCCGCTAAGATAAGGATTGAGGGGTCGGAGGCTATAAGAGCTAGAGTAGCAGTCTTCAGCTACGAGCCTCTCAATGAAGGCGATCTCTTCACCTACTCGATATACGATGCTATAGCAACATCTTCAATGCCCTCTATCAGGCTGGGCGCTTGCTACACTGCATCATCGTGCTCCTACATGGTTCTCGGGAATGAGTGGACTAGCTTCTGGAGCCCTCTAGGGGTCTTCGAGATAGAGCTGCTCCCGAGAGCAAGCCAGGCTCTGAGACCTGTGAGCTTCGAGTTCACCTGCTTCTCCGGCACTCCAGCCTCTTGCACTAACTGGACTCTACGAGGGTCGAGCTCCGAGGGGCTCCTCCCAACTCAATCCACCACGCCATACCTCATCGAAATCCAGGCTCCCGGAGGCTTCAGAGCCATCATAGCAGCTCCTACTACAGGCCTACTGGCTGTCTCTCAGGGAGCTGGAGTAGAGCAAAGAGGCTACGTGACGGTAATCCGGGACGCTCCTCTCACAGCGACATCAACGCTATACTGGGCTCCAGCCCTAGTAGACTGGAGCAGTCTCAAAGCCCGAGTTCTGGTAGACGTTAGGTCAGCGCCTCTCAGAGAGCCTGCTACAAGGCAAGCGTACTACGTGGTCACGGGAGGCGAGACTCTCAGCGAGAGTTCACTAGCCTGCGTCACCTAGCCTTACGCGATCGGAGCCTCGAGGCCGACACGGAGAGCCGAGATTAGGCGGCGATGCCAGCCGATGTGAGAGCCGAACCCTCTGCAGCTACGTGAGCGAGGCGAGCTACGGCAGCTAGGCTTTTGTGACGCAGACGATGCAGGCCAGCACGATTCTCCGTGGGAGGAGAGCAGTACCGGCGCCCGGAGTAACCGGGGAGTTAGCTAAAGCCCAAGGAGCCGGAGTCCTTAAGAGTCCTCTCCTATTTTCAGCCATAGCCGGCTATGGTGTCTAGCGTGAACTCGAAGAGAGTTCTAGGCTTGGTCTTGGCGGCGTTAGTAGTAGCGCCTCTGATCCTCGCGATGGTCCCGGCTCAGGCTCAGATCCCTCCAGCTCTGGTACTCTACACGGCTGTAGCTAGCCCCGGCACGGAGCTATTCTTCATGCTTGACAGAACACTAATACCAATACCGGGGCATCCTGTGGCTGATGCTCATGAGCTATTCTTTTATCTGAGCGGGAATGTCTACGCGGAGATCACTATAGGAGACAGGTTGCTCGGTAGTGCCGTGGTGTACAATTATACAGTCATATTCGGCAGCATCAAGATACCGGCTGATGTACCTGAGGGAATCTACTGGCTGAAGGTGGCTGCGGCCCCTCAGGCGGGAGCACCAGCGATAGTCTCAGAGAGCCCAATATACATTGCGGAAGACCCGTCGATGTACGCTACGCTAGCTAGAGAAGACTTGTCGAGGATACCTGTGAGTGAGCCCATCAAGACAACGAACATTTTCGACTTAACGCTTAATCTCACAGCTGTCTACGTGCTCGTACCGGGCTACGACCTCACAGGAAAGAGTCTAGCCGTGCAGCTCCTAGTAGGCGGGAACGTGAGGAGGAGCGCTGAGGGGACCATACCGGCTAACGGGACCGCTAGCGCCACATCAGACTTCCTAAGCGGAGCTGTGATATCTAGACCAGCAATCTACGTAGTAACCCTCACGGGCGAGATCGCGGACTTCGGCCAGCTACTGGGAGACTTGAAGGTCTGCGCTACACCGCTAGGAGTCAACGTTGTCTGCGCTAGATACGGGGTCTCGGTGAGCGTCAATATCACGGAGACTTTCACGGGTTACTATGTGAATGTAACTAGCATTTCCAGCATGGGCAAGCCCGTAGTCAACGAGACGATATCCGTGCCCGAGGTCATTCTCGTTCTGCACCAGGAGGCTAGAGTATACCCTGTTTCCAACGTGAGATCACTCCATCCGGGCGTAGTGGGTCCAGCTACTGACATGAATGCCGGCGACGTAGTAGAGCTAGAAGTCTTCAACTTCGTGTGCGGAGCTAGGACTTTGATTGTCGAGTTCTTCTCAGTCAAGGGGGACAAGCTCGTCTCACTTGCCCGCGTCAGCGTGAACACCACAGTGGCTAACGGCTACAGCAGATTCAACGTGACTCTGCCACCGATACTCTATGGAGGCGAGATGATAATACCGCTGGTCATGGATAGCGTGTGGCCCGGTTACGCGCTCTTCGACATCACGCAGAGTTTCAAGGTGGGACCCTACTTCATTGCTAGAGCCTTCGATAACGAGGGCAAGCCTGTGATAGAGCCGCCCACGTTCGTGCCCGGCGAGTACATATACATCAGAGGCTATGGCTTCATCATGGAGGAGCTGACCTTCACTCTCATAGTAGACACGACCAGCATACCCTTGAACATAGTGGCCGGGCCTCTCTGGGATGCCAAGACTGGAGACTTCGCCGTAATAGTCCAGATACCAGGTGATGCCATACTAGCACCCGGGGCGTCTGTCACTCTCAGAGTAGCCGGGACGGGAGGCAACTTCTACCAGATAAGCGGGACAGTGACCTACGGAACCGTGAGAGTCTATGTCAATCCCAAGGTAGGGTTAGCAGGCATCGACCAGCCAGTCTTCAAGCTACCTCCCTTATTAACTAGGTATCCATACGGCGCCACATGGCTGCCTGAGGCTATGCGTACGATTGAGACCATCGAGGTGATAGGCTTCACTCCAGGGACCAGTGTCACTATAAGCCTCGATGGGTATATTATGATACCTGCCAAACCTCTACCCACAGGCTACCTGAAGCTAGAGAATGTGAGGATGCCTGTCGAGATACCTCGTGGCAACTACTATGTGGCAGTCGGTGGTGTAAATGCAGCCACGAAAGTCCTGGTCGACTCCACTCTCGCCGTATTCGGGCCGCAGGATAGACTGCTGGGTCACATGTACGCTCCAGACAAGATGAGCGAAACAATCCACCTACCGCTAGCACTAGACCTGACCATGATAGGTTTTGGCTTTAGTCCAAACAGTATTATCAATATAAAAGTTGTGCGTGTAGGCTTAACTGTGCCCATATTTGACGGCTCTGTGGAGACTAACGTGCAGGGCTCCTTCAGTTACACGCTACCACTCTCTGTTGTAGCGACACTACCCGGGCAGTATAGGGTCTTCGTGACTGACCAGACTAGCGGTTTAACTTTCGTGATAAACGTTTACGTGGCAGCGCTACCAGTCTTCACGATCAAGGTAGCAATCGGCCCGGCTCAGTTCGCCGACCTCCCCGTCAACGTCTGGGTTCTAGCGCTACTCGATAGCGAGCCTCTCGAGCCAGGAAGGGTTGTAGCTCACAACATTGAGGGCATAGTGGTCTACTACGACACTAAGGGATATCCGATACTGCACACTCTCACCTTCACATACACAGGCATACCCGGGCTCTTCCACGCAGTCTTCGTCCCAGGGAGCGAGCTCAAGGGCACGAACGCTGCTGTAATCGTGAGAGCCGAGGTCAGAGTACACGAGCTAGCTCCAGTTCAGACGGCAATCGACATAGCTAGCTTCGTCGTCCCACCATACTCGCTCGCCGAGATAAAGGCTATCGTAGAAGACACTCTAGCAAAGCTAGATACTGTAGCCAAGAAGCTCGACGAAATCTCCATGGAGATAGCGGAAGCGAGGGCTGCTCTAAGCGGGAAGCTAGACGAGGTCCTGGCTAAGATCGACCAGTCTAAGGGCGACATTCTCGCCGCCATAGAGGTCATAGCCATCAACCTAGGAGACCTCTCCGTGGCGCTCGCTCAGGTCAACGCTAGCCTGGCGGCGGAGATAGCTAAGGTCGCTGGCAGAGTCGAGTACTATGGCGAGCTGCTCGCTAAGGGCCAGATGGACATCAAGACCGCTATAGACGCTGTGAGCGCTGACCTCAAGAGCCTGGCTCAGGCTCTCGCCGACTTCGACAAGAGGACGTCTGACAGGCTCTTAGCCATAGCCAGCAGGCTCGACGAAATCTCCAAGCAGATCGCAGACGCCACGAGTGCCATAAGGTCCGATATATCCGCCGTAAGGTCCGACGTGGCTGCCGTCTCGAGCAAGATAGACGCTCTGAGCGCTCAGCTCACGAGCGTCGCTAACACTCTAAGGTCCGATATAGCTGCCGTCTCGAGCAAGATAGACAGCCTGACTGCCATAGCCTCCGGCATACAGTCCGACGTGACAGCGATTAGGAGCGATGTGGGAGCCATCAGGACCACTGTGACAGCGATCGATACCCGCACTGGCGAGATAAGAACCATCGTGGCCACGATAAACACCAAGGTCGACGACATATCTAGAGTCGTGACGGCTATAAACACTGCTGTAGCGGGCCTAGCCACGAAGACCGATGTAGCCACAGCTAGAGACGCTGTAACCGGCGCTGTCGACAAAGCTAGGAGCGAGATAATGAGCAAGCTCGCCGACATAGAGACCGTAGCCGAGACAGCTGCTGGTGTCAGGACGCTAGCGATAATCAACATAATATTAACGCTAATAGTCCTAGGTCTAGCAGCCTACATAGCCTTCGCTAGAAAAGGCTAATTCCTCCCGAATTACTCCCCCCTCCTCTCTCTTTTTTATTCCTCTCTGAACAGAGTTCTCCAGCGGGCTCCGGGCTTGGTCGTGAGCGTGGAGATAAGCGGTGTTCTAGAGCGAAGACTCAGAAAGCTCGTAGAGCTCGGCCTCTACGGAAGCGTGTCTGAGGTTGTGAGAGACGCCTTGAGGAGATACTTCGAGAGCCTCGACTTGAAGAGAGTAGCGTTAGACCTCTACCTCTCGAGAGAGGTCAGCTTAGGCTATGCGGCCGACGTCGCTGGAGTATCGTACGACGAGTTTCTAGACAATCTAGTCTACAGAGGAGTCCAGCCCCTCCTCGGAGTCCTGGACTCTGGCGAGGTCGCGGCTGTGGGGGGAGAGCTCCTCCTAGACCCCTCGAGCGTCTACGTTATCTACAAGTCTAGGCTCGTGGATCTGATCGCGTCAGCTGGAGGCCACGATGTCAAGATGCTGGCTCCGAGACAGCTAGCTCCCAGGATTCAGGCGCTCAACGCTCTCCGGGTAAGAGTAGGGCTCCCCGCGGTCCTAGTATCCGGCTACGTCGACCTGGAGGTGGACGAGAGCGAGGACTTCGGAGCAGTCACCCCACTCGAGAAAGCATGTATAGACTACGCGGCTAGAGAGAGGCTGCCTCTGATAAGCGATGATCTGAGAGTGAGAGCTGAAGCTCGCCGCAGAGGGGCTCGCGCTCACTCCTCTCTCTCCATACTAGAGACGCTGATCGAGAAGGGCTCGCTCTCGGACGCCAGAATCCTGAGGGAGACGATACTGTCGCTCAAAGCGGTGCCGGTCCTGGTCCCGGCTGAGCTGGAGGAGAGATGGCTTGCCAGAAAATAGGGGGATAGCCATAGTCCTAGATGTGTCTCTCAGCATGGGGAAGCCCTACGGGGACCTTGTCCCCAGCAAGCTAGCCGCTGTAGTAGAGGCTGTGGCTTTCTTCGGAAGGAGAGCTCTAGAGAGCGGTGCTTGCGTGTCTCTCGCGGTATTCCACGAGAACGCTGTCCCCATACTGCCCCCCACTAGGTCTTACAAGGACTTCATAGAAGCCCTCTCGGAGATAACGAGAACCTATGAGGGGTCATCTCTAGGAGACGGCATAATATGGGGGGTCAAGCTCCTAAGGCAGCATAGAGGGCAGAAGATGTTAGTAGCCATAACCGACGGCGAGGTGACAGGAGGAGTCCCCGTAAAGCTAGCTCTAGCCTACGCTAGAGCGTCCAGAGTAGACTCCAGGATCTTGCTCATAGGAGACGAGGCTATACACGAAGCCCCTCTCGAGATAGTTAGGAGAGTGAAGAGCAAGGAAGACCTGGCGAGAGCTCTGGGGGAGCTCCTCACGTGAGCCTAGCGATCATCTTAGCAGAGAAGACGGCTTCTATAGAGAAGGAGCTAGCAGCGAGGCTACTCGAGTCTCTCGTCTCTCTAGCCGAGTCTAGTGGTATGAGCGTAGCCGTAGTCTTCTACGGAGAGAGAGTAGCACCGATCCTCGACCCTACCAGCGACCCCGACATTGAGACCCTCCTGGAGGTCTACGAGTCTCCACCAGACCTAGGCAAGAGCCCCAGGCTGGAGGAGGCTCTATCTGAGGCTCTCGAGCTGGTTTTAGAGTACGCGTCGAGCAGCTGGTCTCCCAGAGTTGTCACTCTCTGGTCAGCGGCCGTTAAGCCTTCGAGGCTCACGGACAGCCTGCTCCTAGCTCTAGAGAAGGCGGGCTCGCAGACAGCTATAGCAGCTCTCAGACCGAGCCTCCCAGGCTGGATCAAATACCACCAAGTCATAGCTTCTAGAACGAGAACAGTGAGAGCTAACGCTAACCAAGCCAGGATAGCTGAGGCTCTCCTCTTCGGGAGCACTAAGCCTTAACCTCGTTAAAGCCTCAGAGGAGCACAGTGTAGAGGAGGTGGCCGGACTCGGCTAGGATAAGGTATGGTCCAGCAGGGCTCCCTATAGACTATAGGGGGGCTCTAGAGGGGGTTCCAGCTTATCTGCGAAGCCTCGGCTTAGACGCCTTCGAGTACGAGGCGGTACACGGGGTCAAAGTGAGCGAAGAGAGAGCTAGAGCTCTAGGAGCTCAAGCCAGGTCTCTCGATGTCAGAGTCTCTCTACACGGCCCATATTACATAAATCTAGCTAGCACAGACAAGGAGGTCGTGGCTAGAAGCGTGGAGAGGATAGTCGAGTCCATGAAGGCTGCTGAATGGATGGGAGCCGAGGCTGTTGTCATACACACAGGCTACTATAAAGGGAATCCGAGCAAGAAGGCGGCTCTAGATAGAGCGATAGCGGCCTACAAGACGGCTCTCGAGAGCCTACCGAGCTGGGTCAAAACCCCATTAATCGCTCCAGAGACTATGGGGAAGGATTCTCAGATAGGGACCGTGGAAGAGATCATAGAGATATGCAGACAAATAGGTAGATGCAAGCCCTGCATAGACTGGGCTCACCTATATGCTAGATACGAGGGTAGATTCGTTACTAGACTCGACGATGTACTCAAGGTTATAGAGCTCGTAGAGCGAGAGCTCGGCCAAGAGGCAGTCAATCCTCTCCACACACACTTCTCCAAGATAGAGTACGGGAGAGGAGGGGAGAGAGAGCACAAGACGCTAGCCGAGAAAGACTACGGTCCAGACTGGAGCCTAGTATGCAGAGCCTACTTAGAGGCGGGGGTAGAGGCGGTAGTCATAAGCGAGAGCCCTCTCCTAGACAGAGACGCTTTACTCATGAAGAGTCTCTGCGAGGAGGTCGAGAAGTCTAGAGCTAAATAGGCCTAGCTAACGCCTAGAGGAGACTCGGTGCTCGAGAAGTGGCTAAGCCTACTAGGGTTATCCTGGCTTCAGCAGAGTTCCACCCTCTCCACAAAGACTGGGTGAGGCTAGCTCAGAGATTGGCGAAAGCTCTAGGAGTAGAGCTAGAGGTCAAGCTAGAAGACTACGTCTTCGTGAACGAGTACGGCGAGAAAGATGACTTCGGGATGGCCTGGCTTCCTCAGCTCTTCCTAGCTCTAGACGACAACAGGATAGTCCTCTTACTCAGCCAGTATCCCTTCGATAAGACTACGCTGAAGCCCGATGAGAGTCTAGCAGTTCAAGAGCTCAAGAAGAAGCTAGAAGAGCTAGGCGTAGAGCCCGGAGCTCTCTAGCTAGCTCTCTCAAGCCTAGAAGACAGCTATCTCCGAGACTCAGCAGTGCTCTAGTCTTTAAGGCTCTCAGCTCACTACAAGATACTAGGGCTCTGCGTGCCGGTAAGAGTCTCCTTCCAGCTCCTAGATGCGAGCTACGAGATTCAGGGTGGAGAGGCTAAGATAATCCTCTGGGCCAGGCTAGCTGACGGCAGGAGAGCTGTTCTAATCTACGAGGGCTTCAAGCCGTACTTCTACGCTCTACTAGACGAGAGCGCTGACGCGGCCAAGGTAGCGCAAGAGGTCAGAAGACTCTCTAAGCCCTCAAGCCCCATAGTCTCCGTCGAGACTCAAGAGAAGAGGCTCTACGGGAGACCCTGTAGAGTTCTAAAGATAACCACCACTATCCCCACAGCTGTGAGAGAGTATAGAGAAGAGGTTGCTAAGATAAGGGGGGTCAAGGAGGTTCTAGAAGCCGACATAAGGTTCGCTATGAGATTCCTAATAGACAAAAACCTTTATCCCATGAGGTGGTACATAGCGGAGGCTCAAGAGCACCTAAATCCAGGCTACTACGGTGTCGACTCTGTCTACAAGATTACTGGAGAAGTCGTGGAGGACGAGTCGAAGGTCAACGTAGACCCTCTAGAAGGCTTGAGAATCCTGGCTTTCGACATTGAAGTATTTAATCTAATGAGGACCCCTAATCCGAAGAAAGACCCAGTGATAATGATCGGAATACTACCCCATCCTGGGGATGACGAGCCCACTATACTTGAAGCAAGAGGTAGCGATGACTCCGAGCTTATAGCTAGATTTGTGTCAGAGCTTAAGTCCAGAGATCCCGATGTCATTGTCGGCTATAACCAGAACAGGTTTGACTGGCCTTACCTGATAGAGAGAGCTAGGCTACACGGCATTCAGCTAGATGTAGGGAGGAGGAGAGGGGGGTCTCCTCAGTCTAGCTCCTTCGGCCACATCTCTATACCCGGCAGGCTCAACGTAGACCTTCTAGATTTCGCTATGGAGATCCATGAGGTGAAAGTGAAGAGCTTAGACGAGGTAGCCGACTACTTGGGGGTCATGAGTAAAGAGGAGAGAGTGAATCTAGAGTGGTGGCAGATAGGCGAGTACTGGATGGACTCCTCCAAGAGACAGGTTCTGAGAAGGTATCTGAGAGACGACGTTGTGTCCACTATGAGGCTAGCTCTAAAACTCCTCCCCTTCGGAGCACAACTAAGCCAGATCAGTGGTCTTCCTCTAGACCAGGTTATGGCGGCTAGCGTAGGCCACAGGCTGGAGTGGAGGCTGATTAGAGAAGCCTACAAGAGAGGAGAGCTAGTCCCCAACAGGCTCTGGAGAGGAGAGGAGAGCTATGAGGGAGCCATAGTCTTAGAGCCTAAGCCCGGCATACACGAAAACATAGCCGTCCTAGACTTTGCTAGCATGTATCCAAACATAATGGTAAAGTATAACGTAGGCCCCGATACCCTAGTGAGGCTAGGAGAGGGGGCTGGAGAAGTCTACATAGCTCCCGAGACCGGCCATAGGTTCAGAAGAGAGCCTCCCGGCTTCTTCAAGAGTGTCTTGGAGAGATTCCTGAGGTGGAGAAGGGAGATCAAGAAGATTATGGATAAGATGCCGAGAGACTCTCCCGAGTACAGGCTTCTCGATGAGAGACAGAAGGCGATCAAGGTCTTAGCTAACGCAAGCTACGGCTACATGGGCTGGGTTTCAGCTAGGTGGTATTGCAGAGAGTGTGCTGAAGCAGTAACAGCCTGGGGCAGGACTCTGATAAAGTCCGCTATAGCTAAAGCTAGAGAGCTCGGGCTACCGGTAGTCTACGGTGACACAGACAGCCTCTTCGTGTTATACGATGAGAGCAAGATAGAGAAGCTAGTAGAGTTCGTGGAGGAAGAGCTAGGCTTCGACATAAAGATAGACAAGGTGTACAAGAAGGTATTCTTCACTGAAGCCAAGAAGAGATACGTGGGTCTCACCTCAGACGGCAAGATAGACGTTGTGGGATTTGAGGCAGTTAGAGGGGACTGGAGCGAGCTAGCGAAGGAAGCTCAAGCCACAGTAGCCGAGATCGTGCTCAAGACCGAGTCCACGGAGAGAGCCGTAGAGTACGTGAACTCTCTCATAGACTCGCTGAGAGGCAGGAGAGTAAGTATAGATAAGCTGGTCATATGGAAGACTCTCACCAGGAGAATCGACGAGTACAAGGTAGAGCAGCCACACGTGGTAGCAGCTAAGATGATGGTGAAAGCGGGGATCAGGGTAGAGCCGGGTGATAAGATAGGATACGTAATAGTCCGAGGCTCCGGCCCGCTTTCCGCTAGAGCGAAACCGTATTTCATGGCGTCACTCGATGAGATAGATGTAGACTATTACGTTGAGAAACAGGTGATACCAGCGGTCATGAGGATACTCGGATTCTTCGGAGTCTCGGAGAAGAGGCTTAAAGGGTCTCCTCAAAAAAGCCTCCTAGACTTCCTCGGCTCTAGCTAACGACACGGAGACTCATAGCCCGAGATCAGCGAACGTGAGTATCTTCAACGCGGGACTCTTGGGTAGCACCTTGCTCCCAGCTCGAGCACCCACGAGTAGGCTCACGTTCTTCTCTACAGCTACGTCGGCTAGTCTCTGAGTGATTATTCCGTCTAGTATCACTGCGTAAGCTTTGCCTGCTTCTAGGCTCTGCATGGTGTTGAATAGATCCTTCACCTTGACTCTCATAACCTCATTCCAGTTAGCGTCATAGACTATAGCTTCTAGAGTGCCCTTGAGGCGCCCGATATTCTCCAAGATGCTCTTAGGTATAGCCAGAGTAGTCATCTCGATCTCCGGCTGGGGAGCTGGAGGAGCTTCTGGAGGAGCTACAGCCACTGCCTCAGCTCGAGCAACGGGAGGAGCCTCTACTCTAGCCTCAGCCGCGGGAGCCTCTACCTCCGGCAAGACTGTAGGCTTGGGTGTGGGTGGAGCTACCTCAACTTGAGGCTTTAGGCTCTTAGCGAATTCATCTGCTGGGATCATCTCACTTAACGCTTTAGCTATCTCTTTTGCTGTAAGCTTCTCAACCTCTCTACCTCTCGGAGCTCTAGCCACGTAGTCGATCTTCATCTGGCTTAATACATTCATAGCTATCAGCTCTCCTCCTCTATCTCCGTCAACGAATAAGACTACCTTCTTGGCTTCAGCGAGCTTCTTCAAGCTCTCCGGCACTCTCTCTCTAGCTCCTTCTAGAGCGATCACGTTCTCGTAGCCGTATCTGAGGAGATTCACGACATCAGCTCTACCCTCAACAACTATCAGGGTATCGGCTGTCTCTACCTGAGGGCCTGCAGGTAGCCTCTCAGGGCCGTACTCTATCACTCTAGGGACTTTGAGTAAGTCCTCTTCGACCTGCCTTATGATCTCCTTTATGTCTGGCTCTTCCTCCTTGATCTTCCTCAATATCTCCTTAGCTCTATCGATGATGTATTTGATCTTCTCTGCTCTCAAGTCTCTGACCTCCTCGACTATCAAGCGGGCAGAGTAGGGCCCTACTTTGTCCACGGTTTCGAGCATAGCTGCTAGAATAGCTGTCTCTACTCTATCGAGATTACTCGGAACCTGGATAGAGCCTAGAGTCTTGCTCCCAACGTGTCTCAAGTCGATCAAGACTCTGCCGATTTTATCCTTCTCCTGGAGTTCTTCTAGGTTGAATGCAGAGCCGAGTAGCCCCTCTGTCTGCCCAAAGATAGCGCCTATTATATCGTGCCTCTCTACCTTCCCATCTACTTCTATCCTCGCTTTAATCATATACTTCACAAACACCACCCCGAAGGCCGAGCTCTCAGACTTCTCTTATACAGTTAGCTTAAGAGGCTTTATTTAAGCTAGTCTCTCCTCGATTGAGTGCTCAGCGAGCAAAGCTATGTTGCCTGCCGGCTGGAGTCCAAGGACTCTAGGTAGATCGACTTAAGGAGCTCTCTCGAAACAGCTACGGGCGATAGGCTCAGCTGTACTGGGAAGAGTTCGAGAGCTCTCTCCACCACCTCTTCAGCGTGGTCCGTGGAGAACCCGTAGCTGCGCAGACTCTCAGCGAAGCCTAGAGACTCTTGGAAGCGGGCTAGCGCTCTCGCGAAGACCTCCGGGTTATCTCCGCTCTCTCCAGGCTCGAGGAGAGGCTGGAGTATCGACGAGCACGTCTCTAGAGCTTCTGAGCATATGTGCTTAATAGCCGCTGGCCCTAGGATGGCGAGCCCAGCTCCGTGAGCTAGGCTTTGGTTGAGGCCTGTTAGCACGTGCTCCAGCACGTGTATTACGTGTGTCCTAGCGTTATCGATAGCTATGCCAGCAGTGAGTGCGGCATACATCAGCCAGTATCTTGCCTCAACGTCTTCGGGTTTATTCAGAGCTCTAGGCAGATACCTAGCTATCAGCTTGACCCCCTCACTAGCCAGTGTTGTCACCATAGGGGATGAGGCTCTAGAGGTAGAGGCTTCTATGAAATGGTAGAGAGCATCAAGGCTAGTGTACACTATTTGCTCTCTCGGCATGGTTAGAGTGTAGGTTGGGTCATCGACTGACACCATTGGGTAGAAGTAGTCGCTAGCTAGTCCTAGCTTCACTCTACTAGAGTTGTCAGAGATAACGCTATACCTATCCACCTCGCTACCAGTCCCGTGAGTCAAGTTGACAGCGATAACTGGAAGCGAGCCGCAGGGAGAACATCTACCCTCCAGGTAGTCTCTGGCAGCGCACCCGCAGACAGCAACCACTGAAGCCAGCTTAGCCGTGTCTATAACACTACCGCCTCCCAGAGCGACTAAGCAGTCAGCTCCACCTCTCCAAGCCGCTTCAGCAACCTTATCCACAGTCTCGACTGAAGGATTGGGCTCAACGCCCTGATAGAGAGAGACCTGAAGCCCGAGTCTTGAAGCTATCTTCTGGAAGTCTCCTAGAGCACCACTGGAGAGAGCTCCCCTCCTGCCTGTCAACACCAGCACTCTCGAGAATCTCCTAAGATGCTCTTCGAGCATGGCGATCGACCCGGCTCCGAAGAACACCTGTGTTCTACCATACCTCAACGTGAAGCCTTTCAGTCGCATAGATACCGCCAGATGAGAGAAGAGTCGAGGGAACTAATAGAGAAACGCTTGTGGTTCTAGCTGAGAGCTCCTCCAACTCTCAATACGTGAGACGAGCCGAAAAGATAGGGGAGACTGACTGAAGGCTCGCGCGGCTCGGAGTCTCAAAAAGTGGTCATCTGGAAGAACTTGTGTACGCTAGAAGCCGAATAGCCCGGCGAGCCCCGAGGATAGGTCTACCTCTTCCTCCTTCTTCTCCTCCTTCTTCTCCTCAACTGTCTGTGTTGTCGTTGACTGCGCGGCAGGCTGTGTTGTAGCGACTGCAGCAGGCGCAGCGGCTGGCGCTGCTAGTAGCGCCTGTTTGAGAACACTCTCTAGGTCGATTTGAGAGAGACTAGCTACTAGCATCTTGATTCTAACAGGGTCCGGCTCTAGCCCTAGAGCTCTCACAATCTTCTCTAGAGCATCCTCCGTTATTGGTCGCCCAGCGTAGTATAGAGCTAGCGCAGCGTGAACGTACGCCTTGCCTTCACTAGGCATTCTCCACTACACCCCGCGAAGGCTAGCTGGCTGTAGACTTATAAACATTTTAGTGGCAGTAAGCAGAGACTTCGCAAGACCCTCCAAGAGCTCCAGCTTTTCTGAGGGATGGAGAGGAAGGCCAGGCTTTATTAAGCCTCTATCTTAGGGCTCTCAGGGGATAGCGTATGGGCAAAGGAGGCCAGACTAGACCCAGCGCTACCGAGCTTTTACTCAAGGCTGTGAAGGCGTCTGAGCCTAGTGGTGACCCTGCTCACAAGAAGATAGGAGACCTGCCTCTAGAGAAGATCGTGGAGATAGCTATCGAGAAAAAGCCCGACCTGTTAGCTAAGAGTCTGAAAGCAGCCGTGAAGACTATCCTAGGCTCTGCTAGAAGCATCGGGATCACGGTGAACGGAAAGGACCCCAAGATAGTGAGCAAGGAGATAGACGAGGGGCTACACGACGAGCTACTGAAGCGTTACGAAGACAAATGGGTTACGGCTTAGATTCAAGAACGCTTTTATAGAGTCTAGAGTGTGGAGTCGGAGAGGGTGTCTACTCGATGCCGGTAGATGAGAAGAGTCTCAGAGACGCTATCGCTAAAGCGCTAGAGTCTAGGAGGAGGCGTTTCACTCAAGGAGTTGAGCTTCAGATCGTGCTGAGAGGCGTAGACCCGAAGTCTCAAGAGGGGAGGATCAGAGAGACAGTGTTTCTACCCCACGGTGTGGGGAGAGAGGTCAGAGTGTGCGTGATAGCGGAAGGCGATATGCTGATAGCTGCTAGAAGCATCCCGGGCATACAAGTCTACTCGAGGCAGGATGTTCAAGCTCTAGATAAGAAAAGCGCGAGAAAGCTCGCGGAGTCGTGCGACTGGGTCTTAGTGAGAGCAGACCTAATGGGTGTAGCGGGCAAGGTTCTAGGCCCGGCTCTAGGCCCTCGAGGTAAGATACTCGTCCCCGTCCCCCCCAATGCCAACATAGCGGACCTCGTGGAGAGATATAAGAGAGCAGTCTTGGTCAGAGCTAGAGGACAGCCTCAGATAGGCTGCAGGATCGGAGCAGAGGATATGGATGTCTCGCAACTCGTGGAGAACGCTAAAGCCGTGCTCTCGCTAGTAGAGTCTAAGCTGGGCGCGGACAAGATAGGAGCGATATACGTCAAGAAGACTATGGCGCCCCCGGTAGCTGTTCTGAGGTGATGCTCGTGGCTCTAGCTGTGAGAGCGAGAAAGGTTCAGCCTTGGAAGCTAGAGGTAGTAGAGGAGCTCAAGACTCTATTCACTAAACACTCTACAGTAATGATAGCGGACTTGACGAGCACTCCCACCAATGTAGTGCAAAAGATAAGGAAGGAGTTGCGGAAAGTAGGAGAAACGCGTGTAGCCAAGAAGACTTTAATACTGAAAGCTGTTGAGTCTCTAGGGTTCGACAAGAGCTCTCTCGAAGACACTCTTCGCGGCACAACTCTCCTGATATTCACTAACGAGAACCCCTTCAGACTCTACTCGATCATAGAGTCTCTCAAGGTCTCAGTTGACGCTAAGCCAGGTCAAATAGCACCTAAAGATATTGTGGTTCCAGAAGGGCCTACCAACATACCAGCTGGTCCAATGCTCGGAGTCCTCGGTAGGCTCAAGATTCCCTACGAGGTCAGAGGCGGTAAAGCTTACATCAAGAAGTCGACAGTCGTGGTGAAAGCCGGTCAGACGATAACCCCGGAGGTCGCTAGCGTTCTCCAGAAGATAGGAGTAAAGCCTATAGAGGTCTCTCTCAAGGTAGTCGCGGCATACGATAGAGGAGTAGTGATCCCAGCTAGTAGCCTAAAGCTCGACCTCGAATCGGTCACCAAAGAGTTTTCTGACGCTGCTCAAGAGCTCCTGAAGGTGGCTGTAGAAGCAGCGTTATTCGATGTAGACGTAGCTTTACCCATAATGCTCCAGCACGCTGAGAGAAGAGTAGAAGCAGTCGCGGGAGAACTCGCTATACCAGCACCCGGTCTACTAGAGCCGGCTTTGAGGAGAGCTATAGCAGAGGTGGCGGCAATAGCGCTAGCTCTAGGAGAGAAAGCAAAAGAGTTAGGAATAGAGGACATCGTAGCACTACAGCAGACCCCAGCTCCACAACAGCAAGTAGCGGAGACACAGCAAGCACCTGAGCGGAAGGAAGAAGAGGAGAAGAAAGAGGAAGAGGTAGACCTATCCTCAGGACTCGCTGGGCTATTCGGCTTCTAGCTCGAGGACTCTCAGCTAGCCTCCTCCTCGAACTCTTCCATCTAGCTAGCCGGGCTCACTCTGAGAGCTCAGAGCTCTACCGTGGTCTAACGTGTCTAAATCCTCGGAAAAGCTCGGATGATTCTCACTACAGGTCTTTACCTTCTTCCTCCGCTTTATAAGTTTCCGCTTTTGCTCAGACTCGGGGCTCGAGTCTTGAGTCTAGTAGACCCTAGAGAGTTCGAGCTACCCTTCTTTAAGGAGAGGGGGTTTAAGAGACTTCGAGGCAGGAGGTGTGCTGAACACTTCTGGACTCTAAATCAGGAGTTCGACGAGCCTCAAGACGCTCCTTGCGTCGACTACTGGTTTGACAGAATTCCTGCTAGAGAAGAGCTAGACGTGAGAGGAGCTAGGAGAAAATTCGTAGACTTCTTCCTGAAGCGAGGCCACGAGTTTCTGCCTCCGAGACCTGTCGTAGCCCGCTGGAGAGAAGACCTCTATTTGACTATAGCTAGCATTGCCGTATTCCAGCCTCACGTGACGAGCGGCCTCGTCCCACCTCCCGCTAACCCTCTCGTGATAAGCCAGCCAAGCATCAGGCTCGAGGATATAGACAATGTTGGCTTAACTCTCGGAAGACATCTAACGAGCTTCGAGATGGCTGCTCACCACGCTTTCAACTACCCAGATAGATACGTCTACTGGAAGGATGAGACTGTCAGATACGCCTTCGAGTTCTTCACTGAAGAGATAGGAGTGCCCGAGGATATGATAACATTCAAAGAATCCTGGTGGGAGGGTGGAGGGAATGCCGGCCCCTGCTTCGAGGTCTCAGTAGGTGGCATAGAGCTAGCCACGCTGGTCTTCATGATGTACAAGGTAGAAGACGGCAGATACACTGAGATCCCGCTAAAGATCGTGGATACAGGCTACGGAGTCGAGAGAATAGCCTGGTATACATCGAAGAAGCCTACAGCATTTCACGCTATCTACGGTGAGGCATTAGAGAAGTTGAGAGAGAAGCTCGGGGTAGAGAGACCCGATGAGAGGATACTCTGGGCAGCCTTCAGAACAGCGAGCCGCCTAGACCCCGAGAGCCCGGGAGGCTTGAGGCTGTTCTACGAGAGTGTTGCTAAACTCGCAGAGGAGTCCTTAGAGAAAGTGACTGAGACTCTCTCGAGAGAAGCTAGATTCTACGCTGTACTCGACCATTCTAAGACCTTGGCGCTAATGCTAGCAGATGGCATAGTCCCGAGCAACTCTGGAGAAGGCTATTTAGCTAGGCTTGTTGCTAGGAGAGCTTTGAGACAGTTGCTGAAGCTAGGAGCTTCTAGAACTCTAGTAGACCTGGTAGACTTCCAGATAGACTTCTGGAGCCAGGACTTCCCCCAGCTTAGAGAGAACAGAGACTACATCCTCGATGCTGTCACGCTAGAAGAGGAGAGATTCAAGGAGGCTCTAGAGAGAGGAGTTAAGCTCGTCGAGAGAGAGCTGAGGAGAGGAGCGTCTCTCACTGTAGAAGACTTGATCAGAATCTATGATAGCCACGGGGTCCCGCCTGATGTAGTCGCTGAGATAGCTGCCCCCAAAGGAGTAGTAGTCAGTATCCCCCACGATTTCTACTCTCTGGTAGCAAAGAGGCACAGGTCTCCACCCAGGCTAGCTAAGGAGGTAGAGACGACAGACCTGCCTCTAGAGATTGTCGAGTGGGCTAGAGCCTTCCCCAGCACCAGGCTTCTCTACTACCAGGACCCCTACGCTAGAGATTTCGAGGCGATAGTGCTAGGGTCTCGTGACCGCTACCTAGTCCTAGACTCGACTCTGTTCTACTCGAGAGGCGGAGGGCAGTATAGCGATACCGGCTACGTGGAGTCTGAGAGAGCAAGGTACAAGGTCGTAGGAGCTGAGAAGGTTGAGGGTGTCGTAGTTCACATCCTCGACAGACCGGCCTCTGAGCTCTCTCCAGGTACTCGTATACGCGGGAGGATAGATTGGGAGAGGAGATTCAGGATAATGAGGCATCACACGGCAACCCACATAATCCTAGGAGCAGCGAGGCGCATACTAGGCTCCCATGTCTGGCAGGCTGGAGCGGAGAAGACGGAGGTTAAAGCTAGACTAGACATAACCCACCATAGACCTCTCACTCTCCAGCAGATCAAGGCGATCGAGGAGCTGGCAAACAGAGTGGTCGATGAGAGGAGGAGAGTGAAGATAGAGTTCGTGAACAAGAACGAGGCTGAGGAAAAGTTCGGCTTCTCGATATACCAAGGCGGAGTCCCCATGGCTGAGAAGATAAGAATAGTGGAGATCGAGGGCTGGGACGTTCAGGCTTGTGGAGGCACTCATGTGCTCAACACTGGAGACATCGGGGCGATCAAGCTAGTTAATGTGGAGAAGATACAGGATGGAGTGATCAGACTAGAGTTCATTGCTGGCACGCGTGTAGCTGAAGAAGCGTCGAGACTTGAGAGCAAGATTAGAGAGATAGCTGAGATAATCGGAGCAGGGAAAGACCAGGAGGTGGAGAGAGCTAGGAGGCTAGTCGAGGACCTAGAGGAGATGGAGTCTAAGCTCAAAACGTATAGAGAGCTTTGGCTCGCTAGCCTCAAAGCCGAGGCTCTTAGAGCAGAACCCGTCGGAGGAGTGAGAATCGTGGTAGCTGAGATGCCTGAAAGAGATAGAGAGGTTGCTCAAGAGGTTCTCCGAAGACTCACTAGTGACGTCGAGGATGTAGTCGCAGGTCTCATCATAAAGCTTGATGACGGGATACAGCTAGAGATAGCAGCTGGTCAGAAAGCAGGAGCAAAGCTAGACCTAGGGGCTCTAGCAAAGACACTAGCGTCAAGGCTAGGAGGTAGGGGTGGAGGCTCGAGAACCTACGCTAGCCTCAGGCTTCAGAGACAGCTATTAGCGAGAGAGGTGCTCGAGGAGGTCAAGCAGTTGGTGTCTTCGAGCATTGCTACTAATAGTTGACCTCGATGGAGTGATTTGGCTAGGCCGTAAGATACTCTGGGACAATGTAGACTTCCTGAGGTCGCTCGAGAGAACTCAGATAGTATTCGTTACCAACAACTCGACAGCTAGTAGGAGAGAGTACGCGGAGAGGCTGAACTCTATCGGCTTTGATGTAACGGAAGACGATGTAGTGACTAGCGCTCAAGCCGCAGCACTCTGGCTTAGAGAGCGCTCGGAAAGACTCAAGGTTTACGCTATAGGAGAAAGGGGGCTCTTAGAGGAACTCTCTCTAGCGGGGCTCAAGATAGTCGATAGCTATGAGGAAGCAGAAGCGGTAGTGGTAGGTCTAGACAGGAGGCTAACCTACGGAAAGCTATCCAAAGCCTTGAAGGCGATAATGCGAGGAGCGTTCTTCGTAGCGACTAACGAAGACCCCACCTACCCTACCTCTCGGGGAGCTAATCCAGGTGCTGGAGCAATAGTCGCAGCACTAGAGAGAGCTTCAGGCAGAAAGCCTGACTTCGTTGCAGGTAAGCCTAACCCGTGGATTGCAGAGATAGCTCTTAGAGGTCGCAGAGTCTCTCTAGAAGACGTCGTCATTATAGGTGATAGAGTCGATACAGACATAGAACTCGCCTTCAGGATAGGCTGTAGAGCAGTACTAGTAGCGAGCATGGAGAGAAGAGGAGAGCTCTCTCAGCTAAGAAAAAGGGGAGTAATCATAGTAGAGAGTCTGAAGAACCTTCCACCTCTTGAAACACTACAGCAGACTCCCCGGTAGCGAACTCTAGCCACTCGACCCCCAGGCTAAGCGCTTAGTGCTAGCTAGAGAGGCCTATAGGAGAATCCGGAGGTCGTGTAGTTAGTCAGCATCTACGAGAGTAGCTTCAAGCTCTCTCGCGCTCAAGGAGGTCTCGGGACTACTACGCTCCTCCTGTAGTCTCTCAGGTTGAAGCTACTTACGTCGAGCTTCTTCACGTCATACCCTCTCACTAGCTTCAGGAAATCGTCTACGGGCCTCAAAGGTAGCCTGAGGCCTCTGACTGCGTAATGTATCGGCAAGACGTTCAGAGGTTCTGTCTTCTCGACTATCGCCCAGGCTTCCGAAGGGCCGATCGTGAATGTCCCACCTACAGGAGTTATCAGTAGGTCGACTCCAGTAATCCTAGCCAAGACAGAGGGCTCAGGCTCCTCCCCTAAGTCGCCTAAATGCGCTACTCTTACTCCTTCAGCCTCGACTAGGTAAATAGTATTGCTACCTCTTTGCGCTCCTTTAACTTTATCGTGGTAACTAGGGAGCCCTACTACTCTTAGAGAGTCTAGAATATTCTCGCCTAAACCCATCTTGATGACCCTCGCGCCCGGCTTGGCTACAACGCTTACAGCATTGTGGTCGAAGTGGTCGTGAGATACGAGAACTATGTCAGCTGACGCTTTAGGCTTAGGTATACCTAAACTGGCTCCATCATGAGGATCGAATACAATCGAGGCACCGCTCGATAATCTAAGCTCGACACAAGCGTGACCATGCCACACGACGAGAACCACTGGTAGCGCACCACTTAGAAGTCTCGAGAGAGGAGAGGTTAAACGCTTAGTAGAAGCGCGTACAGCGAAAGTAGGGTCGTTTCTTGAGCATTAAGACTTAAATTTCTTAAAACTGTAATACATAATTGGGTGTATTTAAGCTATGGTGAATAGCGAGGAGCCAGACAGTATTAGAGAAGAGCGGAGGAGGCGTCAAGGTGCTCTACTAAGGGATAGCTATGAGAGCGAGTCCGAGGTTTCAGAGTCTGCTCTAAGATATCTTAAGGCTATATTCTTGTTGTCAATAAAAGACATCTATGTGAGACTTTCGCTAATAGCGAATACCTTGGGGGTAAGTCTTCCAGCAGTCAGCATTACCGTAAGGAGACTGCAAGACTCAGGGCTAGTGGAGGTGGATAGCAAGAAGGGAGTGAGGCTGACTAGCGCGGGCCTGGCTCTCGTTATGAGAAGATGCGCTAAAAGGATGATGATAGACTCGAGCCTCTTCGCTCTAGGCCTCCCAGCTCCTCTAAGGATTGTTATGGCTAAGGTGCTCGAGCTTGGGCTGGATGAAGAGAGCGTAACCAGACTCTGGATTTATGCGGGACGTCCTCGAGTATGTCCTCTAGGCAATCCCGTCTACACTTTCGATGATATAAGAAACATGAGCTTCGAGGAGTTCGCAAGGAGAGCGAGTATATGTTGTCACATGAAGGAGTTATTCGAAAAACGCGCTTCGTGACAGTAATCGAGTTCAGCAGATGGCTTTGGCTTCTAGCTCTAGCAGTGTTCATAGTAGCTCTGGTTTTCTCCACGTATCTCAACAGAGACTGGTTCTCCTTCACTGCTAACGCTCTAAGCGACTTAGGTAGCGACCGTGCTAGAGCACCGTTAATATTCAATGCTAGCCTCATTGTCTCAGCAGTAGTACTAGCGGGTTACAGCATCTATCTCTACGAGAGATTCGGCAAAGCCGTAGCGACATCTATGCTAGCCACGTCTCTAATGCTAGCTGGTGTTGGACTCTTTCCTGAAGGTAGAAGCCTCCACGTCTTCTTCGCGGTGCTATTTTTCGCTATGGCCTACGTGACGGTGGCTCTCACCTCCATCAAGCTTTACGCTAGAGGGAGCGCTGGGCTCTCTCTCGCGCTAGCTTTCCTGATACTCGTCGCAATGATGGGTTTGCTTATTCCATGGCCCTCTGTAGCTCTCTTAGAACTTTATCTCATCGCAGTCATGACTCTCTGCTTTCTCTTAATCAGCAAAGCTGGCTCAAGCCTGGACTAGTGTAGAGAAACTAGTGTAGTCCTGCACTCTTCATTGTCTAGAGCGTGCCTGTATATAGCTAGTATGTTTTCAGCACTACCCTCTATCACAAATACAACTCTACAATAGCTCTCCTCATGGCTGTGAATGTCTAGGAGGACTCTCTCCGAGTATCTCTGAACGACCTCTCTTAGTCTCAGAGCGTCTCCTATACACGAAACTACTAGGAGAGAGACGCAGTAATGGCTACTCGAGTAGTGCTCGAGTTCATCGAGGTATCTAGATATAGCCTGCTCTACTAGCCTGCTTCTCTCCATAGATAACCTCAAGCAGAGCTTATCAAGCCTCTCAGCTAAGTCTTCTCTAATGCTGATACCGAATCTCCTCCTGCTAGCCACGCTTTAACACCCACGCTATCGCAAACATCACGAGCATAGCTATACCTACTCCAGCGGATATAGGTATATCTAAATAGAGAGAGACATGCAACCCTACCATGAAAGAGAGTAGAGCTGCGACAGTAGAGGCTATAACGTGGAGCCTAGACCCTCTCATCATCATAGCTGAGACAGCTCCAGGTAGTAGTAGAGACACTGCTACTATGAGGTAGCCTGTTATCTTAACCATGGTCGCTGACACGATCGCGGTCAACGCCAGCGCTCCAGACTCGTAGAGCCTTACTTTCACGCCAGCACTATATGCTAGAACGCGGTCGACGCCGATCAGCCCTATCTCTCTAGCCATCGCGAGAGACGCTAATAGAGTAGCTAGACCTACTAGTAGAGCTAGGAGAGCATCGTCGAGAGTCGCTAATAGAGGGTCTCCTACCACTAGAGCGTAGACGCTCACCGCTCCGGTCACTGTAACAGCATGGTAGATAGTCAGTGTTGATAAAGAAGCAGTGACAGCTATCGCTATGGATGCCGCTACATCACTCTCGAGTTTCTCTCTCAATAGACCGACTCCGAGGCCTACGAGTAGAGTAATCCCTACAACGTAAACCCAGCTATTGCCTCCCAGATAGTACTCCATTAAGGCGGCTAGTGGAGCAGCGAAGAGAACTATGTGTGGCATCGAGTGAGCTATGAAATAGCTTCGCTGAAGCGCGACTAGCCCGCTCACAGCCCCGAAGCCTACAGCAGCGCCTAGGAGAGCTAGGAGAGTCTCTCTAGGCAGATGAGGGTGGACAGCTAGAGCTATGGTGACTATAGCTATAGCTATCACGGTTACAGCGACAGAGAAGTATTTAGCGAGAGCAACATTCATGATCAGACACCCAGTAAGCGTAGAGAGTCTTTGGGTGAGCTTTCAACAAAACCTCCTCAGGGTCTCCAGCAGCTACTACAATCTTGTTGAGTAACACTACCATCTTAGTCTGCTCTAGTAGCGGGTGCGGGTCGTGACTAGTCACTACTACGAGCCTTCTTCTAGACTCTTCACCGAGAAGCTCGGCTATCTGCGCTCTCCCCTCAGGGTCAACGGAGGCGAGAGGCTCATCTAGGAGGATTATGGGAGCTCTAGAGGCTAGAACAGCTGCTAGAAGAGCTCTCTGAAAACTCCCCCCGCTCAGCTCGGATAATCGAGCCTCCCAGGCTCTTCGCGGTAAGCCCACTTTCTCCAGGTACTCTGCCACGACCTCCCTGCTAGAGCCTCTAGAGAAGACTTCAGCTAGCTCGGCTACAGTCAGGGGTGTGAGGGGTGGGGGCTTGTTCGTCTGAGGCATGTAAGACACGAGAGCCGAGACTCTCTTATAGTCTTTCGCAACGTCTAGACCGCAAACCAAGACTCTGCCGCTCGAAGCTTCAAGCATGCCTGCTACAGCCTTTAGTAAAGTGGTTTTACCAGCTCCATTGGGTCCTAGCACTTGGATCAGCTTTGGTCCCTCTAGCTTTAGAGTCACGTTCTTCAAAGCGTACAAGTCGCCATACTTGATTGTGAGACTCTCTACGGCTACTTCTAGCGTCTTACACTCCGCTATGGCTTACTCCCCCTATGTTTTAACTGTAGTGAAGCCCTATAACCTCTGTGCACAGACCTGGTAGTTGGTGAATGTGTCTGTGCACAGCTCTAGGATAGTAATAGTACTAGGGCTCGCTATAGCCTTAGCGCTGAGCCTCATACCACTAAAGCTGGCTTTCGAGAAGCTTCTCGAAGAGCAGCCAGAGCTAGACAGCGGGGAGTACCTAGTAGCGGTAACGTTCCCTGGTATTGTGGGAGACCTGGAGAAGCTAGTGGGAAAGGGGAGAGTGGTGCTTGTCGTCACTCCCGAAGCCGACCCACACCACGCCTCGCTAACTCCTCAGGGTAGGAGAGCTCTCTCCACAGCTCTAGTAGTTGTGACTATGGGGCATACACACATAGACCTCGAGATCGAGAAGCTAAAGAAGAGGGGAGCTATCCCGGGAGTCTTGATAGACATAACTAAGCTAGAGGGTATTCGTAAGCCTGTTCTCCCAGATGGTAGAATCAACTACCATGAGCTCTACTGCGATCCATTCAATCTAGAGACTTTGATGAAAGCCGTGGCTAGAGAGCTAGCGAGAAGCGGGCTCGACGACCAATCGCTCTCAGAGAGGCTGGAGGGCATTCTGAGAGATATAGAGTCAGTCAAGGCTACGACCGGCATTCTAGGGGGCTACACTGCTATAGTGTCCTATGCTGGTCTACAGCCACAAGTAGAGTGGCTTGGCTTGCAGGTCGTGCACTATCTAGCTGAAGACATTGACACCAGCCCTTCCTCTAATGCTCTCAGAAGAGCTAGGCTATTACTAGCTAGCGATATAGTGGTAGTCGTGATAGCTGTTAATGAGAGAGGAGAGCCTCTCACCACAACAGACGCTTGGCTCCTCCGAGAAGCGGAAAAGCTGGGGAGGCCAGTGCTCAAAGTCAGGTTCTGTGCTCTAGCTACGAGTACTATCGATGTGCTTAATGAGACAACATATGCTGCGATAGAGCTAGCAAAGCTTCTCCGCTCGAGTCGATGAGACTCTATGTGTTACACCTCGCTACTATGTTTCTGTAGGCGATATTAAGCTCGAGGAGCAAGCACACCATAGAGGGGATGAGGAAGATGAGAGAGTGCACGCCCCGATTAGATTTCCTACGCCACATATTCAACGCTACTCTAGTCGAGAAATCCTGGGAGAAGCTACCTCCCACAGTCGTCATAGAGGAACTCAAGAAAAGAATGGCTAGAGCTGAGGATAAGTTCAAGTTCTCGATCTACGGAGGAGACCCCAGAAGACTCGTGGACTTCCTCGATAGCGATGAGTGGAGAGAAATAGTCAACTACGCTAAATCAATGGATGCTCTCTGGATACTAGAGGAGGCGCTCAAGAAGCTTGAGAGAGAGTATGAGGCCTCCTGCCCAGATGTAGCAGCCAAGGTTGGCACTGTTTTAGCAAGCCTTGCTGGAGCTAGAGAATACCCCTCTAGCGAGACTAAGAGACAAGAGATCACGCTAGACGTGATAGCTAGAAGGCTCAAGCTAGAGGGCATTCAGGCAGACATAGTCATCGGAGACCACGGAACCAAATACATCCAGGTCGAGAGGCCTCTCCTCAAGGCTAAGATAGAGGTCTCAGATGGGGTAATCAAATACGAGGTCTGCAGGTCGGGGAAAGCTAGCACTATAGAGGGTCTCATAGCGGCTCTCAGAAAATACGAGAGCGCGTAGAGCCTCTACTCTGAGAGAGTTGAGAAAGCTTGCCAGCAAAGCTCCTAATCGAGTCCTCGAGAAGCAGGAGAGGCAAGCACGCTGAGAGAAAGATCGCCTTCATAGTCTCCAAAGACCACGTCCGGGTTCTCGATGAATCTTATTGTAGTCAAGGCAGACCCATGAAGCCTACATACTCTAAGGGGAGAGCGTGCGAGCTAGAGGTAGAGGTTGCTCCAGGAAGCTACGCGGTTCAACTCAGGCTTGTCAGAAATCTCTGGGGTAGAGTTAAGGGGTGTATTAGCGTCTACGATGCCAGCGGCTCTTTACTCTACAGAGCGTCTATCAGGAAGCTTAAAGTAAGGCCCTCTCGAGGCGACTACAGATACCACTGGGTTGTCGAGAAAGTGATAGAGCACATAAAGCTCTCCAGAATCCTGAAGAGGTATAAGCTACCGCCTAGACTATACAAGATGTTCTCTCATGCCTGAACTCTAATCCTCCCCCTCTTCAAGATATACTCTCTCAGAGGTTTAGCTAGATTATAGCACTCGCCAGCATCCTCTAAGAACCCCATATCTACGAGTCTCTTAATCACGCTAGCTGGATCCCTAACCTTTCCCGCGAGCCTCAACTCTTTGATAGCTCTCAAAGAGCCTACTGATATGTTTTCTAGAAAATAGTTCAGTACTTCGCGCTCCTCTTTGCTTAAATCCTTAACCCTATCTAGTAGTCTCGCCGCCTCGACCATATCCGCTTCTCTGAGAGACTCAGACAACACAGTAGCCCAAGCTAGCCTTACGAGTGTGCGAAGCTTTAGCCGTTCGCTGTAGAAGCACTAAAGAGGCGGGGATGAGTTAGGCGTTGACTGCGTGGGCTTAGTGGCGAAAAGCCCACAACGACCCGCCTCTCCGCTCTGCAAATCACAAAACACTAAAGCGCGCTGAGTTAAACTCTACCGAGGAGCGGGGGTGCCCGAGCCAGGTCGAAGGGGGCGGGCTCAAGACCCGTTGGCGTAGGCCGGCGTGGGTTCAAATCCCACCCCCCGCATCACAGTCTCTTTCTATGCCTGTGCTAGCTTACTCGCTACTGCTTCCGCGAACTCACTAGTGGTCGCGGAGCCTCCCAAGTCTTGGGTCAGGACTCTCCTCTCAGCTAGTACTGACTCTACAGCGTGCTCGATAGAGGAGCCCGCATTCGCGAACGTCGCGTTACGGTATTTCTCTCCTAGCCACCTAAGGCTCCAAGCGAAGCAGAGAATCATGGCTGTCGGATTGGCTACGTTCCTGCCTGCTATATCGAAAGCGGCTCCGTGAACAGGCTCGAACATAGCTTTTGAATCTCCTAAATTTGCAGATGGAGCTATTCCAATACTACCGCTAACATACGCTGCTAGGTCGCTCAATATGTCTCCATAGAGGTTGGTGGTTAGAATTACGTCGAATCTCTCAGGTCTCCTGACTATATCCATCACGGCAGCGTCTACGTAGGCTTCATCTATGGAGACGTCCGGATAGAATCTGGCGACCGTTCTAGCAGTATCTCTGAATAAACCGTCTGTGACGGGGAGAACGTTAGCTTTATGGACTATCGTCACATGCTTTCTCCTACCTCGAGCCAGCTCTAGCGCTACTCTAGCTATCCGCTCGCTAGCCCTCCTACTAGTTACTTTGAGAGCTACGGCGACATCTCCCGGCAGTAGATACTCAGCTCTCACATAAACGTCTTCAGTGTTCTCTCTCACGATCACCAAGTCTATGTCTTTAAGGCAGAGACTCTTCACGATGCACCGAGCAGGCCTTATGTTAGCATAGAGGTCTAGCCCCCTCCTTATCCTCACCACGACGTCTCCTGCACTCTCCCCTACTGGACCCTTTACGATCACATCGGCTTTCTCTAGCATCCTCCATGATGCTGGAGGCAGTGGATCTCCGTACTTAGCCATGGCGCTATCGCCCGCCTCTACGAACACTACTTCTAAATCGATACCCCAGAGAGTGAGAGCTTCCCGGAGAACTCGTAGAGCAGCTCTAGAGACCTCTGGCCCTATCCCGTCTCCCTCAATCACCACAAGTCTCGGCAACTCTGCTCACACTGCCAGGTAGCTTTCCTACTATCTCTTTGATTAGGTCGTATGTAACTCTAACACCCGAGTCTCCGAGTCTTTTAACCTCGGCTAGGACGTAATCTACGAGCTCTTTAGTAGGCTGTATGCACATACTCTTAAGGACGTACTCTACAGCATGTCTCCCAGAGTGTTTTCCGACAACTATTCTTCTTTGAAGCCCTAGCATTGATGGGTCGAAAGGCTCGTAAGTCAGAGGATTCGATAGAACTCCGTGCACGTGTATTCCTGACTCGTGGGCAAACGCGTTAGCGCCGACTATGGCTTTATTGGGAGGCACTTGAAGCCCAAAATGTCTTGAGATTAGCTCGGCGAGTCTCGGTATGGAGTATAGCTTGACTCCTGTCTCGAAGCCTAGGAGAAAGACGAGAGTTGTCACGACCTCCTCTAGAGCGGCATTACCGGCTCTCTCCCCCACGCCTAACACTGTCACATGGACTTGGCGAGCACCAGCTTCAACAGCGGAGATACTGTTGGCTACAGACATACCGAAATCGTCGTGACAATGCACGCTGATTAGATAGTCTCCCTTCACCTCTCTTTTGATAAATCTAACTAGCTTCCTCATACTACTAGGTGTAGAGACTCCCACGGTGTCAGCTATATCTATCCGAGATGCTCCAGCATCGACAACTGCCTGGAACACTCTAGCTAAAAACCGGGGATCAGAGCGTGTAGAATCTTCAGCACTAAACTCTACTATTAGACCGTGCGACTTAGCATACTCCACAGACCAGACAGCTCTCTCTAGAACCTCCTCTGGGCTCATTCTCAGCTTGTACTTCATATGCATCTCTGAGGTTGCTATGAAGAGGTGTATGGATCGAACCTCGGCTTCTATAACTTTATCAATATCGCTCTTCACAGCTCTAGATAAAGCTACAACCTCGGACCTGTAGACATTCCTAGCTATCTCTCTGACTGCTCTAAACTCTCCTTCGCTAACAGCTGGATAGCCGGCTTCAATAGCATCCACTCCAGAGTCTTCTAGAGCCAGCGCTATCTCGAGCTTCTGTTGAGGAGTTAGGGAGACGCCTGGCATTTGCTCTCCATCTCTTAAAGTCGTATCTAGGATTCTCACATAGCTCCTAAGAGCACGTAGCCCGCTAGACTTCTTTTCTCCAACAATCAGAGGCACCACTAGGAACCCCTTATCTGACTAGTTAAAGGTTTTTCGCTGGGGAGCCTCGAGAAACGTTTATAAGCACTCTTCTCTAAGAGCTTCGAGCCCTGGTGTCGGCTTTTGGTTTTGAAATAACGCACTTCAATGATGTAGACTCCCAGCGCTTAGCTCGACTCAAGTCATGTCGAGAGCAGAGGAGTGTCGTTAAACGAGCCCCATGGGGTCAGCTGAGAGCACTGAAGCCTTCTCGAGGTGACAGCTATGGTGAGAGGCGCTAGAGTTCTAGCAGAATCTTTGATCAGAGAGGGGGCTAGAGTAATCTTCGGTGTTCCCGGTTTATCGAATATGGCGTTTTACGATGCACTATTCGACTACGTCGCTGAGGGTAAGATAAGAAGCATTCTAGTCAGACACGAGCAAGCAGCTGCTCACGCAGCCGACGCTTATGCAAGAGTCTCCGGTACTCCCGGAGTCTGCACAGCGACATCAGGACCGGGCGCAGTGAACCTGGTGACGGGCTTGATTACAGCCTACTGGGATAGCTCTCCTGTAGTAGCTATAACGGGACAGGTTCCCAGAGCCTCTATAGGAAAGATGGCTTTCCAGGAGGCTGATGTTGTCGGGATATTCAAGGATGCTACCAAGTACGTGGTTCAGCTCAAGAGAGCCGAGGAGATCCCCGTATGGGTTAAGAATGCATTCTACATAGCTATGACTGGTAGAAGGGGTCCAGTAGTAGTAGACATACCGAGAGACTTGCTCACAGCGGATATTCAAAGCATAGAGTATCCGGAGAAGCCTATGGTTCCAGGTTATAGAGACTTCCCGGACCTCGTAGACCCTCTGGAGCTGAAGAAAGCATCGAGACTAGTCCTTGAAGCGGAGAGACCACTAATCCTAGCAGGAGCCGGGATCGTTTGGTCTCAAGCTACGAGCGAACTCCTAGCCTTATCTGAGAAGCTATGGATACCAATGGTCTCATCGCTACTAGGGAAGGCAGCGATCCCCCACAATCACCCACTCTACGTAGGGGTCATGGGATACTATGGTAGAGCAGAAGCGAATCACGTGTTTCTCGAGTCCGACCTGGTGATAGTTGCTGGAGCTAGATTAAGCGATAGAACTCTACCAAACGTCTCCGATATTGCTGATAAGAAGATAGTGTTCGTAAACAGAGACCCCACAGAGGTTAAGAAGATACCAGTACAGCCAGATGCAGTAATAACCGCGGATGCCAAGAAGGCTCTCTCCATGCTACTTGAAGCAGTCGAGGCTCAGATTGCTTTAGGCTACGAGCCTCGACGCGAGTCTTGGGTCAAGAGAGTCTTCGAGCTGAAGGAGGAATACTCTAAAATCTATTATAGAGAAGAAGGGCGAGGACTCAAGCCTTGGAGAGTCATGAAGACGGTGAGAAAAAGCATACCTCCAAGCTCGATTGTCACAACGGGAGTTGGACAGCACCAAATGTGGGCTGAGGTCTTCTGGGAGGTTCTAGAGCCCGGCACGTTCATCACCTCAGGAGGCATGGGGACTATGGGTTTCGGGCTACCAGCGGCTATAGGAGCAAAGGCGGCTAAGCCGGATAGAGTAGTAGTCGACTTAGACGGAGACGGTTCTCTACTAATGACTGCGACCAATCTAGCAGTAGCAGTCGAGGAAGACCTTCCAGTCATAGTGGTGGTTTTCGATAACAGAAGCCTAGGTTTAGTGAGACAAGTTCAAGAACTTTTCTTCAATAAGAGATACATAGCTGTAGACTTAGGCTATGCTACAGACTTCGTGAAGCTAGCTGAAGCATTTGGAGCAGACGGATACGACGCGCAAAGCTATGACGAGCTAGAAGCCGCTCTAAACAAATCTCTGAGGTCTGGTAGGACATCCGTGATCAGAGTGCCGATACCTACCGAGGAGCTAGCTCTCCCCACGCTACCCCCCGGGGGTAGCCTTAAGCAGATGATAGTATCGCTCTCGGGGTGAGGAGGTTTGAGCGAGCTAGTTAAAATAGTGAGAGTACTCGGTTACTATAGAGATGCTAGCTTCTTAGAGATGCTGGTAGCGAATTTCCGCAAGCTCTTGATCGACATAGAGTGGATTTACGGAAGAAGACTCAATGAAGCAACAGGACTCTACGAGGTATACCTGGGTCTCAGAGACCACCCAAATCTTAGCATCTCTCTCGCGAACTTAAGCAAGCTAGTTGGAATCGAGGGATTCGAAGTCCTGGGAGAGACTATCGTAGAGTGTAAGGCGGAGAACCCGCTAGCTAAGCTATAAGGCTCGGAGTTTACGGGAGTACGCGGTTATGGTGAGCATTATGCCTAAAATCTTTAGAGACCCCGATGTCTCTCTAGAGCCTCTCAAAGGTAAGACTATTGCTGTGCTAGGCTATGGGAGCCAGGGTAGAGCATGGGCTCTCAATATGAGGGACTCTGGCTTAAACGTCGTGATTGGGTTAGAGAGGAGAGGAGCTAGCTTCAAGCAAGCTCTCGAGGACGGTTTTCAGCCTCTAAGCACACGCGAGGCTGTCGAGATAGCGGAGATACTGGTGATCCTAGTGCCAGACATGGTTCAACGAGAGCTCTGGCATAACAGCATCAAGCCATTTATGAAGAGAGGAGCTGATCTCGTTTTTGCTCACGGATTCAACATCCACTATAAACTGATAGAGCCTCCTGCAGACTCAGACGTCTACATGATTGCTCCTAAAGCCCCAGGTCCTCTCGTTAGAAAGTCCTTCTTGGAGAAGAGAGGAGTACCGGCCTTAGTAGCAGTACATCAGGATGTTTCCGGCAATGCTTTACTCAAGGCTCTAGCCATAGCTAAAGCCATAGGGTGTACGAGAGCAGGAGTTATCATCTCATCCTTTAAGGAGGAGACAGAAACAGACCTCTTCGGAGAGCAGACAGTCCTAGTGGGTGGCATTGTCGAGTTGCTGAGAACAGCGTTCGACATACTCGTGAAAGAGGGGTATCAGCCTGAGGTAGCGTACTTCGAGGTAGTCAACGAACTCAAGCTGATAGTAGACTTGATCTATGAGAGAGGGTTAGAGGGCATGCTCCAAGCAGTATCTGAGACAGCGAGGTATGGCGGATTAACTGTAGGCAAGACTGTTATAGACGAGCATGTACGCGTCAACATGCTTAGAGCTCTCGAAAGAATCAGAACAGGAGAGTTCGCTAGAGAGTGGATAGAGGAGTATTCGCGAGGCTCGCCTAACCTCAAGAAGCTTCTCGAAGAGATATCAGCTAGCGAGATTGAGAGAGTCGGTAGAGATGTGAGGAGACTGATATTCAGTCGAGACCTATGAGGCGATGAGCATGCACAACCTAACGGTGTAGAGAGTCGTGACTAGAGCTCACTCTAAACCCTCACATCAGCCAGACGTTCAATCGCTCATAAACATAGAGAAAGAAGTAGCAGAAATGGGGGTACGCGTATCCTACGCTCTTGCAGAACGAGTAGCTGAGAGCAAGTACCCCGGTTGTCTTAACCAAGAGATAGATAGACTAGTCGACTATCTGGAGAAAGAGTACTCTATAGAGACTCTAAAAGAGAATCCTATAATCAAAGCGTATAGGAGCTTCTACTGGAGGCTCGGAATAGACCCGACGAAGATAAGACCCTCGAGCGAGGCTCTCGTTAGGAGAATCCTGCGGAGCAAGAAATTCCCCCGAATAAGTCTGGTGGTCGACGCGGGAAACATAGCCTCAGCTAAGACATTAGTCCCTATAGGTGTCTACGACCTAGATAAGACGTCTCCACCCCTAACGATTAAGCTCAGCTCGGGAGGAGAGGAGTTTACGCCAATAGGAGGCGCGCCTGAGACTCTCCCTTCCCGCATTCCTATTCTCATAGACAGTAGCGGAGTAGTAATGCACCTCTACCCTTACAGAGATAGCGTGAAAACCATGGTTGACGAGTCAACTAGGAGAGTTGTCGTGATAGGAGCGGGAGTACCCGGGGTTGCAGATAAGCTACTAGTAGAGGCTGTAGACCTCACGGTTAGACTAGCTGAGAGATGTGGTTGGGCTCGTCTTAGCGAAACCATTCTCAAGCCTTAGCCTCCTCGCGCAAGTCAATTAACCTATTTAATCTCTAGAGCAAGTCTACCTACGAGAAACTGGAGAGTTTAGAGGGGGCTAGGAGTGCGTGGTGGTTTAGAAATCCACTGAGACCGTAGAGGTTCTAGATACTACTCTAAGAGATGGAGACCAGAGTCCGGGCATCTCGTTCTCGGTTGAGGACAAGATCAAGATAGCTCTCCTCCTAGACGAGCTGGGAGTCGATGTGATCGAGGGGGGATACCCTGGAGCTAGCCCCAAAGACAGAGAGTTTTTCAAGCTCATGAAGAGCTACAAGCTCTCTCACGCGAAGCTAGCAGCATTCAGCGGGACTAGGAAAGCCGGGTCGAGAGTTGAACTCGACTATGGGCTTAACGCTGTGATAGAGTCTGAGGTTGACGTTGCAGTCGTCTATGGAAAAGCCTGGAGTCTTCATGTCGAGAAAGTTTTAAGAACGACTCTCGAGGAGAATCTCAGCATGGTCTATGATTCGATAGCCTATCTGCGCTCTCACGGTATTCGCGTGATCTTCGATGCAGAACACTTCTATCAAGGATATCTAGAAGACCCAGATTACGCTACTAAGGTTCTAGAAACGGCTGTAGAAGCGGGCGCAGATACACTAGTACTCTGTGACACTAATGGTGGCATGTTGCCTGGAGACGTTTACAGAATCACTAGGAAGGTAGTGAAGACTTATCGGAATAGAGCGACCATAGGAGCCCATATGCATAATGACTGCGGTTGCGCTGTAGCCAACACTCTCGAAGCAGTTAGAGCGGGAGCTAGACACGTCCAGGGAACGGTTAACGGTCTTGGCGAGAGAACAGGTAACGCTGACCTAGTCCAGGTTCTACCAGGAATAGTCTTCAAGCTCGGTTTGAGAGCTCTCGGGAGCGAGGAGAAGCTTAGGAGTCTCAAGAAGGTCTCGAGAGCAGTTTATGAAATCACTGGGCTAAAACCCGACCCTAGACAACCCTATGTTGGAGACTACGCGTTCAGACATAAAGCCGGCGCTCACATAGACGCAGTCCTCAAGACTCCTAGAGCATACGAGCACCTGGACCCAGAAGCCGTAGGCTCTTATAGGTCCTTCGAGATAACACATCTCTCCGGCTCCTCTGCAGTAGCGTATGTAGCGTCTAGGTTGTTGGGGAGAGGTGTGAGGAAATCCGAGGAGAGAGTCAAGAGTATCCTGGCTAAGATCAAAGAGATGGAGATGAGTGGATATAATCTAAGCGAAGCGCAATCAACGGTACACCTACTGGTCTTAGAGGAGTACTGTGGACCGGCCCCACGTTCTTCGCTAAGAGAGTCTCTATCGGTACTCCTCGAGTCTCTCAACGACTCAGTGAAGGGAGACGGGGCAGATATCCTATCATTCTTGCTCAACAAGGTCAGCGTGAAGGTAGCTGGCACTAGGCTCCCTCTAGAGGTGAGAGAGTTAACGGTGAGGAAGCTGAGAGACGGCTACAGAGTGACGGTTGTCACAGATGGTGGCGATTCTTTCCAGAGGGTTTCAAGTAACCTGCTTAGAGCCGTGCTCGAGGCTGTCGAGGACGCTGTAGTTTACGAAGTGCTTAAAAGGGATTGCGTAAAAGTCTGCTCTAATGAAGACAATAGTGAAGGTGAAGGAGGCGGGGCTTGTGGGTATGAGGAGTAGAGAGGTAGTCGAGGGGCTAGAGAGAACTCCTCACAGAGCTCTATTTAAAGCTTTAGGCATGACTGACGATGAACTCTCAAGACCTCTCATAGGGGTTGCAAATTCATGGAACGAACTCGTACCAGGGCATAAGCATCTCAGAGAAATCGCGGATGCCGTTAAAGCAGGGATTAGGCTAGCTGGAGGCACGCCTCTAGAATTCAATACCATAGGGCTTTGTGATGGAATAGCTATGGGTCACGTTGGAATGAAATACTCGCTACCATCAAGGGAAGTCATTGCCGACTCGGTAGAAGTCATGGCTGAAGCCTACAGGCTCGACGGACTCGTATTGATAGGATCGTGCGATAAGATAACGCCGGGGATGCTAATCGCGGTGGCTCGCCTAGATATACCGTCAGTGCTCGTGAATGGAGGGCCTATGCTGACTGGGAGGTTTAAAGATAGTAGAGTAGACATTAAATCAGTGTTTGAGGCAATAGGCATGACGAGATCCGGGAGGATGACTTTCGAGGAACTCAAGATTCTAGAAGAGAACGCCTGCCCTGGAGCTGGCTCCTGCGCGGGGCTCTACACAGCCAACACTATGGGAGTGCTCAGCGAGGTACTCGGTATAGCGCTACCTGGTAACGGCACGATCCCGGCTGTTCATGCTTCCAGGATTAGATTAGCTAAAGAAGCGGGAAGACTTATAGTGAAGCTCGTCGAGAAAGGCGTTAGACCGAGCTCCATAATGACTAGAGAGGCGTTCTTAGACGCTATAGCGGTTGATGCAGCGCTAGGAGGCTCTACTAACGCGATACTCCACTTGATGGCTATAGCTAGAGAGGCTGGAGTAGACCTGAGTCTAGAGGACTTCGATGAGATATCCGAGAGAACACCAGTTCTCACAACGATAAGCCCTAACGGACCACACTATCTGGAGGACTTGCATGAAGCTGGCGGAGTGCCAGCTGTGATGAAGGAGTTAAGCAAGCTAGACTTGATGCATCTAGAAAGAATGACGGTAGCATTGAAGACAGTGAGAGAAATCATCGAGTCAGCAATCGTCACTAGAAGAGACGTCATTAGACCTGTCGAGAGCCCCGTTAGCCCTAGAGGAGCTATAATCATTCTCAAAGGCAACCTGGCTCCTCAAGGAGCAGTGATCAAGGTGTCTGCTGTACGCTCAAGTGTGAAGAGATTCGAGGGTCCAGCTAAGGTGTTCGATTCAGAGGAAGAAGCGGCTAGAGCAATAGCTGAAGGCATGATCGAGAAAGGAGACGTGATAGTCATCAGATATGAGGGTCCGAAAGGAGGACCCGGCATGAGGGAAATGCTTGCAGTTACAGCTACGTTAGCAGGAATGGGGCTCGATGCTGACGTAGCGCTAGTCACAGACGGCAGATTCTCTGGAGCAACGAGAGGCATAGCTGTTGGTCACGTCTCACCCGAGGCGGCAGAAGGGGGGCCAATAGCTCTCATCGAAAACGGAGATACTATAGTGATAGACTTAGAGAAGAAGAGGCTCGACGTTCTCCTAGATGAGAAGAAGCTGGAGGAAAGAAGACAGAAATGGAGGCCTCCATCGCGAAAACACAGAGGACTCTTGGAGAGATACTCGAGACTAGCATCTTCAGCTAGCCAAGGAGCTATCCTAATCTAGGCATCAAATCCAATCATCACTCCAGATCAGCTTAACGATAAGTTAAGTATTTCATTGTAGCCACGTATTTCTCGAGATGAGAGCGCTCTCATTCAATTTGCTCTAATTTCATTCCCTCTCATGCCTTTCAGACTTTACCGATGCGGGCCTAATGGGGAAACCTTAGTTCACGAAGTAGAAGAGTCTAGAGCTGAGGGCACGCCGTTTTACCAATTTCCATGAGGTAGTACATTAAGCCTCCTCTTCTCAATATCTCTAAGGCTAGCCCTCTCACGGGCTTGCATGCTATGATTCCTCTAGGAGATTCTACGATGCCTTTCTCAACATCGATGACAACTTCGTCCCCTTCTTCAAGAAGACCTAGCATTTCGGCTTTGCATTCAAGAACAGGGAGACCATTGTTTATAGCGTTTCTGTAGAATATCCTCGAGAACGATTCAGCTAGTACTGCGTTGACCCCGGCAGCTTTGAGTGCTATCGCTGCCTGCTCTCGCGAAGACCCTATCCCGAAAGCTTTCCCCGCTGAGATCACAGAGCCTCTGAGCTTTCTTCTAAACTCTTCTCCTAACGCTTCGAAGACGTGTACAGCAAGATAGTCTGGGTCTGTGTATTTCAGGTGTCTCGCTGGTATGATTAGGTCTGTGTCGATGTTATCCCCCATCCTGACAACCCTACCAGAAACCCTCAATCCCCTCTCACCACGGTCTCGTTATCCTACCTAGAGCAGCGGTAGCAGCGGCTACAGCAGGCCCCGCTAGGTATATCTTGGCAGTAGCGCTACCCATTCTTCCAGTAAAGTTTCTGTTCGAAGTCGAGACCACGACCTCCCCCGGTCCGGCTATACCGAAGTGACCCCCGAGGCATGGGCCACAAGTGCTGTGCGTGACTACGCAGCCAGCTTCAGTCAACACCTCTATGTAGCCTCTTCTTAGAGCCTCCAGGAATACCCTTCGAGAAGCGGGTATCGCTATGCATCTAGTCTTGGCTTTCCTCCCCTTCAGGACCCTAGCGGCTATCTCTAGATCGCTCAGCCTCCCGTTAGTGCAAGAACCTATGAATACGTAGTCCACCTCTACCCCCTCAACTTCCTCGACATTCTTCACGTTATCGATAGTAGGTGGAGCGGCTACCAGGAAGTCTACTCGAGATAGCTCGACCTCAAGCTCGTCGGAGTAGCCTGAGAGCGAGAAGTCCGGGAGGGGTGGAGCACGGCCTCTCATGCTTTCGAGAAACGAGACTGTAAGAGAGTCGGGAGCTACTATGAGAGCGTCTGCGTTCATCTCGATACCCATGTTCGCTAAAGTTGCCCTATAGTCCATAGGCATAGCTCTAGGTTCCTCCACGAAAACCTCGAGAGACTTCCCGCTGAGATACGTTAGCCCCAGCTCTCTTATGACCTCCAACGCTACCTCCTTACCGGTCACAAACTCCCTCAAGTATCCCAGAAGTCTCAGCTTGACAGCATCCGGGACCGTTAGCCAGATCCTGCCTCTCGCTATGGCTAGAGCTAAGTCGCTCGCTCCCAGTCCTTGAGCGAAAGCACCTAACGCTCCAGCAGTACACGTATGGCTATCCGCGCCCACCACTACTTGACCCGGTAGAGCTACCTCTTCTAGTATCACTTGATGCATTATACCATAGCCATAGTCATAGAATCTCGTAATCGAGTACGTTCTCGCAAACTCTCTAATCCTCATCTGGAGCTCAGCGCTCCTCAAGTCTGGGGGTGGGGCTAGATGATCAAACACTACTACGAGCTTATCGAGCCCGCAGAAAGTCTTCACGCCCGCTTTCTCAAGAATCTCTATTACATGATAGCCTGTTAGGTCGTGGAACGCGATCACGTCTACAGCCACATCTACGACCTCGCCGGGAGAAACGCTCCTCCCACTATTTCTCTCTAATATGCTATGAGTTATCGTCAAGACTCTTCACTCTCTAAGGCGCATCGAGAAGACCCACTAGCAACCTACAGCTTAAGAGAGTTACGCTAGACTCGAGTCATAATAAAGAGAGTCTGCAAGACTCTTCGAGTAACAGGAGGCGATGCCATCTGAGACCACACAGCTAGCCCACATAACCCGAAGAAAGGTCAGACTCACAGCTCTCAATAATCGCAGTGATCGTAAAGAGAGGCTAGAGCCTTGAGAGGCTTCAACTAGCACTCTCGACTCCAACACTCTAGCTGAAACTAGGGAGCTAGCGTTGGCATCAGCACCAGAAACCGTCATCACTATCTTCAGCTAATCGAGCTATCATCACCTACCTCTTTGTCGGTGCAACGAAGAGTCTCAATATAATCTTGTAAGACTTAGGTTTTTAAAGTCTCGCGCTTAGACCATTGTGGGCCCGTAGCTCAGCCAGGACTAGAGCGCCGGCCTTCTAAGCCGGAGGTCCCGGGTTCAAATCCCGGCGGGCCCGCCACACAGGATCGCTGGGCTCCAAGGCCGGCACTCATTATTTTCTACAACACTAAACTCTGTACACTAGATCTGTCTCCGAAATGCTCTTGACTATCTAGACGACTTACTAGAAATCACTGAGATATTGGGGAAAAAGTAGGATTAGTAACAAGAAGGTGCTCTATGCTTATATTACTTGGTTGTCTACTAGAATTAATCACAATTGACACAATAAGTGAATAATTTTCGTGTTTTCAATAGACGGGAAACCATGACTTAAAACTTTATTACCCTTCTTATCTCACTCATGGTAAACCCTGCCTCTAAGAGAGCATAAACTGCTAGGGTGTATTTTGATCCCATTAGATTGGGTGGCGGATAATTTGTATCTTCTTCCAGAGCTATCCACTTTAGCGTTGATAAAAACTCTGTTACGCTAAGCCTAGTTTTCGCATTTAATTCTCTAAAATATCTGTCCACAACGTCTTTTACGGCTTCACGGTCTCTTATTACTCTCAAGACGGCATTTATCAAGTGCTCCCTCAACTCGTGTGTCAAGTCTCTAAGCTGAATATACCATCTAGCTAGATCATCATGTGTGGGGACTTTAATTTCGATAAGTTGTCCTGAGCTAAACCTAGCATACCAGACATAGAAATCACATGGAGATTTTCCATCAGGAATTTGGATAAAGACTTTATAGTCATCAAAATCCTCAACTAAAATCACTCTAAAAGTTCTATCGCTACAGATTTTAAACCTCTCATCTAGCACGTGTCTTGTAAGATGTGGTAGAGGGAGCTTTTGAGGAGAGGAATGTAATCCGTTAATGAAACTTCCGGTAAGTATGGTTCTTTCAACTTGTGGGCGATAAAATTCCCATCTCGCTTCTTTTCGTGGCAATTATCACCACCACTTCATGCTAAGCCTGTACTTCTTAGTGTCCTCGCTTCTGCCTGGCTTGCGGAAGACGAGTAGGTGCTCGTGTGCTATCAGGTAGAAGTCTGCTTTGCGCTCCTCATCCTCGGGCTCGCAGACCCAGCACTCTTCAGCTGTCCTGGCTACTCCCGCCCACTTCTCTCTCGTCTTCTTCATGTGGTGTTGCACCTTCACTATGTGCTCTTTGAGTATGAAGCCCGCGTCGAGGAATTGTTGCATTACCCTGAAGCCGATCGGGACGTAGTGCCTGCGGATTCTAGTGTCTCCGATTAGTATAGCGCAGTACCTGCCGGGCTTGAGGACTCTGTAGCACTCCCCGGCCACCTCTCTGATTCCCCGCAGGTACTCGTCTAGGTCGCGAGCACGCGAGAGGTCGCCCTCGACCGCGCTCCTGGAGTATGGGATTATGTTGAAGTACGGTGGGTGCGTGGCCACCAGGTCTATGGACTCGTCCTCTATCAGGTCTAGGTTTCTGGCGTCGCCGTGGTATACTCTCACCTCGGGCTCCCTCCAGCCGGGGTCTAGGGGCTTGTAGGTGAAGTTGAGCCTGTCTAGTGTCAGGATGCAGGCCTCGTAGTTTATATCCACCCCTATAGCGTTCCTCCCCAGCAACCTGGCCTCAACTAGGGTAGTCCCGCTACCGCACATCGGGTCTAGGACCCACTCCCCGGGCCTACTATACCTGATTATAAGGTTCCGAGCGACCTGAGGAGCCCAGTTACCCCTGTAATCCCCCCTGTGCGTAGCCCAGTCCCCCCTCTTGGGGAAGCTCCAGACGGTAGTCGTCTCGAGAGCGAAGTCCCGGGGCTGGTACTCTCTTATCTCGTGCCTCTCACCAACCCTTATGACGGCGTCCTCGATGACGACCTCTCTGCGGCTCTTCACGAACTCCAAGTACTCCTCGAACGTGACCAGCCTCATCCGCATCTTCATGCTACTCCCATGTATTATTTATATTAGAGTATCTTATTAAGCCTTAATAGCAAGAAAACAGGGTATTTTAATGATTTGAAGGCTCAAAAGCCGTAGGTGTGATGTGCAATACTCTTCTATGAGATGAACGAGATAGGACATATTAAACGATATCGAATTAAATATAACTTCAAGTTATAGTACATAGAGGCGTTAAGTTTTTGTAATGTTTCTGCAATAGCCTTACTCTAGAATAATAGCTAATTTAGGTTTTTAATCTCTGTGGGGTGACTGTTCCGATTTGTGTTAAGACTCGGCTCTTGTTCTGGCTATCACTATCTCTATAGCTGAAACTCTTCTAGTTCTGCCGCTACTGTCTTTGTGGTACTCACTGAAGATCCTGATGTCTTTCACGTTAGTTGAAGGCAGGGTTTTGCGTATTCTTTCAGCTACCTCGACTGCTTTCGCTATATTGTTGCCTCTAGCTTTCACGACTATCTCGCTGAAGCCCTCTTGGCTCAGCATTCTTACAGCAGCTATCACGTAGTTAGATACGGGTTTGCCTCCAACCATCACAGCGTTTACTGGATGAGGGGAGACCACTTAGGACACCCTTAGGGTAGAATATGCTAAACGTATATAAGCTTGTCTAGCGGGACTTTCGTCAAGGCCAAGCTGTCCTAGATGATGCTCCATCGAACAGCACCACTGCTCCCGTCAGGTACTCTGGCGATCTCAGGAGCCCGGCTACGAAGTCTCTGAGCTCAGCCAGGCTCCCGGCTCTCCTCAGGGGGCTCCTGGCCTCGACCTCTCTCCTCCATAGCTCGCGGGGGTCTTCTCCTCTAGAGCGAGCTAGAGCCTCTATCGTCCTCTTAGCTCCAGGAGTCTCGAAGCTTCCAAGAACCAGGAGTATTGTTCTCAGCTTGTCGGGATAGCTTCTAGCAGCAACCTTCAGGATTCTCGAGAGCCCGGCTCTTGTAGCGTCTGAGACCACGAGGGGGCTCATGGGTTCAGCTACGCTGAAGCTTGTGACAGCGAGAAGGAGAGCTCTCGCTGGGTTCAGCTCTACGAGCTTCTTGATCACGAGAGCAGTGCTAGCCAGGTATAGTTGCGCTGCTTCAATCCAGTCCTCCCACTCGGCTTCGTGAACGTAGAGAGGCTCTCGAGAAGGGTTACCGTAGCTTAGAGTAACGTAGTCGAGTCTACCGAACCACTCGAAGGCAGACTCTAGAAGCTTCTCTACGTCGCTCTTGCTCCGCATATCGCACTTGACTGGTAGGACCTCGACTCCGTAGGCCTCAGAGATCTCTCTAGCTGCCGCTCTGAGAGACTCGATGCTCCTAGACGCTACTACGAGAGAGCAGGAGAGAGACGCCTGGGCTTCAGCGAGAGCTCTCCCAACTCCTCTACTCGAAGCTGTGGCGAGCCCGTAGCAGGCCACCGCTTAGACCCTGCGTGTTCTCAGGCGCTCAAGGAGCTATAAGCTCCAAGCGGTCTAGATCAAGACGGTTGAGAGAGTGACGAAGATAACAGTCCTCAAGCGCGATGGGAGACAGGAGGAGTTCGTCCCTGAGAAGATTGTCGTGAGTTGCATGAAGGCAGGAGCTCCCCCAGACGTGGCTAGAAAGATAGCTAAGATAGTTGAAGCCAGGCTTCTCGAAGCAGGAGCTACCACAGTGGAGGCTAGAGACTTGACTAGAATGATTCTAGACCTTCTCAGAAAAGAGAACGAGGAGTGGTACAGGAACTGGATTGTGTTCGATAGAGCAGTGAAGAGGCGGAAGACGGAGTAGGCCTAGCGGGCCTCTCCCGGGATATCTTTTCTCCCCTATCTTCCTCGATGTAGGAGCGCGTAGAGCAGACCTCTAGCCCCCCCTATCACGATAGCCGGGCGGAAAGACGCGGCAGCTAGAGCGGCTATGATGACCGTGTAGACTAGAGAGAAGGCAACGTAGACCAGAGCCTTAGAGACAGACCCGCTGAGAGCGAGCATTGCTGCTCTCGCTGGAAGGTAGATGGGGGATAGAGCGAAGACTGCCTCGAGAACAGCTGATGGCTCGAAGCCCAGTAGTAGCGGGAAGAGGGGAGCTATCATCACCAGCGCTACATAAGACCCTGTCGTCAGCGCTCCCCTGATATCGCCCGCGAAGAGGACCCCTAAGATTACCCCTACTAGAGAGCCTATGACTGTCACCAGCACCAGCGAGAAGGCGGCTAGAGCTATGCCGGACGCGCCGACACCTAGCTGGCTCAAGCTAGCTGCGATGAGTTCCCCTAGGCTGGTCTCTGCTCCGGCGATGCTCACTGAGAGGGCTTGAGCGAACCCAAGCATGTACACCAGGAGGCCGACTGTCAGGCTGGCTATAGAGAGGAGGCTGACGGCCACGACTCCTCCCGCTTTGCTAACGACGACGTGCCAGCGGGGAACGGGTAGTACGAGGAGGCTCTCGATTGTTCTCGCTTCTCTCTCTATCCCCACGCTTAGCGCTCCGACCTGGACGGACGTCACGGTTAGAGCTAGCGCTACGACTAGAACGCCTAGATAGATGTTGAGTAGCGCTACTTGAGCCTCGATAGAGAACACTTTATCGCCCAAGATCATCTCCTGCGATACAGCTATGGGTTGCGCTATGAGCGTAGCGTTTATCCCATAGACCTCGGCTAGTAGGAGAGACGCGGCTCGGTTAACTTCTATGCTCGCGCTTTCCGCGAGCATGTAGAACGTTATGCTGAGAGGATTGTCTGCTACTATCTTCAGCGTCACTGACGCTGGAGAGCCGGTCTCGAGAGCTTTCCCGAAGCCCTTGTGCACAACTATCAGCACTCTATAGCCGCTGGCATCGCAGTCCGCGACCTCAGCTCCTAGGAGGTCAGCGAACCTCTTAGCGAGCGCGTCTCCCGAGTCCTCTAGGCAGACTAGAGTGCCGGGCGGTAGCCCTCCTGCTCCGGTCTCCTCGAACTGCTGAGCTATCCCTCCGAAGGCCAAGAGTGCTATCAGCCCCATTATTGTGAGAGCTATGAAGGGAGCCAGGATGACGCTGAATAGAATGTAGCGGTCTCTGAGGAGACTCTTAAGCTCCTTAACCAAGACGGCTTTGAGAGCGCTCACATCGAGCCACCCGTTATCTTAACGAATGCTTCCTCGAGATTCCTGACTCTATGCTTCGCAATGATCTCCTTTGGTGACCCCTCTTCAACTATGACTCCACGGTTGATTAGCGCTACTCTATCGCATAGATATTCGACTTCCAGCATGTTGTGGCTCGAGATGATGGCGGTTGCGTCTCTAGACTTAACGTAGTCAGCGATAGCGTTTCTCACGAATAAAGCGTGCGAGACATCGAGGCCAGCCGTGGGCTCATCGAGAACCAGGAGAGTAGGCTCGACGGCAAGCGATGCCGCTACAAGAAGCCTTCTCTTCATCCCCTTGCTGTACTCCTCTACTCTCTTCCTCACAGCGTCTCCTAGCCCGGTCAAGGTCACGCCTTTCTCTACAGCTTCAGCACCGGCTCCGTATACCTCGGCTATGAACTCCAGGTACTCGAGACCCGTTAGCCCCTTGACTACGCCGGCCTCCTCTGGAACGTAAGCGATCCTCTTCTTAACCTGGAGAGGCAGATCGTAGCTCTCGTAGCCCAGCACTCTAACAGACCCCGAATCGGGCTTCAGCAAGCCTACTATCATGCGCAAGGTCGTAGTCTTACCGGCTCCGTTGGGGCCGACGATGCAGAATATTTCTCCGCTACACACTCTAAAGGAGAGCTCAGAGACAGCGATAACGTTCCCGAATCTCTTGCTCGCCTTATCAACCACTACTACTTCTTGAGAACACCGAGTCACCAGCACCACCCGAGCACTCGCTCAGACCCTAGAGCTTTAGAGTAATTATTACTTAAACAAGGTTCATTGCCTTAGTTGAAGGAGAACCCTCCGGAAAGATAGCTGCAAGAGAAGAGGCGGGTCGTAGCGTGAGATCACGGGGCATCTCACAACTCTAAGAGCAGCGAGTAGCTTCACTCGTGGCGGTGGAGTGGCGATAAAAAGCCTGCAACTCTTCTTGTGAGCAATAAGGGTGCTGGTCTGATGGCTGTTGTGAGAGCGCACGTCTTTGTGAGAGGGCTGGTTCAAGGTGTCTTCTTCAGAGCTCACGTGAAGAAGCTGGCTGATAGCCTCGGGGTAAAAGGGTGGGTTAGAAACCTCCCAGATGGCGAGACTGTAGAGCTCGTGGCTGAGGGCGAGAGAGACTCCGTAGAGAAGCTCGTATGCTGGTGTCTTAGAGGGCCTCCTCTAGCGCGAGTTCTAGAGGTTTCCGTCAAGTTCGCTGAGCCAACAGGCGAATTCAAGGACTTCAAGATCCTACGTTAGCCTTAGCTTTTCGATTTTAAGGCTCTAGCGGCTTGCGTGAGCACGGTGAGAGAGTTCGCTGTTGCTAAGAGGAGAGTCCAAGTAGTTGGTAGGTCAACGTTCATAGTGTCTCTACCCAAGAGTTGGGCTAGCAGAGCGGGTCTATCCAGAGGCTCCTATGTTTACATCGAAGAGATGCCCGATGGGAGTCTCCGAGTGACAGCAGAGAGACCGCGCGAAGAGCTTGGCTGGATGACTAGAGTGGTTGATGCGAGAGGCTCGAGTTTAGAGGATGCAGTGAGAGACGTGATCTCATCTTATATAGCTGGGTACGATTCGATAGTGGTTCTCTACGATGAGGAGAAGGAGGAGCTCTCCTGGAAGCTCGTTGAGGTTTGTGGAGAGAGATTAGCGGACTTGCTAGTAGTTAGTGAAAACCCGGGCATGATAGTCTTCTCGATAGCGCGAAGACAGAGAGCAGGTAATCTAGCTAAACTATCTTCGCTCATGGTGAGAGCTATCCTAGAGATCACTGATGAACTAGTGGAGAGTGCTAGAAAACGCGATATCGAGAAGCTCAGGTCTCTCCGCGATAGAGACAATATAGTCGATAAGATCTACTTCATGATGACTAAAACCTTATCTAAGACACTCTCGGGCGAGATATCTCTAGCCGAGGCTGGCGTCAAGTCTTACGTCGAGATCCTTCATCTCTACCACGCTGCCAAGACTCTAGAGAGGCTATCAGACCACCTCTCTTCAGCTTCGCAGACTCTAGCTAAGCTGTTCTCTTCTCAGAAAGAGCTCTCAGAAGAAGCTCTAGCTCTGATAGAGGAGACGGTCAAGATTGAGAAAGAGATGCTAAGCGCGTTCCTGAAGCTTGATGTGAGACAGGCTAAGGTAGCAGCAGCGTCCAGCGAGGCTTTAAGGAGAAAACTCGAAAGATATCTAGCTGAGGAGAGCGATGCCGACAAGCACTCGATAGCTCTCGACTTCTACAGAGTAGCTAGCTACACTTTGGATATAGCAGAGATAGTCATAGACATAAATTCTGTGAGAGAACTCCTCCAATCTAGAGCCAGATACATAACCGAGCTATCGAAGATAAGCACTAGCATAGAGAACAGGTGAGGATGAGTAGAGGGAAAGTAGAGCAGACCCGAGGCAGTGGGGATTCTTGCAATGTCTCTGCAGCCATGGAGAATAGTGTTGCTTCCAATAGACACGCTAAAGCCGCATGAGGAGGTAGAGGAGCATAAAGTGCTAGAACTCTCTTCCGCCTTGGAGTCCATAGGGGAGGTTCGCTCAGCTATACTAGTAGACTCTAAGACTTTAGTGATACTGGATGGACACCACCGCGTAGAAGCCTTGAAGCTCCTAGGGTGCAAGCTGGTTCCAGCTCTTCTAGTAGACTATGATAGTGACTGCGTGCAGGTATCCTCCTGGAGAGTTGGGACTAGTGTAGCGAAAGACGATGTTCGGAGAGCGGGACTCCAGGGGTCCTTGATGCCTCCTAAGACTAGCAGACACTCTATATGCATTCAGCCACCTCAGCTAAGTGTCTCTCTCGCAGAGCTGAGAGATTCTCGAAGAGCATACGAGGTCTTAGTAAACCTACAAGCGCCTTAGATCGTAAGACTCTAACGTTATTAAGGCTCAGTGATATTGAGACGCGGGGGCTAGATTTTGTACACAGCTCATATAGGCATAGGCCCTCTAGGTCTTCCAGAGCTTCTCGTAATATTGCTTATAATACTCTTGATCTTCGGAGCAACAAAGCTACCCGAGCTAGCTAGGGCTCTAGGCCAGTCGGTCAAAGAGTTTAGGAAGTCTCTCTCCGAGGAGTCTACAGAAAAGCAGGCTGAGAAACCCACGAGAGAGGAGAAAAGCAGTAAGTCTAGCGAGGCTTGAAGGGGATCAAGTCAACCATAGTCAGCAAGCCGGGACCGTAAGACCCTATTCTCTCAGCTAGGCTTAGAACGACAGCAACTGTTCCAGCATCGCCAGGAGTCCCGCTACTCCTCCAGGTCACGCTATAGTCTCTTCCCTCAACCAGAATCTCCTCGTACTCAGGTGCACCCACGTAGGCCTCAAACTCTACTCTAGCTACCTCTACCTCTCCGTCTCCATAGGCTACTCCTCTACCCCGGATGCCTCTAACTCTCCCCTTCTCTACTTTGACTCCTCGCGACTCAACCGGAGACTCTGCTATCACGGGCTCCTGGCTCTCTACTACTCTCCTAGGCTGAATCCCCAGAGCGTCCGCTATCAGTGCTGCAGACTCAGCGTATCCGACGTGGCCCGTCAAGGACCCCGATGCCAGCCCTAAGGCTACCTCATGGGGGTCCAGCCCTACTCCGATCTTCTTCCTGAACGGCTCTCTTCTCGAAGCAGCATCCACACTCCTTCTAGCGACTACTCTCCTAACTCCAGGCACCGAGGCTGCTATCGTTACCGCGAGAGTATCTAGGAGAAAGCCTGGGTTTATCCCTGTCCCTATGACAGCCACGTTATGCCTAACCGCTAGCTCATCGAGCCTCCTAGCTAGCACCGGGTATTTTAGCCAGGGGTAGGATAGAGTCTCACAGGTCGATACTACGTCTGCCCCCATCTTGATGCTAGCGACTATCTGGTCATAGACTCTGTCTAGATAGGAGCCCGTAGCGTGAAGTATCACCTCAGCTCCTCTTAGAGCAGAGACTTCCCTAGAGACTCTAACCGTCACTTCTTCTACTCCGATCACCTCGCCAACGCTTCTCCCAACTAGAGCTGGGTCAACGTCTACTACCCCGACGATCTCGAAGCCTCTAGACAAGGCTTCTCTAGCTAGAAGTCTCCCGATAGAGCCGAAGCCGTAGATCCCCACGAGGAGAGACGCCAACTCCGACCCCTCTCGAATTAAGCCCTGTCCCCCTACAAACGTGGACGAATATAAGCTCCACGCTCAGCACTATAGCCGGGGGCTCGCGTAGTGGAGAGCAATAAGCCTAGATTCTACCTGAGGGTCCACGTTCTCCCACTAGGAGGGCTCATGGCATCCATAGTCGATGAAGAGAGTCTAGGCGTAGTCGAGAGAGACCATGAGAAAGGCTTAGTCATAGACGTGTCTGAGCACTTCTATAAGGGAGACTTGGTTGATGAAGAGGGAGCTCTTAAAGCAATGGATGAAGCTGAGGTGATGATACTAGTTGGAAGGAGAGCCGTCAGCCTAGGGATTAGAGCAGGCTATGTACATCAGGATGCCGTTCTAAAAGTCGGCTCTCTCGAGTATGCTCAAGTATTCAAGTTCAGAGAGCATTATTAGCGCTCGCAACCTATCCTAAGCTCTGGATGATGTAGTGCGCTAAGACCGACTAGATGGACTAGTGAGGAGGTTATCCCCGGCTGACAGGGGGGAGCCCTACTATCCTGTGGTGTGTGGTGGGCCCGGAGGGATTCGAACCCCCGACCTACGGGTCTGGAGCCCCGGCCTCGAACTCGGCGTCGAGTCCGCCGCTCTGCCTGGCTGAGCTACGGGCCCTTCCACTACTTAGATATAGGTACTGATTGGAGGGTAATTAAGCTTATTCGTATTGGAGAGCGGATGGCTGAGTATCGAGTCTCGCTTCGGTTAGTGCTCTGAGAGCTTCGCCTAGGGTAGTCTTCTTGTAAGCGTAGAGATTGTGGGGGTGTATGCTCTCATAGCTTTCAGCCTCTACCTCTATTACTGTCTCGCGCGGTAGCTCTTTGAACTCTAGAGCAATATTTGCTACAGCGTCTCTCACAACGTCTTCTAACAGCTTTGGGTTCGAGAGAGCTCTCAGCACTAGCTCCGCCTCGTCTACTCTCTTCAGTAACGTGAATGCGGGTGCTGAAAAGCTCTTGAAAAGAGCCCCAGCTAGCTTCTCTATCCTCGCGAAGCCTTTGCTACTCGATATTCTGCCTTTCAGAAACACCTTCTGTATGTGAGTCGGGGTTTTGGGAGACTCTATCCCCAAGAGCTTCGATATCGTTTGCTGAGCGGAGGGGCATGCAGTTAGCCCAGCCGCGGTCACGGCTACACTCCATACTCTAGAGCCTCCGCGCGCGACAGCGACCTCCACGTCTACCGATACAGGCTCCCTCCCTCTCAGCTTTCCGAACTCTACGTCTACGTAGTAAGTAGTGGTCGCTCTTACCTCAACGTGCTCAGCGTAGTCGTGCTTCTCCAGCATACGCTGAGCTAGGAGCTCTAGATACTCCTCAATACTCCTAGCAGGGAGACGAGTCTCTAGAGCCTCTAGAGTAGCCTCGGTTGTTCTCGATAAATGGGCTCCTCTCCTATCTCCGGATATGCCGACGTAGAGGTCTAGAGTTACATCGAGCTGTAGTAGCCCGAGGGGGGTTTCTAGCGCGATTCTCCTCCTAAGCCCTCTGAAGCCGATTCTCTCGAGCGGGATCCTGATGGGGGGGCTTAAGTCTTGGATGTGTGTGCTACCACTCAACCTCCTCTACACCCAGACTTTTAGACCATCTTGACTCTCGCTCTAATCTTAGCTATAGTCTCGAGGTATAACTTAAGCCTATAGCAAGCTCTCCGGCTCCCCCGGCAGGCCACCTCCACGAGGTTCTCAGAGATAGAGGTCTCGACTCGCGCTCCTAGAACCTCTCCCGCGTCTCTAACCCCATCATCATCGACGTCAACTCTCCCAGATTCAACTCCACAAGGACCCATCCAGCAGAGTCTACAGTAGAGACTGTGAGCGTCGATACTGGAAGAGCAGGCAGCCGGGTAGACCTTGAACCCGAGCTCTCTAGCCTCGGTCTCCAGCTTCTTCTTCAAATCAGAGGCTCTCAGAGGAACCTGATGTCTAGGACTTCTGGGACTCTCGGGGACTCTGCTTCTGAGAGCATCCACGTCTACTGCTTTCGAAGCAGTGAGCCTCTTGAGGATAGTCTCGGTGACCCTCAGCGTGCCTAGAACGACTCTCCTAATGCCTCTCCTCTCGGCCTCTCCTAGTATCTTCGCGAACTCGCTGTCAGTCACACCGGGTAGTATGGGTCTCACGAAGAGAGCCACGCTAATCCCCGCTCTAGCTAGCTCGGCTCCGAAATCGATCCTAGCGTGTGGAGAGGGAGCTCCGGGCTCGAGGACTCTGGCCTTATCCAGCGTAGTCACGGATATCAGCACATCTATTCTCCCCTTAGTGCACTCAACGAACTCCTCGACCTCGCTCGAGTCTAGCACTCCCTTGACTGAGATCTGCTGGGGATTGCCTAGGAGAGAATTCGTGACCCTCAAGTACTCCATGGTTCTCCTCTTAGCCACGTCCATGAAGGGCTCTGTAACGCTACCGAAAGCTAGAAGGGTTCCATGGGGTCCCATCACGAAGCTCTCGTTAACGACTAACGCGTAAGCTAGCTGAAGCCCTGTGAGAGGATAGGGTCTGGGTGTGCGCGAGAAACCCATGTCGTAGATGTAGCAGTACAAGCAGCCATAGCTACAGCCAGTTGAGGTGTGAATAGTTAGCCCGCAAGGTCTAGGCTTCCTCTTCGCGTGACTATCAGCTCTAGCTCTCCTAATCTCCTCTACGCTCAAAGATCTCTCCAGTACTCCAACCAGTCTCTTCTTAGACTCCACGTCTCGAAGCACCAGGTCTCCGCTAAACCTCACTCCAAAGCTCCCCAAGCTCTCAGCAATAATCATGCCTTATATCGGGCAAGCGAGGAGAACTAGAAGCCCGATGTTAGAGTCTCTTTCTGGATTCTAACTCTCGGTAAGGAGCCTAGAGCATCCGTAATATCAGGCTAGCCTACTAAACCAGAGAAGGCCGCTTTTAACATATGAGGATATGGTGCTCGAGATGGCTAAGAAGGAGAAGAAGGAGGAGAAGAAAGAGGAGAAAAAGAAGAAATAAGCTAGTGGCATTCGAGAAGACTCGATCTCCTCTTGCTTCATGTTCTTCTCTTCTATCAAAATCTCTACAACTCTATGTGGTGCACGATTATCTCCTCGAAGAAGAAGCGTCTAGAAGCGATTACTCGAGCCCTCTTCCCCTCTCTCACTGCTATCTCTTCAACTCTCACTGGCGAGAGACTAGAGGAGACTATGACGGCTTCTCTAGCAACTCTAACGGCTTCTAGCACGAGTTCTTTCATCGAGCTAGCTCCACTCCAAGCTAGGTCGAGCCAATCATCGCAGTCTCGAGGAGAGAGATTGCGGGGCTCGATCGGGAGATAGGGTGGATTCAGTATCGCTAAGTCCCAACCGGCTTCGAGACACGAGGCCCCATCACATCTAGCTACTAGAATCTCAGGAGGCAGGTTTCTGCGAGAGACTCTTACCGCGTACGGGGATAAGTCTGTAGCAACTAGCCTTAGTGGCTTGAAGAGCTCGTAGGCTAGAAGAGCTAGCACTCCCGTGCCTGAACCTATCTCGATTATGCTGTGATATCGTCTCCCCTCCTTCGCCAAGGCTGTCAGAGCTTCGGCTGCAAGCCAGGTATCATCTGAGGGCTCGTAGACGCAGGGGTTGAGCTCTAAATCCTCTCTGATTTTATCGATGAGCTTCGATATCGTTAAAGCTCTATTGTTAACGCTATCTTCTCTAGGTCCTCTGGGCTCAGCTCTCTTACTCTCTTCTCTCCGAGAGAGAGGTCCTCTAGCTCTATCTCGAAGCATCTCCTCACCATCTTTGCTACCTTCTTGTTTCTCCCCGTAAACAGACACCTAGCTACAGCCTCCACTAGGTCGTCTTCGCGACTCCACGCTTTTCTTCTCACTAGCTTCACTACCGCTCCATGCACCTCGGGTTCTGGGAAGTAGTATTCTGAGGGGATCACTCCGACCTTCTCCACGGAGAAGACTCTCTGGGTTACTGCTGTCAGCCTTCCGTAGCTCTCGGAGCCGGGCTTGGCTAAGAGTCTCTCAGCGACTTCTAGCTGAACTCCTAGAACCGCTTCTCTCACATGGTTGTTTCTAGCCAGTGCTAGAATCAGAGGAGCCGAGATGTTGTATGGAGTGTTAGAGTAGACAGCCTCCATTAAAGTGGAGGAAGCGACCTCCACGCCATCGCCCCTCAAGACTAGAACGTTCTCTAGCCCTAGCTCAGCTAGGAATGAGGCAAGTCTAGGGTGGATCTCCACAGCAACTATGAGCTCCGAGAACTCGGAGACAGCTAGAGTTATGGAGCCTACGCCGGGACCGACTTCGAGAAAGCGTCTAGCAAAGCTGGACTCAAGCGCTTCAGCGAAGAGTCTCACTCCTCGAGGGTCTACTAGAAAATGTTGCCCGAGCCTCTTGCTAGGCCTGACTCCGGAGGCGTCTAGTGCTCTCCTAGTGTACTCTAGGAGGTCTCTGCGAGTCTTCAGGGATCTAAGCACCACCTCTCTTCCTCGCGTAAAGCGATCTCCTCATCTTCTCAATATAGTCTAGGAATGGAGCAGAGTAATCGCTCGGCTCTACGAAGAGATAGTATTTCGCTTCACCCCTGATCTCCTCGACGATCTTACCCGCTAAGAGCTCTACGGGGTCTGCCTTGATTATCTTCTTCACCTCCTCGAATGTCTCGAAAGGCTTCTGAGCTCTCTTCTCTAGAAGACTCTGAACAGTCTTCTTACCTATCCCGGAGAAGAGGTCAAGAGTATGTAGCCGTATGTTGATCGGCTCGGCTACGTTGAAGAACTCCACGAACGTCCGCTCGTCAGCTTGTATCACTCTCTTGACAGCCTCAACTAGATTCTCCTTGGCTATATCAGTGAGCTCAGCATAGCTCAGAGGCTTCTGAGGAACTACGAGGATCTTCTCAGGTAATCCTCGCTCAGAAGCTATCCTAGACAGCTCGGTCGGAGAGTCTACTAGGAGAGCCCAGCCTCCCTCACTCTGAATAGCTTCTCTTAGCAAGTCCTCGGTCCATGAGTCTAGCTCTGTGAGAGAATAGCAGTACGAAGTCTTCTCCGGTCCTGGGAGACACGCGAGAACCACGTTCACCTTCCTGAATCTAGTTCCTCTCACGTCTACAGGCTGAGTGAGAAGCCGGGTCACTTCTCTAGCTAGAGTTACTCTCTCGAAGACCTCTACGTCAGAGAGAGGGATGCCGTCGACTAGAGTAAACCTCCTGACTCCGACAGCTTGAGCTACAGGCTTACCCTTATGCTCTTTGTGAGGGTCTGACTCTATACCGCTCGGGCTGTAATCGAGTATAACGGCTTCTCTCTCGAGAGCAGCTACATGCACTCTCCTAGATTGAAACTGAGCTCTATCCACGAGAGCGTTCCCAGAGCGATAGTAACGTGAATGCTTTTAAACGCTTGACCACTTAGCCTTAATTAAGTCAAGGCTGGAAGAGGCTATAGGGTACTGTCGAGCTTTACGTTCACGTGCGCGTTGAGACCCCCATTTAGCTCCACTCCTCTCGCTCGATAAGCGAAGCTCTTCTTAGTTAAGAACAGGTCATAATCGTGGCTATGCTCTCGCTCTAGGCCCTACAACTCCCCCCAATCAAGCCATACCCTCATTTTGATGTTTCACGGAAAAAGCCACAAGCTTGCTCAACGCGAGAGTATCGATACCTTTATCAATCGTGGCAACTCCGCTCTCTCTTTCCCGCGTCTACGTACTCCTTTCCGAACACGAGTTGCGCGAGAACGAGTTCTCTAGGATATCTCTTCGGCTATGGACTCCTACTAGTCTCGCGCGAGTGTAGCCTGGCTTCTGTCTAGGCAGACTCTTCGAGTTACGGCTAGGATGTTTGAGACAACCTCTGGGTCTACGGGTACGTCTTTGAACGCTGAGAGCACTAGCCTGACCTCTCCTTCACTCTGTAGACACAAGTCGACTATATTCACGGCAGCCTCTATAGGCATGCCTAGCTTTAGCAAGCTCTCAACAGCGCTTCTAGACTCCTCTACGTCTAGCTTACCGAATACCATCAAGTAGTCACGAGTCCTATTGATTATCTCTAGCGTTTTCTCTCCTTCTTCAAGCCTCTCCTCTATAATCTTTCTCGCCTCGTGAGTAGTTATGTACCTCTTGCTCAGAATCCGTCTCTCCAAGAGCCGGCCCCTCTCTCCGCTCCTAGCTTGTCGTCTCGGTGGAAGCTATGAGAGGCTTGAGGTGATGGGGGGCTACTATGAGGGTTTTCTCTTTCTCTCCTAAGTTGACTCTGACTATATAGCACTCTCCTCTCTTCCCCGCAATTACGCCCGTCTTCCCGTGATATCTTCTATGCGGCATGCCCTCGTGGAAGGACGGGTTGATCACTATGGCTATCCTCTCGCCCACAGAGTACTCTCTGAGTAGCACGCTTACTCTAGGAACTGCTCCTCTTTCTCTCACATTCTTTCTCAACAGCTTCCTAGTTCTATGTCTGTAGCCGCGGGGAGCCTTGACCAAGAGCTTCACCTAGTGCTCGAGCCGAGAGAGGGCTATTTAAGGTTTTAGCTTGTAGTCGTGGACCCCTCGGGCTTACTCATGTTTTCAAGCTGACCTCTACTACGTCTAGCTCGATGCAGTAAGCGTTTCTACCGAGAGCTTCTGAAAAGCTGGGAGTAGTTCTGTTATCGTCTCCGCTAACCAGCTCCTTTACGTACAATCCTCCCTCGGTTTTTATCAAACACTCGACTACAGCAGAGTTTACCTTAGTGCATACCACCTTCTCGACTCTCCTGACCCTGCTAGTGTCTCTCTTTCTGCCCAAGACCCTCTTGGGCGTTCTTTGGAGTATCGTGGCTCCCGTGAGCTTCTGCTCTAGCAACCGTAGCTCGTCGTCGCTCACACCCCCTTCTACGGCGATGAGCGCTCTGTAGGTCTTGCTCTTGACTGCTAGCTCCTCCTTGTATATTCTGATAACGTCTCTGGACTCAGCGAGCCCCTCTACGCTGAACTCAATGACATTCATAGCTAGAGAGTTCAAGGCGTTCTCGAGTTCTCTCAAGCCGAGACTCCAGACTTTAGGAGCCTTCACCTCGACGAGAGCGGGTCTCCCTGACCCGAGCATTCTAGCATCTATATCCTCCCGTCCCGAAGCATGTAATACCACGCTCTCTCCTCTCGTCGTAGCGAGGACCCCAGTAGCGGCTTCCTCTATAGAGAAGTACCTAGGGCCTCCTATGGTGGGCCAGTAGGCTTGACTTATCATTCTACCCTTCTTCCAGTATCTACACTTAATCAACAAGCTAGAAGCCTGGACCTCGATAGAGCCCTCTGGGAACTTGACGACTAGAGTTACGTCGGGGTGCTTGAAGTCGGGCGTGAGACCTGTCAGCTTCTGCACTCTCTTCCCGACCTCTCTCCTGATCTCGCTCTTGAGAGACTCCCAAAAGCTGAGACCATACTTGCTTGCTATCTCCTCTTCTCTCTTCAAGTAGCTCTCCTCACAGACTACTCCGATTAGGAAGCTTCTGGCTCCCTGAGCCTTCAGGATCGACGCGGATTCTCTCGAGGCTTTCTCGATGAATTCCTCGAGAGAGCTACCACATATAGCGCAAAGTCTGGTCTCAGGCTTTACCCCGAAGACCTGGACGTAGAGCCCCTCGGCTATCTCGCCGATATTGGGAGCGATGGCTTTCAGCTCTTCACTAGCGCTCTTGTCCCCATAGCGTATCCTCTCGTGCAACCTCATCACTAAGGTTCTCTTCAAAGCCTCTCCTCTATGTCTGTTATCCCACCCGTACCCTAGTCTGGCGAAGAGTCTCCCGAGACACCTATCGCATAGCGGAGCTTCTCGGAGAAGCCTCTCTGCCACCTCGAGGAGGTTCGAACTCTTCTCTGGAGAACTCAAGAATAGAGCCCTCTCTACATCCTGATACCTCAGGCTTTTAGCTAGTTGTGATCGCTAGAGTGGTGTTCAGAGAGCTCTCGCCTCGCTGGACCTGTATTCTCGCTTCTTGCGCGCTACTCTCTCTAGAAACTCCTCTACCAGCTCCTCTAGGCTCGGCCCCTCGACTATCTCTACCTCGTAGCTAACTCTAGCTATGGGCTTGTCTAGCCTTATCACTCGAGCTAAGTCTATAGGGGCCCCTAGCACGACCGTTTCAGCCGGTATTCTCTCAAGCGTTCTCTCTAAGTCTCTAAGCTGCTCCTCAGTGTACCCTAGGGTTGGGACGACGGGCCCTATGTGCGGGTAGTCTCTGTAGACTCTCTCTATCCAGCCTACAGCATAGGGTCTAGGGTCTACCACCTCCGCTCCATGCTCTACAGCTGCAACATATCCTGCTCCATACGGTGCCTCGCCGTGAGTGACTGTGGGCGCATCCTCAACCACTACTACCCTCTTGCCTGCAACGAGTTCAGGCTTGTCTACGTAGACTCTGCTCACCGCTAGAGATATCCTGGCTCTCGGATTGACTCTCCTCACGTTCTCCACAACCTTCTTCACGTTCTCCGGCTTAGCTCTATCGACCTTATTTACTATCACAGCATCAGCTAGCCTGATATTGACCTCGCCCGGATAGCTTTCGACCTCCTGCCCTGGTCTCATGGCGTCAGCTACTGCTATCGAGTAGTCTGGCTTCACTAGAGGCCAGTCGTTATTGCCTCCATCCCAGAGGATTACGTCCGCGTCTCTCTCGGCTTCCTCGACTACTCTAGCGTAGTCTACCCCAGCATAGACTTTCAAGCCCATTCTCACATAGTGCTCGAACTCTTCTCTCTCCTCTAGAGTTAGATTCATCTCGTCTAGCTCTTCGAGAGAGGATACTGAAAACACCTCCTTGAAGTCGTTGTAGACCATTGGGTGCCTGACTGGAGCGACTCTATAGCCCTTCTTGGTTAGTATAGACGCTACCCTTCTAGCCACGCTACTCTTGCCTGCTCCAGTTCTAGTAGCTGTAACAGCTATCACTGGCTTCTCGGATTCAAGCATGGTCTCTCTAGGTCCTAGTATAGCGAAGGAGGCTCCGGTAGCGAGCACTCTGCTGACTATGCTCCCCAGATTTCTGTACGTGAGGTCGCTGAAGGCTAGCACAACGAGGTCTACACTCTCCTCCCTAATGACCTCCTCCAGCTTCTCTGCTGGCACTATTCTAACACCCTCGGGGTAGAGGCTTCCAGCAAGTCTAGACGGGTATGCTTCAAGCGCTACTCCGGGTATCTGGGTTAAAGCGAAGGCAACTACTCTAAACATAGGGTTGTCTCTGAAGACTAGGTTAAAGTTATGGAAGTCTCTCCCACCAGCTCCTAGCACTAGAACTCTGACTGGGCTTTTTCTCAACTCTCAAGCCCCTGTTAGCGAATATGCGGAAGTCGCAGTTATAAAGTTACACTTGTTACACTCGATGAATGCTCTTTGACAGCTGTAACTGTTGGATGGAGTCTAGTCTAGTCTTACTCCACTAATCGAGTCGATGTCGAGCATAGCCTTGGAGATTAGCCTAGTAAAACTATAGTCTCAAGAGAAGCCTAGACTAGAGCGGGGGGAGTTGAGGAGAGTTCTGCTACTACTGCCATGCAATAAATGCGTGAGACTCGGAGACTACGCTCTCTGCGATAGCTGGAGAAGAGTACTGGCTAGTGTTGGGGACCTCGTCTCAGCAGGGTTGCTCGAGCTAGCAGCTATCGACTCCTGCAAGCCCGGAGTGGTAGTCTACGGGGAGGAGCTGAGCTACTCTTGGTGTGACATAGAGCCCTACTGGGGTAGGACCTATGGCGGAGATGGCTCTCGATTCGAGATTCTAGTTGACGCTATAGCTAGAGATTTGAGAGAGCTCTCGCTAGAGTACAGGGCTATAGTAGCATACCTTAACGTCAAGGCGTACAAGCTCGCTGTTCTCGAAGCATCGAGAAGAACGGGGGTTACAGTATTCGACCTAAGCCCTCCTAGAATGTCGCCGCTCTCCTTCAGGTCTAGGAGGAGTCTGGAGAGGCTGAGGGCGTCTCTCCTTGAGCTTGTCAGTCTACATAGTGATGCCTGACCTAAGCCTCAGCAAGGTTAGAGCAGTAGAGCTAGCGTCGAGAGAGACGGATTTCGGGGTACTCGTCTCCTTCTCAGTGATCAAGATGAAGCCGGTGACTCTCGAGAGGCTAGCTCTGCTACGCTCTCTAACAGACGTCCCCGTCATGCTTGACTCAGGAGCATACCATCTAGCGAGACTAGGAGTAGAGGTTAGAGTAGAGGAGTACGCTGAGCTAGCCTCAAGAAACAGCAGGCTCTTCGACACGGTAGTCGCGCCAGACATACCCGGAGACTGTGCTACAACTCTAGAGAGAACGAGAGTCTTCGCTAAGCTCTACGGAGACCAGTTCGTGCCCGTCACTCAAGGGAGGAGCGTCAGAGACTACGTTCTCTGTAGCGAGGAGCTAAGCGAGTACGCTGGCGAGAAGCTAGGAGTAGGGGGGCTCGACGGGGAGAAGAAGAGAGCGGGCTTTGTCTCCGAGCTAGTAGCAGCTCTCCCAAGCGGTCTCCACATCTTCGGAGCAGGGTCCAGGCTAGTAGCAAGCCTCTCTAGGCTAGGGCTAGCGAGAAAAATAGCCTCTATAGACAGCTCTGGCTGGCTCGCGGAGATACGCTATAGGAGGAGGAGTGTGCTCAAAGCTGAGAACGTAGTAGAAGCCAACGCTAGAGCTATAGTAGCGTACGTGGATAGAGTCAAGAGAGCATACTCCAAGAATGCTCTCGAGCCGTGAGAGGGGAGAGGGGAAGGTAGAGAGTAAACTAAAGTCGAGGTAGCTAAAGAGGAAGAGTTACTGCTTTACCTTCTCTGTTAGAATGTATACCTTACTGCCCACTATTGACGCATTGGGTATAAGGACTACGGTTTTGTCGTCCTTAGTCATCCTAGTGTAGACTATGCCGATCTCGTCTACGTGTCCCTCCTCGCCAACGACGTTGACTCTATCTGCGACCAGCTTGAAGGGCCTTATGAGTATTAGGAAGAAGCCAGCTACGACCTGAGAGAGGATCTGCTGAGTAGCGTAGCCTACCACGATTGCCAGAAAGCCTGCTAGCGCAACCGCAGCAGCTCCGCCGACCACCGCGCCTATTATCACAACGACTATGGCTCCCATGCCGACCAGGAATACGGCGTTTCTAACAGCAGCAGCTGTAGCTATATCCTCGTGGCTAGCATAGGTAGCGTAGAAGGCAGCGTTCGATAAAGCCTTTACTACGAAGTAACCGAAGATTATTATCAGTGCAGCGTTAATGTAGGGATTCAGTCCTGTCAAGTCGACTCCGAAGATGTCTTTGATGGTAGCGAATATAGCGGCAATGATTGCTCCCACGATTATGTAGAGGATGATGTAGATTAACGCCTTTACTAGCTCTCCTCCAACCCTCTTCCTAGCCTCTTCTCTCGTCAGGCTCAACTACCACACCATTACCTCCCGCGCTACTCTGAGAAGATATAAGCTTTATAGTCGAGCGTCGATCTCGGACCTTAGTCTAGATCCCACTTAATGGTCTTACTGAAAAGTATTACAGATGCTAGAAGCCACACTGCGAGAGCTCCAGCGAGTAGCCATAGAGGGTAGACGGGCTCGGAGATCCCGGCTATCATCCTGAGAGTCTCTGCTCCCAGGCCTGTGGGCGTTAGGAAGACGAGGGGTCTCAGGGCCTCGGGCATGTTGGCCACGGGGTAGAAGACTGGGGGTATGAAGAATAGGATGAAGAATATCATCCCGTAAATAGAGTATGCTTTCAGGTAGCTCTTCACTCTAGACGCTATATTCATGCCTATCAAGGTGCCCAGCAAAGACATCAGTGGAGCGAAGACGAAGGCGAGTAGCACGATCTCAGGCTTTCCAGCTATTATCGAGATCACCAGGATGTAGAAGAAGTCGGAGGCGAACCCGAAGGTGCAAGCTGCTAGAGCAGAGCCTAGCACAAAGTTCCAGCGCTTGAGCTTAGAGACCATCATCACGTCTAGCACCTTAGTGAGCCTCCACGTTATGATGACTCTCTGAGCTGCAGTACCCCCTGCGTTGAAAGAGCCTGCTATCATGTAGCCGGAGGCTACTAGGAGGAACGCTATCTTGCTCTGGAGGAGGAAGTAGAGGAGCACTGTTAGAGCGAAAGCCGTCAAGAGACCGCTGAGAGCAGATTCTAGGTTCCTCCGGAAATCGCCCGAAGCCAGGATAGCGACTCCGACCACCTGCTTCAAATCGTTGCGGATGCTCTCAACGATGCCTATCTTCAGTAAGCTCATCTCGAGCCTCCCTTAATCACCACGTAGTGCAGGTAGACGTCCTCGACTCCCAGCTTCTCTGCTCTAAGACCCAGGCTCCTAGCTAGAGACTCTGCTTCTCTACAGCTCGAGAAGTAGAGTATAGTCGAGTCTCCGAGCTTTGCTCTCGCGTCAGTACTCAGCTCGCTCGCATCTACCCCCTCTTCTCTCACGACGACTCTGCACCCGTAGGGTAGGCTCTCGATGAGTCTTGTTGGAGTATCGTGCACGACGACTCTACCCTTATTTATTATCGCTATAGAGCTAGCAGCGAGCTCCGCCTCCCGTATGTCGTGAGTAGTCAGCAGCACAGTCCTCCCCTCTCGCCTCACCTCTCTCAAAGCCTTGAGGAGCTCGTGTTTCCCCTCTATATCGAGACCTGATGATGGCTCGTCGAGGAAGAATACCTCGGCTCCCGAGGCTAAAGCCATGGCTACAAGCACTCTCTTCCTCTGGCCCCCGCTCAGCTCTATTACCGGGACGTCTTTGATACTGGAGAGACCCAGGCGCTCGAGCCAGTACGATGTCTCTCTCTCAGCTCTGCTTAAGCTAAACCCTCTCACGACAAGATACCACTTGATCGCCTCTCTAGGAGTCCAGTACGCGTCAGGCCTCCCGTCTTGAGGAACTATAGCTGAGATCTCTCGAACCTTGTGAGGCTCCCTGAGTATATCGTAGCCATTGACGTAAGCTCTCCCCCCAGTGGGCTTCAAGAGAGTTGATAGAACACCCACGGTAGTAGTCTTGCCAGCACCGTTGGGGCCGAGAAGAGCACAGATTTCCCCGGCTCTCACATTCAGAGATACATCGACTATGCCCCAAACACCTCTACTGTACTCCTTCGATAAACTCTCAGCTATAATAGAGTAATCGCGAAGCATAACCTAACTACCCCAAGTTATCCTCCGAGAGGGGAGAAGAGTTGAATTTAAATACGTTATAGACGACTCCACGCTAAATTGTTCCCTCTAGAGTGTTCGCTTGAAGAGTTGTAAACTAGACGACAGTTAGATGGTATGGGAAATCGGCTTAGCTCCAAGGCATAGTCAGTCACGCTAGCTAAAAAAGTTCGTGCAACTCTACTATTCTCCCGTCACGCGCATAGAGACCCTTTATATAGCTTCAATCAAAAGCGTGTAGAAGCCTGTCTTTTCAAATCCAAGAGGTATCCAGGAGGATTCTCTGATACGGTGCTCTCCCGCCTTGTGCTCCCCGAGAGAGTGGGAGGAGGGGGGCTCTGAGCCTGTGGCAGAGCTCGACTCTAAGAAGGCTAGAGCTTCTAGGGTGTTTGACCGGAATCTCTACGGGCTCTACCTAAGACTCAACGTGGTCTCCATGATGAGGTATGGTATGTGCTTTGCTCAACTCGCTCTATTCGAGAAAACTCGAGCTCTAGAGGTCGTGAGAGAAGTAGCTGGAGGCGAGGAATCCTCTAGAGTGCTCGCGGAGATCATGGAGTCTATCTTGATGAACGAATAGTAGATACAAGGTTTTCAAGCTATCTAGAGTTAGCTCTCTCGCCTCAATGACGGCTCGGCAACCACTAGAGGCGGGAGAGTGTGTGCACTCTTCGAGACGGTCTCAGTGGTGGTAGCTGATGCGGCTCTCAATGACTTCGCGAAAAGCGAGTTAGTGATAGGGAGGGAGTCTGTGTCGATAGCAACCAAGATAACCCAAGTAGCCAAGACGACCTGAGCATTGGATATGGGCAACCACTATGTCAGGCATAGCGTAGACAAGCTGAGCTACATCATGCAAGCACCACCTAGCTGGGAGGCTACTCTCGGAGTCTTGCTTCGTGACTAGCAACAATTTGCTTCTCTGTCTGCGACTGCTTCTCCTCTACACTCAGCTCCTCTGAGATCTTCCTGAGGAAGCTTACTGCTTCTCGGAGAGCCTCCCTTCCCTTCATAGTCGCTCTGTATAGCGTCTCTCCGGTTGGTGACGTGTAGCGCTCTATGAGCCCTTCTCTCGTCATCTTGTAGAGTACGACGTAGGCTGTGACTGTAGCAACGTCTATCGAGAATCTTTCTCTTATCTGTTTAAGCACATCGTAAGCTCTCATATCGCCCTCATCGACTAGAATCTTCACTACGTACATCCACAAATTCTCTACAGTAACCTTTTTCTTTAGTCTACTTAAAGCTTTAGTCTCCAGAGGTCGTCCCGCTTGCTCTTTTATAGCGAGAAAAAGTTTTAAGTCTCCTATTCACACTCGTAAAAGAGGGTTTGAGGAAATGGGCATAAAGGTAGGTATAGTGGGAGTCGGTAACATAGCCTCTATGCTCGTCCAAAGCGTCTTCTACTACAAGAGCTTAGGTAGAGCAGATGGGCTTATTCACGAAGAGATAGGAAGGTACAGGGTTACCGACATAGAGTTCTCCTACGCTGTAGACGTCTCGAGAGAGAAAGTTGGGCGAGACCTGTCTGAGGCGATATTCGCGTACCCTAACCTAGTCCCTAAGATAGCGGAGGTCCCCAAGCTAGACGTCTATGTGAGGATGGGGAGAGTCCTCGATGGAGTCGCTCCCCACATGGAGGAGGACTTCAGACCGCTCAAAGCTCCAGAGCCCTCAGTTAGCGATATCGCTAGAGACCTCGAAGACTCTGGGACAGAGGTCTTAGTCAACCTTCTGCCAGTAGGGAGTGAGGAGGCTACGCGCTTCTACGCTGAGGCGGCCGCTAGAGCTGGAGTAGCGTTCGTCAACGCTATACCTGTCTTCGTTGCCAGCCATCCGAGCACGGTCCACGAGCTGTTCAGAGAGAGAAGAGCCCCCCTTTTAGGTGATGATATCAAGGGACAGCTGGGCTCTACTATAGTGCATAGAGCTCTAGCCAGCCTAGTCAGGATGAGGGGCGCTAAGCTAGTTGAGACATATCAGCTGAACGTGGGCGGCAACACGGACTTCAAGAACATGCTGGCTTGGGAGAGGCTGACGAGCAAGAAGATAAGCAAGACTATGGCTGTAGCCTCAACTCAGGAAGAGCCTCAGGCTTTGCTCAAGGAGGAGAGAGTTTTCGCGGGGCCCAGCGGCTACATACCTTTCCTGGGGAACACTAAGGTTTCCTATATGTACATGAAGGTCAGAGGCTTCGCGGGTCTCGATGTCGAGATCGAGGTTAAACTGAAGGTAGACGATAAAGCTATGGCTACAGCTGTTCTCGTAGACGTGATCAGGATAGCTAAGGTCCTGAGAGACGCTGGAATAGGAGGTAGCGTAGCCTGGGCTTCAGCATTCTACTTCAAGTACCCGCCTATCCAGACTAAGTCCGACTACGACTCACTCAAGATGCTCTACGAGGGGTTAGAGAAGCTAGGAGCTACTGCTAAACCGAGGCTACTAGAGTACTACTAGATGTGGTCTCGAGAGGCTGTACTACGAGTGATCAGAGCAGACCTCCACATACACACTATCGAGAGCGATGGCTCCATAGAGCCTCACGAAGTCGTTTCAGCGGCTAGAGCTAGAGGTCTCGACGCTGTAGCGATAACGGATCACGACTCGTTCAGAGGAGCTCTGGTAGCGCAGAGATACGCTAGGCTACACGAGGACAAAGTCCTAGTCTTGGCTGGAGCAGAGGTCACCACAGACTGGGGTCACATCATAGTCTTGTGTGAGAAGCCTCCCAGGTGGAGCTCGAGCCTCCCAAGCGACCCCCATGAGCTTAGAGACCTAGCCACTCTAGACAACTGCCTGCTGACCGCACCCCACCCATTCGACTACACTCGGAGAGGCGTGGGAGCCAGGATCTTTAGGGAGAAAGGCTTCTTCGACGGTGTAGAGTTGTGGAACGCGAGCAGCCTCCCAGTCTTCAACCTGCCAGCACTCCTGCTAGCCGAGAGGCTTGAGGCCTCTTGGCTAGCTTCTAGCGATGCTCATGTGCTCGAAGAAGTTGGCGGAGCGTACACGCTCATAGACTCCCAAGACCGTAACGCGGACTCCCTACTAGAAGCTATGAGAAGGAGGAGGACAGCCCCCTATCCCGGAGTTCTCGGTCTTAGAGCCCGCTTAGTTAGGATATCTTGGAGTATCAGCAGGAGGATGTGATAGCGCGACTGCTACTCTCACAACATTCTCTTAAATCCTAGAGTACCCCCTCGAGAAGCAAGGGGGGAGGTCTGAGGCTCAGAGTAGCAGTGTTAACAAGCGTTACCGCGAAGCCCGTGATAGAAGCGTTGCTGAGAAGCTACGAGTCTAGGAGCGCTCTAGAGGTGGAGGTTATAGCTCTCCCTGTTCACTCGATCGCTGCTCACACAGCCGAGTCTATCAGGAGGCTAGTCGAGAAGATTCCAGGGCTCCGCAACAAGCTCAGAGAGTTCGATGTAGTCATGGTTCCGGGAACAGTAGAGGGGGACCTCTCGGTTCTAGAAGCTAGCTTGGCTAAGCCGAGGGTAGTCAAGGGGCCTAGGTCTCCAGCTCTCATATCGGTAGCGCTTAACGCTATAGCTCAAGGGCTAGAGCTGAGTAGAGTCGAGTCTGTAGAAGAGCATCTCAGGCATCTCAAACTAGAGGCTGAACGCGCTCAATATACTGAGGCATTCAAGATAGGGGCTATCTCAGTGCCTCTCAGAGGGCCTCCCATGCTTCTAGCCTCAGAGATCCCCTTCGAGTGCCCTAGAGAGAGGCTTGAGAGAGAAGCTAGGAGAGTTAGCTGGGAGGGAGCGGATATAGTGGTAGTAGGCGCATCCTACGAGGCTAGCTCAGAGGAGCTTGCTGAGAGAGTAGCAGTGGTGAAGAGGTCTACGGGGAGGCCCGTCTTAGCCGAGGCTCCGAGCGTGGAGCACGCTGAGAAAGCTCTAGTAAGCGGGGCTGATGGCGTTCTAGTCGCTGCGAGTACTGCTAGAGAGCTCTCCGAGACTCTTAGAGCCGGCGTGGAGCCCGTTATCGTTATCGGAGACAGAGACTTGAGAGCCTTGGAGAACGCTGCCCGAGTTCTAGCCGAGAGGGGATTCACGAAGATAGCTATTGACCCCGTTGTGGGAGTCCCCCTCTTCGACCTAGCCTCCTCCATGTCTAGGTATCTTGGAGCCGCTTCTCTCAACTACCCTCTCGTATTCTCTGCTTCAAACGCTCTAGCAGAGCTCCCCGCTGACACTCATGGAGCTCAAGCACTACTAGCCATGATAGCGGCCGAGCTGAGAGCATCGATATACTCGGTCGTAGATAGAGAAGGGAGACTGGCCCACGCTACAGCAGAGGCTAGAGAAGCTCTCAGAGTAGCCCACGAGATACACTCTGGAAGAAGGGTAGCTGAAACCAGCGGGCTCTTCATCGTCAAGAGCCCCACACCCCCGGTCTCCGAGAAGCTCCCCTATAGCGCAGAGCTAGTCGACTACGTGGAACCCAGATGGGATAAGAGAGGCTATTTGAGGATACTCGTAGACCACGATGAGGGGGTTCTAGTAGCATACTATATAGAGTACTCTGGGAGAGTCTATGGGGTTAAGGGGAGGCATGCGATGAGCGTAGCTAGAGGTCTGATAAGGCTGACCGGAATAGACTCAGAGCACTCAGCATACCTAGGCTACGAGCTAGCTAAAGCCGAGCTAGCCCTCAAGCTGTCGAAGAGCTATATTCAAGACGAGGACCTACTCGGCACGCCGTGGAGTAGAAAAGAGGGAGTAGCTTCAAGAAGAGACTCGGGGGTGTCTTCGTGAGAGTAGTCGCCAGCGCTCCAGCTAAAGCCATACTTTTTGGCGAGCACTTCGTAGTCAAGGGGTCTAGAGCAATAGCCACAGCTCTAAGTCTGAGAGCTCAAGTGATAGTAGAGGAGGTAGCTGGAGACAGCGTAGTAATCGAGAGCGAGAGCCTGAGCGAGACGTGGAGACTCAGTGTGAGAGAGCTTAGAGGAGAGTCTAGGGAGGAGGAACTCTTCGCTTCTCTACTCAGAGCACTAGTGAGCCGCGGGTTCAGCATAATACCTCACAGAGCAGTGATTAAGAGCGAGATCCCCGTAGCAGCTGGTCTAGGCTCGAGCGCGTCTGTAGCGGTCGCTTACGCTCTAGCATACTCTAGACTCCACGGGAGTACTCTCAATGAGAGAGAGCTCTTCGAAGTAACCCTAGAGAGCGAGAAGGTAGCTCACGGGAGACCAAGCGGTATAGACAATACTATAGCTATTCGAGGAGGCACTATAGCCTATAGGAGAGGCGAGGAGCCATCTCGAGTTAACGTGAACATCGATAAGCTTTCCAAATACCCCCTCATAGTGATGGACACTGGAGTGAAGAGGTCTACCAGAGTGGTGGTAGAGCACGCTCTAAGCCTAGCTGAGAGAAACTGGAGCGTGCTCAAGCACGTGTATGAAGCAGCAGAAGCTCTAGTTTCGGAGGCTATGAGAGCTCTAGAGGAGGGCAATGCTGAGAAAATAGGAGAACTTATGAACATAAACCACGGGCTACTTTCAGCAATAGGAGTCTCTAGTCTCGAGCTGGACAGCCTAGTCAACAAAGCCAGACTCTGTGGAGCAATAGGAGCAAAGCTCACTGGAGCAGGATGGGGGGGAAGCGCTATAGCGATAGCATTAGCTGACCACGTAGAGGCGATCGTGGACTGCGTGAAGACCTCAGCTAGACGTGTTCTACTAGCGTCGATTCACAGCCCAGGGGCTAAAATAGAAGAGTCGGATAATCCTTAAAGCCAGTGAAAGATACCCACGAGAGCTCCTGATATTAGCAGACTAGATTAAAGCTGAGTAAACCTTTTAAACCTCTCCTCTCTAAAGTATATAAATGTAGCGGGGTGTGTGGCGGAGGGTAACGTATTTAGGGGTGGGAGAAATGGGGGCTAAAGAAGTGATCAACGAAGAGTTAAGGAAGGGGGGCTCGGAGGAGGTAGAGTGTCCTCCAGACAAGATAGTCTACGACCCTCAGAGAGGAGTAAGGGTATGTATTGAGACAGGAGAGGTTCTAGAGGAGTCAGTGATATCTGATGAGAGCGAGTGGAGAGCGTACACGGCAGAGGAGAAGATGAAGAGAGCTCGAGCAGGTGGCGCCGTCTCGTTCGCTAAGCCGCACATGGGGATAAACGTAGACGTCGGCCCGATCAGAGAGCCTGGAGGGAAGAGGATCAGGGGGCTCTCGAAGAAAGCGGAAACTTTAAGGGTTCAAAAAACCTTTAGGCTCAACAGAGTCACGTCAAGCATAGAGAGAAGCATCGCTCAAGCTCTAATGCTTCTCGACGAGCTGGTAGCGAGACTGGAGCTCCCTGACTCAGTCAAGGAGGAAGCGGCGAGGATCTACAGAGAGGCGGCCGAGAGAGGGATCACTAGAGGGAGGAGCATGGACGCGGTCGTGGCAGCATGCCTCTACACCTCCTGCAGAAGACACAGGATACCCTGCGGCATAGACGATATAGTGAAGTATCTCAGAGCAGGCAACGAGGTCGAGATCAGGAGAGAGATCGCTAGAACCTACAGAGTGCTGATCAAAGACTTGAACCTAACGATACCTGTGATAGAGCCTGAGAGATTCGTCTACAGGATAGCGAGCGCTCTCAACTTGCCGGAGCCCGTGGTGGTCGATGCGATCAGAATCTTGGCGGAAGCTAGAGGCAAGGGGATATCCTCAGGCAAAGACCCCAGCGGTCTAGCAGCGGCAGCAGTCTACATAGCAGCGCTCAAGCACGGCTATAGGAGAACACAGAAGGAGATAGCCACAATCGCTGGAGTAACCGAGGTCACTGTGAGAAACAGGTACAAGGAGCTAATAGAGTCAGTTGGAGAGGCGAGAGAAGTAGTCAGGATAGAGTAAAGCTGGTGGGCCCGGGGGGATTTGAACCCCCGACCACCCGGTTATGAGCCGGGCGCTCTGCCGGGCTGAGCTACGGGCCCCCCTTGGCTCTAGAGTTAGCTAGAGTGACCTTTAAATATATTTCACGAGGCTCTTCTAGACTTTCCAGCTCTCTAGGTATACTCTCTGCTCTTCTGTCAGCTCGTCTATCTCTATTCCTAGCGCTTCTAGCTTGAGTCTCGCTACTCTCTCGTCTATCTCAGCGGGGACATCGTATACTCTCGGCTCTAGCTTTCCCCTCTTCTCTTTGAGGTAGAGGATCGAGAGAGCTTGGTTAGCGAAGCTTAGGTCCATGACCTCGCTCGGGTGCCCCTCTGCTGCTACTAGATTGACTAGCCTGCCCTCTGCTAGCAGATACACTTTCTTCCCGTTGGGTAGAAGGTACTCCTCCACATTAGGTCTGACTACTCTCACTCTGACGGCTAGCTTCTTCAAGTCTTCTACACTCACCTCTACGTTGAAGTGCCCAGCGTTAGCTAAGACTACGCCGTCTTTGGCTTCTAGCACGTGCTCTCCTCTAACTACCCCGATGTTTCCCGTGGCTGTCACTACTAGGTCTGCTACTCTGATGGCTTTCTTCATAGGCATCACCTCGAAGCCATCCATTAAAGCCTCGAGAGCCTTGATTGGGTCTACCTCGGTCACGATCACTCTAGCTCCCATGCCTCTAAGCCTCATAGCTATGCCTCTCCCAACCCACCCATAGCCAGCGACTACAGCGACCTTCCCCGCTATCAGCATATTCGTGGCTCTAAGGATCCCGTCTACTGTGCTTTGCCCTGTTCCATACCTGTTATCGAAGAGGAACTTGGTTCTCGCATTGTTAACTGCTATGACTGGGTAGAGTAGCCTCCCCTCTCTCTCGAGAGCCTTCAGCCTGATGACTCCAGTAGTTGTCTCCTCGGTTCCTCCTCCAAGGCTTTCAGCCACGTTTCTGAACTCTTCGTGTAGCATTACGTGCAAGTCTCCCCCATCATCTATGACGAAATCTGGATGCTTTGAGGCAATAGCTCTGATCGCGTTGAAGTAGTCCTCAGTACTCATACCTCTCCATGCAAAAACGTGGACCCCCTCCTCTACTAGAGCAGCAGCTACATCGTCTTGAGTTGAGAGAGGATTGGAGGCCGCCAGATAGACCTCCGCGCCCCAGGATGCAAGAGTTCTAGCTAAGACTGCTGTCTCCTTGGTTACATGGAGGCACGCTGAGATCCTCACGCTCTCCAGAGGCTTCTTCTCCGCCAGTCTCCTAGCTAAGCTCACTAGAACCGGCATGTTTCTCTCAGCCCACTCTATCTGAGCGCGGCCGCTTGGAGCTAGGCTCGGGTCTCTTATCTTGAACTCCACTCGATACCAGCCTCCTCAGAGGAGAACTCTCTAGTCTCTAGTAAATAGCTTAACTGTAGCGGCATGAAGAGCGTGGAGTCGATAGAATTTAATTTCCCCTAGCGGAGCCCAAAGACTCGGTGCTTGCGGTGGGCGGTAGGAGGAAGAGGAGGAAGATTAAGAGGCAGAAGCAGGTAGCTAGAGTTCTGAGAACCAGATACTTCACGTGCCCTTCGTGTAACGAGTACACACTGACGATCGATATCGCTAGGTCGAAGGACGGGTCTAGGCTAGCTGTAGTCAAGTGCGGCACCTGCGGTCTCTACTGCGAGCTTCCAGTATCCGAGATAGAGGAGACAGTGGACGTCTACAACAAGCTATCAGACTGGGCTTACGAGGGGAGACTAGAGGAAGCCTGTAGCGTGAAAGCTCCTCAGATGGCAGAAGAGGAGGCTGAAGAGGCTCTAGCAGAGGGCGAGGAGCTTGAGGAGAGTGCTTGGGAGCCTTCTAGAGAAGAAGAGTAGAGGAGAGAAGATACACTTCACGCTAATAGACCCGGATAAGTGCGGACCTCGAGAAGCAGAGAAGATAGCGGAGATAGCTACTAGAGCTGGTACAGACGTCTTCCTAGTAGGTGGTAGCCTAGGCGTCTCCCCAGAGAACACGGATGCTGTCGTGAGAGTCTTGAAGAGCTTCGAGCGCCCTGTAGTGATATTCCCCGGGGCTCTCAACAACGTCTCTAGGCACGCAGACGCAGCCCTCTTCTTGACCGTACTCAATAGCGATGACCCCTACTACCATGGGATAGCTCAGGTTCAGGGAGCGATGATAGTCCTATATCATAACATAGAAGCGATACCAACGTGTTACATCATAGTAGGCTATGGAGGCACAGCGGGTTACATACTAAGAGCTAGACCGTTGCCTCTAGAGAAGCACGACTTGATAGCGGCTCACGTGCTAGCCTGCTCCATGATGGGGAATCAGGTCATCTACCTAGAAGCTGGAAGTGGAGCACCTCAACACGTCCCACCCCAGGCTGTCAGCCTATCCAAGAAGCTCTTGATGAAAACAGGTCTAGACCCTATCCTCATAGTGGGGGGTGGCATAAGGACTCCTGAGGCGGCTAGAGCACTAGCCGAAGCTGGAGCAGACGGGATAGTCACAGGGACTATAGCTGAGGAGAAGCCGGAGCTCTTACTCGAGATAGTCGGTGCATTCAAAGGGATAAGGTCCAGTGAGGGGTAGCAGTAGCTGCTCTCTAGTCTCCTACCTTTCAGCAGGGCTCTTCCTCGAGCCTCTCCTCCACCCCAAGCCTGGAGCAGTGACGCTCTTCGAGAGACACTCCGATAAAAGCATCTGGGATTTCGCTATTCACGCGTCGATAGCTCAAGAAGCTCTCCTAGAGTCATGCCGCTCCAGCGCTACCCACGAGAACCCCGTAGCGGCCGGGCTGAGGGCATACAAGCGGGCTCTTCTAGCTCTCAAGATTTCCAAAAACGTGGCTCTCGGCTCTCTCCTCCTCCTAGCTCCTCTAGCTGCGGCTCTATACTATCTCGATGACGGAGAGACTCTAGAGAGCCTCTGCTCTAAGGCTCGAAGCCTGGTCTTCGAGAGAGATAGCGCTGACGCTGCTAGAGAGTACTACGCTGTCCTAGAGCTTCTGAGGCCCTCGCATCTAGGAGTATACGAGGGGCCTCTTCCTGGAGTAGGGTCTGGGAGGTATCCCGAGAGCTTCGTCGAAGTGCTTAGAGTAGCTAGATGGGATATCGTGCACAGAGAGATTCTAGAAGGCTACCCTCTAGTCTCGAGGACGGCTCGCGCGCTCGCTGAGAGGAAGTTCGAGCAAGAGACTCTGCTAGAGACTCTACTAGACCTCCTTGTTAGCGAAGGAGACACGTTGATAGCTACTAAGTATGGGTGGAGGGCCTACAAGGTAGCTCTAGAAGAGGCGAGGGTAGCTCACTGGCTCTCTAAGAGGCTCGGTGTGTTCAGAGCTCTCGAGTGGCTTGACTCTCTATGGAGGCCTAGAGGCTGGAATCCCGGAGCTGTTCTAGACGTGCTCGCTACAGCCATAGGCTTAGCTCTGTTATCACTCACTCGCAGGCTCTAGAAGAGATGGGTGTGTACTCTAAGCCTAGAGGTCCAACGTAGTCTTCGAGTGGACGTATCAGCTTATTGTTGCTCAGTTGTTCAGCATAGTGAGCCACCCAGCCGACGACTCTACCAGCCATGAAGAGAGAGACGTAGAGCTCTGGCGGAATCCCTATGAGCATGTAGAGGAGAGCCGTGTAGAGGTCAACGTTAGCGACCAAGTTTTTATACTCTTTCACGAGTTTCTCGACTCTATGTATGGCGTCGAGCCACTCAGCTCCTCCCTTGAAACGAGCTACTAGCTCTTTGAGAACCACGACTCTGGGGTCTAGCTCTTTGTAGACTCTGTGCCCGAACCCCGGGACCTTCTCTCCTCTTGCGAGCTTTTCTCTCACGTAGCTCTCGAAGACATCGCCTAGGCTTGAAGTACTCTCCATAGCTCTCCTCTCTACCTCTATGAGCATCCAGTAAGCGTCCTCGTTCGCTGCTCCGTGGAGTGGCCCCTTGAGAGCCCCTATGGCCGCGGCTACAGCGCTATAGATATCGCTCATGGTGCTCGCGACAACCCTCAGAGCGAAAGTCGAGGCGTTGAAGCCATGGTCCATGTATAGGATGAGGGAGGCCTCCAGAGCTCTCGCCTCCAGCTCTGATGGCTCGCGCAGGAGGATCATTCGGAGGAGGTCGGATGCGTGAGCGCGTGCAGACTCAGGCTTAACCCTAACCCCTTTGTAGGCGAAGTTGAAGCCGTATATGGAGAAGACGGGGAGTTGAGCCACGAGCCTGACCTGATGCTCTTCAACCTTACCCCAATCCATCCTCCAGGAGGGGTACAGAGAGCGAGCGAGGAGGACAGCTCCTACTACAGCGTAGTACGATGGGTGGGACTTCGGCAGAGACTCTATCACGTCGAGAACCCAGTCCTCGACTCCCGCTCTCTCTCTATCAATCTCTCTCCTGAAGCCTTCATACTCTCTGTAGCAGGGGAGCCTGCCTTTCAGAAGGAGGAAGGCTGACTCGTAGAAATCAGAGAGTCTAGCTAAATCAACGACCCTGTAGCCTCTATACGTAGTCAAGACGCCGCGAGGGTCTACGCTACTAATCCTGGTAGAGTCGACGACTACTCTCTGAAGCCCCCTATTAACGACTGCTACACGACCGTGGATGTAATGGTCTACTATTCTGCAAAGCTCTCTATCCAAACCGCACTCACCCGCAACAGATAGAACAGCACAGATACACGGAGCACTAAGCTGAGCTTAAAAACGCTACGGGCTAGGAAGACATGATGACTCCTCATAGGTCTAGCAAGAGCTTCTGAAAGCTTCCAGGATATAGCGCTAGAGGAACAACATAGAGTCTCGAGACCTCCACTCACTAGAGTAACGGGGAGATGCTGTGTAGCTAGCGAGAGATATGGCGAAGCCTGATATGGAGGTGATTAAAACTCTGTCTTTGAGAGAATGCTTTGGCGAGGATAGAGGAGGTTGGGTAAGAGGATCGCTGTTGTCGCTGTCACTCCGGTATTCGACGATAGAGACTTCTTTAGAGTCAGAACTATAGACGATGCTGACTTCCTAGAGCTCAGAGTAGCCTATGCTGAAGACCCGGCTACTCTGAACTTCAAGTGGCTACTTCCGCTCAAGGATAGAGCGATAGTCTCTCTTAGGGGCATCAGGGAGTCTGAGAGCGTCAAAGACCCCTTGAAAGATGCCGAGAGAATAGTGAGTGCTGTGAGGAAGCTGAGACTCATGCTCGAAGTCGACGTAGAGCTGTTAGAGGAGCTGGGCGGTGAGAGTCTCGTAGACAGCTTGACGGTAGTATCTCTGAGTCTAGACAAGAGGAGCGTTAGTGAGAACGAGATGAGGGATATTGTGGGCAGATATGCTGGGAAAGCTTATGCTCTCAAGGTGAGAGTCGATGCAACCGATAGAGCTTTCCCCATTAACGCTGCTAGAGCTCTCTCTCTAGCCGACAACGTGGTAGTAGACGCGGCTAGAAGCGGGGTCAGAGAGACGGCTCTCCTAGCTCTCCTAGGCTCGAGGATGCTCTACGGCTACGCGGGATACAAGCTGGAGTACTCTCTAAGCTATAAGACTGTGAAGCTGATAGTGTCTAGGCTCGAAGAGTTCTTGAAGAGTCTATCTAGCGGCGCGCAGTAGCTCTCGATTTACTCGAAGAACGCGGAGCCAGAGAGCTCTCCCTGACTCTCCAGGCATTTCTCAACCTCTTCTAGTATTGCTCTCCACGCCTCGCCAGCGGTTTTCGCCAACGTCAGGTCTATCTTGGCTCCTAGCTGAAGGTCCTTGAAGCCCTCTACTAGAACTACGTCTACTTTATCATCCAGGAATTCCAGCACGCTCTCTAGACTCCACTCTCTAGCGAATACAGCTGTCTTCTCTCCGGAGCCCATAAGCACTACGGAGTAGTCTGCTTGCCCCTCGTTTAGAAACCTCCAGGAGTCTTTGTGAGCCACGTCGATATCGTGGTGTGTATGCTTCAACACCCCCACTCTAACCCCTCTCTTCTTGAGCTCTCTGAGAGCAACGATTATGCTCGTAGTCTTGCCGGAAGCACTGGGGCCCACGACCTGGACTATGCAGAGCTTTTTTCTCACAAGCCTCCGCCTCCGGGAGGGAATATGTCTAGAACATCCTCGTCTCTAACCGGAGTATCCAAGCCTTGGAGAAGTCTTGCGTTAACGCCGTTCACTAAGACTATGAGTTCTCCTGACTCGAAGAGAGAGACTAGAGGCTTGAGCTCATCCACAGACTCGAGTACATCTCTAAGCCTAGCCTCCCTCCCTAGAGCCAGAGTCTTAGAGGACCACCCCAGCTTCTCTCTGAGCAGAGCGTAAACTCTCAGCAGAGCCATAGAGTCGACCCCTTCCGCTATAAGCGAGTACCTGAGTAAGGTTATAACTAAGCTATGAGGGGCAGAAGGAGAGCCCGTGGAGGTATGGGCAGCTAGCGCACGAGGGGCTGTTTCCCCAGCAGTCGAATGTATTCGAGAGTGTCGCAGCGCAGTAGTCTTTGAGCTCGCAGTCTAAGCAGGATGGTAGCTGGAGTAGCTGGAGCATTAGTAGCTGCCTGCTATTAGCTCTCCAGATCTCGCTTACGTCTCTCTCAGTCACATCGCCCAAGAGGACCTCACTTATCTCTCTCCTAACCCCGCCGACTATCGTCACCCAAGACCTAGAGTAGTATATGCACGGAGACACCTTGCCATCGCTTCTCACGAAGAGCATCCTGTTGTAGGCGAAGGGGCAGAGCCTAGTTGTTCTAGATGAGAGGTTAGGCTTCCAGACCTTCACTCCAGACTCTAGGACTTTGAGAGACGCTAGCTCGAGTTGCTTCTTCAGCTCCTCTAGGCATAGAGGGTCCTCTAGACAGTCGAGAGCTCTAGTGTTGTCATCGTAGGGTATAATCATGTTGTAGTCGATCTCAGCTATCCCGACTTCTTTGGCGAACTCGACGGCTCTCGAGACGTGTTTCACGTTTGCCTTGCTGACCGTGAATATAGCCTTGACGTATGGCTTGATGCTATCTCTAGCTCTCTTCTCTCTATCTAGAGCTCTAAGCCCCCTAACCACAGCCGGCAAGCTCCCCCTTCTCCTTATCTTCGAGTAGAGTTCTATCTCGAAGGCGTCGATACTAACGTACAGCTCTTCGAGCCCCAGCTCTACCAGCCTTCCCGCTAGCTTCTCCAAATAGAATCCGTTAGTGTTTAGCACCACGTAGAATCCGTACTGCTTAGCTAAGGCTAGAAGCTCGTCAATCCTAGGGTGCGTGGTGGGCTCACCCCATCCAGAGAAGACTATTCTCCTCACACCAGACCTCACCGCGTTATCGAGTAGCTTCTTGTAGAGGTCTAGAGGCATGTGATACTCCTTGAAGCTCTTACTAGAGAATCTAAAGCAGTGGATGCATGAGTAATTACAGCTACTCGTGACCTCAACCATGAGCGACCTTGGAGCCGACCCCTCGGCTAGACGTAGCTCCCAATCCATAAGCCTATAGGCAGTCACGACCCTCAAACCCGGCTTCTTCTAGGATACAAAAGCTTAGATAGATTTCTTTATAAACTCTAGCCTGCACTACCTCTACTCGACTAGGCCAGAGGTGTCCTAGTTGCCTCTCGGCGGCTACGTTGGGGGAGTCCTAAGAGTCAACCTTACAGAAGGCAAGGTCTACAAAGAACCCCTCCCCGAAGAGGATATCCTCAAGAAGTGGATAGGGGGCAGAGGGCTAGGAGTCTACTACATGTTGAAAGAAGTAGACCCCAAGGTAGACCCCCTCAGTCCCGGCAATAAAGCCATAGTCGCTACAGGGCCCCTCACAGGCTTAGCGGGTCTCGTCGCTCCCGGTAGATGGGTTTCTATAACGAAGTCTCCCCTAACGGGGACTATTCACGATTCTCACAGCGGAGGCAAGTTCGGCCCTGAGTTGAAGTTCGCGGGTTTCGATGTGATAATAATTGAAGGAGCTTCCGAGAAGCCTGTGTACTTGTGGATTCACGACGGGAAAGCTGAGCTAAGAGATGCTGGGCACCTGTGGGGTAAGGATACTCACGCTACGACAGACGAAATCCAGGAGGAGCTAGCTCCCGAAGTCGGCTCTGATGAAGCTAAGAAGATAAAGGTGGCTACGATCGGCCCTGCGGGAGAGAGGTTATCGAGGATAGCTTGTATAATCAATGACAAGTCTAGAGCAGCGGGAAGAGGAGGCCATGGAGCAGTCTGGGGCTCTAAGAAGCTAAAGGCGATAGCTGTCAGGGGGCACAGGAAGATACCCGTGGCTAGAGAGGACGCGTTCAGAGAGATAGTGCTCAAAGGTATGGAACTCGCTAAGAAATCCCCTGTGACATCTCAGGCTCTCCCCAAGTATGGCACCGCCGTCCTAGTCAATATAATCAACGCTCACGGAATATTCCCCACGCGGAACTTCCAGACGGGAGTATTCCCCGAGGCTGACAAGATAAGCGGTGAGACTATAGCCTCTCAAATCATGGACTGGGAGAAGTACAGAGAGGAGGTCTGCTGGGGCTGTGCTATAGGTTGCGCTAGGTACACGAGAGTCTCGGGCAAGTTCTCTGGCGAGGGCGGAGGCCCCGAGTATGAGACGGTATGGGCTTTGGGAGCTGACACGGGGGTATCAGACCTAGATGCTGTCTCGAAGGCGAACTTCCTCTGCAACGAGCTAGGGCTAGACACTATATCCATGGGAGCCACTATAGCTACACTCATGGAGCTCGTAGAGAAAGGAAAAGTCCCCCAGGAGAAGCTTAGAGGGCTTAACGTGAAGTGGGGCAACGGAGAGGCTCTCGTCGAGCTAGTGTGGAGAACAGCCTACAGGTCCGGCATAGGAGACGACCTAGCTGAGGGAGCTCTCAGACTAGCTAAGAAATACGGCGCGCCAGAGCTAGCTATGGTGGTAAGAGGGCAGGAGCTCCCCGCGTACGACCCGAGAGGAGCTAAAGGCCACGGGCTAGCCTACGCTACCAGCAATAGAGGAGGCTGCCACCTCAGAGCTTACATCATAGCCCCCGAGGTTCTCGGTATACCGCAGCTAGTCGATAGATTCTCTACAGAGGGCAAGGGCAAGTTAGTCAAGCACTTCCAAGACGTCTTCGCTGCTCTAGATAGCTTAGTTGTCTGCAAGTTCGTCACGTTCGCTTACTGGAGTGATGTGCTTCTGCAGCAGCTAAACGCTGTGACAGGCTGGGATATGACTCTAGAAGACTTCGAGACTATAGGTGAGAGAATATACAATGCTGAGAGAGTCTTCAACATCCTAGCCTTCGGAGACGGAGAGGAGTACGATACGCTACCAGCAAGACTCCTCAAAGAGCCTATGCCCGAGGGCCCCACGAAGGGCCACGTTGTAGAGCTAGAGCCTATGCTCAAAGACTACTATGCAGTAAGAGGCTGGGTCAAGGGGAGACCTACCTACGAGACTCTCAAGAAGCTAGGACTAGAGGACTTGGCGAAAAAGCTTCAAGACGAAGGGCTCCTCCCAGGATAGCTAGCAGCGCTCCCTCCCGTCTCTACCCCTTTCTTCTCTCCGGTTCTCCTCGATATCCTTTTTCTCTCCGTCTCTTCAGTAACCCTCCTCTAGGCTTGCTTTACCGCTCTGAGATACCAGACTCTCTGCGAGCTTATCGACGCACCTACACACTTCTTTAGATAAGACTATGTCGTGGAGCCCCAGTAGCCTAGGTCTACTAGCTACGGTGTCTATCTCTATGACTAAGGGTACTCCAAGCTCGCTCAGACCCTTTACCTTAGTCTCAAGCACTCCCGTCTCTGGCTCCACGGGGATTGTGGGAGAGGCTAGTAGCAGTCCCCCGTTTTCTACCTCGATAGCTCCTCCTGCAACAACGAGCGGGAGCCCCGTCTCTACGCTTCTGGCTACAGCCAAGCTGTAGATTATCTCCTTCCTGTATCCCAGCACGCCACTGCTATCTCTTTCTATCGGCAGGCTTGAGGCTGGATGAGGCATCATCAGACCTATTATCATGTTCGCTGACGAGAGTCGAGCTAGTTTAAAGATATCGGGGACGAGTATATCCTCGTCTATGAAGAGTGCTATAGTGAGGTCATAGCGGTCGAGTCTAACGACTTCTATCGTTCTGCCCGCGCTTATCCCTATACCTTCCTCAGCGTTGTTCAATACGATCTTTCTATGCTTTCCCATCACTATACCTCTAGGCGATGTGACGACAACAGACATGTATACTCGGGGGCCTGCTCTCTCGATTATAGGCCCTCCGACAATGTAGACGTTGTACTCGAAGCTCCACTTAGCTAGAAGAGTGGTAGCGCTTCCCTGCTTCGCTTTAGAGGGGCCTACGGTTATTCTCTCAGCGTTACTCCACGCCACCTTCCTAGCTTTAGCCTCGCCGTAGACCGAGAGAGGACCGTAGAACAGATAAGGGGGGAGTATCACTAGATTTACGTCGTACTCGTCGACAAGCCTCCTTATATGTTCGCCGAGCTTCTTAGCATTAGACCGCTTAGCATCAAATTTGAGCTTCTCGTGCACAACCCCTACTCTAACCCGCACTCTCAGACCCCCCTCTTGTTGCTCCCTTTAGAGCTATGCACTCTGCTAGCTCTCCGCTCACCCCAGTCTCCTCAGCAGCCTCTCTAGAGGCAGATTTAATAACGTGGACGAGTCCCTCGACTTCCTTGTAGATATCATCTAATACCTGGACCCACGTCTTGGCTCCTCCTTCTATCTCATCCATAGCCTCTTCTAGCTGCCTGGTTCTCTCCTCTGAGATCAGACTCGGGACTATCGCGAGATGTTTGGCTATAGCGCTCAGCCTGTCTGCGGCTAGCTCTGGGAGGTTTACTAAGTACTCGTAGACCATCTTCCCTCTCTTGGTTGCAACTATGTAGCCTCCTCTTGGCTTCTTTAGAGGAGCGATATAGCCTCTCTTGAGGAGCCTCTCGACTATCTTAGCGTAAGTGCTGGGTCTCCCTATCCCTCTCTTCTTCATCTCCTCTACGAGCTCTCCCTGAGTGTAGGGCATAGTCGAGGAGACCTTCTTTTCGAGCACGCGATACACTATGGACGCGAAGGCCTGCCTCCCTGCTAGCAGGCTCTCCTCCATCTCTCTAGGCAGTAGGGGGTTCTGGACGTTTACAGCTTCTCTGAGCACGTTGAGGAAGCCTAGCTTAACCCTATCGGAGGGTAGCTCTGTGATTCGAGAGACCTCTAGGATCTCGCCGCTTACATCGATTAAGTAGACGGTCTCGCGGACCTCTGCTTCTCTCATCTGACTCGCTACGAATCTCCTGAAGATCAGGTCGTATAGCCTTAAGTGTCTCTGGGTCAGAGTCCCGGGTATCTCTATAGAGCCCTCCTCTATGAGTATTTGTAGCGCGTTAGCGTCAACAGGCCTGACTGGGCGTATTGCTTCATGAGCCCCCCTCTCACTCCATCTCCTAGGCACGTAGAGGCTCTCCGCTAGCTCGCCGTAGGCTTGCTTGATCCACTCTAGAGCGACCTCCATACCTCTCTCGCTGACACGTGTTGAGTCTGTTCTATGGTACGTTATGAGACCCCACTCGAAGAGGTTCTGAGCTAGCCTCATCGTCTCGGGAGCTCCGAAGCCTAGTCTTCTACTAGCTTCTAGTATGAGAGTGTCTGTGGTGAAGGGCGGTGGGGGCGGGATGGTCACCCACCTACTCGAGGAGATCCTGACCTTCGCCTCAGCAAGCACCTCCTCTCCTCTACGCTGCCTATTAGCGAGCTCTTTGAGGGCTCTGACTGTAGCCGGGTCTTTTAGCTCGTCTTCTCTAATGGTGATGAAGATCTCTCCAGTGTCTGACCTCTTGAGGATGAAGAGGCTCACCTTTCTCGTTGCTTCACTAGTCCTCTTCACAACCCAGCCGAGCGCGGGGGTTTGCACTCTGCCAGCGCTCAGCCCGTAGTTGTAGCGAAGCCTCTGGCATGCTTCAGCCTCTCTCTCAGACCTTCTCGGAGACGCGTCTATGCTGGCGCAGTAGTAGTTGCGCCAGAAGTCGCACCATAGGAGAGGAGATAGAGCGAAGCCTATCCATCTATCCTCGATCCTCCTCACGATCTGCGCTTCTACGAGCCTCTCCTCGAGCTCTCTAGGGTTCTCGAGAGCCTGGAGTATGGCCTGTCTCGTGACCTCGTGGAACTCCAGCCTCTTGATGTTCTTATTGAAGGGTCTCAGGAGGACCGCTAGATCCCACCCTATCTTCTCTCCCTCGGTGTCAGGGTCTGTGCCTATGAGGACCTCGTCTGCCTCCCAGGCTAGCCTGCGCAGGTCCTCTATCAGAGTCTTCGAGTCTCTGAATAGCCTGCTCCCACATCTAGGGCAGCTCTCAGAGTCTTCTGCGAACTGCTCTCTACAGACTAGGCACGTCTTTATGCTAGAGTATACCGGCACGTAGGCTGTTCTCTCTCCGCTTTCTCCGACTATGACTCCGAAGATGTCTGCTGGGTTTTTGAGAGACCTTGCCGCTATGCTGAGCTCTCTCTCTCCGCTAGCTGGGACTAGGTCGTAGACATGCCCTCCGCTTGCAGCGATTACGAGAACTCTGTTCTGCAAGGCTATCTCGTAGGCTCTAAGCCCTCCTTGTAGTATTCTTACAGAAGGTCGCCCGAAGAAGTAGGCTATGGTTCTAGCCTTATTCGGAGACTCCACCACTAGGAGTGATGTCTTGACGAGTTCTCTCCGCTCTAGAGGCTTTTCCGGCTTGCGGAGTATCTCGGCTACTCTCCTTCTATCGAGCTCTATCTCTTCAACTATCTTGTCGAGTTCTCCAGCAAGCGATCTGAAGTCAACCCACTTGATGTCCGCTATGTAGCGAGACCGCGCTATCAGTCTACGAAGCACGTTGACGTTATCGGCTACGACTACGCTCAGACCTTTAGTCAACCCTCCAGCGTACAGTCGGCTAGTTCTACCGCTTGCCTGGATGTACGTAGAGACGTCTGCTATCAGAATGTAGGTCCTCCCGTTCTCGAATACCACGCCTACATCGCTTCTCTCCTTTATCTTCTCGATAACCTCGGGGTTTGCTAGAGCTCTCTTAGCGAAGTCGAGAGCCTTCAGGATAGTGCTAGCCGCTCTTCTGACTCTCTCGTCGCTCTCAGCTCCTGCTTTGATCATGTCGATCACGTAGCCTAGATAGCCTTGAGTGTATTTCCTCAGAAGGCGTCTAAGCTCTCCTAGAATCCTCCTAGCCTCATCAGAGACCTCTGGTACGCCGAGCTCGGCTATGAGCTCCGCTACTCTAGCAAGAGCGAGAGGGTTAGGTTCTATCTCTCCTACTGCTAGAGGGAACTTGTATCGAGGGACACCGACGAAGACAGAATATTTGACTATTTCAGGCAAATCTATTCCTCTAACTAGGGGGCCGTAGTAGTGCGCTACCCCCACGAGAACATCGACTTCTCCTTTCTGGAACTTCTCAAAGACAGCGAAGGGGGTTCGCGAGTGGTATGCTTGAGCGTTGACCCCAGCTTCTCTCAGTCTGGCTGCGACCTCCTCGGCTTTCTCCACACCCCAATCGCTAGGGACGAAGACGAGAGTCCCCTTGCCTAGCTTTTTAATTATCTCTATTGCCTCCTCTACCACGTCACCGCTAGCTATCAAGTACGAGTCTATGACGTTTCTCAGCCCTATATCGCTCCTGCCTCCCGCCTCGAAGCCTAGGAGAGCTCTGAAGACTCTCGCTTTAGCTCCTCGAGGTCTGCCTGTAGCGCTACTGACTATGAGAGACGAGACCTCTCTTCTCTTCGCTTGAATCTCTCTCCTCAGAGTCTCCCTCTCAGCCTGTAGCTGGCTTAGCTTAGCTCTGAGCTCCTCTCGTCTCTCTCGAGAAGCCTCAGCTAGGCTCTCCGCGATTCTAGCTATTTCTCTCTCTATCTGCAATAGCTTAGAGCCGAACTCTAAGTCCTCGTCGCTGAAGCCCGCTATCTTGAGAACAGCGCTTATCGACTTACCGCTTTTCAGCACGGCATCCACATCGTCTACGAAGAGGAGCCTGAATCTCGCTGCTCTGAGTATATCGGCGTTCCTTCTGGCGTAGGCTACTGTGGTGATGAGTATGTCGAAGTCTCTCTCTTCGATCGCTCTCGAGATCTCTCTCTTCTGAGCCGCGCTCATCTTACCGTGAATGCTCAGAACCCTGACGAGGTCTCTGCACCCAGAAGCTTCAGCCATCGCCTCAAGCTTCTCTCTCATCTGTCGCACTAGAGTTACTGTAGGAGCGATTATGTAGGTCTTCTCTCTCTTAGCACAAGCCAGGTAGAGAGCTAGGACGAGCCCCAGAGTAGTCTTACCCATCCCCGTGGGGGCAACTATGCTGAAGCTGTCTCCTCTCACGAACCTCTTAATCCACGTTCTCTGAGCTCCCCATGGAGGAGCGCCGACGCACTTCTCGAAGAACTCGGAGACTCTTCGAGTCTCCTCTTCTAACGCGTAGAGCTCCCTTAAAGACCTCGAGGTGCCCAGAGACTCGAGAGCTCTGACCACTGAGTTGAGGTCGAGAGAGCCTCTCGAATAGAGATCAGCCGCCACTTCCGGTGGTAGGCACTCATCGCAGGGAAAGCCCTCAGCTAATCTGTGCTCAGTATTGGGGCCGCTACAGTTAGGGCAGGACCAGCGGTATATCCCTCTACCCGGCTCTTCTCTCCAACCCATCCTCTCGTCCTTCCGTGTTTAGAACTTTTAGCGATAGAGGCTGAGATTAAAAAGCCTTAGAGGGAGACTCATCCGATAAGCTGGCAGACGGGGTCTCTCTTCTTCTTCTACATACTCTGCTATTAAGGCTCTATTCTTCAAATGGTCGCAAGAGGTGTTGTGAAGAGTGGCCGAGCTGTTTTACGTGGTCGGCGGGGGGCCAGCGGGAGCCGGGGCAGCGCTCGCGGCATCGAGAGCCGGGTATAGGGTAGTGGTGCTCGAAGCTTTCGACCGTCTGGCTTTCAAGCCGTGCGGTAACGCTGTCCCAGTCCTAGATTCGCTCGTTTTGAGAGTGCCCAGAGAAGCCGTCTTGAACAGAGTCAGGAGGGCTAGAGTCTGGATCGACGGCGTCCCCGTTTTCGAGAGCAGAGGATTCGTTGAAGGAGTCGAGGGCCTCGTAGTCGACAAGGCTCTCCTGCTCGAGTCCGCTTTCGCTGACGCTAGAGCAGAGCTGGTTCTAGGAGCAAAGTATGATGTGAGGAGAGGAGTAGCCAGAGTCGGGGGCGAGATCGTAGACGTGAAGACGGGGGTATTTGCTGGAGGCTTCCCATACTACGATGGAGAGAAGGTTCCCATAGTTCAGAGCATAGTCAGAGGAGTCAGAGACTTCGACCTAGACTCTGTGGAGATACACTACGACTCGAGCCTCGTAGGGTACTATTACGTGTTCCCCTACGGCGACAAGCTAGAAGTCGGCGTGGGGGGCTACGCTAGCCCCAAAGAGCTCGAGGCCATGCTTTGGAGATTCCTGGAGAAGGACAAGAGGCTGAGAGCGGGAGCCGTAGAGTCCACCAGATTCTCCCAGGTCTCTGTCGGCGGCCCGAGACCGGGGAGAGTCAAGAGCCTGGCTAAAGCCGGGGAGGCAGCTGGCTACGTCTTCCCCCTAACTGGGGAGGGTATCAGACCCTCTGCTCTCAGTGGCTACATAGCGGCGAAGGCTGTAGCAGAGGGCAGAGACTACGTTAGAGAGCTCGAGAAAAGCTGGGTTCACAGAGCAGTGGCCAGGCAGAGGAGGCTACTCGAGATAGCAGCAAGCCTCAGCCCGGGGGAGAGAGGGGAGCTCATGAGGAGGCTCTCTGCGAGAGAGCATGCTGAGATAGCTCTAGCATCATTCAGGCTCAGGGAGCTCCTCTCAGCGATCATAAAGCTGGCTCTCTGGAAGCCTCGCTTAGCTCTCTCGGCTTCTAGAGCGGTCCTGGCGTAGACGCGGGGTCAGCTGGGTAAGTTCTCGTCACGCCTCAGTCCGGGAGTATCTCCTCACCCCCCGGCCGCACTCTGTCTCCGCCCTCTCTCCATCATAAGCTTGCTCATGAGAGCCCACAGACTGATCCACAAGAAGAACGCTCCCAGAGAGAGGACAGTGAAGACAGCGCTCAAAACCCTATCACCCGTATCCAGGCTCTGCAGAGACAGCTTCACGAAATGCGATAACAGCACTATCCCCGCCCACCCCACGAGTACAGCCAGGCCCGGGGGCAGGGTAGCCAGGAGTATGGAGCGTGGGCGGAGAGGCGGGCGGCGGCGCTCCACGCTCGCTCCCATCGAGTCGAGAAAGCGAAAAGCCTTAAATCACGCTAGGAGACAAGCGGAGACCGAGAGGTTGGCGGACCCGGCTACAGCTGTAGCTCTAGTGCTCGCGGCTATGGCCGTAGCGATAGCCGTCTACAGAGTCGCCAGAGCCAGGAGAAGCCGGGCCTCCCAGCCCTAGAGCGGTCTCGAAGCAGGCTAGTCGAAGCTATATGAGGCTCAAGGCCCGCTCCTCTAGACTGGGTGCTGAGAGGTCTCCCTATCCGACTACGGTAGCGTGAGGAAGTTCACCCTCGCTGAGGCGAGGGACATCTGGAGCAGTCGCCTCGGTAGCTCACGCTGGCAGTGATGTAAGGAGCAGGACCTGACGCGTGATGAGCTTGTGTGCTCCTGAGCCAGCTGTCCGCTCTCCGCTCTCTCAAATCCTAGGGTGTGGAGCGGAATCAGGCAACGCTCTCTCCGAGACCCCAGCGTCTCCCGAGAGGCTGCTGGATGCAGCATAGAAGACACGTTTGCTATACGATTCTTCACTACACCGGCATGCTCAGAGCGTGGAGCTAGGCCCGGTTTGCGGTATGCCGCAGACCTCACGAAATCCTAGATAAAGCGGGGAAGCTCGTGGAGCTATCGCTACAAAAGTTGCCACCATCAAGGCGGGAGAGCGAGCCCTAGGCTCTCGCTATAGGCTCTCGCCCGTTCTCCCAGTCTGGGACTCCGCCCGTGGATCTCGAGAGCTTCAGGGTTGTCGAGAGCAGGGTCGTGGTTGAAGAGCTGGGAGAGCTGAAGGTGGCTGTGGATGAGTACCTGGAGGTCTACGTGAATGGGTCCAGGTACTCGGCGATAGTCCTGAACCCCGCTCACCTAGAGGAGACAGTAGTGGGCGTCTTATTGGGCGACGGTATCGTCGAGTCTAGAGGAGGCTAGAGTGGTAGCGAGAGACCTGGAGATGCAGGGCAAGACCGTCTACGGCTTCAACCTCGGAGGCTACATAGGCGATGGCGTTAGATGGATATACGCTATATCCAAGGAGAAGGCTGACCACGTGCTGCCACTAGTTCTCCCGAAGGTGCCCGTGAACATCAACAGAGTGAGAGACACGATAGAAGCCATAGCCCCGCCGGTCTTCGGAGCTGCTGCTCTGGTCGCCGCCGCTGTCCTAGCTCTGTCCTGGTGGCGCGCCTCGAGATCGGGTGAGAGAAAGTGAAGCATGTGGAGAAGATAGAGCTGATGAGCATCCATTACAGAGTAATGCATATGATCAACCTAGTTCTCTTCACTATATTGGCGCTCACAGGGGCTCTGATCATGTACTCTGACGACTACGCCATACTGCAGACCATGCTGAAGCCTCTGGGAGAGCCCGTAGCCGTGTTCATGGGCTTAGACCCCGACGAGTACGCTGTCTCGTCAGCCCTCCTGCTGATCAGAATAGTGCACAGGATCACAGCGTTCATATGGGGCGTATTGGTGGTCGTCTACATTCTAGTGCTTCTACTAACGAGAAACATCAGGGTGTTCGACGGCCTCTTCAGGAGCCCCTCTATAGTAATAGCTGAAGCCAAGGCAGTCATACTGCACTATGTAGCCGGAGCCCCCATACCCGAGGAAGTCGAGGCCAGGATGGAGAGACACAACGCTCTAGTAGGGCTCGCTGTCATACTCCTAGTGATCGGAGCCGGGCTACTAGCCGTATCGGGCACCGCGATGGTACTACTAGACCTGACCCCGGAGCAGTACAGGCTCTTCCTCACACTCCACGATATAGGCTTCTATCTGGCCATGACGTTCCTGATAGCTCACCTCTTCGCCACACTCCACCCAGGCAACCTGCCTCTCCTCAAGGCGATGTTCGGAGACGGGAAGGTCAGCCTGGAGTACGCTGAGAAACATATGAGAGCCTACCTGAAGAAGATAGGGGCCATCTAGCTCCACGACTCTATCTCTCTTTCTCCCTTCCTCTTTCCCCCTCCTCTATTTGCTCACACCGCTTCTCGAAGCATTAGCGAGGAGAGAGGACTCGTAGTGGTGGGCCCGCGGGGACTTGAACCCCGGACCTCCGCCGTGTGAGGGCGGCGTCCTGCCAGGCTAGACGACGGGCCCTCCTCTCTACTCGCTCTATGCTAGAGTCTAATAAGCATTAGATGCCTCTAGTCACCGAACACTGACCTCTGTCTGCAGATAACGCACATCCTCAAGTATCTGGCCTCTACTCCGGTTCTCCTAAGCCTCTTCTCGACGTTCTCCACGAGCTTCTCGGGGCCTAACAGTGCTCCGCACTTTACGCATCTAGCGAGGGGGCTCGAGGCCAGAGTCCTTCTGGCCGAGTCTGGCTTGTAGAGCCACTCGACTCTAGCCGCTCTCTCCGGGCATACTGCTTCGCACTCGCGGCAGCCTATGCAGAGCTCCGGCTCGAAGACTAGAGAGGCTGACCTCTCGTCCTCAGCCAGGCTTAGGGCTCCTGTGTGGCATGAGTTAACGCAGGCTCCGCATAGAGTGCAGAGCTCCTCGTTGACGAAGATCTCGCTGGTTAGCGGGAAGCTTAGAGAGAGTTCTGCTCCGCGCTGCGATAGAACTAGCCGGGAGAAGGCTCTAGACCTGGTAGGGTCTCTGTTGACTGAGGCGAACTTGAATCTCGGCTCTCGGAAGAGCCCCTCTCTGAGCTCGCTCACGCTCTTGTAGCCTGAGACTAGGCCCGCTTCCTCTACCTCCTTCAGCCAGAGCGGGGGGCTCTTGTAGACCACGTGAGGAGTGAAGCCGTAGCTTGCTAGGATCGCTACGTGTATCGGCGTTAGAGCTCTCGCAGACTCCACGGGGAGTAGCACTGTGGGGTGCTCTGCCTCGATGGAATCAGCCTCGGCTAAGTCTCTGTAGCTCGCTATAACCACGTGAGCTGGCTCGAGAGACCTCTTTCTTAGAGACTCGCAGAACTCTCTAACAGACCTCCACGTGAGGAGGGGGGAGGATATAGCTTCGAGAGGGCAGACGCTGTAGCAGACCCCGCAGGATACGCACTTGCCGTCATCGACCTCGGGGGGCTTGCCGGAGAGAGCTCTCGAAGGGCAACGGGATACGCAGAGAGAGCACCTCTCTAGGCTCGAGCAGAGAGTAGCGTTAACCACAGGCTTGTCTAGCAATACTTGAGCAGCGTACGGCCCCCGGGTCAGGATGCTCCTCCTGCTCACAACCTTCTCGGGCTCCAGAGCTCTCCTGGCTTCGCGCCACCTAGACTCCGAGATCTTGGCTAGCCTCGCTTCAGCCAGATCTTCTAGAGTGAAGACTCCCCGGGAGAGTCTAGGCTCTATGCTTGCATCCACCAAGTCTACTAGAGCTTCGTAGACTCCTAGGTCTTCTAAGAGAGCTCTGACTTCCCCGGCTCTAGAGAATGCTTTCTCAGAGACCACCACGACGGGGGGCTCTAAGCTCGGCGACTTCTCTCTCAGCTCCTCGAACCCGGATACCTCTATCGCTCCTCTCAAAGAGACCCCGACGGCTATCAGTGACCCCAACTCTACGAACCCAGGTAGAGAGCCCCGCCTACGCTATTAATCTTCTAGCTATTAAGCTCCGCGTCCTCGACTAACCGAGATTCTAGGCGAGAGGAGTTCGGACATGTCTGCGAGAAAACTCGGAGTAATAGGAGGGGGCTTCGTGGGAGTCAACGTGGCCGTCTTAGCGGCTCTCAGAGGCTTCGAAGTCGTGGTCGTGGACACGAATAAGGAGGTCGTGGAGGCGATCAACAGAGGAGACTCTAGAGTTAGAGACTACTTCGTCGAGGAGAACTGGGGTAGAGTAAGGGATAGGATAAAGGCTACTCTAGACTACTCAGAGCTCTCCGACGCTCAGAGGATAGTAGTGGCTGTCAACACCCCCCTCAAGGCTCACGGTAGAGAGCTAGTGAAGCTGATCGAAAACGATGAGATAAACATGGATAGCTACATCGACCTGAAACCTCTAGAGGAAGCAGGGAGGAGACTAGGGGAGGTCGTCAAGCCAGGCACGCTGATAGCATCAGAGACTACCATCTACCCAGCTGGCACAGCTGAGAGACTAGTGACATACTTCGTAGCAGTAGCTGGGGAGAGCGTAGCGGAGAAAGTCTCCTTCGTTCACTCTCCCGAGAGGCTGGTAGCGGAGAGCAGAGAGTGGACAGTGGCCAACATACCGAGAGTAGTGGGCGCCTTCGACGCGGAGAGCTTGAAGGATGGTGTGAGATTCTATTCTGAAGAGCTACAAGTGCCTGTAGCCAAGGCTACCGGCATGCTAGAAGCAGAGCTATCGAAGCTACTGGAGAACGCGCACAGGCTGATAAACATAGTCTTCGTTTCCGCGGCTAGAGCGGCCACTGCTCTCACAGACATAGACTTCTACGAGACTCTAGAAGCGGCTGCAAGCAAGCCCTTCGGCTATACTCCATTCAATCCAGGCTACGCAGGAGGCCCCTGCCTGGTCAAAGACTCGGTGATGCTGTACGTTTGGATGAAGTCTAGAAACGTTCACCGCTACTTCACAGACGTCCTCAGACAAGCGATCATAGCCAACGAGTACTACGTCTTATTCCTAGCGCTCCGAGTAGCAGACCAGGCTAGGAGGAGGAGAGCCAAGAAGATCCTCATCCACGGCCTAGGCTACAAGCCGGGCTCTAGGAACTTCATGAGCGAGGACGTGAACATAGCCTGGAGGATCAGGAGAGAGCTCTCAGACCTGGGCTTCGACGTCAGAACATTCGATCCAGCGATACCGGAGAAGAGCGACTTCAAGAGCTACGAGGAGGCGAAAGCGTGGGCAGATATGATTGTAGGGTGGGGGAGAGAGGGGGACGTGAGGCTAGAGAGAATCTAGCCTGGCAACACGGGCTCCAGCTTCTCCGACACTATCCCGACTACTGGGGGCCTCTTGTACTGTCCCGTGATAGAGTAATAGATCCCTATCAGCCAGATGACGAAAATAGCTAGTCTCAAGATCAGGGCTACGATGTCCCCGACCGCTGGCACCACTCCTATCACTAACGATATCAGGTAGACTATCAGGGCTATCACGAAGAAGGATATGGATTGCGCAACCCAGAATCTAGCATACCTGTCTTTTCTCCTGGTCAGCAGGAGCACCAGCAAGACTATGATCGCTCCGACCAATCCTAGGAGCCACGCGATGAAGCCCAGCAGAATGCTATCGATGCCGGGCTTCTCGGAGGAGCCTGGGGTCGTCAACTGCTGCACCTCAATAACCTCCTAGTGCTCAAGACTTAAAAATACCTTCATCGCGGAAACTGCATTCTCGAGCGAGATAAGGCTCAGAGGATAGTCGGTCTTCACCGTGTCAGCGTCGCTCCACCCTCCTCACAGCCCACCGATATGTAGCTACTCTCCTCGAGCCTAATCTGCTATATGCTTAAGAACGCACAAAACGCTTAAGCTCTCCAGAGGACTCTACGAGACGGGATGACCACTGTAGCCCGCTCTGAGTGGTGAAGAAGCCTCTGATATGAGACCGTTGTCTTGCAGAGCGCGGAGCACACTCTATTACACTCTACGCTTAGCTTCTACTACGACTCTCGTTGGGATTCTGAATCTCGCGTACTCAAGAAATCTGTTACCACCCGTGTAGAACTTTGTTGAGACCTCGTAGACACAGAGTCTTAGAGTATGCGCGAACGCCGCTATAGTAGCAAGCACTAGCCCTAAAGCGTGCCCTCCGACTAGTATGGGGATGCTTGCTAGCGGAGATACGGACGCTACGGCTAGAGCAGCGTCGTTGACTAGGTTTGCTAATAGAGAGGAGCCGAAAGCTAGAGCGGCTATCCTCATGAACGATAGAGTCTCTGACACGAGCCCTGAGAGGTCGAAGACCCATAGGAAGAGCCCTAGAGCCCCGAAGACTGAGACCTTGGAGGCGATCAGCCCTACTAGCCCTGTAACGAAGACCGCATAGACTAGGACCTCTAGCTGACTGTGCGCGAGCGGTCTCTCGAAGAGCAGAGAGGAGACTACGTGGGGTCCTGCTAGAAGTAAAGCTATCATCGAGGCCGACGATATAATATCTAGAGCTGACCTAAGCTTCACGAGAGCTCTCACAAGTCCTAGAGCATAGGAGGCTATGAGCCATGCCCAGCCAAAGACGATACTGTAGACTATGAGGTCCGAGATGTCAGCAATCGGGTCAGCGAGCTTCGGTAGACTCAAACCGAGACTAGCGTAGAGCAGGTCGCCGAAGAAGCTTCCGAAGACAAAGAGTCCGGCTATCGTTGACGATGCTCCGCATAGAGCCATTACAGGCCTCGCTTTCTCCCCGACATCCACATCGAGCCCCAGCTTTGGAGCAAGCTTGGGGAGTAGCGGTGAGAGAGCTAGAAGGAGGAGACCGTAGCCCGCGTCTCCCACCATTAAGCCGAAGAAGATAGCGAAAGCGTAGGTCAGGATGGGGGTTGGGTCCCAGTCTTTGGTAGAGGGTGCTCCTACGAGTCTAGTGATTGACTCAAATGGCTTGAATATTCTGAGATTCCTCAGCTCGGCTGGAGGGTCCTCCTCAGGCTCGCAGAAGCTGTAGACCGGCAGGTCTCTCAGAGACCCGCCGAGGTCTGGGCAGAGAGAGCTGGGGACTAGCCCTGACACTATAGCCAGCATTCTAGAGCTTAGAGCATTCTTCAGAAGCGTTGCTCTCGAAGACTCGGCTTGGAGTATCGCTAGAAGCGAAGCGTAGTCTCTAATGTTTTCTCTCACAACTCTCCTCTTAGTCTCTAAGACCTCCTCCAGCTCTCTCCTAGCTCTAAGAGCCTCAGCCCTAGCCCACTCAGCTACCTCACCGAGGCTTCTCCGTGGCGCCTCTCTAGCAAGCTCTAGAGTCTTCGCGCCCTCGGGGAGCTCAAGACTCCTAGCTGTTTTGGTGTAGAAGAGGAGAGATGCTACCGCTTGCTTCTCGAACTCTACGTACGCGAGAACCTCGAGAGCTCTCGAGCTGACCTCTCTAACAGCACCAGCGTCCCCGTAGAAGACTATGGTGGAATAGACTTCACCCTCGTAGCTTAAAAGCGATGAGTCACCACTCCCTCTCTCCTCCAGGAGCTTGAGTGAGAGAGCTCTAAGCATCTCGGCTTCGAGGAGTCTCTTCTCTAAAGACTTCGAGGCTTGAGCGAGAGACTCGATCTCGGCTAGAACTCTCTCCAGCTTTTCTACGAGATTCTCTAGGATGAGTGGAGACTCCTCGGGCGAAATCTCTCCAGCTAGCTCTATCTCGTGTCTGCCCTCGATGTGCTCTGCTAGCTTAGAAGCCAGGGTTTCAGCTCTCTCCACTAGCCTAACGTAGCTCTCGAGTCTAGCTACGAGAGGCTCCCCTTTCTCCAGTAACTCTCCCTTCTTGACCACAGCGACCTCCACTACTCCCCAGCTAAGGAGTCTCGAGACGAGAGCATTGGATAAATCGAGAGGAGCTATGATGTAGAGTCTGGAGGCGAAATCGGGCTCTGAGACTATCAGAGATAAAGGGCTTAATGGTCGGCTATGAGGCATTGACTCCCGCCACCAGAGAAGCCAGTTTCCTCACATACTTCTCGATGAGCTTCGACGCTCTCGACTCCACTTCTCTCGCCACTCTCTCAGAGTCTCTCACTATCTTCTCAGCCTCTTCTCTCGCCCTCATCTCAGCCTCTTCAAGCAGTCTCTGGATCTCGACCTTGTAGCTCTCGTCAGCAAGAATATCTCTCGCCCTCCTCCTAGCTTCTTCTATCACCTCTCTCGCCCTCCTCTCAGCCTCCTCTAGAACTCGCCTGGCTTCAGCCTCAGCTTTAGCAATAACCTCAGCCAAGACCCGCAACCCCCTCTACAGCCATATACTCTAACCCTATATGCGTAGGAAGCTTCTCCCAGCCGGTCGCCAGCGTGACCGCTGGACGCTTTGCAGAGAGCTCCTAGTGAGAGGGTTCTCGCTATTCACTGATATCAGGAGAAGCGGCTAACTTATAATAGCTTCGCTAAGGCCCCTCAATGAGGGAGGAGCCGCGGTAGCTCAGCCCGGCTAGAGCGCCGCCCTGGTAAGGCGGAGGTCCCGGGTTCGAATCCCGGCCGCGGCTCCATACTCTCGCTGAGCTAGAGGAGGCTGAGCTAGAACTCGCTAACATTAGGATTAGGAGTGGGGAAGCTTCTTCTCCGAGCCGGAGAGCGGAGAGCCTGGATTGCGGCTACTACTCTATTCTCGTCACTTCACGAGATATTTTATGCACAATGGAAGTATATAAGAGAAGGGGCTCTCTTCTAGGAGTTATCTCGGAGAAAGAGATGGTATTAGAGCTAGAGCTAGCTAGAGCTATGGGTACAGCCGGCCTCTTCCTGTGCTTAGGGCTGGCTGCTTTCGGGTCGGCTATGGGTATGATGAGAGCGGCGAGAGCCGCTATTGGTGTCCTCTCGGAGGAGCCTAGATACTTCTCTCTAGTATCAGTCCTAGTCTTCCTGCCTATGACTCAGACTCTAGTCTACGGCTTCGGCTTCTTCATCCTAGCTAACGATATTCTCGCTAAAAGCGAGAACTTAACCATCCCCCTAGGCGTGGGGGTCGGGAGTCTAGCAGCACTATTCGTCGGCTTCGCTGAGCTCTCCTCAGCCTACGCTCAGGGCTGTGTGTGCGCCGACGTCATCGCAATGTTGCCGAAAACGAGAGGAGCTATACTGGTTAGAGGCTTGATCCTAGCAGCGTATCTAGAGTTCATAGGTCTGCTAGGTCTAGCGTTGGGCTACATGCTCTTAATGATCTCGGGGCTTGTGAGTTGAGTGGAGCAGAGCCTGGAGTAGATAGACTGATAGAGCATATAGTGGAGAAAGCGAGAGAGCAGGCGAGAGACATAGTTAGGAAAGCAGAAGATGAAGCTAGAAGACTCTTAGAGGAGGCTTTAGCGAAGAAGCACGCGCTCGTAGAGGAGGAGAGGAGAAGAGCAGAGATCGAGGCTAGATGGAGGAGAGAAGCCATACTCTCAGAGGCTCGTAGAAGAGCCTCGATGCTATTAGTGGCTTCAGCTAGCAGAGTCTTGAACGAGATAGAGGAGAGAGCCTGGAGGCTCTTGGATAACTTGAGCCCCGAGACTAGGAGGGCTTCTCTACGAGTATTAGCCGCAGAAGCTCTCGCCTTAATCCGAGACCAGAGAGGTCGGCTCGAATCCAAGCATTTGACTATGGTTGTCTCAGCTAGAGACTACGATAGCGCTGTAGAGATAGCTAGAGAGCTTGAGCGCGACTACGGGGTCTACATCGAAGTGAGAAAGGGAGGCATCAAGGGGGGAGTAATATTAGAGGATGAAGCGGAGGGAGTTATCGTAGATAACAGCTACGAGGCTCGCATGGAGAAAGCTAGGAGAACAGTGTATCTCGATGTGGGGAGAGAGCTACGGCATGAAGTTGTCTAGAGACGCTGCTAAGGGGTATCTGGCTAGCATTCTGTCCAAGTCTAGCTCTCCCTGGGAGCTCTTGAGCCTCAAGACTCGAAAAGTAGAAAATCTAGTGTTCCCAGGTCTCGCTATATCTGAGATTCTACAGAAAGGCTATAGAGACCCCGCCCCCGCAATAGTGGCTACCTCGTTGAAAAACATAGCTCCAGTCCTGCCCGCGGAGTGCGAGAAGATGGCGCTAGCTCTCTCCTCGATGACTGCTCTCGAGCCTCTAGCGTTAGCGATAACCTCAGGCATGAGCTTCCAGGAGGCTACACTCTGGCTGAGAGAGCATGGTGTAGAGTGGAGGTTGCTACTAGAGCTGGTAGAGCCTCCTATCTACGAGAGGCTCTCTGTCTGTGAGAGCTCTAAATGCCTCTATTTCGCTCTAGCCGATATAGTCGTGGAGACGATTCTGGGATGTGATGAATCCCGGTCGGCTGAGCAATTCTCAATCGCTCAGCTCGCTTTAAGGATAGGCGTAGACTCGGCTCTACTTAGCGATAACAAGCGAGCGTATCTAGAGCTTCTTGAGAAACATGGGGTCGACAGGAGGCTCGTCGAGATAGTCGAGAAAACCGTTGTGAGTTCGAGAGAGAACCCGCTAAAGAGGCTGGAGTTCGAGCTAGAAGCTTGGAGAAGGCTCTACGCTGAGTCCGGAGTCTCTCTCTGGGTTTCTCTCGCAGACCTCGTGTCTTTCTACGCTACACTCATTCACTACCTGGGGGTAGCGGCTAGGAGAGTTTTGCTTGGTGGAGAGCCTTGGCTAGAGAAGCTCAGAGAGTAGCAGGGATAGCTAGCAGGGGTTTCTCGCTCTTCCTAAAGAATCTGGGTGTTAGAGAGCTCTGTCTAGCCGAGGACTCTCAAGAAGCTTTCTCTAAGTGCTCGCACATCCTAGACAGAGACGACGTAGCTCTAGTCATAGTCCAGAAGTCTCTCTACTCTAGAGAGCTCGAGAACAGAGTAGGAGAGCGGAAAGACCTACTAGTAGTCGTGATGCCGGAAAGCCTAGCGGAGCTGAGAGAAGACCCAGCCTTGACATACGAGGAGTTATTGAGGAAGGTTCTAGGATTTAAGGTGAGGCTAGTCTACTAGCCTGGGTGCTTTCATGGAGGTAGCGCGACAGCAGAGACAAGCCAAGGTAAGAAGAGTGCTCGCCTTCAGAGGAGTCTACGGCCCTCTCGTAGTGGTTGAGGGAGAAGGTCTGAGCATGTACGAGATCGTTCTGATAGGAGAAGAGGAGCTCGTAGGCGAGGTAGTTGCGATTAGAGGAAACAGAGCCTACGTTCAGGTATACGAGGACACGACGGGAATAGGTCCCGGAGATAGAGCGGTCGCGACTGGAGAGATGCTCTCTGCAGAGCTAGGCCCGGGGCTTCTAGGCTCTATCTACGACGGTCTCCAGCGAAACGAGACAGAGATGTTCAACCTGACGAGAGATATATTTGTGAAGAGAGGAGTTAAAGTAAAGGCTCTAGATAGGAGCAAGAAGTGGGCGTTCGAGAAGACGAGAGAGCTAAAGATAGGAGATAAGGTGAGCCCAGGAGACGTTATAGGCTATGTTCAGGAAGGGAGAGCTATCACTCATAAAGTCATGGTCCCCCCAGGGGTCAGCGGAGAGCTGAAGTGGATAGCTAGCGATGGAGACTACGTGGTCGAAGACACTATTGCTCTAGTGGAGTCTGAGAGAGGAGTCTACGAGGTCAAGCTTTACCAGACGTGGCCTGTCAGAATGCCTAGACCCTTTAAGCAGAGACTAGAGCCTACGGAGCCCCTAGTGACAGGAATAAGAGTGATAGATTACCTCTTCCCTCTAGCTAAAGGAGGCAAGGCCGCTATCCCGGGAGGCTTCGGCACAGGTAAAACAGTCTTACTGCAGGAGCTCGCTAAGTGGAGCAACGTCGACGTTGTCGTCTTCGTGGGATGTGGTGAGAGAGGCAACGAGATGAGTGATGCTCTAACAAGCTTCAAGAAGCTAGTAGACCCGAGAAGAGGCATACCGATGCTAGAGAGGTCTATCTTCATAGCTAACACTAGCAACATGCCAGTCATAGCTAGAGAAGCCAGCGTTCTCTTGGGCGCCACGCTGGCAGAATACTATAGAGACATGGGCTACGACGTGCTCCTAGTAGCCGACTCTACTAGCAGGTGGGCTGAAGCAATGAGAGAGATAGCTGGGAGAATGGAGGAGCTTCCGGCTGAAGAAGGCTACCCAGGGTACCTCGCGTCTAGGCTAGCGGAGTTCTACGAGAGAGCAGGCAGAGTGGTAGCACTAGGCAAGCCCGAGAGAGTAGGGAGCGTCACCGTGGTCGGAGCAGTGAGCCCGCCCGGAGGAGACTTCAGCGAGCCCGTTACCAGAGCGACCATGAGGCTAATCCACAGTCTCTATGCTCTCGACTACTGGCTAGCTACCAGGAGGCACTTCCCCGCGATAAACTGGCTCTTGAGCTACAGTCTCTACGTTCCCTACGTTGGAGAATGGTGGTCTAAGCTCACTGGAGGATCTTGGGCTAGGCATAGAGAGGAGATGCTCAGAGTCCTCCAGAGAGAGGCAGAGCTCCAGGATGTTGTTAGAGTAGTGGGCCCAGACGCTCTCCCAGAGGAAGACAAACTAGTCTTAGAGATAGCTAGGATGATAAGAGAATCTTTCCTCCAGCAGAGCGCCTACGACCCTAGCGACGCGTACTCGCCACCAGAGAAGACAGCTCTTCTAGCCAGAGCCGTGATGGAGTTCTACGAGAGGTCTAGGAGAGCTCTCAGAAGCGGGGTTAGAGTCTCGGAGATCCGCGAGCTCAAGAGCAGAGCCTTTATCGCGAAGCTGAAGTTCTACGCTGGAGACGAGTTCAGGAAAGCCTACGAGACGCTAGCCGAGACGATGAGAGAGGAGTTCGGTGAAGCGGTATGAGTCTAGCCACGCTGGCTACTACGAGAGTATTGGGGGCTAAGGGGTCTCTTCTCCTGGTCAAGACACCAGGCAGGGTTACGTATGGAGAGCTAGCTGAGATAGAGGTAGAGGGCGAGGTCAGGCTAGGCCAGGTTGTCTCCGTGGACAGAGATGTCACTGTCATCCAGATCCTAGGCTCCTCAGCTGGCATAGGCCCCGGAAGGACTGTAGTCAGGTTCGCTGGAGAGCCTATCCGTGCTCCAGTCTCGGTAGACATGCTGGGGAGGATAATGGACGGTCTCGGTAGACCAGTAGATGGAGGCCCCTCTATAGTTCCCGAGGACTATGTGGATATCCACGGAGCCCCCCTAAACCCCGCTGTGAGAGTGCCGCCGAGCGAGCCTATAGAGACGGGGATCTCCGCCATAGACGGGCTCCTGACTCTAGTTAGGGGGCAGAAGCTCCCGATATTCAGTGGCTCCGGTCTACCTCACAACAAGATCGCCATGCAGATAATCGAGCAGGCATCTGTTAGAGGCTCTCAGGAGAGATTCGCTGTCATACTCGGAGCCATCGGGGTAACCCACGAAGACGCATACTTCTTCATGTCGCGATTCGAGAGCATGGGGGCAACTGATAGGACAGCCGTGTTCATAGCTCCGGCCTCGGCCAAGCCTGTGGAGAAGCTGGCTCTACCTAGAGTAGCTCTGACTCTAGCAGAGCACCTGGCTTGGAGGCATGACATGCACGTTCTGGTCATACTAACCGATATGACGAACTACTGCGAGGCTCTCAGAGAGCTCAGCATAGCTAGAGAAGAAGTGCCCGGGAGGAGAGGGTATCCTGGCTACATGTACAGCGACTTAGCAAGCATATACGAGAGAGCTGGTAGAGCTCAGGGGAAGAGGGGGAGCGTGACGATAATGCCTATGCTCACAATGCCAGACGACGACATAACCCACCCTATCCCAGACCTGACAGGCTACATAACCGAGGGTCAGATAGTGCTCAGCAGAGACATGTTCAGGAAGAGCATATACCCTCCAGTAGACGTCTTCCTCTCGCTCTCTAGGCTCATGAAGGACGGGATAGGGCCTGGGAAGACTAGAGAAGACCACAGAGAGGTCTTCTACCAGCTCATGTCTTCGTACGCTGAAGGGCAGTATCTCAGAGAGATCGTGGCGATAGTGGGAGAGGAGAGTCTGAGTGCTAGAGAGAGGAGGTATCTCGAGTTCGCTGACCTCTTCGAGAGGAGATTCATAAACCAGGGGGAGAGGGAGAGGAGGACGTTCGAGGAGACTCTAGACATAGCGTGGGAGGTCCTATCAGTCCTCCCAGAAGAGGACCTCACACAGGTCAGAGACGAGACTCTGCAGAAGTACCACCCCAGGAGGCGCGGGAGAGCTGGGAGCAGTGTCTCTCCAGCCTAGGCTACCTAGAGCAACCAAGATCGAGCTACTCAGGCTCAAGAGGAGGCTGAGACTAGCCGAGAAGCTGAGAGACCTTCTCCACGATAGGATGACAGTGCTCCTCCAAGAGCTCTACGCTACAGCTCTTCGAGCAACAAGACTCAGGAGGAGGCTCAACGAGCTTCTCCAAGAGGCCTACCCGAGCTTCGCTGAGGCATACTCGACTAGAGGAGAGGCTTGTCTCGAAGCGGCAGCTATGAGCGCCCCCGAGCCAAAAGTGAGGGTTATGACTAGAAGCTCTATGGGCGTGACGCTCCCCCTTGCGGAGCTCGAGAACGCGGGAGTAGCGCTAGAAGTCTCTATCGTAGAGCTCTCCAAGCTATACTCGATGAGAGCAGAGATCCTGGAGGTGCTCGTAGAACTCTCTGAGGCGGAGAAGTCTCTGAAGACTCTAGCTACAGAGATACAGAAGACTAGGAGGAAAGTAGAGGCTCTCGATAAGATCCTAATACCTAGACTCAAGACTCTGATAAGGAGTCTGACGATCAAGTTCGAGGAGATAGAGAGAGAGGAGAGGGTTAGGTCGATAAAAATCAAGAGGATGCTTGAATCCAAGCATGGAGAGTACTCGCTATGAGCGAGCCAGGAGATATAGTGGACAAGCTCTTCAAAGCAGAGCTAAGGTATGTGAACAAACACCTTCCCGTAGCGCGCAGAAGCCTAGAGGAGCTCCTCAGCGACCCTCTACCCTGTGTTCTGCTAAGAGATGGAGGCAAACACTGCTTCAAGAGGAGAGAGCTGGAGAAGCTAGCTGGGCAACTAAGCCCCGAGGATAGGAGGAGACTCTTACTGCCTATAATCATCCAAGCGAGAAGAGGGGAGAGAGAGCCTCAGTTCGTGGTCGAGGGTCTACTGGAAGCGATAGTAGTTGAGACTCTGCTCGGGCAAAGTCTAGGAGCTAGAGAGAGAGGCTTCCTAACCCTCTATCCTCTACAAGTGCAAGAACTTCTATCCAGATACCCTACCCTCTTCCAGACCACAGTAGCTCCTCCTGCCTCGGAGATAGTTGAAGAAGATTTCGGAGAAGTCTCGAGATATGCTTAGAGGAGTTCGAAGAAGCCTCCTGCGCTATGCTGTCTTATCTTCAGCTCGCTGAGCCTCCTATCGAACTCGCGAACCCACCAGGGGACTCTTAGAGCGCTCCTCTCGACGATCCTAGAGAAAGTGTAGGGCTTTAGGTCTAGCACAGGGGTCCCGTTGTAGAGGTCGAGCCCCCTTACTCTTATCTCGCTCCTGCCTACTTCGAGTATCTCTACTATCGTTAACGCTATGGGGTTAGGTCTGTGAGGAGAGTCTGTCGCGAAAACCCCGACCTCAGGTAGCTCTTCGAGCTTGAAGCCGAAAGCAGTAAGCCTCCTAGGCTTCACGGTAAGCGTCCTCCTAGCCTCCGGGGGGGTTTTGTGCAGGCAGGCTATCACTATGAGGTGGGAGAACTCCTCGAGCCCCCTTAGCCCGCTAGAGTACTCATCGAAGACTACTATGTAGCCTTCTACGCCGAAGAATGAGGACCTAACCTCTTCATCGCTAGCGTCCGTCTTAACGAAGCCTATAGGCTGGAAGCACTCGCAGCCACGAGTCTCTTCAGCATTGCGACATCTCATCACAAGTCAGCACCCTAGGGCTCAACATCGAGTCTTACTCTAAGCTCTCTCCTCCAGTCTCGAGAAAAGCTAGAACAGTTTTTAGCTTAGCTCTAGCAGATCACACTAGGCTAGCCGATGTTCTCGATAAGCGTTTCTCAGATCGCTCGAAGCGTTTATCTCCTAAGGCTCGAAGATAGAGAGACCTCGTACTTCGAAGGATTGTGGAGGATGCCGGAAGGCATCACCTACAACGCGTACCTGGTCACGGGACCGGAGGGAGTGGTGGTCGTCGATGGGTGGAAGAGAGGCTGTGGAGAGCTCTTAGTGAACACTATCAGAGACATCGTAGACCCTAGAGACGTGAGGTTCGTGATAGCAAATCATCTAGAGCCCGACCACAGTGGCTCGCTTCCCGAGCTGGTCGGCGAGGCGAAGAACGCTGTAGTCCTAGCTCACCCGATAGCAGGGTGGATGCTTGAATCGTTCTACGGGCTCGGCTCCCGGTTTAGGAGCGTTGCCGACGGCTCGACTCTAGAGCTCTGCGGACTCAGGTTTAGATTCATACACACCCCCTGGCTCCACTGGCCGGACACTATGGTGAGCTACCTGGAGGACGAGAAGATCCTGTTCACTTGCGACATATACGGCTCCTACGGGGTCCCCTCCGCTGTCTTCTACGAAGACCTGCCCGAGGAGGAGAGAGCGCTGTTCGAGCGCTACTCCAGGAAGTATTTCGCCAACGTGATAGGAGGGTATCGAGACTGGGTGTCGAAGAATCTAGCTAAGCTCGAGAGCGTTGCCAGAGAAGCTGGGACCGTGGCGACAGGACACGGCCCCCTCTACAGAGACCCGGGCATCCCATTGAGCCTCTACAAGAGCTTGGCTTCAGAGAAGCCGGCTAAAGGTAAGGCTCTGGTTGTCTACGGGTCTATGTACGGTTTCTCCGAAGACACGGCTAGACTCGTAGTCGAGGGCTTGAAGCGCAGAGGCTTGACTGTTGTCCTCGCCGGGTTTACCGATAGGAGGAGAGACGATGAGAGCGAGATAGTGAGCGAAGCCTATGACAGCGAGTACCTTGTCTTCGTATCGCCAACCTACGAGACAGAAGTCTTCCCTCTACTACGCTATATTGTTGAACTCTTATCCCGCAAGACTCCCGCTTCGAGCAAGAAGACTCTAGCGGTTTCCGTTTACGGGTGGGCGGGAGCGGGGAGGAAGCTGGGAGAGCTTCTGGCCGGCAGCGGGTTCAGGGTAGTGGAGGTAGTCGAGATAAAAGGGTCTCCAGTCGGGTACGTTGACAAGCTAGAGAAGGCATTAGACAAGCTAGTCGAGAGCTAGAGTCTAGGAGGTCGGCACCGGGATCTAACCTCAGCCCCTCGGCCCAGTATGCGGTCCTCATCCCCTCTCTGTCGAGAGCTGAGGAAAGGTTATAGTCTCGAAGAGAGCGCCTCACTTGGGAGCAATCAGCTTGAGCTGGGCTGAGCTAGTGGTAGAGTACTCGCTAGCGATAACCGCTATGGTCGTGGCGCTAGAGCTAGCTACTGCTAGAGTGGGCTCCAAGCTCCCCGGCTTGCTCTCCCTCCTCTACTCAGTCGTGGTGTCAGCCGGGTTCGGGGCTGTAGCACTCGATGTGGTTAAGCGCGGAGAGCTTCGAGAGCTCAGCCTGGAGGTGGGGCTTTTCAGCCTCCCTCTCGTAGTGACCCCCATATCTGCTCCGATAATACTGATCACGTGCCTAGTAGCTCCCTTCATATCTCTGTACTCCATAAACTACCTCAGCTACTACGGCCTCCCTGTTGGGAGATTCTACCCCATATACTCTGCCACCATTCTCTCGATACTTGTCTACTTTGCTGCCGGAGACCTCGTCACCTTCCTGATAGCTATGGAGGTCGCCTCAATCCTGACAGGGCTTCTAGTAGCCTACAAGCTGGGCTACGAGGAGATCTCCTCTGCTCTCAAATACATCTTCGTATTCGTAGCCGTCGACAAGTTAGCGATAGCCGGAGCGGGGATAGCCTGGGCGCACACTGGGTCTCTGAGGATACCCGACTCCCTAGCGTTACTCGGAGCTATCCCGGACTCGGAGGTAGCGGTCCTCTCCCTGCTCCTCCTCCTAACCGCCTTCATCACGAAAGCCACTCTAGCTCCTATGAGCTTCTGGCTCATATGGGCTATGGATGCTCCCTCTAACGTCTCCGCTCTCTTCCACTTCGGGATCATAATACTGATGGGGGTCTATGGTATCGCTTTGACAGCGCTCCCCGCTCTGTCGTCGGAGAAGCTAGCGCTAACAGCTGGCTGCCTAGTCGTCCTCGGGGGCGCTGTGGGAGCGGTAATAGCGTCAGCAATGATGCTCGTCACGAGAGACGTGAAGCACCTCGTAGGCTTAAGCACTATAGAGAACGCTGGGCTTACAGCAGTGTGCCTAGGCGGCTCTATAGCCTTACTCCACACGAACCCCTGGCTCTCATCTATGCTCTTAGCAACTGCTTACCTGCACTCGCTAGCGCACGCTTACTCGAAGGCAGCGATGTTCATGAGTGCTGGTTGCCTCGTCACTCTAGCTCACCACTCTAGGGAGATCGACGACCTCGCGGGGCTCTCCAGATTAGCCCCTGCTACCGGCGCCTTCCTCGCGCTCATAGCTCTATCTATGGCGGGTGCTCCACCCTCCCTCATGTTCGCCAGCACTCTCCTCATAGCCGCGTCTACGCTAATGGCTGCTCTCGAGTTTATGTTCATGGCTGTAGGATTCGCTTCAGTGATCCTAGCTCACGTATTCGCTTCTCTAGCGTACCTAAGGCTGGTGAAAAAGGTAATCTTCGAGGAGGCTAGAGTAGAGGAGCCCGTGGTGGTTGGCGACGACGCGGTTATGCTCGCTCCACAAGCCGGACTGATGGCAGCGAGCTTCGCAAGCCTAGCCCTCCTGCCCGCTATATCGGGGCTCTTCGAGGCTCCAGCTGAGTACCTGGGGCTCCCCGTAGCTCTCCCGGCTCGCGTTCTCGAGGCTCTATCAGTAGCTGCTCTAGCGACAGCTATCCCAGCTCTAGCCGTGCCTATAGCGCTGGCTTTGAGGAAGGAGAGGTGGTAGAGAGTGCAGAGCCCAGCTCTAGAGATTGCGGTTGCTCTAGCCGCGTCGCTACTAGTGGCTCCAGCGTATCTCTACGTGAAGCTACTAGGGTGGAGAGCGGGCCGCCTCGCTGCTCCAGCGGGCTTCGCTCTGCTCTCTCTCTACGCTCTCCTCTACCTCGAGGACCCCTTCCAGAGAGCTCTCGCCGCGGTAGCTGGCATCGAGTGCGCTATAGTCTCTCTCTATACTCTAGAGTACGCTGAAGCCAAGTACGCAAAGTACTCTGAGAGCGCTCCCGGGATCCTTTACACTCTCACCAACATCTTCGGCTTGACGATAGTCCTCTTCCTGGCATCCGGCACTGTCGTAGGGTTCGCTGCGCTCTTCGCTCTAGCGGGGCTCGTGGGCTTCCTCCTCGTAGCCTTCGACTCCTTCTTCGGAGCGTCTCGAGAAGCCTGGAGCGCAGCAGTCAGGTACCTGGCTGCCTCCATGGTGCCCTCAGATATAGCTGCTCTCTCTCTAGCCGGGCTCGCTTTAGCTCAAGGAGCGGGATTCACTAGCCCTACTAGGCTAGAGCTAGCAATAGAGCCTCTCGTCTTAGCCTTGATCCTCCTAGGCTTTCTGGCTAAAGCTGCAGTCGCTCCTCTCCACTTCTGGATAGCTGATGCTCACAGCGCTGCTCCAGCTCCCGCTTCCGCTATACTCTCGGGACTCATGGTCAAAATGGGAGTCTACGGTATCTACGTTGTCTTCAAGGCTTCAGACTCCCCGCAATCCATCGCTGTGTCTGTAGCTGTTCTCGCGTCTCTGACAACTATCTACGGTGGTTTAGCGGCATTACTCCAAGACGATATGAAGAGGCTTCTGGCTTACAGCACGATGTCTAACACTAGCGCTATGGCTATGCTCGCAGCTCTCGGAGAAGCTGTGGAGATAAGCCCTGCGAGCGTCTTAGCAGTCTACGCTGTGGCACACTCTGTCTTCAAGTCATCGCTATTCCTCGACTCGGGCTTCGTGGAGCTAGTCTTCGGGACTAGGAGCATCTCTCAGGTCAGAGGCGTAGCTCGAGCATCTCTACTCGAGTCGGCAGCAACAACTCTATCAGTGCTCTCCCTCATAGGGACTCCTCCTACTCTAGGCTTCCTCTATAAGCTCCTTATGTTCACCTACATAGCCGGAGGTCTCAACGACTCCAGCCTAGCGGCTTTAGTGCTAGCAGTCGTAGCGCTGAAGATAGCGCTGAGCGCAGGCTACGGGTTGAAGTACATCATGCCACACGTGGCGAGAAGTGAGGAAACACTCTCAGCAGGTAAAGCCGAGAGCCTGGTGAGGTACACTACGGCCTCCTCTCTTCTCAATATCGCCGGCCTCGCTATAGTACTTATCGCGACCACGGAGCCCAGCATATAGAGCGACGTGTGCTAGTGATGAGAGCGTTCAGAGGAGGCTATGAGGGTCCTTGATACTCAATAGTTAAACTCTGGTCTGAAACGCTTTCTAGCCGGGGAGCGGAGAGTGATCTACCGCATCTCGGTGCGCGATTTTAGAGGAATCAGGAGCCTAGATAAGCCTTTAGAGTTCTCGAAACACACGATCGTAATAGGTCCCTCGGGGTCTGGTAAGACTACTCTGCTCGAGAGCTTGTTCATGGTGCCACCCATCAACGTCTCCATACCTCTAATCTCTGTCACTAAAGTCGACGCCATAGGTAAGCATAGGCTGTGCCCCTCGCTAGTCTACAGGTACCATGGTGTAGCTAAGCTGTGGGGCGAGCTAAAGGGGAGAGGCTTCGAGTTCTTGCTGAAGTGCGATTCGCGAGAAGGGTGGCCCGAGGTTTCGGGCATGATCGGGAATACTGCTGTAGACTTGACAAGAGAAGCTCTCCAAGACCACGAGGAGGTAGATGAGATCATAGAGAAGCTAGAGCTGGAACTAGGAGTTCATCCCTCTAGTCTAAGCGTCTACTTCCCTAACGATTTGAGATTCCTCTTGATGATGGAGAAAGAGCTAGCTAGAGAAGATAAGTGGGTCTACGTGGAGAGAAGCGGGTTATCCGTTAAAGTAGTGCAAGAACTCGTAGACAAGGGGTCTCTCAGCGAGAGATACACTGATGCCACTATAAGGAGGAGCAGTATAGCGTTGAGGAAGGAGACTCCCAGAAACGTGACCTACGTCTACAGCTTCGATCTAGGAGAGGGCTTGATGAGATTCCTCCTGGGCAGGATGTACTTGGAGCTAGCTAAGCCGAGCATAGTCCTCTGGGATGTGATCGAAGCTGGGCTCAGCCCGCCTCTCATCGCCACGCTGATAGACTACCTGCTCTCAGGAGACTGGCAGAGCGTGATTACTACTCACTCCATAGACGTGCTCCGACACATAGCATACACTCAGAAGAGCGGCGTCAAGATCGTGCAGATCCATAGAGGCATAGATGACACAGTGAAATGGAAGGAGTTCAGCGTAAGCGAGCTCGCAGAGCTTCTAGACAAGGGGATAGACCCGAGACGCACTATAATATCCTGAACAGTCTAGTAGCTCGATAGGAAGTCAGCTAGACCCTCTGGAGGCTCTCCGCTCACGCGAGCCTCCTGGGAGAGCTCTTGAGGCTTCGAAGCTAGCATTGCGCGTGCTCTCTCCAAGACCTCCTCGTGAGTCTCTCTGGAGGCTCTAGTCCAAGCGTAGAGGTCTCCTAGTAGCACAGGAGCTAAGACGTGCTCTCCGAAGACCTCCGCTATGGGGCAGTTTCTCAGGCAGAGCCTGCAGCTTACGCAGCGCGAGGAGTCGACTCTAGGTCTCGGTCTACCACCAGTCTTCTCTACTCTGATCGCTCCAGTAGGGCAGATAGTCTCGCAGGACAAGCAGCCCACGCACTCTCTCCACCTATAGTAACTCTTAATCGAGTCTAGAGCAGTCTCTAGCCCCCCATCGCTAGAGTACGCTAGCTCGAGCTGAGACCCCTTCGCTCTCAGCGTAGCCGAGTCCCAGCCGGCTTCGAGGAGACCGTGCTCGACTTCGAGCCGTCGAGGCTTCAGAATAGAGAGCTGGTTCTCGAAAGCCTCTAGGTCTAAAGGCTCAGAGAGCGTTATCTTGAGAGTGTTCTCGCTCCTCTCGACTTCTCTGATTAAGCGAACTCTAGCCCTATAGAGTCGCTGCCAGTCATCTAGGAGACTACTGAGCCCCAGTTTTCGAGCCATGCTTTCTCTATGACCAGCGGGGCTATGCCATCTCCAGAGAGCGTAGTCCACGTACTCTCTGGGAGCTCCTAGCTTCTCAGTCCACTCTTCCAGAGCTCTGGTCCACTTAGCCCAGAGGTCGGGATGGGTTCGCGAGACCAAGTCGAATTCCGCTAGGTAAGACGCTGGACACATGAAGCACCCTATCCTCTCGTAACCCATGTAGTAGAGAGGATTGACTCTCAGGTTCTCCGAGATTATGTAGAGCCACTCCTCGAACTGAGTCCAGTACATTATGGGAGAGACGTTCAGAACGTAGGGCGCCCACCTGAGCCTCCATGCTATGGAGCCTCTCGCTCTATCTATAGACTCGTAGGCTCTCTGAGCAACTATGTTGAGAGCTCCTCCAGCCCACCTCTTCTTGACTACTCTAGCTAGCGGGGTCAGCTTGCATATCTTGCAGCACCACCTATAGTCTCTCGCTGGAGGCCCGAATACCTTGAGAGACTCCCAGAAGTCGGCCTCGGGCTCGGCTACGACTAGCTCTAGACCATTCTCCTCAACGACTCTCGTAACAGTCTCAAGGGTTTCAGGGAGCTCTAGCTTCGTGTCGTTGAAAAGCACCTGGGGCTCTACTCCCGTCTTGAGCGCTATGTGTAGAGCTATGTGGCTATCCTTGCCTCCGCTGAAAGAGACTATAGTCGGGCCCCCTAGTCTCTCAGCATAGACCGCTATGGTTTTCGCTGCTTTAGCCTCGAGTATCCTCAAATGGTCTCTGTGAGCTTCGAGTACGTCGTCGAGAGTACTCTTCGAGCTAGGAGGCTCCCGGATTCTAGAGTCTCCCCACCAGCTGTGAACTCGAGCTCTCCCACCGCCTAGAGAGTAGGCTAGCCCCACTGGCTCCCAATTTTCTCTCACTAGGAGTACAGCTCTCCCCTTCTCTACATCTCTTCCGAGGCTGATCAGTCTTGGGGGCAGTATCTTCGCTCTCGTTACGACCACCTTCTCTACAGCGTCAGGGTCTGCTTCGAGGAGCGCTACTGCTCCTGCTTTGCTCGGTCTGAATCTCCACTTCCTGAGAAACGGGTCGAAGTAGAGCCTCCCCACGCTTCTCCCATCTACGTAAACTTCTCTCATCTCATCGAAGTATGGGACTTTGTTTAGGAGAGCCGGCGACCTGCCTGATAGCGCGGAGAAGAACCTTCTAGCAGCGTCCCCGAACTCTCGCTGGAGAGCTTCGAGGAGAAGCTCGTAGTCTCTCGGGAGAGCTATTCTAGCGTCTCCTGGCTCGCTTAACTCTAGCCTCTCGGCCTCTCCTCTGCACTTAGGGCACGCCCTCATAGCTAGCGGTATGTTGCACGACTTGCACCAGAATAGTTTAGCTCTGATAGGCCATCTCTGCTTCACTAGAGCTTCTCCCTTGTAGTCAGAGAGCCTAGCTGGAGTAATCTAGAGCTATGTGTATCTTCCCGCTCCTCGGGTACAGCTTTAGGCTCTCTAGGTTCTCGGGTATGGCGACTTCTGGAGGCGCCTGGAATCCTAGCTTCTCCCAGCTCTTCTTGACCTCTACTCCAAGACTGAGGAGACTCGAGGGCTCTCCGTGGCACAGTATTATAGAGCGAGGCTTGGGCTTCAGGTGTCTCAAGAAGCTCAGCAACTCGTCTCTAGTAGCGTGCCCCGTAAAGCCCTCTATAGCTGTAACCTCCATGTTGACCTTTACCCTCTTGACCTTCCCATCTTCCGGCAAGTCTACCTCTCGCAACCCTTCTACAAGCTTTCTAGCAAGAGTTCCTGGAGCTTGATACGTCACGAACGCCAGAATATTCCTCTCATCGGATGCTAGATTCTTGAAGTACTCGAGCACAGGCCCTCCCGTCATCATCCCGCTAGTGGAGAGTATTACAGCGGGACCTTGTGACTCTATGGCTTCAACTCTCTTAGAGTCGTCGCTCACATAGACTGTCGTAGGCCCTAGGAAGATGTTCTCTCCCTGGTACATCATCAAGTCTCTCGGTTGCTTAGCTAGAAGCTCGGGGTACTCTGTGTATATCGCTGTAGCCTCGTAGATCATACCGTCAACGTATATCGGGACCTCGGGGATCTTCTTCTCCTTAATGAATGTATTCAGGATGTAGAGCATCTCCTGACTCCTCCCGACAGCCATTACTGGTATGAGGACTTTCCCTCTCCTATCTACAGCCTTCTTGATTATATTCACTAGCTCCTCTTCAGCCTTCTCTCTAGGCTGGGGGCTCTTAGCGCCGTATGTGCCTTCTAGTATTAAAGCCTCTACTCTATGGAATGTCTCGTCTGCTGGAGGTAGGAGTCTTAGAGTTCTATCCGTTTTAATCCTATAGTATTTTATGTCACCGCTATAGACTATGTTGAAGAGCCCTTGCCCTATGTGTAGATGGACTAGGCTAGAGCCTAGAACGTGGCCAGCGTTTATGAAAGTAAGCTTTATGTCTGGAGCCACGTCTGTCACGCTATCGTAGCCTATGGTTACGATTCTACTCATCATCAAAGACAGCTCCTTCATAGTATAGAGAGGCTCTCTACCCTCCTTCTTCGCTAGCTCGATGAAGTCTGTGAGCAGGAGGAGAGTCAAGTCTCTCGTGGGAGGAGTCATGAAGACTGGTCCTCTATACCCGTACTTGTACAGGAGGGGGAGGCTGGCTATGTGGTCTAGGTGAGCGTGAGTGATGATCACAGCATCTAGGTCCTCTACTCTGAACTCTGGAGCGTCGAAGCTGGGGAGACCTGATGCTGACGAGTCAGCGGGCGACATTCCAGAGTCTAGTAGGACCTTGCTCTCGCCCGTATCGATCAAGATCGCTGAGCGGCCGATCTCGCTGAAGCCTCCGAGCCCTATTATCCTTATGTACTTCGTGCCCACCACTGGGTCTCTGAAGATCCTCTCTCCTATCTCGAGTAAGGTCTTCCTCCTGATGCTCGCTGCTACACTCAGATGCCTGAGGACTCCTTCGAGAACCTTGCTTCTCATCATGGGCTTCCTGTAGACCTCTAGCCTCCACCCTGTCTCAGCCAGGACCCTGTACCTTAGCTGAGCCCCCTTGCCTAGAAGCTTGCCCGGCTTGTCGGTCAGCACTCTAACCTCTCCCATTATCTCATCGAACTGAATGTCCTCCGGAGAGACTGCCACATCTTCCGGGACATTGGCTAAAATGAAGTCTATAGTCTGCTCTTTAGGAAGTCTTATCCTTGGGTCTGTTCTAATCACTATCCTCTTCTTGAGAGTCTTAGCTAGCTCTTTCAGCTTCTCCTCGTTCTCAGCTATGAATCTCGGGTTCTTGACGTATACCGCTATATCGGCTCCCTCGAACTCTATGCTCGATACTCTCGCCTCTCCTAGGTGCTCCAGCACCTCGGCTACCACACGCTGTCTGTAGCTAGCAGAACTCTCTACAGCCACTTCTCCCACTTCACCTCATAATCCTAAGGTAAGACTCAAGCTTCTAAGGCAAAACTCTAGCGGGAGGTAAGCCTATCCAGAGAGGAGGGAGGAGAAGGGTATAAACTTTTCGCTATAACTTTCTCTGCTTATCACAGCCACGTCTACGCCATCACCTGAAGCCGCGTCTCTCAACATAGCCGACCTTATGGCAGAGACTGCGAGCTTAATGGCTTCATCGATACTCATATCGCTTCTGTAGTGCTCCTCGAGGACTCCGTACGCTACGGGAGACCCCGACCCTGTAGCTGTAAATAACTCTTCAGTTATGCCCCCGAAGGGGTCGAGAGTATAGAGTCTAGGCTTAGTGTCATAGCCCCCTACTATGATCTGCACGAGGAAGGGGAACCACTTGTAGGAGAAGAGTATCGTCGATAACAGTGTAGCCATGCTCTTAATGCTCATCCTAGTACCCACCTCGATCTCGTACCTCTTAGCTTCAAGGCTGAGGATGTCTGCTAGGACTTGAGCGTCGGCTACGAGACCCGCGATCGTTATAGCGGCATAGTCTGTAACCTTGACTATCTTCTTGACCCTCCTGCTAGCTATCATGAAACCCGCTGTAGCTCTCTTATCGGCCGCTAGGACGACCGAGTCTCCGACAATTAATCCAACAGTAGTGGTTCCAGTGCTGAGAGCTTTCACCTCTTGCACCCTCTCGCTCCAAGTAGCCTAGAGCCTTATTAGCGACTCGCTTCAAGCCGCTACCTAGTCTTGCTTCAGTCTCAAGTCTCCCAGGAGTCTCTCTACTAGCTGAGTCTTCACGTCAAACATCTCGAGTAGTCTGAAGAACTCCTCGCGTCTCATCAAGCCCTCTGAGAAAAGTGATAGAAGCCACTTCAGGGCTATGAGCGAGCCTGGCGGGAGGGCTATTGATATGATATTAGATGATAGAGACTTAAGCGCGTTCTCGAGCACCTCAGGGACTTTACCGCTACCTGATATCACGAGGACATCTCTTCCAGAAAGCCTGACTAGCTGGGCTTCGAGATAGCTCCACCCACTCCTCAATGCTAGCTCGTGGAGTCTCCTAGCTAAGGCTACTGAGAGGTAAGACATGTTTAGTAATACTTCTGCTCTACTTCTCTCAAGCAGAGACCAGAGTGGTCGGAGCTCGTCATCGCTTCTCAGAGCTATGATGACGCTCGAGAACTCGCCTTCGTGACGAGCGATATCTAGCTTGTTGAGGAAGCGGGGTAGGCTCTCCGAGAGTATCTCGTATAGAGGAGGCCAGTCCCAGAGGTAGACCTTGACACCGTGACCCGCTAGAACAGCAGCTAGCCGCATGCTCTGAGGCACTAGCCCGGCTATCAGACTAGATTCTAATCCAGCTCACCTAGCTTGTGTAATCTGATAACGGCTATAAAGCTGGCCATTAGAGAGCAGAGTCTCGGGAGCGCTCGAGCTATGGGGAGAATGTGTCCCCGATGTGGTAGAGAGAACACTCAATTCGTTGGACCTCTCTGCTCCGACTGCTACATCCAGTTGAGGGGGGTAGCTGAGGCCCCGGCATCGATAGACTTCGTGTACTGCCAGAGCTGTGGTAGCTATAGAGCACAAGGAGTCTGGGTCGAGGGGCGAGAGAGCCTAGAGGAGACGCTGGCTGAGTACGTGCAACTATTCCTACCCGGTAAGCTCAAACGCTCTCCCGAGATAGATGAGCTCTGGATCTCCGGCATCAGGATACTCGGTCCAGCCCCCACTCGAGGACTACTCGAGATAGAGATAGAAGTCTCGGGTAGGTCGGGGGACGTTGCTCTCGTTGAGCGCAAAAAGATGAAAGTCAAGATAGACGGGAGACTTTGCCCGCTCTGCTTGAAGAGAAAGACTAGAACAGGCTACGCTGGCATAGTTCAAGTGAGGTCTCTCACGGGAGGCTACACGAAGACCCTCGACTCGAGAATCAGGAGAGTTCTCGGCGAGCTAGAGTCTAGAATAGCGTCAGCTATAATAGCTATAGATGAGCATAAACATGGCATAGACATACTGGTGGTAGACCACGCGACCGCTAGACTCATAGCTAGCAAGATGAGGTCCACTCTAGGCGGAGTCGTCAGAGAAAGCTACAAGATCTCGGGGGTCGACTCTCGAGGGAGGAGACAGTCGATCCTATCGATCTCCGTGAAAGTCCCAGACCTAGAGCCTGGAGAGAGCATAATGCTCGAAGGCAGAGTCTACAGAGTAGTTGCTTTAGGTAGTGAGAGAGCGGTAGTAGAAGACCTGGAGGCGGGAGAGATTAGAGAAGTGAGCTTCGAGAAGCTCGCTGAAGCCAGAAGGCTTCACTCAACCTGACGACCTAGAGCCAACTATATTTATTTACGCTTACCAGAGGCTACGAGGATGGTGTGTTGCAGTGATAGAGAGGGAGGGAGGCGAGAGTAAAGAGATACCTCTTCCGAGCGAGAACGAGGGCACGCTGGTTTGCGTAGTCCGCAGAATAGTTGGAGCAGGGTTTGCTGAAGTTGTGTGCACAGATAACGAGATATACATGGCTAGAATACCTGGAAAGATGAGGAGAAAGGTCTGGATAAAAGAGGGAGACGTGGTTCTCTTCATGCCCTGGGGTACTAGAGACAAGAAGGGTGAGATACTCCATAAGTATGAGAAAAGCGACATCAAGACCCTCATAGAGAGCGGTGTGCTACCAGAAGAGCTCCTAGAGGTGGCTCAGAGTTAGAGAAGAGATAAGACCCAAGGCTAGAAGGCTGTGGAGAGAGAGGAGAGACTTAGAGAAGGTGAAAGACGAAGACGCCTTCAAGATAGTTGAGGAAGTATTCGATTCAACCACACTAGGCTTCGTTTACAAGCTGGAGAGAAGAGGGGTCCTAGCAGAGCTCAAGGGTGTTGTGAGCGCAGGCAAGGAGGCTCGAGTATACTGGGGTAAGTCGAGAGACGGGAGAGACTTAGCGGTAAAGATATACATGATTGAGACCAGCGATTTCAGGAAGAGCATCAAGAAATACATCGTGGGAGACCCGCGCTTTGAGAACATACCCGAGTCGAATATAAGGAAGCTCATATACCTATGGACTCGGAAAGAGTTCAAGAACCTGAAGAGACTCGAAGAAGCAGGAGTTAGAGCCCCGAGACCGATAGATGTCGAGGGCAACGTTCTCGTGATGACGTTCATCGGAGAGAAGGGGGTTAGAGCTCCCCTTCTAGCCGAAGCAGTGGGAGAGCTCTCCGAGGAAGACATGAGAGAGTTCTGGCGCCAGCTCGTCGACCAGCTCAAGCTCATAGTGTGCAGAGCTCGGCTTGTGCACGCAGACTTGAGCGAATACAACTTAATGGTGTGGAATGGCGAGCTCTGGGTCATAGACGTGGCTCAAGCAGTAGACGTGAGCCACCCGATGGCGATGGAGTTCCTGGAGAGAGATATAAGGAACCTCTATAGATTCTTCTCAGAGTACGTGAGCGTGGAGGAGGGAGAACTCAAGGAGGCTGTTCTACTATGCCTGAACAAGAGATAGCGCGGCACGGGCCCAGAATGTACGTTAAGATCCCCCCGGAGAGACTGGGAGCAGTGATAGGAGAGCGGGGCTCAGTTGTTAAAGAGATAGCTTCAAGACTAGGGGTAGCTATCACTGTAGACTCCGAGAACTCCGTGGCGGTGATCGAGAGCGAAGCTCCGGGCGTTAGAGCAGATAAGGTTATGAAGGCAGCTGAGATAGTGAAAGCGATAGCATACGGGTTCCCGCCAGAGAAAGCCATGGCTCTCCTCAACGACAACTACATACTGGTAGTGGTGGACTTGAAGGAGAAGGTCGGAGATAAACCGAATCACCTCAAGAGAGTGAAGGGTAGGATCATAGGGGAGAGTGGTAGAGCTAGGAGGACTATAGAGGAGATGACTGGAACCTACATCCATGTTGGCGAAGACTATGTCGCGATAATTGGAGACTACGAGAGAGCTATGGCTGCTAGAGAAGCTGTAGAGATGCTCGCTGAAGGCAGGATGCACGGCACAGTCTACAGGCATCTAGATACGCTGATGAGAGAGATCAGGAGGAGAGAGCGCCTCAAGCTATGGGAAGAGGTTTAAGCCCGCACCTCTATAAGATACCAGCAGGGCTGTGATAGAGCCTGCGACGATTCGAGCCCGGGAGGCAATGAGATGGAAGAGCCGAGAGAGCCCCCGCGAGAAGACTGCAGAGTCAGAGTGGTTGGCGGAGGAGCAGTTATAGACATGCTTCTAGACGGCTTGAGAAGAGCTATCTACGAGTACAACTCTAGAATAAAGCACACAGGGTACTATTTGAAGCCTCTTCACAAAGTCTACAAGACCACCGAGAAGGGGTCTAGGAGAGTCTACGAGTACTATGGCGTCTACTGGTGGCGTCTAGTCAAGACCGAGAAGGGAGTTAGGTACCTCTATGTGGGGAAGGAGACTCCTCCAGAGCTACCCGAGCCTCCGATACTGCCGATCCCCCACGGGCTCTCTCTCATAAGAGAGGGGAGAGACGTAGTGCTAGACTGCAGAGTCTATGATAGATTCAGAGAGCTCTTCAGAGGGCTTCATGTGAGTAGAGAGGAGTCCTGAGCGCGCTCAGCACCACCTGCTCTCCCACGCCTACCCCGAGCTTTTTGCACGCGCTTCCCTGGTTTACCGCTATCTCGACGAAGCCAGAGCTGTTCTCGTAGACTACTAGGTGGCCTGGAGAGACGTCTGAGAACGTTCTGCCAACCTCAGCCGGGAAAGTCCCGGCTCTTGTCGTGATGTAGAGGCTACTATAGCTATAGAGCCCTATGTTTTGCGGTTTAGAGCTTAGAACTATGTTGCCGAAAGCGTCTACGTAGATGACTGTTAGTTGGAAAGAGTTCTCTCCTAGCCGAGCTACCTTCTCGAGAATCAGAGGCTCCAAGTCGTCCTCCGAGATCTCTTCTCCGAGATCTGCAAGGTCTACCCCATTGTATATCAGTGCCGCCGCTGGACCCATGACGTCTCTGCCATGGAAAGTCTTTGAGATCCTCCAGATACCCTCCTCCAGCTTGCCGCGAAAGCTCTCTCGAGCTAGCTCAGCTACTCTCCTATAGTCTAGGGATACTCCTCTCTTGAACCCCTCGTTTTTAACCGATGGATATAGTATCCCGTTATCGGGACCTATGAACACGTAGTCTCCAGCCTCTACCGCGACTATGCGCCTAGGGCCTCCCACAAGCGGGTCTACGATACTCAAGAGGATAGACCCTCTCGGGAGCCATCTGTAGCTAGAGTACAGCACGTACGCGCCCGAGAGCACTCTGAATGGGGGGACCGAGTGGTCTATGTCTATTACCTCAGCTGATGGAGCGATGCTCTTGATTACAGACTTCAGTTGCCCAGCGTACATCCCGTAACCGTAGTCCGTGATGAGGCCTATTACTCTCAAGCCAAGCCTACCCAGTAGTCTCCCAGTCGTGAGCGCGGCTAATAGATAGATGGGAGCGAGGATTTGGTTTTGCTTGGTGGAGAGAGCTCCTCAGACCCGTTCCTCCTCATTGAAGAGCACTCGGCCGAGTTCGAGCGCCAGTCACAGCTCTCGAGTTCTCTGGATAGACTTGAGAGCCGATAAGGTTATGTCTCGAAACGCGGGGGTCTGAGCCCTGGTCGCGTTTTGAGCAAGAGGCCTACGATACAGAGGACGGCTATCGTGGCCACATAGGGAGACACGTCGGCCACCCACCCGGGGACTCCGAGAGCCCCCAGGTAGGGTCTAGAGGCTCTCAGAGAGCCTATGAGGTAAGCGGCTAGAGCTGCCCCGATGGGGTTCCAGTAGCCTAGAATCACGCAACCTATGGCAACCCACCCCATCCCCATAGTTATACCCGACCAGTACTTGCCCCCGTAGACAGCGAGAGAGATGTATGCTCCAGCCATCCCTGCTAGCATACCGTTGAGTAGAGCGGCTACTGCTCTAAGCTCTCTCACTCTAAGCCCTCTCTCTCGAGCTATGAGAGGGTCCGAGCCTATGGCTCTAACCTCGACTCCAATCCATGTCTTCGAGAGAATCAGGGTTGCTATTATAGCAAGAGCTATGGGGAGAACTTGTAGAGCTCTGTGTACGAGAGAGCCTGGCTCTAGGGGAAGCCCGAGCGGTCTATGGGGAAGCCCGGCTACGAGGTCTGCTAGACCTAGCCCGAGGAAGCCTAAGAGTAGACCGATAGCTAGCTGGTTGAAGGGGAGGTAGACCGCTAAGACTATGTAGGCTAGAGAGAAGAGGGCTCCAGCGATAGCTGCTGAAACCACACCCACTCTCGGGTCGCCGGCGTAGATCGAGGCTACTACCGCTACCGAAGCCCCTAGAGCCATCGTGCCCTCGAGACCTAGATTCACTCGCCCCGTTCTCTGTAGCACAGACTCACCGACGGCTGCGAGAGCTAGATACGTGTACGTTGTTAGCGAGTAGAGAGCAATCCCCATTATCATCTCAAGCAACACCAGCCACCTCTCTCCTGAGATATCTAGCCGCGTACGCTCCGACAAGTGAGAAAACCACAACTATTGTCTGCGAGCCTAGAACGAACCCCTCGTGGACTCCCTCAGCCATCATGGCGTACGCCCAGACCCTCATGTATGAGAGTAGAAGCGATGAAGCTACAGCAACGGGAGGACTGAATCCCGAGAGCCAGGCAGCGAGGACCCCCGAGTAGCCGAAGCCTACGGGAGGCTTGGCTCCCAGGAAGTACTGGAAGACTAGCATTGCTAGAGCTCCCCCGATGCCAGCTAGGGCTCCTGAGAGCGCGGAGAGCTTGAAGAAGAGTGCTAACTCGCTAACACCATAGGTTACAGCTGTTCTCCTCGAGGAGCCGTAGACTTTAGCAGCCAGACCGAGACTAGTCCTGGACTCTATGAACCAGACTATTACGAGAGCTATCGCGAGAAAGATTGGAGCCCAGACCCAGCTTAGCCTAAAATGCTCGGGCACGGGTTTCGTTATCACGAAAGCCCCTACTCTCAGATAGGAGCTCACAATCTCGGCAACCATGAAGACTATGGCTAGATTCATCATTAGCGTGACTAGAATCTCGTTGGCGTTAAAGTATACCCTCAATACTACTGGAACCGCTCCCAGCAATACCCCTACTAGAGCGGAGATAGCCAGAGCTAGAGCTATGCCCAGAACTGGGTCGGCTTCCGGTACGACGTAGGCGAGAAGCCAGAGAGATACAAGCATTCCAGCGAGTATCTGCCCCTCCACGGCTATCGTGATAAAGCCTGCTCGATAGCAGAGAGTCAAGCCTAGCGCTGCTAGCCCCACGGGACCCCAGAGAGATACTAGATACTCAAGACTTCTGGGGCTCGTCAGTGTGTAGTACGCTTTCGTCACCACCGCTACAGGGTCTCTGGTAGCGGCTACTGCTAGAAGCAAGACTATAACGTAGCCTACGATAAGCCCCAGTAGCGCTCCCTCTACCGCCTGCCTGCTACTCTGCATCGTCTAGCGCCTCCAAGCTTCTAGGATACCATGGCTTTAGCTATAGCTTCTGTATCGAAAGGCCTCGCGAAAACTCCTGTCACCGAGCCTCTACTAATCACCGCTATCCTGTCGGAGAGCTCGAGCAACTCGTCTAGGTCTTCAGATATCAGCAGGATAGCTATGCCTCTCGAAGCCATCTCCACGAGAGTCCTCCTAACTTGTAGCGTTGAGCTGAAGTCGAGACCAGCTGTTGGATTCATAGCTACAACTAGCCTCGGGCGAGACTCTAGCTCTCTCCCAACTATCAGTCTCTGCATATTGCCTCCACTGAGAGCTTCCACGTTCTCCTCGATGCTTCTCACATCGACTCTCATGCTCTCGACTACTCTACTAGCTAGAGCTTTGATCGACTCGTGGTCTAAGACGAAGCCGAGCCTCCCCGAGCCTAAAAGAGGTAGGGCTACATTCAAGTATACCGGGAGACCTCTAGCGAGAGCCCAGTCTAGCCTCTCCTCTGGTATCAGAGAGACCCCTAGCTTAAGCCTTTCTCTCGGCCCTCTTCTCGTGACGTCTACACCAAAGATAGTGATGCGCCCTCTCTCAGGTCTTCTGAGTCCAGCTATGGCTTCGAAGAGCTCTCTCTGACCGTTCCCCGTCACTCCAGCCACTCCTACTATCTCGCCTTCTTTGACCGCGAGGCTGACTCCTCTGACTGCTAGATGCCCTCTATCGTCTCTAACCCAAAGGTCTTGGATCACGATAGCGTTCACGCCTGACTCTCGACGAGATCGCGAAGGCTCTACTCGAGCTTGCTCGACTATCTTCTCGCCGAACATCAGCTCGACTAGCTTGTCTACTGTCACTTCTCTCCTATCGAGTACTCCTACTACCTCTCCTCTCCTCATCACCTGAATTCTATCAGCTACCTCTAGCGCTTCTCTTATCTTGTGAGTTATGAAGACTATGGCTCTCCCCTCACTAGCAAGCTCTCTCAGCATCTTGGAGAATCTCCTAGCCTCGAGAGGGGTCAGGTGGCTCGTCGTCTCGTCAAACGCTATAGCCTTAGACCCTATTATCAGAGCCTTGGCTAGCTCCACCTTGTGCTTCTCCCCAACGGAGAGAGACCAAATGGGTCTCTCCGGGTCTAGCCCTAGCTCGTAGCGCTCGCTTATCTCAACTATCTTGCTCTTAACCCAGCCGAGAGATACGTTGAGCCCGGCTTCTCTAACAGCTAGCCCGACGTCCTCGGCTACGCTTAAGTCCTCGAAGACTAGAGGGTGCTGGGTGACTAGAAAGAACCCTGCTCTAAGAGACTCAGCGGGGTCTCCGAGTCTTAGAGTATAGCCGTCTACTCTGACCAAACCTTTAACGGGCTTGACCATCCCTGCTGCTACCTTGACTAAAGTAGTCTTGCCGGCTCCGTTTTCGCCCAGGAGGGCTACTACCTCTCCTCTCTTTACTCTAAGAAACGCGTTCTTGTTAGCTACCACTCCTCCGGGATACACTACCGTAATGTTCTCGAGTTCAAGCAAAAAAGAGGACAAGGTGGGAGGTCCTCGCGGATGCTAGAGTGATTCCTCTAGACTCTCTCTATCTTCCAGTAGAACCAGTCCATGTACCAGAGGTCGTCTCGCGAGGCTCTCCTACCCTTGGGTATCTTCAGAGTCTGTTTCTCCAAGGGGTTTCCGTCGAAGTCTATCTTGTAACCGTAGATCCCGTCTCTGTCGTCTAGAAGCTCTCCAACCTCTCCCGAGAAGGGCTCAAACATGAGCTCCTTCATCTCCTCGTAGAGCCTCTTGATCTCTCTGATCACAGCTGGAGGAATGACCTCAGTGTTGAGTTCAGCCAAGTACACAGCGCCCTCGGGCTTCCCAGCTCTTGACTCCTCCGGCTTCCTAGCCCACTTGAATGGCGAGAAGTCGCCCAGCCTAGCCCAGACGTCTTCGCTCTCGAAGAAGCCAGCATAGAGCTTTGCTAGAAGGTAGGCCACTATGGGGGTCCAGTCTGCCACCTGCCCAGTTAGGTGAGACCTGTATCTTCTACCGTACTTTCTCAGGTAGTACGTGTACATGTCGCTGTAGTGGCTGAAGCTGTAGACTCTCCTGCCTCTACCCCAGTATTCCTCGGCTACGTCTAGAACAGCCGTGGTGTCCTCAGTGTAGGCTAGGACGTCTACGTTGTAGCTCTCTACGAGGTATCTGGCATCCTCCTTAGCTTTATCCGGAGCGAACCAGCTCTTCAGAGGCTTGGTCACGTAGATCTTCAGGTCTCTGCCTCCGCCGCACTTGCCGGCTAGCTTGGCCCCATAGACTGCTCCTAGAGCGAACGCGTTGATGTGCCTGACGACCTCGGGTATCAGGAATGCTGGGACATAGCCTACTCTACAGGTCTCTGTGACGGCTCCTCCAGCGACACCGTTGAGGAAGTAGAGCTGGTAGAACTCAGCGAAGTATGTGGCTACGTTATTCAACCCCTCCTTAGCGAAGTCCTCGTACTCTCCGCTACAGTGGTAGAACTTCACGTCGGGATACCTCTTGGCGAGCGTTTTAACAGCCTCCTTGAAGCCGTAGCTCGTAGCGAACACAGCGTGATACTCCTCGGCTCGAAGCTCTGCCTCTATGACTCTCAGAGCCTCCTCTTCTCTAACGCTCGGTATGTGCTTAGCTTCGAGCCAGTCGAACATCTTCGAGACGTTCTCCTTGGACTCGTGGTGAGCAGCGGTCCACCCGATGTCCTCTATGGGGCCTACGTATATCCAGAGAGCCTTGATCTTCCGTCTAGCCTCAGCTTCGGCCTCGGCTACCCTTCTTCCTATAGTGTAGCCTCCCCCTAGGCCTACTGCGAGACCTAGGAGACCGGCTCCGGCTAGCTTAAGTAGTTCCCTCCTACCTACATTCTGAGCCATCTCAGAGACCACCTCGACCGATCTAGCTACTCGATTGATTACGTGATTTAAGCTATCTGTTCTTGGGCTAGTAAATAGGCTGTTTACTAGTGCGATTCAACGAGCTAGGTTTTACTCACTACAGCTATAGCCTCTATCCTGTCTATTGAAACCCTCTTTCTCCACTCATTCCCGATCACTATCAGAGCCGCTACGCCAACCAGGCTTGCTCCAGCTCTCTCGACTATCCTCTTCATGATAGCTAGAGTTATCCCGCTTTGAACTACATCGTCTACGATTAAGACGCGGTCATCTCTCCTTATACTACCCTTAGGCACGTAAAATATGCACTTCACTGAGGGAGGCTCGACTAAGTGCTCTTCGAGATAGTCTAGTAGGGGGTTCTCTTTACTCCTCCTAGCTATCACTAAAGGCACCTCGAAGACTAGCGCTAGAGAGGTGGCTAGAGTTATCCCCCCGGCTTCGGGGACCAGGATCTTAGTTACATTGTCGTCTCTGAATCTCTCGTAGAACTCTATGGATAGAAGCTTGAGCATGAAGGGATCGCTCAAGACTGGAGTGAGGTCTATTAGCCCTTTCAGCTCGCCTGCTCTACTCAAGACTAGTCTAACTGGGTCCAGAACCTCCTTTATGCTCTTCAGCAACTCTAGAGACTGCTCGTAGCTCGGTATAGTTATCCCGCTAGCATACCTAGCTAGCAGAGTCTCGTCGAATCCCATCATTCTAGCTAGTTGCCTGTAGGAGTAGGGTAGAGTGCGCCTAACCGCCCTGAGAGCCTCGACAGCAAGCATTCTGGTCTTCAGCTTCTCCACCTTACTCAGCGCTCTAGACAACTCTAGTCTCCGAGCCTCTAGCCAGTCATTCAGAGAAAATATAGTGTATAGTCGGATGAACTCAAAGAGGTCTTAGAAGTAAGCGATAAGTATCTCTGTCTAACCCAATGCTAGAGCCCGGGGGTGTAGCTTGAGCGGTTTGGATGACGTGAAGACGAGGATTAGAGAGCTATCCAGCAGAGGACTCGACCCCTACCTAGCAGCATACCGCTACCCGGTTACCGCTACAGCTGAAGAGGTCAAAGCCAGATACTCTAGCCTCCCTCCAGGCTCGGAGACAAGCGATAGAGTAAGTGTAGCTGGAAGAGTGTGGCATATAAGGAGGCATGGAGGCATATCATTCATAGACCTCTACGACCACACAGGCAGGATCCAGCTAGTAGTTAGAAGAGACGTTCTAGCTGATAACGAGAAACTCAGAATTATCTTCGAGAATCTAGGTAAAGGCGACCTGATAGGCGTCAAGGGAAGGGTCGTGAAGACTAAGATGGGAGAAGTGTCTGTACTCGTAGAGGATGCAGACATCCTAGCTATAGCGTGGAGAAGCATACCGTTCCACGAGTTTGGAGTAAAAGACCCCGAGCAGAGGTATAGGGAGAGGTATCTCGATATAATGCTCAACAGTAAGGTCAGGAGAGCGATAATAGGACTGTACAGGATAGAGTACGTTATGAGGAGACTGCTAGACGAGAAGGGATTCGTGGAGGTACACACGCCCAAACTCCAGCCTGTCTATGGAGGCGCTCTAGCTAAGCCCTTCACGACCAAGGTCAACGCTCTCGATAGAACAGTGTACTTGAGTATATCCCCCGAGACGTATCTCAAGAGACTCGTGGTAGCGGGACTCTTCAGAGTCTACGAGATAGCAGTATGCTTCAGAAACGAGGACATCGACGCTACCCACTACCCGGAGTTCGTTCAACTCGAGGCCTACCAGGCTTTCGCTGACTGGAACGACATGATGGAGCTAACCGAGGAGCTGATAGCGACTTCCGTAAAAGAGGTTCTAGGAGACTACAAGATAGAGGTCGAGTACGGCGGAGAGCAGAAGACTATAGACTTCTCTAGACCCTGGAGGAGAGTCCAGCTAGAGGAGTCTGTAGAGGAGGTGCTGGGCGAGAGGATAAGAGAGAAGAGTAGAGAAGAGCTAGTCGAGATAGCTAGAAGCTATGGGATCGAGGTAGCTGACCCTAGGAGAGGCAAGATAGTAGAGAAGCTCTTCGAGAGACTCGTTGCTCCAAAGCTAGCAAACCCGACTTTCGTCACCTTATTCCCGAGAGATATATCGCCACTAGCTAGACCCTATAGAGGCGACCCGAGGTATTCTGAGAGATTCGAGCTATACATTAGCGGGCTCGAGATCGCTAACGGGTATACGGAACTCAACAACCCCTTTGTCCAGCTATACTTCTTTAGAGAAGAGGAGAGACTAAGGAGCTCTATGGGCGTAGAGGAGGCTCACCCTATAGACAGAGACTACGTTAGAGCTCTCGAGTACGGGATGCCGCCGACGGGAGGAGTCGGGATAGGCCTCTACCGTCTAGCCATGGTGGTTTTCGGCTTGCCGACGATAAAGGATGTGATTCCATTCATTATGACGTTCACCGAGAATGTTGAGCTCGTTAGCGAGAAGTTCAAGGAGGTATACGACTACTACGTTGAGAAGCTAGGCTTGAAGACCGGAGGCAGAGAAGGTAGCATTGTATACTGAAACTCCCGGAGCGTACTCTAGAACTTCTCTGCAGTAGAGCTCCTCAACTCTCCTACAGCACCTAGCTAGCCTCGAGTAGAGGTCTTCGAGAGCCTCTCTGCAAGACGCTGCTCTCACGTAAACGTGGACGATAGCGTCTCTTGCCGCGAGCCTGCACGCTTCTCCAACGAAGTATCTGGAGGCTGTGGGGTGGTCTAGGATCAGTCTGGTGAACACAGGCTTCAGTACGAGCGGAGCAAGTGAAGCATCGAGCCTGAGAGGAGTCACTGAGCCTCTGAGAGCTCTCTTATTAGCGGCCACGTTCTTAGCGAGATAGTATACAGCTATCTCGTTCAAGTCCGAGGCTACTACTCGAGCTGGCTTTAGGCTAGCTATGTGAATAGCGTAGCCCCCTACTCCAGCGAACATATCGAGCACGATGTCGTCGCCTGAGGATTCCTCAGCTATCCTCCTGTGCTCTGTGGATAGCCTTGGGTTAAAGTAGACTCTAGCTATGTCTACGTGGAAGACGAGCCCGTACTCTCTATGCGCAGTCACTGTTCTATTCTCTCCAGCTAAGTGGACTAGCTTCTGGACTCTCAGCTCGCCCCAGGTCTCCGTCTTGAGGAAAGCCGCCTTCACTCTAGGCTGCTGTCTGAGCAACTCTCTCGCCGCTAGCTCGTACTCTTCTAGCTCAACACCCGACCTCCAGCTGAAGACAGCTATGTCTCCCACTAGGCTGAAGCTGGAGACCCTGGGTGAGACCTCCGAGAGAGGTCTCGGCTTCTGAGGAGCAGTCTCGAACTCTTCTTCAGCTAGCTCTGCCTCAACTCCAGCCTCGGCTAGAGCTCTGACTGCTCTCTCAGCGTCGAGGACTGGGATTACGATGAAGCCCTCTACCCTCTTGATCTTCAAGGAGGCGTTTATGACGTTCTCTCTCCTCAAGACCCCTATAGCTTTCTCAGCTAGCTCTCTTCTCACGCGAACTCCGAGAGTCACGAGCTATCTCACCAGCTCTCGCTGAAGCTCCTCCACCTCTAGCCAGAGTCTCTTCAAGTGTGCTCTAGTCTGCTCTGCTAGCTTGAGGGGGGTGATCGAGCTCCCGGCTGCTCCCCTGAGTCTATACAGGAGTCTCTCCTCGCCAGCAACCCACACCTCGATGGGGGGCTCTCCTTCTCTAAGCTCTCTCAGTATCCGAACGTAGCTTGAGACTTCAGGAAACCACTCTGCCTCTATGTCTGTCTCTTTCCTGCACCCGTAATCGTAGAGAACGGGTTTGAGGAATCTCTTGGCGAGCTCTGGGAAGAGTCTATCCCATCCGACTCTAGATGCTAGAGCTGAGAGAACGTAAGCAACTCTTCTCGCCTCTAGAGGGCCCTCGCTGAGAGCTGAGACCACGGCTTTCTCCAAGCTCGAGTAGTCAGGCTCATCGGAGGCTATCCTAACGGCTTCTACCACAGCTAGAGAGGCTTCCTCGAAGTCTACAGCGTTCTCGGAGTCTCTGGGCGTGTGATATATCCTCTTGAACTCCTTAGACCACATGCTGTGAAGAGATAGAGAGGGAGTTCCTAGAGACGCGAAAGAGAAGCTGTCTGTCTCAGGGCTCTCGCAACACCTCTCCGTCAGGATAGACTTGCTCACATACTGGGGAGCTCCGGATACTCTGAGAGGCTTGAAGCCTGCTGTATCGAAGTTCACGTATAGCTTCACGGTCTCGAGCAAACCCGAGACTGCTAGCTGCTCAGCGTAAAACCTGCTCCCCCAAGCCCAGTACCAGGACGCATAGCCTGGAGCCCCGTACTCCTCAGAGCCGAAGAGGAGTAGCCTGACTCTCAAGCCCTTCTCTGAGAGAAGCTTTGCTGCTACTATTGCTTGAGCTATCCCCAAGACGTCATCTAGAGCACCCATAAACCATCTATCTATGTGAGCACCCACGAGGACTAAGTCGTCGCCCTCTCCCACCTCAGCCTCCACTATAGCGCTCCTAGACTCTCTGACTTCAGCCTCGACTTCTATGCTGACGCGCTCGCTCCACGTCCTGGAATAGTATCCCTCCTCTACTACGACTACCGGGATATCGATAGGAGAGCCTGAAGTGTAGCTGAAGCCTTTGTAAGCGTTAACCACTATGACTCTAGGAGCGCTAGGAGACTCTACCATGAGCCCTAAGGCTCCCGCGCGAGCAGCATTAATAGCCGCTAGCTTCAAGTCGTCGGGATTCCCCGGTTCTCTAACTACAGCAATCCTCCCCTCAGGGAACCCTCTCCAAGTCTCTTCACACGAAGGGTCTCCCTCGAGCTTGAATAACGCTCCTTCAACCGACGAAGACACAATACCGGGAGATGCTACTACACTGTGAGGCTCTGGAGTGATGCTGAGAGACTTTAGGACCCACGAGTCGGAGGGGAAGAGTCTAATCTTAGCCATAGTCTTCAACGAGTCCTCGACAATCCCCGCTAGCCTTCGAGCCTCTGCTAGCTCTACGAATGAGCCTGAGGTGATGTTCTCTGGTCCGTAGACCTTCCAGAACAGCTCTCTAACAGCATCTCTCACCTCGGAGACCGCTGTCACACCGAACCCCGAAAGTATCGAGTCTAGGCCTGCTAGCCCTTAAGGCTAGCCGTGGCTTCTCCTATGAAGGGAGTAGCTGGGAGTGTCTCTAGAGGAGCGTAGAAGAGTTCTCGTAGAGTTCCTGAAGATGGTGGGATTCATCAGAGACCCTGAGGTCGAGAGAGCAATCCTAGTAGTCCCCAGAGAGCTCTTCGTCCCCGAGCAGTTCAAAAGCTTAGCCTACGAGGATAGACCTCTCCCCATAGGCTTCGGTCAGACGATAAGCGCTCCGGGAGTCGTGGCTAGGATGACTGAACTACTCAGACCTAGGAGAGGCCACAAGGTCTTAGAGGTCGGGACTGGCTCGGGCTATCAGGCAGCAGTGCTCGCTGAGCTAGTGAAACCTGAGGGTCACGTGTGGAGCATCGAGAGGATACCTGCTCTAGCTGAGAGGGCTAGAGAGAACCTAGCTAGAGCCGGCTACCTGGAGCACGTTACGGTAATTGTCGGCGATGGGAGTAAAGGTTATCCTGAAGCAGCTCCATACGATAGGATAATGGTGACCGCAGCGTGCCCCGATATCCCTAGACCTCTGCTAGAGCAACTGAAACCCGGGGGGAGACTCGTGGCTCCAGTAGGTGGCCCCGACATCCAGATACTAGTGGTGGTCGAGAAGGAGAGTGATGGAAGACTGAGTTATAGCTACGACATCGAGGTAATCTTCGTCCCACTCATAGGAGAGTATGGGTGGAAGAGCGAGGATGAGTTCTACAGATCGGTTTCATGAAGTGGTCTCCAGGACTTAAAGACTAGCAACCGGCAAGACGCTAGCTCTCGGAAAGAGCGATAAGCCTTACTCGGATCCAGGAGTCTACATAGGAGGCAGTGAAGAGTGTGGTGGACACCGAGAAGACGTGAGGACTAGGAGCCCTCGGAGCCTCCGTTAAAGCTCTAAAGGGCTTAAAAAGAGAGAGTGAGAGACGTGGACAAAGCGGGGGCCCGATTCCAGTGATTCCAGAAGCTGGCTCGAAGAGAGTGCTAGTGATAGCCGATTGGGATGCCGATGGCACTGTATCTGCCGCTATGATCGTGTATGCTCAAGAGAAGCTAGGAGTCTTCCCCGCTAGACAGAAGACAACCGTTAGCTTAGCCCCAAGCGGGCCTCGAGACTTGAGAGAAAAACTGCAAGGCTGCTGGGACTACATCGTAGTCCTAGACATACCGTGCACTCCAGAAGTCGAGGCTAGCCTAGCTGAGCTGAAGAGAGGCGGCTGCAACTCCACCATAATATACTTCGACCACCACGACTCAACTCTAGAGAGCAAGAGCAGGCTAGAGGGAGAGCTCGAAGCAATAGTCTTCTACGATAAGGGGCCTACTGCCATGATAGTCAGGAGTGTTCTCGAAAAACAGGGGATAAAGCTCCCCCAGAGGCTGAGACTACTCTCAGAAGCTGTAGCCGCGATAGAGGGGAAGGCGAGAAACCCGAGAGACGTGGGGGAGAAGCTTATCAAGATAGCTCTAGGGATATCGAAGTACATGAATAAAGAGAAAGACTCCTCAGCCTGGTGTACTCTAGTCAAGAAGCTAGCCGACGTGATCCCCTTTGATGCTCTAGACGCTGAGCTAGGAACGGAGATTCAGAGTCTTGTAGCTAGAACACTTGAGGTCTCGAGAGAGGCCGATGAGGAGATGAAAGCGGTAGCGATGGAGTTCGCTATGAGCGCTAAGAGAGTAGGCTACGTGAGACTCGTAGACGCTAGGAAGAAGTGGGAGGGGCGTGGAGCATCAGCTCTAGCCTCTGCGATCCACAAAACAGTAGGAGAACCCGTGGTTCTTCTCGTAGAGAAAGACGACGGGACTACTCTAGTAATAGCTAGGTCGTCGAGAGGAGAAGCTCGCAAGATAGTAGAGATGCTGGCTGATGCTGGAATAGTGGAAGACAAGGGAGGTCATGACAATATAGCGACGGGAAGACTCTCGGCAAACATCTCTCTGGAAGACTTTGAGGAAGCATTACGTAGAATATCTCTACGCTTGAGGAGCTGAGATGAGAGAAGAGCCTAGAGCAACATATCGAGCACTCCCGCCTGAAGCGGCTAAGAGCATAAACATCCCCTCGTACGAAGAGCTATTGAGAGAAGTGTCGTCGAGAATCCTCAAGACTAGAGATTGCTCTTCGAGACTCGAGACTGTATTCAATATGCTCTACTCGAGAACAAGCGGAGTCGAGAGCCTGTATAGAGTCTACAAGACTATGCACTCATTCTACCTCGACTTACTGAGCACAGAGATAAGCCTCGAAGAGATAGAGAAGGCGTTCTCCTGCGTCTTCAAGGCTAGAAAACTCTCTAGGAGATTCTGGGATACGTACAGATACAGAGTCCTAGCCTCCTCGACTGCGAGAGAAGCCTGTCGAGAAGCCAGAGAAGGCGTTGGGAGAATGCTCTCGCTATTCAGGAGGTGTAGGAGAATGCTCCTCACTCTCAAGAACGCAGCTATCTACCTGAGCAAGCTGCCATCAGTAGACACGAGTGCACCCATAGTGATAATAGCGGGCGCTCCTAACGCGGGTAAATCGACTTTCGTGAGAGCAGTGTCTACGGGGAAGCCTGAGGTAGCAAGCTATCCCTTCACGACGAAGAACGTGACGCTAGGACATAGGGTAGTAGATGGGTTCAAGGTTCAGTTCATAGACACTCCAGGACTCCTAGATAGGCCTATCGAGGAGATGAATAAAATCGAGAGGAGAGCTGTAGCCGCTTTATCGAGGCTAACTGGGAGCGTGTTCTTTCTCTTCGACCCCAGCCCTGGAGCATACTTGAGTCTAAGAGCTCAAAGAGACCTCTTCGTCAACGTGCTTAAGATGATTGAGAACAAGCCTGTCTTCATAGGGATAAACAAAGTCGATGAGGCGACTCCAGCTCTTCTCGAGGAATCTAGGAGAATAGCGCTAGAGTTCGTTAAGTCCGGCGTGGCCATCAAGAGCTACGAGCTCTCCGCTATAGACAAGGAGGCAGCCGAGGCTGTAGCCGAAGACCTCTGTAGAGAGACTCTTAGACTCCTCGGCTTTCGACCCTGACCGTGAAGGGGCTACCGAGACCTCCCTCGATCACCTCGTATCTGTAGTTTTCGAGCATTAGCCTCAATAGCTCTAGTACTGTGTAGGCGTGCATAGTCAAGACTGCTCCTCTCACTACGCTAGCGCCCCCAGCTAGAGCTAGGTAGAGGGGGATCATGTCTGAAGCGTGCCTATCTAGAGCCGCTCCAGTACCTATGTCTTCTACTAGAGCTCTGGCCGCCTCCTCTCCCACAACCTCAGCCCTCTTTCCCGGAGCTCCGAGACTATCGGAGCCCATGACTGTCTCCTCGAAGAGAGCCCACGCTGTGACCCCGCTACCTGGGCCTAGATGGGGGTCTCTTGAGGGCTCGTAGCTCTCCACCTCTACTCTCGGCTTGACTCCGAGCGCTTTCTCGATGATGGAAGACGCGCTAGCCGCCTGTCTCTCGGCGACGTGAGCAGGTAGCTTGACCGCGTGGCTCCTCAGATAGACTCCTAGAAGCCTCCCTCTCTCGAGGAAGCTCCTGGACCTCAGCTTGGCTGGAGCTACGACCTCCAGCGTGACCACGCCTCCTCCTCTAGGATAGTGCCCTCTTCTCTCTACGGAGATAGCGATATCGGCACCGAGAGACTTCAGCAACCTCGACAAGACTTCTCTCATGTAGTCTATAGTCGGTGCTTTCGGGACATCAGTCCCACCTCTCACTCTGACTCTAGAGGGTCTCTCAGCGTAGAGGAGCACTGGGAGCAACGCTTGGAGGACTAGAGAGACGCTTCCAGCAGTGCCTATATCGAAGTCGAAATCCCCGCCTCTAACCTCACCGGGGTAGAACTCTATCACCGTGCTCCCTACTCTATCGCCCTCTACTCTAGCGTTACAGAGTCTGGCTATCGCCTTGACCGCTGTCAAGTGTTGCGGGCGGAGCCCCGGGTTGTCTCTCTTGGCTCTTATATTGTATATCCTGACGGGGGTCTTCGTGACAGCCGAGATAGCTAGAGCCGTCCTCAGTATCTGGCCGCCGCCCTCGCCCATGGAGCCGTCTATCTCAACGATTCTCAATCCCGCTCAGCCTCCGCACTCTATCCGGGAAGCCTATCTCGAGAAGCTTCTCTCTTATAGACTCAGGGATGCACTCCATCCAGTTGCCTCCCTCTAGGATCTTCTCTCTTATCCTAGTCCCGTTACACTCCTCAGGCTTGTAGAATGGAGGCTTTATCGCAACTAACCCCATATCTTCGAAGAGCATTAAGACTAGCTCGTTGCCTGAGACAACGCCGTCAAAAGAGGGTAATAGCATCTTGAGGTACTGAACCCAGACTTTGTTCATAGCAATATCGGGGACTGGGACGATGTATACTCTGGAGTAGTCATCCGGGCTCAGCTCTTTCGAGAGCGCTATCCTCAAGAGCTCTATCCTCTCGCCGGCAGTGAGAGGATTCTTCAGAGTGTAGGACTCTTGAGCTGAGCCAACGACCACGATGACCTCATCAGCTAGAGAGAGCGCGTGCTTAACCACCTCTAGATGGCCTCGATGAGGGGGCTGGAATCGCCCCGGTACTAGTAGCCTCGAGTATCTCCTCTCTCGAGGCAACCTCGCGCCCGAGCCTTCGTGGTGGTAGAGGGCTTCTTTTAAGCTCTAATAGCTGAGCTGAGTGGGGCTGAGGGGTTGAGGTCGGAGAGCATTACGCTAAGACTGGGCTTCCTCTTGATGCTACTAGCTCTGCTAGCTCTCCCAGTATATCTAGCTGTGAGAGCTTTCGAGGAGCTTCTCTCTCTTCTAGCGTTGACAACAATGATCGTGATGGCTCTACCTGGGCTGGGCTTGATAGCTATGAATTTACGGAGGCTAGAGCACAAGTCTAAGCTGTATCTGCTAGCGTGGCTCTGGGGGGTAGCTAGAGCCGTAGTAGCGGGGCTGGTAGCGGGGCTCGCTATTCTAGCTGTCTCAGTCGCTGGCGTCTTCGAGCTAAGCTATAGAGGAGTCTTGCTCGTAGCCTACGCTGTGTTCTACCTGTTTCTGCTACTCTCTATCCCCCGCTTGGTCAAGGTTTTCGCTAGAATCTCGAGAGTCTACGAGTCAAGGATGGCTTATCGAGCAGGCTGGGTCGCGATAGTAGTGATGGCTCTGATAGCGCTCTCGGCAGTGCCCGCTCTCGCTGGCTACGCTATAATGGCTTACCTCCTTCTAGCTCTAGCCTACGCTATCACAGTACTGCTCCTAGCCGCTCTCTCCTTCAAGCTCTGAACACTACAAGCTCTCCTCTACAGCCAGGATACCCGATGCACAATCTCCCCTCTAGGAGTAGTCTAGCCAAGTCTTCGGCCGCCTCGGGAGCCAGGATGCTCGCTATAGAGCGAGCCTCCGCTAGGTCTTGGAGTCCGCACGCTATGAATCCCGAGGATGTAGCCGAGCCTCTAGGAGCTAGTCTCTGAGCTCCCCAGGGGAGGTCGGAGAGCAGAATCACGAGGCTTCTAGCAAAGCGAGGAGCCTCGGAGACTATATCCTCTAGCCTCTCTCGCGGCACGAAACACTCGCTGGCATCTATCACGACCACCCTAGCCACGCCTCTCTCAGCGAGCTCTCTAGCTACGCTAAGAGCGTAGGCTACTCTAATCTCGACTGGATTCAGAGACCCCAAGTCTACGACTATGTCTCTCTCATCACGCCTCCTAGCCACAGCTTCTTCGAGAGCCTTCTCGATATCCGAGACCCTAGGTCCCTCTCTGCAGAGACTGAGGATTGCTCGAGAGCCGGGCATTACTCTCTCTAGCGCGACAGCTCTAGCCAGACTCCCGTAGCCCCAGAGAATCCACGGCTCTGAGAGCTTCAGAGTAGCTCTCGACCTCTCTGTGCAAGCCAGAACTCTCGATGCTCCGCTATGGTATGGTATTAGTCCTCTCGAAGTGCTGACTCTAGCCTCTATTGCGATAAGCTCTCCTACGAAGACCCCCTCGCAGGAGTCTACGCGTAGCGGTTTTAGAGAAAGCCGCGTGCTCGTGATAGCCAGCCCTAGCGGGCCTAGAGCAGAGACTACTCCTAGAGTCAGAGACTCCGCTAGAGAGCTAGAGGACGCTGAAGCGAGCAGAGCCGAAGCCGCTACTGCGAGAGAGTAGACAGCATCCTCCCAGGGCTCTAGACTCCACTCTAGGAGAGTCCGCGAGAGGTAGAATGTGAGAGCCGCCGAAGCCAGAGCTGTAGGCGACCACTTCGAGATATCGAGTGTCAGAGTGTCGAGAAGAGGCTCGTGAGAGAATCTCCTAAGCCTAGACACAGCCCAGAGCGTGCTCGCTGAGAGTAGAGCTAGGAGAGCGAAGACTGCTAGAGAGAGGTCCATCAAGACTAGAGAGAATACGAGGAAACTAGTCGAGGCTACAATGCTACCCGTTAGGAGAAGAAGAGCTAGAGAGGCAGCAAAGGCTAGAATGTAGCAGACGATAGGAGAAGCCTCTAGAGCAATACCCGGAACTACTCTAACCCAAAGCTCGAGAGTAGAGAGAACAATGAGAGCTGAGGTAGCGGCGAGTAGCAGTATCAGCGATAAAGCTAGTCTAGGCGCGTGACTACACGGCTCTCGCAACAAGCCACGCCTACCACCCATAGAGGCTATCCTAGAGCACAAAAAAGATAGCAGTATACTTAAGGCGCTAGAACAGCTTCTAGAACCGCCGCGGGGTAGAACCACAGGGGAATCGAAGTCTATGGCTGAGAGTAGCGCTCTAAGCTTGCTACATCCGAGAGTCAGAGAAGCGCTGAGAAAAGCCGGCTACGAGCGGCTCCTGCCAGTGCAGGAGAAGGCTCTACCTGTGGTGCTGAGAGGCTCGCATACTCTAATCGTGGCTCCTACTGGTAGCGGGAAGACGGAAGCCGCGTTACTACCAATCCTTTCACTAATGCTTTCAGAGGAGCCGGAGAGTAGGGGTCTGAGACTCGTCTACGTGACTCCTCTGAGAGCACTAAATAGAGACGTCGCGCTGAGGATAGAGAAGCTCGCATCGCTCTGCGGCTTTAGCGTACTGGTTAGACACGGAGACACAGGGCAAGCCGATAGGAGGAGATTCCTGAGAGAGCCGCCAGACATAATGGTGACTACTCCCGAGACTCTGACTCTACTACTGACTCTCAGAGAGCACAGAGACCTTTGGTCTAGAGTCGGTTGGGTGATAGTGGATGAAGTGCACGAGCTCCTAGAGAGTGAGAGAGGAGCAGAGCTCTCTATAACGCTAGAGAGGCTGTCTCTCGCGTCGAGAAGAAGGATTCAGAGAGTAGGGCTCTCGGCAACTCTCTCAAAGCATAGCATAGAGAGAGCCAAAGAGCTTCTAGCTGGGAGGAGGAGGGTAGAAGTCGTTGAAGACCACTCAGCTAAAGAGTACAGGATAGAAGTGATTCCAGTTAACGCTACCGAAGACAAATATGTGCAGGAAGCGGTGGGCAAGATAGCTGAACTCTCTTCTAGAGCAAGGTCTACTCTAGTCTTCGTCAATACCAGGCACGCTGCAGAACTCCTAGGGGCTCTCCTATCGAGAGTCGCGGAAGCCGGGAAAACAGCCGTACACCACGGGAGTCTCTCGAGAGAAGTTAGAGAAAGCGCTGAGAGAAGATTTAGAGAAGGCATAGTGAAGGTTTTAGTAGCTACATCGAGCATGGAGTTAGGCATAGACATAGGCTCTATAGACCAGGTAGTTCAGTTCATGTCTCCTAGACAGGTTCTAGCAATGACTCAGAGAGCTGGCAGAGCTGGGCATAGATACGGAGACGTGAGCATAGCTTACATCATAACCCCTAATAACGTCTACGAGATGCTAGAGTCAGCAGTCATAGCCTGGAGGACGGAGAGAGGGCTCATAGAGGACGTGAAGCCTCATAGAGAAAGCTTGGATGCTCTAGCTCACCAAATCGTAGCCATGGTATCCGAGGGCTCTGCCAGTAGCGTAGACGAGATTCTCAGCATAGCCTCCAGGTCGGGTCTATACTCAGACCTCTCTAGAGAGACTGTTGAAGAGATAGTATCCTTCCTGGAAGAGCGGAGGATCCTCAGAGTCAACGAGAAGAGAGGCATAGGCTTAGGCTCGAGAGCCTTCAAGTATCTCTACGAAGTCTCAATGATACCCGATGAAGTGGACTACGAGGTCTACGATATAGTGAGCGGTATTAAAATCGGGTCTCTCAGCGAGCGCTTCATCACGGATAAGACGAGCAGCCCGTCTCCACGAGACTCTGGGAACAGATTCAGATTCGTGCTCTCTGGGAGGATGTGGGAGTGTCTGGAGATAGACACAGAAGCTAAGAGAGTCCTAGCCAAGCCTGTAGCTGAGGTCGAAGGCTATCTGCCAAGCTGGGAGGGTGAACTGATACCCGTCGACTTCAAGGTAGCTAGAGAAGTCTGCTCTATTCTAGCTCTAGCAATGGAGAGCCCAGAGAGAGCTAAGAGCCTTCCGGCTATGAGGAAGCTTGGAGAGAGAGCAGACGACGTGGTGAAAGTTGCTACAGAGACTGCTAAAATGTGGGGAGCTGTGCTCAGCTTCAAGAACCCAGTGATTGAGGCGCTAGAGAGAACGAGTATTCTCTACTCCTGCCTAGGCTCAAAGGGGAACTTCGGGTTAGCGCTCCTCATCTCGGAGATAGCGTCGAAGTGGATAGGGCTAGAGTTCAAGCACATACCGTACGCTATAGTGTTCTCTGGCTTATCGCTACACACGTATAGCATAATAGCTAGAGCTCTCTTAGAAGCTAAGAGGTTAAACCGTGCTGATAGGCTTGCACTAATACAGTCTTCTCTTAGGAGGAGTAGAGCGTTCATCATCAGATTCTACCACGTAGCTAAGAGGATGGGGGTCCTAGACCCAGATGCTAGAGTAAGCGTGGCTCTTCTCGAGAAGATAGCCAGAGAGAATGCTGGAAGCGTAGCTGAGAGAGAAGCCATAAGAGAAGTCCTAGTAGACAAGGTGGACCTCGAGGCCGTGAACGAGTTCCTAGACGACCTCGAAGCTCCCGTGGTGGTGAAGCCTCCGAAGCCGAGCCCTCTAGCTGAGCAGGTAATGAGCAACCCGTATATTAGGAGCGACGTGGCGGTCAGCATAAAGACTATAGCCATGGATAAGCTCATAGAGGCGAAGAAGAGACACCTCAAGAGCAAGAAGGTAGTGATGCTGTGCATCAGCTGCCTCTACTGGGAGGAGCTCCACGTAGCTTCAATCGAGAGAAGCTATAGATGCCCTAGATGCGGGAGCCTCAGCATAGCCCCCCTCCCCACGACAGAGTGGGGAGCTAGCGCTAGAGAAGCGTTCACGCGCCTCACTCGAGGAGAGAAGCTGGGAGCAGAGGAGAAGGAGTTAGCGGAGGAGGTGAAGAAGAGAGCAGAGCTCTACCTCAACTACGCTGGGCAAGACCTGGGAGACTACGTGGTCATGGCTTTAGCAACTCATGGCGTGGGACCGGCTAGAGCTAAGAGAGTCATGGCTGCACTCATCGAGAGAGGAGAGAGAGGCTTCTTCGAGGAGCTCCTGAAAGCTGAGGAGGAATACATCACGACCAGGAGGTACTGGAGCGATAGGAGGGGAGAGGATAAAGGAGGCTAGCTTTGAGACTCCTGCTCTCTAGGCTTCTCCTCCGGCTTCTTGTAGTAGGCTTCGATCACGATCTCGAGCTTCTCGGGGTCTAGAGAGTCCTTCACGTAAGTTATGAGAAGCCTCAGTCTAGCATCGAGGTCGCTCATATTGAGAACTACTAGGGGGAGCTTAACTCTAACTACTCCGCCTTCGACCTCGGCCTTGACCACGTCGTCTCTCAGCCCTAGAGCTCTCGCAACCAGCAGTCTAGCCTTCTCCACGGGGTCCTCGACTACCTTCTTCAGCTCGAGAACTATCTTGAGAGTCTTCCCGGCTAGCGGATGGTTTAAGTCTATGTAGGCGAATCTCTCAGTAACTCTAGCTATGACCCCCCTCCTCCCCGCTATCTCGACCTCCGCGCCCACTCTAGCAGGGACTCCTGCTCTCTCGAGTTGCTTGATGGGGACCCTTACTATCAAGTCTTCTCTCCTCTCTCCATAGGCTCTATTGGGGGGGACTATTACCTCCTTGACCTCTCCAGGCGACATTACCGCTAGAGCTTCCTCGACAGCTTCTAGTAGTCCTCCTCGGCCATATACTACAGCTAAATCGCCATAGCTCTTGGAGGGGTCGTAGATGCCAGCTTTTTTAGCTACATCCTCATAAGTAGTCTCAACTACTCTCTCCCCCTTCTCGTCTATAGCATAGATAGTGTAGCCTATGAGCACGACGTCGCCCGCTTTCAAAGCCGGCACCACAGCAAGCGATTCCCAGCCCAGAGCCTATGAATTCTCCGGAGATGCTCTAAGCTAGCGCCAACGCTATAGGCTGAGCCACTCTGCTGAAGCTACCTGGGAGTCTCGCTGTTGAAAGTTTTGGACTCCAGGTGGCTGGTCTTCAGAGCCGAAGGGCACCCCAACGTGAGCGCTAGACACGAGACCACCATAGAGGTGACTAGAGAAGACTATCTGACTCCCAGAGGAGACTGCATTATAGGAGTCAAGTCTGAGCTCTCGGCGAGAGACTTGCCGGAGTGGTTTAAGGAAGAGGCTAGAAGAGGCTCTCTGATAGTAGCGGTCTTCTGCGCTGAGAGCGTGTGTGATAGCGTGGTAGGGCGCGGCTCGCCAGAGATGAGCTTCGCTGACGATAAGAGGATTGTGCTCAGAAGATCGGCCTACGTTGGCCCCGAGACGGTCATGATTAAAGCATCGCGTGCTGCAGCACACTTGAGTAGAGAGCTCGTAGCCCGCCTCTCTAGAGGAGCAGAGCTAGAAGTGTTCCTAGCAGCTATCCCAGTAAAACGTAATAGCGATTAGTTCTACCTCCTCGATCTCAGGGGAGGCGCTTGGAGGTAGGAGTTGTAGTAAAGCGCGGAAGCCTCCTAGCGCTAGAGCTCGCTGAGAAAGCAGTCGAGGTCCTCAAGAGTCACGGAGTGAGAGTGCTTGTCGAAGAGAAGAGCGTCTTCGGGCCTCTCAGCTCTCTACCTAGATTCAGTCTAGTGGAGGAGAAGCCAGAGTACATAGTAGCCATAGGAGGAGACGGGACTCTACTGAGGACTGCTCTCCACATAAGAGAAGAGTCGGCAATACTCGGGATAAAGGCCGGCAAGAGAGGCTTCCTCATGGAGATTGATAGATTCGAGGTAGAAGAGAGGCTTAAAGACTTCGCTGAAGGCAGGTTCAAGATAGTCGAGTACTCTAGACTAGACGTATCGCTTAACGGCGAGAGGTTCGCGTGTATTCTCAACGACGCTGCAGTCTTATCAACCATGGCTAAGATCGTGAGACTCAACACTCTCATAGATGGAGAGGTCGCGATGAGGCTAGACGGGGATGGAGTGATAGTGGCTACGAGTGTTGGGAGCACTGCTCACAGTCTGAGTGCTGGAGGGCCTATTGTCGACCCTAGACTCGATGTGGTTATAGTTGTTCCCGTAAACCCGATCCAGCTCTACCTCAGACCCATAGTGGTGCCATACGGCTCCCAGATAGACATCCATGTGAGCGAGCAGAGCAACGAGGCGGTACTCAGTCTAGACGGCCAGATCCAAAACGTTGTAAGACCGGGCTCTATAATAACCGTGTTGCCGTGTAAGTGGAAGCTTAGAGTAGTTAAGCTGAAGGGGCTCGAGGGGTTCTATGAGCGTGTCTACTCGAGAATACTCATGTATTGGTAGAGCCATAGTGCTCGATACGGGAGCTCTGCTAGCAGGGATTCATCTAAGCTCGCCATGCAAGACCTACACTACCAGCCTGGTTTTGAGAGAAGTTAGAGATGAGGAGAGCCGAGCGGCTCTAGAGAGAGCCCTAGAGTCCGGGAAGCTCGAGGTTCTCGACCCGCCGCCAGGCGTGGTAGAGTCTCCGACTAGCAGGAGGCTCAGTGAGGCAGACGTCTCGATCCTAGCTCTAGCTCTCTACTTCAAGAGACTAGGGCTAGAGCCTCTAGTCTTCACAGACGATTATGCTCTCCAAGAAGAGCTCGCTTCGAGAAACGTGAGCTTCAGACCAGTGAGATACAAGGGCTCGAGAGCCTACAGGAGAGCAACGAGGGGAGAGAGCAGTGTCTATGAGGCTTAAGGTAGTCTATGACGACATACATACACTCCATAGAGACGAGTGGGGGTTTCACGTCGAGAAGCCTGAGAGACTCGTTGCCCCCAAAGCTGTCCTCGAGGAGCCTCTCTTCGCCGAGATCGTAGAGTGGAGGAGAGCGCCGAGACCAGACGAGAGCTCTCTCTCTAAAGTCCACTCTAGAGACTACGTGGATTTCATTAGAGAAGAGTCGAGAAAAGGGTTCCACTACGTGGACCCAGACACCTATGTGACTAAGTACACCTACGAGGTGGCTCTCTCATTCTCTACAGCTGCTAGAGAGGCTGCTCTCGACTCTCTGGAGACCGGAGACCCCTGGCTTATCCTCCCGAGGCCTCCAGGCCACCATAGCGGGAGGAGGGGTTGGGCTATGGGCGCTCCCACCTTGGGCTTCTGTATATTCAATCACTCAGCTGTAGCCACTCAAGCTCTCCTAGAGAGAGGCTTTAGCGTCATGGTGATCGATTTCGATGCACACCACGGAAACGGGACTCAAGACATACTATGGAATGAGCCTAGAGCTCTCCACATAGACGTACACCAGAGAGGCATCTATCCGGGGACGGGCTGGGTCACGGATAAAGGCGGAGGAGAGGCGGAGGGCACCAAGATAAACATACCTCTAGCCCCCGGGAGCGGGGATAGAGAGATAGCGTGGGTAGCTGAGAAGGTCGTGAAGCCCGTCTCAGAGGCATTCAAGCCAGATGCCGTCATCGTCTCAGCCGGCTTCGACGGACACTACAGCGACCCTCTCACATCGCTCACGATAACGGAGGCAGGCTACAAGATCCTGGGGCGTTTAGTCAGAGAAGTCTGGATGGCGTCAAGGCGGAGAGCTCTAGTTATAGTCCTTGAGGGAGGGTATGCTCAAGGGTTAAGCAAAGGGTTCAGGAGCTTTCTCGAAGGGCTTCTGGGAGTAGGAGAGGAGCAGAAGATAGAGCCCCGTATGGAGGAGAGCGTTTCGGAGCTCTTAACTAGAGAAGTTCTAGGTAAGTACTGGGGGCTCAGAGTAGCCTGACAATAGCCTTGCTAGTCTAGAGAGCTCTCCCAGACTCCTCCCGCTGAGAACCTCGCTCTATAGGGCTCTCGCGGGTCTAGGGGGAGGTTTTAACGATGTCTATGAACACTCCTAGCTTTCTCTCTAGAGCCTTCCCGTAGACTAGCCGGGCTGTAGCCACATCCTGTATAGCTAGCCCCGTGGAGTCGAAGATCGTTATCTCTTCGTCTAGCACTCTGCCGGGCTTCTTGCCCGCCACGACTTCTCCTAGCTCAGCATAGATGTCCTCCATCGATATGATCCCCTGAGATAGCGGCACGTTGATCTCACCGCTGTGAGAAGCTTGCTCTAGGTCGTCGACTACTATCTTGGCTGTCTTCAAGATAGCCGGGTCTAGCTCCTGCTTTCCGGGAGCATCTGCTCCTATCGCGTTTATGTGTGTACCCGGCTCCACCCACTCCTTCTTCACCACCGGTCCTCTCGCTGGGGTAGCTGTAACCAGGACGTCTACTCCTCTGGTAGCGCATTCCGCGTTATCGCATACGATCACGTCTACTCCGAGAGCTCTCTCGACTTCTCTCTTGTAGTTTTCTGCTTTAGAGCGGATTATGTCGAAAATCTTGACTTTCTCGATCTTCATAACCCTAGAGGAGTAGACTGTTTGAATGTGCCCCTGAACCCCGGCTCCTATCACTCCGAGAATCCTGGAGTCTCTTCTAGCCAGGTACTTGATAGCTATCGCTCCTCCAGCTCCTGTTCTGTGATTCGTAATCAGTGTCCCGTCCATGACCGAGAGAGGAGTCCCAGTCTCGGGGTCTACGAGGAGTATCGTAGCCATCACTGTAAAGATCCCTCTCTTGGGGTTATCTGGGTGAACGTTGACAACCTTGACTCCCGCCATCCCCAGTTTGGGTATGTATGCAGGCATGACTCTCAAGTCTCCGTTGTACTCTGTGAAGAATAGATACATTTTCGGAGGCATCTGAACCCTGCCTAGCCCCTTCTCCCTGAAGGCCTCCTCTACAGCAGATATCACCTCATCGGGGTCTAAGAGGGGCTCTATGTCTTTCCAGGAGAGAACCAGGACTCCCGTAGCCATCCATATCAGCCGATCTAAGAGTATGCGAGTGGCTTTAAAGAATGCTCTACTCTCGAGAAGAGAGCTAAGAGCTCTCTCCCATGAAGCCCTGAAGGGCTGTCGAGACGAGTTCTCTCTGACCTCCCGCGAGGTAGAGAGTATGAGAGAGCACACTCAGCCATAGGCTCAGCTACTTCTCGCTAGCTTTAACGCCAAGCTTCTATAGCTCGAGCCCAGCTTGTGAGATGAGCTATTAGGGTATGAGTATCGAATACTAGACTGCTAGAAAGACCGCTGATGTGATCAGCAAAAACGCTAGAGACGCTGGGACTAGGAGCTTGTACGCATCGATTAAGCTCACGTTGTAGTATCTCAGAGTGTAGACCAAGCATAGGTGGAGAGGAGAGACCATGTAGCCTGTGAAAGCCGCCACGTATATGAGAGCGACTTCATTCACAGTGAGAGTCTTGAGAGCAGAGACCATAGGTATGGAGACAGAGACGCTCACACTAGCTGCTCCCGAGAGAACCCCGAATAGAGCGGGGACTGCTATGAGAGCTAGAGCTCCCACCTTAGAGCCTATCGAGTTTATGCTCGAGTAGTCGGCTACAGCGAATACCTCTCTGAGAACGAGAGCTGAGAACGTTACCATCACTATATCCCAGACTGTGTGGTCTCTGATAGGGGAGAGAGCCTTGGAGAACGAGGAGCCCGATGCTATGATGAAGACGGGTATCGATAACGCTACTCCGACTAAGACAGCGAGTCTAGAGCTCAGACCAGCCATCTCTCCGCATATAGCTATAGATATGGATGTAAGCATGGGAGCCAAGCTTCTAGCCAGCTTCCCGAAGTCGGGGGAACTCTTCTCGAGGACTCCGTCACTCTCTCTTATCGCTATGAGTCCTATCAAGACCATTACTAGAGAGGCTACCAGAGCCCAAGCTACAAGAGCCCAGAGGCTGACCCCAGCTAGGCTAGCGGTCATCACTATAATCGAGTTGAGGGGGTACGCTATCACCAAAGCGTGCCTAAACCATACGTTGACGAAAAGCTTCTTCAGAGAAGTCCATCCGAGCCTATCTCCAATCTCGTTGACCACGGGAGCCGACATTAGCGCGCCTCCTGGAACAGGGAGGAGTCCGAGAACAGCAGGGATTCCCGCTGCTGCCACTCTCGGGCTCCTCAGAGCTCTCGATAGCTCTTCTCCGAGAACTTCAGCGACTCCCGTGTTCCTATAGAGTGAGACAAGCCAGGCTACGGCGGCTACTCCGGCTATGGCTTCGAGAGTGTAGTAGTTTGAGAGAACGCTCGCGTAGACCTCAGGTATGCGAGCTAGGCCGCTGGTAACAGCTATGGCGATAAGCGAAGCTGAAGATATAGCTATAGAGGGTGGTAGTCTAGCTAGAGATGCTGCTACTACGACCACTACAACTAAGACCCCTACTGCTAGCGCGTCAGCCAAGTCTACTCGACCTCGATTGCTGAGAACCGGAGAGAGTAGAAGGCTATGAGGAGAAATACTGCCCCAAGGAGCTCGAGAAGAGGAGCTATAGCTATCGTGAAGACTAAGATTATCGAGATAGAGCGGCTCAAGAAAGCTAACCCAGCTTTTCTAAACGAGTCTATACCCGTGGCTCTAGTCGCTGAGCTCATGGCTTTATACAAGAAGAAGCCGTTTGCTAGAAGACCGAGAGCTATGAGAGCAAGAGACGCAACTCCAAACAAGAGAGCTGCTAGAAGACCGAGGACTAGCGACCGAGAGAACGCTATGGCGACCGCTACGATGAGAGCAAGCCCCCACGCTGAAGCTAGCAGCGAGATGAATGCTAGCAGAGCGTCTCTGAAGATAGAGGGTCTTCTGGCTACTCGAGAAACAGCGCGCAAAGCCAGCAGAACAAGCAACCAGCCAGTAATCCACAACGCCGGCGACGCGAGCAAGAGAGTGCGAGACCAGGAGCCCAATAGACTCCTTTCTCTCTCGAGCTCTACGATAGTAGCGTACACGGCTAGAACTACAGCCAGAAAAGCTAGCAGAAGCGATGCGAGCACGAGAAGCGAGCCCGCGAGCCCCAGTAGCCTAGCAGTGCTCGAGGCCAACTCAGACTCTGCCCTCTCGGAGTCGGCGAAGCGAGAAGACCTAATAGCAGATATTGCTGAGAACTCTCTTCCACTTTTAGCGGACTCTATGAGACTCGAGAATAGCTCCGCAGAGAGCGAGAGGTCTGCGCGCGAGGAGGAGGTCGAGAAAGCTTTAAAGGGTAATAGCCGGTCTTCAATAACGAGGGAGATGAGGAGTTCGGCAGGACCCGAGGTTGGTGAAGAGATACCCATGGACCGATCCTCGAGTCGAGACGCTAGAGCCGAGGCTCTACCAGAACTTAGCGAGGCCAAGAGCTAGCCCTATGATAGCTGAGACGACTATGAGTATCACGGGGTCTGCTCTAAGCAAGTGGAACGCTACGAAGCAGGCGAAAGCTATGAGAGCTGTCACCATGACCTGAGACTGGCTTAGCCCTGAGATGGACGCATTCGCTATCGATATCAGTGCTCCAGCAACCAGCCCCACCACCGCCCCCCTGACTCCCTTGAGAGCACTCTGTACTAGAGGGCTGTCGTAGTACTTGAGGAGAGCGGACGCTATAGCCAGTATTATCGCGAAAGCCGGCAGAGCTAGAGCCGTAGTCGCTACTAGAGCCCCAAGGATACCCGCCTTCTTGAAGCCAACGTAGGTAGCTATGTTTAGAGATATGGGTCCGGGGGTTGACTCAGCTATAGCCAGTATGTCTAAGAACTCCTTATCGCTGAGCCACTTCCTCTTAATGACGAGCTCATACTTAGCCAGAGAGATCATAGTGTAGCCTCCGCCCATCATGAAGAAACCGATCTTGAAGAAGACGAGGAAGAGTTCAGCGAGCACTCCGAAGTCCAAAGCTAAGCCCTTCTAGCGCTCGATAAGGAAGAGAGGCTTAAATCTTGCTCCGTCTAGTCTCTGGGCCAGTATCTATCGTAGATCTCGCGGGCTCTCTCGAGAGCAGGCTCGATGTAGGACTGGTAGTCGATAGCCTCTATGGCTACAGGCTCTAAGACTAGCTCTCTAAGCCAGAACACTCCGATTCCTAGAGCGAGGCTAGCTACTACGCTCAGAGAAGCGAGTAGCAACTGAGCTAAGACCCACATTCTCGCGCTATCTCTCTGCTCTGATGAGGCTCTCAGGATCGCTATGAGAGGCGCCAGACTACTGACCACGACTGAGGCGGCGAATAGAGCTAGCGAAGCAGGCTTGTCTAAAAGAGCTAGGAGAGCTAGGAGCTTGCCGAAGAAGCTCGAGAACGGTGGAGCTCCAGCAGCTACCAGAGCTCCTGCTGTCGCTAAGAGAGGTCTTCCTATCGCCTGCGGGCTCTCCAGGATATCGCAGAGAGAGAAGAGAGCTATGGAGAGCACTACGTGACTTAGAGCGAGATACACGAAAGCCTCGATAGCTCTAGGCCCGCCGGCTGAGAGCACGACGAAGATAATCCCCGCGTCCATAACCAGGTAGTACGCCAGCATCCTCCTGAAGCTCTGCCTAGCTAGAATCGCTAGAGCTCCGTATACGACCCCGCCTAGCCCTAGAGCGAAGAGCGCCACCTTGACCGTGGCTAGAGCCTCGCCAGCGTAGGGATGGCTGGAGTGCACGGTGTAGAGCATCCTGGCCACCACGTACACAGCAACCACCTCCTTGCCTCCAGCTAAGAGTATCGCTACAGGCGTAGAGATCCTCTCGTAGAGGTCGGGCATCCAGAAGTGTAGAGGGAATAGCCCAGCTGAGAGCCCGAAAGCTAGCACGACGCTAGCCAGCAACAAGCCCGAAGCCAGCTCGGGGCTCCCCGCGACCCCCCCGCTTATCATAGCGACCCCCGCGGAGTGCAGGGATTTTGCTATGTAGTCGGGTATGCTCAGCGTCCCGTAAGACCCGTAGACTGTTATCGCTACTATGAACATGTAGAATGCAACAACTAAACTCGAGCTGATGACATACCTGAAGGCTGCTCGGACGACTCTCCTATCGAGCCCGCCCACTACTGCTAAGCCGACGCTGGCTACGCTAACAACCTCCCACATGACGAAGAGGTGGAAGAAGTCGGCCGTGAAGAGAACTCCTAGCAGACCAGCCTCCACGACTAGAGCGAACGCCTGGAAGAGTATCTTGGAGCCAGGAGAGCCTCTTGAAAGCCAGAAGACAGCTATGGAGATCGTGGTCGTGAGAGATACTAGCAGAGCTATAGTAAAGCTCAGAGAGTCAGCCACGTAGACTATGCCGAGAGGGAGCGGCCAGCCTCCAAACATGTAGACTAGAGGCTCTCCTCCCATTAGAGTTGTGTGAGCAAAACCAGCGATGACTAACACTGTGACTAGAAGCTGGGCTATGGAGAAGACGGAGACCGCATAGGCGACTCGGAGCGCTCCAGGTAGCACTATTCCCGCGAGGCTAGCGAAGCTCGCGGCGAGCAAGATTATGGGAGTAGTTAAAGCTAGCTCCTTCACGTACCGCCACCTAATCTATTATTCTACGAACATAGTCCTCCATCCACCCAACGATCTCTCTCTTGGCTACATCGTCGCTGAGCGCTTCAGGGTTAAGCCAGTGGACGTGTAGAATGCCCTCAGGCCCTTTCTTCTCAAAGTCCACTACAGCAGTCCCCGGCGTGCTGGTTATGAGGTGAGCTAGAGCAGCGAGAGTGTACTCACTACCATAGACCCTAACTGGGACTATCGCCGCGCTGATCTGACTCCGGGGGTCTAGTATGGCTTTAGCTATCTTGAGATGAGATGTGGCCATTGCTAGGAGGAATCGCGCGTTTAGGATAACGAAGAGAGCGACCCTACGGGGGTCTATCGCTTTGTATGGGTTGAAGGGGAGGAACTCTGAGAGAGCTATGGCCACCACTAGAGTGACTGCAGCTACCTTGACTAGAGCCTCGACGAGAGGCTCGTAGGGTGAGGTAAATGCTATCGTGTAAGCGGAGGCGAATAAAGCCCAGAGGACTAGCGTTCTGAGCACTCTCTCCCTCCAGCTCATTCTCCCGCACTCTCCTCGCGCTCTATCTGAGTAGCCAGGAACGTCATGAGGACCAGCGACGCCAGCCCCACTACTAGAGCCGTTATCACCAAGCACTGAACTAGAGGGTCTACGGAGCTCTCTACAACAGTCTCTAGAGCTGTCTCGCCAGCCTTGGGCACGATGGGAGGCAGAGGCTTTTCGCTAGCTATCCTGTAGCCTAAGAAGACTATCGTTATGCAGAACAGGTCTGCGAGCATTGAGAAGGCTACTATCCTACTGAGACTATGAGACCTCACTGCTACCCCGTAAAGCGCTGCCGCCATGGAGGCGATGAGGATCGCGTAGACTGAAGCTCTGAAAGCTAGACTCTCCCAGGACTCCATCTCAGCCTCCTCCTTATCCCGGAGTAGACCTCCTCGGGGGCCAGGAGGAGGAGGAAGGCTAGAGAGAAGCCGCTCGCTGTCACCACCGCCTCGAGGACATCGTATATCTTTATGGACTTGTCTATGCTCACGAAGAAAAAGTCTATTCTGAAGCCTCCGAACTCGAGCCAGGGCTTAGCTTGGTTCTGTAGAGCTGCCCCTCCTAGAGCTATGGGAGCAAGAGCTACCAGAGCTAGACCCAGGACTCCTAGCGTGAGCCCTGCTGCTAGCCTCCACTCCTTGAAGCCTAGCCGCCTGAAGTAGAGTCCCGAGAATGCAGCCATGAGTATCGCTGGGGCTATCGCTAGAGTGACGCCACTCTGAAAGCCCCCGCCCGGGAGGTGGTCTGATAGAAGTAGAGCGATCGCTACTACGATAGTGATCGCTGAGACTATCTTGACGCTGATCTTCGACAACACTGAAAGCTCTACTTCTCTCTCCTTACCCGACTTCAGCTTGAGGAATCTAAAGGAAGCAACTCCAGCCAGGATGGCGACAGTGAGCACTGTTATCTCGAAGAGCGTGTCTACACCCCTGTAGTCCCAGAGTATGGAGACTACTACCTTGTTCTCCCCGCTCCACCAATCTCTCGCTGTCTCGTTGTAGGCTATCTGGAGATACCTCTTTCCCAGCTCCTTGATCTCCTCTGAAGGAGACCCGCCCGTCACATCGTAGACTATCACGGATAACGCTATCAGAGCTGCGATAAGCGCGAAGAGAGTCGAGGAGGCTAGCTTGAAGGACCTCGCGGGCTCTCCGCGAGTCTCGTGCCTCGGCGTTCTTCTAAGAGCGTCGACGAATAGTATTGTGTAGGCTCCAACGCTTATAGGGAGGTACACTAGGACTAGCTCTGGAGCTTGGAAGACCACTAAAGCCATGACAAGAGATAGCGATTGAAGAGAAGACTTTACTATCAGTTTGAGCACGTCTCTCTCTAAGACCGCTGAGAGGGTAGCTGTGAAGCAGATGAGTAGGAAGTAGAGCAGGATAACCTCGTCTAGCCTCATCCGCTCCCCTCTAGCCTCTCTCTCAGAGAGTCTCTTAGCAAACCCACGGGTTTGACCTCACCGCTCCTATACGCTGCTCTAGCTAGAGCGTGAGACGCTACAGCTGACACGACCACGATGGTGACCGATGTGAGTAGACATGTAGCGAATATCGTGAAACGTATTGCGCTCAAGCTGTCGACGCCTAGAGCTAGAAGACCGATGCCTAGTAGCGGTAGAGACGCTCCACCAATAGCGCCTATGGTGGCAGCGTGAAGCCTAGAGTAGAAGTCCGGCAGTCTCTGGAACCCTATGGCTGCAATCAGGTCGAAGAGAGCCCCCACAGTAGCCAGAGCCAAGCCCGCGGCTACTACCAGAGTGTCGATCAAGACGCTTCAACCCTCCGTGCAGCCCTGTACTCCAAGTATTTGGCCACGTAGAGGTCCATAGTGAAAGTCCAGAGAGCTAGGAAGAGTGAGGCTACAGCCGGGTAGTGAGACCTGTAATATATAGCGAGAACGGCTAGAAAGAAGCAGGTGTTAAACGAGAGGCTCGATAGAGCCAGAACCATGTCGGGGACCGTGGGGCCTCTCAGCACTCTGATGATGTAGAGGATGGAGGAGACTATGTAGAGAGGTACGATCACGTAAGCTAGATAAGCGTCAACTAGTCCCGCTAAGCTCAACCACGTGTCACCACAATGCTCCCCCATTCTCAGCCTATAAACCTAGTGAAATACGCAGCGAGAACAAACCCTCCAGCTATTAGAACGAGAGAGAGAAGAGAGACCGAGACCAGCGTTAGAGCCGGTGAGGCCCTGGGCTCCGCCTCAGTCTCTGATCTCACCCAGACCACGTAGATGAATCTGACAGCTATGGCTACAGCTAGAGCTAGGCCTAGTGCTAAGAGAGCCGCTATAGCTATAGACATCGTGCACTCAGAGGGAGCCATGAGGATCAAGAAAAGTTCGCTGAAGAACTTGAGGGATGGCGGTGAGGGGAGTATCATGAAGAGCGTTGTCAAACCTATCGTGTACAAGACTGGGTGAGACCTAGCGCTACCTCTCAGCTTGTCTAGAAGCATGTCTCCCGACGTCTTCTCCAACGCTCCAGAAAGCAGAAACCACGCTGACTTCGATATAACGTAGGCTACAACGTAGTAGCCGGCTATGTCTAGTAGCTTGAGAGAGTCAACTGGGTCCTCGAGAACAGAGGCCGCTAGAACCAAGAGGACGGCGTTAGCGTGCGCTATAGAGGAGAAGGCTAGGACTTCTCTCGAGGTCTTAGATGCTAGACCTTGTAGAGACGCGTACACCATCGACAAGGCTCCTATCGCTGAAAGCAAGAGAGCTAGGCTAGACTCGCAGCCTGCTTCTCGTAGAGCTGGCAGTATTAGAGTTCTACCCGCTACTTCTAGCATGAAGAGCATTGTCGCGCCCTCGAGAGAGACCGCGATAACTCCGAGATGAGGGGGGACAGCTGAGTATACGAGAACAAGCCAATAGTGGAGAGGTATGGCTGGCAGTTTCAGGATGAGACCAGCGGCTATGAGCGCTCCTGCTAGAAGAGACCCCTCTCTCTCAAAGTCTTCAAACCAGAAGCTGGCTCTCTCAGAGTAGGCTATGAGCACGCCTAGAGCTATGACTATGCCCGAGGCTACAGTAAAAACTGCTAGGAGCATTGCTGCAGTAGAGGCTCGTTCTCGAGCTCTAAAGAGGTAGAGGATTAGGGGGAAGCTGGAGAGCTCGTAGAAGACAAGCCACGCTACGAGATGCCTCGAGGCAGCAGCTAGGACTAAGAGGAGAGCCGTGAGGACAAAGAGGGCTACCGTAGTTGCTCTATCTTCTCTCTCGAAGTCCCCCATGGCCAAGATGGATGATAGCACGGCTATGGTTATCGCTACGACTACTAGGAGAGAGGCTCCACTGAGATGAAAAAGAGAGGAGCTAGAGCTATCGCTAGAACCCTGAGAGACCGCGAGAAGAACTAGCGCTGACATGAGGGCAGCTACGAGTACGAGTCTAAAGCCGGTAACGGAGCCCAACTGTTTCACCTAACGGCAAGCAACACTCCTAGCATTAATGCTAAAGCTACAAAGGCTATTGCTATCACGTGATGCCCCAGCTCTGCTCTCACATAGCTCTCTAGAAGTGGGGGGAGGCGAGCGAAAGCGCTTCCAAGAAGCCCATAAGGTGCTCTTAGCGACTCCTCGATTATCCTCGATGCTCTGACAACCTCTCCGAGTCCTCTCTCGAAGAAAACAACTATAGCCATGACTGTTGAAGTCATGGCGCTAAAGCCCCAAACAGCTAGAGCTCTAGCTGGGTCCACGTTTTGGATCACGTGTGCTAGGAGAGTAACGGCTTTCGACAAGTCTATGTGCTGAAGAGTAAACGCTAGACTACGCAATGCTCTCAAAGGGCCCTTGACGAGCTTGATATAAGAGGCTAGACGAGCGCTCAATACTCTCCTATCTGGTTTCGAGATAACGAGAGCTAGAGTCAGCAGGATAGCTAGAGTAGTGGAGAGAGCTACATGCGGTCTGTTTAGACTAGTGGCAACTACTATAGCCCACATTGATGAGAGAGCGGCCTGTCTAGCAACCCTAGGAGCTAGAGGAGACTCCTTCTCGTCAGCCGAGGCCAACAAAAGCCCGGCTGTTGAGGCAACGATAGCTAGGATAGCTAGAGGAAGCTCTAGGTGGATGTGGACTACGACTATCGAGTAGTAGGGTGCAGCTAGGAGAATGAATACGAGTAGAGCATCGTAGAGAGCTATATCGAACTCGTCGAAGAGACCTCTGTAGAAACTCCTGGCTAGAGACATCACGTAAGCTGAGAGAGCTAGAGATGCTAGAAGCTCCTGAGCTAGATGACTCCCGGAGAGAGCTAGAGGAGCAGTCGCTACAGCTAAGAGAGCTAGAGATGTCTCTACTCCGGTGAGAAACCTCGAGACGCGCAACTAGCCTCCCTACAGGGTCCTCGTCTCGTTGCTTACGCGCACGTAGCTAGACCTCCATATGTGGAGAGGTATGTCGTAGCGCTGTAAGTCGTGAGGACTAACGCCCCTCTTGACATACGATGCCTCTACTAGCCCTACTACTAGCCTATGGTCTCCTCCTAGCTCTATGTCGCTGTGAAGCTTGGCCTCGATGACGGCTACGGATTCAGCGATTATGGGCGCTCCGATCACCCTAGCCTTAGCCTTAGTCAGCCCTGAAGCCGCGATCTTATCCTTCACCTCTCTCCCCGTAGTCCACCCGAGGAAGTTCAGCTTGTCTACGAGGCTCCAGGGGAGAACGCAGACTGCGAACTCTCTCGTGGAGACTATCTTCTCGTACGTGTACCTCTTCGGAGAGATCGCTACGCCGAGAAGCGGGGGGTCTCTTGAGATCGGTGTGAGCCACGAGGCAGCCATCGCGCTATAGTCATCCCAGCTCCCCGAGACTACCACGAAGGCTGGTCTGGGGTGGAGCAGGTAAACCCAGTTCCTCAAGGGTAGGTTCTCGAAAGCTTCTGGAAGCGACACAGCCTAGACCCAGGAGTGTAGACTGGGATCGCTACCGCTATTTAGGTGTTCTCGCTACGCTAAGCCTAATCTCGCCATGAGTTCCGCTATCAGAACACCAGTGCCAGCCGCGCCTCTGATAGTATTGCTACCTAGGACCACGTACTTCACCCCGCCTAGAGCCTCGTCTACTCTCAGCCTACCCACTACTACGCTCATTCCGTTACCCTCCAGCCTGTCGAGTCTAGGCTGTGGTCTGTTCGGCTCTCTCCTCACTACTATCGGCTTCTCCGGCTTCGAGGGGAGGTTTAGCCCTCTGATCTTGTTGCCGGGGAACTCTGCTAGAGCTCTAGCTACCTCCTCTAGGCTCGCTCTCCTACCTAGCTCCACGAAGACTGACTCAGTGTGCCCTTCTAGCACGGGGACTCTACAGCATGTAGCTGAGACCTTGATATCGCTCCTAGGCTTGACCTCTCCCGCCTCCACGGACCCGAGTATCTTCAGAGTCTCTTTCTCCACCTTCTCCTCTTCTCCTTCAATGTATGGTATTATGTTGTCTAAGATGGCCATAGAGGGTAGCCCTCTGAGACCGGCTCCGGAGACTGCCTGCATAGTCGACACTATGACTCTCCTGACTCCGAACTCGTCGAGTAGAGGCTTCAGAGAGAGCGTCAGTATGGCTGTAGTGCAGTTAGGGACCTTGACTATAGCCCCGCTCCACTCTCTCCTCCTTCTCTGCTCCTCGATCACCTCGATGTGATCAGCGTTAACCTCCGGGTTTAGTAGAGGAACGTCTGGATCGAGTCTCATATTGCTGGCATTAGACACTACGACTACTCCTCTCCTAGCTAGCTCTAGCTCGACCTCGCGAGCTATCTCCGCTGGGAGTGCTGAAAACGCGATCTCGACCCCCTCTCTGGCTATGAGGTCTGGAGAAGTCTCGTGCACCTCTAGGTCTCTTACCTTCTCGGGCATAGGGGTCTCTATAGCCCACTCTACAATATCTCCATATCTAGCTCCAGCACTCTTCTCCGAGCCTGTCAAAAGCTCTAGCCTGAACCAGGGGTGGTTTGCTAGCAGGAAGACGAACCTCTGCCCCACGAGACCCCCCGCTCCTAGAACGGCTACTCTCCTCTTCACGCCAACCGCCCCCGCTCTAAGCCACTCCACCTAGACCAAGCCGTATTAGCTTCGCTTAAGCTAGCTATCCCGAAGACTGACAGCGAGCCGAGAGCAGCGCTCATGGCTGATTCGAGACTCCGAGAGCTTTTCCCGCAAGCTCGGCCTATGTGGAGCTCAGGTCTCTATGAGTTCTTCGTGGAGTCTCCGGAGAGTCTCTATGGCGTCTCCTCTCAGTATTTGCATCTTTAGCACAGGTCTTCCCAGAGGTAGCTCTATGCCGTCTACCTCGATGCCCGCTTTTAGGAGAACGTTGAGAGCTCTCAGCGCTCCCTCTACTCTGCTCTCTAGCTCGCCTATGAGAGCTATAGTTTGCTGGCTCGTGCTAGATATTGTTGCTATCTTGAACCCAAAGCGGTGAGGTTTGCTCGATACTAGCGTGCCTCTCGATCTCCACGACCGGATCCTCAAGTCGATAGGTCTAACCTTCATTAACGGCTCGAGAGCCTTGGGATTCATTCTCTTAACCCCGTGGAGTGATGCTTCTGCAGCTTCGAGATAGCTCAGGCTATTGACTACTCTAGCTGAAGGGATTAAGCGAGGGTCAGCGCTCATTATCCCATCTACTTCAGTAACTAGCTCTGCCTCAGCTCCCAGAATAGAGGCTATCGCTGTAGCCGTGTAATCGGAGCCTCCTCTCCCTAAAGTAGTCACTCTACCCTGGGGCGTAGCGCCCACAAAGCCCTCCAGGATGGGTACCGCTCTAGCCTCGACGGCTGCTCTATACATCTTCTCTACTCTGGGGCTTGTCAGCTCGTAGTCTATGCTGGCATCTCCGTGTCTCGCATCGGTTACTATGACGTCTCTAGCATCAACCTCGAAGACTCTCAACCCCTGTGTCTCCAGAGCCTCCCTCATGACCATCTTGCTTAATCTCTCCCCATAGGATAGCATGAGGTCTGCTAGAGCTGGAGAATCGGGGTCTCCTAGATCGGCTATCTTCTCTAGCTCGCTGAGCTCTTCTCTAAGCCTCCTCACACCAGGAGTGGAGCATAGCTCTTCGCAGATCTCGGTATATACTCGGGCAACCGCTACATACGCTTCTCTAGCGCCTCGCGAGGCTTGAATAAGGAGGTCTGTGATACCGCGAGCTGCTGACACGACTACCACCATATTCTTTCCTCTTGATTCAAGAGTCTCCGCGATGTTCTCCGCCGCCTTAGCGTAAGACTTAGCGCTATCGAGTAGAGAGCCCCCGATTTTCAGCACTAGGGCATCTGTCTTCACTAGTCTCTCAGCCCCCTTCTAGAGCTATGCTTAAGATGTCGTCGAGAAGCGTGTGTGCTGTCTCTAGAGCCCCTCCTCCTCTCCCGATGAGGACCACGGGCCCCACGTCTGTCTCCACGACTACACCGTTATCCAGCCCTCTCACGTTAGCTAGGAAGGATTCTCTCTGCAGTCTCTTCAGAGACACTCTGCCCAGGGACCTCTTGGCGTCAAGTTCCGCCACGTACTTCAAGACGAATCCTTGCTTTGCCGCTGCCACTACATCCTTCAATGTGACAGAGTCTAGAGGCTCTCTCTCGATATCCTCTAGTCTCAGAGGGCGCCCTATGAGGTGCGAGACTATGACGAGCTTGGCGGCCGCGTCAACACCCCTGATGTCTAGAGAGGGGTCTGGCTCGGCTACGCCTATCGCTTGAGCTTCTCTGAGAGCTTTCTCAAATTCTACTAGCTCCTCCTGCATCAGTGTAAGCACGTAGTTAGTAGTCGCGTTGAGCACCCCCTCTACTCTAATGACGTCACGGCTCCTCATAGACGAGAGCATGGCTATGAATGGAGAGCCTCCCATCACAGTCGCTCCAAACCTGATAGATAGCCCCCGCTGTCTAGCAGTACTCGCTAGCTCCTCGAACGCCAGAGCTAGGGGTGCTTTATTAGCTGTCACTACGTGGACTCCTCTACTCAAAGCTAGCCTTATGTGAGAAAGACCGGGCTCGCCTGTCTCGTAGTTTGAAGGCGTGACCTCTACGTGGATATCGGGTCGCGCCTCCTCGAGGAGCTCCTCTAGACCCCACCCTCCTCTACCGTAGGGCTCGAAGTCCTTGAGGCTAGACCTGGGTAGCTCGGAAGCCTTCATCAACTCGTAGGGCGTGAAGCCTTCGCTCTTCACGATACAGCCTCTCGAGTCCGCTACCCCTGTGACCTCGACTAAGACTCCATGCCTTCTAGCTATCTCCTCTCGCTTTACGGCAATAGTCTTGACTAGAGCTCTACCCACAGTCCCGAAGCCTGCTAGAACAACCCTAACTCTCCTCAACACTCAACACCTCCGCTCCTCTAGCTGAAACTGTGCTCACTATTGTCTCAGCTATCACACCCTGATCGGCCAGGAAGTCTCTAAGTCTCTCCGCTAGTCTTCTAGCGCGCTCAATACTCTCAGCTATGAAGAAGACGGAGGGCCCAGCTCCGCTTATGTTGAAGCCTAGAGCTCCAGAGTCTAGAGCTAGCTTCTTGAGCTCTCCATAGTATGGTATCATCTGCGACCTCCTAGGCTCCGCTATCACATCAAACGAGACTGCTTCTCCGATCTTCTTCAAGTCTCCAGCGGAGATCGAGTAGACCAGCTTAGCTATGTTGAAGGATTGAGCGACATGCTCCTCTAGGCTGAGAGAGCGTGGGAGCAGAGACCTCGCGTAGCCAGTCTTCCTCTCAGGCACGTCCACGAGAGGGATGACGACACCCACGGGGACCTCTACCGGGGGCTCTATCTTGATGAACTCCCCGCCTCTAGGATTGGAGATCACGAAGCCTCCTAGGAGGCTCGCAGCCACGTTGTCGAAGTGCCTGGAGCCCGAGACGTACTCCTCTCCTCTCGCAGCTATCGAGATCACTTCCTCCACGCCTAGCTCTACTCCTAGAGCTACAGCGAGAGCCATAGCTGTGGCCACAGCCGTCGCTGCAGAGCTACCGAGACCTCTCGATGGGGGGACTCCCTTGTCTACCGTTATCTCTAAGCCTGCGCTCTCTACCCCTAGCTTCTCTAAGAACGCTTTAGCCACGATGTATGCGACGTTCTCCTCGCCTGAGGGGACTCTGGGGTCTAGAGAGTGGACAATTATGCCTGACGAGTTCTTGCTCACGGTTACTCTAACCACGTCTCTAGGACCTTCTAGCGCGAAACTCAGGATATCGAAGCCTGGGCCGACGTTAGCTACCGTAGCCGGAGCCGAGACAATAGCGCTTCTCACTGAGCCCCCTATAGGGGGCGTCCTTCCAAGCGCGAGTAGCCCCCGGGGCCTCTTAGTGTTTGGCGCAATCGAGTCACCTTTTAGCTCACTCGCTAACAGAGCTAGAGCTTAAATACTTCTATCAGTCTCTCAGCGTTACCACAGCTCTTCTCTAAGCTCTAACCCCACTCTTGCAGGAGCTTCGCGAGGCTCCCTCTCCGCTACTAGCTCGCTCGGGAAGGCTTAGCGCTCGAGGTCTTAGAGTTATAGAGGCGACTCGTGCCCTCGGGTTCGGCGCTCGCGGAAACACCTAGACCGGTGTGTGAACTGTGAGAGTGATGAGACGGGCTTAAGGCTTGATGGTAACGAGACTCGGGGAGCGTTCTCGGGCTTCTCGTGAGCGTATAGACACGAGAGCGGAGCGCTTAGGAGCTATGTCGCGATGACCTGCTGGAAGTGTTATCGCTCTACTTTTAAGCATTAGTGAGAGCTTGAGTTCTAAGACTTGGTGGGATAGCTGCCACTAGAAGAGCACATCTACCGCATCGTCGTCCTAGCTCTCTTATCCGTAGCTGGATTCATGGATGTAAAGGCTAGAGAAGTACCTCCTCTCTACTGGGCTCTAGCGATCGCTATAGCCACACCTATCACTCTATACTCCTACACGATTCTCAATATAGGCTTAGCAGTAATAGCCGTGAACGTCCTCCTCTCCCTCTCGCTAACTCTACTCGTCTACGTGCTCTATAGGGAGTGCGTAATGGGAGGAGCGGATGTTCTAGCGCTCCTCTTCCTCTCTCTAAGCTCTCCAGTATTCCCTGACTCCTTCATGCCAGGGCCTTTTCTCGCAGTATTGTATGCAGTCGTGCCAGTACTGGTCTACCACATCTACTCGGTTAGGCTAGTGTGTAGAGATATCAGGTGTCTTCTCAGACTAGAGTTCGAGATTCCCGCTTGGAGACTCATGGAGGACTCGAGGCTAAGGTGGTGGATCGTCTTGAGCGGCAGTGAGGAGTATTGTGAGGTAGAAGAGGATGCTCCTCAAGCAGCAGCTAGGATAAGCGGCGGGAACCCCAACGCGATCCTTAGAGCAACACCCGGTCATCCGTACATAGCTCATCTAGCCGTGGGCTACACTATGGCGTGTATTATCGGAGACTATCCTCTAGAAGCGCTCATAGCCGCTTTAGTAGAGCCTGCTAGACTAGCGGGATAGGGGGAGAGCTTGAGAGTACTGTTGATTCACGCTGAGAGATTCTCCTTCAGCTCAGAGCAGGAGGCTCTCGAGAAGCCTCCAGACCCCCCGGCTTCGGGGAGTTTTGAGAACTGCCTCGTCGTATTCGTTACCGTAGAGGAGGGAGACGGTGCTGACGAGGCTAGATTAGCCGCTGCCGATGCCGTAGCTCAAGCTAAGACTGTGAGAGCTAGCGCTATAGTAGTCTACCCCTACGCTCACCTCTCGAGTAGAGTAGCTAGGCCCGAGGAGGCCTACGGGGTCCTCCTCGAGCTAGAGAAGGCGATTTCGAGCATGTGGGAGGGTCTCGTGGCCAGAGCTCCCTTCGGCTGGTATAAGTCGTTTCAGCTATCGTGCAAAGGACACCCCCTAGCTGAACTCTCGCGTTCATTCGCGGGAGTCCAGGAGGTTAGGTATAGAGGGCTTCCTCTCGAGGAAGCTGTTGCCCTAGAGCTAGTCGACGAGAGAGCTCTGAGGAGACCCCCCTGGGATAAGGATGTACTCGAGGCATACTCTAGGCTGAGATTCGACTCGCTAGAGGGGAGGAGGGCTCGAGTAGAGCTGGAGGAGAGAGCCTTCCGAGCACTAGGTCTCAGGAAGCTGGCTAGAATCAGCGAGCCTCGGTGGACCCACGGGCTTCGAGGAGTAGCAGCACTAGCATCGCTCTGCTCTAAGCTAGAGCCGGGAATACTGGCCTCCTGGGGAGACGTTGGGGACTCTGTGGCGTCGACTGAGGTCGACCCTAGAGGCTTCCTCTCCGAGATAGACTCGGAGCTAGCATCGATGCTGGAAGAAGTGAAGCTGGGAGAGGAGGGGCTGAGCGTCTCGAGTCTACAAGGCTCCGTCTACGCGTATAGAGCTAGAAGCGGGGGCCTGGCTCCTCTAGTGGTAGAACTGCCTAGACTCAAATGCCTCGGCCCTCTCTCCTCTATCGTGCTCAGCCTGATAGACTTGGGTCTCAGGAGAGCAGAGAGAGGTAGAACGCCGAGCCTGCCCTTCTGGCTAGCCCCTATCCAGGTAGCTCTCCTACCAGTCTCCGAGAAGCACTCGAGCTTCGTTGAGCGCGTTGCCGAAAAACTCAGCGAGATAGGAGTGAGATTCACTGTCATGAAGGAGGGGGGCCTCGGCTCGAGGATACGAGAGGCTGGAAGAAGCTGGGTCCCCATAGTGGCTGTTGCTGGAGATAGAGAGGTAGAGACGGAGACTCTCTCGGTTAGAAAGAGGTGGGAGGAGGGGAGGCAAGAGGTTCTAACTCTCAACGAGTTCCTATCGCTAATTGCTGAACTTAAGAGAAGACGATTCTGAGAGAGTAGAGGAGGGCAGCTAGCGTGACCGCGGAGAGTGTCGGAAGGAAAGCTATTGTGAGCGACGTGTTTAGAGAAAACCCGGAGCTTGCTAGCAGACTTAGAGACTACGTGGGCAAACTCTTCAGCAAGCTTAGAGAAAAGTGGAGTCCAAGTCTTAGACTCAAGATCATGGATTTCTGTGGCACTCACGAGTGGACCATAACTCACTACGGCTTGAGGGCTCTAATGCCCGAGGGGCTAGAACTCGTAGCCGGCCCCGGTTGCCCTGTTTGCGTGACGCCATCTAGAGACGTTGAGGCAGCCATAAGGCTCTCCTTGGAGGGAGTGACCGTCTACACCTACGGAGACGCTTACAGGCTGAGAGCTCTAAACCCAGTTGATGGAGCGTACTCTCTAGCCGATGCTAGAGCTCTAGGAGGAGACGTGAGGGTAGTCTCGAGCTTCTACGACGCTGTAGAAGACGCGAGGAGACACGGAAAGCCCTCCGTCTTCTTCGCTATAGGCTTCGAGACAGTTGCTCCCGGGTACGCGAAGACTCTGCTGAGGGGAGTAGTGCCGGCTAATCTCAAGATACTGAGCTCCGTCAGGCTAACCCCTCCCGCTATGTTCTACTCTCTCAGCATCCTTAGAGAGAAGCCTCCCGAGCCTCCGGTCATGGGGGTAATCGCTCCCGGGCACGTCTCGACGATAACGGGGGCTAAGGCTTGGGTGCCTGTAGCTGAAGCCTTCGAGATACCAGTAGTCGTGGCTGGCTTCGAGCCCATCGACGTACTCCTAGCTATCGCATCCATACTGAGACAGCTCCTCCAGGGGAGAGCAGAAGTAGAGATCGAGTACAAGAGAGCAGTAACCTTCGAGGGGGATCTGAGCGCTCAAGCAGCTATAGCCAAGGTCTTCGAGACTGTCGATGCGGCATGGAGAGGCATAGGGTTCCTCCCGAGAAGCGGGCTCGAGCTCAGAGAGAGATACTCGGAACACAACGCTAGAGTAGAGTACGGGATAAAGCCCGAGAGCCCCGAGGAGTGGAGGAAAGACACACCGCCCGGCTGTAGGTGCGCTGAGGTAGTCTTAGGCAAAGCCAAGCCGACAGACTGCCCTCTATACATGAGAGCATGCACTCCAGAGAGCCCCTACGGTCCCTGCATGGTCTCAATGGAGGGGACCTGCGCTATCTGGGCTCGCTTCGGGGGCGGCAGAGTGGCTATAGATATAGCTAGAGAGCTGGGTCTAGAGTAGCGGGTGCTCTCTCATGTGCTGGGGCACTCCAGCGATACTAGTGAGAGTGCTAGACGATATAACGGCCGAGGTCGACTTCGGCGACGGAGTGCCTAGGAGAGCAGTCCTCGGCCTAGACCCCAGCAGGGTCAGCTCTGGGGACGCTGTGATCGTCCACGCTGGAGTAGTAGTATCTAAGCTCAGCTACGAGGAGATAGAGGACGTGATAAGGTACCTGGAGGAGCTAGCCTCCCTCACTGGAGACGAGCCCCCTAGAGACATAATAGAGAAGCTTAGGAGAGTCCTGGAGGCGGCTAGGAGAGCTGGTGAATAGCGTTGCCGCGCCTAGATAGGTACGTGAAGCTAGCTCACGGCTCTGGAGGCGTTGAGATGCACGAGCTAGTCGAGAGCATAGTGTTCTCTAGGATAAAGAGGAAGAAGGTGGAGGGAGGGCTGGGCGTAGACAAGCCCGACGACGGAGCCTTGATACCGTTGAGTGATGGGGGTTATCTCGTAGTCTCGACTGATAGCTATACAGTCAACCCCCCATTCTTCCCCGGAGGCAACATTGGAGTCTTGGCTGCCTCAGGCTCTATAAACGACGTGCTGATGATGGGCGGGAGACCTATTGCAGCTCTAGACTCGATCATAGTAGAGGAAGGCTTCTCCTTCGACGACCTCGAGGTAATAGTCGAGTCAATGATGGAGGTTTTCAATAGCGAAGACGTAGCGGTCATCGGGGGAGACTTTAAGGTGATGCCTCGAGGGTCTCTAGACAAGATAGTGATCAACACGACGGTCTTAGGCATAGCTAGGAGACCTATAGTAGACGAGCCTAGAGAAGGCGATAAGATAGTAGTCAGCGGCTATCTGGGAGACCACGGAGCCGTCATCATGCTCCTCCAGATGGGCTTAGAGAAGAGAGTTGAGGAGCTCGAGAAGGGGCTCTTGAAGAGCGATGTGAGACCCCTCACTAAGCTAATGATACCGCTCGTGGAGAAATACGGGGAATACATACACGCTGCCAGAGACCCGACGAGAGGAGGCCTAGCCGGGGTCCTCAACGAGTGGGCTAGAGCCTCGGGCTCAGTGATAGTAGTCGAGGAGAGCAGGATCCCCGTGAGAGCTCCTGTCAGAGACTACGCGGAGATGCTGGGAATAGACCCGCTATACCTGGCTAGCGAGGGAGCGGCCGTGCTCTCAGTAGACGGGAGCGTTGCCGAGGACGTGGTGGAGTTCATGAAGAGACTTGGCTTCGAGGAGTCTCGGGTAATAGGGGAGGTTAGGAGTAGCGAGAAGTACAGAGGCTATGTTTTGATGAAGACAGTCGTGGGCGGGTACAGGCTTCTAGAGCCTCCTCGAGGAGAGCTAGTCCCGAGAATCTGCTGAGGAGAACCTAGATGCCCAGGAGAGTCTTGGTTGGAGCGATAGCCGTGGAGAGAGAGGGGCTAGCTGGAGTGAGGATAAGAGAGGTCTCGAGCAGTGCTGAGCTCTGCATAGACGTCTTAGACCCCCAGGGGTGCACCTACAAGCTCTATACTCACACACACGAAAACCACTACCCCAGCAACCCCCCGGGAGACGCCTTCTCCCCCGCTGGGCCTAGGAGAGTAGCTCCAGGAGACTCTATGAGCCTCCCCCCCTTCTTCGTCCGCGCTGTCCACGCCTACAACAGAGAAGACTTGGAGAGAGCTCCGAGACACAGGAGGGGGGAGGGAGTGGGATACATAGTCTACCACGGAGACTACTCCATCTACCACGTAGGAGACAGCGACCTCATACCTGAGATGGCTTCACTCAGGTCTCTGGAGATCGACGTGATGCTGGTCCCTGTAGGAGGAGGCTCTGTTATGGAGCCAGAAGAGGCTCTAGAGGCTGTGAAGACTGTCAGGCCCTCGGTAGCAGTCCCGATACACTACTGGAACCTCAGAGACGCTGAGAGATTCAAGCTACTCTCACACCCGTACTCTCAGGTAATCCTGCTGGCATCGAGGAGCTCGCCATGAGTTTAGTCACACCCCCCAGCATGAGGTACAACGCTGTAGAGCCTAGGGAGTACATGAGGATACACGCTGAGACAGTGAGTGACCTCGAGTCATTCTGGGCTCGCCAGGCGTCACAACTCCTCCGCTGGGAGAAGTCGTGGAGTAGGGTGCTCGCGGGAGAGAGCGCTCCCCGCATCCGCTGGTTCGAGAACGGGCTCCTCAGCCCCTACTTCAACATAGTTGGGAGGCACCTATCGACCTCTATAGAGAGCAAGCCCGCTCTGATAGTAGAGGATGAGGATGGATCGGCTAGGATAGCGAGCTATAGAGAGCTCGACGCGATATCGGGCATCCTGGCTAGAGCTCTCCGAGACCTAGGAGTGGGGAAGGAGAGCTGGGTTCTCTTCTACGCTCCGTACTCCGTGGAGGTTCTCGCCGCATTCCTGGCTTCTCTGAGGCTAGGGGCTTCCGCTGAGTTCGTCTTCACAGGGTTCGGGTGGCGTGAGCTGAAGAAAAGGATACTCAACAGGAGACCCAGAGTAGTCGTCGCACTCGATGCTATCACGAGACGCGGGAAGAAGATAAGCCTCATAGAGGCTCTAGAGAGGTCTCTCGCAGGCACTGAGCCCAAGCCGGAGGTAGTCGTGGTAGAGTCTTCGAGAAGCTCGGTCAAGTGGAGGAGCTTCGATGAGTTCCTCAAAGGCTCCTCAAGGCTGGAGAGAGACGCTGTAGTCGAGTCCTCTCACCCACTAGTAGGCTTCCACGTCGGGTACGAGGAGGACTTCGAGCCTCTAGCTCACGGAGCCGGGGGCTACTTGACTCAAGTAGTCTCAGTCACGCGATGGCTAGGCTTGAGAGCTAGAGACACTCTCTACTGCACTGTGAGCCCTGGCTGGATAACCGCTGTATCGCACTGCATCGTGGGAGCTCTAGCAATAGGCTCTACTATAGTAGCCTACACGGGGGCTCCCGACTATCCGAGCTGGGAGAGATGGCTGGAGATCCTGGACTACTACTCTGTGACAGTCTTCTTGACTACGAGTTCTGCTCTAAGACTCCTCTTGAGGAGAGCCGGTGACAGAGTTGGAGACTACGAGCTGGACTCTCTGAAGATAGTTGTGACCACAGGAGAGCCCATGGAGGAGAGCTTGTGGAGCCAGGCTTACGCTAAGTTAGGCTCGAGCTCCTCCCCGCTCATAGACTCGATACCAGGCAAGTCTGGCAGAATACCCGTATTCAACGCATACATCCAGACAGAGCTAGGAAGCTTTGCTACAGGCCATCTGACTAGCTCGGCATTCGGTCCAATAGCCCCAGGCTCCGCAGGACTCCCCGTGCTCGGTCTAGCTGTAGACGTAGCCGGGGAGGACTGCTCTCCTGTGAGGAACGCTTGGGGGAGGCTGGTCTTGAGGAAGCCCTGGCCCTCTATCCCCGTAGAGTACCCGAGAGAGTTCGAGGAGAGCTGGAGTGGTGGCTGCTACGATACGAGAGACTCTGCCCTCATGACTAGCGAGGGCTACATCTACGTGAGAGGCAGGAGAGACCAGGTCATTAAAGCAAGCGGCTACAGGCTGAGCCCTGGGGCTATAGAGAAGGCTATAGAGGAGTCTGGAGCGGCCGGGAAAGCCGTGGCTTCAGGCGTCCCAGACGAGGAGAGATTCGAGGCTGTGCTCGTAGCAGTCGAGAACGGAGACCCTCAAGCAGTGAGGAAGACTGTGAGAGAACTCGTGGGGCCTATAGCCGAGCCCTCCATAGTCTTGCATTTAGAGCTCTCGGGTGACAAGAGATCGCTGAGGAGAGCTCTCCGAGAGAGGAGTGCTCGAGGATACTCGTAGTAGGCGTGGGGAACAGACTCTATGGAGACGACGGAGTGGGTAGTTGCCTAGTCGAAGCCATATCTAGGTGCCAGAGCCCGATAGAGACCAGGGTCTACGAGACTCTCGGCCTCTGGGAGCTCGATATATTCGAGTCTAGGAGACTCGTGGTCTTCGTGGACGCTATCGGGCAACACGCTGAAGGCCTCAGAGTATTCAAGGTGGAGCCTGAACGCCTCTCTACCGAAGACCTTCTCGAACTCTCCAGGTCTCTAGACCCTCACGACGTGGCTCCCTCAACGCTAGCAGTCCTAGCTCTAGCTAGTGGTACTCTGAGCGGAGAGTGCTACATAGTAGGGATACCCGCTGAGAGCCTAGAGCCGGGTCTCGGGCTCTCGGAGAGAGCTCTAAGAGGAGCTCTAGAGGCTCTAGAGGCTATTGAGCGCTTGCTAGGTAAGCATGAGTGCTACATCAGACTCGATAGAGTGTGCGTTGAGAGAGAGATAGCGAAGAGCTGCGGGCTTCGAAGCATGGTAGTATAATTAGCCTGGAGGAAGAGAGCTAGAGCGGTTGTGGTGCTCTGGATTGAGTCTGATTAGAGCTGTGTGTGGTCAAGACGAGCACTGCTTCATAGAGCTCTGGGGCTTCATGGAGTCTCTAGCCGAGCTGGATAGGAAGCTCGGAGAGGTCAGAGTAGAGGGCTCTCTAGGAGCCGCTGCCCCCGTGATCATCGGGGTCCCCGAGGAGACCATCTCAGAGATGAGCGATAAGCTCTACAGAGCTCTCAGAGAGCTCGGCTACGATATAGAGAAGGAGAGCGTCGACAGGGGGGCTAGAGGAGCGTACGAGCCCGAAGACCAGGCGTCTTCATTCGCCTCATTCGCATTCAAGAGGCTACTCTACAAGACTGCTAGAGGAGCAGAGCACCAAGCGCTATCACAGCCCTGGAGTGAGACCTACTGCCCTGTCTGCGGGCTTCTGCCCGTAGCTGTGGTCGATGAGCGTGATGAAAGCGGCTTTCCTCAAGCTAGGTACAAGTGCCTCTGTGGAAACTCGTGGAGACAGAGTGAGTTCATGTGCCCTAGCTGTAAAGCCAGAGGAGGAGAGAACTTTGAGGTACACCATGTCGGCAGGCTCCCCATGTATCTATGCAAGAACTGCGGTCACATGATGCTAGTAGCTAGCTCGGAGCACATTAGTGGAGCAGAAGATGAGGAGATACTCCCGATAATAGCGGCGATAGCTGCAAACACCATACTCCAAGAGCTCTCGCAAGAATCAGGAGAAGAGGGGGGAGATGAGAGAGAAGACGTGAGGATAGAGTGAACCACTCTACTCGCCAACACTGCTCCAGTTGCCTCTCGATAGGTTGCTACTTGCTAGTATCTGCTATCCGGTAACCTCTCACAGCTCTCCTCTAGCTACGTGGAGGAAGGCTTGATAAGTCATACTCACGCATCATCGACAAGTAGCTCTGTCGCTGATCTCGAGTAGGCTCTACTCTAGTACGCCATGGCTTCTACCGCGTAAGCTTCTCTAGCCAGCCTCGTGGGAGGCTTAGAGCTCACTTCTCTCGCTAGCTTCCAGGCAATGTACATCGTTAGAATTCTGGGCAGTAGTCTCGATATAATGTGGACTATTAGCGGTATCTTGATCCTAGCTCCGGCTGCTCGAGGGTGCCCACCACCGCCCAGTCTTCTCGAGAGCTCCTGCACGTCGACTGTTCTACTGCGTAGAGAGATGCCCCCATTTGGTCTAGCTATGCAGGCTATGTCCGCAGAGTATCTAGCCATCATTATAGCTGCTAGAATACCGTTAGCTGGAGGCCCCTCGTCTTTGAGAGCTACAGCTATGCGTACTCCTCTAGCCTCCATCACGGAGACTGTTGAGAGAGCCTTGCTCACATTCTCGAGCTCCATAGAGACGTACTCCTCTACTCGAGAAGCGAGCTCCTCATCCCAGAGCACTCCGCTAGCTAGCTTCTCGACTACTCTAGCTTTCCACTTGTAGCTAGCTTCTCTTGCTCCTACAGCTCTGAACAGCTTGGGCGAGTAGGGGTTATCCCATCTCCAGAGGTCCGCTGAGCAGACAGCGTCTACGAGCCTAGCGGTATACTCGTCCGGCTCTCCCCCCCAGAGTATTGGAGCATACCTGGCTACTACTCCCGTAGCACACGTCGTTTTATCGATAAAGATGCTGACTCCACGTCTTCTGAGCTCCTCAGCCTCCCCGCTGTCCCACACGTGGTGGTCGTACCACTCTACTCGAGCCCCCTTGCTCGATATGAGGGATACTGCTCTCAGGAGCTCTCTCCAGCTCTCCGGGTTTACTCCTAGGTCGCTTATCGCTACGCAATCTCCTCGCTCCACGTGCTCTGCTAGGCTAGAGAGAGCTTCGTGGAGGTCGTATGGCTCAGCGAAGACTAGCGTAGCGTCATAGCCTAGCCTTCTGCCAGCTATCCTCAAGAGCACTGCTGCTGCGCCAACGCCGTCTAGGTCTGTGTGAGTCACTATGTATAGGTGATTGCAACTACTCGAGTCCACTGCCGCCACCCAGCTCCGAGAACTGCTTCCTGAGGATAGCCCAAGTGTCTGAGAGTAGCTGGGGGAGCACCTTGGTTCTGCCAACTACGAGCATGAAGTTAGAGTCTCCGATCCACCTAGGCACTACGTGGATATGGACGTGGCCTGGGACGCCTGCTCCCGCTGCCTCCCCTATGTTGGCTCCCACGTTGAAGCCGTGAGGCTCGAATGCTCTCCTCAGAGCCCTGAGGCTCAGCCCTAGTAGCTCGAAGACCTCTAGAGCCTCTTCTCTCGTGAGCTCCTCGAATGAAGGCACGTGACGGTAGGGGGCTATCATTAAGTGCCCGGTGTTGTACGGGTACTTGTTGAGGATAACGTAGGCGAGCCTACCTCTATAGACTATCAGAGAGTCCTCGTCTCTCAACTGTGGAGCAGTGCAGAAGAGGCATTCTCCAGCTCCGCCTCTACCAGCTGCCTTAGCTGCATCCTGAACGTAGGCTAGCCTCCAGGGAGCCCAGAGTATGTCGAACATTGGCTTATCGCTCACCAGCTAGCACCCCTCAAGTAGCCTTCTTCTCTTCGAGTTCAAGCAGTGGAGGCGAGCAGATAAACGTTAGGGTAGACTGCTGGTCAGCCAGGTCCCCAGTCCTCACTACTCGGTCTTCGGCAAACACTTCATCCCAGCATAGAGTATGTAGGAGAGAGGAGCCTAATTAGCGTGCTCGACGCGAAGACCGCTCATCACCGCACTCCATCTAGCTACTCTAGTCTTCGCTGAGGAGGAGTAGTCGAGACTGGCTCTCGGAGGGCCTCTCTGTAGCCAGCGCTCCTCCTCGCGTGACTCGTCATTGAGTAGTGTGGGATAGCTCTTGTAGCAGGTAGTCTACGAACTCTCGCGGGTTGAAGGGCTTTAGGTCCTCGTATTTCTGCCCCACCCCCAGGTATAGGATAGGCTTTCCTATAGCGGCCGCGACCGAGATCACGACTCCGCCTTTAGCATCTGCATCAGCTTTAGCTATTATCACTCCATCTACTCCAACTCCCTCGTTGAAGACTCTAGCTTGCTCTACAGCATCGTTTCCGGCTAGAGAGTCTACCACTAGGATCCTCATGTTCGGCTTCGCTACTCTAACTATCTTCCTCAACTCATCCATCAGGTCATCGTCCACGTGGATCCTCCCAGCTGTATCGGCTAAGACTACGCAATGCCCTCGAGACTTGGCGAAGCCGATAGCGTCTACTATGACGCTAGCCGGGTCTGAGCCGTACCGCCCTCTAACCACAGGGACTCCTATTCTCTCAGCGTGAGCCGCTAGCTGCTCTTGAGCTCCCGCTCTGAAGGTGTCGGCTGCAGCAACGACGGGCTTGAGCCCCCTGTTCTTCATCATGTAGGCTACCTTAGCTATACTGGTAGTCTTCCCGACACCGTTGACCCCAAAGAAGACTATCGTGTAGAGAGACCGTGTTGCGCACGCTCTCGCGCACTCCTCTAGGAGCGGTGGGGGCTCTATCGAGACTAGCTTCTCGAGTTCTCCTCTAAGAGCCTCTAGGACTGCTGAACGGGGGTCCTCTAGTCTGCCTATCCTGGCTTCTCTCAGCTTCTCTGAGACTCTCTCAGCTATCTTCTCCGAGACCTCTAGAGCCACGTCTGCGTCTACGAGCTTGAGTATCAGCTCTTGACTAAGCTTCTCGATCTCCTCGTCGGAGAGGTGTCTGTACTTTACTCTATCGACTAGCTCTGAGAAGACTCGCCGGATTCTCTCAAACACCTACCTCTTCCTCTCCGCTTGAGCAACGAGTTGCTGGAGGAGCAGATAGTATCTATCGTGGAGCGATGCTAGCTGAGAGATCGTCTTAGCGGTCTCGTCTACAGCTCTCTCTAGTCTAGCTCTCCTCTCCTCTAGGATCTTTACCGCCTGGTCTGTGGGGAGCTTAGCGTAGATATTGAATCCTAGAGAGACTAGAGCCCTCCCTCTCTCTAGAGGAGCCACAGCTACCGCTACGTTGTACGCTGGGTCTAGGAAGACTATCGCCGAGTCTTCGGACTCGTTTATGCTCTTGAGTCCAGCTATCGCTCTCTCAACGCTCTCCTTAGCTTCAAGCAATCTCCTCAGGTAGTCTTTAAGAGCGTCTATCTCTTCTCTCACTAGCTGGATGTTTAGAGCTAGAGTCTCCAAGTCCACCTCGGGTCGCTTCGAGCTAGAAGTAGTAGACAACACCTACACCACTATCTTGTCCAGGGAGGCTAGCTTAACTATATTTCTATCCTCGACCTCGGATAGCGGTACCTCGCGTATACTCTCTACCCTTATGTGGCTTCTCTTCAGCTTATGCCTGCTACCCAGCTCTGAGTAGACTATCTCTAGAGCGTCCTCTGGTCTCAGCGCTCTAACGTATCTCCTGAACTTTCTCCACTCGGGGTTTCTATCGTGCCCTATGAGCATGCGACCCTCTACCAGATACGTCTTCACCTCAGTCACCTACCCTCCACCCCCCAGAGCCGCCTGTATTCTAACTATCTCGGGGCCCGTGGTCTCAGAGCCTACTAGCGCTCCCTTAGAGTTCGCTACTAGCCCTGCTCTCACGAAGGAGACGCCGAAGTTGACTGTAGCCGTCGCTATCGGGACTCTGAAGTACTCCTCTAGGAGCTTAATCTCGTCTTCTGTAGCCTCGGGGCAAACCACGCCCCCCCTATTGGTTACTACTAAGACGGAGCCTACTACGTTGAAGCCGCCTATGCTCGCTCTCCTAACCTCTACTCCTAGAGCGTCCGATATGGTTTTAGCTAGAGAGTTGTCGAAAAACGGGTATATTATCGCTGCTCTGTCGTTTGCCGCTAGCAGGTTCCCGATAGCGTTTTCCGCCACGTCGACCAAGACTATGTTTATATCTCCAAGCTCTCTCTTTATCTTCTTCACCTCATCCTCCGGGACTCCTCTAGGCAGGATGAGACCGTTACTGTTCCCTCCAGCAAAGACCCCTATTAGCCTAGTGTTGAATAAAGTCGCTCTAACAACCCTATCTACTCTCAGCGTGCTCCTAACTAGCTCCTCCTCTTTCTCTGTAAGACTCGGGGGCACGAGAGCATAGTTCTCCGCTACGTGCATGTAGACTCCTATGTTGGGGTTACCGTCTACCGTCATCTTAGCGATCTCGAATCTAGCCATGGGTTGCTAATCCTCCCCTCTTCTAGCTGAGAGCTCCGGGTCTCGCTTCTCTTGGAGCGAGCTTTACTACAGCGACCTTCAGCGGCTCCTCTCCCTCTCTCTTCTCCTCCTTGAGTTCTACGAGAACCTTGACTCTCGCTGGAGGCTTTTCTCTCCCTCTAGACCAGATCAGGTTGTTTACCTCGTCGTAAACGACTACTCTATCTGCTTTAGTGTGTCTAGCTATGAACTCTCTCAGTAGCCGGACGGCTCTATCCGCTCTATTGGACCTCCTGCCCCAGTACACCCTCCTCAGGTTGACCACGTAGACTATCCTCTCGGGCTTCTCGGACACCTCTCTACACCTTCAGCTTGCTCCTCCTCCAGTTTCTAGCCGCTGGCCTCCAGGTCACCTTCCTCCTAGTCTTCGCTACTACCCAGATGGGTAGAGCTCTATTAGAGTCTAGTGCTGAAGCTAAGCGTAGCTTCCTCCCTAGAGGCTTGTTTCTAGCCAATCTCCTCCACCTACTTTCTTCTAAACGTTATCTTGTACTCACGCCTACTCCTGCTATCCAGCTCGGCTAATAAACTCTTAACGAACTCCTCGTCAATAGGTGGAGTGAGCCTCCCAGCTGAGACCAGCTGTATTATGTAGTTCTCGGCTAGCTCTGCTAGCTCTGGCCTAACTAGCCTGATGTTCTCGAGTCTAGCTCTAGCCTCGCTCGTCAAGATAGACCTGAGGATAGCCCTCCTCCTCTCCTCTGCTTCAAGCTTCTTCTTCTCCTCCTCAGCTCTCCTCTTAAGCTCCTCCAGCTTCCTTCTCTTAAGCTCCTCTAGCTCTAGGGCTCCCGCATCTTCATCGAAGCCCGTAGAGTAGCTCATAGCCTCTCCCTGCTCCCCACAATAGCATCTAGCCCTATAAATGCTCTAACTATCTCCGTCCCGCTCTAAGCCCTCTCTCCTAGAGCTAGTAGCGCTCCTACCCGGCTACCCTCCGTGGCCACAGGCTAGTCTAAGCTGGAGTCGAGAGCGCGAGACTTCTCTAGGCTCTCTCACAGAGTTCTCGGAGGGTCTAGCGCTATCCCGCATTTCAGAGTATAGAGATGTAGCGAGATGCCTAGAGGCTCCTATTGAGGCTATAGAAGGCTGTGAAGGCGTGCCACGTGCTTCCGAGAGCTTTGCCTAGACGCGTGTCTCGCGTCGCCTGGTTGAGCGAGCGCTCTACGCGTACTTAGCTAGTTCAGGCTTTTCTCTAACCAGCTCTTCCGCAACCTCTCTCGCAACGCTGTCTAAGAGGCTTCTACCGCTCGGGCTGAGTGTTCTGCCCTTGCCCGGCACCTTGACTACTAGCCTTGCTCTCTCGAGTTGCTGGAGTATCTTTCTCACAGCTGAGCCCCCGCTAGGCTTGAAGTGAGGCGGGGCTGAGCCTCTTCTCTGCCTCCCACCGTATACTATCCTGAACGCGCCTACTCCCACGGGCTCTCCCGATTTGTAGAGCTTTCTCAGAATAGAGGCAGCCCTGTAGTACCACCAATCGGGGTCCTGCGGTGGTCTGTCTTTGTGCGGCCCTGTTTTAGCGAAGTACGCCCAGCTAGGCGGCTTTACTTGAGGATACTTCTCCTTCAATACTTGAGCTAGTCTTCTGATCAGCCGGTCTGCTGGAACCCACAGAGCTGAAACCATGCCTTATCTCCTCTCTGCACTCATAGACCTAGGCTTATATAGTATGAACGTTCTCCCTCTCACGTCGAGCAGGCGAGCTCCCACAGCTTCACTCACCATCTTGGCTAGCTCTTGTCTAGTAAGTCCTGTAGAGACTAGTGCTGACTTCAGGATCCGCACTTTAACTACTCCCTTCTTATCGAGTCTACTCTTGATCTCGCTGATGACCCCCTCTGTTAGACCCTGCTTGCCTATCTGGACGTCGCTAGGGCCGTGTACGCTCTCCGAGACTCTCTTCTTAAAGCTCACTCTAGAGCCCTCTGGTATCTCTTGTACGGACGCCTATGAATGTACCCGCAGAGCTTGCATCTAACCACGAGGTAGGAGAAGCGCCTGCTCTGAGACCTGGCTCTAACTGTGCACGTGAGCCCAGGGATTAGGGGAGCTCTGCAGTTCTTGCAGATAGCTCTCTTCAGACCTCTGGGGAGCCTAACGCCTGCTCTCATAGCTAGAGTGACAGCGTATACTCCCAGCTCTCTGGCTCTCGCGTAGTCCCCTCTCCTAGCAGCTTCTACAGCCTGAGAGAGTATGATCTTCGCTCTCTGGCAGACTAGGTCTCTAAGCAGCCTCCTGACTTTCGAGGGGCGCTTCTTCAATTCTCCTCAGCTGCCTCCTGTACATCTCAACTATCTCATCCTCTGTGGTAGCGTCTTCTGGACTCTTATCGGGCCTCCATCTGATGAATCTAGGGAATCTAATCGAGATCCCCACGTCAGCCTTCACTACATCCAAACCGCAGGTGTGCATTGGCGAGAGAGTCAGCTCTGCTCCAAGTATCTCCGCTACGAATCTAGGCTCAATCCAGACGTCTGGCTTCAGCTTGCTCACTACTCTAGCGTGCTTGTGGGGGATCACGTAGGGTTTCAGCATCTCGTTCATCTTATCTAGCTCCTCGTCTGTAAACCCTGTAGCTACCTTGCAGACAGTCTTGAAGACATCTGCTCTCGGGTCGTATGCAGCCATGAGGAGACTGCTGAGCTTCCCTCCGCGCTTCCCCTTACCATAGAATGCTCCGACAACAACCAGGTCTACGGTGTCTATCATCTCGCTCTTGTAGTCTCTCTTGAATTTAACCCAGAGCCATCCTCTGACTCCAGCTGTGTAGACGCTGTTATCGTGTATAGCTTTAATCATCAGCCCCTCTGCTCCCTCGGATATCGCTTCGTAGAAGAAGCTCATTATGCTCGAGGCGCTATCTGTCACCACGTTTCTGGCTATAGCCCAGTTTTCATCCTCTACTATGATGCTCTCCAGGTACTGTCTCCTCTCTAGGAGAGGTTTGACTGTCAAGTCTACTCCGTCGACGTAGAGAGCGTCGAAGAGGAACACCTTGACTGGAACTTCTTTCATCACCTTGTCTATCTCGTGCTTCCTCTTCCTCTGCATGAGCTCCTGGAATGGCTTCAAGTCGCCTGTCTCGGGGTCGTACGCGACTATCTCTCCCTCTATTATGGCTTCTCTAGCTCTGATTCCTCTCCTAGCGTACTCCACGACGTCGGGGAACATCCTGGTTATGTTCTCCAGCCTCCTCGAGAATATTCTCACCTCCTCCCCCATCTTGTGTATCTGAGCTCTCTCTCCGTCGTACTTGAACTCTACGAGAGCTCTGCCGCCGACTTTCTCCATGACCTCCTCGATGTCTTTGCCTCGCTCTGCGAGCATGGGTCTTATGGGCACGCCAGGCTGGGGCGTGATGTGCTGAAGAGCACTTACTCCCTCTCGCGCCACGATTTTAGCTATTGCTCCCAAGTCTGCTCTCAGATTGTACGCTCTCTCCACGATAGGCCTGGCTGATGAGCCTCCACCGAATGCTACAGCTAGAGCGTCTAGTATCGTGGCGTCTCCAACCCCTAGCCTCAGCCTCCCCTCCACGAATCTGACTATGTACTTCGCCTCGAGAGGCTCGGCGTCAGCAAGAAGCCCGGCGAGCAAGCGGATCTTGACGTCCTTGCTCCCCTCACCCGTAGCCTCTGCTACCCTACGTAGAGTATCGAAGACTCTCGTCACAGTGAGTTTTCTCTGCTGCCCTCCGACGAAGAGCTCTAGCCCCGAGGGCTTCTGCCTAGACTGCCTAGAGAGCCTCTCAGCCAGGGACCCCATATCGCCCAGCGATTTGAAGAGCTTCTCTACAGTGTCGACAGACACTCTGTAAGCTTGAGCTAGAGAAGCTAGTAGCATCTTCTCTCCTACGCCGAGCTCAGGAATATCCATCCAATCGGGGCCCAGCTTGCCCTGGATTAGGTAGACGACCTTGTCTATCACCTCTGGAGGAGAAGCCTTGAAGAGCTTCACTAGAATCAGCGCTAGCTGAGTCCTAGCGCTAACTCTCTCCAGACTCTGGAAAACCTCAGCGACCCTAGAGAACTCCATGTCTGCAACCGGCCCGCTCACAGAGCCCCCTCCTAGAGAAAATCTAGCACACCAAACCTAAAGGAGAGAGGAGCTCGGCGCTTGCACTCCTCGGTCACAGGGGTCCCAGCGCGCGGACTCCTCACAGCCCCCCAGTTACCCAGCCTGACCGCGCAATAGAGTGGTGCGGGGGGTGGGATTTGAACCCACGCAGGCCTACGCCATCGGGTCCTGAGCCCGACCCCTTTGACCAGGCTCGGGCACCCCCGCACTCTACCCTCTAGCTGGTGACCTCTGACTCAACCTTGTGTCTGATATCGAGCCCAAGAGCCTTATAAGCTTTCAAGCATTAGCAGACTAAACGAGAGCACGCTAAGCAGATGCTCGTTCTCAAGCCTAGATAGCATCCACTAAGAGAGTAGACCGTAACCACTAGCACGATAACGCGAGCTCTCCGAAGATTCGAGCCTCCACTAACCCTCCGCAGCTCTAGCCCTATAGTCATCTAAAGCTCCTGAATAGCATCCACTCACAGCACTACGCTAGAACGTGCCCCTAAAGCAGAGAGAACACAGAAGAGTAGCGGAGGCGAGCACCCCCAAAGGTTCGAACAACCAGACCCCCCACCCCCGGGCCCGGTGGGCTTGGGGGTGTGTTAGAGAAGATAGCTAGAGGAAAGCCTCTATATAGCAGAAGGCCCCACAACCTGCAGGGCTCGGAGGTACTCGAGAACCCAAGGCTCCAGCATGAGCCGGAGCCCCGGATTCCCGGATACCTCCGGCCTCCTCACGGCTGTGGAGCCTTCTGCTATATAGAGGCTTTCCTCTAGCTATCTTCTCTAACACACCCCCAAGCCCGAGCGGGGGGTCGTGGTCCCCGCGGGCTTTGGGGGTGCTCGCCTCCGCTTCTTTTTTGCTTTCTGGGTTAAAGAGGGAATAGGCTGGTGTTACTGTTTGCTGGTATTTAGCGGCGCTAGTATATAGGGTTTTGTTTTAGTATACGTAAGCTATTAGGATGCCGCCTATTCTTCTAGCTATTGCTTCTTTGTGTGACATCACACCGCGGTCTGTGGAGAGTATGAGTATCCCTATGTCTCTGCTTGCTAGGTACTTCTTCAGGTGGTCTGGCATTCTGAGGAGCTCTCGGTAGGTCGCAGAGAATCTGGGCTTCACTACTCCGCAGTCGTTCACTCTGCCTAGGAGGTGGACTCTGAACTTGCCGAATCTACCGTCGTCTATGTACTCGAACTCGCCTATGTATCCTTCTCTCTGCATTACTCTAAGCACGTTGGCTATGAGCTTCGAGGCCGGCATTATTATTGCTTCTCTCTTTCCCCTCATCTCCGCGTTCTTTATCGTGGCCATCGCGTTAGCTAGAGTGTCTAGCATCACCACGGCTCTCTCACCCTAATCGTACTTCTGGAAGCCAAGAGTGTAGGCTATCTCTCTGAAGCACTGTCTGCACACGAAGAGACCGTATTTCTGTATCACTGCGTCTCTCGACCCGCATCTCTGGCATTTCTGAGCTCCTCTCCCCATGGTTTTGGGTGTTGGAGGCTTGAATTTACCCATCTCTCACACCCTTACACGAAGGTTACTCCGAAGAGTTGGTTTAAAAGCACCATGGTCTCCTCTCTCGTGACCACCTTGTGTCTCCTGGGAGCTCTGGACCTAGCTCTTCTCCTCCTAGCTACCCTCATGCCCGGTCTCTCTATCGTTATGCAGACGTCGAAGCCCCATATGCCTATCTCCGGGTCGTACTTGACTCCTGGCACTTGGATGTGCTCTTTCACACCGAAGGATATGTTTCCATGCTCGTCTATGCTGGAAGCCTTGAGCCTATAGCCTACAGCCTCCAGGACTCGCTTCAGCACCTCGAGCGCTTTCTCTCCTCTCAGCGTCACGGTAGCGCCTATGTTCTCTCCTCTCTTTATCCCAAACGCTTTGATAGTCTTCTTCGCTCTCCTAGGCACAGGCTTTGCTCCAGTAATGGACTCCAATACTTTGAGTGCTTTGAGTAGCCTCTCTCCGCTCTGCCCAACGCCTATGTTTAGAGTCACCTTAGCTATCCTCGGCTTCCTCATAGGCTGCCTGCTCCAGCTCTCTAGGATCCTGTTGACCTCCTCCTCTGTTAGAGGCAATCCTTTTTGAAGCATCTGCCCTGAGCTCACCTCCAGACGCCCTCCGGTAGGCTTATGAGAGGCTTATCGGAGCCTATCACCATTATGTACTCCAGGATCGTCTGGAAAGACTGGCCTCTAGCGTCCTCTAGCGTGACTATACTCCTAGCCTTCTTCCAGGCGCTCCACTGTATGCTCTTGACTACTCCGACTCTTCCAACTAGTCTACCTCCTATGACGATAGCTATAGCTCCCTCTCTGAGAGGAACGTAGCTCTTGATTTCCTGTTCTGGAATAGTTATGAGTAAGCTCGCTCTAGTCTCGTAGAGAGCTCCCTCTGCTGGTCTCCTCGGATCGCTTACTCTCACTAGTATGTTCCTACCGTCGTGGAGATGGAGCTGAATATGCCCTCCTCTAACGGTAGACTTGTCCTCTATCCTGACAATCTTCAGTCTAGCCTCCTCTCTGCTTATGGGGTGAAGCGTTAGGAAGGTTGTGGGAGCGGGGAGAACCCTGTAGGCTTCTCCAGTCTTAGGTATCTCTAGTACATCCATAGGGCCTATAGGGAACTTGTAGTCTTTCCGCACCACGCCATCGACCTTGAAGTGCCCCTCTGCTATTAGCTTCCTAGCCTCTCTCGAAGTCTTAGCGTAGCCGAGGAGGTCTCTGACCACGATTAGTAGAGGCAGGCTTCTCTCAATGGGGTGAGGTCCTGGAGAGGGCTTGACTGTCCACTTGAACTCCTTCCTCTTGATAGGCCACCATGCTGGAGCAGCTAGAGCTTTGAGGTGGCGGCTACCACCGATTCTAGCCATAGCTATCCACCACTCTGACTCTTAGACTGCTCCTCGCTACGGCTTTTAGACCTCCTCTCTATGATCTTCTGCCTCCACTTATCGCTTAGGTCTAGCTCTACTATCATGACTTTGCTTGGGTGGATTGGGACGAATCTAGGAGTCCCGTCGGCTCTCTTCACGACTGCTCCCTCCACGTGAATCCTGGCTCTCTTGAGGTCTACCTCGACAACCTTGCCCACGTGTCCTCTAAACTTGCCTCTCATTATCATGACTTTATCGTTTACTCTCACGGGGAGATTCCTCACTCCATACTTCTCTCTCAGCTCTTTGCTAAGAGGAGCTGAGAGAAGCTTGTGTCTAGCGTGTAGAGGGGCTTCGCGAAGAGCTCTCCTCTGTTTTCTAGGCTGAGAGCTAGCTGTCAGCACAGCCAACTCTACCACCTCACACTATCATTGTTGCCAGCTTGGCTATTCTAGGCCACCTCTCGGCTGCCTCCTTGGCTACAGGCCCTCTGATCTCCGTGCCTCTAGGGCTCCCGTCGGGGTTGACTATGATTGCCGCGTTGTCCTCGAAGGAGACCCAGTAGCCTTCTGGTCTCCTGTAGGGCTTCTTCTGCCTAATTATGACAGCGTAGACAACCTGTTTTCTGAGCTGAGGAGTCCCCTTCTTCACAGAAGCTACTACAAGGTCTCCGACTCCAGCATCGGGGACTCTCCTAAGCCTGGTCTTGACTAGCGGGACGTTTATAATCATGATCTCCTTGGCTCCAGTGTTGTCGGCTACAGCTAGCCTGCTACCTACCTGTAGCCCTGTGCTGACTCTAGTCATCGATGTAGTCATAACGTACTTCTTCGTCTTAGCCACTGCTCTCACCCGCTCTCCTGACTACACCGACTATCGAGAATCTAACAGTCTTCGATATAGGTCTGCACTCGCCTATAACCACTACGTCGCCCGAGCTTACTCTAATGCAGTCCGGCTTGTGCACGTGAATCTTCCTCCTCCTCTTCTCATACCTCTTGTATTTGCTATCGTAGTGTAGGTACTCGTGGACGACTACGGCTGTTCTTTGAGCTCTCACCTTCTCCACGACCGCCTCTAAGATCACGCCTCTAATCCTTAGAGTGCCGTGCCAGGGGCAGTTTTTATCCTGGCATGTAGTCTCGGGGGGCGTTACCCCCGGTATCTTGAGATTCTTGACTGGCTTAGGCGCTGGCACTACACCTCTCACCTCTAGCTATCCTCTTAGCTCTCTCGAATGGACTCTCAAGTATGTCGTCTCCCTTCACCAACGCTTTCTCACCGCTAGGTAGCTTGATCTCGAGGAGCAATCCGGGTTTAAGAAGAGTTATGCGTCTAGCCCCGGTATCTAGGGTTATGCTCCTCTCTGTCTCCCAGTAGACTCTGCCCTGAAGCCCTTCTAGAGTCGAGTCCGGGTATCTGATCACTCTCGCCTCCAGGCCTATCAGCTCGTGGCATAGAATGTTGTTCAAGGAGATCCTCACAGTCGGCCCACCTCCTGCTTAGGCTCAAGAGCTCTTCTTAGACTCTTCTTCTCTAGTCACTGTGAGGATTCTCGCTATGTTTCTCCGGAGCTCTCTGATCCTAGCTGTCTCTTTGAGAGCTCCCTGCTTGGCTTTAAGCCTTAGGCTGACTAGCTCTCTCCTATACTGCTCTATGAGCTCTCTCCTCTTCTCTATAGGCATTCCTCTTATCTCCTCGGGCTTGAGCTTGTACTTAGCCATTACCTACCCTCCTCCTCTATACTCTCTATGGCTACCTCTGCTTCAGCCTCCTCCTCTACCTCTACTCTGGGAGCGTAGACGGGAGCCTCGGCTACCATGGGGGCTATGCCTTTCTCGACCATGTATGCTCTGATCTTCTCGAGCTGTGATTGAACCTCTTGAGGCTCCTTGACTCTAACGTAGTCTGGAGGGGTTCCGGGCTTCGTTATTATTATCTCGACTCCTACTATGCCCTTGGGGAGCCTAGCGTAGGCTACAGCTCTATCTACGAGCATGTCTACTACGTGACCGGCCTTGTACACCTTCCCTTCTCTAAACTTCTCGAATCTGGCTCTCTCCGTGGCTAGCTTGCCGCTCACGGTTATCTCTACTCCTAGAGCTCCGTTAGCCATGATTCGTCTAACCATAGCGAAAGCTATCCTCCTAAAGTGGAAGCCTCTCTCGAGGAGCCTAGCGAACCTGAATGCCTGTATTCTAGCGTTAAGCTCTATGTTTTCAGGAGTGCTCACTGTAACCTGAGGGTTCTCGAAGCCCATCACTGTCGATAGTGCTTTCTGGAGCTCTCTGATAGTCTGACCCTTCTTGCCGATTATCAGCGCCGGCCTCTCAGCGTATATGTGTACTCGAGTGCCTAGAGCAGTCTTGGTCACATTTACTCCAGCATAGCCGGCCTCGTAGAATACCTGAGCTAGGTACTCGTCGAGCTTAACCTTTGATAGCGATTGCTCTAGAAAGAACTTCTTCAGCTTAGGCGAAGTGCCGCCCAAGCCGTTCACCCTTCTTCCGAGACGACTACCTCGACGTGACTGGTGACTCTGAACTTGGGGGTAGCTCTGCCGAATGCTCTAGGCATCCATCTCTTCAACGTCATCCCCTTATGTGAAGCGATATGGATTATCCTGAGCTTCTCTAAGTCTAAGCCCTTGACCTCAGCGTTATTCTCAACGTTCTCCAACAGTTTCAGCAAGTATCTAGCTGCTTTGACTGGATACCTGCCGATAGGCCAGCCCCACTTGTCGGCTAGACCTCTTCTGTGCGCCTGCTTTCTATAGCTTCTTCTAAAGGGTACTGGCTCCTCGAGTTCTACCACTCTCTCCAGGTACTTCTTAGCGTCAGCTAACCTCATCCCCTTAAGGACACTACAAACCTCTCTCATCACCTTAGGGTGGACAGGCACATCCCACATAACTGCTTTAGCTATCTTGCTCTCATCAGCTAGCTGTATCGAGTAGCTCCATCGAGGCACTATAGTCCACCTTACCCTTTAGCCTCTACGTGGAGACTGCTCTTGGTTGCTTTGAGACCGGGCTCTCCGTGCTTGACTATCTTCGTCGTGAGAGCGAACTCTCCGAGATAGTGTCCTATCATCTCGGGGGTCACTTTTACCTGGACATACTCCTTGCCGTTGTAGACACCAAAAGTTAGTCCCACCATCTCCGGGACTATAGGCATATCTCTAATGTGGGTTTTTATCACGACCTCCTTGTCGATCCTGCCGTCCATGATAGCCTTCCTTATGCTCCTAATCTTCTCTAGGAACCTCTTCCGCCTAGGGTCGAGTCCTCTCAGTATCCTAATGACGCTCCTCCTCTGGCGTGATGGGAGAAGCTTGGCGAAATCCTCTAGAGGCATCGATACTATCTCGTCGAAAGCTCTACCTCTGTAAACGAACTTCCTCCACTCAGGCTTTATCAGCTCCACAGACATACCTAGACCCCCGCGTTCTCCTCTCGGAGCGAGCTTTAAGCCTTATATAGCGAGCTACAGCCGTGACCCTACTCTAGAAGCCTCTCTAGCCCGGTTTCTGGAAGACCTCTATAGCGACTTCGAGGTCTCCGTGGAGAACCTCTAGCTCTTCTAGGAGCTCGAAGCCTTCTCGAGCTGCTACTCTCTTCGAGTGAGACGCGTGGGGAGTGATGAGAGTCAGCGTGCCTCCAGGCTTTAGTGCTCTCCAAGCTTCGGGGATGAAGAGCTCTATCAGTCTCCTCGACCGCCTCACATCACTCATCCTGACCCCGTAGGGTGGATTGGTCACGATCCTGTCTACTGTCTCTAAGCCTATGATCGAGGAGAGCTTTCTGGCGTCTCCCTGGATGAATCTTATCCTCCTGTAGACTCTTGCCGCGAGCGCGTTCATCAAGGCTCCTCTAAGATACTCTAGCTCTAAGTCCATGCACGTCACTAGGGAGGATTCGTAGAGGAGAGCCGCTTCTACCGCTATCGTGCCTCCTCCACACATAGGGTCTAGTATGTGGTCTCCGTCTCTAGCTCTCGATAGTCTCAGCATGCCGTACGCTATGGTTGGCTTTAGTGCTGCAGGATGGTCGTAGACTCTGTATCTTCTAGCGTGTAGAGACTTCTCTGGGGTGAGCACTACCCCGAAGCTGAACACGTCACTGTAAACTTCAGCATAGAAGACCACGTGGGGGCTGTTTAGTCTAACCTCGGGAGTGAAGCCTCTAGCTCTCCTAGTACACTCTTGGACAGCAGACCCTGCTACTCTGGCTACGTCTATCGACGTGTAGGAGTGCCCCTCTCCTATCCTCTGGCTCTCTACAGCGAACGCGTAGCCTGGGAGCAGGAAATTCCACGGCTCTGCTTTGCACACGGCTTCTCTAATCTCCTCGAGCCCCGAGGAGCTCTTGCTGACCTGCCTCTGGGAGAGTAGGAGGACTGCTGAGTGGATAGACTTGAGCTTGAAGACTCTCTCGATGCTAGCTAGAGGTATCTCGGCTATCACTCTCCCCCTCAGGGGAGACTCGAGCACTCTAGACTCTGCTATCTCCTCCTCCACCTCGGCTACGGCTATGCGCTCCAAGCCCGGGTCACAAGTGGCTAGCAGTACTACTCTCTCCAACCTCGTCGACGCCAACTTCTACCTCGCACCTCCCTACGAGCCTCCTGCACGCTCTCGAGAGTATCGCTAGAAGAGACTCCGCTTCAGACTCGTAGACGCCAGGCTTGACCACAAGCTTGGCGACGCCTCTAGCTATGGACTCGGCTTTATTCTCGTCAGCTATGAGAGCTCTCGCCAGGGCTCTAGCGTAGCTCCTCAGAAGGCTCATTGTTCTCGGGCTCACTGGCTTTACGCCAATATGCCCTCTGCCTCTTCTCTTGAAGAACTCGTAGAGGAATATCGCTGTAGCGTTGCTGAGATTCAGCTCGGGATAGCTGGGGCTCGCTGGTATCGTGGCCAGAGTAGAGCAGAGCTCTATCTCCTCCCTCTTGAGCCCCGTGCTCTCTCTACCCATAACTAGCGCGACCGTGCCTTCCGTAGCAGCCGCGACCTCAGCAGCCTCCCATACCGTCAGAGCGGTTCTAAGAGTGTCCTCGAGCGAGGCTATAGCGGAAGTACATATCGAGAGAGAGACTCCCCTTAGAGCCTCGGCTAGACTCTCGACCACCACAGCTGACCGGAGCCTCTTAGAAGCTCTAGCAGCATACCTCTCAGCCTCCTCTATGCTCGCCTGGGGGCCGACGAGATAGAGTTCGTCTACAGCAAAGTTCTCCGCTAGCCTGGCTATGAAGCCTAGGTTGACCGAGCCCTCGACCCCCACGAGAACCAGCCTGAGCTTATCCACGAGAACCTCCCTAGATTCGTGTAGCTACGCGAGCCTTAAGCTAGCATCGGGCTCCCCGATCGCGTCAAAGAACCAAGCGAGAAGAGGGGAGAGCTCTCCTGGAGACCTGTCCTCGGAAGGCACAAACTCTATTACCATCTTCGACTCGATCGCTACCGTGGGGGGAAGAGATAGGGGTTCTCGATTACCCGCGAGACTATAGAGCTGTGGTCGAAGACAGCGTTCACGGAGCTATAAGGATAACTAGCGAGGAGTACGTCCTCCTCCAGACCCCTTTTCTGAGAAGACTGCATGAAATCAAGCAACTCGGCCTAGCCTACCTAGTCTTCCCCACTGCTACTCACTCGAGGCTTGAGCACTCTCTAGGCGTTACTCACTTAATGCACAGAATAGTCTCGAGAGTCGTAGCTAAGGCTGGAGCAGACCCCCAGCTGTGTAGCGCTATCTCCTCGAGCTGCTCGGCTAGAGAGCTCAGCGTATTCGTTGACGTATCGAGACTAGCTGCTCTAATCCACGACTCAGGGCATCTGGCTTTCAGCCACGCTACAGAAGAGGCTTTAGCCGACCTCATCAAGAGATGCTCTAGCAGAAGAAGCCACTCCTCTAACGCCTGCAAAGCCGTGAAGCAGTTAGAGCGAGAAGCGGAGAGACTAGGCTCGAGCTTCAAGATCCACGAGGTCTACACACTGCACTTAGTCGAGAAGATGGCTGAAGCTGTTAGAGGAGAGAGTGAGGAGCTCTCGCTCAAGATACTAGCTGCTCTCGAGACTCTCAAGAGCACTAGTGTTGAGAAGAACGAGGAGACGTGGGAGAGTCTAGGGCTCAGAAGGGGGGCCCTGAAGCTAGTCTCTAGCCTCCTCTCCAACGAGATCTACGACGTGGATAGAGTAGACTACCTAGTCAGAGACGCTAGATACACTGGAGTAGTCTACGGCTACATAGACCTAGACAGGTTGATCGAGGGGCTCGAGGTAGTTGTGAGAAACGAGGAGCCCGAAGTCCAGGTGACCCCTAAGGCGCTCCAGTCTATAGAAGACGTTTTCGACGCTAGATTCAAGATGTATAGAAGCGTCTACTTCCACCACAAGCTCCTCTCGATCCAGCTAGCTGTATCGAAGACCCTCGAGTACATTCTCGAAGAGTGGGATAGCCTGAATCCCCAGATATACGAGCATCTGCCAGACCCTGCTTCTCTACTAGCTCCCTCCAAGCTAGCTGAGCTAGTTTCCGATGGGCTCCTGTACTTCGACGACAACGAGATGATGTATGTGATAAAGCTCTCGGCTATGAGGGGGAGCAGATTGCTGAAGAGGTGGGCCAGGTCTCTCCTACACGAGAGACACCTGCTCCCAGTCTCGCTCATCAAGAGAACAGAGGAGCTTCTCGAGGATAGGATAGCTCCATCTCTCAACCTAGACGAAGCCCTCTCCAAGCTAGACTTCGAGCATCTATCCGAGAGCCTAGCCGAGATAGTTGCTCGCCAGCTCGGAGTAGAGAGGAGCGATGTTGAAGTCTACTTCTCCTTGAGGAGGATCGTTGACCCGAATGCTGTCAAAGGCTTCGAGCTAACACAGTACCTTAGAGCAGTGTCTAGAGCCGCGTCGACACCAATACTTCAAGTCTACGCGTTCTCAGACGATGAGAGAGTCCAGAGAACTCTCTACAGCCATAGATGGCTTCTGCGCGAGAAGTGTAGAGAGCTTATGCTAGAAGAGCTCCTAAGCTATTGGAGGGGGTAAGTGGTGTGAGCCTACTAGACCAGTATCTCTTGTGGCCAGAGCTCTTGAGAGAAGGGTTTTCTAGAGGCTTAGAGAAGCGAGTCGACGTGAGGAGAGCTGAGAGAATCCTGGTATGCGGGATGGGTGGAAGCGGTGCTGCAGGAGACTTAGCGCTACTAGTTGCTCGAATATACGGTTCTAGAGTCTCGATCGATGTAGTTAAGGATTTCTCGGTAGGATTTGAGACCAGAGACTACGACCTAGCGCTAGCTGTGAGCTACTCGGGCAACACTATAGAGACTATCTCTTGTCTCTCCGAAGCTCTAGCGGGGGGCGTTAAAGCCGCTGTTCTCTCAAGCGGGGGTTTGCTTAGAGAGATAGCTGAGAGACGAGGGCTCCCATGGATTCCTCTGAGGAGCGGGTTGAAGCCTAGAGCAGCTCTGCCAGCAATGCTGGGCGCTATTCTAGGAGTCCTAGCGTCTACCGACTGCCTACGCTTAAGCGAGGAGGAGGTAGAATCGGCTACAGCGCGGCTAGAGAGAGTGAGCGTAGAGGAAGCCAGAGCGTACGCTGAAGCTATAGCTGAGAGCAGCATTGTCACGATAGCCTCTACTAGAGACGTCTCGGCTCTAGCAGAGAGATGGAGGTCGGAGATAGCTGAGAACTCCAAGAAAGTAGCTAAGGTTGAAGTGTACCCCGAGTCTGCTCACAACGACCTCAACTCATGGCTCTTCTTCAAAGCCCCCGCTTCCTTCATAGTGATAGAAGGCTGGAGCGAGTATAGCAGAGAAGCTCTGAGAATAGCGTCGAGGGTCTTCAAGCAAGTCGGTAGAACACTACAAGTGAGTGTCGAGAAGAGTCTAGCGGGCGTCCTGGAGACCTCTCTTCTAGCAGGTTACTCTACAGTTCTGGCAGCTCAAGCTCTAGGCCTAGACCCAGCCGCCACGCCAGCCATAGATGCTTACAGAGGAGAGCTCGAGAAGCTCTGGAGAGCTAGAAGGTCGGGACTCTAAGTCAACTAGGATACTCTAGAGCAACAATATAACCTCCTAGGCTAGCTGATAGCGTGGTGGTGCTCGGTCCTTGAGGGTGAGGCTGCCGGCTCACGCTGGCACATTCTACCCGAGTAGGAGAGAGAGCTTGCTGAAAGCGATCAAAGACTCGTTCCTGCACAGACTAGGCCCAGGAGTCCTCCCCCCGAGAGGCGAGCCTCAGGGAAGAAGTAGCCTAGGCTTTCTAGTGCCTCACGCGGGTTACGTGTACAGCGGGCCTATAGCTGCTCACGCGTACCTAAGGCTGGCTATCGAAGGCTGCCCTGATACCGTCGTCCTAGTAGGCCCGAATCATACAGGGATGGGGCTCCCCGTCTCAGTGTATAGCGAGGGCTACTGGAGGACTCCTCTCGGGGATGTAGAGGTTGATTCTGAGATAGCGAGAAGTATCGCGGCTTTCAGCGAGATAGCTGCTTTCGATCACAGAGCACATCTGGAAGAGCACTCTCTCGAGGTTCAGCTACCATTTCTCCAATACGTTTGCGGCGAGAAGCTCAAGATAGTGCCGGTAACAGTCCTCATCCAGACAGCAGAGGTGGCGAAGAAGCTGGGAGACGCTATCCTAAGGGTTAGGAGAGAGCTGGGAGCAGACCTAGTCGTCGTAGCGACCTCAGACTTGAATCACTACGAGCCGCACGACGTCTCAGTGAAGAAGGATGAAGCAGTGCTAGAGGAGTTCCTAGAGCCAGACCCCGAGGGGGTCTTTAGAGTAATCGACGCTCTAGACGTCTCAGTCTGCGGCCCCGTCTCGCTAGCAATGCTAGCATACATGGCTAAAACCATGGGAGTGAAGCCGGAACTCCTAGCTCACGCGACCTCTGGAGACGTGACTGGAGAGAGAGACTTCGTCGTAGGCTATGCTAGCGCCAGAGTCCCTCTAGCTTGACGAGGTAGAGACTTCATTGTTTAGAGCGAGATACCTGGTGAGAGTACCAGCTATACTCGCTGGAGTACCCATACCTGGGAGTAGAAACCCCTTTATAGCCGCTCCTCTAACGAGCCTCAGGCTCGACGTGGAGCTAAGAGAGTGCGATGCTCCTAGAGTGGAGGCTAGAGGAGTCTCTAGCTTAGAGGATAGGATTAATTCTCTCTGGAGTAATCTCCTGGAGAACATGGGGCTCCGTTTCTGCTCTAGAGTAGAGCTAGCTGAAGAGGGGAGGGTTGAAGAGACTCCTCTAGGAGGGCTTTACGCCTCAGTCTCCTCAGCGCTCTACTATGCTTTGGGAGAGGCTCACGGAGAGAAGCTCTCTCCACGAGACATAGTCGAGAGCCTGAGTCTAGCTGAGCCAATGAGTCTAGATGAGAGCGAGAGGACTCTAGTAGACTCTCTGAGGTACTCTGCATCCTCGGGTAGTGTTGTGGCTTACAGAGATGTTGATGAAGTCTACGAGTTCAAGACTGTCAAGTTGAGGTCAAGCATTAGCGTTAAGGGTAGAGTCTATAGGCAGGCTTCTGCTCTCTCTCGAGACGCGCTCAGCATAGACCTCTACAGCTCTCTAGTACATCTAGCGGGGCTAGCTGTTCTCGAGATAGCCGAGGAGGTGAGAGACGGGGTAGAACTCCTAGACGCTATAGCTAGACGCAAGCAACTCCTAGACGCTATAGCTATAGCCGTATGGGATCTCGAGAAGCCTCCTAGAGATTGCTTGTGGAGCCCCTCGCTACCCGGGCTCTTCGAGCTCCTGTGTGTAGAGGAGTGGAGGAGAGGTGTGTAGGCTAGCCGTAGTCAAGCTCGGGGGGAGTGTTGTAACCAGGAAGAGCGAGCCTGAGACTATAGACTACGAGAATCTAGCCTCGTGCTCTCGAGCGGTGAGAGAGTACCTGGATAGAGGCGGCAGGCTGGTTCTAGTGCTGGGAGGGGGGAGCTTTGGTCACTACGCTGTCCGCAAGCTACTCGAGTCTAAGAGGGGTCTCGACGCTAGAGACTCTAGCGTAGTACAGCTCTCGATGATGAAGCTAGCCTTAAGCGTTCTACTCGAGCTCCATCGCTCAGGCGTGCCAGCTGTAGCACACCCTCCTCACTCTATCTGCGAGAACGCTGACGCAGAGTCCTGCGATACAGCGGTGATCCGGAGAGACCTATCTCTAGGGCTCGTGCCCGTAGTCTTCGGAGACGCCATCCCGTCTGGTAGAGGCGCGGAGATAATCAGCGGAGACGATATAGCAGCTGAGATAGCGTCATCGCTGAGAGCAGACTGCCTGATATTCGTGACGTCGGCTCCGGGAGTATTAGCTAGAAACGGTGAGGTTGTGAGGGTAGTGAGAAGCCTAGACGAAATCGAACTCTTCTCCACAGAAGGCTTTGACGTAACGGGAGGCATAGCTAGAAAGGTGGAGAGAGCTCTGCAAGCCTCGAGGATGGTTGAGAACGTTAGGATAGTTGGCGTTAAAGACCTAGGCAGAGCTCTCGCTGGAGACGATGTGGGGACTAGGGTGGTAGCTAGTGGGGAATAACACTCCTTCGAGAAAGCTAGAGCACGTCTTGATCTCGGTTAGGGAAGACGTAGAGTACAAGGCTTCAACTCTCCTCGAGTACCTCAGATTAGTCCACGACCCCCTACCAGACTCGGACCTCGAGGATGTAGACTTGAGCGTAGACTTCTGCAACTCAGGCAAGACTCTCAGCGCTCCTATAGTGATAGCGGGGATGACTGGAGGACACTTAGACGTGGCTTGGATAAACGAGGCTCTAGCTCGGCTAGCCGAGGAGCTAGGCTTAGCGATGGGCGTTGGTAGCCAGAGAGCAGCTCTAGAAGACCCCTCTCTAGAAGCCACGTTCAGGGTCGCTAGAGAAGCAGCTCCGAGAGCGTTCCTGATAGCTAATATCGGGGGAGCGCAGCTAGTGAGAGGGTATAGTGCTAGAGAGTTGAAGAAAGCAGTAGACATGATTAGAGCAGACGCTCTAGCAATACACCTAAACCCCGCTCAGGAAGCCTTCCAGCCAGAGGGAGAGCCGACCTATAGAGGGCTCGTCGAGAAGCTAGCCGAGATAGTAGACTCTCTCGACGTCCCAGTCATCGTGAAAGAAACCGGAGCCGGGCTCGGGAGAGAGGCTATCAGAGAGCTCTACAACATAGGCTTTAGATGCTTCGACGTCCAGGGGCGTGGTGGAACCAGCTGGATCAAGGTAGAGTATTATAGGAGAGGAGGGGGGAGCTCTGAGATAGCAGACGAGTGGGGCAACCCTACAGCCGTAGCCGTAGTAGAGGCTAGAGTAGCCGCTCCGAGAGCATTCGTAATCGGTAGCGGAGGGGTCAGGAGTTCTCTCGATATAGCGAAGGTGATAGCTCTAGGAGCTGACTCTGCTGCTCTCGCTAGACCATTCTTGAAGACTCTCTTCGAGGAAGGCTACGAGAAGCTGAGAGAGAAGACGAGGAGCCTCATAGGGGAGCTTAGAGCCCTAGTGTTCCTCAGTGGAGGGCGTAGAGTCAGAGACCTGTGGAAGACCCCCATAGCTGTCACGGGGAGGCTTAGAGAGGAGCTTGAAGCTAGAGGGGTCGATGTAGAGGAGTATATAAGAAGAGGGAGGCTACTACCACTCCTCAGGATTTGAGGGGAGAGGAGATGGTGAGAAGCTTAGAGGAGGCTCTGCAGAAGTACTCGAGGCTAGTAGACCACTTTCTCTTCGAGAACATCTCGGGGATGCCTGAGGAGCTCTACCGAGCGTCACTACATCTCATTAAAGCTGGCGGGAAGAGGCTCAGGCCAGCGCTCACACTACTCACTGCTAGAATGCTGGGAGGCGTTGAGGCTGAGAGTAGAGCTCTCCCTCTAGCCGCAGCTGTAGAGGTAGCTCACACTTTCACCTTGATCCACGATGATATAATCGATATGGATGACTATAGGAGAGGGGTTCCTACTGTGCATAAGCTATGGGGGGTAGACTGGGCTGTGCTAGCTGGAGACCTGCTTCACGCTTACGCGTACAAGTTCATAGTGAACAGCTACAGGTATGGGCTCACTAAAGCCGAGGCTCATGAAGCCATGGAGGTGTTGACGGAGGCTGGCATAAAGATCTCTAGGGGGCAAGCTTTCGACATGCTCTTCGAGAAGACGTGGGACGTAACTGTGACCGATTACCTAACCATGGTCTACCACAAGACTGGAGCCATGATGGAAGCTTCGGGAAAGTTTGGAGCAATAGCTGCGCGAGCCTCAGGAGACGTGGTGGAACTCATGGGGCAGTACGGAGCTTTCGTGGGAGTAGCTTTCCAGATAAGAGACGACTATCTGGGAGTCTTCGGAGACCCGGCTAAGACAGGCAAGCCTGTGTACAGCGACCTTAGGAGAGCTAAGAAGACATTCCTGGTTCTCTACGCTCTCTCAGTACTCGATGCAGACGAGAAGAAGCAGCTGATGGACATACTGACAAAAGGCTACAAGGCTACAGAGGAGGAGCTGAGGACAGCCGCTGAGCTGATCAAGAAAGCTGGAGCAGACGTGGAGGCGGATAGGCTAGCGAGAGTGTACGTGGGTAGAGCTAAGGAGATACTGATGGGTTTAAGCAATGTTGTCGACAAGCAAGCTAGAAAGAGTCTAGAAGAGCTGGCTGATTACGCGATCGAGAGGGAGAAGTGAGAGTCTAGAGGGAGCTGGTGCTATCTCGTGAGCTCAGAGCATCTAGAGAGACTCGTTAGGGGCTATGTGTGCAAAGATATCTACAAGCACGGAGGCAGAGCTAGAGTAGAGAGCGTAGTCTCAATGATACTCTCAGACTACCCTGAGCTGAGGAAGCAGGCTAGAGAGATAGCCGAGATCGCTAGAAGGCTAGCTCAAGAGCTCTCAGGACTAAGCGTGCCTGAAGCTGAGCGCATCTTGAGAGAAGAGTACCCAGAGCTTCTGGGAGAGAAGGAGAAGACCGTGGAGAAGAAGACACTACCACCGCTTCCAGGAGCTCTCGAGGGGAGAGTTAGGCTTAGATTCGCTCCCAACCCCGATTTCCACATACACCTAGGCAACGCGAGACCAGCCATAGTTAGCGACGAGTACGCGAAGATGTACAGAGGAACGCTAATCCTGAGATTCGAGGACACAGACCCTAGGACTAAGACTCCTCTTCTCGAAGCCTACGATAGCATAAGAGAGGACCTGCGCTGGCTCGGAGTAGTGTGGCACGAGGAGTATATTCAGAGCTTGAGGCTAAACGTGTACTACGACGTGGCTCGAGAGATGCTGAAGAGAGGGCACGCATACGTGGATACCTGTAGAGAGAAGAGCAGAGAGCTGCTCAGAGCAGGGCTGTACTGCAGAGACAGAGATAGGGAAGCCGAGTGGCAGCTAGAGCAGTTCGATAGAATGCTCGAGGGAGCCTACGGAGAGGGAGAGGCTGTAGTCAGGGTCAAGACAGACCCCCAGCACCCTAACCCCAGTGTGAGAGACTGGGTGGCTCTCAGGATAATAGACACGGAGAAGTACCCACACCCCCTCACTGGCTCCAAGTATAGAGTATGGCCTACCTACAACTTCGCCGTAGCTATAGACGACTACTTGATGAATGTGACGCACGTGATTAGAGGCAAGGAGCACGAGGTGAATACCGAGAAGCAGCTCTACGTCTACAAGGCTATGGGGTGGAGCACGCCGCACTTCATCCACGTGGGGAGGCTCAAGCTAGAAGGCTTCATCTTGAGCAAAAGCAAGATAAGAGAGCTCCTCTCAAGAGAGAAGGGCAGATTCCTGGGCTACGATGACCCGAGATTCGGGACTATAGCCTCTCTCAGGAGGCGCGGCGTAACTCCAGAGGCGATCAGAGAGCTCATCCTAACAGTGGGAGTGAGAGAAGTGGATGCTAAGATAAGCTGGGAGAATCTAGCAGCGATCAACAGGAAGATAGTGGATAGGAGAGCGGATAGAGTAATGTTCGTATGGAACCCTGTAGAGCTAGAGTACGATGGGCCCTGCTTCGATGCAGAAGTCCCCTACCACCCAGACGACCCTAGCCGCAAGAAGACTATAGGAGTGTGTGGTGGCGACAGGATCTACATAAGCGGAGACGACGCCAGCTTGAAGGAGTTCAGGCTGATGGGTGGAGTGAACGTGAGAGTTGAGGATGGCAGAGCAGTCTTCGTCTCTAGAGAGCTCGACTACGCGAGGTCCCGGAGACTCCAGATAATCCAGTGGGTGCCTGATAGAGGCAAGGTGGACCTCACAGTACTCGAGCCCTCAGGCTTAGACCTGATAGCTTATAGAGGGTATGCTGAGCCAGCTCTCCGAGAGTACAAGACTGGAGCCCGGCTACAGCTAGTTAGGTTCGCTTTCGTCGTGATCGACTCGGTGAGCGGCGACTCCTACACAGCTATACTAACGCATAGATGAGAGAGCACTCGAGACCTAGCAGCCTAGCGCGTAGTAGGACGCCTTGTAGAACTCTAGCTCCTCCTCGTCCTCGCTAACACTCACTCTACTCTTCCTCTCCGGCTCCTCGACCCCGGTTCTCGCGAGCCAGACTAAGCTCACACACTCCACCACTCAATAGGCTCTAGCCGAGCCCTTATTAGGAGGTGTCCAGAGCCTCTATCGACAGAAGACTATGTGAGCAACGGTCCCCTAGGTGAACGCTCCTCACGCGCTCGGGCGACCGTCGTCCGGTCATCCCACTCTACTATACCCTGAGAGGGAGCCTTATATGGTGAGCTTTCTAGCTCGCCAGAGAACCGAGGATGCCCTCGTCCCCGCGAGGATAGCTTTGCTTATCTCCGAGAGGACCTTCTTATCGTGATAGGGGATCTCGATCTTGTCTTTGTCGTAGATGTGGAGTAAGAGCTCTAGCTTGAATAAGAGGTATTCTCGCATAGCTCTCCTCGAGCTCCTCGTTAGAGGGTCCCAGGGGTAGCTTTTAGAGCCCAGTAATCCTAGAACGAATGCTTGCAGAGCTCTCTCTAAGCCCGCTCCGTAGCCTCCTTCGAGGACGGCGACGACTGCTCTCTTAGCGCGGCTAGCTATAATCCTGCCTAGAGAGTAGTAGAACTTAGTCCCTATATTCGATGGGACCATATCGTAGTCTCCTCTGTAAGAATCGAAGCCTGCTGATACGACAACGTAATCAGGGCTCCAGGACTTGAGAGCTACGTCTACGAGCTTTAGCGAGTCTAGAGCTATATCGTCTCCCGCTAGCATCGGGAACACTATGTTGAGCTTTGTGCCCTCTCCGCCGCCAGCTCCTATCTCGCTAGGTCTCCCGGTAAACGGGAAGACAAACCTGGGGTCGAAGTGTAGGTCTATGTGGAGCACGTCACTCCTACTATAGAATATCTCTGCTGTGCCGTTACCGTGGTGAGCGTCGAAGTCCACGACTGCAACGCCGCCGTGATTAGCTAGAACGTTAGCAATCGCCGCTGTAGCGTTCACGAGGCAGAAGCCTTGAGACGGAGAGCCTCTAGCTCTGCCATCGAAGCCAGCGTGGTGACTCGGAGGTCTAGCAGCCACTAGAGAGCTCTTCCCGGAGAGAGCGTAGGATACTGCTTTCATCGAGGCTCCCGCTAGTCTCTCAAGAGCAGCCCTCGTGCCCGGAGAGATGTAGGTATCCGAGTCTATGTACGTGGCGCCGCCTCGTCTCAGCATGTCTCTTAGACGCTCGAGGTACCTACTGGAGTGAACAATCCTGAAGAATGAAAGAGAAGCTCTCGGGCTCTTCGTGAAAACAACCCTCCTGCCTTTCGGTAAGAGCTCTGAGAGCTTCTCCAAGGACTCGAGAGCTCTAGCTAGTCTCTTGGGGCGCTCGGGGTTAGAGTCGGGAGGCTCGTGTAGCATGAAGTCTTCATGCGTTATGACGGCGAGCTCTCTAACCACTCTAAAGACTCCTAGAGCTTCTCTCCTAAAATAAGAGTATTTAACGCTTAAAATTAACGCCAAGCCCGCGCCTCAGTCTCGCATAGCTACCCGGAGCTTTGCGAGCCAACCCGGGTAGAGACCCCGGCTCTATGGCGAGACGAGTCAGCTGAAACGCGGGCTGTAGTATAGCTATAGTCTACAAGCAATCCTCGAGCCTAGCTGGATGTAGCTTCTAGCGCGTAGACTCTCTCCTATTAACGTCTAAGAGTCGAGAGCCGATCTCGAGAGGGCTCGAGTAGAGTGAAGTCTAGGCGAGTAGCGGACTTGTTCGATTTCGTTAACTTCGGGAGTATCTGCGCGAAGTGCAAGAACAACTGCTGCCATAGATTCTACGCTGTGCTACTCCCCGAGGAGGAAGAGTTGTTTGAAGAAGCCTCCACGGAGGTCTCTACCCCGCTGGGGCCAGTCAAGACCCTAGGCCGCCCTGGTAGAGTATGCCCCTTCCTAGACGAGAGAGGCTTCTGCAGAGTCTACAATAAGAGACCTATGGATTGCAGAGCGTGGCCTGTGATAATGTACTACGATTTCGAGACAGGCGAGAGAGTAATCTACCTAGACCTAGACTGCGAAGCTGTGAGAGAGAAGAGGGTCCCAGCTTCTCTAATCAACAAGATAATAGAAGTCCTAGCTAGAGCCCCTATAGACGACGAGTGGTTGAAGAGATACACTCTAGCTCCATGGCCTAATAATCTCGTCGAGATAGCTAGGATTAAGCTTGAGAAGCTCGAGGTCTCTGGCTGACACTGTGACACTGATGGGAGAGGGGGAGAGCTTCACGGAGCCCGGATGCCTCCAAGCCAGAGCTCTGGGATACGAGCTGAGACCCTGGATCATCTTGAGCCCCAGGTCTTCCTCTCCACTAGCTAGGAGCGCCCACGCTTTGAGTATAGTGCTGTCCCCTAGTCTTCTCGAGAACCGGGCTCCTCGAGACTCCTCTATGCTTATTCCTGTATCCACGTAGAGTCTAGATATGGGAGTCGTGGGCCCGCACGTGTAGGATAGCACGAGACCCCCGTAGACCATAGCGTACGCTATCACTGCATCTCTCCAATCAAGAGTCTTCAGAGCCTCCACGTCTCCTAGAGTGAACGCTAGGATTGCTGCTTTGAGAGCCCTGGAGGGTATGGGGAGGAGTCTTTCCGCATCGAGATAGGCCGAGACTGCTAGACACTGCCCCTCAGCTATCAGGAGCGGTGTTTTCACCTTCAGCTCCAAGCTACATCACCGTCATATCCTCCCTCCTCCTAGCTCCCAGCTCTACTCCCCTGATGGAGAGCTCTCTGTTGAGGATTGACACTATGAGAGCGAATGCGTTCGACATCTCTCTCACTGCTGTCGATAGCTTCTCTCTCGAGAGGTCGCTCGCGTAGAGGACCTTGGTGACGTTTATGAACTGGAGCTCCTCTAGGGAGGGTTGCAAGCCGACGCTACAATCTCTGCAGAACATGACTAGGTCGTGGAGGATCTGAGAGGCTATAGCTATCCTCTCGTTTCTAGGGAGGCTCGCGAATGCGTCTCTGTGGTCTGGGCCTAGAGCGACACCTATCCCTAGAGCTACTATATCGTCTCTAGCTTTAGGCTTCTGGATCGCTACGTGTATCCTCGGAATGCTCGGGACTTCTACTAGAAGTAGCCAGTCGAGAGGAGCGAATGGGGGGACGCTCTCGACCCTAACAGAGAACCCCTCGGCTGTAAGCCATCTCAAGACCTCCTCCTGAGAAACCAACCTGGAGCCCCTCCGAGACACGTTGGAGAACGAAGCCTAGAATATCTAGCCTTGGGGAGAGCTCGCTGATAGACGTCCCGTATATTTAGGCGGGGCTCTGAATCATCCGCGGGACCGCTCGTGTACTGGAGCGCGAAGCTCTTGGAGCTGAGAGAGCTCTCTCCGGGCTACCATCTGCTCAGAGTCGAGCTACTAGGAGTGGTCCCACGAGAGCCGGAGCCTCTCCAGTTCGTCATGCTCTGGGTCCCTAGAGTAGACGAGATGCCCATGTCTGTAGCGGACTACGAGAACGGGGTGCTGACGATAGTGTTCAGGGTCAGAGGCGAGGGTACTAGAGCTCTGAGCAGAGGGCCTCCCTTCCTCGGAGTGAGGGGGTTCTACGGGAGAGGCCTAGTCCCGAGACGCGGGGAGAGAGTGCTGTTCGTAGCGGGAGGCATTGGGATAGCCCCCTTCCCGTACCTGGCTAGAGTCGCTGAGAGAGCCGGGGCTCGAGTGGGGCTAGCCTGGGGGGTCAGGAGGGGCTCGGAGCTATTCGATGTCTCTAGCGTGGCCCCCTTCTCGTCGGTAGACGAGGTGGAGGTAGCTACAGAAGACTGCAGTAGGGGCTTCTGCGGGAACGCTGTAGACCTGGCTCTCAGCATGTATAGTAGAGGAGGCTGGGATAGAGTTATCGCAGTAGGCCCTAACGCGATGCTGGCCGCTGTCTGCGAGAAGCTGGGCTCCAGGGCTCTGGTAGCTCCCGAGGTGATGACGAAGTGCGGAGTGGGGGTCTGCGGCTCCTGCACTCTAAAGCCTCACCCTCTGCTACTCTGCGTTCACGGAGCTCTACTCTCATGTGGTGACATTCGAGGCTTTCTGGTGGGGTCTGATGCTAGAGGTTAGCGTAGCCGGGCTCAGGCTGAGGCACCCGGTTATGAACGCGAGCGGGATCTTGGGCTCGGAGCCCGAGCACGTGGAGATACTAGCTGGCTACGGCGTGTCTGCAGTAGTCACCAAGACGATAACCCCGGAGCCTAGAGAAGGGTACCCTCCCCCCATAGTGGTAGAGCTCGCAAACGGCGGCTTGCTCAACGCCGTCGGGCTGGCTAACCCCGGAGTCTCCGCTGTCAGAGGCATCGTCGAGAAGGCTAGGAGCCTAGGAGTCCCCATAGTAGTCAGCGCGGGAGGGAGGACGCTCGAGGACTTCATCGTAGTAGCCGCGGAAGCCGAGAAGTGGGGGGCTTCTGCTGTAGAGCTAAACCTCAGCTGCCCGCATACGAGAGGCTACGGTATAGAGATTGGAGCAGACCCGGCTAACGTCTACGAGGTTGTGAAGAATACAGCGTCCACAGTGAAGATCCCGGTTCTAGCGAAGCTAGGCCTAGCTGACAGAGTCGTGGAGGCCTCCGGGAAGGCTCTGGAGGCCGGGGCTCGAGGGCTCACTCTGATAAACACCGTGAAAGCCATAGCCATAGACGTCTACTCAGCTAAGCCAATACTATCGAATATCCACGGGGGCCTCTCGGGCCCGCCGATCAAGCCCATAGCCGTCAGAGTAGTGTACGACGTGTACAGAGAGTACGAGGCAGACATAGTGGGCTGTGGAGGCATAACGAGCTGGGTTGACGCGGCTGAGTTCATACTAGCGGGGGCTAGAGCAGTCCAGGTCGGGACAGCGCTAGCGCTGAGACCGGGGGTCGTTAGAGAGATAATCGAGGGGCTCGAGCAGTGGGCCGCGAGACTGGGGGCTCGTAGCGTGAGCGACCTGGTGGGGGCAGCTCACAGAAGGTGAGAGAGGAGCCGGGAGGCGTGCAGAGAAATGAGGGGTTGTGCGCGGAGAGCTCGCGAGCCGAGGGCTCAAGCTACGCTACTGCTCTCAGGACGTCTTTCACTGAGAGTACTCCAGCTAGTCTCCCTCCCTCTCTGAGTATCACCACGTGTCTTATGTTGTGTCTGACCATTAGCTCTGCAGCGTCTCTGACTGTGGCTGTGGTCGGCACGCTGATGACCTCTCTTCTCATCACCTGCTCCACTGGAGCCTCTGGGTCTAGGTCGTGGGCTAGCATCCTCACTATATCGCTCTCGGAGATTATGCCAAGCACTCTCCCATCAGCGTCCACTATGGGGACTAGCCCTACGTTGTTCCTCGCGATGGTCTTGATCACGTCTCCCAGCTTGGAGTCGAGAGTGACGTAGATGGGCTCTCTGGGGGCTGCGTCGAGAGCCTTGACTCTGAGAGCCACCTTCTTCTCGAGGACCTTCCTCAGCGATAGCGCCTCATTTAGCAGCTCTCTCTCCTCGATGACCCCCACTACTTCATCGCCGTCGCTGCAGACTGGGACTGCTGGGACGCCGTAGCTCTGCATTATGACGAAGGCATCTACTACCCTAGCGTCTCTCCTCATGCACTCCACTCTAACCATGGCTCTCGAAGCCGGCTCCTCGGGCTTAACGCCTGCTGCTAGAGCTCTGACTATAGACCTGGTGTATATCAGGCCGGCGAGCTTGCTGGACGCTACGACAGCGACTCTGTTCCTGGCCCCGGCCATGGCTCTAGCGACCTGTCTTAGCGGCATGTCTGGAGAGACTATGAGCGGCTTCTTGGCGAACCTCTCTGCCGAGAGCTCAGCCCAGATCCTCACTCCCAGAGTCTCGGGGCCTCTCACGAGGAAGAGAAGAGCCATCACCGCGGGGACTAGCCCGGCCCATATCAGGGTGGCTAGGTAGAGGTCTTTCGTGATGTAGCCGTAGATCGCTGTTATAGCCAGGGGGGTGAGGCCTCCGGTGACTCCGTAGCCTAGGTTGTACGCGAGAGCGACGCTACTTATCCTGATCCTGGCGGGGAAGATCTCTAGAAGCCACGCTGACATAGCTCCGCTGTAGCCTATGCCGTTGAATATAGTCATGGAGAACATCGTGAGGAACGCCATTAACGCGTTGTTCTCGACAACGCTCCTCTCTAAGAACCTCAGAGCTACTATGAACCAAAGCGCGTTACCGTATATGCCCAGGAGTAGGATCGGCTTCCTCCCCAGCCTGTCCGATATGTATCCGAAGAGCGGGTACATCCAGAGAGAGAGCAGAGCAGCCACCATGAGGTAGAAGGACGCGTCGAACGTCACCTGGGCCCCGACTTCTCTAGCGAATATCCTGACGTACTCTCTAGCGTAGAGCATGTTCGTATACCATATGGGTCCGTGAGCTCCCACTACTCCGATCCAGGCTAGTATGACCAGAGGCAGGTACTCTCTCGAGAACACCTCTCTTATCGGAGCCGATGTGACCCTCCTCACTGCTCTGAGCGCTGCGAAGATAGGCGTCTCCTTGTAGATGAACATTATTATCCCTGCTATGATCACGTCTGTGAAGGCAGCTAGGAAGAAGACCAGCCTCCAGCCCCAGTCGGTGAAAGCGTCGCCAGTCAGCCACTTAGTGAAGCTGTATAGACCCATCGTTATTCCCATGCCAGCGGGAGCCGTGGTGAAGAGGAAGCCTGTGAAGAACCCTCTCCTATGCTCTGGCACGAACTCTCCCAGGTAGACTATCGCTGACCCGAAGCCACCGCCTAAGCCCAGGCCCTGCAAGAACCTCAGGAACGCTAGCGCTATCGGCGCCGCTATGCCTATCTCCGCGTACGTCGGCAGGAGCCCCATGGCTACTGTTGAAAGGAAGAGAGTCATTAGAGCCGCTACGAACGCCACCCTCCTACCATACTGGTCTCCGATCTTCCCGAAGAGAAGGGCTCCGAGAGGCCTGCTCAGGAAGCCTATAGCTAGAATGCCGTAGGCTCCTATCAGCGCCGCTATGGGGTCCGCCTTGGGGAAGAACTTGGGGGCTATGATCGGCCCGGCTAGCACCACGTAGGAGTAGAAGTCTAGCCACTCTGTCAGAGCCCCGGCCCAGGAGACGACGCTGACAGAGGCTACGTCTCTAATCCCGGCCCCTGTTCTAGCTCCCGTAGCCTGCCCAGCCATCATCTCACCCACCATAGTAGAGTGTATCTATGGAGGGCTCTGTCGGGCTGGCTGCTGCTCGCTTTGTCTTGTTACAAGTCCCTATTGCAATCTCTACTAGATTTGTTTTAGACAGGCGCATAGAACCTCCACCTATTCTAGTCGAATTCTGCGGAGAGTCTGACGGTTAAATATCTTTCTCTCAACCTGCACTCTTGCGAGACGAGGCTGCTTGAAGCCGCTCTCAAGCCTAGCGAGTCACTCTTATAACCTAAAGCTGGCACTTAGACCTCTGGGGCGCTTATTGGTGCTAGACGGGGTTAGAGCAGCGCTACAGAGATTCCTCGGTAGCTCTAACTACGAGAAGGCGGTAGAGGAGTTCGCTAGAGACCTTCAAAGAGAGCTCTTGCGCTCCGACGTCAACGTCAAGCTGGTGATAGAGGTCACTCAGAGAATCAAGGAGAGAGCCTTCAAGGAGCCCCCGCCCTCGATGGTGAGCAGGAGAGACTGGTTCACGAAGATAGTCTACGAGGAGCTAGCCAGGCTCTTCGGGGGAGACTCGGAGCCCAGAGTAGACCCCCCTAGAACCCCCTGGGTCATGATGCTAGTCGGAGTGCAGGGCTCCGGGAAGACCACTACCGCCGGGAAGATCGCGTTCTTCTACTCGAAGAGAGGCTACAAGACGGGGCTCGTCTCGACCGACACCTACAGGCCCGGGGCTCTAGAGCAACTGAAGACTCTAGCCGAGAGGGTCGGAGCCTTCTTCTACGGAGAGAGCTCCGGAGACCCTGCTGATATAGCTGAGAGAGGGGTTAGAGAGCTCGTCTCGAGAGGAGCTCAGGTAATCGTCATAGATACGGCTGGTAGGCACGGCTACGGGAGCGAGGAGAAGCTACTAGAGGAGATGAGGAGACTAGCTGAGAGAATCAAGCCGGATGAGATAGTCCTCGTTATAGACGCTGCTATGGGTCAGAGAGCCTACGACTTAGCTAGGAGATTCCACTCAGTCACACCGATAGGGTCCATAGCTGTGACCAAGCTCGACGGGACGGCTAGAGGAGGTGGGGCTCTATCGGCCGCGGCTGCTACCGGAGCTCAGATAAAGTTCGTGGGAGTGGGGGAGAAGCTGGAGGAGCTAGAGGTATTCAGGCCCAGGAGGTTCGCTGCACGCATCCTAGGCCTCGGAGACCTCGATACTCTCCTCGAGAAGCTGAAGATGATAGAGGAGGCTAGAGAGCTAGAAGAGGCGGCTGAAAGCCTAGCCCGGGGGAGGCTGAGCCTCAGGCTGGTCTACAGGCAGCTTAAAGCGACTAGAAGCATGGGCTCTCTATCCAAGATCATCCAGTACCTCCCGGGCGCCGGGCTCCTCGTAGACGTGCCGAAGGACGTCTTGAAGCTAGGCGATGAGAGGATCAAGAAGTGGATGGCGATATTGGAGAGTATGACCTACGAGGAGCTAGACAACCCAGACATCATAGACAAGAGCAGGATCAGGAGGATAGCTATCGGTAGCGGTGCTAGCCCCGATGAGGTTAGAGAGCTCCTCACATACTACAAGACCATGAAGAAGCTCGCAGCGAAGCTCAAGAGAGACAAGAGCTTGCTTAGAAGACTAGGGCTGGGCGATATCCAGTGAGCTCTCCAAGCGTGGCGCGAGCACACGTCTACACTACGCCGGCCAGCGCTCTAGACTCCGCTAGATTCATAGCTGCCTCGCTCCTCGTCTCCCACGGTCTGAGACCCTATGCTCTCGCTGCAGCGCGAGTTGGCGATAGGTGGGTGATCGCTAGAGGAGATAGGGTCAGGCATCTGAGGCCAGACGAGGATAGCCTCGAGGGCTGGATTAGAGCCGTTCTGAGAGGTAGCCCTCTAGGAGCTCTAGTCGCGCCCGCTCTTCCCGAGTCTCCCAGACCCGTTGTCTGCATAGATGAAAGCGGGAGAGACGCTATGCTAGCTCTTCTAGAGATAGGAGAGCCCGTCACTCTCACCTACGGAGCTTCTCTCGAGCTCTGCGACTACAGGCTTAGAGTAGGGTTAGAGCTCCCAGCGTTTCTACAAGCAGCTATAGCCAACGTGCTTCTAGACAACTGGAGAGCCTTGAGGAGAGCTAGGCTGTAGCGCTCTCCACCTTAGCCGCCATGAACTGCTCGTAGTCGAGGTCTAAGTCCTGGTCTCCTGCTAGAACGCCCCTATTCCTCAAGATCTCTCTAGTGAGTATCCAGTAGAGGAGAGCTAAGCTCCTCCTGCCCCTGTTGTTAGCCGGGATGGCTAAGTCCACCATCTCCACCTTGTTATCCGTGTCGACGAAGGCCACAACGGGGATCCTGGCTTTAGACGCTTCTACGAGCGCCTGCTTGTCTGTCCTAGGGTCGCTTATCAAGACCACCTCTGGCTCTATGTAGTAGCTCAGCTTGGGGTTCGTGAAAGTGCCGGGAACAGTCCTCCCGGTTATAGCCTTGCAGCCGAGGTACTTGCACATCATCTCAGCCGGCTTCTGAGCGTATATCCTAGTGGCTACGACAGCTATCTTAGATGGCTCGAAGCGCGCTAGGAACCGGCTAGCTATCCTGAGCCTCTCGTCTACCTTGACTACGTCGAGTAAGTAGAAGCCCTCCGGTAGTATCTTGTAGGTGAACCTCCTCATGTACTTAGTGCAGATCTGAGTGCCTATGATGACCCCGGCCTTCTTGTAGAGGTCTGCTGGCACTAGTAGCTCTACCATCACAGCTCACCCCTCACTTGAGCTGAGAAGTGCTCTTTTATCACTCTATCTCTAAGCCTCGAGTAGACGTTGTACTTGGATATCTCCTCTATGTAAGTCACGGAGGTGAAGAGTGTTCTCCTACAACAGTACCTTCTAACACCCAAGCTGTCTAGAACTCTAGCCGGCTCTTCGCCCTCAGAGACTCTCTTCGAGAACTCTTCCCACAAGTGCCCCAGAGGGGCTCCGCACGTGAAGCACCTGACGGGGGGCAGCATGGCTGTCACCTATACGACCTCTGCTTCCTCCTCCTAGCGCTATACCTCATAGGCTTCTCCGACTCCGTTCTCCTAGGGTCTCCGACTAGCATGTGTCTATCGTACTCCTCGAAGACTCTCCTCAGCTTCTCCCCTACCTCTCTCAAGCTCTTGCACACCTCTGTCTCGTCCTCGCAACTGAAGAACTCGACGAGACCCCTAGCTATCGCTATCCTAGCTGCCTCAGCTTGGCCCATGAAGCCTCCTCCTTTAACATTGACATGGATATCGACCAGGTTTCTGAGCCTGCCTGCTAGGAGGAGAGGCTCCTCGATCTTCATGCGAGCCATCTCTACAGGCAGTATCTCGAGTGGGACTCCGTTGATGAATACTCTGCCCGACCCCCTCCTTATCACTGCTGTTGCTCGCGCAGTCTTCCTCTTCCCGCTAGCCACGACTATCCTATCGCCCACAGCCTCGAGAATACTGCTCATCTCTCGCCACCCCTCCATCCAAGAGCTCTAGCTATAAGTGCTAGAGTAGCCTGAGGAGGGCTCGAGAGCCTCGAGGCGTCGGCTTCAGGGAAGCGGGTGAAGCTCTTGTCTTTCAAGCTGTCGGGAATCCCCGAGTAGGCTCTGAGCCTCTTGAGTGCTCTCACACCCCTCATATTCTTAGGCAGCATGCCCCACACTGTCTTCTTGAAGATCATCACGGGGCTTCTTGGCCTCTTAGGTCTCCACTTGTGAGAGTAGTGAGACCTCACTCCTAGCACTGTCCTCTTGTATGAGTCTACCACCATGGCTCTCCGTCCGCTAACAACTATCTTGTCCACGTTGACAACGTAGACTCTATAGCCCTCTAGCAACCTCTTAGCGATAATGCTAGCAAGCCTGCCTAAGATCATCCCGGAGCCGTCGACGTATATCTCTCCTCTGACCTCTCCCCTCATGGCACCTCGCCTAGACTATCAGCTTCACGTTTCTAGCCTCAGGGTTGACTCTAACAGCTTCCTCTAGGGTTAGGAACTGGCAGCCGGAGCTCTTGATCTTAGCTAGAGCGGTTGCTGAAGCGCTGAGCGCTGCTATGGTTAGAGTCTTCCCAGCTATAGACCCTACTCCGAGCACCTTGCCCGGGACTACTACGAAGTCTCCGTTGCTAGCGTATCTGTTGATCTTGCTCAGGTTTACCGCGACTCTCCTCCTCCTAGGCTTCTCTATCTCCTCGGCTACTCTCAGCCAGGCTGGCGCCTTGTTCTCTCTAGCAACCTTCCTCAGCATCCTGGCTAGCCTCCTGACCAGAGCGTTCGTGGGGCCTGTGGGCTTCATCTTCTCACCTCAGCTTCCTGAGCTCCTCTATTAGGGCTAAGGCTCTACTCTCTAATGCTCTTATAGCTTCATAGACTATCCTCTGAGGGCTCAGAGCTCCCGTGCTTTCCACGATGAGTTCTAGCGTGCTCCTATCGTATTTCAAGGTTACTGCTCCACTGCACTCGCTCTCAGCGCAGTACCTGAGCCCGCTCGTGTTCGCCACGTGGTGGAGCTCTAGAGACCCCTTCTTCAGCCTAGCTAGCTCCTCGTAGAGCTCCTCGCTACAGCTCTTGAGGCACTCGATGCATCTCTTCTCTGCTTTCTCCAAGTCGAAGGTTATGACGGGAGTGAATCTGAGAACAGAGACGCTAGCAGGGCTCCACTTAGCGTGCTCTCTCCCCCTCCCTAGCCTAGCGTAAGCTACGAGCTGGAGTCTCTGCCCTGGAGCCACGTAGGTTATAGGGGTCTCGGGGTAGGCTGGCTTAACGTCGGGGTCTGAGATCTTCAAGTCCGAGGCTTTCACGTAGGAGCCTGTGAGAGACCCCCTGTCTACAGCGTAGTCTAGGTATATCTCTACGAAGCACTTCTCGCTAGGGGGCTCTACGTCTCGGCACTCCTCGGGAGACCCGTACTTGCCCAGAGCTTCCTCAGACCTCAGTACCGTCAAGCCTAGTCTGTGAGCTATCATCTCATCGTAGACGTCCGTGGAGTTCTCGTAGAAGTAGACGACGTCTACAGCAATAGTGGGGACGTCTGAGAGAACCAGTCTCCTCAAGGCGTTAACGTACGCTACCTCGAATCCTCTAGCCACGAGCTTTATCCTTCGGTCGTCGAGACTGAGGATAGAGACAGATGTGGGCAAGAAGCTTCAGACCCTCCTCCCTCTCCTGCCACCAGGCTTCCTGATAGAGTCGTGAGGTATCGGAGTGACGTCCTCGATCCTGCCTATGATGAAGCCCGCTCTAGCTAGAGTCCTTATAGCCGCCTGAGCCCCGGGCCCTGGCGTCTTAGGCCCGTAGCCTCCGGGAGCTCTTACCTTAACGTGGAGAGCTACCACGCCTTTCTCGAAGGCTTGCTGAGCGACTCTGTTAGCTGAGAGCATGGCGGCGTAGGGAGAGGGCTTCTCTCTATCAGCCTTCACGACCATGCCCCCGCTAGCTCTAGCTATAGTCTCTGCTCCAGTCAGGTCCGTTATGTGGATGTGCGTGTTGTTGAAGCTACTGTATATGTGCGCTACCCCCCACTTTATCTCTCTAGATGCTAGAGCCATTCTCAGCTCACCCTACCCGGCTTCAGCTCGCTGAGCCTCAAGCCTCTCCCGGTAGGGGCTGCCGGGAGCGTAGTCTACTAGGTGCTCCTCGTCTACTGAGACCAGGTAGCCGGGAGAGGTCACTCTCCTCCCCCCGATCGCTATGTGGCCGTGAGCTATCAGCTGCCTCGCCTCGTATATCGTTCGAGCTAGTCTCTTAGCGTAGACGATAGTCTGTAGCCTCCTCTGGAGGAAGTGCTCTCCTGTGAGGCTCAGCACGTCGTCTAATGTAGCGTTCTCGCTCAAGACTCCCAGCTTGGCTAGCTTGGAGGCGAGCTTTCTGAACTCTACTTCTCTAACGTCCTCTGGTAGAGCTAGGAGAGCTCTAGCTCTATGCCTGTACCTCCTAGCCATGGTCTCGGCTAGCCAGAGCTCTCTCTTGTTCCTCAAGCCGTATCTGCCCATCAGCTCTATCTCTTTCTGTAGTTTCTCCTTGATCCAGGGGTGCTTGGGGCCCATCCACTTCCTCCTAGACTTCTTGGGGTCACCCACTAGGCTAGCACCTCGCGCTCTACTTCTTCTTCTTAGTCACTCCCACAGTCGCTCCTATCCTGCCAGTCGTCCTAGTCCTCTGCCCTCTAACCTTGTAGCCTAGCTTGTGCCTGACGCCTCTCCAAGTGTTCAGCCTGATCTCTCTCTCTATATCCCTCCTAGCGTACAAGAGGAGGTCTGAGCCCACGAGGTGCACGTCTCTACCGGTCTCGTAGTCTCTCCTCCTGTTATACATCCAGCTCGGGAGCCCCAAGCTAGTCAAGTCGGCTACAGCGCTCTCTACTCTCCTTACCTCCTCCTCAGTCAGAAACCCAGCCAGCATGCCGGGATTCAGTCCAAGCATTCTAATAATAGCCATAGCCGTACTATACCCGATACCCTTAACCTCAGCTAGAGCCCAAGGTAGCTTCAAATCCCCCCTCACGTCAGTACCAGCTATCCTAACTATATGCGTGAACGACCTAACCTCCCCACTCACGCCAACGAATCCCCTTGCATAAAACCCAAAACACGAGTAAAGCTTAAATCTATTCTAGAAGCAAACCCCCACATCCCAAACCAGACAAGGGAGCCTTTTAAAGCGTTTAAAACACTCCCAGCGATGGAGCGGAGTAGAGCAAGCAAGGCGCTGTCATCGCTGATGGAGCGATGGCTGCGATGAAGCGGAATCCCGCGAGAGACTAGAGCGAGCCATCCCCAGCACCTAAAAACGTAACCAGAGTCCAAGAACGAAAGCAGGCCCCCGCCACGACAGCCAAGAAGCTTAAAACACCAACACGACTAAAAATCAAGTGAGCGAAGAAACAGCCACGACACGGAATCCGACACATGGAGTTGAAAGGAGAATTCGAGCCAGTTCTCCCCGAGCCCGTTACAGAAAAATTAAGAATCCGGCACATGGAATTGAAAGGTTTACTCCCCGGTTATGTGTCGAGGGGAGAGAAGCTGGTAGGGGTTTGGTGCGTTTGTGTGTGGGGGTTAGAGGTTGTTTTTTGCCCATTCTAGGAAGTCTCTTACTGCTTCTTGTAGGCTTCTCCAGTTCTTCTTGAGTATTCTGCTTCTGTACTCGTAGTTTAGGCTTAGGAGCTCGAGGGTTAGTGCTTCGGGTCTGCCTCTGGGTATTAGGGGTTTTAGTGCTAGAGCAGTGCTTGCTAGGGGCTTGAGGGGTATTGTTATGCATCTGGCTCCGGTTTGTCTGCACCCCTCTATCACTAGGTCGCTTAGGTCTGGGTGGTGTGATACGGCGTTGAGCCAGAGGCCGTCGTATCTCCCTTCGCCGGCTTCTGCTAGTATTTCTGCCACGTCCTTGACGTGTACTAGCGGTATTCTTCTACCTAGCTTGGGGGCTATTCTCGCTGATAGCGCTCTCCTGTAAGCCGCCCACTCTGAGTGGTATGCCCAGGGGCCTAGTAGAAGCCCTGGTCTCACTATGCTCCACTTGCCTCTCAGCTCTCTAGAGCTTCTGAGTAGCCTCTCGCCCTCAGCCTTGGTGAGCCCGTGGTAGCTGTAGTGCTTGTGGACTTCGGGGTTTAAGTGGTCCTCCTCCTCGTAGACAACGCTCCCGGGCTTGAGGCCCCTCACTTCGCCCACAGCGCTTACAGCGCTCACGTAGACAACTCTAGCTCCCAGCTCTCCAGCCGCCTTAACGGTCTCTCCTAGGAGTTCTACGTGCGCTTCTCTAAACTCCTCCAGGCTCCCGGAGATCCTGCCGACCAGGTAGTAGTACACATCGCCCCCCAGGTCCCTCAAGCCCCCGGCTCTCAGAGACTCCGGGAGCTCTAGTTGCACTCCCATCGCTCTAAGCCTGGCCGCGATACGAGGCCTCCTAGCCTCCGAGCCCCTCCTGCCGACGACGATGACCCGAAAGCCCCTCCTCTCGAGTTCTTCAGCGAGATTAACCCCCAGGTATCCGAGACCCCCTACTATAACGTGCCTCAACCAGCCAACCCTCCAGCCTCCGCACCGAGCCCTATTCTAAGCCTCTCCCGGCTTCTCTCTCGTATTCCACGCGCTAGCTCCGGAGGAGAGAGGGGGAGAGGAGAGGCTTGAGGAGCTGTGAGCGCGCTGAGCTAGAGAGTTGTGGCTGGCTCGCGCTGGCTTTATACGCCTGCTCTTGCTTTTAGCTCTTTCACTTTCTCCGTGATCTCTCTGAGTAGTGTCTCCGCTTCTCCGGGCTCTATGATCGCTACGCTGGAGGCTTGTACTTCGATGCCTGCTGCTTCTCCTAGCCTCTTCTTGCTGGGCACGTATGCGTAGGGTATCTTCTTCTCGTCGCAGAGATAGGGTAGGTGCATGACTATTTCTGGTGGGTCTACGTCTTCAGCTATGACGACTAGCTTAGCGAGGCCTCTCTCGACAGCCTTCGTTGTCTCGTTCACGCCCTTCTTTATCTTCCCGGTCTTCCTGGCTCTAGCTACAGCCTCGTATATCTTCTCGGCTAGCTCGGGGGGCACGTTGAATCTGACGTAGATAGGCTTAGACATAGTCATCCTCCTCCCCGCAGGTCGTCCGCATCTCGACCCTCTCTTAGCTTCAACCTTATAAGTCTTAGGGAAGCCGGGTGACGCGGTGACCCGCTTGACCTGCTTGGAGAGACTAGGTCCTGGGAAGAGTGCTCCCGAACTCGTTAACGTCGTGGTCGAGATCCCCATGAATAGCAGCGTTAAGTACGAGTTCGACAAGGAAGCCTGCGTAGTCAAAGTAGATAGGTTTCTCTACACCAGCATGGTGTACCCCTTTAACTACGGCTTCATCCCGGGCACTCTCGAGGAAGACGGAGACCCCGTAGACGTGCTGGTAATCAGCAGAGAGCCCGTCCAAGCCGGGGCAGTCATCGAGGTCAAGCCGATAGGCTTGCTAGAGATGGAGGACGAGGAGGGTCCAGACGCTAAAGTCATAGCCGTCCCTAAGGCGAAGCTAGACCCCTACTACGCTGACTGGAACGATATAACCGATATCCCGGACGCGTTGAAGGAGAGGATCAAGCACTTCTTCGAGCACTACAAGGAGCTAGAGCCCGGCAAGTGGGTCAAGGTGAAATCCTGGAGGGGAGCAGCGGAGGCTAGAGAGAAGATTAGGAGAGCTCTAGAGAGAGCTAGAGGTAGCTCCTAGCAACTAGTAGCGCGCTCCCTCCCCCGGGGGAGGCTACTCGGAGATAAGAGTGCTGAGAGCTCGCTCTACCGGGGCTCTGCTCTCTAGAGGGGTATCTCTTGCTGAAAGTCAAGGCGTCAGTGACGAGGAGTGGCGCGATACTGCTAGGCGAGTGCTTCAGCGTAGACGGTCACAGCTTGAGGCCCGCTAGAGTTGTTACTCACGCTCACAGAGACCACTTAGTGAACATTGAGGCAAGCTTGAGAGAAACTCCCTACATAGTGGCCACTCCCTACACCTTCGAGCTACTCGAAGCCCTCGGGTACACTGTGAGCGAGAGTAGAGCAGTCCGGCTAGACTACGGGAGCTCTTTCAGGCTACGGGATGAGATAGTGACTCTCCTACAAGCTCGGCACATAGTGGGTAGTGCGCAAGTGCTAGTCGAGGGTAGAGACTTCAGAGTAGGGTATACTGGAGACTTCAAGATGCCGGGAACTCCGCCCATGACCGACCTAGACGTGCTGGTACTAGACGCGACCTACGGGTCTCCCCATCTGGAGAGGAAGTGGAAGGAGTGGGATGCTGTAGGGGCTCTCGTAGACATTCTATCCAAGAAGCTTAGAGAAGGCTGTGTGGTCGTAAGAGGCTACAATGGGAAGCTGCAGGAGGTGATGGTTGAGCTGAGGCTGAGAGGAGTCAGAGACCTCTTTCTCGCCGACGAGGTCACCTACAAGATAGCGAGGATTGCTGAGAGATTCTACAAGACGAGCTTGGAGCCCTTGAGAGTCTTGAGCGAAGACGTTGTCTGCGGAGACCCGGTAGTCGTATTCAAGCACATAAACTCAGGCTCGCTCAACGAGCACAGCTGCTGCACGCAGGTAATAGTGACAGGCTGGGAGCTTAGAGCTCCCGCTGTAGAGATGAAGAAGAGATACGTGAGAGTAGGGCTGAGCGACCACGCTTCATTCAGCGAGATACTAGAGTACGTGAGCGAAGCTAGGCCGCGCTTAGTGATAGTAGACGGGTATAGAGGTAGAGACGCGGGGGTTACAGCTAAGTACTTGAGTAGAGTGATGGGGATAGACGCTATAGTGATGCCCTGAGAGCTCAGCTATGGGCCTAGAAGGTCTTCTAGAGACGGTGGGCTTGGCGGCAAGCCCTTCCTCTTCCTGATAGCCGAGACCAGCTGGTCTAGTAGAGAGTCGGGTACTGGAGCCCACCTGCTGAACTCCACGCCCCAGAAAGCCTTGCCTGCTGTAGCTCCTCTCAGCTCGCTAGCTAGGTCGAAGCTCTCCGCTACCGGGACTTCCGCTATGACTCTAGCAGCGTTGCCGGTAGTGATCACGTTCAGCATCCTCCCCCTCTTGCGCGCCAAGACTGCAGCGATATTGCTTATGTAGTCCATCGGCACTCTTATATCGAGCTTCTGTATAGGCTCTAGGAGCGTTGGCTTAGCTGTGAGAATCCCAGCCCATATAGCGTTCCTCGTGGCTGGATAGAGCTGACCGGGGCCTCTATGCGCTGGGTCTTCGTGGATGATTGCATCGTGTAGCACCACCTTGAGCCCTCTCACAGGCTCTGCTGCTAGAGGCCCTTCTCTAACCGCTAGCCTAAACCCGGCTATGATAGTGTCCTTGACTTCTCTGAGGTACTGGACGCCAGCTGTTTTGTCTACGAATACGTTGAACCCCTCGTCTATAGCCCAGATCCTCTTAGCCTCATCGTAGTCCCATCCAGCCTTGTCTCTCAGGATAGCTGCTCTATCCTTCGGGTCCATGCTCTCTCTAACCTCTCCTCTAGCGATCAACTCTATTGTCTCATCGTTGAGAGGCTCTACGCTTATGTAGAGCTTGTTATGCTTGTTGGGGCTCTTGCCCTCGAACACCTTGCTCGCAACTCTAGCAGCCTCCCTATACACTACGATTGGCTGAGCAGTCTTGACCTCGACTCCGAACTTCTCTTTGAGTAATGTTAGAGCTACCTCGAGGTGGAGGGGGCCCATTCCCGACAGCAGGTACTCTCCAGTCTCCTCGTTTATCTTGAGGACTAGGTTGGGGTCTTCGATAGTGAGCTTTCTGAGAGCATCTATCACCTTAGGCAAGTCCTGGACTTTCAGAGGCTCTACCGCAATAGTGACCACGGGCTCGCTCACGTATCTAAGAGGCTCGAAGGGAGCGCATGAAGCAGAGTACCTCATGTCGACTATGGTCTCGCCAGACCTTATGTCCTCGATCCCCATGATCGCTCCGATATTGCCCGCTGTTATCTTGTGCGTGAGCTCCCTGAAAGGCCCCATGTAGAGGCTGACCTGGAGAATCCTGCCTGTTCTCCCCCCGGATACCAGATACACCTCTCTACCGGGCTCAAGCGTCCCCGAGAAGAGCCTCCCCGTAGCGACAAGCCCTGCCTTCTCTACTCTAACGTCGTTCACGTAGAAGACCAGAGGCCCGTTGGGGTCGGCTTCTATCATCGCTCTGCCTAGCTCTGAGTCGAGCTCCCCTCTCCATATCCTGGGGATCCTGTACTTCTGCGCTTCTCTAGGGTTCGGCACGAACTTGACGACAATGTCTAGTAGAGCTTCGTGAAGCGGGACTTGCTTAGATAGCTGAGCCACGAGCTCCTTATCGTCTCTGCTGTAAGCGTTGATCACGTCGGAGAGAGAAACGCCCTTCTTCTTGACCAGGGGGACTGTGAGCGCCCACTTGTCTCTCGCGCTCCCGAAAGCCACCTGGCCCTCGGCTGGGTTCACTTTCCACCTCTTGGCGAACTCTGGCTCTCCGTAGTTGTCGATTAGGCTATTGAACTCCTTGATTATCTCCACGAATCTCTCCTGTATGCGCTCAGGGGTCATCTTGAGCTCTCTGATCAGCCTATCCACCTTGTTTATGAATAGGATTGGTCGAACTCTCTCCTCCAAAGCCTGCCTTACTACTGTCTCCGTCTGAGTCATGACCCCCTCTACGGCATCCACCACTACTATGGCTCCATCGAGAACTCTAAGGCTTCTAGTGACTTTGCCCGTGAAGTCTACGTGGCCCGGAGTGTCTATTAGGTTGATCACGTAGGGCTTGCCTTGATACTCGTGGTAGAGGCTTACGTTTGCAGCCTTAACCGTGATCCCTCTCTGCTTCTCCACAGAGAGGTAGTCTAGGACGAGTGCTTCGCCGGCAAGCCTCTCAGATATAAGCCCGGCTGCGGCTAGGAGAGAGTCGCTCGTCGTCGTCTTCCCGTGGTCTACGTGAGCTATTATCCCTATATTCCTCACTTGCTCTATGTTACCCATTATCTTCTCTATCTCAGATACCATCTTGACCCTGATACCCATACCGATACACCTAGCCGAAATCCACAACCCCTATAGCCCTAGAACCTTTAAAGGCTTATGACTGACCGCTTCTCGAGCCCCGGCTAGTCTTGCTTGAAGAGAGCCGAGAGCCTCAGCTCTGGGCCTACCTGCCTCCCTCCATAGAAGAACCTAACGAGGCAGAGGTCGCTACCATGAGCTGAGACCGAAGCTATGATAGAGTCTCGCGGAGCCTCGTCTACGAGGAGCTTTGCGTGAAACGCTTTAATCAACTCCTCTGCAACCCTATCCGATGCCTCCGACCCATCGCTAGCAACGTAGAGAGCTCTAGGTCTAGACGGGGCTCTAGAGCCTACTTCTCGAGCTAGCTTGACGCCGCGGAGGCTGAAGACGCTCAAGAGCTCTAGAGAGAGAGGCTCGGCTCGCGGCACGTATACTCTGATGAAGCCCGGGTTCCCTTTCCTTTCTGAGACAACGACGACTCTAGAAGCGCTGAGAGCTAGCGCTAGCCGAGCTAGGTCCTCCATGGATGCGTGCCCTCTCGTGAATCTAGTGGCGGATGGTAGCACTGAGACCAGGTCTTTGACTAGGCTTCTCGAGCGACGGCTAGGTCTCCTGCTAGTAGTCACGACTATCTTCCCGGTCAAGCTAGCACCCCCTCTAGCCTGCAGCGCTCTCGGATAAAGTAGCTGTTCTTGGAGCCTAGCCGAGAGGCTGGGCTGACGCGGCTTACCCGCATAAAAGCTTAAAAGGAGCCTGCTGAGAAGTGGGGAGATTAAGGTGGATCAGTTGGACTCGAAATACTCAAAGCAAGGCTTCGAGCACGCTTCCTGGATAGAGGTAGGTGTCTAGAATGCTTTATCCACTCTAGAGCTAGGAAGATGAAGGCTAGCACTGCTCTACTCGGTGTTCTCGAGAAGAGCGCGACGAGAACCGAGGTCTTCACTGAATCCTTTAAGCTAATGTATCCGCTAGTCAGAGAGGAGATAGAGAAGCTGAAGAGAGCTCTTAACGAGAAGTTCCTCGATATCCTCTACGAGGTGAGGGGAGAGAGCTGGAGGAGCCTCTTGACTCTATCAGCTCTAGCGAATGCTGTAGACTACGAGATGAAGTGGTCTAGCGTGAGCACAGAGCTAGTGTGCGCTAACAGCGGGGAGTGCGGGATTGTAGATAGCGATGCGCTAGACCTCTTAGAGGACTCCGAGGAGGTAGCCATCCTCCTAGATAACGCTGGAGAAGCAGTAGTCGACCTAGCTCTAGCTTTGAAGCTAGCTGCTTCGGGGAAGAGGGTTCTAGTGATAGCTAGAGGTGAGCCTTACGAGGTAGACGTGACGGCTGGCGAGGCTAGAGAGCTGGCAGTGAGGGTAGCTGAGCGTATCGGAGAGAAGGAGGCTCTCAGGAAGATAGTAGTGTTGAGTACTGAGAGCTCCTACCCGGCTTTCGCCGCCACGAGTAACAGCGTGCTCTCAGCTAGCTTGAGTAGAGTCGACGCTATAGTATCGAAGGGTATAGCTAACTTCGAGGCAGCTGTTGACTACGAGTTCCCGGAGAGCGGTAAAGTCATCGTAGCTCTTAGAGCTAAGTGCCCGCCAATAGCTGAGCTCCTAGGAGCTCCTCTCGGAGCCCCTGTCATCAGGATACTTAGCAGGATCAGAGCCGAGAGGTGGTCTGTGTGAGGGTCCTCGTGACCGAGACTGTTAGCGAGAAGCTACTGAAGATTCTTGCAGACGCAGGTCTTCATGTAGACTACAGACCCGGTATTAGCAGAGACGAGTTGATTAGAGTAGTCGGGGAGTACGACGTGATAGTTGTTAGAGGGAGGACTCGAGTAGACTCCGAGGTGCTCGAGGCTGGAGCGGGGAGGCTGAAGATAGTAGCGAGAGCTGGGATAGGCTTAGACAACATCGACGTAGAGAAAGCGGAGAAGCTGGGAGTAGTCGTGGTGAACGCTGGAGACGCTTCTATCGAGAGCGTAGCCGAGCTGACTATAGCGCTGACTCTGATAGCTCTCCGCAGGCTAGACTACGCCATGGGCTTGGTTAAGAGCGGTAAGTGGGAGAGACCGCTTGGGAGAGAGCTCTCAGGCAAGAGGCTCCTTGTAATCGGCTTCGGGAGGATAGGGAGGAGGGTAGCGGAGCTAGCGAAAAGCTTTGGAGCACTAGTCACAGCCTACGACGTCGTAGACGTTAGGAGCGAGGCTGAGAAGAGGGGAGTCGAGGTAGCACCAGACCTCTGTAGTGCTCTCAGAGAAGCCGATATAGTCTCTCTCCACGTGCCTCTCTCAGAGTCCACGCGCAAGCTTGTGAACAAAGACCTGCTAGAGAGGTGCTTCAAGAGAGGGTCTATACTGGTGAACACCAGCAGAGGAGCCGTAGTAGATGCTGAGGCAGTGTTGTGGGCTCTAGACCACGGCATTCTCTCAGCCTACGCGGCCGACGTGCTGGAGGAGGAGCCTCCCGTGAGCGAGCTCCAGAAGAGGCTGGTCACGCACCCTAGAGTGATAGTGACTCCCCACGTGGGAGCTCAGACACTCGAAGCTCAAGAGAGAATAGCTGAGGTTATTGGAGAGGCTATAGTGAGGCTCGTTAGGAGGCTCGAGAGGAATGCCTAAGCTACTAACCCCGGGCCCCGTAGAGGTCCCGAGACCAGTGCTAGAGGCTATGCTGAGAGCTCCTAAGTACCATAGAGATAGAGAGTTCAGAGAGTTCTTCTCGAGGCTGAGAGAGAAGCTACTGAAGCTCTCGAGAGGAGCGGCTGAGGTCGCTGTTCTAGCTGGGAGCGGGACTACCGCTGTCGATGCTAGCGTATGGTCTCTGATCGAGCGAGGAGAGCGAGTCCTGGCTCTAGTCTGGGGGGAGTTCGGGGAGAGAATGCTGGACTCGGCTATCAGGCGGGGGGCAATCGTCGACGTGATGAGAGCTCCTGCAGGAAGCGTTGTCGACGAGTCCTCGGTCTTGGAGAAGCTGGAGAGCGGGCTCTACAGCTCCCTGATCCTCGTGCACAACGAGAGCAGCACGGGCGTTGTCTACTCGCAGCTAGAGACTCTAGCCAGGAGGTCTAGAGACCTCGGAGTCAAGGTGATCGTAGACTCTGTCTCCGGCTTCGCTGGAGCCCGCATAGAGAACTCTTGGGGGATAACTGCTATAGCGACTAGTAGCCAGAAGGCTCTCGCAGCTCCCCCGGGCGTCGGCCTCGTCTTCCTCTCCGAAGAGGGGGTCGGGGAGGTCGAGAAGAAGGGGCGCTCAGCACCACCCATGCTCGACTTGAGTATGTACGTAGAGTACAGTAGGAGAGTCAGCGAGACCCCCTTCACTCCAGCTCTCCCGATACTCTCCGCTCTAGACGCTGCAGTCGACCTCGTGCTATCAGCAGGTTTGGAGAGATACATAGAGGAGCACTATAGGAGAGCTGGCTTCCTCTACGAGAGGCTAGCTGAGGCAGGCTTGGAGCCCCTGCCGGAGAGCCCCTCGATCAGGAGTCCTACGATAACAGCCTTCAAGACCCCTATTGACTCGAAGATAGTGGTTGAGAGTGTCCTCAAGCGAGGCTACAAGATAGCTCAGGGGATGAGAGAGTTCAAAGACAAGATTGTGAGGATAGGAGTCATGGGGGACGTCACACTCTCAGACCTCGAGGTCGTGGCTTCAACGATAGCCGAAGTCGTGGCAGGCCGTGGGCTCCGCGGTAGCGAGTGAGTAGCGCTACTACGCGATCACGTTGTCGAGAGGCTCTCTCCCAGACTCGAGCTCCGGAGCTGTGAGAGCTAGGAGGCGCTCGAACTCTCCCCGCTTCAGACTACACAAATGGTGGGCTACGGCTAGAGGGTGCGGGTAGCCGTCGTTCACAGAGAGCACGGCCAAGTCTCCAGCGATCTTCTCGGCTTCTTCGAGCGTAATCTGTCCGGGGACTGTTAGCTTGTAGGCTTTACCCCACGGGCTTAGAAGCGCGTAGAAGACCGTGTAGACGCTCGGCAACCCGCTAGCCGAGCTAGCGGCTTCGCTCTCGCTCACTGCCACGTACGGCCTAGCGGGCCACAGTATGCCTGGAGCTTTCGCGCTCTCTTCTCTGAGAACTCTCCACACTATCAGGAAGTCGGGGACCTCCGCGTCTTCTCCCGCTATCTTCACTCTAACCCCGCAGTCTCTCACAAGCACTGGCTTGCTGACGTTCTTCGACACGAACACTGCTCTAGTAGACTCTACGATCCTGCCGAGTTGCTCGAGTCTCTCTCTCCACCCTCTACTCAGGCTCTCTCCGAGAGGCTGCCTGGGAGAGACGAGTATGGCTTCGACGAAGCTCTCATACGAGCCGTCGAAGAGAGCGTAGCCGGGCTTGAAGCCCCTCCTCATAGCTCTCTCCACAGTCCTGACCTCCATGTTCTTAGCCGAGTTGTCTAGAACCGCCTCCACGAGCCTCCTAAGCCTCCTCTCGCTCCTGCCAACAAGCTCGATAGCGCCAGCATCGGCATCAGTCTCGCTCCACAAGACGCCCCTGCTAGCGTGATAGACTACCGCAACCCCCTGAACAGCGTAGACAACCACACCCCTGAAGTTCTTATGGCGCCTACTACTATCACTCGCCACGACGAGAAGGTCGCCGCCCCCACCCCCACTCAAAGGAACCCACTCCAGGCCCTCAACCCTCATCTCGCTAATCCTAGCCACAATCTCCTCAACACGACCCCTAACAAGCCGCATCCTATCGACAAGCTCCTCGAACACAGGCACCAAGCAAGACCCGCAACAAACAGCACGAAGCCCAAGCTAATAAAGCAAGCACTCCCAAACCAGACAAGGGAGCCTTTTGAAGCGTTTAAAAAACACCCTCAGCGATGATGCTGAGCAGAGCCAGCAAGGCGCTGTCATCGCTGATGGAGCGATGGCTGCGATGAAGCAGAATCCCACGAGAGACTAGGGCGAGCCATCCCCCAGCACCAAAACATAACCAGAGTCCAAGAACGAAAGCAGGCCCCCGCCACGACAGCCAAAAGCTTAAAACACCGACACGACTAAAAATCAAGTGAGCGAAGAAACAGCCCGACACGGAATCCGACACATGGAGTTGAAAGAGACCTGTCAGCGACTCAGTGGCGTCAAAGAACAGGGAGAATCCGGCACATGAAGATGAAAGGGATATCTACTAATCACTGCCGGTCTTTAACCTCTGGCCGCACACCATGTATAGTGGAGGTGTTACTGTGTTTGGCTGAGAAGTGTCCTCCCGAGAAGACCATCCTCGACCAAATGTACGGCATCAGGGTGTGCGCCGAGACCGGGGAGGTCGTCGAGGAGTCGGTGGTGTCGGATGACGCGGAGTGGAGAGCGTACACGGCTGAGGAGAAGGCCAGAAGGGCTAGGACCGGCGGTGTTGTCTCTATCACCGAGCCGAATATGGGCATAGGGGCTGTCATCGGGCCGGTGAGGCCGCCCGGGGGCAGGAGAGTTAGGGGGATCTCGAGGTCTCCGGACGCGGCTAGAGTGCGGAGAGCTTTCAAGAGAATCCGATACGTGGGATAGAAAGCTTGAGGTGCAGGTGCCTCACTGCCTCAGTGGTCTGTGAGAGGAATCCGACACATTGAGTTGAAAGGCTTATCGGATAATGGGAGATCTCTCGATTCTCGGCGGCCTTAGTGACAGGAATCCTGTGCATGGGATTGGAAGAGAAGTGGGGAGTACTGAGGGCTCCGGTTTTCCAAGCGGGTTTGGTGCGTTGAGTTGAGGGGTTTGGGCGGAAGGTGTATTAGCGTTTTCTGCTTTCTGGGTGTCTTCTTGCGGGGGGCTTGGGGGTGATGTGTGTGGAGGGTTCTGGTGTGGGTTCTGAGGTTTCTATTGAGGAGTTTCGGAGGCTTGACTTGAGGGTTGGGAGGGTTGTTGTTGCTGAGAGTGTTCCTGGTAGTAGTAAGTTGTTGAGGCTTGTGGTCGATATTGGGGGTGAGCAGAGGCAGGTTTTGGCTGGGATCGCTAGATGGTATAAGCCGGAGGAGCTTGTGGGGAAGCTTGTCGTTGTTGTCGTTAACTTGAAGCCGAAGGTTATGGCTGGCTTGGTGAGTCAAGGCATGATTCTAGCCGCTGGCTGCGGGCCCGGGGATAGGCCTGTCTTGGTTACCGTAGAAGAGCCTGTGCCTCCCGGCTCGAGGGTTTGCTGAGCTCATAGTATACTCTTCTCTCCGCTATGTTGACTACCGCTACTCCGTCTAGGCGCGCTAGCCTAGCCGCCTCCTCTAGGGGTGCTGGTGTAGTCTTGTCTCTGAGCGAGTGGTACAGTCTGATCTTCTCCTGGAGCTCTCTCAACTCCTGCTCTGAGCGCTCTTGGGGTTGCTTGAGGAGCGAGGACGGCACTGGGATTCTCACGTGGGAGGGCGTTGCTAGGACTACTAGAGCGTCTAGGCTAGATAGCTTGAACGCCTTCCAGACCACTCTAGACTCGAGGTACTCCTCGAGCCTCGAGATCCACCTAGATGGAACGTAGCCGGACTCTATCTCGACCACGACTCGAGTATCTCCTAGCGTAGCGTAGATATCAACGAAGCCCCCGTTGAGAGCAACCTCAGGCTCTACTCTGAAGCCTCGCGAGCAGAGGTCAGCTGCTACAATCATCTGCGTTATAGCGTGAAGAGAGCTGAGAGCTCCTAGAGCACGCATCTTCAACACTCTCTTCAAAGCGCTAGCGCACGAGGAGCTCTCAGCAGACCCAGCGACATCCCCGTAGACCTGTAGAGTTGCCAGGAAGCCTCTCGACACCCCTCTATCCAATAACTTCTGCCCAGCTCCATCTAGGAAGACTGCTCTCTAAAAGCTCCACTACTGGGAGGTAGCGATGCTAGCTCGAGAGTAGAGCCTTGGAGAGGATTACTCTTTAGCCTTTAGGAGTAGCAGGAGCTAGAGCTGGTAGCGTGGCGCGCTACCCTTCCCTAAGGCTAGGAGGCTGCTCTGGATGCTAGCACTACTTCTCCTCCAGCGCTCTCCACTTTCTTCACTGCGCTCTCGCTAGCCTCCGCTACTATGACTTTGACTGGGAGCTTTATCTCGCCTTCTCCGAGCAGCTTGTGTACCCCCATCTCGCTGAGGTTCACTACGTAGAGCCCGTTCTCTACTACCGCCTCGCCTCTAGCTATCATCGCTTCTACCATGTCTTGAACGTCTCCGACGTTGACTACTCTCTTCTCGAATCCAGCGAGCATCCTCCTCCTCACGAAGCCCCTCTTGCCGAACCAGTCTGGAGCATACTTTATCGTCCATGTCCACTCATGCTTGCCCAGCCCTGCTGCTCCAGTACCGCCTCTAGACCCGGATTTTCTATGCTGGCCTATGCTACCCCAGCCCATGGTTCTAGTCCTTCCGCGAAGCTTCCTAACCTTCTTCCTGCGCCTGACTACCACTACGCCTCCCCCCCTAGATCATCCTCTTGAGTAGCTCGTTTATCGCTGCTCCTCTGTATCCTAGCTCTCCTCCCTGCTGATACATCTTCTTTATGCTTCTATCGAACCCGCCTCTGGGTGGGTGTAGTCTGAAGAAGGGCTTCACTCCTAGAGCTTTGAGTTCGTGGTAGTGGATCTCGCCTGAGAGCATCTTGTCGGCTAGCTCCTCTATCCCGCCTCTCAGCCCGAGTTTAGATATTACGTAGTCTTCTGTGAGAGGCTTGTCGCCCACTACTCTGCCTCTTCTCCTCAAGAGCTCTACTAGCGTCTCTCTCGAGACCTCTCCCCAGGTTACCCAGGACTCTACGGTCTTGAGCATGCCCTCTAGCCCGGGTAGGCTACTGTGGTATAGCGATGCTGTGAATCTTCTCCGCAGTCTTAGCAGTGATAGAGTGTGCTCTACCTCGGGGCGCGTGTCTACCGTGCCTCTAAGCCTGATTATAGCGTAAAGCGGCACAGTGTAGTCACCTCAGCCAGTCTAGAGGGGTCACGAAGTCGAAGGTTCTCTTCAAAGCCTCGTAGGTAGCTCTAGCGAAGTTGTAGGTCGTCCTGGTCTCGCCTCTGCTGAATGTCCAGACGTCGCTCAAGCCTGCTAGCTTCAACACAATCTTTGCTATGTCGCCGGCAACGAGCCCAGTCCCTAGTGGAGCGGGCTTGAGGACTACCTCGACGCTCCCGCTCTTGCCTCTAACAGTGAACGGGACTGTGTGCGGCCTCCCGCACGTGCACTCCCAGCTACCGCAGCCTCTCCTAACCGGGGTTATGTTGAGCTTAGCGTTCCTTATCGCTTTCTCTATGGCTATCCTGAACTGTCTAGCCTTCCCCTTGCCTACTCCCACGTACCCGTCTCTATTCCCCACGACTACGACCACACGGTACCTAGATATCCTGCCGGAGTCCGTCATCTTCTGGACTAGAGCCGTGTCTATGATCTCGTGCTCTAGGTTGGGGAGCAGGTAGTCTACTATCTCCGGCTCTAGGATAGGCAGGCTTGCTCTAAACAGCTGGTCTATGCTAGTTATCCTCCCCTCTTTAACGAGCCTGCCTACTCTGGTTCTAGGAACCCACTCTCTCAGAGTCTCCGAAGCCATGCTCACTCCCCGGGCGCTCCTCTCGCTGATACGCTAGCTCCTCCAGCTATCTCTGCTACTCTCTGACTGTACTCTGCTCTTATTCTAGCCAGCACTTCGTTGAAGTGTCTAGGCAAATCCTCCGGCTTAAGGCCTCTCTCTAGGTACTTGGAGAACTGCCTCTTGTAGACCTCGGGGCTAGATGAAGCCAGCTCGCTAGCCCACATGGCTATATGCCTACACTCTATCCTCTCTCCTGGTGGAAGAATCTCGGGTGAGTGGGGGACCATCAAGCCAGCGTCTAGCGCGCCCTTGAGAGCAGCGAAGACTCTAGAGCCTGGAGAGGGTCTATGCAAGCCTATATCTAGAACAGCCTCTCTCACTCCCTTCGAGAGAGCTCTATAACCAGCTAGGAGTCCTGTGAGGTACGCTGCGCAAGTGTTGTTAGTGTCTCCCAGCCATCCGTAGAGCTTGACGAGCTCTCTGCTATGAGCTGCTGCTATCGTCCTATCTCCTGGGATCGTTGCTTCCACCACTTGGACTATTATGTACTTGTTAGTCTTCCTGACAACTAGCCTAGGCTTTCTGGAAGCGATGAGCTTGACTCTCTTGTAGTAGTTAGTCTTACCCTCCCTCCTTCTCCTCAAGGGGACTCTATACGTGGGCCCTCGAGCCATAGGCGATTCACCTTACAGCTACCCCTAGAGTCTTGAGGTGATTCTTCAGGTCGGAGAGGCTCCTGAAAGCGCCGCCTTTAGCCTTCATGTAGAGGCTTCTGTAGAGCTTCCTATCTATAACCCCGTTGTCTCGAAGCCATCTGAGATACCTTCTGATCTTCCTGATCCTAGCGACCCACTGCTTCTCAGGGTCGCTTCGAGCCCCAGCCTCGCCCTTTCTCTTACCGTGACCTCTCCTCCTCCCCTTAGCTCTCTGCTTCCTCCTCTTCAGCCACCTGCTTCTCGAGTTCCCCTTCTCGGGCCTGACTTTGATCAGTCCTCTGGCTATGAGTCTAGCTACATCGTCTCGAGTCAAGGCTTGAGCTATCTCTTCTGCTTTCTCAGGGTCTGGGTCTATCCAGATCCTGCTCTCCCCGACTCCGAGAATCTCTGCTGCTAGCCTCCTCTGGAGACTGTAGTCTGTCATCTGTTAGCCACCCTGAACCCTCTCTCCTCAGCTACCGCGACTAGCTCTGCTCTCTTCCTGAGACCGACTGCTGAAGCTATGTAGATGATGTGCCTGGATGGGTCGAGCTTCTCTAAGTCTTTAACGCTAGACACCACGACTGGCTCTAAGCCGCTGGGGTGCAGTCCTCTGATATCCTCGGGAGTCCCGTAGCCCGACTTCACTTTAGGAGGGTAGCCTTTGATCTCGAGCCTCACCTTGTTATCCTTACCCTTAGGCTTCCTCCAGGAATCGCGTCTCTCGAACTTCCAGTATCTGTAGTGGTGGTAGTGGACGAAGTCCGGCTTCTCCTTCTTCTTGATCTCCTCCTGTCTTCTACGCAACTCTCTGAGAGCTTCTAGCCTGCTCCTACCCTCTGGACTACCGCTCTCTCCCATCAAGCCGCCACCTCTCTAGCGTATATGTAGATTCCATCCATGAACTTCCTCCTATCCTTGCCCCGAGGTCTGGCTACTCTCTCGATCATGCCTGCTGTCATCCCGACTTTCTCCAGGTCTATGCCCTCTAGGATGATATCCTGACCTGAAACCTTGACTGAAACCCCCGGCGGCACCTCTACCACTCTGGGGGTCTTCTCGCCCAGGAAGTTGCTTATGATTATCTTGCCGTCACGGTAGGTCACGCTGATAGGGAAGTGCACGTAGATGACTTTAAGCTTGTATCTGAAGCCTTTGGTGACTCCTATAATCATGTTCTTTATGTGAGCCGCGATAGTCCCCACGAGAGCAGTCTCTCTAGCGTTGGGGAAGTACTTGTATACGATGACCTCTCTCGTAGGCTCAGAGTATTCTATCACTACTCCCTTAGCGTAAGAGAAGTCTCTCTCGAGCACTCCCTTAGGGCCTCTGACTACGACTCTACTCCCCTCTACCTTCACCTCGACCTCTTCGGGCACAGCTATCCTCCGCTCTTCCACCACTCTCCTAGCCATAGGCTCCCCCATTTAGCCCAAAGCACTCCTTGGGGGATCTCACGCTTATATAGGTTGCAGAGACTGCCCCCGGTAGGCGGAGCGTGTCTTCTGAGAGCTCTTTCTAAACTCAAGCTAAAAAGTCTCGAGAGTGAGTCTCGAGTGGTGCTCGCTTTGAGAGACCTCGATAAATTTGCTAGGCTCATCGTCGAGTATTCGGCAGAAGTCTCTAAGGGAGACGAGGTCGTTATCCGCTTTGGAGTCGAGGCTCTCCCATTTGTGAGGACTTTAGTCAAGGCGATTGTAGAGAGGGGAGGCTATCCTAGACTAGAGCTGATAGACGAGGAGACCGCCGAGATATTCTTCAAGTACGCTACGAGAGAGGTTCTCGAGTACCTGTCGCCTATAGACAAGATGATAGCTGAGAAGATAAACGTCATGATTAGCGTGATCTCCTTCTCTCACACGAAGTACCTGGTCGGAGTAGACCCTGAGAGGATAAAGGTTAGGAGTGCTGCCACGAGAGAGCTCTCTGAGATATTCATGAGGAGAGATGGAGAGGGTAGCTTGAAGTGGACCGTGACGATATACCCTACCCGAGCTCTAGCTCAGGAGGCGGGCATGAGCATACTCGACTACGAGGAGTTCATCTACAGAGCTCTCAAGCTCTACGCGGAAGACCCTGTAGCCCACTGGAGAGAGATAGCCGCCAAGCAGGAGAAGCTAGCTGAGAGGCTATCTAGGATCTCGGAGATCAGGGTAGTAGACTCAGACACAGACCTCACTCTCTCAGTAGCCGGGAGAAGGTGGGTCAACGATGACGGCAAGAAGAACATGCCGGGAGGAGAGGTCTTCACAGGACCCGTGGAGGAAAGCGTGGAGGGCTACATAGCTTTCACCTACCCCTCTATCTGGAGAGGGTACGAGGTAGAGGGCGTCAAGCTAGTATTCAGGAGAGGAGAGGTAGTGGAGGCTACTGCCGTCAAGGGGGAGGAGTTCTTGAAGAAGATGCTCGAGACCGATGAGGGGGCTAGGAGAGTGGGAGAGTTCGCTTTCGGTCTGAACTACGACATTAGGAGATTCACCAAGCAGATACTCCTAGATGAGAAGATAGGAGGAACCATACACCTAGCTCTAGGCTCCGGGTACCATACAACAGGGTCTAAGAACAGGTCGGCGATACACTGGGACATGATAAAAGACACGTCTAAAGCCAAGATATACGGAGACGGAGACCTCATATACGAGAACGGCAGGTTCCTGTGGGAAGTGCTGTAGCGCCATCTCTAAGCACTCACTGTACTCCAGCCCATCTAGCCGCTCGACTCAGCTCTAACCCTCGAGGGCTCTGCTTTATCTAATCGCTTAAGGCTTATAGAACTCCGCTCGAGTAGTCTCTCTCGGTGGAGAGTAGAACCCGGTCTGCTGAGAGGCTTCGATGAAGAGTCCTAGTCCATCTGACTTCTCATCCGCCTCCTCTTCCTGAATACAGTGATAGCCACTGCCGCCACGAGGATTGCTAGAGCTATGAGCGATGTGGCTATGAGAGCTGGAGCTATGAACTCCGTGAGCTTCAGCTCTTCGACTTCTCTCAAGAGAGCTAGATAGGCTGACTTATCGTTAGCTATAGCTCCAGCTACTGCTATCGTAGAGTCCAACCTCGCTAGCGCTAGAGCTATCACTTCTCTATTAGCTACTTGGGTTAGATTAGCTACTTTCTCGAGCCTGAAGCCAGCTTCTAGCGAGAAGCTGTATCTAGCGATCAGCACTCCCTGCTCGGTTACTGCTGTAGCGTAGACTCTACCAGAGTCCGCTACGAGAGCCGAGAATGCTCCGCGAGTATCTCCTATCGAGTGCCCGGCTTTCACGGGCTCTTCTGTGGTCATGTAGATGAGTATTGGGTGGTAGGATTCTCCAACGACTATACTCCCGGCTACGAGTAGAGCTAGGTCGAGGCAGCTGCAATCGTAGGGAATTATGGGAGTCGAGGTGTTGTAGTTCAGGATCCTCAAGAGAGAGCCCGCTGGTGAGACTAGAGCTACGCTGAGCCCGTGGCTAGCCGAAAACGCTACGACTGCCACCCCGTCTCTTCGGAGAGCTATGCAGGCTGAGGGCTTGAAGAGCGTTGCATCTGGTAGCTGTATAGTCCACTCTACCTCGCGGGGTGAGATCTTAGAGGCTACTAGAGCGTCTCCGCTAACAGCAACTACTAGAGATGAGCCTCCCCAGATAGAGCCATAGACTATCGTGATACCTCGAGGCAGGCTGATCGTGGAGTCTACGGAGACCCGGGGAGCGGCTAGAGAGACTGTTATGAAGTAGAGAACCGCAGAGCCACCCTCATCTACCGCTGCTAGCACGCGTATAGCGTCTGCTTCTAGAACCGAGTCTAGTATGTAGAGACTTCTCCCAGCTACTCTCTCGAAGACAAGTCTCTCGATAACATCAGGGCTCGCTCTATCTATCTTAGAGACCACGAGATAGCCTCCGCGAGAGCCGATTACGTAGTAGATTCTACCGTATGCCATCACGTGAGTATAGCTATCTACCTGGTCGTCAACGCTCTGCCATAGCAACTCGAGGAAGACAGTGCTTGCTGAAGACAGCCCCGTTGTCGACAACGCTAGGAGAGTGAGAGCGAGAGCAGACATCACCCTAAGCCAATACAAGACTCTGACCCTAGAGTCTACTAAAGCGAGTGGATATATCCCTTGTAGAGACTCCCGGCTAGCTGGAGGTCGGGTCTCCTCCTGCTTAGAGCTCGCGGACTCGCTCGCTTCCAGGATACCTGCTCTTCTCCTCGTATCCGAGAGCTCCCGCCTCGCCAGCACCGACTCTGGTGCCATGCTGGCTCACGAGTCGTCATAGGCCGGGTGACGGTGCTCTAAGCGCTACTTCCATAGCGTTCACTGCTTCGTAGAGCATGCTGAGCCTGTAGCGCTCCGCGAGGAGAGAGAAGACATCTCCTTTAAGCCTGACCTCTAGAGAGAGGCTTGAGGAGGTCTAGGTGAGCGCTCGGAGACATAGCGGTGTAAGCACGAGACCTGCTAGAGGCTGTGAGCTCTGCGCTATGGGAGCCAAGTCTGTGATCTTCATCACAGGCCTATGTCCTGAAGACTGTTTCTACTGCCCTATCAGTCCTGAGAAGTGGAGAGCTGATGTGATGTACGTGAACGAAGAGAGAGTCTATAGCGTAGACGAGCTGGTGATAGAGGTGTCTAGAGCTTCCTCTCTGGGAGCCGGCATAACGGGAGGAGAGCCACTCGTAGTCTTGGATAGAGTGCTGGATGCGATCACAGCTCTCAAGGAGCACTTCGGAGAGAGCTTCCACATACATCTATACACGAGCGGCTCTCAGGGGCTCACGAGGCACGTGCTAAGCCTCTGGAGCGCTGGCCTTGATGAGATAAGATTCCACCCAGTAACCCCCAGAGCTTTCGAGCTAGCTGAGTACGCTGTTAGAGAGACCGGGATGGATGTGGGCTTCGAGATACCGATAGCTCCAGGGCTCGAGAAGTGGGCTATGGGAGTAGTGGAGGAGGCGTCGAGGATAGGGGCTAAGTTCGTGAACCTCAACGAGATGGAGTTTAGCGAGAGAAACTCGAGAAGACTACTCCTCCGGGGGCTCAAGCCGAGCAGAGTGAGACCATACGCTGTAGAGGGGGCTCTCGAGGCGGCGAGAAGAGTGCTAGAGTGGGCTAGAGAGCACTCGAGCGTCTACGTTCACTTCTGCCCAGTCAGCTTCAAGGACTCGGTTCAGCTAAAGAACAGGATGAGGAGACTAGCTGAAGCCGATGCCAGATGGTTTGAGAAAGTAACGGAGGAGGGAACAGTAGTATGGGGAGAGCTCGAGTGCAGAGAAGAGCCAGTAGAGGAGAGCGAGAAGTGTAGAGAGGGGAGAGTCTGCCTGCCCCCCGACGAGAGCAAGCTTAGGAGAATAGCGAGAGAGAAAGACTGCCGAGTATTCCTCGTAGAAGCATACCCGACGAGGAATAGGATGGTGCTACACGAGGAAGAGCTCTAAGCTAGACCTCTTCACAGCCTCAGTAGCGACCTCGCTGAAAGCGCGCGAGGCTAGCATCGAGAGTTGGTCGAGTTCTCCGAGAAGACTATGCCTTGTGGCGAGGCGGGTCTGATGGAATTCTACTCTGCTCTCTTCTCCCCAGCTAGAAGCGCCTTGACGACTCTGGGGAGCTCTTCTAGACTCGCTACTTCTCTCCTCCCGCTTGGAGCATGGTACACAGTCGCTACTCCTTTCTCAGCCTCTATCTGCCCTATGAAGACCAGCACTGGGACCCCTAGCCTTCTAGCTCTTCTTCTCTGAGCGTCCTCGCTCGAGCGCATCAAATCTATTCTAGTGTTGACCCCGGCTTCTCTGAGGATTCTAGCTACTCTCCACGCGTACTTGCTCAGAGCCCAGTCGAGGACCACTACTTGAGCTTCTGTGAGTGTCTGCTTCGAGGTCGAGACCAGGCCTAGCTCTATGCTAGCGTCTATTATCCTCTCTAAGCCTAAGCTGACGCCGGTAGCGGGGATGTCTCTTCCAGCGAAGAGCTTTATCAGGTTATCGTACCTACCTCCTCCAGCCACGCTCCCAATCCTAGGCGTTGATAGCTTAGCCTCGAAGATCGGTCCAGTGTAGTAGTCTAGACCTCGCACTAGGCTCAGGTCGAAGACTATGCGGTCAGCGTTATGCACCAAGTCTAAAGCCTTGAAGAGATGCTCGCAACCCTCTCGGATCCTGGTGTTCGACGAGTACCTAGAGCAGAGCGAGTCGAGGCTAGCAAAGGGGTCTCCTCTAATCTCGATGAGCTTCATCACTGTCTCGACGAACTCTCTCGAGTACCCCTTGTCTAAGAGCTCTCTCCTAACCCCCTCGACTCCTATCTTATCCAGCTTGTCTATAGCTCTGTAGAGGGGGAGTGGGTCGGATAGCTCTAGCTCGCTCTCGAATATCCCGGCCAGTATCCTCCTATCATTGACTAGTATCTTGAAGTCCGAGAAGCCCACTTCTTTCAGAACGTCTGCTGTCAAGTCTAGTATCTCGGCATCAGCCTCGGGATAGGGGCTCCCCACTATGTCTGCATCGCATTGATAGAACTCTCTATACCTCCCCCTCTGGGGCTCCTCGTGTCTCCAGACTGGAGCTATGTGGTACCTTTTGAACGGAAGCGGGATGTCTGGTCTTGATGCCACAAACCTGGCTAGAGGAACCGTCAGGTCGTATCTTAGAGCGTACTCTCTACCACTCCAGGGGTCCGTGAATCGCCATATGAGCCTAGACTCAGCCTCCTCTCCGTACTTCCCAGCGAGAGTCTCCCAGTACTCTATAGCGGGTGTGTCGAGAGGGTCGAACCCGTAGCGCTCGAAGACCGTGACGATTTTACCTATTACCTCTCTCCTGGCAATCATAACTTCTGGAGGGAAGTCTCTAAAGCCTCTGGGAGGTCTAGCCTCTCTACTCAACTCAATCCTCCTGAGGAGTTCTCTGAACCGAGCGGGAATTATAAGACTTGGCTTCCAATAGCTTGCCGCACTCTTCAAGAGCCTCTCTCTCTTCTTCTGCTCTAGCGAACGCCACCACAACAGCCCCGAGTTCTGCTAGCAGGCCCCCGAGTTCCTCTTCTACCTTGAAGAGGTGGCTGGGAGAGCGTCTATCATCGCTCGAGCCGAAGCCAGGGATGTGCTTAAGCCTGGTGGCGAGGAGGAGCGCTACGTCTGGCTCCCGGGCTTCTATCAGGTAGAATCCTAGCTTGCTGCACTCGACACTCAGGTAGTCTATATGCCAGAACATCTTCTTAGCTCGAGAGTAGTGCCTTTGGACTCTCTTACAGCAATTGCTTCCACAGGAGCCCACGTAAGCGTAGACACCAGCTGGGATCTCGAAGACTCTAGACCTCGTCTTCAAGACTAGACTAGGGCATTCTAGAAGAAGCACGTAGGATTTGAATAACGCCATCAGCGGCTTTCACCGCAACTCTAAGACCAGCTACTGCATCTCGGACCTTATATCACTACAGCACGTTCTCAGCTCTCGCGAAGACGAGTCGGTGGCTCGACTAGGCTCTCTCGGTTGAGCATCAAGAATTCTTAGTAACGCTTAAAGGTTATTCCTACTATGGTGCACTATGGTGTAGCTAGTGGGTTCTCTGATCCTCTGGCTCGAGGAGCTAGACCCGAGAGAGCTAGCTCTAATTGGGGGTAAGGCTAGCGGGCTGGCTAAGCTGATAAAAGCCGGGCTTCCTGTTCCTCCAGGCTTCGTGGTCACGTCTGAAGCGTACAAGCTCTTCGTGGAGGAAACGGGACTCAAGGACTATATCGAGAAGGTTTTGAGAGAAGTAATCAAGACGGGAGACCCTAGAGAGTACGAGGAGGCAAGCAAGCTGATAAGAGCTAAGTTCGACGAGACCCCGATGCCTAGCGAGCTAGCTGAGAGCATCAAGAAAGCCTACGTGGAGCTCTGCGAGAAGCTTGGAGTGAGAGAAGCGAGAGTAGCAGTTAGGAGTAGCGCTACAGCCGAAGACCTGCCTGAAGCAAGCTTTGCTGGACAGCAGGAGACTTATCTGAACATAGTGGGCGCCGAGAGAGTAGTCGAGATGGTCAAGAAGGCTTGGAGTAGTCTCTGGACTCCTAGAGCTATAATGTATAGAGACAGCATGAAGGTAGAGCACAGTAGAGCCTACATGGCTGTCGTCGTCCAGAAGATGGTTAACAGTAGGAGTAGCGGCGTTTTGTTCACTATACACCCCGTGACGGGCGATGAAGACAAGATCGTTGTTGAAGCTGTCTGGGGGCTAGGAGAGCTCATAGTATCAGGTAAGGCTACACCAGATAGGTACGTTGTGAACAAGGCTACGCTAGAGATAATTGAGAAGAAGATCGCGAGAAAGCCTAGAGCTCTCCTCTACGACCCCGACTCGCGTAGAAACATAGAGGTAGAGGTCCCCGAGAGCGATAGAGAGCTAGCTAAGCTCTATGCTGAGAAGCCTAGCATAGCCGACCTCCTAGAGAAGCATGGGATTAGGCCAGACTCTCCGGCTCTCAGCGAGGAGGAGGTCAAGCATTTAGCCAAGCTGGCGATCAAGGCTGAGTCCTACTTCGGCGTGCCTCTAGACATCGAGTGGGCTGTAGACGCTGACCTAGAGTTCCCTCAGAGCATCTACATAGTCCAAGCTAGGCCCGAGACTGTCTGGAGCACTAAGAAGAAGACGGAGAAGACTAGAGCTGAAGCCGTGGAGGCTACCTCAGCCAAGATCTTGGTGAGAGGGATCCCAGCTAGCCCCGGTCTAGCCTATGGGAGAGCTAAAGTAGCGCTGAGCGTGGAGGAAGCAGCTCGAAAGATGGAGAAAGGAGACGTGCTAGTCACCAAGATGACAGACCCAGACTGGGTCCCCTACATGAAGCTAGCTTCAGCAATAGTCACAGACGAGGGGGGGATAACTGCTCACGCAGCGATAGTAGCTAGAGAGCTGGGAATACCCGCCGTAGTGGGTGCCGGTAACGCCACGAAGGTGCTAGAAGACGGGCTAGAAGTCACGGTAGACGGCTCCAGGGGAGTAGTCTACGAGGGCGTGGTGAAAGTCGAGGAGGAGAAGCCGGCTGCTCCCGCTGAAGTCGTGGTCTCAGCCTATCCGGCTACAGCTACCAAGATATACATGAATCTAGGCCAGCCAGCTGAGATAGACAGATACAAGAACCTGCCTTTCGACGGAATCGGGTTGATGAGGATAGAGTTCATCATAGCGAGCTGGATAGAGTACCACCCACTCTACCTCATCGAGCAGGGCCGCGGAGACTTCTTCGTAGACAAGCTGGCAGAAGGGATAGCCAAGGTGGCTAGTGCTATCTACCCGAGACCCGTCGTGGTGAGATTCAGCGACTTCAGGACAAACGAGTACGCTAGGCTGAAGGGAGCGGAGAAGTACGAGACTCTGGATGAGCGCAACCCGATGATTGGCTGGAGAGGGGTAGCTAGATACATCAGCCCCCAGTACGAGCCCGCCTTCAGGCTAGAGCTTAGAGCGATAAAGAAAGTCAGGGAGGAGTGGGGGCTGAAGAACGTTTGGGTCATGTTCCCATTCGTTAGAACAACCTGGGAGCTCGAGAAGGCGCTCAAGCTGATGGAGAGCGAGGGCCTAGGCAGGTCTAAAGACTTCAAGGTCTGGATAATGGTCGAGGTCCCGAGCACGGTATTCCTGGCAGAGGAATTCGCCAAGATGGTAGACGGTTTCAGCATAGGGAGCAATGACTTGACGCAACTGGTTCTAGGAGCTGATAGAGATAGCGGGATACTGGCTAGAATGGGCTACTTCGACGAGAGAGACCCGGCTGTCTTGAAGGCGATAAGGAGAGTGATCAGAGCAGCTAAGAAGCACGGAATAACGAGCAGCATATGCGGCCAGGCTCCGAGCGTGTACCCGGAGATAGTAGAGTTCCTCGTGAGAGAAGGCATAGACTCTATCAGCGTCAACCCCGACGCGGTAGTCTCCACGAGGATGCTCGTAGCCAGCATTGAGAGAAAGCTGATGCTAGAGAGGCTGAGCAGTATCGAGAAGAAGCTCAAGAAGCTGAAGCGCTAGCTCTCCCCTTGCGCTCTATAGTCTTCTCAACCACGAGTTTCTCCCGAGCTCTCCACCCTCAGCCCCCTACCTGCTACTTACCGCTATTGCCTCGAGAGGCGTGCAAGGTAGTGCATAAAGCCTTACTGCTCTGTGTAGAGAGAGGGGAGCACTATCTTCAGGTATCTCTCTAGCGATATAGTTGAGAGGATAAGACCCGATGCGGTGAGAGTGCTGAAGAGCAAGCCTCTAGTCGAGAGGCTAAGCTGGTACTTTAGAGTCCTCTTTGGCGAGATGCCCGCCAAGTACCGGATAGCTAAGAGAGTCGAGGCTCCCGAGAACCCCTACCAGGAGGGGATGGGGCTGGAGGAGCTGTGGAGTCTTCACGACAAGCTGGCGGTAGAGCACGCTAGGCTCCTACGCTCTATCGAGGAGAGTGGAGAGAAGCTCTCTTCTAGTGTTCCACGATACTCCTATCTCGACGTCAAGATAGCTATATCCAAGAGGATCCTCGAGAGCTGCCATCTCTGCGAGTGGAGATGCAGGACTAACAGAGCTTCGGGTAAGCGGGGAGTGTGCAAAGTCTCGGCTGACTGCGTGGTGTACAGCTACTTCCACCACATGGGCGAAGAGGCTCCGCTAGTCCCGAGCGGGACTATATTCTACGGCGGGTGCCCCTTCAAGTGCGTCTTCTGCCAGAACTGGGAGATAAGCCAGATGCTCGACGAGAACTACTCTATAGTGACGCCTAGGGAGCTCGCTGAAATCCAGGAGGAGCTCGCTATAACCGGGGCTAGAAACATCAACCACGTCGGCGGAGACCCGATACCCCACATACCTTTCATACTCGAGAGCCTCAAGTATCTAGACGTCAACAAGCCTCAGCTGTGGAATAGCAACATGTATCTCAGCAATGAGGGGATGAAGCTGATAGCTGACATCATAGACATATGGCTACCTGACTTCAAGTACGGTAACGACTCCTGCGCGCTCAGACTATCTAAGTGCAGAAACTACCTGGAGGTAGTGACTAGGAATCTGCTAGCCGCCTACGAGGGAGGCAGAGGGAACATCATAGTCAGGCACTTAGTCCTACCTGGTCACATAGAGTGCTGCACGAGAAGAGTGCTAGAGTGGATGTCTAAAAACATACCCGGAGCAGTCTTAAACCTGATGGATCAATACCATCCAGACTACCTCCTCCTCATAGACCCCAGAGCTAGAGAAGAATACAAGGAAGTGTCTAGAAGACTCTCTAGAAGCGAGTACGAGGAGGCTCTGAAGATAGCTAAAGAGTACGGCTACACTCTCGAAGTCGAAGAGCTCCTCCTGATACCTAGCTAGCCGCGAGCCTCCTGCTCTGACCTCTGCTCTCTGAGTCGAGATCTCCAAGCGATCCTGCCATCGACGTACACTACGCCTCCCCCTCTCCTCTTGAGTCTTTCCAGGATCTTCTTCGAGTAGCTCCTGAAACCTCCTAGGTACGCTTCTCTCCTACTCGACGCAGGAGACCCTACTATGTCTCCTGTCACGGCAACAACAGTGATGGATGCTCCCGTCTTCTCGACTTCTCTAGCTATCTCGACTAGGTCTGCCTCCAGCTCTCTAGCCTCGACTCCTGGGATCTCGATGACGGCCTCCTCAGTACCTCTCTCCCAGTCGAGACCGTAGACTACTACTCCGCACCACTTCCTAGCGAGTCTCTCAACGAGGTCTGATAAGAGGCCAGTGACCTCGTTTGGTGTATACTCATCGTAGCCTCTCTGTCTCGTAATCTCCTCGAATCTGTCTAGGTCGAGGACTACTACCGCTCCACGGCTTACAGCTGAAGAAGAGCCTCTCTCAATGGTTTCTGGTCTGCGTGATGCTGAGCCGGTCACCTGGTCCCAGACTGCCCGCTTCTTCATCCCAACTACTCAACGAGAGCTAGAGGAGATAAGCAGTAATGCGAGTGATACTTTTTAAACCCCCAGGGCTCGATTCTAACTCCCAGAGGAGACAGGCGCTATGGCCTATCCTAGGGGTGAAGCTGAGAGAGCTCTCGACGAGCCTAAGCCTCGTAGCCAGATAGAGAACATAGTGGCTACAGTCATACTAGAGCACCCTCTAGACCTATCCCTCATAGAGTCGAGGCTACCCGAGTCAGAGTACAACCCCGACCAGTTCCCGGGGCTCATATACAGGCTAGACCAGCCTAAGGTAACAGCTCTCATATTCAAGTCCGGCAAGATGGTAGTGACTGGTGCTAAGAGCGTGAACACTCTAGTCTTCGCCGTCAAGAAGATAATAAAGACTCTGATGAATAAAGGGATACCTATCCACGGAAAGGTCCAGATACAGATACAGAACATAGTGGCGTCAGCCGACTTAGGCACATTCATAGACTTAGAGAGAGCTGCTCTAGCTCTCCCCGGGAGCATGTACGAGCCTGAGCAGTTCCCCGGGCTCATATACAGGATGGATAAGCCCTCCGTAGTGCTCCTGATATTTAGTAGCGGCAAGATGGTGATAACTGGAGCTAAGCGCGAAGAGGAGGTATCGAAGGCTGTAGACGCTATCTTCAATATCCTGAAGAAACACGAGTGCCTCATAACGCAGTTCTAAAACCCCAGCTCGCTTCTCGACTCTAGAGTCTTACGCTTGAACCCTCTCTCCTAGGAGGAAGCCTAGTTTAGGTAGAGCTATCGTGCCCAAGTCTCTATCAGCTATTATCGGAACCGCCTCCTCTATTAGAGCCTCTTCTCGAACCCATGGGGAGAGGTATCTGGTCTTATCTAGCGTAACGACATTGCCTGACTGATACTCTCCCATGGCTGGGAGCACTATGAAGTATCCGCTCGAGGCTCTGGGAGCTACTAGGAAGACTGGAAGCCTTTCTCTAAAGCCTCCTACTGATATCTCTAGAGCTGGGTGCTCGTGACCTATTATCACTAAATCTGCGTTAACTTCGTGAACCTCGTGGCCGTGAGTGATCACCACGCTCTTCTCTAGCTCTAGATAGCCCTCTATCCAGATAGCTCCTAGCTTCTTGAGGAGGCCGGAGACGTAGTTATCGTGATTGCCTCTAACAACGAGAACCTCCTTGAATCCTAGCTCGTAGGCTCTCTCTACGAACCTCGTAACTTCTTCGCGCTCCTGTCTGGTGAGCTTCTCGAAGACATGTTTTAAGTCTCCTCCCACGATGAGCTTGCTCGCTCCAGTAGTAGCTCTAATCCTGGATAGGCTTTCGAGAGCTCTCCTAAGTTGCCTTCTGGGAGGGAATACGCCTAAGTCCGCCATAGCTGACTCGAAGCCTAGATGGATATCTGAGACTACTACTGCGTTCTCGCTACTAACGTAGAGAGCTGCCTCTCCTCCAACGAAAGCCACTCTGTACTCTTCCAGTAGAGCCTTGACTTCCTCCAAGAGGGATTCCTCCAGAAGTATTACCTAGCAGGCTGAAAGCTAAAGAGGCGAGTCATGAAGTGCAGAGAGGAGCCCGCTTTACTCAAGTGTGGCGGGCCCGCCGGGATTCGAACCCGGGACCTACGGGTTAAAAGCCCGCCGCTCTGCCAGGCTGAGCTACGGGCCCTCTCCTTCAGCTCGAGTCTCGGCTCTAGCTTTAAATATGCTCGATTCTCGCTACCGCTTCTCTTCCTCTACTCTCTCTCCTAGCATGTTTTTCAGATAGTATTCTAGAACGCTGTCTTTCCTGACTCCCTCGAGCTTCTCTATCGTCACGCCATTAGAGTCTACTCTAGCTATGAGGATAGTGGGGCTTGCTTTGACCTCGTACTTTCTGAAGGTCTCTGCTGCGGCTTGAGAAGAGCACGTGGAGGCAAACCAGTCGCAGAGAACTATTACGAAAACGATCTTAGCGTTGCCTCCATACTTAAGCAAGATCTTCAAGACGTGCTGGTCTTGAGCTCTACAAGCTGGGCATAGAGTGTTATCGAAGTATACGAAGTAGACTCCCTCTCCTAGCTCGCCTAGACTGAAAGGCTCTCCCTGAGACCTGAGGAGAACCCACTTCTTCGACTCGTTTTGAAACACGTAGATTCCGTTGGGTGTGCCTACAGTAGGCATCTCTATGGTCAATGTTAGCCTCACCCCTCACCAGATATCGCTCTCGGTCTCTTCTTCTCAGCTCTGGCTCTCGCTTCCTCGATTAGCGAGCCGATGTTCTTCAAGAAGTCTGGAGGCAGTTTTGTAAAGAGGCGCTCCACATCTCTAGCCTCAATTCTCTGCGGTCTCCGAGGTAGCTCCTCGTCTAGAGTCTTAGACCATATGTTATCAGTGAAGCCCAGCATCTTCCAGAGCTTTTCTGCAGTACTGGGCATGAAGGGCGCTATGAGTAGAGCTAGATTCTTGGCTACGAATGCTGAAGCGTAGATCGCTGAAAGCGCCTCCTCTCTCCTCGAGGAGAGAAGGCTCCAGGGTGCTCGCTCGTTGAGGAACCTGTTACCAGCTCGGGCTAGCTCTAGGATCTTGTCTGTAGCAGCCTTGTACTTGATTTCGTCGAGGAGCTCTACGGCTTCTAGAGCTAGCCTTAGAGAGTTCTCTACGAACTCCTCATCAGGCTCTTCTAACCTCTCGGGTTTCTCGACAGCACCCCCTACTCTCTCTATTAGAGCTAAGACTCTGTTGACGAAGTTCCCTATGTCGTCGTTAAGCTCGCTATTCACTATCCTGTAGAACTCAGCCCACGTGAAGTTCTGGTCTCTAGCCTCAGGTCTGAGGCGTGCTAGAACCCATCTCCAGTACTCGCCGGGAGCTATCTCTAGAGCCTCATCTACCCAGACCCCGACTCTCCTGCTCTTACTGAAGTGCTGCCCCTCGTAGAGCAGGTACTCTGTAGCGCTAATCCTCCAGGGGAGATTGTAGGGCTCTCCGCTAGCGAGGAAGAGTGCTGGGAGTATTATCGAGTGGAAGGGTATGTTGTCCTTGCCTATGAAGTAGACTGTTCTCGCTCCTCCCCCCATCCACCACTTCTTCCACTCGTCTGGAGAAGCTCCCGGCTGTCTCTCAAAGTACTCTATGGTGGCGCTGACGTAGCCGAGGAGAGCGTCGAACCAGACGTATATCGTCTTTCCTTGAGCTCCAGGGAAGGGAGCCTCTATGCCCCAAGCTAGGTCTCTCGTCACGCTTCTAGGCTTGAGGCCGAGCGAAACCCAGTTTAGGCTGTACTCGCGGACATTGTCTTGAAGCTCTCTATTCGACTCAAGCCATTCGAGAAGCTGGTCTCTGACCTTAGCCAGGTCTAGGAACCAGTGCTTAGACGCCCTATAGACTGGCTTCGAGCCGCAGACGCTACAGCGGGGGTTTATCAGGAGAGTTGGGTGGAGTAGCTTGCCGCACTCATCGCACTGGTCTCCTCTAGCTCTAGGGTTGCCGCAGTAAGGGCAGGTCCCCTCGACGAATCTATCTGGGAGAAACATCTCGTCTCTCTCACAGTATGGGAGGACTTCCTCCTGCTCTACGATGTAGCCTCTCTCGTAGAGCTTGCTGAAGAACTCTCTAACGAATCTCTTGTGGGTATCACTCTCCGTCCTCGAGTAGTTGCTGAACTCTATCCCCAGCTTCTTGAAGAGCTCTAGGTCGTACTCGTGAACAGCGTCTGTAAGCTCTTTAGGAGCAATACCCCTCCTCCTAGCCTCTAGCTCTATCGGAGTGCCGTGCTCGTCGCTCCCAGTTACGTAGATCACCTGGTGCCCTCTGAGTCTGAGGTATCTAGCGTAGATGTCAGCACTGATCAAGTGTATCACTGTGCCTAGGTGCGGAACGTAGTTCACGTAGGGCCAAGCAGCTGTAACTACATACCTCCCCATAGCTCGAACCCCCCTAGCCGAGGTCTCCCCGGTCGAGGGCTATAAGACCTAGCTTGATTCCTAGGAGGGAGCTTTCTGAGAAGAGTCTTGCTTCTCCTCCTCGCTATAGATCCCTGTGATCCAGGCTTCTACCCCCTCGCCGCAGGGGCCTACTAGCTTGCCTACGTAGTCTCCAGGCTGGAACTCTCTGACTTGTCTCGTGCCTCCGCAATCTATCACAGTGTAGTATCTCTTCTTGGTCTGAGCTAGCGCGGATTTGATCATGGATTGCTGTCTGCTCATGAAGAACGCTAGAGCTGCCAGGATGACGAGTGTGAGCAGTAAGATCATGGCTGTGGTTTGAGCTACATTGTCTGTCTGCATCGCTATCACCATTCTCAGATCACGCCCCCCGTGTTCCCTATTCCAGCCACGATCACTACATCGCCGGGACTGCTTTCAGACCTGATGATCTCCTTGACTCTCTCGACAGCCTTCTCTACTCCCTCGTATACCTTCTTGTTAATCGCTTGAATAGCTTCTTCTAGAGACATCTTAACGATTACTGCTCTAAGCGGGATCCCGTGCTCGGCCGCGATGCGCTCAAACTTGATCTTCTCGGGGCCTGGGTCTCCTATAGCTGCTCCCACGCCGTCAGCAACCAAGCCTGACTCCTCTCCCTCCAGCTTGAGAGCAGCGTCTACTGTGATCAAGAGCTTGGGTTTTACTCCCTTCTCAACGAGAGACTTCACGATCTTCTCTACAGCCGAGCCCGGTCTCCCGACCTCGGGAGCGGGGCCTCTAGCTTTGACTATGATCAGCTTCCTATCCTCGAAATCTAACTGTGTGTAGACTGTATCCACGTCTACCTCAACCCAGCTAGCGTTAGGCCCGGCTAGCTTCACTGCTACCATAGGCCCAGCCGCGTCGCCTACCGGGCGCCCCTCTATGAAGTCGTCTAGAGCTCTCCTCAGCGTAGACGCGATTTGGAGGATCTGAGAGAGCTGTAATTGTAACTGCATTATCAGAATCCAGTTGTTGGTCTTCTCTCCAAGAAGGAGGTAGTGTCTAACCAGCTTGTATATGAGGTTGAGAGCTGCAGTTATCTCAGCCGCGACCTCAGCTCTGCCTCTCACGAGAGAGTCCGCTTCAGGCATAGCCTTCTCGAACTCTTCTTTAAACCTTCTAACCCTAAGGTTTATCAAGTGCTCGAGCCTCTTGATTATATCAGTAGGCTCTATGGATACAGGCTCTATGATGAAGAACTCCTGGACTCTGTTGAGTAGAGTCTCGGGGTTTCTAGCATTGCTCTTAACCATGTAGTCTAGAGTCTTGTTTCTAGCTTCGAGAGCTAGCGAGTTCAGAATATTCATCCTACTCCTTATGTCTCTAACCCAGAGATACACTTGTAGCCGTTGATTAAAGCCCAGGATCAGCATCAGTATGAATATGATCCACATTAGCTGGAGAAGCACCTGAACCCATGCCGCTAGAGTCTCAGACCCATTTACCACTAGCTACCCCGAAGATGAGAGACGAGGATAGCTCATTAATAAAGTTTTCCCCTAACCCGGCCGAAGTAGCTAGTGTCATGATGAACACCGAGAGACTCGTCGAGCAGACGGTTGCGAGCATTCTGCGGATAGCGGGAGAATTCAGACACTCCCTAGCGACAAACCGCTACCGCCAAGACGAGTTGACTTAGAGCCCGCGAAGGTCGAGCCTTCAATGAAACTCAGTCACACAGTGGTCGATACAGGTAGCTGATTGCTAGGAGAATAGCGGGTTTCAGACGAGGAGCATATTGTGGTGCGGCGGCCGGGATTTGAACCCGGGACCTCCGGCTTGGCAGGCCGGCGTCCTAGTCCAGGCTAGACGACCGCCGCTCCGGCTCCGTCTCTCCTTGAGAGAGTCTTTAAGTGTTTCCCGTGCCGGCTAGCTTCGCGCCTGGTAGTGTCTCCTGAGGGTCTCTAGAGCTTCTGCGAGCACCTCGACTAGTCTCTCTGCCTGGCTCGGGGTGTGCGCCATTGAGGGGAGGAGGTGTGGCATCTTCTCGGTCATGTAGAGGACTCCTTTGAGTCTCGCGTATAGGTGGAGTGCTGTGTATAGCTTCGAGTGTCTTCTCGTAGCGTAGGCTTCTCTCACGTTTCTAGGCTTCTTGGTGGTGAAGTGTATCCCGATCATGCTAGCCACGTTGGTGACCCAGCAGATCCTGTCTGCTTCCTCGCATATAGAGTCTATCTTCCTAGCTGTAGACTCCCAGAGGCTGTTGAAGCTCTCGTAGAGGTGCTTGTTGGATGCTAGATACCTGACAGTGGCCAGCCCGGCGGCGCAGGTGACGGGGTTGCCCGTGAATGTCCCCCCGTGGAAGCTCCTCCTCCTAGGGTTCGGTTCTCTGAGATGGTCTAGGAGTCTCATAACCTCCTCTCTACCACCGAAAGCCCCCGCTCCCGGCATCCCTCCCCCTATTATCTTGCCTAGAGTCACTATGTCTGCTTTGACGCCGAAGTACTCCTGAGCTCCACCCAGAGACAGCCTGAACCCCGTGATCACCTCATCGAATATCAGCAAGGCTCCGTGCTCTTCAGTTAGCCTCCTCAGTTCCTCGAGATAGCCTTTCTCAGGCTCGAGCGCTCCCCCGGCTCCGGGGACTGGCTCGACTATCACTGCTGCTACGTCGAACTCTCTAAGCTTAGCTTCAAGAGCCTCGACGTCGTTGAAGGGGACTGTTAGAGTGTACTTGATGAAATCCTCCAGTAGCCCGAGAGACTCGGGGCCCTCGAATGGGGGCGTGACTCCAGTATGGAGAGCGTCTAAGCCCCCGTGCCAGCCTCCCTCTATCTTCACCACGTACTTGCGTCCTGTGAATGCTCTAGCTAAGCGGAGAGCGTACATGTTCGCCTCCGTGCCGCTATTAGTGAATCTCACCATCTCCAGTCCCGGCACTATCTTCGTTAATAGCTCAGCATACTCGAGAGCATAGGGGTTCTCGAAACCCAGATGAGAGCCATCCCTGAGAGCTTCCGCGACAGCCTCCACTACTAGCTCCGGAGAGTGGCCTAGTATAAGCGACCCGTGCCCCATCCAGTAGTCATCGTAGACATTGCCGTCCACATCCCAAACCCGAGAACCCTTACCTCTACTGACGAAGAGAGGATATGGGGGAAACCATCTTATATGGTATGTGGTGCCGCCAGGAAGCACTCTTAGAGCTCTCTCATACATAACTCTACTACCTCTAGTCCTCTCGCTCACTAACGACTCGAGCTGAGCCGTGAGGTCATCTAGCGAAGCCATAGACCAGCCCTCTCCAGGAGCCGTCTATGATGCCTGCTAGTATTCCTAAATAGCGATATGCTGGATCGCAATGAGTAGAGAGAGCTCCAAGCACTCGACTCGCGGAGAGCAAACGTGTTCTCGAAGCTCAGAAAGAGAGTCCTAAAACTCGTAAATACCTCTAGCTTGAAGTGCAGCCTCGCTTTCAGTCTCTTCCGCTACCTCTATCCCTAGTATATGACTAGTATGTTTTCTTCGGGGAAGCCTAGCTCTACCAGTATCTTCTTCACTCTCTGCCTCTGATCTCCTTGAAGCTCTATCCTCCCATCTTTCGCCGTGCCGCCAACAGCTAGTCTCGATTTAAGCATTGAAGCTAGCTCTTTCAGCTTCGTTTCTCTCTCATCTATCCCCTCGATTATCGTTACCTCTTTACCAAATCTTCTCTTCTCGAGCCTAACCTTTATGATCTGCTGTTCTAGAGCTAGCTGCTCGCATATCTCGGGGGGGAGGTTACCACATACATCTAGTCCTGCCATCTTCTATGTTCTCCCCTCGAAACGCTCGATTCTACCTATCTCGCCTAGTAGGGATATAAGCCTTACTGAGCGTCAGGACGTGGGGAGCTAGATGGCGGCTAGGCGGAGAGATGAGGATTTTCTCGAGAGAGCAGAGAGCCTCTACTACGGGATAAAAGACGTCCCAGTATACTATAGGTGTGTACAGTGCGGCTACGAGGCTGAGATACGGGAGATAACCAGGCTACCTAGCCTCATGTGCCCCAAGTGCGGGTACAGAGTATTCGTTAAGGTTAGAGCTCCTCCTCAAAGCGGACACATCAAGAAAGTTAAAGCTATCTAGGCCTTCCAGAGCTCTGGATTGACGCTATGATAGCTTCTTGTAGAGCCTTAGCGGCTAGTATGCTCGTAACTCCCCCTACATCGAAGGGAGGAGTCACTTCCACTACATCGATTGCTATCACTCGCTCGTCAGCTATGCTAGCTATTAGTGGTAGAGCCTCTCTCGGAGTAAGCCCCGCTGGCTCCGGATTACCGACACCGGGAGCGTACGATGGGTCGAAGACATCCATATCTATGGTTATGTATATGTGCTCGCAGCCTGACAAGTGCCTCCTCACGCTAGCAACGATGTTAGCTAAACCCATAGCCTCCACGGACCTAGCGTGAGTAATGTGTATCGAGGGCTTCCCTCTAGCGAAGCTTATCTCCTCCTCGGAATAAGCTCTCACACCTACGTAAGCCACGCGGGTCTCTCCTAGTGCTTCAAGGATCCTCATGATTACACACGCGTGGCTGTATCTAACGCCCAGATAGTCGCTCCTCAAGTCTAGGTGTGAGTCGAAGACGACTAGGCAGGGCTTGTAGCCTGCTCTCTTAAGCCCTCTAGCTACACCAAAGGATACGATGTGCTCTCCGCCTATGACAGCAAGCTTCTTCCCCTCTCCGGCTAGCTCCTCGACCACGTCGGATAGCCTCTCGAGAGACTCCGAGATGTCTCCATGAGCTACCACCAAATCGCCCTCATCGTATATGAATGTAGGCTCGAGGAAGCCCTCGAAGGAGTAAGCGTTAGGCTCGATGTTGATCGAGGCTTCTCTAATAGAGAGAGGAGCGAACCTCTGGCCAGACCTATAGCTAGCCGTCGTGTCAAGCGGTACTCCGAGAATCAGGAATACCGCTTTATCCCTATCGCTATCCACGCCTGTGAACACATAGGGTCTCTTGACTACATACAGCTCTCTGGCCGTCAAGCCGGAGCCCACCAACTAGCCCTAAGAAGAGAATGAAAAAGCTTATTATCCAAAAGCTCTTGAAGCCCTTAGGTTAAGGGAGGGAGCGTTTTGAGTGAGCGTGACCTATTCGAGATAATATCGGATCTAGCTAAGAGAAGAGGGTTCTTCTGGCAATCCTTCGAGATATACGGTGGCATCTCAGGCTTCTACGACCTGGGCCCCTATGGAGTGCTATTGAAGAATAGAATCCTAGAGAAGTGGAGAGAGTTCTTCGTCAAAAAACATCAAGACTACGTTGTTGAGATCGAGTCGCCCATAGTAGCTCCCGGTATCGTGTTCGAGGCTAGCGGGCACGTGAAGCACTTCACAGACCCGATAGTATCCTGCCTGAAGTGCGGTAGGAGGTATAGAGCAGACCACTTGATCGAAGAGGCTCTAGGAGTGAGCGTTGAGGGTCTTAGCTTAGAGGAGCTCACGAAACTCATCCGAGAGAACAACATTCGATGCCCTGTAGACGGGGGAGATCTTAGCGAAGCCAGAAGCTTCAATCTACTCTTCAAAACCACCATAGGACCCTATGAGGATAACGTGGGCTACTTGAGACCAGAGCTTGCTCAAGGCATGTTCGTAGCGTTTAAGAGAGTCTATGAGAGTATGCGTGGAAGACTTCCACTAGGGATAGCGCAGATAGGTAGAGTTATGCGGAATGAGATAAGCCCGAGGCAGGCTATGATAAGACTGAGAGAGTTCACGATAGCTGAGATGGAGTACTTCTTCGACCCTCGGAACGAAGAAGAGAGCTGTCCCTTCTTCGAGAAGGTTAAAAGCGAGAAGCTCAAGATACTCACATACGAAGCGAAGACTCGAGGCGAGAGCCCCGCCTGGATCACCTTAGAGGATGCCGTCGAGTCTAGAGTTATAGTCAACAAGTGTCTAGCGTACTGGATGTATGTTGGGAGGATCTTCGCTGAAAGCCTAGGAATCCCCTCAGACAGCATAGTATTCGTTGAGAAGGGGCCGCATGAGAGAGCTCACTACTCTCGACAGACATTCGATGAGATGGTGAAGGTTTCTCGCTGGGGGTGGGTCGAGATAGCCGGGCACGCCTACAGAGGCGACTACGACCTCTCAATGCATATAGCTTACAGCAAAGCCGACTTGACAGTATTCAGACCATACTCTGAGCCAAAGGTAGTGAAGACGAAGAGACTCGTCTTAGACAAGAGGATACTAGGCTCTATGTATAGAGAGAGGTTGGCGAGCGTCCTGGAGACCGCTAAGTCTCTCACTATAGAGGAGGTAGAGGAGAAGGTAAGGAGAGGAGAGGATATCGTAGTCGGAGACTTCTTGATCCCAGCGTCAGCTATACGCGTTGAGGAGGTAGAGGAGAAGATATATGGAGAAAAGCTAGTCCCCCATGTGGTAGAGCCATCCTTCGGGGTAGAGAGACTGCTATACGTGACGATGGAGTATGCTCTAAGAGAGAAGAACGGGAGGATAATACTGGCTTTCCCTAGAGACATAGCTCCAGTCCAGGCAGCAGTCTTCCCTCTACTCGAGAACGAGCCGGAGCTCTTGAGGAAAGCGAGAGAACTCTACGACATGCTCGTAGAATCCGGCTTCACTGTAATCTATGACGACTCGGGGAGCATAGGTAGAAGGTATGCTCGAGCAGACGAGATCGGAGTGCCTGCAGCTTTCACTATAGACTTCCAGACACTAGAAGACGGCACCGTCACTATGAGAGATAGAGACACGTGGAGACAGATAAGAGTACACATGAGGAACGCGCCCGAGACTCTAGCTAGATTCCTCAAAGGAGCTAGAATCGAGGACCTCGGCCCCCTCTACGAGAGAGAGTATAGAGAGCAGTAGCTTAGCCTATAGCCCGTTAAAACCTTAAGCTTCACTCAACCGCTATCTTGTATGAGGATGGCTCGTGGTGACTGAAGGAAGAGTGGAGAAGACTGAGCCCGATAAGAGTAGGATCCGGCACATCTTGTCTCGAATACCTCCACCCTCAGCTCTCAGAGAGAGCCAGGAGAGAGCGGTGAGAGAGAGAAGGCTGAGGATAGTGTATGATAGTAGCGTCAAGCCTGGCTACGCTAAAGTCCACACTTCGCTGGCTAAATCTCTAGGAGTGGAGAGCTACCTAGAGGTCGTAGCGGCGGGAAAAGACCCTCTCGTGCTCAAAGCTATCCTAGAAGATTCGGTAGAAGAAGCTAGAGTGCACGTGAACCCCGAGGAGATGAAGACTCACGGGATAGCGGATAACAGCATTGTGACAGTGAGAGCAGCTAGAAAAGCAGGCTAGGTCTTAGCCTATGGGGTCTCAGATAGTTGAGAGGATAGCATTCATCCTCCTAGAGTACATAAGCGCTATAGATGACGCTAAGCTCGTACTAGCTCTAGCGCAGAGCAGTGACGAGAGAGAGGTAGAGCGTATTGAGAGCAAGATCTTGAGATTGAGAGAGCTAAGGCGGGGTCTCGGCGAAAGCATAGACTCCTTGATCGTCATGATTGGAGGAGAAGCAGAGCTAGATGAGGAGGTAGCGAGCGACCTCAGCTCTTTGCTGAACTATTATCTGATAGTGGCTTATAACGATGAGCGAGAGATTTTGGAGTATGCTTCAAGCTTCATTGATGTCAGCAGAGACCTCGAAGAACTGAGAGGGTTCAAGAACAAGATAGAGAGAGTGCTCGAGAAAGTCTCGGAGGCTCCTCGCGTTTAGCGTGTGCCGCGTCTTACTCGACAACAGGACCTATGACTGTCTCTCCAACCATCTTGTTTATTCTCTCGACCTCTGCATCTACAAATCTCTGGATCTCCTCTATGTCCTCTTGTGTTAGGCCTCTGAACCTCCCCTGGAGTGAGAGATAGTGGCGTACGTGTTTTCTCCGAGGAACTCGGACAGTGACTCTGAAGACCTCGTTGTTTACGAGCTCCCAATTGATCCACATAGCTGTCTCTACAGCGAGCCTAGCTATCTTGATGCCATATCTGGGGTCGAATCTCCAGCCTGCTGTGCATGGTTGTAGGACTTGGATAAACGATGGGCCATCTACTTCGAGACCTTTGCGGAACTTCTCCACCATGTCTAGAGGATAGGCTGGGTTAGCTGTAGCCACGTATGGTACTTTGTGAGCTGCAACTATTTCAGCCATAGGCTTCTTCCGCTGAGTCTTCCCGTGGATCACTCTGCCTATGGGGGTCGTCGTTGTCCAAGCGTGGAGAGGCGTGGAGCCGCTTCTCTGTATCCCTGTATTCATGTAAGCCTCGTTATCATACATAACGTACATTACTCTATGTCCTCTTTCAAGCATACCGCTTAGTGCTTGAAAGCCTATGTCTGCCGTGCCGCCATCGCCAGCCACTACGACCACGTTGATCCTCTTCGATGGGTCTATCAGCCCCTTCCTAGAGAGAGCTTTCAGAGCCGCCTCTACACCGCTCGCTACTGCTCCCGCGTTCTCGAAAGCGACGTGAATCCAGGGGACTCTCCACGAGGAGTACGGGTAGACAGCCGTAGAGACTTCTAGGCAGCCTGTTGGAGTGACCACTATAGTGTTCCTACCCGTGACCTTTAGGAGGAGCCTGACTATAGTCCCAGCTGTGCACCCAGCGCAGAGCCCGTGACCTGGAGCTAGGAGCTCTTCTCGAGGCAGGTCTCTGAGAGTTCTGAATACCGTCGTTGAAGTCATATGTCTCCACCCCAGACAATAGTCCCGACTACCTTGCGCTCTCTAGAGAGCTTGAGTGAGAGCTTTGTGATCGCCTCGAAGTCTCTCTCGGTAACCGGCATGCCCCCTATTCCTACAGCGAAGCTCGCTAGCCTGATGTCTGTATAGCCTTCAGCGTAGATCGCTGCGAGGATCTCGAGCGCTAGCGGCGAGTCTAGAGCTGCTCCATAGCTTAGAGCTCTGTCAGCCACGACTACCAGTGAGGCTTTCGAGAGAGCTCGAGCTACGAGTTCTCCCTGAAATGGCCTCCAGAGTCTTATGCGAAGCGCTCCAACCCTAATCCCCTCCTTTCTCATAGCGTCTACCGCCGACTTGAGCGTCCCGTAGAACCCACCGTAGGTGACTACTACTATCTCAGCGTCTTCGAGCATGTAGGATTCTAGAGGAGCATAGACTCTACCAAAGGCTTTAGCTATCCTGGAGTCGGCTTCCCTTATGACCTCTATTGACTCCAGCATTGCTCTACGCTGGATAGCCTTCACCTTAGCGTAGTAATCGGGGCCTCCTACGGAGCCGAAGGTGAGAGGTCTATCGGGGTCTAGCCTCACCTCGCGGAGCCTCTTAGGCAATAGCTTGCGCACGAACTCTCTATTAGCTGGGATGTAGAGAGGCTCGTATGTGTGGCTCATCCAGAACCCGTCGTATGCAACAGCTACAGGTAGCAGGACTCTCGGGTCCTCGCTTATCATGTACGCCTCTATGATCGAATCGTAGACTTCTTGTGCTGACGAGGCTATGATGGTTATCCACGAGGTGTCTCTAGCGTTCATGAGGTCGCTGTAGTCATTCCATATATTGATTGGAGCCGAGAGAGCTCTCGTAGCCACAGCCATGACTATGGGGAGCCTCATGCCTGACGCTATGTGGAGGATCTCGTGCATGTACTCGAGCCCCTGAGAAGATGTCGAGGTGAAGGTTCTAGCTCCCGTGGCTGCTGCTCCTACTAGAGCACTGAGAGCTGAGTGCTCGCTCTCCACGTGTATTAGCTCAGCATCCATCTCCCCGTTAGCGATGAACTCGGAGAGCTTCTCTGCTACGGCTGTCTGAGGCGTGATGGGGTATACTGCTATGACGTCGACATCGGCGTCTCTCACAGCATAGGCTGTAGCGTAGTTCGAGTTTAGAATGACTCTTTTCTGCTCGACCTCACCGATCACCTCTACTTTCTGCACGCTACCTCACCTCCTCTAGAAGCGTGATCGCCTTAACTGGGCACTCTTCAGCGCAGATACCGCAACCCTTGCAGGCATCATAGTCTATCTTGAAGGTCACATTGAACGTCCTGCCCTGACTCGTCGTGTAAGGCTCGTCGGCTATGATTATAGCCGAGTCGGGGCAGTAGACCCAGCATATGTAGCACCTCACGCACTTCTCCTGGTCTATCTCGGGTCTGAAAGTCCTCCAGTCAGCCATTTTTCTACGAGCCGAGGTCCCTCCCTCAACTACTGCCCCCAGCTCGAAGAGCACGTCTCTAGACTTCACTCTGAAACCACCTCCGTCTTCTCGTAAGCTTCTCTCAGAGCTTCAATATTCGCTTTAACTCTAGGATCTCCTCGGGGAGACTTCAGATAGCTCTCCACGTCTTCGACCTCGGTTTCGAAGACGACTCTGGCTATCGCTCTAGCTAGAGAGTCTAAGCTCACGAATCCGAGAATCTTGGCTAGAGCTCCGAGCATTGGAGTGTTAGCTATAGGAGCCTTCATATGCTTGAGCGCAATGCCGGTAGCATCGACTACAGCCACTCTACTGACTCCGAGACTCTCAGCTAGGTCCTTGGCTCTTCGCTTAGTGTTAACGACTACCCACCCTTGAGGCTTAAGACCCGAGAGATATATGGAGGGGCTTAAGCTCGAGTCTAGCACAGCGACTATGTGGGGCTCGAGGACTACAGCTCGAGTGACTATAGGATTCCTGGATATCCTATTATAGGCTCTTACTGGAGCTCCTCTACGCTCGGCTCCAAATTCGGGAAATGCCTGAGCGTAGAACCCCTCATCTACAGCCGCGACAGCTAGCACTATTGCTCCAGTTACCGCTCCCTGCCCTCCTCTCCCATGCCACCTGATCCCGAGCTCTTCAGAGAGGAGCTGGAGAGACAATTCGACTCCCCGAGAGTCTGCAAGAGAAGTGTTTATTGTGGGAGGCTTAATATACATCCATACGATACTCAGCGCTTATAAGGTCGGTTTTCTCGATGTATAGATGAGATAACTACTCACGTAGAGAGCTAATCTCGCAGAGTCTCGGAGAACAGCTTCGAGATTTAGATATTGAAACGAGTGTAGTCAAGTCTCACCGAGTCTACCACGCATATACTCTCGCCCGGCTCCTATCGGCTTCGTTGCATCAATCCAAAGCTTGGAGGTTAAGCCGTCTTGAGAACTGGGGTCTAGCGTTGAGCCCCTCACATTCTTCAAGACTACTAGGCTTTTATCTGCTTGAAATCTCATAGCTATAGCCCACTCGACATCGTGGGGGTCGTCGGGGTCTATGTCCTCATCGACTACGACGACGTGCTTCAGGCTGGGATGAGCTGTGAACGCTGCCATAGCCACGTTAGCTGCCTCCCCCTCCTGTCGCTTCTTGATGGATATAACGGCGTGGAGCCAATGACCTCCGCCTCTCGTGAGCCTCACTTTGACTACTTTAGCTACTCTCGAGACAGCCTCCCAGATAGCGGCTTCTCTCGGGAACCCCATTATTAACTGCGACTCGAGCCCTCCCGAGACTATTACGTGATTGATCTCCTCCTCGTTGATGAAGACTTTCTTCACCCTCAAGACTGGCTGCTTTCTGACTCTATCGTAGTTCCCCACTATATCCACGAAGGGGCCCTCGTCTTCGAGCTCTCCAGTCACCTCAGCCTCTATGATTGCTGGAGCTCCGAGAGGCACAGGGTTTCCGTGGAGAGGGCTGCTAAACACCTCTAGCCCTCCTACAAGCCTCGAGGCTGTCTCTAACTCGAAGACTCCGAGAGGGGGGCTCGAGGAGACTGCTAGCTCTACTGCTGGGTGAGCTCCGAGGATGATTGTTACCGGGAGATTCTCTCCTCTTTCTCTCGCTCTACCTATGAGCTCGTAGAGATGGCGGGGGACTATTCTAGCAACTGCTCTCTTCTCGTTGAGAACCATTACTCTATGGAAGCTCGCGTTACAAATACCCTCGTAGCAGGCGATGAATATCGATGAGGTTAGATAGTATCCGCCTTCATCTAGATAGAACTTGATCGCTGGGAGGTCTAGCAGACCTCTCTCGGCCTCCTTTAGATCAGGGGGGTTCTTCTCGATCAGCTTAGCCGGGCTCCTCATCGACTCCAAGAGCTTAACGTAAGCCTCGAAATCGCTAGAGGCTTCTATAGCTCTGTAGAGCTTCTCTCTGCTATCTACTAGATTGGATGCAGAGAGCTGAGAGCAACCTTTCACTCTAAAGAGGAGAGCCGGTCCTAGACCCTGGTTTCTTAGAATCAGTCGAGTAGGCTCGTATTCTCGAGCTAGCTCTCTCTCTGCTTCAACAAAATCGATCCTGTAGAGGTACTCGGAGACGCCGCCCTTCATGAAGCAAGCTCACCCACATCGTCTAGCACTAGCCCAGTGACTGTATCCTCGCTCAAGCCGAAATAATGCTTCGCCATGCTCGTAACCGCTTGTTTGAGCATCGCCGCCAGCCTGCCGGTCTTCTTGCCGAAAATCTCTTCAACCTCCTCCCAGGGCCTTCCCTGAAGTGCTTTAGCTATCAGTAGCCTCTCTTCCACCTCCGAGAGCTGCGGTCTCGAGCTTTTTGGCTGAAGCCAGTAGAATCTAGCTAGCTCTAGGATCACGTCGTTTATCGCCTCGTAGGTCATAGGGCCGTAGCAGTAAACCCAGAGTCTATCGATCTGCACTCTGCTTAGAGGAGGAGAGCTTCTGAATTCTACTCCTCTCGCCTCCTGGCTGAGGAGAAGACGCGCTACCTCTATCTCTAAGTCTTTGTAGGTGTCGTAGAGACTCAGTAAGAGCTTCCTGGTAAACTCTCTCAAGGCTACTCGGAGAAACCTCTCAGCTTCTGGATGTAGAGGCTTCAGCACTAGCGCTGTGTACTCTCCACTCACCGGGTTCCTATCGGGGCTTAGGTGGACGACTTTGAAGCCGTTCTTGATCCAGAATCTCAGAAGCTTCTCGTTGATCCCGAAGCCTGAGCCGAGGAAGTCTAACCCTTCCTCTCTAGCCTCCTCCTCTAAGCTCTTTAGAGCGAATGAGCCTATCCCCCTGCCTTGAAGAGATGGGTGGACAGCTATTCTGACTATCCTCCAGTATCTAGCGCGCCCAAGCTCTCTAAGCCGGTGGTGTTTGAGGAGCCTATCTGGAATTATGTTGCCAGGAGTCTTCTCTCCTCTCAGCAATCTCTCAATCACGTCCTCGCTCAAACCCCCCTCTACTGCGACCTGAATCGCTGCCACTATCTTCCCGGACCCGGCTATTCTCACAGCTCTGATGAAGTGATGGGGGGCATCTGCGAGAAGCCCTAGGTCGTCTGGCTCGTTTCTGTAATGAGCTAGAACGTAGATGCCGAAGAGTTCTCTCAAAGTCCTCTCTCCCTCTTTGGAGAAGAGAGATGATGGGTCTAGCTTCACGTACTCAAGCTCGCCTCTAGTCACTTTCTCTAAGTCCTCTCGGTCTATATCAGCAGGCTCGGCGTCGAGTAGAAGGACGTCGAATAGCCACTTCTCCACAGGGTCTCCTCTCGCGTACCTTATGGGCTCCTCCATGTGCAAGACTTTGAGCATAGTGTTTGCGTCATTTCTGATCTCTGAGAGGAATCTGACGTTGAACCCTCTTCCCGCTCCTTCATAGCCGTGTATCGTGGCTGTGAACACCATCCTCTTATGCCTTCTCCAGATCTCGTGGAGTAGAGGCACGTGTATCCCGCTGGCTTCATCGACAGCAACGATATCTGCTCTCATCTTAGGGACCGCGAGAGGCTCCCAGTACTCTATCGTGAAGTTTTGACCCCGTAGCTCTATGATGTGACCTCCTTTCTTAACCACATCCACCTCGACTTCTAGAGTCTCAGCTGTTTTGAGAGCAAGCTCCATGAGGCTCTGCACGTTGAAAGAGTCTGGGGCCGTTACGATTATCCTAGCTCTAGGCTTCACTTTTGCTAGCAAAGTGGCTAAGCCGACGAGCCCTATGCCTACAGCGCAACTCTTACCTCTCCCTCTATCCGCTGTCACCACTATGACCTTCTTCTTGTCTCGAGGAGGCTTCTCGTAGAGCCACTCGAGAGCCTTTATGACCTCTACTTGGTCTCTTGTCAGAGCCAGCGAGTATAGCTCCTCTGGGAAGATGGTTTCATGAGGAGCAGTAATGCTCTGAACGCTAGACTCTTCTCCTTGCTCGCTCGGTTTGCCGCTGATGTGCTTCAGGTTGTCCAAGTCGTAGACGAATATGTTGTTCTCGTGCTCTAACAGCTTACGCTTAAACCAGGTGATGAATATGAATCTCGGCTCGTCGAAACCAGGTACTAGAAGATTCCTCCTGAATATCGTCATGTGCTTATCCCAGGAAGCCCAGGGGGGTGTCATGGCTAGAATGAGACCGCCTCCCTCCACTACTCCTATTAAGCGACCTACATCGTTAGGCTTGAGGTCATTCGATAGGTCTAAGACTAGTGCTTGAAACGTTGTTCCGAGAAACTTCTCGCTCTCCTCGTAGACCGCGAACGTGGGCTCCACGATTTTGCTCTTTTCTTTCAAGACTCTCCTAACTATCTCCTTCCTTATTCTAGCATCCTCGAATTCGTCGTGATAAACGTAGAGTAGCTTGAGCTTCCTCTCCGAGCCTCTCAGCTTCCTGTAGAGGGTCTCGTAGCTGAGCAGAGTCTTAGCTACGCTAGCCCCCGCTTTTACGGGGTCCGAAGAGGCTAGGAAGAGCGCTACTCTAAACCTCCACTTGATAGACCTCCTGGCCGCCTCTAAGACGCTCTTCCTATAGAATCTGATGAATTTAGGCGGGACTAGAGACTTCAGGTCTCTTACAGCTCTCTCTACTAGCTCGACTACATCCGAGCCCAAGCTCTTCCTCCTACAATAACGATTTCTCTAAGAGAGCGGGAATAATAAACCTGAAGCTCGAAGCTATAAGTCTATGGTGACGCGAGATAGGAGAAGTCGTGCAGAGAGGAGACCCCATAGTGTTCTTCGTCGTTTCAGCTAGGTTCTCTAAGCCCTACTATTTCAGAGTCTACGAGGATAGAACGTATGCTACTCCTCTAGGCGTGGTCAGAGGTAGCGATATAGTGGGGTTGAGGTATGGTTCGCGAGTAGAGCTCGTGGACGGGCACGCCTTCATATTGAAACCCACGCTTAGAGAACTCCTAGACCACTTCATGGAGAGAAGCACGCAAGTAGTCTACCCTAAGGACTCGGGGCTCATGTCGTTCGAGGCGGGCCTTAAGCCCGGCATGAGAGTCCTAGAGGGTGGTGTTGGGAGCGGTTTTCTCACAATAGAAATAGCTAGGATCGTCTGCCCCGGGGGGAGAGTCTACGCTTATGACTTGAAGCCTGAGAATATAGCTGTAGCCTCGAGAAACCTGGAGCTAGCCGGCTTGCTCGAGTGTGTTGAAATGAGGCACGGGGATGTGCGTAAGACTCTCGACCTATCGGACCTAGACGCCGCTTTCCTAGATATACCAGACCCTTGGGAGGCTCTAGACTCTCTCTGGAGTGCTCTAAAGCTCTCCGCTCCTCTCGTCGCCTTCGTTCCAACAATGAATCAGCTGGTCAAGCTTGCTGAAATAGCATACGAGACTCCCGGCTGGATTCTTCAAAGCGTTAGAGAGACCTCGGAAAGGCTAATCGAGGTCTCTAGGGAGTCTATTAGACCCTCTTCACTCACTCCATTCACAGGGTACATTGTGCTCTTGAGGAAGGTAGAGAAGAGCTAGTAGACGGGAGTAAGCCACTTAGCGTATCTCTCGTCGAGCCCCCTCACGACCTTAAGGTACGCTTCTCTAATCATAGAGGTTACAGGGCCCGGTTTACCATCACCCACAGGCTTCCCGTCGACTTCAAGTACTGGAGTGACCTCAGCCGCTGTCCCCACTAGGAATATCTCGTCGGCTACGTAGAGCTCCTCTCTCGGAATGTTTCTCTCTAGAGTCTCAACTCCTAGGCCTCTAGCTATCTCGATAACCGTGTCTCTCGTTATACCCTCTAGTATCGATGCTGAGAGAGGAGGGGTTACGATCTTCCCTCTCCTGACTATCATAACATTAGCGCCCGTAGCTTCAGACACGTTGCCTCTCCAATCTAGCAGTATGGCGTCATCGTAGCCTTCCCGCTTAGCTTCCAGGAGTGCTATTATCGAATTCAGGTAAATGCCTGTGGCTTTAGCCATAACGGGTATGCTGAACCCAGGGACTCTACGCCAGCTCGACGTCTTGACTCTAATCCCTTCTGGTTTATGATACTTCCCAAAGGGGGTTATTGTTATCGCTACAGAGACTTTGACTCCCAGAGGGCTGAGCCCTATTCTAGGCTCGGAGGTGAAGGCTATGGGTCTTACGTAGATGTCCTCTTTGAACTCGTTCGCTCTAATCGTCTCGAGAACCGCTTCTTCTAGCTCTCTGAGAGAGAAGCTCAGATTTAGCCCGATGATCTTAGCTGAGTTCAAGAATCTAACCATGTGGTCTCGTAGTCTGAACACGTAGAGGTTGCTCTCGCTCCAGTAAGCTCTTATGCCCTCGAAGACCCCGTAGCCGTAGTGTAAGCCGTGTGCTTGAACGTGAACTACTGCTTTCTCGCAGGAGACGAGAGCTCCATCGAGCCAGACGTATCTGACTTTCTCACAGAAGCTCAACTCAAGAACCTTGAGGGACTTCTGGAAATCGAGGCTTAAAAGCGTCGAGGTCAAAAATAGCCGCGTGAGTTCACTAGCTAGAGTCTTGAACGTCTTAGACCGCTACGAGAGCCGCCTTCCTTCACCTCGATTGTGATACGTAAGTCAAATAATGATGATAGCCAGGAGCCTGGCTCAGAGCTCACTGGTTTGCTGAACAGTGGCTGGGGAAAGCTGGATTTAATCTCTAGCTCCTTAATAGAGATTGCTGTCAACGCTAGAGAAGGTTAAGGGGGGAGGATTGAGCGTAGAGTTCGAGCTAATGGTGCTAGGAGCGTCTCTCGGTCTAGCAGCTCTAGCGGGCTATGCTACTGAGAGACTTAGACTAGGTCCTTTCATTGGAGCGATATTGGTCGGTATGGCTATGAGGTTACTGTCTTCGTTCATTGGGGTAGACTTAGAGAGTGAAGCGTGGCTTCTTCTCTTGCTCGCCGCAATGCTCATAGTGTTCGAGAGCGGAAGGGAGGTTGGCGAAGCCGGTTTCGATGGCCGTCTCATTTATGCTGTTTTGATAGAAGTAGCGTCGATATTCGGTCTAACCCTCTTGGTGACAGCTCCTCTTAAGCTAGAGTTCTGGGAGAGAGTAGCTCTCGCTATCGTCCTACTGTCCTCTAGCACGACTACGATATACCTTTTCGTTAAGAATCTCAGACTAGCTGAGGCTAAGAGTATAGTTCTCAGCTGGACGGTCTTGGAGGATATAGCTCTCATACTAGCTCTCAGCATGGCTCTAGGCTACCCTGAAGCCAACCCGCTCGTTTTGTTGATCGCGAGCACTGTTCTAGCCCTCTTCGCTAGCATAACCATCAACACTCTCTTCAGCATCGTCCCGCCTAGAGGACCCTACGGGATAGCTCTTCTAGTCTCTCTAGTGATATCATACGGTATGATAGCCGGCTACTTCGCCTCGCCATACCTGGGGGTATTCATAGTAGGCTATATCTTCGCTAAACGCGCTAGAGGAGAGAGCTTAGAGCAGTTCTCCGACTTAGCGGTGATAGTCTATGGAGTCTCAGTGGGGTTGATTACTCCTCTCGAGTCTCTCCTAGCTAGCCCGGAGACTCTACTATTCATAGCCATAGCCACAGTGCTGGCTCTCGTAGTTAGAGCTGCCGCTGTATTCCTGGCTTCGTTAATGCTGCTAAGGAGCACCTTCTACTCGACGATTCTAGCTCTCAGCATGCAGAATATCAGCGAGCTAGCGCCCCTAGTCGCTCTAACTCTCGAGGAGGCTGGTCTCATAAAGCCTGAGCTCGCCTCCGTGATGGTTCTGCTTCCAGTGTTGACGATAGCTTTTTCAAACATCACGGCAAACTATTGGACTACAGTAGCGAGTATCGTCAATAAGTATCTGGCTGTCAACATAGGGCTCTGGATACCTCAAGGCTTCTACGAGGCTGGAGTAAAGCTTCTTGTGACTGCTAGCAAGATAACCATGGTCTTCATAGGCATATTCATCACTCACCTAGCTATCGATAGATTCGAGGTCAGTCACTTAGCGATCATCCCGGCTATAGTGCTAGGAGGGATTTTGGTAGCTAGGTTTCTCAAAGAGCTCAGCTGGGAGCTAAGATATGTGCACGGGCTCCCTGCCGTGATAGCAGAAGCTCTCACAGCCATAGCAGCGGGGTCTCTCGCTATCTACGTGACAGTAGAGATACTCTCGAAGTATGTGGAGGTGGAGTTCTCAACATTTCTAGCCCTTCTAGCAGTACTGCTCGTAGTCGGTATGATAGTAGAGGTTGCTTTAGCTACAAGAAGAGTGCTGACTGCGAGGAAGTCTGTGAAGCCAATAGTAACAGATACTCACCGCTAAGTGAGAAGTACTCAACTAGGTTTTGGTGCCGCGGCCGGGATTTGAACCCGGGTCACGGGCTCGAGAGGCCCGCATACTGGGCCTGGCTATACTACCGCGGCTCGAAGTATCTCCTAAGAACCGCTTTAACTTATACCGGGCTTTAAAGCGTTTCTACGAGTCTCTCTTGAGGTCTCCTATCTGGCTCCAAGACTTCGACCTGCTGTACCATAACATCTCTCAACCTCGATGATAGGTAGGCGTTTGCTATCTCGTAGGCTAGGATTAGTTGCGTGAAGTCTAGGTTAATCGAGCTTCCTCGAGCACCTCTCTCAATCACCACGAAGGGGAGCACTATTGGGTTCGAGTAGTATGCTAGAATTGCTCCCAGATGAGAGCACATCATGAAGAGTGCTAGTAGCAGTCTAGCTGCTAAGAGCCTGGGGTATGCTACGATAACCACAATGTACGCTACCAGAGTTGAGAGTAGGAGGAGCGACGCTCCCTCAGCCCTATAAGCTAGTCCAATGAGAAAGCCTACGAGAACCCCCACCATCCCAACTAAGATAGTAGCAGTCAGCAAACTAACTCCCGGCAGGCTCCTAGATTCTTCCTCGAGCAAGCAGAGCTCCCACCAACACTCTTCGCTTAAAGCTTTAAGTCTGCTAGCTCCCACAATCCTCGCTAGCCTACACTAGAGCTTGGGGTCGTAGACACCGCTGGGTTCATGTGCTGGATTAAACTACATGGTTAGCGCGGAGCGTCCGAGCTATTTTGTGGATTGTTAGTTGGGAGTTCAGAGAAGCCATAACGACTCGCTCTAGAGTCAACTCAGAGAGATTTAGGACGAGAAATAGTCTCCTTGAAAAGCATTTAAGTCCATATTGGTACAGCTCGGCTTCGGGGTCCTCTGTTGAGACTAGCTCCCAGGATTGCTGAAACCCGCTGGGATCATAGAGTTCGCGAAGCTAGGCTTCTAGAACTCTGGGAGAAGGAGGGTCTCTACGAGACTGAGATAGAGCACGGCAGAGAGTTCTTCGTGATCGACACTCCGCCACCCTACGCTAGCGGGAAGTGGCACGTGGGGGGAGCTGCTCACTATGCTCAAATAGACATGATAGCTAGATACTTCAAGCTCAAGGGATACAATGTGGTTGTGCCGTTCTACGCTGATAGAAACGGTCTCCCCGTCGAGGTTCAAGTAGAGAAGACCTACAAGGTTGTAGCTAAAGAGATGGCTAAAACCGTGGAGGGTAGGAGAGAGTTCCTGAGGCTATGTAAGGAGTTCCTCGACAAAGCCGAGGAAGAGATTGTTAGAGTATGGAGGGTCATGGGGTGCTCTTTCGACTACTGGAGAGAAGGCACTGATAGCCCGGAGTACAGGAGGCTTACTCAACAAACGTTCATAGAGCTATACAAGAGAGGCCTCATATACGAAGCTGAGAGGCCTGTGAGATGGTGTCCTAGATGCGGGACTACTCTAGCTGAAGCTGAGGTTGAGTACGAGGAGGAGCAGGGGCTCCTATACTACATCAGGTTCCCACTAGAAAGGGGAGGAGACGTCGTGGTAGCTACTACGAGACCAGAGCTACTACCTGCTTGCGCCGCTCTAGCCTACAACCCGAGAGACGAGAGATACCGCGGTCTAGCTGGGATAAGAGCTGTAGCCCCGATATTCGGGCACTTCATGGATATACTCGAGCATGACAGCGTAGACCCTGATTTCGGCACAGGAATCATGATGATATGTAGCTATGGTGATGAGCACGACGTGAGACTCTTCTCGGAGCTCTCTCTCAAACCCAAGGTGATCCTAGACGAGCACGGCAGGATTACGGAAGCCGGAGGCCCCCTAGCTGGGCTCACAGTACAAGAGGCTAGAGTGAGAGTCGCTGAGCTCTTGAAGGAACACGGCTACCTAGTCAAGATAGAGACTGTTAAACACAACGTGCCTAAGTGCTGGAGGTGTAAGACGCCCCTGCAGATAATACATAGAAGAGAGTTCTTCCTAGAACAGCTCAAGTTCAAAGAGGAGGTTAGGAGGCTCGCTGATATGATGGAGTTCAAGCCGCTTATGCACAAAGCTAGACTACACGATTGGATCGATAGCATAACCATGGACTGGCCTATCTCTAGAGATAGGTACTACGGGACGGAGATACCAGTCTGGTACTGCAGTAAGTGTGGAGCTAAGCTACTACCGAGCTCCGAGGGGTATTACAAGCCCTGGGAGGAAAACCCCTGGGAGTCCTGCCCTCATTGTGGCGCATCAAAAGAGAGTATCGTTGGAGAGACTAGAGTCTTCGATACCTGGTTCGATTCGAGCATAAGCCCTCTCTACGTCTTAGAAAGAGTCAAGAGCAAGATAAAGAGCGAGGAGGACTTAGCTAAAGCAGAGAGTAACGTTATGAGACCGCAGGGACACGATATTGTGAGAACGTGGCTCTACTACACGATACTGAGAGTGTACCAGCTGAAGAAGAGACCTGCATTCAGATGGGTTAGGATAACAGGGATGGGTCTAGACCCTAGAGGGAGGCCTATGCACAAGTCTCTCGGAAACGTCATAGACCCAGAGCCCGTCATACAAGAGTATGGAGCAGACGCTTTCAGATTCTGGGCCGCTACAGCGGCCAGGCTGGGCTACGACTACAGGTTCGATGAGGGGAAGCTGAGAACAGGAAGGCTCTTTGTGACCAAGCTGTGGAACATAGCTAGATTCCTCTCAGCCTTCCCGCATGAGGAGTCGTGCGAGCGGCTTGTTTCAACCGATAGAGCTTTCCTAGCTCTCGCTGAAGAGTATCTCGAAGCCGTGGATAGAGCTTACAGCGAGCTCGACGTATACGAGCCAGGCAACCTTCTCTACGAGTTCCTCTGGAGAGTGTTCGCTGACCACTACATCGAGCTAGTGAAGGAGAGAGCGTACAATAGCGACGGCAGGTACGGCAGAGAGGAGCAGGTGTCAGCGTGGGCTACCCTGCATAGAATCTTCAGCTCTATGCTGATAGCGCTCTCCCCCATAATGCCATTCATAACGGATGATATATTCAGAGAGCTCTACGGTAGAAGCGTGCATAGAGAGAGGTTCCCCAAGCTCACTCTAGATGAAGCATCTAGGAGAAAGGAGGCTAGCATAGCCAGAGTGGTCGTTAAGACCAACGAGAAGATATGGGAGTACAAGACGAGAGAGGGGGTTAAGCTTTCGGAAAGCCTGCCGGGCTATAGGATAGTGATCGTGGGAGATGAGAGTCTGAGAGAGATAGCGAGAGACCTCGAAGCACTCCACAAGATCCCCGCTGTCTTAGCTAGCACAAAGCCTCAGCTTGATGAATGCGAGGAGATAGCTCCCCCTATATACCTCTGTAGAGGGTAAGAGCTAGAGCCATGAGGATTCTAGAGGTAGATAGGAAGAAGAGAGCGGTAAAGCTTAGAGTCGAGCACGAGGAAGACTTGTGGACTCTCAAGTTCATCCTGAAACCGGGCGACTACGCTACCTGCTGGACGACGAGAGACGTTGCTATAGGCGAAGTCAAGGAGAGAAAGCCGATGATACTAAAGCTCAGGATCGAGAAGCTGGAGTTCCAGCTATTCACGGGAGCCCTAAGACTATCCGGCATCGTGGTCGAGGGCCCTGAGGAGTACGGTGTCATTGGGAGACATCACACTGCTCAAGTGAAGCCTGGAGACGTGCTGGTGATAGAGAGAGAAGAGGGGTGGAGTGATAGAGTCCTGAAGAAGCTGGAAGAGAGCGGTTACAAAGGATCAGCTCTCATAGTCTCTATAGACTACGACGAATACGCTATAGCCTTACTGACCAGTCTAGGGCTGAAAGTCCTGGAGGAGGGCTATTCGAGAATACCTAGCAAGGGCGATGATAGAAGAGAGGAAGCTCTAGAGAGATACGTAGACGAGATAGTAGCCAAGGTGGCGGATAACGCCTCAAGACACAGCGTTCTCGTTGTGATAGTAAGCGGTCCCGGTCCCCTAAAGGAGGCTATCGCTGAAAAGCTCAGAAAAGCTCTGCCAGACAAGAGGCTCCACGTAGACGAAACAGCTACTGGTGGCGTACCGGGAGTCAACGAGGTTTTGAGGCGAGCATCTGTTCTAGATGCTCTAAGAGACTTCGCTATCATTGAGGCAGAAAGTCTGCTAGAGGAGTTCATGTCGTTAGTGTCTAGAGACCCGGAGAGAGTAGCGTACGGTCTCGCTGACGTGCTAGCCTGCCTAAAGGCTGGAGCAGTCGAGAAGATGGTGATAGCAGACTCTCTGCTCTTCAGCTTCAGAGATGAGGAGAGGAGAGCCGCGGAGATGGCTATGGAAGAGGCTGAGAGGAGGAGAGCAAGAGTAGTAATAGTCCCGAGAGAGAGCCCCCCAGGCGAGAGAGTCAGCCTGCTGGGAGGCGTTATAGCCAAGCTTAGATACAGGCTCCCCCTCGAAGCGAGGAGGTCTATCGGGGGAGCCGAGGCTGAGAGCTAGGTCGCGACGAGCGTTACTGTGCGCTCTACTCCGCTTATAGACCTTATCCCGCTGACTATAGCCTCGAGGATTCTCATGTTCTCAACTTCTACTCTAACCACTATGTCGAACTCACCGTAGGTTATACGAGCCTCTGTCACCTTACCACCGAACCTGCTGAGTATCTCGTCTCTCACGTCTTCCTCAGTGCCGGCGAGAACGTTGACTAGTATGTAGGCGACAATCCTCCCGACCACAGACTCAGCCCCATCAGGGTTCTCGCTACTCGAGGATTTAATACTCTATCCTCTCAAGCGCTCGCCTTAGAGTCGGCGGGGGTATATAGAATAGAAGCTTAGCCTTATGGTAGTCTCTTATCACTGTTCTAGCTGCTTCATCGATATCGAGTTCTCCCGTCTTCTTGAGCCTCCAGCCTCTCTTAGCAGCTAGAGCCTCTAGGATCTTGTAGGGGTCGGTTTCGTCTATGCCGTAAGCGTCTAGTACAGCTCGAGGATTGTATTTTAGTGCTCTCTCCAAGAGCTCTACAGCTGGCCTAACAGGGTCTTCTAGCTCTTCGGGAGCTTTTCCTCTTATCACTGCCTCGAGGCCCCCGCCTTCAGCCGGTATTATTCCAGGAGTGTCTATCATGTAGAATCCCTCCTCGATCTTCAAGATCTGGAGGCCTCTCGTGTAGCCATAGCTACCAGGTACGGGGCTAGTGTTAGCGCTATGCCTCCCCTTAAGCGCATTGATTACACTCGACTTGCCGGTCTTGGGGTAACCTACGACTGCCACGGTGAAAGGCTTTGAGGGAGCTACCGATCTTATCCAGCCTCTCAGCATCCTCGTCCCGAGTCTCGAAGTAGCCGAGACGTACATAGCGTTATACCCCAGACTCTCCAGATACCTCTTCCACGCGTCCGCTACGGGTCTAGGTACTAGGTCGCATTTGTTTAGAGCTATCAGGAGAGTCTTATCGAACGCTTCAGCTATCCTCTCAAGCCTTCTACTCATTGTGGAGAGCGGGTCTCTGATATCGACTACCTCTAGCACCACATCAGCCGTCTTGACTAGCCTTGCCACCATGCTCCAACTAGCTAGCCTCAAGACTCTCCTCCCAGTCTATACTTTTGGTGCTAGTAGTTTATTAAGTCTATGAACACGATATTAGGATCGAGCGAAGGCTACTATACACTCCACTCGAGGAGAATGGGGGGACTCTGGTGGGGAGGAGTCCAGCTATAGTGATCAAGGGTCTCGTCAAGAGGTTCGGTAACATTACAGCAGTCGACGGTCTAGACTTGGAGATCTATGATAACGAGTTATTCGTACTCCTGGGGCCCAACGGCTCCGGTAAAACCACGACTCTATTGGTGATCTCGACTGTCTACAAGCCTACGAGCGGAGACGTCTTGGTATACGGCTATAGCGTGGCTAGAGAGGGGGATCAGGTTAGGAAGCTTATCGGGATAGCGTTCCAGGAGCCTAAAGCTCTCTGGATGGATACCCCCTACGATATCCTGCTGTGGCACGCACTCGCCGTAGGGTATAGCTTGGGGGATGCTAGGAAGGTCGTTAGAGAGGTGATGGATGAACTAGGGCTTTGGGAGCATAGAGGTAAGATGATAAGCGAGCTGAGTGGAGGAACTAGGAAGAAAGTCGAGGTAGCCAAGGTTCTCATTCAGAAGCCTCGAGTAGCCATATTCGACGAGCCAACAGCTCAGCTTGATGTCGTAACTAAGCATGCCGTCTGGAATAAGATAATGGAGATGAAGAGAGAAGGCTCGACGATAATAGTGGCAACTAACGACATGAACGAAGCAGAAAAACTCGCAGAGAGAATAGGGATAATCCATAAGGGTAAGCTGAGAGCTCTAGGCACTGTGGCGCAACTCAAGGACAGCGTGCCCGGCGGTGATGTAGTCGAGCTAGAGCTAGATTCACCAGCGAGTCCAGATATTCAGTCACTGCTGAAAGAGAAGCTGAGAGTCCCCGATGTGAGGGTCGATAGAGCTTCTCTAAGACTCTACGTGAATAAAGGAGAGGAGGTTCTAGCAGAAGCCGTCTCGCTACTAAACAGTCTCGGATACAAGGTTAAGAGAGCGTCACTCAAGGAGCCCACCTTAGACGACGTCTTCTTCTACTACACGGGAGCTAGTTTGAGAGAAGGGGTCGGTGCAAGTTGACGTCGAGCTTGAGACAGCTAGCTATCGTGATCCTCTGGGATGTGAGGAAGCTCAGTAAGTATAAGTTCTTTCTAGCTATGAGATTCTCCTGGTTCATATTCCAAGTCCTCTTATTCGGATACATAATATCCAATATGGTTGACTCTGCTAGAGTAGCCGCAGGCTTCGATTACTACAAGTTCTACATAGCCGGGTCCTACGTGGCTATCCTGTTCTCGCTCTCCGCCCTCCACGGCTACGATATAATCGAGGAATTCGAGGATGGAATAATTAATTATCATCTCTCACTACCGATCTCTAGGAGAGTCCTCACTCTAGGCAGAGTCCTAGGTGGGGGGCTGGCGGTCTTCATCTTATCGCTTCCAATGAGCCTCATCCTAGCCTACGTGATGAAAGCGGGAGTCCTCCCATATCTAGGGTTGCTCGCCGTGTCGCTACTCTTCTCTCTAGGGCTGACCAGCGGGTCTATGGCTCTCGCTCTAACTCTTCGAGCTAGCGAGAAGCTAGACGTGGTCATGGGGACTCTAGACTCTTTGGCTATAAGGCTGAGTACAGCCTTCTACCCGATCACTGTGATAGCATCTATTGCCATATACTACTATCTAGCTCTAGGTAACCCCGTTTCCCACGTAGCTGACTCGATTAGATACTTCTTCGGAGACGAGGTCGGCCCCTATCGCGTAGCCGACTTCTGGTTGATGGCAGCATACATACTCGGATTCGCTACAGCATCAGTGCTTGCGGCAATGTTCTTCATGGATAGGAGAGCGGAGGGCGGCTATAGTAGATGATTAGGGAGGCCTATGGCTTAGCTTACGGAGCTTTCATAGTTAGCTTGAGAGACCTCCACAGATTCTTCAAGTATAAGTGGTGGATAGCCGGGCTCATCACAGCCAATCTAGCCGACCTCTTCGTCTTCGCTCTACTAATAAGCGGGATTATGAGGAGAGAGATCGTTCCAGATTACCTGCTCTTCCTGGCTCCCGGTATAGCCGCTATTGCTGCTTTCGCTTCAGCGTTCACTATAGGGAGAGAGGTCATGATGGAGCTGAGGAGAGAAGTACACTTGTACCTCTTGAGCCTCCCAATAAGCAGAGCAGAGTTCGTTCTAGGGAGGATCCTAGGAGGAGTCTTGAGGGGGCTCATCTACCAAACACCAGTACTCCTAGCAGTCTTGATGATAACGGGGGTTAGAGACGCTCGTCTCTTGCTTCTCATACCGATAGCGTCTATCCTCTTGACTGCGTCTATGTCTAGCTTATCGATAGCCCTATCTACTCTCACTAGAAACCTAGACGTCCACGTGACTATCAGGAGCGTGACGTACTTCGTCTTCTTCTTCCTATCTACAGTATTCTATCCACCACAAGCGCTAAGGACTAGGCTACCGGAGCCTATCGTGATACTTGCTGAAAACAACCCAGTCTCGCTCGTTGCAGACCTCTATAGAGTAATACTGCTACCAGAGAACCTGGCTCCCGCTAGAGAGCCCTCTCTACTGCTGGCTAAACTCGCTACTCTAAGCATACTCCTAGTGCTTCTAGGCGCTAGTCTCTACCTGAGAAACTTGAGGAGATAGGAGGAGCTCCTGGAACGCCACCTAGGCTCTATTAATCGATACGCTAGAACAAGGGAGGGCTGAGCGATGGAGGGCTTTGTGGCTAGAGGCTTCTAGTAGCTATAAGCCTGGGCTCCTAGCTACGTCTATACGGGTGAAGAGGGACATCTCTCTGATAGGTGATGAAGCTGAACTGCGCGGATCTCCTAGAGTTGCTGGGCTGGATTTAGCTGCCAGGTCTTCTCGATGTAGTGGCTACGCTTTAATCAATGCCAGCTCTAGAGTGGTCGAGAGAGTTCAGTGCCTCTATACAGACGAGGAGATCTTGAGTGTAGTGTTGAGAGATAAGCCTAGAGTTCTAGCTATAGATGCTCCGATCTCGCCTAGTCCTCGCTGGAGAGAGGTAGATAGGCTGGCTAGGAGAGCCGGTTTTAGAGTAATGCCTCCCACTCTAGGCCCCATGAGGGAGCTCACTCTCAGAGCTTGGAGACTCTACGAGAATCTCTCGAGCTTAGGGGTAGAGGTGATAGAGACTCACCCGTCTAGCGTTCTGCTAGCTACTTCGGTAGAAAGTCTGGCTGAGCTCTTGCTAAAGCTGGGATTATCGTGTAGAGAGTGCTATGCTCTCACTAGAGACCTCGCTGACGCTATTCTAGCCGCTATAGCGGCTTACTGTTATAGCGCGAGATTCTGCGCTTACGCAGTAGTCGCTGGCGATGGGGCAATACACCTGGCTAGACTCTAAGCCACGAGACTTGGCTACCGTCTATCCTAGCAACTATGTTGAAGACTCCTACTCTCTTCACGAGAGCAGCGTAGATGTTGTGAGAGTTGAGTACGCCGTAGCCCTCGACGAGGACGAGAAGAGCTCTAGCCTCGCTCCCCTCTTCTATGAAGGGAGGCTTTCTCCCTATCATCACATACGGGTTGACCATGACCGCCTTCAGGACCTCGCGTGGAACCCTCTCGCTCTTCTCCCCCTGAAGCCTAGCTAGGTAGAACGCTACTCTAGCCTCCTCCCAGATATCTGGAAGACTCCAGGAGGCGTTATCCGTCCCTAGAGCTAGGAGTACTCCCGCTTTCAGAGCATCTGCTATTGGCGGAGACCCTACACTATGCCAGAGATTGGAGCGAGGGCACGCTATGAGCCCCACTCTTTTCTCAGCAATCACCTCTAAGTCTTCTCTAGATAAGTGGGTTCCGTGAACGATCGCGTCGAATCCTGCTGCTAGAGCTAGCTCGAAATCTCCCCCTCTTCTAGCCTCCACTGTTTCAGCTACGTGAGTCATAGCGGGCTTCTTGAGGCTCACTAGCTCTCTCAGCTTCTCGAGAGAGAAGCCTAGAGGACTAGCGAGACCGAGCCCTTCGCAGAACTCCGGCCATCCCGGGCCCGGTCTGCCCAGCACTAGCACCTCCAGCCCTCTCAGCTTCTTCTTAGCTAGCTGCGCTAGCCTACAGCCCTCTCCACCCCCCTCTCTGAAGTCGATCACGAGACCGAGCCCTGTTCTCCAAGAGAGGCTGTAGAGCTCCGCGATCGCCTCGACAAGCCTACCCTCGGGAGTAGACTCTAGTAGTCTATGCTTGAGCCCTCTAGGAGGAGCCACTAGCTCCTCTAGCTTCAGCTCGAGCCCGTACTCTGGGAAAGCGTGATCTGCTGAGTGCACGTGAGCATTACCAGGCTGAGGTACTAGCGCGAAGCCTCTACCACCAGTAGAGTCCTCGGGGCAAGACTCGTAACTGCTTATAGACGAGACCACACCGTTCTCTACGAATACACACTTGTCTCTAGAGGCTTCTAGCTCCTCGCCCACCAAGACAAGCCCTACTCTAATAGCTAGACTCCTCACTCAAACCCCCCGGGCTCTCGCTGTAGTCAAGCTATTTTTCAGTCGTGATAAAAGCTGTGGTCTCAACCTCTTCTCACTAATGCTATCCATACAGCTATGAGACCTGCTAGCACTGATATCATGATGGTGGGGCCGCCGGGATTTGAACCCGGGACCACGGGGGCCCAAGCCCCGCATCCTAGCCAGGCTAGACTACGGCCCCATGGCGCCGGGGGCGGGATTCGAACCCGCGCGCCCCCGTGGGGGCAACGGGTCTCAAGCCCGTCCCCTTGGTCCGCTCGGGCACCCCGGCGCTCTCGAGTCTTGAGTATTAACGCCTGCTCTCTGGTTATTAGTTGAACGCGCTTGTCTAATAAGTCTTCTCGAGCGCTTCTCGAGAGGCTCAGGATAGCTTCGGGATCTTGATGTACACTCTGCCCGCTTGTCTTCTAGTCTCTATCCTCGATAGGTCCGCCTCTACTGGTAGCCTGTACTCGCCTCTCATCAGCCTCCTCGTTCTGTGAAATGCTCTAGCTCCAAACGCTCTAGCTATCTTCTCTCTATCTAGCTCGGCTTGCACGACTATCCTGTCTCTGTAGACCTCTACTGTTATAGTCTCTTCTCTCGCTCCGGGGACGTCTACTACTAGGAGGTAGTGGTCTCTTCTCTCTATCAGTGTAGCCACAGGTGAGACCTCTCCTCGCATCTCTTCCTCCAGACTCTCCTCGAAGACTTTCTCGAGCTCCTCCCCGCTTTCCCTCATCTCCTCAAATAGCTCTTCTATCTCTCTCACGAATCTCTCGACGCTCTCAATGGTGTCTCTGAACTCTTTAAGCATCCTCCTCCTATAGTAGTCGAAGTCGAACACGTCGTACCTCAAGACGGGGCACCCTTCTAGTACACTATCGGTAGCCTGTGCTCGTAGCTCTTACCCATTCTAGCTATCACGGGTCTAGCCTCCTTCATCACCTCTCTAAGCTTCAGCCTTACCAGCTCCCCTTCTTTGACCAGCTCGTCGACAGGAACCTCTATCCCGGAGATCTTGGAGAAGACTCTGAGAGCCTCAGCTGCAGCCTCCGGGTCGGGTATGTCTAGGTAGGAGTCTGCCATTAAGAGCAGGTAGTTGAGTCTTTTTCTCAAAGCTTCTTTAAGCATAACAGCGTAGGGCCCTACTATGAAGCCCTCTCTGGCTTTAGAGGCGTTCTCCACGTTCTCGAACATCTTGTCGAGCGAGGGGTTAGATGACACCCAGTATACTCTAGGCTTCTCTAGCTCTGCTCTATCCGGGGTAGCTGTTCCAGTAAAGCCTACTATCGTGTCGACCCCCTTTAGTCTAGCGTACTCTATGAGAGCTAGCGAGAGAGCTATGGCTGCACGGCTACTCAAGACTATATCCGTGATGGCTACTAGTAGCCTATCGTCTCCATAGACTCTTATCGGGCATACGTTCTCCCCCTCTCTCACGACCGCGACAGGCGGGAGTAGCACGTAGCTATCTATCCCAACCTTGTCTTTCAACTGGAAGCTCTTCACTAAATGCATAGCAGCAATCTGACCAACGAGACCCACGTCGGGCAATCCTACGATCATGTATTTAGGTCTACCTACTTCATGGAATTCTCTGAAGATGAAGCCCTCGATCTCCTCCTCATAGACGGGAGTCAACTCTAGGCGCCTCCAGCACAGCATAATAGTCTCTAAAGCCTAAATAATACGAGGTGCTCTTCTTGCCTCTTAGAGTGGAGATAGCTCCTAGAGACTCCTGCATATCAGACATGGTGTGCGTAGTCCTCTGCCCCGAGGTCTTCGTGATAGAGAGGAGTGATGGGAGAGCAGCGATTAGAGCCTCCTTCAGGCTACAGGAGAGCGATCCTTCTCGAGGAGCTGTTAGCAGCGACCTAGCCTATTGTGTTGAAGCTGCTGCCGAGAACTGCCCGGTTGAGATAATAAGGGTGGTGCGGGAGTGAGGATAATCTCGGTCGATATAGGCGATTTCGATAGACTCTTCTACCCAGTAGTCCCACTGATAGTTCTAGCTGAGCACGAGGGAGTTGTTGACGCAATGGTTGCGACTTGGTGGGCGTCAGTCTCCTACAACCCTCCCAGGCTAGCTGTCTCTATAGCTCCAGAGAGGCTCACGTATAGGCTCATAGCTGAGTCCGGTAGATTCGGCGTCTCGGCTGTCAGCGTTGAGTATTTCGATAGACTACTCTTCCTAGGAGACTTCTCGGGTAGGTTTTTGAGAGATAAGGTTGAGCGGTCGGGCTTCACTATAGTCAGAGGCTCTGCTCTAGGAGTGCCCATGATAGGTGAGGCTTACGCTTCGGCAGAGCTCAAGGTATGGAGGATTATCGATGTTGGAGACCACGACTTAGTCATCGGCGATGTAGTTGCAGTCTACGGGCTCTCCTCTTTTAAGGGAGTCTGGAGGATAGAGGACTTCAAACCTATACTCTACCTTGGGAGAGTTAGAGAGCCGGGGCTCAAGAGAGCCTATATCGATATAGAGAAAGCGAGAACAGCGATAGCTGAAGTGAGGTACGATGAGAGTCTGATGGAGGCTAGAGAAGCTAGGAGAAGATTGCTAGACGAAGTCTCATCGGTAGTGGAGACCTCGCCGAGCCTCGAGGAGGCGGAGAGAAGAGTAGTCGAGACTGTGAAGAGATACGGGCTCGATGAGAGAGACGCGCGCTATCTACTCAAGGAGGCTCTAAAGAGGCTGAAGACTGTGTAACGGCTGCTCTTCAATCGCTCTCCTAGGCTAGCCTGCTTGTCTGCGATCTCCGCTAGTCTTGAGGTATCGCTGGCGCTCTAGGTAGCAACCCCTTGCCCTGAAGACCTGAGAACATTATAGATGTAGCTAGAGCTGCTAGAAGGAAGCTCAAGAATTTCTCTATCAACACCATGCCCTGAGACCCTATGAGCTTCGTTATCTTCTCTCCTAGAGAGAACACTACATAGACTATCACTGCGTTTACTACAACAGCTAGGATGGCTACTGGGAGCCCGTAGGTGTATTTTATGAATAGAGTCACGGATGTCGCAGCTGGCCCTGCTAGCAGTGGAGTAGCTAGAGGAACTATCGCTGCCTCTTCTCCACCGCTCCTAGAGCCTCCTAGCTCTACTCCTAGTAGAGATGCTACCGCGTAGACTAGGAGCACTACTCCAGCAGCTATCTTGAAGTCTTCAAAGCTTATGTTGAAGAGCCCGAATAGGAGGTCTCCTAGTAGAGCGAAAGCTAGCAGGAACGATGTCATGGCTACTACCGTGGTTCTGAGAAGTGCTGGCCTACGAGTCGCATCGTATCTACTCGCTATAGCCTGATAGTATGGGGTTACCGCTATCGGGTCTAAGACTATGAAGAGCATAACGATTGGCTTGATGTAGTAGAGTAGCTCGCTGAACTCTAGGAGCATCGAGCGCTCCCCGCTTCTAAGCGACTACTCTAACCTCGTCGATGAGAAGCGGTGGAGCGTAGATAACGCCAGCTCCCTCAAGCTCTCTACCTACAGCGAGGAGCTTGGAGCCCAGCATCTCGTAGAAGTCTCCTGAGACCATGCCGCTAACCACTGCTCCCTTGACTTCACCGTTTTCAATGTAGTCAGCGTTAGTGATAGTAGCGCTGAGATAGCCTCTCGTATAGTCTGAAAGCCACTCTCCTATCACCGAGTATACCACCAGTCCTCTCTTAACGTCTCCGATTAGCGACTCGAGAGGCTCGCTTCCAGGCTCTAGGATTAGGTTTAGTGGAGCAGGCTCGGGCATAGAGGAGATCTTGGGTCTCACAGCGTTGCCTGTCGACTCTACCCCCTCTATGCTAGCTGTCCAGGTATCGTATAGAGGGGTTTTGAAGACTCCTTTCTCGACGACTATCGTTCGTCTAGACTCGACGCCCTCATCGTCGAATCCTCTCGACCCTAGTGCCGCCTCTACTGTCGCATCATCTAGCACTGTGACCCGCTCGTCTAGCACTCTCTCTCCGAGTCTCCCCGCGAGAGGAGACCTCTTCTTCTGTATCGCGAGAGCCGAGATAGAGGGGGCTAGGAGAGCGTCTAGTATGCTAGCTGAGACCTTTGGAGCTAGGAGTACTCGCAGTACTCCAGTCTCTACCTTAGTCCTCCGTAGCCCGGCTAGACTCCTATCAGCTAGGCGTGCGGCTAGCCTCTCTACGTGTAGGTCGCTCAGCCTCCTCACAGTACTCTCTTCCCAGAACGCTGATTCCAGTCCAGCGTCTCTAGCCACACCCATGCAGACTAGTGTGAGCCACGTGCTCTCCTCAGCTACCACTTCTCTCTGAGTGTTGGCTACGAGTCTCGCTACCACGCGAGAGCTGATAGAGCCTCTAGCGACCTCAACTCTTCCTCTGCTCGCGCTCTCTACATCTACCACGAGTTTCTCCAGAATACCTGCCATAGTCTCGGATGAAGAGCTCACGATAGCCTCGTCGTAGATGCCTCTCGGCTTGCTGGAGGAGAGACCTCGAGGTAGCGCTCTCGGAGCACTGCTATCTCCGCGCGCTTTACACATGCTGAGAGCTCTCTCGACAAGCGTCTCTACGTCTCTAACCCCCGAGACTACTCCCCCGACAACACTCACTCCTCTACCGCAGGATACTCTGGTAGCTAGGCTCACAACCACTCCCGCTTTTGAGAGCTCGATTGAGCCTCTGAGGAGACGCATGCTTCTCTCTCTAGCGTAGACAGCGTAGACTTCTGCTTCAAGAGCTCCCATGGCTTCAGCTCTCTTGATTGCTACCTCCGAGAGCTCTACCAGGCTAGCGACCACCAACCATTACACCCTCTACCCTAACGTGGGGACCGCCTAAGCCTACTCTAACCACCTGCCCCTCCTTGCCGCAACCCCCGAAAACGCTGGTTCTCACTCTGAGGTCTCTGCCTACAGCCTTGACTCTAGAGAGGAAGTCGAGTATCCTGCCTGAGATGAGTGCTCCTCTAACGAGCTCCACCACCTCCCCTCTCTTCACGAGATAGGAGGGTCCAGCGTAGAAGGTGAAAGCACCCGTGGCTGAATCCACCTCACCCCCGCCTCCCCCCATCCCCCTCAGGTAGATCCCGTCGAGGTCTTCGAAGAGCTCTTCTAGCCTGTAGTCTCCTGGAGCTATGTAGAAGTTGGTTTGTCTCACTAGCGGGGAGGATGTGAAGCCTGACGCTCTAGCATTCCCTGTAGTCTTGAGGCCCAGGCTTCTAGCCACACTCCTGCTAGTCAGGTACTCTCTCAAGACTCCTCTATCTACGACTACAACTCTCCTCTTAACCACACCCTCTTCGTCGAAGAGCACAGGATATCCTCCATCTACCATGCCGTCATCGATTACAGTGACCTGCTCCGATGCTATCTTCTCTCCGAGCTTGCCTGAGAGAACTGAGGCCCCTGCTGCTACGAGGTCTCCTTCAGCTGCGTGTCCTAGAGCTTCGTGAATAACCGTGCCTACTAGGTCGTTATCGATAACAGCATCGTAGACTCCTGTTGGAGGCATCCTGGCTTGAGAAGCCTTCACAGCTATCTCCGTGACCTCTGAAGTGAAGCTCCTCCAATCAAAGCTCCTTATCTTCTCCCAGCCTCCCTCGAAGCTCTTCGAGTCTCTGACTTTCTCCGCTACTCCCGCTGTCTTTGCTACAACGCTGTGAGCTATGCCTACTAGCGTGACTTCTCTCCAGGAGACTGTGCCGTCTAGCCTCGCTACTAGAACGTAGTCTCTCTCTACTCCCAGAGTCGTAGTGACCGATGCGACCCCCTGGGTCTCCAGCGACTCTCTATTCAGGTCTCTGACTAGCTCTATCTTCTCCTCGGGGTCTACTGCTAGAGGGTCTTCTACCACGACACTCCTATACTCTACTCTCCTAGGCTCGACCTCGGCGAGAGCCCAGCTTCTAGCTGGGAGAGCTGATTCTACGGCTAGTCTCGCAGCCTCTCTAGCCGAGTCCCAGTCTAGAGTTGAGGTGTAGGCTAAGCCTCTGCCTTTCTCCGTGTAGACCTCAACAGTGAGCCCCGAGGAGGTAGTGTAGCTGTGTTCTCTCAAGTAGCCGCTATCGACCGAGACTAGCTCATGCTCCGTCCTATGGACTCTAACAACTGCGTCTACAGCTCCCAGAGAGCCAGCCAGCTTGGCTACTCTCTCGGCTAAATCAGCGTAGAGCATCTCACGAGCACCCCTGAGTTATCGCCAATCTTAAGCTTATATACGTGAGCCTGCTGTAACACGCGCGAGGAGGGAGCGCACGTATTGGTTAGCGATAAGGCTATCGGTATCACCTTAGTAGCAGTGTCTCTCGTAGTCATACTGCTCTACGCTTGGCTACTATTCCTGCCCCCCGACGTGAGAGTGCTTGGTAGAGAGCTCTCCGGAGAAGAGGTCTCAATGCTTGTAATCAAGGCTACAGTGATGGCTGGAGTTCTGGTAGTCTTCGGTCTCGTAGCCTGGATAGGCTACACTCTAGCCACGACACCTCCCCCCAAGCCTATAGAGGAGATCGAGAGAGAGATAGAGGATGAGCTGAGGAAGCTCGGGTCGTCGAGAGGCAGCGAGAGAGAGCTGAAATGAGAGCTGTGGGCGTAGACCCGGGGACGGGTAGCTTCGACGTAGTAGCTGTCGAGGACGGTAGAGTAGTCAGCTCTCGCTCGATACCAACGGATAGAGTGGCGAGAGAGCCGGAGCTCTTGGTGGAGCTCGTTCTATCTCTCGACGCTGACGTGATCGTAGCCCCCTCAGGCTACGGGGTTCCAGTCACTAGAGGAGACGAGGTCCTAGACGCTAGGAGATTCGCTCTAGAGGTTCTACTCTTGTCTAGCGAGAGCGACGTTAACCGGGGGGTTAGCGGGGGAGAGTTCGGAGTCCTAGTCTACGACGCTCTAGCCAAGACAGTCGAAGCTCTCCTAGAGAGAGCTCGCTCCAAGACTATATTCATACCCTCAGTCATCCTCCTCCCCACAGTGCCCTGGTGGAGGAAGATAAACAAGATAGACATGGGGACAGCGGACAAGCTAGCCTCAGCCTACCTAGCCGTGTACGAGCTCCAGGAGAGAGAGGGGGGCTTCGAGAAAGTGAACGCTGTAGTAGCAGAGCTAGGCTTCGGCTACAACGCCGCGGTAGCCGTGAGGAGAGGGCTGATCGTCGACGGAGTGGGAGGGACCATGGCCTCAACCGGGGTGATTACAGCGGGTTGCCTAGACTTGGAGGTAGTAGCTGGAGCCGGTTGCTGGAGCAGATGGGATATCCTGAAGGGGGGGCTAGCCGAGCTCGGAGCAATCTCTCTCGAGAAAGCTGGGAGCGAAGTCTTGGAGGCTTATGCTGAAAACGTGGCGAAAGACGTGGCTAAAGCCTTAGTCTCGACTCCCGAGGCTGAGATAGTCGTTGTGACGGGCAGGCACGCTAGAGTCGAGGAGGTCCGCAAGCTTCTACAAGAGAAGCTCCGAGACGTCCAGGTAGTCGAGCTGAGAGGGCTACCCGGAGCCGGGAGCGTCAAGGAGGCCGCTCAAGGCTACGCTCTCCTAGGCTTAGACCTAGCCGGAGGGCTGGAGGAGAGGCTGGCGAGCAGGATGAGGATAGATGAGGCTTGCGGGACCGTGGCTGACCACCTCATCCACCCTAGAGCCGCTGAGCTCAAGAGGAGGATTAGAGAGAGCTACTCCTCTACTGTGGCTAAGCCCCGTTTCTGCCATTCAATCTGAGTAAACGCGTGCAAAGAAGAGGGGCTTTTGCCATCTCTTGAATTCAAGGAAGAGAACTTCAGCCCTGGTCGTGGCGCTTTCGTCTATCTCTGAACCCCCGTAGCCTCTTGGGCCCTTCATTCTATGCCATCCGTGTGGTAGCAGACATTAACGGAGATATGCTCGCTTTCCCCGCTATCTCTCGACGTCTTCTAGTAGCTTTAGCTGCTTTGATGAAATTCTATGCTCGAGAGCTATGACTACCTCTCTCCAGGCTCTGATCGTCTTCTCCAGGCTTCTCTCTGAAGCCCCAGCTTTTCTCGAAGCCTCCTTTACGGCTCTCGACTTAGAGTAGCCGCTGAGCCTTAGATACAGGTATAGCGCTAGCGCTACTCTCACTCTCAGCTTTCTCGGCTTTAGCAGAGGGTGCTTGGTGATCTCTACGAGGATCTCGTAGACTTCTCTGCTACTCCTAAGCACTCCTAGAGCCTTCTTGTTCACCACAGAGGCTAGAGGATCGGCTCTGGCTTCTTCCAGGAGCCTGGGGAGCCCACGAAGAGCTCTCTGCTCTCTCCTAGCTTGCCTAGTCTCGTTCTCAGCGTACTGAGGCCTGTCGTCTAGCAGGTGCTCTGCGACTACTGCTCCGCACGAGGAGCAGACCACGTTACCGTAGAACTCATCCCACACCAGGCTAGTGCTCGAGCAGTACGGGCATCTAGCCATGAGAGTTCTCCGCGTTACTCGAGGCGAGCTGGAGATAGATGAGTGGAGCTGGGAGGAGAGCCCAGTCTCTCTCGGGCGTCGCTGGAAGTAATCCTAGCGCTCTACCTCTTCTCCTCCTCGAGGTAGAAGCCTAGAGCTTCCTCCACTACTCTCCTATCGTAGCTGACTGAGAATCTCTCAGCGATCTCCTCTATCTTCTCGAGTAGTCTCGAGGGCTCGCGAGAGCTCTCTCCAAGCTCTCTCAAGGCTAGAGCGTAGAGGGTCTCGACGAGAGACCAAGGATAGAAGATCCAGACCCATCTCTCCAGCCTCTCAACATAGTAGTCTGGAGTGTAGAACGAGGAGCTCTTGAGATGAATCACTGCTGTTCTAACCTCTTGAGCCCCCATGGCTTTAACGGCTTCGGCCACCTCTGCTAGAGTCTTCCCGGTATCGGCTACCTCGTCTACGATGAGAACTTTCTTGCCTCTAACAGCCTCGGGTGGCGGCTGCTCTATCCGCGGCTTCTCGTAGAGCTCTCTAGCTACACCCCAGTGCTTCACTCTAACAGCGTAGAACTCCGGGACGTTCAAGACATCGCTGATCACGAGAGCTGGGAGCACACCTCCTCTGAGAACAGCGACTAGAGCATCTGGCTTGAACCCGGACTCAGCTACGCGCAACGCTAGCCTGTAGCAGTAGTCCACGACGTCGCTCCAAGATAGGTAGACGACCTCAGCCACGCTTCCACTCTCTCAGAGAGAGAGTCTAGGTTAAGCCTATATGTCTACGACGAATCTCAGAGTCCAGCAACCTCTCTCCTCGACTACGCTCATCTGAGCATAGGTCATAGCCTTGACTAGAGTCTTGCTGGGGTGACGCTCGGGGTCGAAGACTTCTCCCCAAGCGCGAGCTCTTAGCCTCATGGAGTCACCCGATGCCTCGACTCGCTCGACTTCGAACCTGGAGAACAAGAGCCTGCTCTCATCCGTCTTAACAAGGAGGCTCTCGATCCACTTGTAGACCAGGTTTAGGAGGTCGAAGCCCTCGGCTTCGACTTCCACCTCTACTCTATGCTCTACTCTACTGGTATCCGTCATAACCTCGTAGACTCCTAGAGCAGCCTGCTCTAGAGCCTCCGATAGGCTCCTACCTTTAGCCTCTATCAGGACGTCTGCCGTGTGCTCTAGGTGTCTAAAGCCGGGCTCGCACTTCTCCAAAGCCTTCTCCACCCCCCAGGAGCCTCTACTTCTCTATGAGAGCTAGGCTTTATCGAGAACTCTCCTCACTCTAGCCGAGCACTTAGAGCAGAATCTTGCAGGCTTCTCGTCTACCTCGAGTAGATTGTTGCTGAACCTCATGACGCACTCGTTATAGCAGTGCTCTAATCCTAGAAGGTGGCCGAGCTCGTGGAGAACCTCTTTCACAAGCCTTTCCAGAAACCTCTCAGGCTCTATCTCAGCCAGTCTTGCCGTGTACACACTCGCTACTCTCTTCTCCACGCTCGCTAAGCCAAAGACGAAGTTTAAACCCTCGTAGTAAGCGTCTCCAGCACAGACTGCTACCACGAGCCTAGACGGGTTCTCTAGGTAGAGTGAGAGAGCTCTAGCCACCTCCTCGTTCACCTCCCAAGACTTGAGCTGACCTCTGCTCCAGTCGAAGACCCTCCTGTAGTCTAGCTTGAGGGGTGTGAGTGAGACTCTGACTCTAACTCCTGGCTCGAGAGCTCTCTCCAGAGCTCTCTTCACGTGGTCGAGTATCTGGGGGTGGACTCCCACTGGCTGGAGTAAGACCTCTAGAGGCGTCCTAAGACACCTCCTTCAAAGAGCTGACTATGAGTCTACCTAGCTCTCTAGCTTGAGAGCTAGGAGAGTCTAGGAGAGCGTAGGCTGCGAGCATGAATGCCCCTCTCTCAGCGTAGACCTTGAACTCATCGAGGTAAAGCCCTCTGAGTAGCGTGCCCCAGAGAGACCCGGCTGTGCTGGGAGCACCTATTCTAGCGTCGTCGAGAGTAAAGCTTCTCTCTATGAATACATCCGAGTCTAGAGGCCCCTCTGGGTACTCGGCTACAGTCTTCTCCAGGCTCTCTCTCCTGTTGATGCTGAGTAAAGCTATGGGGTGCACTCCTCTCCTCTTAGCGTTGAGTAGAGCTACGCGAGGAGCTCCTCTATGCAAGTCCGCTACTCTACTCCTACCAGGGAACTTGGTGAGCTCCTCTAAAACCCACAACGCTACACTACACCTAGCCGCTACTACCGTAGTAGCTACCAGCCCGTTAGGCAACACTGGGGATGAGACATCGTAGTCCTCGAGACTAGCTACTAGGTGGTCGAGGAGAGCGTGCTCTAGATACGGCATGTCGTTAGGCAACACTAGAGCTTTATCGCAGACACTGCTCCGCAGAGCTCCAAGCACTCCAGCTAGCGGACCGGATAGCCTAGAGTCGTCGAGAACACTCCTGACCCCTAGCTCTCTCTCGTATAGTAGAGCTCTCTCCCTATCTCTAACAGCTACCACAACCTCATCCGCTACTCTCGCAGCCTTATCTATAACATGTGCTATCATAGGCTTCCCTCTGATAGGGTAGAGAGCCTTATCGACCCACCCCTCTCCCTCTATCTGGAACCTCCTAGAGGCTCCGCCCGAGAGGACTACGGCTATGACCTTCAACTCTCCCAGACCACTGAAGCGTAGTCCTCGGGGATTCTGTAGCCCGGTAGCTTCTCGACCTCTCTCCGCGACTCCTCAAGAGCCTCTAGGAACCTCCTGACAGCAGGGCTCTCCAGCCTGCTCTTGGGTATCAGGAAGTCGTAGAGCTCCCAGCCTAGGCTCACGAAGTCTAAGCCGTAGAGCTCCGCAGCGATCCTGGTAGCCACTCCAGCGCTAGCTCTCCCTTGAGCTACGATAGCAGCTACAGCTGTGTGAGTTGAGACCTCGTAAGTGTAGCCCTCGACGCTCCTCGCTAGCGTAGCGAAGTCTACTCCCATCTTTTCAGCGAGCTTTCTCAACATGTAGTCTATCAGAGTCCTCGTGCCAGAGCCCTTGTTCCTATTAACTATCCTCAGCTTCTTAGACACCACGTCCTCGAAGCTACTGACCCCGTGGGGGTTCCCCTTAGGCACAACAATCCCCTGCTCTCTCAAAAAGCCTCTGACTAAGACAGCGTTCTTGACCCCGAGCTTCTCCAATACTGGGATGTTATACTCGCCCGTCTCCGGGTCGAAGAGATGGAGCCCCGAGATGTCCGAGTCTCCTCTAGAGACTGCCTCCACTCCTCCCAGAGACCCCACGTAGAGAGTCTTGACTCTACGCCCTAGCTTGGGTACTATGATGGAGTCTAGAGCTATATCGTGGCTCCCTATTACGTAGAGCTCTGCCGGCTTGTAGACGGGAGAGTAGAGAGTAGCCTCCACCTCCTCTCCTACATCGAGATACTCTACGTCCTCCCCCACTGATATGTAGCCCTCAGCTACGCTTAGAGCTCTCACAGCGCCAGAGTCCGCTGGGATGGGGTACGCTACTATCTCGTCTCCACGCTTGACTAAACTCACGGGGACTAGGGCTCTCCTCCCCTTTGCTCCCTCGACTCTCCTAGCTAGCCTTGCTCTGACAACGGGGGGCTCCTCGTCTATGCAGAGCCCTCTCCTGATAGCTGGCTTGACTATCAGATTGAATATAGTCAATGCTGCCCCAGGGTGGCCTGGAAGACCGAAGATCATCTTCCCCGAGTTCGTTACAGCTATCAGAGTAGGCTTCCCCGGCTTGACTAGAAGCCCGTGAGCTATAATCTTAGCTGAGTCTATGCTCTCAACTACTCTGTAGACGTAGTCAGTGGGTCCTGCTGAAGTGCCTCCAGACACGATCACTATATCGTTCTCTCTCAATGCTCTATCGATGGCTGACGAGATAGCCTCAAAGCTGTCTTCAACAATACCCACGACATTAGGCTCTGCTCCGACCTCGAGAAGCCCTGCTGTGACCGAGTACGTGTTCACATCGTAGACCTTCCCCGGAGAGAGAGCCGAGCCGGGCTCGATGAGTTCCACTCCCGTCGATATAACAGCTACTCTAGGCTTCTTGAAGACTCTGACTCCTCTACGCCCTACTGCTGCTAGAACTGCTATCTCTCTCTCCCCTAGCCTAGTACACTTCCTCAAAACCAGGTCTCCTAGAGAGACGTCTGAGCCTATCTTAGCCGTGTTCTCTCCCGGAGCTACGCTCTTGTACACTAAGACTTCTTCGCCTACTCTCTTAGTGTACTCTATCATGACTACCGAGTCAGCTCCCGGGGGGAGAGGAGCGCCCGTATCTATCTCCACAGCCTCGCCGTGCTTGACCTCTACTCGAGGCCACTCTCCCACCTTAATAGACCCGACGACTCTCAGCTTTCTAGGCGCTACCTCTGAGGCATGGCTGAGGTCTAGAGACCTGACCGCGTAGCCGTCTACCGTAGACCTGGTGAATGGAGGATAGTCTACCTTGGAGTAGACGTCCTCAGCTAGGATTCTCCCGTAGGCTCTGTGTAGCTCTACCTCCTCTACTCCCCACGCTCCCGGCTTGACGTACTCCATGAGTCTAGCTAGAGCCTCCTCGGGCTTGAGGAGAACGTGGAATATCCTCCTCTCCGAGCTCACTCCTCCACACCTCTGTAGAGGTATACCTCCACTACCTCCCCCTCATCGTACCCCTCTCTAGTCTCAGGGACTACTAGGAGACCGTTCCCTCTCACTAGAGTGCTGAGCACTCCGCTACCTGTGACTGCGAGAGGCTCAACGTATACCCCCCCGTCTCCGCTCCTGAATACCCTTACTCTCACATAGCTTCTCACATTGTAGGGGGTTGTGACTCTCCTGAGCAAGACTCCCGAGACTACGGGTCTCGGCTCGCTTTGAGCGCTCACCATGTGGTTGAGGATAGGCTCTACTAGCGCCTCGAATCCAACGATCGCAGCTACGGGGAACCCGCTCAGAATGAAGACGGGCTTCCCGTTGACTACGGCTATGCTGTTAGCTCTACCTGGTCTCATGAGCACTCCGTGGGCTATGTACTCGGGGTTCAGCTTTGAGACCGCTGACACTGTGACGTCTACTCTGCCGACTGAGGCTCCTCCGAGAGTCACTACTGCGTCGTAGCTCGAGAGAGCTCCTCTAACAGTCTCCAAGACCGCGGCCTCGTCGTCTGGAAGAAGCCCCATGTAGACTGGAGTGAAGCCTAGCCTCTCTATCATAGCGGTTATAGCGAACCTGTTCGAGTTCACTACCTTGCCCTCACTGTAGACTCTAACCGGGTCCTCTACGTCCTCCAGCTCTACCAGCTCGCTACCTATACTGACTACTGCTACCCTGAGGTCGTAGACTTTGACTCGCTTAAGCCCCATAGCCGCGATTATAGCGAGATCCCAGGGCTGTAGCCTAGCTCCTCTCCTGAGGAGAACCTCCCCTTCTCTGAAATCCTCCCCCACGATAGACACGTTGGCGCCCGGGGCTACTGCTGAGTATACCTCCACCTCGCTCTCGCTAACTCTCCTAGTGTTCTCGTACATGACAACTGAGTCAGCGTCCTCAGGTAGGCAGGCACCCGTGGAGACCTCGACTGCCTCCCCTGCTCTCAGCTTCACACTAGGCTTGTCGCCGACTCTAATGAAGCCAACGACCTTGAGTCTAGCCGGGTTGTAGAGGCTAGAGCCTACAGTGTCTACGCTACGAACAGCGTAGCCGTCGACTAGGCTTCTTCTACACGTAGGGAGGCTGAAGGAGGGGATGAGGTCTTCGGCTAAGATTTTGCCGAGTGCTTTCTCGAGAGGTATCTCGACTACTGGAGGTTTGTGGGTCACTCTCCTCTTAGCGTCCTCGACGACCTCCACTACGCTCTTGAACTTCTTGAAGCCTCCTGGAGAGCTCAAGCTGAAGTCACCGAGGAGTAATCTATGGGAATCAGTTACCCTAATATATTAACAGCCTCTACGGAGAGCTTAATACCCAGCCTGAGCGATCTAGAGCTTTGAGGCGGTCTCAGTGTTCGCCCGACATCCTCTAGAGTCTAGAGAGAGCAGGATATCTAGGAGTAGACTCGCCGAGGCTCTCAGGCTATCAATGATGGCTGAGCTAGACGCTATAAACATGTATCTCCAGTTCGCTGAAGCCTTGGAGGACGAGAGGTTCAGGAAGCTCTTCCTCGACGTGGCCAGAGAGGAGAAGACCCACCTGGGAGAGTTCCTGGCTGCTCTAAGAGAGGTCGATGAGGAGCAGGCGAGAGAACTCGAAGAAGGCTATAGAGAGGCGGCTGAGCTACTGGGAGCTAGAGTCGAGGGAGAGCGCTCGACCGAGAATCCTTCAGCGAGAGCTCTAGACCCCGAGAGTCTAGCGAGAGAGCTGGAGAAGAGTTCTAGAGAGGCTCTCGAGAAGCTGAGAGTCTTCAGGAAGCACATCCCCGTAGTCAGAGTACCGCCGGGAACTCTAGCTGTGCCCGTGAGGCAGGACCTTGAAGAGCTGGCTCGGCTAACAGAGATATCGGATAAGATCCGCTTATCTAAGCTAGCTCTAGAAGCCTCCGGCTTAGCTAACACCACGCTGTACGCTGAAGAGGTCTGGAGAGCTGCGAGAGAGATAGCGAGAAGAGAGAACACTCTAATACTCGACTCTCTGAGAGAGCGAGCACGCGTCAAGACGAGCAGGAGAAGCTGGGACACGCCGGGAGAGGCCTTGGAGGACGTTGCCTCAGCTCTGGCAGAGCTCTTGAGGAATGGAGCAGTACCGCCATTCATCCTAGTCCTGAGTCCCGCTACGTACGCTAAGCTGGTTGCTGTTCACGAGAAGACGGGAGTCCTGGAGGTAGAGAGAGTCAGAGCTCTCGTAGGAGAGATCGTGGTCTCTCCGGAGGCGGGAGACTACGTGATCCTAGCGTCAGCAAACCCCGCTGTTCTCGACCTCGTGGTTGGAGCGGATGGAGACGTAGAGTTCCTAGGCCCCGAGAACGGACACTACGTCTACAGGCTACGCGAGACTATAGCTCTCAGAGTGAAGAGCCCCGAGTGTGTAGCCGTGCTCGAGAGTAAGCGGGGATGAGTTCTTGCCTGGAGCCTCGATGGTAGACGTCACGGAGAAGCCTGTGAGCCTGAGAGAGGCGGTAGCTAGAGGCAGGGTATTGCTGAAGCCTGAGACAGTGAAGCTGATCAGGGAGAGGAGAGTAGAGAAGGGTGATGTTGAGAGCGTGGCATCAGTAGCAGCTATACTTGCTGTTAAGAGAACACCCGAGATTATACCTCTCTGCCACCCCATCCCCATAACCCACGTTAGCGTAGACTTCTCCTATGGAGAGGACTACGTGGAGGTAGCTGTTAGAGTGAGAGCTAAGGCTGAGACAGGGGTAGAGATGGAGGCTCTAGCTGGGGTCACGGCTGCTCTCCTAGCCGTCTGGGATATGGTCAAAAAGTATGAGAAAGACGAGGCTGGCCAGTACCCGACGACTAGGATCGAGGGGGTTAGAGTAGAGTCTAAGACTAAGCTAGTCCTTGAGGAAAAAGTCTAGACCCTTGAACTTAGCCTCTCTCCTCTCTCTATCCTCAACGGCTCTCCTCCCCTCCTCGCTAGGCTTTGGCTGAACTCTCTGAGGCTTCTGCTTCTCCGGAGGCGGGGCTTCACGCATTCTCTTAAGCTTCTCCACAGCTCTCACAACGTTCTCAGCATTAGGACCCGCTAGAAACTTGACCATCTCCTTGTCGAGACCGTAGCCGATAGCCAGCCTTGCTGCTGTAAGCGTAGACTCGGGGCTCCTGAATATAGCGAAGAGGAAGGGGAGTATCTCAGCCTTTATGAGGCTTCTAGAGGCTAGAATCCTGTGCGATAGATGGTCCGCGATTCTCTCTCTAGCCTCTCTAGCGCTCTTCAGCTGCGCCGCGAGCTTTATCTTATCGGGATAGCTGTATCTAGATGGAGAGAGCTTAGAGGACGGAGACTTGGCTAGAGCCACGCCCGGCCCCATCATGTCGAAGACGTAGGATAGCAGACTCCACTCTCCCAGAGTCTTGGCTCTAGACAAGTACACTGAGGCTCTGCTGAGTGCTTCGAGAGCCCTGTAGAGGTCCGAGGGGTCAGCGTACTTCTTGTGTATGTTGTCTGAGAGCCAGAGTAGGAGAGTCTCGTAGTCTAGCTCGCTCTGAGTTACAGCACTCTTCGCTTTCCAGCACTTGTCAGCGTATATTATCGAGTTGAGAGTCCTCCAGACGTCTATACTCTTCTCTCTACCCTTGACGAGCATTCTGGCAAGGTCTAGAGTAACTCTGCCATAGCCTTCTGCTAGAGCCTGGAGATCGTTTATCGCTGCTCTAGCGTCTCCCTCGCTCTTCTCGGCTATGAATCTGAGAGCTTCTCTATCACACTGAATCCTCTCCATATCGCAGATCTTCTGGAGAAGCGAGACTAGCATTGGTGGAGTGAGGTTCTTGAACTCCACCATCAAGACTAGATTCTCGTCTCTCAGAGGTCTCAGACTCTCTTTCCACGGGTCGTTCGCCGTCATGACTATAGGATTCTGGGTCTTCTTGATGAATTCTATTAGAGTCTCGAGGCCACCCTCGTCTGCTTTAGGGTCCATCCCGTCTACTTCATCCATCAGTATTATTAAGCCTCTCTTCATGAGAGGCCTCTTGCTAATAGCTACTCCTACTGTTCTCTCTATGTCCGCCTTCCTCCTATAGTCGCTAGCATTTAGTTCTAGAATCTCGAGGTCGTGCTCGCGAGCTATGGCTTCCACGAGGCTAGTCTTCCCGACACCCGGAGGCCCGTAGAGTAGCGCTGCCTTCTGTCTAGGGGGCTTTCCGGAAAGCCATTCTCTAATCCACTCTACGAGAGCCTTCTTTGCTTCTTCCTGGTCTACTACATCGTCTACTCTTCTAGGCCTGTACTTGATGACCCAGGGTAGAGCTCTCTCCTGCATTTCAGCCTAGTCTCCTCCCTAGCAGAGAGAGCCACGCTAGTAGAGCTGAGAGCTGGATATCGTCGTCTGCTCCCTCGACTAGCCTGAAGTGTATTTCTCCCAGGTAGTCTGCTATGAGTACTCTGACCTCTTCTGGGATGTTGAGGTCGGGGCCGAAGATCTCTCTGTGGATCTGCCTTACTATATCCTCCCCGCTCAGACCGTACTCTAGCATAAGCTTTCTCAGCATGTTGCGAGCTGTCAGGAAGTCTCCTCCGAGAGCAGTCTTGATCATCTCTCTAACCTCCTTAGGCTTAGCCATACCCACGACTTTGAAGACAGAGTCGACAGTGACCCTGCCTAGAGCTGAAGCGGCTTGAAGGATGTTTATCGCTTTCCTCATGTCTCCCTCACTTATCTCATATATGACGTCAAGAGCTTCATCGTCGTAGCTGACACCCTCTCTCTCAGCTATGTACTTAAGCCTGCTCACCACGTCCTCTTTCTTGAGCGACGTGAATCTAAAGAACGCGCACCTGCTCTGAATAGGGTCTATGATCTTAGAGGGGTAATTCGCTATCAGTATGAATCTCGTCACGCCAGAGTATAGCTCCATGAGTCTTCTGAGAGCTTGCTGAGCATCGCCAGTCATGTTGTCTGCCTCGTCTAAGAGCACGATCTTAAAGGGAACCCCCTCGGGAGCACGGCTTCTAGCGAACTCCTTAACCTTCTCTCTTATCACGTTAATGCCTCTCTCATCGCTAGCGTTGAGTTCCAGCATGTACTGCCTGTAGTTCTCCCCGTAGAGGTCGTGTGCTAGAGCGTGAGCAGCCGTAGTCTTCCCCGTGCCCGGCGGTCCGGCGAAAAGCAAATGGGGCATGTTTCTCTCTTTTACGAATAGCTTGAGCCTAGCTACTACCTCCGTCTGGTTGACTATATCGTCTAGAGTTCTCGGTCTATACTTCTCGACCCAGAGGATCTCGGCTATCGAGCTCACTGAGGCACACCCACTCCACTCTTATCGCGAGCAGAGAGACTTTAAAAGAGGCACGAGGCTAGTCTCTTTTCTGCTCTCTACCAGAAGGCTCTGTAGTCTTCGAGAGTTCCAGCTAGAGCCATGCGGGCCTCTCCCGGAGTCAGAACTGGCTTGTGATACTCCCACAAGTCGTCTATAGGTAGTCTGGGGCAGCTCGTCACAACAAATGCCTCTATCCAGGAGCTATCGATATCCGCTATCCTCTCTAACGTGAGAACACTAGTAGCTACCAGCACGTACTCTCTACCACTATCCTCTAGGAGCTTCTTGAGAGACTCTACGAGCCAGTCTCTATACTGACATGTCTTCAAGCCGACTACTATAGCCCACCTCTTCGCCGCGATAGCCTGCTGGACTTTGAATAAGCGGATTCTCAGATACTTGACTCCTAATGGAGTGACGTCCATGACTCTATCCTCGTGGGGGTCGATCTTGACCACGGGCTTCCGTGCAACGAGATAGAGCCCCAGAGGGTGGAATAGCCCCCCGCCTAGGTACAGGTATGCATCTACATCGATAGACGTCGCTACCCTATACTCGCAACCTATGACCTGACCGTCTAGAAGATATGGAGGCAAGCCTTTCGGAATACTGGGCTCAAGCCCCCTCCTTTCTATCTGAAGAGCTAGCTTCGAGAGCCTACTAACGTGCTGTAGGGGGGCAACCAAGCCTACTCTCTTAGCATTATAGGACCTCAAGATCTCCAACGCTTCCTCGACCGCTCTCTCTGAAAAGTCGACTCTACTGTATGCGGGAACGTAGACGACGCTAGCTTTCTCAACTCTACCTCTCGTAGATAGCGAGCAAAGCCATGGGGGGTAGGGTGTGTGCCCAACATGCACTATCAGGTCAGGCTTGATAGTGTTCTCTAGAACGTCTAAGTCTAGATCGCACGCTCCATACGAGCCCTCGCCCGACACGTAGACCTCGATTGCTCCCCCAAGTCTTCTCTTAATACATAGCGATAGCATGGGTGAGTACTGCTTGATGCCATCAGGCAGCTGAATAACCACTCTTCTAGCACTACGTTCTTCGATAACCTTAACCACAGCATCTAGGTCGATCTCGTAGGGTATACTCTCTAGCTCTCTACACTCCACCTAGAGCTCTACCCCCGTTCCATCTAGGTCTTGAGGCGAATACCTTATAGGCTCAATAGAGCGAGCCTAGGCTGGAGGGTGAGCCTTGTTCAGACTCCACTTCAAAGACGCTAGAACCTGGAGATACATAGTCTCGAGTATCGAGAAGATACTAGATGAGGGAGTATTCGTAGCTAGCAGAGAGGGGTTAAGGCTAAGAGCACTAGACCCGAGCCACATCGTCATGGTCGACTTATTCTACCCGGCTTCTGCTTTCATAGACTACCAGCTAGATAGAGACGAGGTAGAGATAGGAGTCTCGTTCGATACCCTCACTAAAGTCTTGAGGAGAGGCGGTAAGGACGACGAGCTGGTGATAGAGCTAGAAGGGAGCAACCTGGCTGTTAGCTTCCTAGGCAAAGGAGTCCGGAAATTCACGATACCAACCATAACTCTACTCTACGAGAAGCTCCCAGAACCTAAGGTCAGCTTTACAGTCAAGGCTAAGATGTTGAGTAGCATATTCAGAGACACTATTAAATCGCTAGCAGAGTTTGGAGAAAGCCTGACCTTCAGAGCTAGAGAAGACGCGCTACTAGTAGTAGGTAGTAGTGACGTGATGAAGGGCGAGATAGAGCTATCTCTAGACAGGCAGTCGCTGATAGAGTATGAGGCAGAGAGTCTCGATGAAGCCAGCTACACTCTAGAATACTTCACGTACATGGCTACAGCTTCTCAAGCAGCAGACCTAGTGGGGATCAGGTATGCTAGCGAAGCTCCAGTGAGAGTAGACCTAGAGTACATGGGTGGAGGCAGGCTGACATTCTATGTCTCACCGAGAGTCGCGTAGAGAGACTGTAGTCGAGTTGAAGAAGAGTAGTGGTGTTGATGCTCTAAAAGCTCTCTACAAGGCCTACTATGCTCGAAAACCTAGAGTCAAAGCTCCCACTCATATCGAGATGAGAGAGTTCGCTTTCCAGCTCTTCGAGAGAGAACCCTATGTGAGACACCTCTCCTTCAAGTCTGAGAGAGAGCTCTCCGAGTATCTGGCTGAGAAAGCCCCGAGACACGCATACTACTCTGTTGCTCTCTACAGCTTCCCCGACGCTAAGTCTATGGAGGAGAAGGGGTGGAGAGGCTCGGAGCTTCTCTTCGACGTAGACTCAGACATGGTCCCCGACTGCGTTGCAGCCAGAGTAGGCGACGACTTGCTCGTTGACGACTCCTGCTTAGCTAAAGGCTTCAGGATAGCCTACAGGATATCCGTGATGCTACGCAGAGATCTAGGCATGGATTCCACCATATACTTTACTGGAAACAGAGGCTTCCACGTTGTGGCTTTCTGCGAGTACTGTCTAGAGCTTAGTAGAGAAGAGAGGGAGGAGATAGCTTCATACATAGCTGGAGAGAATATCAGCCTGTCTAGGGTAGTCTTGATGGCAAGACGGGCTAGAAGGTCGAGCAAAGAGAGTATCGTGCTCTCACCCAACGACCCTGGTTGGAGAGGCTGGATTGGGTTAGAGCTTAGAGAAAGAGGTTTACCAGAGGAGGTCAGAGACCCCTCTCTACTAGAGTCTCTCATAGCTGAGCTCAAGATACCGATAGATAAGCAGGTCACAGTAGACCCCACGAGGCTATCGAGGATTCGAGGTAGCTTGAACGGTAAAGCCTCTCTAATAGTCTCAGATATTCTAGACGAATCCTTCACGCCTAGCTTCCAACTTTCACCCTTCAGGGGAGAGGTTTCCGTGAAGGCGAGAGTAGAGGTGCCCTCTATGAGGGTTCTCGGTAGAGAAGTTTCTCTGAGACCGGGAGAAGAGGCTGACCTCGAGGCCCCAATAGCTGTCCTCCTAGCAAGCAAGAATGCCGTCGAGATAGTGGGGGGAGAGGTAGTAGTTGACTGAGAGGGTTCCTGCTGGAGGACCCTATAGGGCTCTCTCCGGAATGCACGAGCCTCTCGTGCTCGAGAGTGTTAGAGAAGCGAGGAGGCTAGTCTCCATCTACTGCCAGCAACCAGAAGTATTCTGCGAGCAGTTCGTTAGCATTGTCTCGAGAGCAGCTGAGAAGATAGCTAGAGTGAGGGTAGAGGACTTGCTCGAAGCCAGAGACTATAAGGGTCTCGACCTCTCCTTCTTCGCTACTCTCAAGAAGCTTCTAGAGGTATACGCTAAATACATATCGGGGCTTCTAGTCACGTGGAACGAGTACGTGATAGTGCAGTTTCTCGCAAGCACGGAGATAGGAGGCAGGGTTTACGAGAGAGGAGAGATAACGATCCTGCCGCTACACGAGGCGTCTCTACTGAATGTGATTGGGTTAATAAAAGTCTTTGAGACATCAGCTCTACTTGAGTTAAAGAAGTCTACGGAGAAGACTAGAGCAACAGGATGATCAGTAGAGCTACGAGGAAGCCGTAGATCGCTATACCCTCCCCTAGAGCCACAATAATCAGCAACATACCGGCGGCTTCTCTCCTCTCCGCCATAGCGCTAGCAGCTGCAGAGCCAGCCATAGCGATAGCTATGCCTCCAGCGATTCCAGCTATCCCTACAGCAGCAGCTGCCGCGGCTGCCTTATAGAGGACTATGCGAGCCTGGTCTTCCTGAGCTAGTACAGGCAAAGCTGAGACTACTAGCAACGCTAGAGCTAGTACCGGTAAGAGGTTTTTGAGCGCAGACACTCACAACACACCTCTCGCAGGCTAAAAACACGACAATCCTTTTAAACTCTACGTAGACTCGTGAAATCGAGAACGCTGCTACTGGAGAGGTTCAAAAACACTCCTCTAGCGCGAGCCCTCCGTGTCTAGGTCTCGCTAATGTGTTTCTAGTCAACGCTCTTGCAGCCAGCTCTAGCTACCTATGGGTTGAGTGAGGCTAGCGTATTGAAGTTTAAAAGCCTGGAGTGCGTGATTCAAGGCTCCGGGAGAGTTTGATTGAAATTCCCGAAGAAGATTAAAACGTATTGCCCCAGGTGTAGAACACACACTGAGCACAGCGTCTCAGTCTACAAGCATGGAAAGAGGAGAACCATGTCAGAGGGTCAGAGGAGATACTTGAGGAAGCTTGAGGGCTATGGGGGTAAAAGGAAGCCTGAGCAGAAGGATTTCGCTAAGGTGACTAAGAAAATCGTCTTGAGGATAGCTTGCGGACAGTGTGGCTACAAGAGACACATACTGAATATAAGGCTCAAGAAGGTAGAACTCGTAGAGCCGGCTAGGTGACGCTCATGAGCCTGCCTCCCGTGGGGGTTAAGAAGAGAAGAATACTTGTGCCTCAGCCTAGAAGCAGGTTCCTCTTAGTTGTATGCAATCAATGCGGTAACTCGCAAGTAGTCTTTACTCACGCAACGTTCCCAGCTCGATGCCTCCTCTGTGGAGCCCAGCTTGTTGCGCCGACTGGGGGGAAGGCGCAGATCCAGGGGAAAATCGAGAGAATACTAGGCTAGCCTCTATCTCAACCAGCTCTCCTCAAGACCTCGGGGTCTCGGAGAGTTTATGGAGAGCGGAGAATTCGGGGTTGTGGAAGACACGCTCGTACTCGCTAGACTCGATGGAGTACTTCGAGTGCTCAAAGTGTCTGACCTAGCTACATTCAAGAAAGCTGGCTACCTCGTAGAGGTCTATGGTGTCGACGAGGGGCTAAACGATAGATTCGGCTTACTCGAAGACATACTCGAGCATAACTGTAGCGAGGTCCGAGTTCTCCACGTGAGAGGACATGGCTCTATCTCTCTATGCTCAAACCACATCGTTCCCGTAGTAGAGCCTAGAAGCTTGCTGGTAGAGAAACGCGCTAGAGACTTGAAGCCAGGAGACTATATGCTAAGCTTTGTGAAGAGAGCTCCTAGAAGCGTAGACTACACTGAGCACACAGAGGAGAAAACCATCTGCCCTTCTAGCATCGAGGAGCTAGCATTAACCATGTGGACTCTGAGACTCAGCGGGGTCCTCTCTAGTCTCGCATACAACAGGATATGCTTGAAAACATACTCGGAGAGGGGGAGATTTAAGCTAGAGAAGATCCCGATAGGTTTTTTCGAGAGTCTGAAGCAGCATCTGAGAGAAGTTTCCAGGAGCTCGAGGTACTGTAGGCATGTAGCTACTCATCTCGGAAGCAGGAGAAACGTGTCTAAGCACATAGCCCTACTTGCTTTAAGGGATCTTATGAGAGTAGCCTCCGGAAAGAGCATCTCCGTGAGTAGCCGGGAGGCTTTAGAGAACTTATCGAGACTAGTTACCAGCAATCTCTACGTAGTGAGAGTTTCCGATATAGAGGTGAGGAGAGAGAAGAGGAGGTCTTTCGCTATCAGCGCTGATAAGGCGGCCTACGTCTTCGTTGGGCTAGCTCCGCTACTAGTGGGCTGAGATGAGCTTCTTGAATCTAAGAGCGTCCTCGAAAGAGTAGACGTTGTTGAAGAGAATGTATGCTCTACGCGGGTTTATACTCTCAAGTATGCTCTTAAGCTTGAGTAGATCGCTATCGGTATACTTGTACCTATAGTTTACCTCAGCGCCCCCTAGACCGTGAAGTCTGAAGTATACGAGCTCTCTCTGCTCCTCCAAGAATCTGTTTCTGAGAGCGTCTCCGCCGATCACTACATCTGCGTGAGCGCTGATCGAGAGAAGCTCTCCCACGTTACTCCACCAGTCGCCTCTAGGCTCCCACACTATAGTCTTCCCTCTTCTAGGGATGCTCTTGAAGAACTCGACTACTCTAGCTTTGTTAGCTTCGGTAAAGCCGAAGGATGGAGGGGTTTGAACGACTACTATCTCGGCTCTGAGAACATCCGCGACTTCTAGAGTCTTCTCCCAAGCCCAAGAAACCTCCTCTGTTAGCTTCAACAACCCGTAGTTCTCAAGCTTCCCCGGGACTTCTCCTCTAAGTCTTGACCATAGATTCTTGTTGTATTCGTGGCTCACAAGCATCCACGCTTTCACAGTAAACTCAAAACTCTCCGGAGCTTCGCTACGCCACCTCGCGTAGTCTCCTACTCTCGGGTCGTAGAAAGTCTGCTGAACCTCTAGCACGTCGAGGCTAGAGTAGTGAGCAAAACGAGACCTCTGGAACCCGCACGTCCCAACCTTAGCCTCCATGAGCCCCCACTACCTCCAGGTATCTCGAGCGAGGCTTTTTCGGGTCTCTAGCTCTCCCCGCGTGAGAGCAACCATGCTCGACAACTAGCACTGTTCTCGTAGTGGAAAAGAGTAGAGGAGAGAGCTGGGAGCTTTCTTCTGCCTCTATGTCTGTAGCTAAACCATCTTCCTTATCCTAACCTGGATAACGCTCTCTAAAGCGTTAAGATAGGTTCTCAGGTCTTCGGGAGTGACTGTAGATTTGGAGAAATCGACTACCATAGTGCACTCAGCTTCCTCTCCTCTAACTATGGTCGTGCACCTCGTTATCAGCTGGTCTGCATTGACTCTAGCTAAGACGTCCGCGACTGCCGCTAAAGCACCGGGCTTGTCTAAGAGGCGCAACTCTATCTCGTAAAGCTTCTCCGGCGGCGCCGAGAGAGGGGTTAGCTCTATCTCTCTCTTCTCTAGGTCGGCCACCATCACTATATGCATTCCAGGCTCGATTCCGAGAGCCTCTCTCACAGACTGGGGGATCGTTAAACGACCCTTAGGGTCTACCTTGACTATCTCTGAGAGCTTCGCCACTCGCTCTCACCTCTGGTTGTTCTAGAAGAATTAGGCTTTAAATATATGTATTATGGTGGAGAAACAGTGGGCTCGGCTTAAAGAGTCTCGACCGCCTTAAAAACTTAATAATTCCCGATATGCTCAAAGAAGCAATGCTGGGTCTCGGAGTTGACGTACAAAAAGCTATATAGAGTCTACTATACCACATACTCTGACGAGCTACACGATAAAGTGAAGAAGACTCTAGCTAGCAAGCTGGGGGTTGAGATTATTGATTACCCGTCGAGAGTAAACCCCGAGTTCCGCTTCCTAGAGGTTCTCTTGAGTGAGCCTGGTAGAGGAGACGAGATAGCTGAAGTGGTGAACACGATTCTTGGCTGTAAGCAGGCTAAAGTAGACTGGATAGACACTGAGGTGGGTTAAATGAGGGTCGTTGATAGACTCTCGAATCAAGAATACAACCAGTTCAAGGTAGAGGAGTACGTTAAACGCTACTGGATAGAGTTCGATGTATACGAGGAGATCAAGAGAAGAGACGCTAGCAGAGCTAGAAAGTTCTACTTCCTAGACGGGCCTCCATACGCTTCAGCGAAATCGATCCACGTTGGCACAGGCTGGAATAAGGTGATCAAGGATATCGTGCTTAGATACCATAGGATGCGTGGCTACAGAGTGTGGGATAAGCCGGGCTACGATACGCACGGCTTACCCATAGAGGTTAAGATCGAGCAAGCCCTAGGAACCACCACCAAGAAGGATATAGCTGAGAAGATCGGCGTCGATAGATTCATAGAGGAGTGCAGGAGATTCGTGAACGAGAACATGGAGGCTATGACCAACCAGTTCAGAGAACTAGGAGTCTTCATGGATTGGAGCGACCCCTACATAACCTATACTAACGAGTACATAGAGTCTGGCTGGTGGCTGATTAAGAGAGCTCACGAGAAAGGACTACTATACAAGAGCCTCAAGGTCGTCCACTGGTGCCCTAGATGCGAGACTACTCTAGCTGACTACGAGGTCTCCGAGTACAGAGAGCTCGAAGACCCATCTATATACGTGAAGCTACCAGTTAGAGGCAGGAGAGGAGAGTATCTACTAATCTGGACTACAACGCCCTGGACTCTGCCCGCTAACGTGTTCGTCATGGCTCACCCCGAACTCGAATACGTTAGAGTAAGAGTAGGCGACGAGGTGCTAATACTAGCTAAGAGCAGACTAGAGGAGGTTATGAGAGAAGCCGGCATAAGAGACTACGAGGTGCTAGAAGAGCTCAGAGGAGCTAGCCTAGAGGGGCTAGAGTACGACCACCCACTTGAAGACCTAGTCCCAGCTCAGAGTAGAGCTAGAGAGTTCCACAGGATAGTAATGGCTCCCGAAGCTGTAACAGCATACGAGGGGACAGGGCTCGTTCACGGAGCTCCGGGTCATGGAACCGTCGACTACGACGTAGGCCTTGCTCTAAACGCTCCCGTGATCTCTCTCGTAGACGAGAGGGGGTTTATGAGCAGAGAAGCGGGCAAATACCACGGGCTCTACTTCAGAACACAGGCCAACGACGCCATAGTAGAAGACCTGAGAGCTAGAGGCGCGTTACTCCACGCCGGTAAGATAACCCACAGATACCCCGTCTGCTGGAGGTGCAAGACCCCGCTTGTTCTGAGAGCTACAGAGCAGTGGTACATAGCTGTAACCAAGCTCAAAGACGAGTTACTCAGAGCAGCTGAGGAGATAGAGTGGGTGCCCTCTTGGGCTAAGACGAGGTTCGTCAACCTGCTTAGAGAGCTGAGAGACTGGGTTATAAGCAGGCAGAGGTTCTGGGGCATACCTCTACCGATCTGGCTCTGCAAGCACTGCGGCCACATGGAGGTCGTTGGCAGCGTTGAAGAGCTCCGCGCGCTGGGAGGAGAGCCTCCTAGAGACTTGCATAGACCCTGGATCGATGAGGTGAAGCTGAGGTGCCCCAAGTGCGGAGGCCTCATGGAGAGAGTGCCCGATGTTCTCGACGTCTGGTTCGATAGCGGGATAGCCTTCTACGCTAGTCTAGGCTACCCGAGGAGGAGAGAGCTCTACGAGAGCTTAGAGCCCGTGGACTTCATAGTCGAGGGCCACGACCAGATCAGAGGCTGGTTCTTCAGCCTGCTTAGAAGCGGGGTCATAGCGTTCGGTAAAGCCCCCTACCGAAGAGTCCTAGTTCACGGCTTTGCTCTCGATGAGCAAGGCAGAGAGATGCATAAGAGTCTAGGGAACTACGTTGACTTCGAGGAACTCATATCGAAGTGCCCTAGAGACGTCTTCAGGCTATGGGTAGCCTCGAACACTGTCTGGGAGGACCTGAGATTCTCTTGGAGAGGGCTTGAGCAGATGCAGAGAGACTTTAACGTCTTCTGGAACACCTTCGTCTTCGCTTCAACATACATGGGTCTCGATGGATTCGACCCGGAGACTGTAAGCCTCACCGCTATCGCTGAACACCTAGAGCCAGAGGACAAGTGGCTTCTCTCGAGGCTAAACAAGCTGGTTAGAGAATACCATAGAAGCATGGAGGCTCTCGAGATCCACGAGGCTGCGAGAGCTCTGAGAAGCTTCCTGATAGAAGACGTGAGCAGATTCTACGTGAGGCTGGTTAGGAGGAGAGTGTGGGAGGAGGCTGATACCCCCTCTAAGAGAGCCGCTTACGCTACGCTATACACTGTCCTCAAGACCTGGCTTGTCCTCTCAGCTCCCTTCATACCCTTCTTCGCTGAGTACGTGTACCTGCATCTATTCAGAGAAGCTGAGAGAGATAGCCCTAAGTCAGTCCACATGCTAGAGCTCCCAGACCCCGATGAGAGTCTGATAGATGAGAGTCTCGAGAAAGACATGGAGGTAGCCAGGAGAGTCGTGGAGTCAGCTTTATCGGCTAGAGCTCAAGCCGGGCTGAAGCTGAGGAGGCCTCTCAGGAGGCTAGTCGTGTACACCAACCTGGACTCCGTTAGGAGAGCTGTCGAGAGGCTAGCGGATATAGTGAGAGAGCTCGCTAACGTTAAAGTCGTCGAGGTCAAAGAGCTAAGAGAGCTGGAGGAAGCTAGAACCTACGACTTGAGGATAGTCGTGAGCGAGATCGGGAAAGACTACAAGAGCCTAGCGCCCGCTATAGTGAGAGAGATTGAGTCGAGGAAGAGCGAGGTCTTAGAAGCCTTGGTGAAGAAGGGCTACTGCGAGCTCCACGTCGAGGGGAGAGTAGTGAAGCTAGACAGTAGACACCTAGAGGTCAAAGCTACCTATCCTGATTGGATGCACGTCAGTGAGACTGCTGACTACATCCTAGCTCTCGATGCTAGAGTGAGTAGAGAAGAGGAGGCTGAAGGACTGGCTCGCGAGGTAGTTAGGAGAGTCCAGTTCATGAGGAAAGAGCTCAAGCTACACGTATCCGATAACATAGAGGTGTGGATTAGCGGAGACGAGGAGCTACTAGAGGCTATCAGACTCTTCGAGAGCTACGTGTCTAACGAGACGAGAGCCATAGCTATACACTACGGAGAGCCTCCTAGAGACGTGTACTCTAGAGTCTGGGATGTGGACGAGAAGATTCTAGTCGTTGGAGTCAAGAGGGTCTAGACTCTGTTGAGAGATACCAGTGTACTCTCAGCCAGCGATAGCGGAGACACTACCGCTCTCGTAGTCGTGAACCCAAGCGAGATCAGGCTCTACGCCTACTGCCCGAGACTCCTCTTCTTCAGAGAGCATTTGGGAGCTAGGAGGAGCCTAGCGCTAGAGCTGAGAGCTCTGATTGGGAGACTCTACCACATTATTCTAGGCTTCATAGCTCTCCTCAGAGGCTTCAAGGTAGAGCTCTCGCTGGAGGAGAAGCTGGGAAGCGTTGTTCTAAGAGGGAGACCCGACTACTACAGGATAGAGGAGGAGAGAGCTGAAGTCGTTGAAGCGAAGAGTTCGAGAGGCCCGCCTGAGGGGGTCTGGTTAAGCGACCTCCTCCAGGTTACCGCCTACGGCTTCATCCTAGCTAGAAGAGGAGCCAGGAGAGTAGACCTAGTCGTGAGGTATGCTGATGGAGCTAGGAGGCTAGAGCTCACGCCAGAGCTCTCAGTCATGATGCTGAAATCCGTAGACGATATAGTCATGGTCAAGAAGCACGGAGTCCTCCCGGTAGCCCTCAGGAGCGAGGCTAAGTGCGAGAAGTGCCTCTACAGAGAGGAGTGCTACAGCATAGACGAGAACCTGGAGGCAGAAGGGGATTTAGACGAGCCCGGAGAGTGGCTGAAGAATGTTAAGAGAGTCTACGCGATACTAGAAGAGTAAGGCTTGAAACCCTCTACAACCAATAAAAGATGTTTCCGGGAAGAGATATAGGTTGTGGAGAGAAGCTTGAATCCAGGGGCCCGTAGCTCAGCCTGGCGGAGCGCCCGGCTGATAACCGGGAGGTCCGGGGTTCGAATCCCCGCGGGCCCACCAGACCACTACTTCGCGCACCCACTCTCCCCCATCGCTACACACTGCTAACACTTAGAGTCGAGAATATGCCGAAGAGAGCCCCCAGTTTCAACTATTGCGAGCTTCGAGAGGAGGATTCGAGGAGAGCTTGTCTTCGAGAATCAGACCTCTCGAGGGCTTCGCTGTCTCATAGTCTTCAGTACTCGCGCTGAGCGGCTCTCCTATCTAGTGTTGGTTCTCGATATTTACGATGTAGCGCTGGTCGCGTTTTGCTTGAGGAGAGTTGGTAGCCGGGCGGGGATTCGAACCCCGGTCACGGGGGCCAGAGCCCCGCATCCTGGGCCGCTAGACGACCCGGCTTCTCAGTCACAAGTATTTCTATCCAGCTGGATTTTTATACTCTACGAGATAGTAGAGTCTTCTGCTCTAAGTCTCCGCAAGGCCTCCCCGACTATGACCGTCCAGGGTCTGAGCGCTACGAGCTTCCCGCTCTCTTCTCTTGAAGCTAGCCCTTCTGCTAGGCAGAGCTCAACGACCTTCTCTAGGTCTCTACCTGTGAGTGCTAGGATGACTGAGAGAGCTTTCGCCACTGCTTTCGAGATTCTAGCGTGCTCACCTGAAACCCTCTCATAGCTCTCAGCTAGTTTTCTCGCCGCCTCCTCGACTACTTCTCTCGGCGCATTCGTCTCTATAGACCTCCTGCTCCTAAAGCCGACATAGTACCCTCTTCTTCTCAGATACTCTGCTAGAGTATCGATGGGTATCTTTGCTCCAGCTAGGTCTCTCAGGTCGTCCGCAGAGACTACTCTAACTCTCCTCGAGCGCTCTCTGCTCTCCTCCATTCTATACGATGATAGTATCTTGCGTATACGCTCGAGAGACATGAAGATCTCTGTGTCGGAGCCGTAGAGCTCTACTCTCAGCTTGTCTCCCGCTATGACGATACTCGCTGTTCTAGCAGTTATGCTTCTCGAAAGCTTCTCTAGAAACGCTTGAATATCGCCTCTAGCGCTCTCAGGGATCGCGAAATACCTCACGATACTCCTAGCCATCTCACCACCTCTTAAGACCCAGCAGGAACCTCAACCCGATAGAGTGTACTCGTGTAGAGGAAGCTAGAGCAGAGACCTTCCTAGACTCTACGTTGCCACACTTCTCGCAAACCATAGTCTTCGTGCCAGCAGGCTTTAAGAGCGATAGGCAGCGAGAGCAGACAGCATAGAGAACCCCGTACTGTGGGGGCTTGGTGGTTAGAGCGTAGGGGTTGTTGTTGTTGAGAGTCTTGGCTATCACTAGATCGCCGGGCCTATAGTAGTCTAGAGGGTCCTTGACGTACTCTACCGTCATCTGGCTTATTGGAAGAAGTCCTGTAAGCAGACCCGGGAGCTCTACTAGCCCCGCTAGCGTGCTCCCCGAGATCGAGGCAATCCCGTATATGTCTATCACCGCTAAGTCTTGCCTGACGCTCGAGACGACGCCGAAGACGCTGAAGCCCTGCTTGACGACTCTGACTCTAGGCAGGGGGGTTACTGCGACAGTCTTGGAGTTAGAGTCTATGGAGACTAAGCCTATCACGCTAGACCTGAGGAATCCGTCTTTATCCTCATACAGCCCGCTTGCTCCAACATACTCCTCTATGGATGCTACCCTATCTCCCGGTAGCGTTATCTTGCTCTCTCTCCTCTCGCTCGAAGCATATGATGTCAACCTTCACTCTCCTCACTCTACTCTTGTGGTGCCTCATACACGCAGGGATATCTACTCTATCGCTCCACAGCCTTCTAGCTCTATACCCGTTCTCTGCTGATAAGCTTGCGTGATAGCTTAGATTGCCTGACTTCAGTATAGCGTATACTCTGCTAGGCTCTAGGGAGAAAGCGTAGAGCAGAAACTCTGTATCAGAGCCTCTCCTATGGACGCCGAAGGGGGGATTCATGAGGATCACGTCTGGGCCTCCGCGAGCTAGAGGTCCTTCAGCTCTACCCACTCTAGAGGCGATGAAGAGAAGACGGTCTGATACCCCCAGCTCTCTAGCCGCTTCTAGGCATAGACTTGAGAGCCTCAAGTCAGCCTCTACGGCTACAGCTTTAGAGGCTCCTAGTAGCAGAGCCGCTAAAGCTAGCCTGCAAGTCCCGGCTCCCAGGTCTGCCACGACCCCGTCTTCGAGGAGACCGCTTAGCTTAGCGTGGAGAGCGAGCTTGAGAGCTAGATCTGCTGGAGTCGTGTACTGCTCGAGGTTAAGCCTAGGGCTAGGTATTCTCGGAGCCGCTTTCTCCAGTAGTCTAGCTAGCTCTCCTAGACTAGCCTTACTCAATGCTCTAGCCTCTCTCAGCTCTCCTCCTCGACTCGCTCTCCTAGCACAGCCGATACTATATCGTAGAGCTCCGGGTCTTTCTCTCTTATCCTAGAGAGAGACCAGGGCTTCCAGCCCCCTCTTCTCACGCCTCTAAGCGTTGAGGCTACCCACGTCTGGTATATCTTGCCGCAATTGCCGTAGTTCTTGCAGCTATTCTCTAGAAACACTTGGATCACCTTAGCTGCCTCCTCGTCTTCAAGCTTCTTCACATTAACGAGGTATCTGCTGAGCACGTATAGGATGAGGCGAGCTCTCCCATCAGGCACTCCTCTCTCTATGAGTTTCTCTATCCATCTATACGAGGGGGTTTTTCTCGCTCTTCGTTCAGCATGCTCGCATACCTCGAGAGGGTCGCATAAGCCGACTAGAAAGCTTTCTAGAGCTTTCTTGCAATCATCGAGCCCTCTTCTGCAAGCTTCGAGAACCCTAGTCCAAGCCTCGCTCAAGCGCGGCCAGCCTCTAGACCCTCTTTAGTCTAGCGTCTGCTACAGCTATGCTCTCGACCTCTACTAGAGCGTAGTAGCCGAGAGCTATAGAGCCTGAGTTCACGAAGAGCGCTCCACTTTGCTTTAGCACTCCAACACTGTCGTGCACGTGACCGAAGAGATGGATGAAGGGCTTGAAGCGCTCTACCAGACGCCTAACCTCGAGAAGCCCCCCGTGGATTCTCGGAGAGCCTGAGTCTAAGACCCCGGCTGGGGGGTGGTGGGAGACGAGCACTACCGGCTTCTCGACACTTCTCCGCGAGACAGCGTTCTCTAAGAGCTTGACGTTGTTAACAGCCTCAAGACCCCCTACACCAGCTACCGCAAAGTCTCCGACATCTCTCACCAACCCGTCGAGGAGAGAGCTCTCTCTCTTCAGCAACCTGTATATAGCCGGGTTGTCTAGCTCTCCCGTGACAACATAAACCTCCCCCCCTTCTTCTAGCAGGAGCTCCGCTATATCGATACACTCGAAGTCTCCAGTGTAGACGACTATTCTGAACGCTTCTCTCTTTAGCACAGAGGATAGCATCGAGTGTTCGCAATGAGCGTCAGAGAGGTGGAGTAGGCGCACAGACAGCGCCCTCGAGGACTCAGCTCTAGCTCTCAGTCTCCCCTATGAATACGAGAGTTATCTGCCTACTGCGAGGCCCATCCATCTCTACGACCATGATCCTCTGCCACGTCCCGAGCGCTAGTCTCCCGTTGATTACCGGTATTACTCTCTCTCCTCCCAAGACTATGTTCGAGAGATGAGCGTGAGCGTTTTCATCTACGAGATTGTGTCTCCAGGGAGCTCCCGGCTTCGTTATCTCAGACATAAGGCTTATGATGTCCTCCTTGAGACCAGGCTCGCTCTCATTCACCACGATAGACATAGTGGTGTGCGGCGAGTAAACCAGCAGGAGCCCGCTCCTAGCCCTGATCTCTCTAAGCCACTCCTCCACTCTACCAGTCACATCTACTACCTCGCGAGGTCTTCTAGTCTCGAGAGCTATGCGCTCGTGGAGAACCTTCAAGCCGCTCACGCTCCCACCTCTTCTAGCGCTTAGGCTATGCTTTATAGCCCCTAGGACTCCTCTCTCCTAGCTGGCGGGATGCCCGGCTAGAGCCTCCGGCTAGGAGAAGCCGGGGCTAGTTAGCCGAGATAACCGGTGACGATGCGGCGGCTGTGGGACCGCGGCGGTGTCAGAGCTGTGGTTGAGGAGAGTATTCGATTCCCCTACGATTCCTTTAGGAGAGGGCAGAAAGAGCTTAGTGATGAGATAGCTCAGGGTGTAGCTAGCGGCGATATTGTTGCTGTTAAAGCGCCCACGGGATTCGGGAAGACTGTTGCAGTGCTATATGGAGTCTTGAGAGCTGGTGTTGAGAAAGTAGTCTACGTAGTGAGGACTGTCAACGAGCTAGACCCAGTGGTTAGAGAGCTCAAGCGCTTCGATGAACCCTTCACCTTCCTCTTCTCTGCTAGAAGGTCCTGCCCCCTTATGCAGAAACACTTCTCTAAAGGCATTCCGAGACATGAGGATTTCTGGAGGAACTGCTCTATAGCTAGACTGAAGGGTTTGTGCTCCTACTACGAGAAAGCCTCTAGCATAGACGGAGCTAGAGTCGTGAGCTATCTGCGCTCATATCCAGGATTTCACGCTCATCTGATTGCTCGAGAGCTAGCTAGGAGCTTCAACGTATGCCCCTTCTTCTCTCTAGTCAAGACGATCGAGGCTTCTAGAGTAGTCGCGGCTACCTACCCTTATCTCTTTGAGAGAGAGATCTTCGAGGAGATCTTCTACGATTACAGCTACTCCGATTTAGTAGTAGTTGTCGACGAAGCACACAATCTGCTAAACGCGCAGAGCCTTGTCGAGCGTAGAGTGAGCCTGAGCGAGCTAGAAGAAGCAGCTCGAGAAATAGAGAAGTACGAGCCTGACTTCGCGAGCCTAGCTACTCCACTCTATCGAGTACGCGATTCTCTAGCTCAGCTAGCTAAGCGTAGAGTGAGGGGCCTCAAGCACCTAGATAAGAGTCTCGTAGCTGAAGCTGTGAATAGCTATGAACTCCTATCAGACCTGGAGAGAGAGATTAGGGAGAAGCTGCTCCTCAAAGCTCTACTCGAGTCTAGAGAGCTCTCTCCAGTAAGCCTAGCTCTAAGCAGGGTCGTCAAGTGGCTGGAGAGCTTGAAGAACCCAGACTACTTCCTCTTTGCTGCTCTCGAGGGAGACTCTCCTCAGCTCGTATCAACGCCCATAGACCCCTCTGTAGTCGCTCGCGAGCCTCTAGACTCTAGTAGAGCATCTGTGCTGATGAGTGGAACCCTTCCTCCACCCAGCGTGCTCAGGTCTATCCTAGGCTTGACTAAGCCTCTAAGATACGTGGATACCGAGATGCTCTACGGGCCTCTAGTACCCTACTCGAGCATAGCTACCATCGTAGCCACAGACGTCACGACACTCTATAGGGAGAGAGGCGCGCGGATGTACCAGAAGATAGCTAGCTATCTCACAGTGATAGCTAGAACCCTTCCTGGACCCAAGCTGGTAGTGTATCCTAGCTACGACTTGATGAAGTCTATCACCAGCCTGCTACCTCTAGACCTAGATATGGTCGTCGAGACTGCTGCAACCAGCTTGAGTGAAGTCGAGGAGAGAGTTAGGAGCACGCGAGACATCTTGATCAACGCTGTAGCCGGAGGAAAGCTGGTCGAGGGCGTCGAGTTCACTGAAGAGGATGGGAGAAACATACTCCACATAGTGGTGCTCGTCGGAGTCCCCTTCCCCCAGACAGACGACTTTACAGAGATGGCTATAGAAGCTCTATCGAGGAGATTCAAGAGCAGAGGAGAGGCGAGAAGAAGCTTCTACCTGAGCACAGCGGCTATTAGAGCAAAGCAGGCTCTAGGGAGAGCTCTCAGAGCACCCGAAGACCGCGCTATCTTCATCCTACTAGACTACAGGTATCTTAGGAGAGACTTGAAGAGCCTTCTAGGAATACGCTACAACGACATTGTAGGAGACCCCGAAGCACTCGAGGAAGCTCTCGAGAGAGCTAGAAGAATCCTAGAAATCTAAGCTAAGCTGGGGCTTGAGAGAAGAGCCCGGCTCTGCCTCTAAGGCTTGTCGAGTCTCGCGCTTGGCGCGCAGCTATTTGGTCGAGGAGGAGCCCCTTAGGCGAGCTCTAAGGTTTAATATTCTCTAGCACGCTAAACATCAGGGATTCCTGGATGGGTGGAGAAGGGCTACATAAGATACTGGAGTCTCGAGGGGAGGGTGTAGCTGTCTACGTCTCTCAAGAGGTAGGAGTGTCTCTCGGCGGGTCTTCAGCTAGGAGAGTTAGCGTCAAGATACCGAAGAATAAGCCTAGAGGCTTCGAGATAGAGCACAGCATACTAGCTCTAGGCATCGAGATACCCCCAGCTCTAGCTCTGCCACTTAGGTGGAGACTAGAGCTAGACCACGTGGCTATCTCTAGAGAGCTGAAGCCGCAGTTCAGGTCTCAGCTAGAGGAGACTCTCTACTGCAGGTCTCTCTTCGACGTCAAGCCCTTACTGTCATCGCAAGGGAGGAGGCTCGAGAGCGCTCACGCTATCCTAAGAGCTTCTTTCGATGCCGCGCACCCCATAGTCTTAAGAGATGCCAGCATGTTCTCTGTCTACAAGAAGCCCGGCTCGAAGCAATACCACTCCGCCATATACTACTCTGGAGCTCTCGTAGCAGAGCCTGGCTCGAAGCTTAGCTTCCCTGCTCCAAGCTCCAGCCTTGAGAGCTCTCAGTCTCTAGCATGCGTTACTCTGCTACTCCCCTCATCACTCTCTAGAGTCACTCTCTCGTCCTCGCTTACGAGCACGACCGTGGAGGGACCGGGCTTTAGAGTTGTAGAGCTCCCCATACTATCCGAGAATGATGCTCTGATGATCGAATACCACCAGTCAGAGATGAAGTTCTATCCGAGGAAAGCTGTGATAGCTGACGTAGTGTTTATGCATAACAAGCTAGACGCGCCCAAGCTATCGGCTAGAGTCGAGAAGCAAGAGCTTTCCGGAAGCTTCCTCAATCTAGACGTGGTCGTAGAGAATCCCGACTATAGAAGCGTAGACGAGGTAACAGTGAGTATCAAACACGGAGCTATGACAGTAAAGGAAGTCAGACTGCCTAAGGTTGAGGGCGAGTCCGAGACCCACGTAGCGATCCCCATAGACCTCTCGAAGATCTCAATTAGGCCTCAGAGGCTTGTGATTAAGCTAGAGTGGGTCTACGAGGGTGTGCATTTAAGCTCCTTCACCGAGATTAGGCTACAGTAACGTCTAGGAGAAAGCCATGGTTGAAACTATAATAATGAGAGTAGACCCCCTCAGCCCCGATATAGACGCGATAAAGCTAGCTGCTAGCATCGTGAAGAGAGGAGGCATAGTAGCGTTCCCGACGGAGACAGTGTACGGTCTCGGGTGCGATGCCTTCAATAGCGATGCCGCTAGGAGAGTCTTCGAGGCTAAAATGAGGCCTCCCGATAACCCACTCATAGTCCACATATCGTCCATAGAGCAACTAGACATCGTGGCTCGCAGAGTCCCCGAAGACGCGTACAAGCTCGCGAGAAGATTCTGGCCCGGTCCTCTCACCATAGTTCTAGAGAAGAATCCCCGCGTTCCCTCGATAGTAACAGGGGGTCTCGATACCGTAGCTGTGAGGATGCCTGCTCACCCAGTAGCGCTTAAGCTGATAGAGTACTCTGAGACCCCCATAGCCGCGCCTAGCGCTAACCTATCCGGAAGACCTAGCCCTACTCGCGGAGAGCACGTAATCAGAGACATGGCTGGAAGAGCAGACGTCATAATAGATTCTGGAGAGACTCTCTACGGAGTCGAGTCCACTATAGTCGATATTTTGTCGGAGCCGCCGAGAATCCTGAGGCTTGGAGCTTACCCGGTTGAGGAGATCGAGAGAGAGCTCGGCAGAAGAATCGTCATCCCAGACTTCGCTCGAGGACTGAGAGAAGCCGAGGTCGCTCTATCCCCGGGGATGAAGTATCGCCACTACGCGCCCCAGACACCCCTACTGCTAGTAGAGGCTGAGAGCTACGAGAACCTAGGAGTGTACGCTGAGAGAGTGCTAGAGCTAGCTACTAGGCTAGCCGGAGAAGGCAGGAGAGTAGCCATAGTGTCATCTCGCGAGACATCGAGACTCTACGCTGAGAGAGGCTTCACTACTCTAGAGTTAGGGTCTAGGAGAAACCCCTACGAGCTAGCCAAAAACCTCTACCACGTGCTTAGACAGGTAGACGAGCTTGGAGTAGACCTAGCTATAGCCGAGGGGTTTGAGGAGAGAGGGCTGGGATTGACTGTGATGAGTAGACTCAGGAAAGCGTCGACTCAGAGAATCTCGGTAAACCTCTAGCTCTCCATGAAGCTCTCGAGACCCCTGCCTTTACTCTTCTTCGAGCTAGAGATGCCGAGAAACTCCATTATCGCCTCCACGGTAGCCGGACCTATCCCCGGCACTTTAGCCAAGTCCTCTGGCTTGGCTACCATCAAGTCGTAGAGAGTCCTGTAGCCAGCCTCGTAGAGTCTCCGAGCTCTAACCCTGCCGATCCTGGGTATCGCTACTAGAGGCAGTAGCTCCGGCTTGACTCCATGCCTCAGTCTCTTGGATAATAGTAAGAGTCTCTGAGAGAGCTCTCGCGAGTTGAAGCCGACTAGAACAACGCTAGCTAGACTGGAGGCGATCCACTCAGCTGAGTCCACTAGAACCGCTATGTCTCCAGGCCCTACTCCATAAGATTCTAGTATGGAGTCTTCTGAGACCTCGTTGACCCAGTCGTGAAGCACTAGAGCCGTCCTAGCTGCTCTAGCTTCTCTAACGTCATCCCAGTCTATGAGAGAAGCTAGTCTTGGACTGTAGTCTAGGAATCTGTCTATAGTGCTAGAGATCTCCCTCTTGGAGGCAGGTAGGAGCGTCATATCCGGCATAAAGGCTACGATGAGGAGAGCCTCTAGGTCTCCTACCTCGACTCCCGCTAGCCTATCTAGTATCTCTTCGAGAACAGGCACTGTTTGCGGGTCTAGGTAGCTCCTCGAGACCTCTACTCCTAGAGCTGTGGGCCTGTAGGAGTCTCGAGACCCCTCTATTAGCCTCCACAACTCGAGCTGCCTGACTGCTGTCTCTACCTGGCTTCTAACCTCCTCTAGTCTTCTTCCTCTAGCGTAGAGAGTCTTCGAGACCACCTCGAGGACCTCTTTTAGCGATGTGGCTAGCTTGGATGCTATGAGCCCTAAAGCCATGTGTCTGAGCCCTCTCAGCCCCCCTAGGCTACTCGATACCGGCTCCACTACTCCTCTAGCGTAGGCATTCAGCAACTCGTCTACATCCTCAGAGCTCTCGGCTACTATTACAGCCTCCCCCTGGGGGTCGAGCCCAGGTCTTCCTGCTCTACCAGCTAGCTGCTTGTACTCAGCTACACTCAAGGGCTTCCAGATGCCTTCCTCGAATCTGTAGATATCGTCAACCACCACTCTCCTAGCTGGTAGATTGACTCCAGCTGCGAGAGTAGGAGTAGCTGAGATCGCTGCAAGACCCCCTCTCCTAAAAGCGTCTTCTATCGCTCTCCTCTGAGTACTCGATAAGCCTGCGTGGTGATAAGCGACACCCCTCCTAACTAGGCTAGCTATCTCTTCCTTCAAGCTCTTGGGCCCATCGCTCTCCAGGATCTCAGAGGCAGCTTCTCTAGCTGTTCTCTCATCGAAATAGAGCTTAGCCGAGTACTTAGCTAGCTTCTCCGCTGTAGCTACAGCTCTCCTCCTAGCTTGAACGAAGACAATAGCCTGCCCTCCTACTTTATTGATATCGACTACTAGGTCTACGCTGGCTATGTCGCCAGTTCTGCTAACTCTGTGAGTCTCTCCGTTAGAGTACTTGATCAAGCCGTCCCAGTAGACTCCCTCTCTTAGAGGGACGGGTCTCCAATCGCTGACAACGAGCTTAGCTCCAATCCAATCAGCTATCTCTCCAGCATTAGGTACTGTAGCGCTTAACCCGATTATCTGAGGAGGCTCTCTAGAGGAGAGTAGCTTAGCTATGAGGGATTCGAGTACAGGACCTCTTTCAGGGTCTCCTACGTAGTGTATCTCGTCTACCACTATTGCCGCCAGTATTTCAGCAATACCCGGGTTGTTTCTGAGAAGAGAGTCTAGCTTCTCGTACGTCGTCACCACTATATTGCCTTCTACGTCTCCCTCTGTGTAGTCGCCTACGCTAACGCCTACTCTGAAGCCTAGCGCTTCTAGCTTCCTCACTTCTCTATACTTCTCGAGAGCTATGCTTCTAAGAGGCACTGTGTAGACTGCTCTCCTATCTCTCTTCTCGTAGAGCCTATTGACTATAGCTATCAAGCCTATGAGAGTCTTCCCGGAAGCTGTGGGAGCCGCTACTATCAGATTGTGCCCGCTCTCTACTCCAGCTTCGAGAGCCTGCCTTTGTGGAGGAAATAGCTCTCTATAGCCTAGAATCTCGAGTAGCCTAGCTGTAGCCTCTCTAACCTCCATCAAGCTCACACAGCTGAGTAGCACTCAGTGTATTTTTCGATTATCAGCCCGTTTCTGTGAAGCTTCTCTATCGCTTCTCTCACTCTACTCTCCGTAGCCTCGGGGTATCTCGATGTGATCTCTTTTATCAAATCAGAAGCTTTCACGCAAGCCTCTCTGCCAGCTCGCTTAATGATATCATAGACCTCAGTCATCAGCCTTCTTTGAGTGAAGCTAGCGCCCGTCATTATCGTAGTTACGTCAACCGCTCCGCTCTCGATATCAAGTCCCACGCTCTCCAGGAATGAGAGCATGAGCCTTATAGCAGCTATAGCGTCCTCTTCGAGAATCTCGTTCCTCAAAGCCATCCTAGCGTGAGCTCCCGCTATCCTGATCAGAGCCTCTAGCTGTCTAGCCGTGATGGGTACAGGAGTCTGTCCTGCTTGCTGATAGTGGAGAGCTGTGCTCCTCATCTCTACGAAGAACTCCTCTATGATCTTCTCTGCGAGAGGAGTGAGCTCTGGCCTCACGTATCTCCTAGCGTATATTATATACTTCTTCAAGAGCTCCGGGTCTATGTCGGGCTTGAATCTATCTGCTACGCTGTGAGCTCTCAGTATATACCTGGCTAGCTGCTTGTCTCTCTCTACTCCTATTATGTCTCTAACCACGAAGATGAGGTCGAATCTAGATAGGATCGTTGGGGGCAGGTTGACGTTATCTATGAAGGATTTAGTGGGGTCGTAGACTCCAAACTTGGGGTTTCCTGCTGCCAGCACTGTGGTTCTAGCGTTAAGTCTTGCTACTATGCCTGCTTTAGATATGCTTATAATCTGTTGCTCCATAGCCTCGTGTATAGCTACTCTATCGTTTTTCTCCATCTTATCTATCTCGTCTATGACGGCTACCCCGCCGTCTGCCAGAACTAGAGCGCCCGCTTCTAGATAGTACTCGCCTGTCTTCGGGTCCTTCAAGACCGCTGCTGTCAGCCCCGCTGCAGTAGAGCCCTTGCCCGTAGTGTACACAGCTCTAGGAGCTAGCCTATAGCCCGCCTGTAGTAGCTGGCTCTTAGCTACACCGGGGTCGCCTATTATGAGTACGTGTATGTCGCCCCTTATCCTAGTCCCATCGGGGAGAGTTCTAGGGCTACCTCCGAAGAGAGCTACCGCTATGGCTTCTTTTATATCCCAGTATCCGTAGATGCTGGGAGCTATGCTGGCTATGATCCTCTCCTTAACCCACGGGTCTCTCGCTAGTTGCTTGATCTTCTCCTCGTCTTCACGCGTTATGCTAACCTCCTCTAGGACTCTCTCAGATACCTTCAAGCTGTTTGCTTCAACGTATATGTTGAAGTAGGGGACTTTCTCGCTCACTGCAGCCTCTAAGCTCACGATGCCAGCTATCGTCACTCTATCGCCCGGTCTAGCAGAGTCTACTAGGTCGTGTGTGAGCTGAACCTCAATGCTTCTAGGCATCTGGCCTCCCGGGACGTCCTCGGGCTTCTCCTGAACTACTATCCTCTGCCAGTCTATGAACTCGGAGAGCTCGCGTATGAGCACAAACTTGCCTCCACTCTGGAGGCAGACGGGGCATACAGCTGGCTTCTCTATCTTCTCCCCCATCTCCTCTCCTTCAGGAGGCCATGGGAAGGTCTGACCGCAAGTGCTCTGCCCTCCCTCGTACTTCTCGTGTCTGTAGACTGCTTTGACTAGCTTGCTTCTCACTGGATGCATTCTAGTTATTATCCCCTCTATCTGGACTAGCTTGCCTACGTGCTCGCTCCTCACGTCTCTTATCTTCAGCGTATCGATTAGATTAGTGACTCTCACGAAGAACTTCTTCTTTCTCTCAGCTAGCTCTGGGAATTCCTGCATGACTATCTCTCTAACAGCCTCCCCCGCTTCTCTCAAGACTACACGAGGCCTATCGACTAAGTCCTCGGCTAGTCTCGTATCGAACCTATAGAGGTCTGTGAACTCTACTGATAGGCTTGAAGCCCCGTAGCTAGCCATCCTCCTAAGTCTCTCTAGATACTTGAGTCTCCCCGTCTCGTCTCTGAAGTTCAAGAGGAAGTCTCTGAATCTCTCCAAGTACCCGATCTGTATTACCGCCTCTTCAGCCACTCCCCGCTCCCCCCACTATCTTCTTGATATACGACCTCCAGCTAGAAACAGCTCTCAGGAGGTAATCGTATAGGACTAGCTCTTCTACAGTAATCCTGGTCTTCACTCCAGCGTCTTGAGAGTAGGCTAGCTTGAGGAGCTTGAGGAGCCTGGTTTCAGCTATGTCTACGAGGTTTTTCTCAGCGCTATCTCTATCTCTGAGTAGCATGTGGGAGGGGTTTTCTCTGATTATTCTATCAATCTTCTCGATAAACTCTCTAGCGCGTAGATAGAAGTCTTGCTGGAAGGCTACGAGCTCTCCCGGAGGGTTCCTCCTCTCTCTGAAGTGGAAGGTGTTAATCGTGTTTAAGTCGACCTCGCTATCTCTGATCTCAGCGAAGCCCATATTCTTCAGTATCCGGGCCTGCCAGCGAGGGAGCTCTAACTCGTCTCCTCTCTTAACCGAGACGACCCCCATGGGTGTAGGGAGCTGCGGGTAGTCTTTGAGAAACACGACTCTCACTTTCCTCAACTCGTAATCTAAGCTCGCTAGCTCTAGTCTCTCAGCTAGCACGACAGCCTATACACCCGAGTAGAATACTACGATATAAGGAGGTAATTACCTCTCTAGCTCCTCTACTCTCAACGCGCTCGAGGCAAGAGCTCTCCGCGAGAGTAGCGCTGTCTCGGCTACGAGACTGAAGCTGTGCCTGAGAGTGTGGAAAAGCTTGTTGCATGAGGGTAAGTGGTTGAGCATAAGTGGGTAGCGTTGATAGCGTGGAGTACTCCAAGCTTCTCCCCGCTAGCTACTAGACTTCGCGTGTGCCCCGCCCCTGACCCCCTCTTCTCATACGCCAGCCGTGACGCGGCTCTCCTCGAGAGGGTTACCCTAGCGGGGCCATCTATTGGTGTGTAGTGTGAGCTTTAAAGAGCTTCAAGGAAATGCTAGGTCCTGCTGGCGGAAAAACTTAGGCAGCCTGACCCCCCTCTGCCCCTGGTAGTCTCCGGAGTAGGGCTTCTCCGAGGGGACTCCTAGCTTGACTAAGACTAGGTGGAGGAACCTGTCTCCAGCGTAGAGCTTGACTGGGAAGCTTGAGCCCACGATCTCTATGGTTAGCTGGCCTTCGAAGCCCGCGTCTACCACAGTTGAGGGTATGTAGAGACCTGTTCTAGCCCAGGTGCTCCGCAGGTTCACAAGCCCAGCTAGGTAGGGTGGGAGCTTTATGTACTCGAGAGTGTGTAGCAACACGTGCTCCCTAGGCTTGACCACTATCTCCTCGGACTCTGAGCACTCATAGAACTCGCTAGGGTCTCCCGGGTTCCTTGGGTCTAGAGTGCTGAGCGTCTCCTTGAATCTACAGTAGCCAGTACCGAGCCTCAAGTCGAGCCCGTTCTCTCTGACGATCTCGGGGCTGAAGGGCTCGACAACTAGCTCTCCGGCTCTGATAAGTATCAATATCTCTCTATCGCTCAGAATCAACTATGCCACCGAGTTATCCCTCTAGAGCTCTCTAAGCTTTAAATCGGGGGAGCTCCGAGGGCATGCTCTAGATTAAGACCTTAAACCCGAGACTCTCTCTCCCCTAGAAGCTTGGGATGCGCTTCTTTGAGAGTAGAGACTAGACTTGGGAAGGACGAGATGCTGAGAGTCTTCGGGCCAGCTTTGATCAAAGTGGAGAAGGGGATAGTGAGTGTTCTGGGAGCAGAGCTAGAGCAGGGAGACTCATTCCCCGTCGACGAGTTCAGAAGCTATGTTGTTAGAGCTGAAGCCGACGCTCTGCTGGTAGTTGAGCTAGGAGCTGGAGCTAGGCTCGAGCCATCGGCTCTCGAGGAGGAGCCTTATAGCGAGTGGGTTAGTGTTGCCGACGAGATTGTAGACGAGTGTAGAGACGTCTTTTGCCGTATCGCAGTAATAGGGCCTGTGGATGCAGGGAAGACTAGCATCGTGGCTCTCATAGCTAACAGAGCTCTAGCCGCCGGAGTGAGGCCCGCTGTAGTGGACTGTGATATCGGGCAAGCAGACTTGGGGCCTCCTGGCTTCACGGGACTAGCGTTCCCCTCGAGCTGGGTATCCTGGCTTAGGAGGCTAGATCCAGAGTTTCTGAGATTCGTTGGGTCTATCGAGCCAGCTGTGGTTAGCGAGGAGCTGATTCTAGCTTGTAGAGAGCTAGTCGAAAAGGCGTCGACATCGAGTAAAGCCGATGTAGTCATCGTGGATACAGATGGGTGGATTGAGGGTCTCCGAGCTCTAAAGCATAAGCTCGCGCTCCTGAGAGCTTTGAGAGCAAGCCACGTAGTAGTCGTGGGTAGCAGCATCCTAGCAGAGGTTGTGAGAGGCTCTCTCAAGACTAGAGTCTACGAACTACCTCAGCCTCTAGTAGCATACACGCGATCACCTAGTGCTAGAAGAATGCTGAGACAGAGCAACTACAAGAGGTTCCTTGGAAACGCTCACATTGAAACCATAGACTTAAAGTCAGTCACAGTGGCATCCCCATGCCTAGCCAGACTAGTAGCGAGAACCGAGCGGAGTCAAATCTATGAAGACGAGGACTCTGTGATCGTAGAGTACCCAGGCGGAGTCTGCGTATACGCTAAGAGACCTCTAAAGCCTCAAGACCTGGCTAGGATCCAGAAGAGATACGGGAGGAGAGAAGTCGCTGTAATAGACCTCAATAACATCAAGTACACTCTCTCAGCTTTAAGGAAACCTGATGGAAGCGATTGCCCAGCACTACTCCTAGACGTGGACATCCAAAACGCGACAGCAAAACTGCTAACCACATGCCACCCTCCATTCGTAGAGCTTCACCTAGGGAGAGTTAGGCTTAGCGAGAGCCTCCTAGAGATATCGAGAGGGAGAATAATCGTCTAGACCCTCTCGCAAGCCAGCTCTACAAGACCCCAGAGCGGAGAGAGCAGAGTAACTCACTCAATGCAAAGCTCAAGCAATCACTTTAAGGTCTCGCTCAAGGGAGGAGAGGAGAAGGGGGGCCGGTAGCTCAGCCTGGAAGAGCGCTCGGCTTGCACCCGAGAGGTCCCGGGTTCAAGTCCCGGCCGGTCCACCAATCTCTAAAACTCATTCTCGCAACCCGTTGGAGAGAGGGATTCTATTTAAGCTAGGTCTCTAGAAGCTCGCGAAGGGGCTAGAGGTGAGTATAGAGTCTGGAGGCAAGCCGAGTCGAGCGCAGTGGGCTACCAACTTCTCTCAGTGGTTTGACACGTTTATAGAGAAGGCTGAGGTATACGATTATGGGAGATACCCAGTTAAAGGAATGGGTGTATGGCTACCGTACGGGTTCCAGTTGAGGAGGAGGGTTCTCGAGATCCTGAGAAATCTCCTCGATGAGACAGGGCACGAGGAGGTGCTCTTTCCTCTACTAATCCCGGAGGATATGTTGAAGAGAGAGTCTGAGCATATCAGAGGCTTTGAGAACGAGGTCTACTGGGTGACACACGGAGGCCTAGAGCCTCTCGACGTCAAGCTAGCCTTAAGACCTACTAGCGAAACCGTCATAACTTACTTCGAGAATCTCTGGATAAAGAGCTACAAGCAGCTACCCAAGAAGTTCTACCAGATAGTCAGCGTGTTTAGATACGAGACGAAAGCCACGAGACCAATGGTTAGACTTAGAGAGGTGACTACCTTCAAGGAGGCACACACAGTCCACCATAGCTTCGAAGACTCTGAGAGACAGATTCTCGAAGCTGTCGATGTGTACAAGAGGTTCTTCGACAAGTTAGGCATACCCTACGTCATATCGAGGAGACCGGAGTGGGACAAGTTTGCTGGAGCACTCTACACCATAGCCTTCGATACAATCATGCCAGATGGGAGAGTACTCCAGATAGGGACAGTGCACAACCTAGGGCAGAACTTCACTAAAGCATTCGGGTTCAGGATACAGCTAGCCGACGGGACTCTCGACTACCCCTGGCAGACCAGCTACGGGGTTAGCGATAGAGTGATAGCGACACTCATAGCCATAAATGGCGACGATAGAGGACTAGTCATCCCCCCAGAGGTGGCTCCAATCCAGGTCGTCGTGATCCCAATACCCTCAGGGAGCCCCGCTGAGAACACCAAGATACTGGAGATGGCTAGAAGCGTGGCTGAGAATCTGAAGAGAGAAGGTGTGAGGGTTCACGTAGACGATAGAGAGGAGCTACGCCCCGGCGCTAAGTACTACTACTGGGAGGCTAAGGGTGTACCGCTTAGAATAGACTTGGGAGTCGAGGAGTATAGGAGCGAGACTCTCACCATGACTCGTAGAGACACTCTAGCCAAGACTAGAGTGCCTCTCGAGGAGGTCGTGTCAGCCACTAGGAAGCTCTTAGAGAGCGTCTCGGAGAGCCTGAAGCAGAGAAACTGGGAGTTCTTCAAGTCCAAGATCTCTAGAGTAGACTCGATCGAGGATGCTAGAGAGTCTCTGAGAGAGAGAGGCGGGATAGTCGAGACCCCATGGTGTGGCTCAGAGGAGTGCGCGAAGAGAGCAGAAGAGCTGATAGACGCTAGATGCCTGGGTACACCCTGGCCTCTAAGAGAAACCGATGGCTTCTGCCCTCTGTGCTCGAGAAAAGCCGTGACTCTACTAAGATACGCCAAGACATATTAGGTTAGAGGCTAGCCTTTCTCGAGGAGTGACCGAGATGGTTAAGAAGAGAGAGAGTAGAGGGAGAAGGAAAGGAGACAAGGGGAAAGCTAAAGCTATTCAGTGCGATAACTGCGGTAGAGTAGTGCCCAGCGATAAGGCTGTGTGCGTTACCCGCATGTACGCTCCAGTCGAGCCCTCTCTAGCCAAGGAGTTGGAGAAGAAGGGAGCGATAATAATGAGGTATCCTGTAGAGAAATGCTACTGCATAAGCTGCGCTATATTCTACGGAGTCATAAGGATTAGAGCTGAGGAAGAGAGGAAGCCGAAGACCATAGAGATCTAGGCGTAGATTCGAGGAGCCGACTCCCCTACTACAAGCCTGCAGGGCGGCTCTCTTGCACAGCTTCAACCTGATAGTAACACACCTCCCCGGACCTCATAATAAGAGGAGGAGTAGAGAGATCCTGGAGCAGCTTCTAGACGTGGAGATCCTCGAGTCTAGACCTAGTGTGCTCATATGCAGAGTCCCGGAGCCTCTCCAGGCTGTTGAAGTGCTACGACGCAACCTGCCACCCAAGTCGCCCATACTCCGCGTGATCCCAGTCATAGCTGTTACGAGACCTCGACTAGATGAGGTTAAGAGAGCTGTCTTAGAGGCTATTGCTTCCCAGCCAGAGGGGTCTTTTGCTGTGAGAGTAGATGGCAGGTTCTGGAGCTCCTCGGGTGAGCCTTTGAGCAGACTTGATGTAGTGAAAGCTATAGCTGAGGATATAGACAGGAGAGTCGACTTGAGGAATCCCGATGTGCTGGTATACGTTAAGATAGTCAGATTCAGAGGTAGGAGGTGGGCTGCAGTCTACGTAGGCAAGCCTGACTACATTCTCTCCACGGTCAAGCTCGCTGGAGACCGTTCTTCACTATGATCTCGTAGAGTCTTCTGGGGTTTCTAGAGTATAATCTGAGCTTGTTGAGAGTCTTCTTGCCTCTAGCTGTGAGTTCCACGAATCTCCTTTGCTCACTCATATCCACAGAGACTCCCTCGGGTAGAGGGAAGCCTATCCCTTTCTTCGTCAAGAGCCCCGAGAAGACTATACCCTTATCTGTGACCACGTAGCTTCTTGGAACGTTGAGGATCGTTAGATGCTTCACTCTACTCAGCGCTAGCTGGATAGAGGCTTGGTTTATTATGAAGAAGCCCTCGAGGTATACGAGGAAGGCTAGGAATCTGCCGAGATACTCGTTTCCTGTCATGCTAGAAAATGTCTCAGCCATGGCGGGGATATAGCCCCAGAAGAGGAAGAAGTACGCTAAGCCTACTAGGAGAGCTACATTCATATAAGTGAATACCCTGAGCTGGTCTTGGAGTTCTAGAAGCTGCTGCTGGTCTTGGGTCTGTAGTTCTGTAACGTCTTTCTCCTCGTAGAGCCTCCTACCGGCTAGAATCTCGTCTACACTCCTAGAAGCCTTCTCGAGGGGGCCTTTAACGAGCCTACTTAGCAACATAGAGGAGGCGATAGAGAGCGCTATTATCACCAAGAACGTCCATATACTTATGCCCATTAGCGAAGCTAGGAGCGCGTAGAGTAGTATGAAGAGCTGCCCTGTGAGGATTCTGTAAGCCGTGTTCTCGTAGTAGTACGCCACAGCCCTCTCCTCCTCTCAAGAGGCAGTCTCTCGAAGTTTAAGACTACGCTATAGCTTGAGCGCTCTCCCTCTCTCTGATCCTACGCTTAGCCTCAGAGAACCTCCTCCACCCGAGGATCAGCGCTAGCCCCGTGCCCGCTATGAATCCCCCCGCTAGGATAGCTGCTATGGCTAGTGTTAGCTTGACAACTTCTTCTGAGTGCTCGCTGTAGAGTACGAGATAAGAGTAGATGATAGCTAGAGCGAAGCCTGCGACCACTAAAGCTAAGCCTGTGACCCTCAAATCCAAGAAGCTCACTCTCCCCCGCTCTCCTGCTTGATTGCAAAAACCATCCTCTTACTCTCATAGCTTGGCTTTCTCTCCACTACCTTCCTCCTCACTAAGTCCGCTAGAGCGAGCCTTAGAGCTCTCCTATCTCTCACTAGTCGTAGCGAGTCCTCTATCTCCCGGAAGGTCAGTTCTCTGCCTCTAAGAATACTCTCTATCTCGCTCTCCATACTTCATCTCTCACCGAGAGACGACTAGCCGCAGGCTTTCATTTTTAACCTACAGGGTCTCCTCGTAGCGCTCTACTACTCATCGATACCAACCTTAGTCGAGAAGCTCGATTGAGTGAAGTGGTTGTGTTCACTCTCGAGCACCTAAGGCGCCGTCCTCCTCGGTCTCTCTTGCATCAAAAAGCCTCGGCCTCGAGTTAGGGAGCTCTCTATGAGAGTCAGGCTTAATTTAGAGCATATAGCTAGAGAGCTTGCTAGTAGCAAATCCAGATACGTGAGAGTCAAGGATGTGAGCGAGATGCTCGGAGTCTCTACGAAAACCGCTGGAAAGATACTAGTGAGGCTGGAGAGAGAAGGGTATGTTAAGAGGTACTCTCTACGAGCCTACAAGATCGTGTTTTCTGGAGAGAGAACCGTAGAGATCAAGCCTCCCCTTAGCTCTGAAGAGCGAGGCTCTCGTTTTTAGTAGTGGAGCACTAACCCTACTCGAGTAAGCCTCTGAGCTCTCGGGAGCCAAGCTGAGACCGCTAGACACGAATATTAGGTTTCCGAGAGGGGTTGAGATAGGGCGCGCTTATGGCTAGGACGCTGACTTCAGCAAAGCTAGTGCTAGAGGCTTTGGGTTTGAGGCAACTAGATGTCTATAGAGTAGTGAGAGACAAGAGGCCTGTAGACTTGGTTAGAGTCATGGACGTATCGAGCGGGAGAGTTGCTCTAGTAGACTTGGGTACTCTGAGAGAGAGCTTGAGTCTCTCCGAGTACATCGATAGAGTAGTCTCAGAGCTAGCTAGAGCAGGAATCAGGGTCGATGAGAGGAAGCTAGCTGCAGTCAAGGCTAAGCTCTCGAGAAGCTAGAGATTCAGCTAGCTCTACTGCTGCTCTCCTATCCGGCATAGAGCTACTGCCCTTCAGAGTGACCTTGAGAGAGCCCATGGCTACCCCGAGTCTTAGAGCCCACTCTACATCGCTCTCTTCGACCAACCCTACTGTGAACCCTGCGTCGAACGCGTCTCCAGCGCCTGTAGTGTCTACTACTCTAACTCGGGGGCTCTCGACTAGGTAGGACTTGCCTCTCGTTAGAGCCACTGCTCCTCTCTCACCCATCTTGACTACAGCAACCTCTGCTCTCGAGCCTCTCTCTAGGAGTCTACAAGCTCTCTCTAGCTCTGCTGAGCCTAGGAGAGCTTCTAGCTCCTGCCTAGCTACTATAGCTATCTCGACGCTTTTGAGAGCTCTAAAAACCCCCTCTCTATCCCTCCTGACCTCAGCACCCGGGTCGTAGCTAACCGCTCTCTCAGGGTTCTCAGCCACATAGCCTAAGACTACTCCCGGGCTTACGCTAGCAAAGTGGAAGTGGTCTCCCGCTCTAGGGATGTGATCGTGAGAGAGATGCGAGGAGACCCCTCTATAGGATATTATCGTTCTCGAGCTATCCTCTCGAGAGACCACTACAGACGCCACGCTAGGAGGGCCCTCGGATACGATGACGTGAGATACATCGACACCCAGGCTACGTAGAGTCTCGAGGAGCCCGAGCTTTAGAGCTAGAGAGCTAGCTATAGCTACGAGCGATACCCTATGGCCGAGCTTAGCTACTGCTACAGCATAGTTGGTCGCTGCACCGCCAGGACCTAGCCAGAGGTCGTCTGCAACTAGCCCCTCTCCAGCTCTCGGGCTTCTCGAGACAAACATAACGATATCGATATTCAGATTCCCCACGGATACAAACGTTTTACTCGAAGCGCTCAAATCCACACCCAAGTGCTCCTCACAGAGTCCTCTTTAAAAAGAAATAACGTAATACCCTGTGATCGCTAGTAGCCATAAGTCTCTTTGAGTTACACACGTCAAGCTTATTAGTCTTGGTTCGACTATAGAATATCTATATGATAGTGAGTCGGGTGAGTAAAAGATGGCAGCGTGCACTCAGGCAGTCAAAGTAAAGACCCCCAGCGGCCAGGAGGCTACACTAGTCCCCAAGAAGGTCTGGCTACTTCAGCCTAAAGGCGGGAAGGGAGTCAAGATAGGGCTCTTCCAGGACCCCGCTACTGGCAAGTTCTTCAGAGCTAAGGTCCCCGCTGAGTACCCCGAGTGCGGCTAACTAGCTGGCCGCTGGGGGCTTAGAGAGCCCCTCTTCTCTCTCCTCTTCTCTCCTCTACCTCACTAGCCGCTTCTTAGAGAGCTCTCTCACCAACATGATGCGGGAGAGGTCTTCTAGAGCTTCTATCATGTCTAGAGCCTCGTAGAGGTCTCTCCTACTGTAAGCTACTACCCCGTGTTTCTCCAAGACTGCAGTATTGCACCCAGTCTTCTCTAGCACTGAGGCTACAGCTTCTGCTAGGTCTCTAGTAGCGGGCTTGATGTAGGGGATTCTGGCTACACAGTTGATAGCGTAGCTAGCTTCACTCAAAGCTTCTAGCTCTATCTCTAAGCCTAGCTCTGAAACCGCTAGAGTCATTGGGGGGTGTAGGTGAAGCACTGCTCTAGCTTCTCCGACTCTCCTGTAGACCTCTAGATGCAGGCTTAGCTCAGAGGAGGGAGAGCCCCAGAGGATTCTCCCGTCTAGCGAGACCAGGGATATCGATGTCTCTGTGAGCAGAAACTTCGGAGCGCTCCTGGGGGTTATGTAGACTAAGCCTAGGCTCTCGTCTAGTATGCTAGCGTTCCCTCCTCTGGCTTGAGTTAGCCCTCTCAGATAAGCTGCTCTCATGACCTCGACTATCTCTCTAGAAGGGCTCCTGGTAGAGCTCCGTCTATCTATCAGACTCTCCCACCACGTAGTAGTACATAGTGCTCTGCCATCCCGTCTTGAAGCCGAAGATCTTGACGGGCTTCCACCCGGGGATCTGGAAGTCTAGAGAGATGACGCGAGTCCCTGGCTTGAGTTCCTTAGACAGCTTAGGCTTAAGGGCATCGTTGACGCTAGTGAGTAGATACATGTACACTACAGACGCCTCCTCTATAGGAGTCTCGAATATGTCCCCGTTTACTGCCACGAATCTATCCGAGACTTCTTCTAGCTGAGCTCTCCTCATAGCCTGCTCTAGGAGGTCTCTGCGAGACTCTATGCAAACCCCTCTCCTAACACTCGTTCTCTTCAAAACCTCTATCACAACCCTGCCGTCCCCGCATCCCAGATCGTAGAAGACGTCGTCCGAGTTGAACTCCACGAGCTTGAAGAGCATCTCTAATGCTTCACTACGAGTTGGCACGAAGGGGACGAGAGAGCCTCCTAGAGTCAAAGCGAGCCACCCAAGCCAATCGCTTGTCTCCTCAATACCCCTCATTGCCTCCTAATAGCTACCATACCCTAGAGGCTAATAAATACTCCGAGATGAGTAGATGCTAGAGTAGGTGACTTAAAGCTGGTAGAGTACATTAGCACTCCTCACGCTCCAAGACCAGTAGGCCCCTATAGTCAAGCTGTTAGAGCAGGCTGCCTCCTATTCGTCTCAGGTCAGCTCCCCATAGACCCCTCCACGGGGGAGCTCATCTCAGGAGACTTCGCTGAAGAGGCTAGGAGAGCTCTCTCAAACGTCAAATCCATAGTTGAAGCTGCTGGAGCTAGGCTAGATAGAGTAGTCAAGGTCACGGTGTACCTGACAGACCTGAAGCTAGCTGGGGAGTTCAATAGAGTCTACGAGGAGTTCTTCGGAGAACACAAGCCCTCGAGGTCTCTAGTCGGGGTCTCGGGCTTGCCTCGAGGAGCGAGAGTAGAGGTGGAGGCCGTAGCCTACCTCTGCGGGGACTCTTAATGCACAGAGTCTGCGTGACCGGGCTGGGCGCTGTAGGCAGCCTCCTCGGCTTCTTCGCCTCCAGGGGTCTCGGAGACCCGGTAGCCGTCATAGTGAGGCGCAGAGAGCAGGCTGAGGTAGTGTCGAGAATGGGGGTCAAGCTAACGGGGCTGATCTCGGGGCGCTACGAGCCCGTAGTCTATGTCGGAGAGCCCGAAGAATACTGTGAGTACAACATAATAGCCACTAAGGCTTACGACGCGGAGAAGGCTATAGAGGCCACGATCAGCAAGACCGGAGTCTTCGCCGTAGCCTGTAACGGTCTGGGGCCGCTCGAGGCAGCTGCGAGAACAGGCAAAGGGGCTCTAGGCATAGTGGTAGACTACGGGGTCACCCGCCTGTCAGACTGGGAGTTCTCCGTCAGGGGGCTCGGCTGGCTGACCATAGGCCCGCTGAGAGGGTCAGAGGCTAGAGTAGAGCCTCTAGCCGAGGCTCTGGCTAGAGGAGGGGCTAGAGTGAGAGTAGTCGATGACATAGAGCCTTACAGATGGCTGAAGCTCTCTCTAAACGCTGCAGTAAACCCCCTCACGGCTCTGCTGAGAGCCCCTAATAGGGTCGTGTTGAGAGAACGCGTCTGGAGCATTGCTAGAGCCGCTTGCGAGGAGGTAGCCGCAGTAGCTAGAGCTCGGGGAGTAGAGCTCCCCGAAGACCCTCTAGAGTACCTCAGGAGAGTAGCTGAAGCAACGGGGGAGAACAGGTCTTCGATGCTAGCCGACGTGGAGGCATGCCGTAGAACAGAGGTAGACTACATAAATGGTGCTGTCGTGAGAGCAGCTGAAGAGCTCGGGCTAAGAGCCCCGGTTAACAGAGTACTCTACGAGCTAGTCAAGGCTCTGGAGGAGGTGGCTTGTGCCGGGTAAGGTGACTGTTAGAGACATACTCAAGATGAAGGGCTCCAGCAAGATCGTAATGGTGACAGCCTACGACTACCCTACAGCGAGACTCGTGGACAGAGCTGGGGTAGACGCTATACTAGTGGGTGACAGCATGGCTATGGTCGTCCTAGGCTACCCTACTACTCACGGAGCGACAATGAGAGAGATGCTTGCTCACACAGCGGCAGTAGCTAGAGCTAAGCCGAGAGCTCTCGTAGTCGGAGACATGCCCTTCGGTAGTTACGAGCCTAGCTCGAGGAAGGCGGTAGAGTCGGCTATAGCCTTCGCTAGAGCTGGAGCCGAGGCGGTAAAGCTAGAGGGGGGTAGCGAGTACGCGGATAGAGTCAGAGCAATAGTCAGAGCCGGGGTCCCGGTGATGGGCCACATAGGGCTAACCCCTCAGAGGTACCTTAAGCTAGGAGGCTTCAGGCCTGTGGGTAAGAGAGAAGAAGAGGCTAGAATGCTCCTCAAAGACGCGGAGGAGCTACAGGAAGCAGGAGCTTTCTCTATAGTGATAGAGTTCACGGCAGCAGAAGTAGCTAGAGAGATAACGAGCAGGCTGAGAATACCCACTATATGCATAGGCTCAGGACCCTACTGCGACGGGCAGGTGCTAGTGCTCCACGATATAATAGGCCTCTCTGAAACCCCGCCACCCTTCGCTAAAAAGTACGCTAACGTAGCTGAAGCCATAGTAGAAGCTGTAGCAGCATTCGCTAGAGAAGTGAGAGAAGGAGTTTTCCCAAGCTGGGAGCATACTCCAGTAAGGCTAGAGAAGCCTAGAGGAGAGTCTTGAAGCTAGAGTAATCGAGCAGAGTTTAAATAACCTCTATCATATCACGCTGTGAGAGATAGTATCAGGAAAAATTACCCCTCCGATCTTCTAGTAGAGGAGAGGAAGCTGGAAGACGTCGAGTGGTGCTGAAAGTGGTGTTGTATCGAGGAGAGCTCGAAGGCTTAGACCACGAGTTCAAAGAATTTCTAACACGCAGACTAGACATAGCCTCCTATGTGTCTACTCTCAGGATACTAGACTACCTCCAGTACACAAACCCCCCCTACGTCCAGAGGAAGATGGCAGTAGACCTGAGCGAGCCTCAGTCAAGGATATCTCAGCTCGTGGACTCTCTAGAGGAGAGAGGAGTTAGGGTTAGGTTAGACTTCTCCCACGTGCCTCTAGGACTCAAACTCCTCATAGTCATCGTAGAGGGGGCCAGAGCTCTAACTAACAGACTTCCGCTCGTCGACTGGGTCTCTGTAGCCTACAGGATCTCGAGAGGAGTCCTAGCTGTTTACAGAGCACCCGCTGATAAAGCGAGCGAGATTATAGACATTTTGAGAACCCGAACCACCCTAATAGCTATGAGTAAGAGCTCAGTAAAAGCAGAGTTCTTCGAAGTAGAGGACGGGCTCCTAGCTAGGCCTAGTCTCGAGTACTGGCTCTACAGAGTCTTCGACGAGTACCCAGGCTTGGAGAAAGTGAATCCAATCAACGCCTTCGACCTGCTAGAAAGGCATCCTCGCAGAATAGACACCTCCAACTCTCTAGACTTAGAGGAGGACATAGCGTTCTACCCTGGAGAGCCATACATAGGGTTTAGAGACATCTACGACCTCGTGCTACTATCGCACATGGAGCGTTCAATATTCCACATTAAGTCTCACAACATAGATGAAATGCTTCTAAGAACCTTCGGCAAGCCCAAGCTACAAACGCTAGCTCACGAGAAACACGTAGCCAGCTTATCGCGCGGAAGCAGAGTAGTGACACACGGAACCGACCCCCAGAGAGGGGTCATGAATCTAGTCTGTATAGCTGAGGGCTCTGAGAGAGCTGTTAGAGAGCTCGCGAGAGACTTGAAGAAGCACCCGTACGCTTACAGTCTAGCCAAGCTGAAGAATGTGGGGCTCTTCTTCACCATGAGCATGCCCGTAGCGTATGTGAATAGGCTAGCTTTAGAGGTAGAGGACAGATATGGGGTAGACGTGACGCACATATATCAAGTCTCGATAGAGGATGTTCTGCTGAGGCAGACGATACCGTTCAGAAACTACGACCAAGCGAATAGAAGATGGTCTTTCGATAACACTGTCGGAACAGTGCTACTAAACTACCTCAGGGGATTCGTATCGACAAAAGAGAAGATCGAGCGGGACGTGAGAGAGTACATTGAGATGGCTAAGAGTAGTTACGGAGAAGACAGGGTTTTAGATGCTGTGAGAGAACTGGGGTTCGACTCGATAAACGACCTGATAGATGAGGTTGAGAGAGCTAAGAGGAAGAGGAGAGAGATGAAGACACAGAGGTAGACCGTAGTGAACAGAGTATCTCGAGGGATCTCAGAAGAGTCGTCAGAAAGCGTCAGCGTGCCTCGGGTCGCCTTTAAGACCATCGAGCACGGTCATCGCCGGCATGGCGAGGCCATTCTTTGCTCTGATTTGGCGCTATTCGTGCTTCTGTAGAGTCTATTTGGTTGGATTATATGTGTTTTAGTTTATGCTATCTGGTTTTCTATTAGTGTAGTTGTCTTGTATCTTTTAGGAGATTCTTAGTGTTACCGCTTTTTAGGGTGCTTTTCCCTCGCTTCTCGGGGAGCTTGGTTGAGAGCTAGAGTGTTTATTGAGACTTATGGGTGTGCTTTGGCTGAGTTCGAGTCTAGCGTTATGGAGGGTTTGTTGAGAGAGAAGGGGTTTGAGCTAGTGGGGAGTGTTGATTGTGCTGACGTCGTTATCGTTAATACCTGCTCTGTTAGGCTTGATACGGAGCAGAGGATAGTTAAGAGGATTCTCGAGATTCAGGAGTCTCGCTCGAGCGTCGGGCTGGTTATTGCTGGGTGCTTGGCTAAAAGCAGGCCTGGTCTTGTTGCCAGAGTTGCTCCTAGAGCTTCTATTCTGGCTCCTCAAGCAGTAGGTAGAGTCGTGGAGGCTGTTGAGGCTACTCTCTCGGGCGGGAGGCTTGTTGTTCTCGACTCTGAGAGAGACTTCTGTAGAGTGCCCCCGGTTTCTCCACGGGGGGTTGTTGGCACTGTCATGGTTCAAGAGGGGTGTTTGAATGAGTGTAGCTTCTGTATCACTAAGCTAGCTAGACCCAAGCTGGGGAGCTATCCTGTCAGCGTCGTAGTTGAGACTGTTAGGAGGCTTGTGGAGATGGGGGCTGTAGAGGTCAGGCTTACCGGGATGGATACTGGAGCCTACGGGCTAGACCTTCCGGGCAAGCCTACTCTAGCAGACTTGATTAGAGAGATCCTGGATAAAGTGGTGGGAGACTACGTGATCAGAGTCGGGATGATGACCCCGGAGTCTGCTATAGAGATAGTAGACGACCTGGTAGACGCCTACAGAGACCCGAGAGTCTACAAGTACTTCCACATACCCGTGCAGAGTGGAGACAACAAGATACTAAGAGCGATGGGGAGAAGGTATAGCGTAGAAGACTACAAGAGCCTCTACGAGAAGATAAGGAGCGCTTATCCTGAAGCCATGATTGCAACCGACGTGATAGTAGGGCATCCTGGAGAAGACGAGGAGTCCTTCGAGAAAACTGTAGAGCTAGTCAGAGAGCTGGAGTTCGATAAAGTCCACATAGCCCAGTATACTCTAAGACCACACACTAGAGCACTAGCACTACCCCAAGTGCCCGATAGCGTGAAGAAAGAGAGGAGCACGAGGCTAACCAAGATAGTCGAGTCTATATGCTACAAGAAGCTATCGAGATACAGAGGGAGAATCGTAGAAGCTAGAGTAGTCGAGGAAGGCTTCAGAGCCGGGAGCCTAGTAGCTAGACTCGACAACTACACACCCCTAGTCTTGAGAGGAGGGAGAGAGCTCTTAGGTAAGAGAGTTAGAGCCCTTATCGAGGACAACACGTTCTTCGACCTCAGAGGCAGAGTCTTAGAGACCCTAGCCTAGAATACGCTCGGAGAGAGGAGAGCCACTCCCTCCCCCCTCTCCGCGTTCTCGCAAAACATGTACAAGCTTTAGCTCATCGAAGCCGTGGAGACCGACACTTTGAGCTCTCGCCTACTCAGCCTAGGTGGAGGGCTTCACGTCTTTGGGCTCGATGGCTACACGTGAGTCACGCTAGCGCTAAGACTGTAGCGAGTAAAGCAGAAGTCTCTTACGAGAAGACGTCAAAGAGTAGGAGCGAGTACACGGGAGCAGATGGGAGAGTGTGGAGGGCTCTCGGCTTCTCTTACCTCTACTCTTCTTCCTCCTCTTCTTCCCAGAACTCTTCCTCCTCTTCCTCCTCCTCCCAGAACTCTTCTTCTTCGTCGAACTCCTCCTCTTCTTCTAGCTCCTCTTCCTCCTCCCAGAACTCTTCCTCCTCTTCCTCTTCTTCTACGGGCCTCTTAGGGGGCATTTCCTCCTCACTCTCGGGTTTCTGGCTTAGAGGTCTAAGTATATATAGTTTCTAGCTAGAGCTCTCCCTCGTAGGGCTAGAGTCTGATTCTGGAGGTTTACGAGTTCAAGAGGGTTCCATCGATTGCTCTCGATAGGAGAGAGCTCTCCCTCTTGCTCGATGCCTGCAGGAGAGGGAGCGGGCTGGTTAGAGTAGACTTGGGTCTTAGAGAGGCTAGAGTCTCGGAGTCGGGGGGCTTTTGTAGAGTCTCATCGGGTATCTTCGAGGCTTCTGTGAGGCTTGGTGATGTAGAGGAGGCTGTTGAGGAAGCCGGGGAGAGAGATGTTATCGTGGTGCAGGCTTCAGGAGAGCTGGTGGTAGCTGAGATTAGAGGAGAGCACTACTACAGGCTAGTTTCTCTAGGCGAGACTGCTCCAACGCTGGAGATCGACGGGATCCACATGCATAGAGTATCCGAGACCACTCCCTGGGCTGATGCCGAGCTCAAAGTGAGACTAGCGGGAGTAAGGAGAGGCTACAGAGTGCTCGATGTCTGCACGGGTCTAGGCTACACTGCTATACACTCTCTACTCAGAGGAGCTACTAGCGTTACCACGATAGAGGTCGATGAGAACGTGTTGACTCTAGCAGAGCTAAACCCTTGGAGTGAGCTCCTAGGAGACCCTAGAGTAGTCTTGATTAAAGGAAACGCTGTAGAGGTCGTCGGGGAGCTCAAGGGAAGCTATCACGTAGTGATACACGACCCCCCGCGGTTCGCGTCCTCCACGGGAGAACTCTACAGCGTGAGCTTTTACAGAGAGCTCTACAGGCTTCTAGCAAGAGGAGGGAGGCTCTTCCACTATACTGGAGAGCCTGGGAGAGCGAGAGGAGCCCAGTTCCCCTCACGAGTAGCCTCTAAGCTCGAGGAGGCTGGGTTCAGAGTTCTGAGATACGACTCGAGAGCTCTAGGAGTAGTAGCGGTCAAGCTCTAGGAGAGTGGAGCGACTGCCCCGGCTACGCTCGAGTAATCACAAAACTAAAATATCCGGGCTAGGGGGTAGTATAGAGGGCTGGGCGGAGTAATGCAAGGAGGCTTTGAGATCATCGAGGAGTACGTGAAGCACGGAATGAGGAGATTCAAGGTGAGAGTAAAGGGGACTAACTTAGTCCTAGACCTTCACGCAGACAACGCTGAAGAAGCTCTCAAGAGAGCCGAGGAGATGGCTAGGAGAATCATGAGACTCTAGACGCCCCCTCCCCCGACTTCCCGCTAGTTGTTCAGCAGAGCCGCTCCTAGGCTCAGCTAGGCGGCTTTACTGTCTTCTCACCGACTATGTAGACTCTACCCGACTCTCTAACCTCTGTCTTGAATACTGGCGCCTCGAACTTGACTCTCTCTAGGGCTTCTGCTAGCGCTGGGATCGCGTTTTTCCTCGACAGTCCCGCTGTAGCTATCACTATAGTCTTCTCCCCGGGCTTCCTCCTACCCACGTAGTGCAGTATTGCTACACCTCTGAGCCCCCACTTCTCGCCGACTTCTCTAGCTATCTTCTCTAGAGACTTCTCTAGTAGCTCTTGGGAGTACTCGTAGACCAGCTCTTCTACACGCTCTCCCTCATTCTCGGGCTTGACTACTCCTACGAAGACTGCTATAGCTCCGACTCCGAGCTTGCTCAACTCCTCTACTACCGCGTTCAAGTCTACCTCCTCTCCTTCTCTCACTACTCCACTAACGACTCTCAAGCCTCCTCCCGAGGGTAGAGGCATGAGGTGGACTACGTTACTCCTAGCTACTCCCCCCTTCTCCAGCCTCTCCCCACTCCCATCTAAGACCACGAAGGAGTCTCCTAGAGCTTCCAGAACTCTAGCAATACCCTCTATCTTCGAGAGCTCACCCAGGATCTCCTCGAAGCTACCTCTCTCGACCTCAACCTCGACCTCAGGCCTTCCCGCCATGTCTCTAAACAGGGAGTAGAGCTTGACTCTAACTCTCAAAGAGCACACGCTCCCGGAAAGCCGTGTGGGAAGCCGGGGACTTAAATCCTCTTAGAGGATCTAGACGCACGGCTCTTAGCGAACTCTCCAGCCAAGTCTCTAGCTACTGCTAGACAAGAGTAGTCGAGTCTCTCGAAGAGGAGCTTGAAGAACCTATAGGCGCAACGAGAGCTATGAAACTCTAGAGTAAAGCCTCCTCTCGCTAATACCACTCCCTGCCCCTCGGGGAAGGGCCGCCCACACACCACGCATGCCCTCTTGTCTCCCAAGAGAGTAGCACCTCCTAGGAGCACGAGTAGAGTATCGGCCTTAAATAAGGGGGGAGAGTGGGGGAGGAGAGCGTGTATGGAGCTATAGCTTCTTGAGGCCCCAGAGCTTCCTGGCTAGCACCTTGACTCCAGCGCTGACCCCGTCTAGTATCTTGGGGTTTAGGAGCATCCTGACTCTCTTAGACGGAGGCTTCTGCTTGCTTAGCTCCTCGCTCAAGCTTAGAGCTGAGGCTAGTATTGCTCTAGCCCCGAAGTACTTCTCGGCGATCAAGTCCTCGAATAGCTTCTGCCAGACAGTTGGGTCTCTGGCTCTCCTCACCATGACCAGGTAGCCGCCGACTGCTGGGCCTATCTCTGGCTTGAGTCTGAGCGCCGTCATGGTGGCGGTCTTACTCTCAGCTTCTACTAGCCCGAGCTTCTTCAGAGTATCAGCTACAGTCTTGAAGAGCTCCTGCACACCCCTGCCTCCTATCTTCACCAAGGTTACCTCTCTAGCCTCTGGTCTCGTTACTCTCAACTGTAGTGAAGGCCCTCTAGCTGTAGTCTTCAAAACTAGCCTGTACTGTCTGGTTTCTGTACTCACCCCGAATCACCAGATCCTAGCTAGTAGGACACGGGCTTAAATATGATTTCATAGTCGCTTACTGCTCCTAAGATAAGAGTCCACGCTTCTAGCTACTCGAAGCCCGGACTTTATCGCTACACCTATCCTACTAGGTCCGTGCACGGCATCACCGCAAGCGAAGACTCCGGGAATGCTTGTCATCATCTTCTCGTCTACTACGAGAGTGCCGTCGCTCCTCCTCTTTAGCTCGAGCTCCGTGGGTAGAGGAGCGGGCTCTAGGCCAATCGCTAGTAGCACGTAGTCGACCTCTATCTCTATCTTCTCGCTCGTGACCTCAACAGAGCCCGACTCCGTGATTCTAGTCTTAGCTAGCTCCACTACTCTCCCTCTCTCCTCCTCTCGGAAGCCTACTGGAGTCGTGTACTCTAGGATCCTGACTCCTCTCCTCTCCAGCTCCTCGAGGCTAGCCGCTCCGCTAGGAGCCTCTCTCCTGCTCCTCCTATAGCTCAAAGTGATACTCTCCACTCTACTCCTCAGCTCCGGGTAGTCTAGGAGAACTGTCACCACGTCTACAGCAGTATAGCCAGCACCCACTACGAGAACTCTGCCCTCGGGCTTGACGAGTCTCCCGAAGGGCTCGTAGCCGAGTCTAGCCAAGTGTACTAGCGAGAGCCACTCTAGAGCTCTCAAAACCCAGCCGCTCTCCTCTCCTGGAGCGTTCAGCCTCCTAGAGCGCCAGGCTCCCGTAGCTATCACCACGGAGTCGAAGACCTCGACTAGGCTCTCTAGCCTCACATCTCTACCTACTCTCGTATTGAACACGAAGAAGACCCCGTTATCCATGAGCTCTCTAACGCCAAGCCTAACAGACCTCTTGTCTACCCTATGGTCAGGTATCCCGAAGACGAGTATGCCGCCTGCTTCAGGCATAGCCTCGAAGACAGTCACGCTGTGACCCGCGCAAAGCAATCCGCCTGCTGCAGCGAGCCCCGCTGGGCCTCCCCCCACTATCGCTACACTAAAGTCAGATGGCGGAGCTCTCTCCCTACAGAGCAGGAATCTCACTCGCGAGCCCTCCCTGGGGGGCTTCTCGACCAGCTTTTTCTCCTCTACTTTACACTCGGCAATCTCGAGAGTAGCTATGCAGAGATGGCTTGAGTCTTTCTTCCTAGAGAAGAGCTTAGAGAGAGCCGTCTCGGAGAGTCTAGGCGGTAGGTTTGAGTGCAGGAGGATGAGCTTCCTTGGGAGCGCCTACCTCTGCAAAGACTCTAGTAGGAGCGTTGTAGCCAAGGTCTACGACGCTCTCTCTACCCTCAAGTGGGTTTTAGCGATTCTACTCTCGAGACCCGCTATAGGCTATAGAGTCCTCCCCGTTGAGAGACTCGCCTCCGAGCTAGCTTACTCTCGGAGGCTAGAGAGGTGCGTGAAGACATTCAAGGCTATCGGGGTAGTCGAGGTATCGGGCTACTACACTCTACTAAGAGACTACCTGCCGGGAGCGCCTCTACTCGAGAGGAGAGAGCCTAGAGCCTGGAGACTTCTAGGAGAGACTCTAGCCAGGATCCACGGGGGAGGCGTAGCTCTAGGAGACGCCAACCCCGGAAACTTCATCCTCTCAGAGGGAGAAGTAGCGGTCGTAGACCTAGAGCAGGCGAGAGAGATGGAGGAAAGCCTAGCAGCCTGGGACCTCGTTACTCTACTCATACACAGCCAGGTTAGAGGCGTCTCCCTCTCTCTGATAGTAGAAACCCTGGAGGGCTACGCTGAAGACGGGGAAGCGCTCCGTAGAGCGAGAAGAGAGCTCAGAAACCCCCGAGTCTGGACTCCCTACATGCTCGTAGCTCAACCACTAATACCTCACGCTCTGCTAGCTCTCAGAAGAGCAGGATACCTCTAGCCTCCCTCGGGGGAGAGGTAGCCCATGCCTCTACTCGTTCTCAGAGAAGACGGTAGAGTTTCTAGAGCAAAGCTGGAGGACTACGAGGAAGCAGTGTATGCTCTAGTCCAGCTCCTCGAGCCAGGAGCTCTCACCACCTACGGGTGTCTGGGGAGAGCTCTGAGAGTTAGCGCTAGACTCGTGGGGAGAGCTCTCTCGAGAAACAAGAGCCCTATAGTCATCCCCTGCCATAGAGTCGTGGGTAGGAAGAGTCCCGGAGGCTACAGTCTAAGCGTTTCTCTCAAGAAGAGACTCCTAGCTCTAGAAGGCTTGAGAGACGAGAGAGCTATTGCTAGAGCTCTTATCGAATGCAGAGACTTCGATGAGTTCCTCTCGAGTCTAAGAGAGCTCTCTAAGAGAACTGGAGCCGTCTTCCCCCTCGAGCTCGCGAGCGATTAGCCAGCGTGAGTGATGCTAAGACTCTAGAGATATGGGGAGAAGGAGCGTGTGCGCTACGAGAGGCTGGCTAGAGTGCTCCGAATCTCCTAGCCCACTCCTCGTACCTTCTCAGAGACTCTTTGTCTACGCTCGGCTTCCTCTTAGCTAGAACCTCTCTGAAGTCTCTCATCGTTATAGGTCTAGGCTCTCCTCCCCCCTTCTGGAAGAACTCTCTCACTGTTCTCATGTGAGCGTCTATCACGACATCCCTTATATCGCTACCCGAGTATCCTTCGAGCATGTCTGCTAACGCCTCCAAGTCCACATCGCTCCCCAGCTTGAGGTTACTTGTGAGGATCTTCAGCATCTCGATTCGAGCAGTCTTATCGGGTAGAGGCACGTATATCCTCTTCTGGAACCTCCTCAAGAAGGCCTCGTCTAGCTCCCACGGCTTGTTAGTAGCTCCTATCACGTAGACGTGGAGCTTCTGCTTCTTATCGAGAACCCCGTCCATCTCCTTCAAGAACTGGTTCCGGACTCTAACCTCTCCCCCGACTTCGACCTCGTGGACTCCGAGTAACGCGTCTACCTCGTCTATGAATATGACTACGGGGACTCCCTGTCTAGACTTCTCTCTAGCGTAGGTGAAGATCTTCCTCACGTTCTTCTCTCCTTCTCCGAGCCACTTGCTCATAACGCTAGCAGCATCAACGTACAGGAACTCAGCGTTAACCTCGTTAGCTGCGGCAGCACCGAGCATAGTCTTCCCGGTGCCCGGGGGCCCGAAGAGCAGTATCCCTCGCGGCCACCCTAGCGGGAAGAGGTCTGGTCTCCTCACGGGGTATATTATGGCTTCTCTTATAGCCTCCTTAGCGTGCTCTAAGCCCGCTATATCGTTGAAGGTTATGCTCGGCTTCTCTCTGATCACGAAGGGGGGCAGGAGCTTCTCGATATCTCCTTGAGGAGCTGGAGAGCCGCTATCGCCACCCGTTACCTCCACGTAGTACTCATCGTCGGAGCCCCCGCTCGAGATTTTCAGCTTACTCTTCTCCTCTAGCTCTCCAATCTTCCTCCTGTATTGCGCCAAGAGCCTCCTATATATCGGGGTTAGAGGGTGGTCGGGGTAGTGTCTGGTTATCTCTTCGAGAACCTCTACTGCTCTCCTTAGGTTGAGGAGAGCAGTAGAGTAGTCGCCCTCAGACTCTGCTTTAGCTGCTGCTAGCGCATACCTCCTCGCTGCTCCCTCGAGGTAGGCTAGAGAGTGAGACAAGAGTAGATACCTCCAGCCCTAGAGGAGGTCTCTCCGCTAGGCTTCGGCTAGAGCTTCGGGAGCCTTGTGTACTCTGATCAGACCCTTGGCTTCTAGAGATTCTAGAGCTCTCTTCACAGCCTCGGGCGTAGTGTTCAGGTCTCTAGCCGCAGCGCTGAGGCTTATCCTGCCCCCTCTGGTCTTCACGTAGTCTAGTAGAGCTTTCTCCAAGTCCTGGCTCTGGCTCTGAACCCTTATGCCGAGCTCTGCTAGAGCGTAGGCGATCTCCTGCCTGACCTCCGGGTCGATCTCGACCTTAGCTACGGGCATGTTGTCAGCTAGCACTCCAACCTCTCTTATCAGGCTCTCGGCAGACACCATCACGTTAGAGAGCCTGCCGACAAGCTCTGGGCTCACTTGAGCTAGGTAGCTGTTAGTAGCTCTCAGCCAGTAGTCTAGCGGAGCAATGCTCCTAATGAGAGTCTCGATGTTTCTAGCGTCTCTCACTCTCTGTATAGCTATCCCTAGAAGCTTGCTGTAAGCTGTGAGAGCAGTCAGGATCTTCTTCTTGAGAACGATCTCAGCCGCGATCATCTCCGCTGTATCCGAGTCGCTAGCTCTGAGAGCTGCCTGCATTCTGTCATAGTAGCCCGCTATCTCGCTAGTCAGCTGGTCTCTAGCGCGGTCTACCTCCAGCTTGGCTAGCTCGAGTCTAGCAGCTATCTCATCGAAATCGATATCGCTCACATCATGGTCAGGAGTATGCCTAGTCTTGAAGCCTAATCCCTCCACGATACTCCTAAAGATGCTCGCAATCACTACTCAAGCCACCCGAGGAGAGCTAGCGCTACCCGGAAATTAGAGCAGGCGCGGGAGATAATACGGGAGCCTTACCGACACTCAGGAGGCGTGAGAGCGTCTTCGAGGACTCGCTCTAGAGGTTTCCGAGCGCGAGAGCTCTCCTCTACTCTCCTCCCCCTCTTACCCTCACTATCTTCGGTCTACCCATTATGAGCCAGTATTCTACAGAGACTCCTGAAGTGATTCTAGAAGCTAGCTCGGGGTCGTCAGCGGGCTTCTCGATCTCTAGAGTATCGTATGTCTCCATATCCATTACCTGGACTCTATCGCCCATGTCTGCTAGCACTTGACCGACTCTCTTCTCTATCACCGGCACCTGGACTCTAGTGTCTACGGGGGCTATGAGGGTCTTCTTCTGACCCGAGAATACCCCCACGGCGACTACGTGAGCTTTAGCGCTCCCATGCTTCCCTGTTTTTGCCGTGCTCATCTCCACTATCTTGCAGGGCTCGCCGTCGATCACTATGAAGCTTCCCTTCTTGAGGTCTCCTAGTGTAGCGTAGTTGACGCTCATACAGCTCTCCCCGGGAGAGACGCTCTCTCAGCTGACGCTATAAAAGCGTTTGGCTCCTCTAGGCTATCGAGTATACTCTCAGCTCTCTGATCTTCTCGAGGACTCTCTCCATGAACTCCTCTAGCTGAGCTCGCGAGACTCCCCTCGCCTCGGCTATTCTGGAGACCTCCTCGAGAACTCTATCGTACGACCTGAGTCTCTCGTTGAGTTCTCTCCAGGGGACTCTGTAGAGAGCTCTCTCAACCTCTAGAGACCTGGGTAGTAGCTCTTTGAGCATCAAGACGGCTATGATGGGGTAGCCTATGTAGCCTCTGAACTTGGTCCCGTTATCGTCTGAGTAAGCTTGGAGAGAGCCGTCTCGAGAGACCTTGACTACGACTCTGTAGACTCTATCGCCCATACTCGATGATACTCTAGCCTCGACGACCTCCCCGGAGTCTCTCACTACAGAGACTCTGCCGTCAGCGAGAGAGCCGGCCGCTTCCAGCACCTTGATCCTAGGAGGGAGGCTCAGCTTCCTCAACTAGCTCCTCCTAGCTTCAGTGAAAACGCGGAGACTCTTAGCTTATCGCTCGAGGAGAGCAGTAGAGCCGAGCTAACCCCCGGGGGAGGCTCTCGAGTCAGGGGGGTTTGACTCTATCGTAGACTCTGAGAACCTGGTCTACGTTGACTCTGTACAGCTTCTCTCTCCACTCCTCTCTCTCTGCTAGCTGATGCACTAGTCGAGCCATCTCCCAGGGCTGGGTTACCGCTCCTGGTCTCGAGGGGTCGTCTAGGTAGTCGCTTTCGACCATGTACACTGGCTCTAGAGCTGAGAGAGCGTACTCTAGAGGCTGGCGTAGCCCTACTATTGTGGAAGAGTACCCTCTTCTCCACGCCTCTTCGGCCATCTTGAGGTCTGAGTGGTGGAATACTATCTTGTGCTTGACGGGTTTCAGCCTCTCGATTGCTCTATCTGTGATCGCTACCGTGTCCTCCTTAGACTGCTCTAGGTGTAGGTGGACTACTGCTCCTAGGTCGCGAGCTCTCTCTATAGCGTACTCCATTATCATGTGAGACGCTAGCACTCTATCGCTCGAAGTCTTGTAGTGCTGTCTCCCCACCTCGCCTATGCCGTCTAAGAGCCCCTTCTCGACTAGCGAAGCGATATAGTCGATTACCTTAAACCCGATCTCGACTACTCTAGCCGGGCTCACTCTATGCCTGTCAACGAGCTTATCGACCTCTGCTGGATGGAAACCGGCTATGCAGGCTACCTCGACACCCTCCTCTCTAGCGGCTCTACACTCTCTCACGTGAGCCTCTACTGCTCTAAGGTAGGCTTCGAGACCCCCGTCTTCGATTCCGTAGGCTGGAGGGCTCAGAGAGACTAGAGCTATGAACCAGCCCCCGGCTCTCTTGAATCTCTCGGCTACAGCTCTAGCTCCGAGACCTCTAGCAGGACTACTGTGGCAGTGCCCGTCAGCTACGGGTAGAGAGCTCGCCAAGACTCTTCAGCCTCTTCTCTATAGCTTCTCTCACGAGCCTGGGGTCTACTGCTCTCCTCCCTATCCTCCTTATCGTGGCCCCCACCAGGTAGTTTAGAGCCTCCTTCTTGCCCGAAAGGTAGTCCGCCACGGCCTTCCTCTCAGCTCTAAGAGTCTCCTCGACGTAGGCCTCTATGTCTACAGCTTTCTCGGGCAGGAGCTCCTTCAAGGAGGCTCTCGGGTTCTGAGCGAGCTTCGGTAAAACTAAACCCTTGATCGTATCGTAGGGGTACTCTCCTCTCTCCACTAGCTTCACTATCTCGACTATCGTGCTCGCTGGAGGCCAGCTAGAGGAGTCAAAGAGGTCTCTCCCAGCTTCTTTGACCTCGCCTCTATAGTCTACAGCGAGAATCCTGGCTGCTAGCAGGGGGTCAGCGCCTGCCTCGACGGACTCGAGGAATACTCTCAGCGAGTCTCTAACCTGCACTAGGCTCCAGGCTAGGTCGCGAGGAACTCCTAGGCTTGAGAGCTTGGAGAGAACGGTCTTCAGGCTCCTCTCTTCAGCCTCTCTCCTAGCCTCTTCAAGCATCTCTCTAGTGATAGCTATCGGCGGCAGGTCGGGATCGGGGAAGTAGAGGTACTCCTCCTCGTACTCCTTGTGCCTTAGAGAGATCGTGACTCCCCGGGCTCCATCCCAGTGCCTCGTTTCTCTAGCCACAACCCCCCCGGACTCGAGGATCTTGGTCTGCCTGGCTATCTCGAAGACTAGAGCTTTCTCCACGTCGGCGACGCTCCCTATATTCTTGACCTCTACTCTCTCCCCTCCCTCTACGCTCACGTTAGCGTCTACTCTGAACGCTCCCTCGAGCCTGGGGTTCGTCACGCCCAGGTGTTCTAGCGTTAGAAGCAGGTACTCTAGGAAGACTCTAGCGTCTCTAGGGCTCTCGAGGTCGGGCTCTGTGACTATCTCTAGGAGGGGGACGCCGCTCCTGTTGTAGTCTACGTGAGATAGAGGGCTCCTCACTATGTCTCCATCGTATACAGTCCTACCGGGGTCTTCCTCGATGTTGATCCTCCTTATCCCGCACTTCCTCCAAGCCCACGCTACGGGGTCTAGGTATTCGAGGAAGCCTTCGAGGCAAACGGGGACTCCTCCTGCTCTCTCAAACATAGATATCTGGTAGTTCTTGGGCAGGTCTGGGTAGAAGTAGTGCTTTCTAGTGAAGACTATCCTATCGGGGATTCTGCAGTTGAGAGCGATAGCAGTCCTCAGAGCTAGCTCTACTACTCTCTTGTTGACTACGGGGAGAGCTCCGGGCAAGCCTAGGCAGACGGGGCAGACGTTGCTATTCGGGGGCCTCCCCCTGTAGTCCGCGCTACAGCCGCAGAATAGCTTGGTCCCGGCCTCGGTTACTTGGACGTGTATCTCTAGCCCTATCCTAGCTCTCACTAGCGACCACTCCCCTGACTCCCGTGAGCTCTTCTACTAGAGCTCCTAGAGAGAGGAGCTTGAAGTCTTCGAGAAAGCCTCCTATCCACTGGACGCCCACAGGTAGCCCCTGGTGGAAGCCCACGGGCTGAGCTAGAGCCGGTAGCCCAGATAGGTTTGCTATCACCGTGTAGACATCCATCGAGTAGAGCTTGAGAGGGTCCTCGATCCTCTCTCCGAGCCTGGGCGGGAGAACGGGGGACACCTGAGAGGCGATTACGCACTCTGAGGTGAGCCTTATGAGCGCGTCTCTCACCAGCCTTCTGAGCTTGGTGGCCGCCACGTAGTACTCTTCTCTGTACCCCTCGCTGAGAACGTAGACTCCCATCATTATCCTCCTCTTGACCTCGAGCCCGAAGCCTTTAGACCTCGTGGACGCTATGAAGCTCTCCCAGGTGTTCTTCTCGGTCTTGAGGGGGTAGAGGACTCCCGTGTATCTCGCTAGGTTGCTCGCGGCTTCCGCGAAAGCTATGGTGTAGTAGGCTGGGAGAGCTCTAGCTAAAGAGGGCTCGCTCTTCTCCTCGACCGTAGCCCCCTCTGACTCGAGCTTCTTCAAGACCATCCAGTAGGCTTTCTGCAAGGGCTCGTCAGCGTTCTCCCAGAGCTCTCTAACAGCGCAGACTCTCAGCCTTCTGGCATCAATAGGCTCTACTAGGGGCTCTGCTCTCCTCTTGAGGGTAGTCGAGTCTAGAGGGTCCCAGCCGCTTATCACGTCGAGGAGTAGAGCTAGGTCTCTAGAGCTCCTAGCCATAGGGGATACCTGCTCTAAGCTGTTACCGTAGGGTATGACTCCGTATCTGCTCACAAGACCGTAGGTTGGCTTCAGCCCGAATGTGGCCGTGTATGCTGCGGGTAGCCTAGCAGAGCCCCCCGTGTCAGTCCCTAGAGCTAGGTCGCAACCCCCGTAGGCTAGAGCCGCCGCGCTCCCCCCGCTGCTACCCCCGGGGGTTCTCTCGAGGTCCCAGGGGTTTCTAGTGGCTCCGAAGAAGCTGAGCTCCGTAGTCGAGCCCATAGCGAACTCGTCTAGATTAGTCTTCCCCAATATTATGGCGTCTTCTTCTCTAATCTTCCTGACTGCTGTCGCATCGAATGGAGGAACGTAGAAGGTGAGTATTCTCGATGCAGCAGTAGTGGGGAAGTCTGTAGTCGATATGTTGTCCTTTACTGCTACCACCAAGCCTGCTAGCTTCCCGAGCCTCTCCCCCCTCTTGGCTCTCCCGGCTATCTCCTCGGCTTTCTCGAGAGCTAGCTCTAGATTGTCTATCGATATGTAAGCGTTCACTCTAGGCTCCCATCTAGTGATACGCTCGTAGACCTCGTGCAAGTGCTCTACAGGGTCTACCACTCCTTCTCTGATATCCGCTACTAGCCTCCAAGCCTCAGTTATGGTCTGCAATCCTCCCTCCTCTCCAGGGAGCTCTAACGTACCCTCTCTCATCGACATCCGCTGAGAGCCTCCTGACGTCGATAGACCTATCTGGCTCTTCGAGAGGCTCTCTCAAATACCCTATCTCCTCCCATACGTGATAGAGAGGCTCTACGTCATAGCCTGCTACAGCCTCCCCCACGCTTCTCAGATACGACGCGATCCTAGCTATGTCAACACATATCTTTCTAGCCTCCTCATCCGAAAGCTCTAGCTTAGCTATCTCCGCTAGCCTCTTCACAAGACCCTCATCGCAGTCAGTCTCGCTCACCAATAGAGCCCCCGAGGAGTCCTCTAGGAGGAGGCTCGAGATTAATTTTGTTGCTCTACAACCCGGCTCCTAGCTACTCCCGTAGAAGCTGGGGTTGAAGCTAAACAGATATAAGCCCGCCTAGCTGTTCTATAGACACGCCCCAGCCCGGCCATAGCGGCCGGGTAACACCCGGACCCATATCGAACCCGGAAGTTAAGCCGGCCGCGTTGAGGGCTCCGTGGGGTCCGCGAGGCCCCGCAGGGCCCTCAAGCCGGGGCTGGGGACTTCTCTACGAGCGCTTCTCCGGAGGTAGGCGGGATGAGTCTCGGGGGCTCTTCTAGCGTAACCTGCGAGCATTAAACACTATGGGAGAGCAAGCTAGCCCACGTCTAGGCCTTGTCTTTTCTCGTTGCTAGCCTCGAGAACGCATGCCGGGTAGCGGGCCCGCCGGGATTTGAACCCGGGACCTCCGGGTCCGAAGCCCGGCGCTCTAGTCCTGGCTGAGCTACGGGCCCTCTGCCTTGAGGTTTTCTTGCTCTATGGCGGTTTTAGTGTTTTTTCTATCCTCTACTCGTGTGCTCGTTATGTCTGCTAGCTTCTCCACAGCTTCTAGAGCGTTTCTTGCTACTATCCTGAGTACTCCGAAAGCTTCTCCTCTCACACCCTCGCATATGATGTCTGGTAGTCTGCCTCCAGCTATCTTGGCTGCTTCTCTCGCCAGCTCTCTAGTCGTTGCCTCCTTCGGGAGCTCTATGCACGCTACCGTGTAGCCTTTGTCTAGAGCTCTCTCAACTAGTCTCTCATCGTATCTCATTGTCACCATAGCGCGAGTCTCAGCATCGATAGCCATGAGGGAGTGCAGGGTTTCAGCTGTGTGAGTACTCGAGCCTAGAGCCGGCCCCACTGCTCCCTCTCGGGGCTTGATTAGAGCTACCGCTACATCGCTAGAGCTTCTAGCATACCTAGCTGGGATGCTCTCGGCTATCTCGATCTCGGAGTCTAGCCGGAGCTCGCTGGCTATAGATAGAGCTCTGCCTAGAGCCATCTCGACGCTTCTGAGAGCCTCGTATCTCAGTGCGGGGAGCTCTAGCCAAGCAGTCGGGTTGACTGGACAGTACCCCTTCCCGACTCTTACACCATACTCTATCGCTATCGTTATGAATTTCTTAGCCTCGACTACAGCCTCGTAGACGCTGAAGCCTCTAGCCAGGTAGGCCGCTATAGCTGCTGAAAACGAGCAACCAGTACCGTGAGTGCACGCTCTCTCGATGCGAGGACCCGGGATCACGTAGTGCCTCCCCCTCCAGTACAGGACGTCTGGCGAGCTCTCTACGGAGAGGTGGCCGCCTTTAGCGACCACTGCCTCACAGCCGTACTCCTCCGCTATGACCTCCGCTGCCTTCTTCGCGTCATCGAGACTCTCTATGCGGATGCCCGAGAGTATCTCAGCCTCCCATCTATTCGGCGTAGCCACCTTGGCTCTAGGGAGGAGCTCTCTCTTCAACGCCTCCACTGCATCCTCTCTGAGTAGCCTAGCGCCACTCTTAGCCACCATGACCGGATCTACTACCAGAGGGAAGGGGTAGTCGTCCACGGCTCTCGCTACAGCCGATATGATCTCCTTGTTGCTAAGCATTCCAGTCTTGCCAGCATCTATGCCCATGTCTTCAGCTACCACCTTGATCTGCTCGTAGACCATCTCGGGGGGCAGGTCGTGGATAGCTGTGACCTGGTACGTGTTCTGAGCTGTTATACTCGTTATAGCCACCGTCCCGTGGACTCCTAGAGCAGCGAAAGTCTTGAGGTCCGCCTGGATCCCCGCTCCTCCTCCTGAATCGCTACCCGCTATGGTTATAGCTACTCTCCATGGACGAGCAACCATGAGTAAGTCTCCGCTAGAAGAGCGGGCATTGGGGCTAATAAGCTTCCCCTATTACCTCACAAGTCTAGCTCTCTGACTTGCTCTAAGACATACCTCCTGATCTCCGAGAGCTCCGGTAGAGGTCTAGAGAGCTCTCCGTTATCCAAGTACTTGACCAGAAGAGGCCTTGGAGCTGAGCCATCTCTACAAGCGGGGACCTCTCTCTGGTCGAAGAAAGCTAGGTAGTCTTCTCTAACACTACACCTGTAGACTTGAAGAGCTGAAGGTATCTTGCCTCTCTTGGCTCTAGGCTTCCACTCGCCGTCTTCGTACACCTCTACTATGTCAGCGCTTATATCGATATTGGGAGCGGCCGCTATAGCCGTCCCTACTCCGAAGCCGTCAACCACGTCTCTTAGCTCCACTACATCGCTCTCATCTATGCCCCCGCTCACGAATATCTTGACGTGCTTGTAGCCAGCTCTATCTAGAGCTACCCTGACCTCCTCCACTATATCCCTCATCCTCCCCCTCCTGCTACCAGGAGTGTCTAGCCTCACGCCGTAGAGCTTCTCGCCTAAGAGCTCTGCAGCCATTAGAGCCTCTACTCTCTCATCGTAGAAGGTGTCGACTAGAGCAACGATGGGGGTCTCGTTGCCGAATGTCTCAGCGAACGCTCTCCAAGCTCTCCTCTGGTCTCCCATGCTTACTATCAGAGCGTGAGGCATAGTGCCCATAGGCTTGAGCCCCAGGTACTTCTCTGACAGGACTCCGCTGACTCCATCAGCTCCCCCGATGTAGGCCGCTCTATCTGCTGAAGGCTGGACCGCGGGGTGCAGGGCTCTCAGACCGAAGAAGAGGAGTGTCTTGTCTCCAGCGAGCTTCTTCAGTCTCGCAGTCTTAGTAGCTATGCTGGAAGCGAACCTCAAGACTCCTAGGTAGGCTGTCTCGAAGAGAACCATGTCTCTAAGCCTTCCCTCGATTAGCATGAGGGGCTGCTTTCTCCTGAAGACAGTCCCCTCTGGCATAGAGTAGACTGTGAGAGGCTTCCCCCTAAGGATAGCTAGAGCCTCCTCGAGACCAGCGAAGACAGCCCAGTTGTAGCCCCGCGGGAGGGAGTACGCGTGGACCTGCATCCTCACTCTGACATCTTCAGAGTACTTGTCTAGAATCACCTTAGTCCTGTAGAAGTATATGTCTGTCGCTCTCCCCTCCAGTATGTCGTCGAGGCTAGCCAAGTATACTCTAGGCTCTCTCATGGAGTTCTTCCAGAGAGCTAGCTATTGAGGGGGGGTAAAACGCTTTTCGGGCTGACGACCTTGTAGACTAGGTGAAGCCAGCCCGGGCACACCTCCCAGTAGTCTACTAGAGCTAGCTCGACTCTACTCTTCTCCCCGTCGAAGACCTCGCAGCGAGCTAGAGAGACTCCGGAGCCGAAGACGTATGGGGCTATGGTTACTCTGAGCTCGTCCACAAGCCCTGCGGCTAAAAGCGAGCAGTTGAGCATCCCTCCCCCCTCTACTAAGACTCTCCTAGCGCCCATATCGTAGAGTCTGGCTAGAGCTACGCTGAAGTCTATGGACTCTCTCCCTGCTCTAATCACTCTAACCCCCCGGTTAATGTAGCCAGCTAGGTCTTCATCACTCCATTTCTCTAAAGTGACCAAGACCCCTCTCCCAGGAGACTCGAAGACTCTAGCCGAGGGGGGCACTCTGAGCTGAGCATCAACAACAACTCTGTAGTGGGGGCTAGGCCCCGGAGCCATCCTGGTAGTCAGCCTGGGGTCGTCGGAGATCGCGGTGTTAGCTCCCACCATGACCGCGTCGCTCACAGACCTCAAGCTGTGGAGAAGCTCCAGGTCTCTCGGGCAGCTGAGCCTAGAGAAGCCCGTCCTACTCGCTATCCTACCATCTAGAGTCATCGTCGAGAATATAGTAACGTGAGGCCTCAAGAGTAGAGCCTCCTAGAGAAAGAAGCTCTCCTCGAGAGACTTATAACCCTAGACTCGTATAACCTCAGTGGACCCCGGTTGCCCGCGCGACACCCCCGCGTATCGGAGGAGAGTGAGCGCGGGACGGGTCGCTCCCGGCCTCTATCAACACTCTTAATCCCCCTATATTAGGGCTCTTCGAGAGCCAGGTCTCCGAGGGTGTCGTAGAGTGAGCGGAGAGAAGAGTGGTGGTAGAGTGCGTGTCGAGAGAGTAGGCGATAGAACCTACAGGGTTTTATTTGAGGGAGAGGACCACACTATGGGCAACTTGCTCGCTACGACCCTCACGGGTATGCCTGAGGTTGAAGCGGCTAGCTACATGAAGCCTCATCCTCTCGAAGACAAGATCGTGGTCTTCGTCTCTCTCAGAGATAGTGGAGTCGATGTTGTAGACGTGTTGATCAAAGCTCTCGAGAGGATACTAGAGAAGAACAAGGTCTTCAGAGAGCTCTACCTAGCTGCTCTCAGAGAGAGAGGAGTGTCTATTGAAGCCTGAGGCTAGAGTACTCTTATCCAGGTGTAGCGATGATGTCTGCGCTTCGGTAATCGCTAGAGGCAGAAGCTTCGACAGCTTGATCCTAGCTGAGAGCTGTGCTGAGCTCTGCGCGAGACTAGAGAGAGAAGGCTACGCTGGAGAGCTACGCTATGCTCTAGGAGACTGTACTTGCGGTGCTCCAGCACCCCCGGGGCCCGTTGAGGCTGAGAGCTTCTACGAGCCTCTCCTAGTTAAGCTTATAGGTCTAGCCGGTAGGATGAAGAGAGCTAGAGCGCTTCAGCCAAGCTAGAGGTGGGGGGATTGCTGAGATTCTGCCCTAGATGCGGTGCTTTGATGAGCCCTAGGAGAGAGAGCGATGGCTCTAGCTCTCTCGCATGCCCTAGATGCGGCTACACTGAGAGAACCCAGGAGGCTGTAACGATACAGGTGAAGAGTAGCGCTAAGAGGAACCCTAGAGATAAGACTCTAGTGCTAGACAAGGAGAAGACCCCGGAGACTCTCCAAACAGTCTCCATAGTGTGCCCTAAGTGCGGCAATGATAAAGCCTACTTCTGGATGATGCAGACCAGAGCAGCCGACGAGCCCCCCACTAGGTTCTACAGGTGCACTAAGTGTGGCTACACTTGGAGAGAGTACGCTTAAGCTCTCCTGTAGAGACATCCTGGAGGTTCTAGAGAAAGGGCTCTCGAGACTAGTCGAGGACCTAGCTAGAGCCTCTAGCACTACTCCCCCCACTATCTCATCGAAGCAGCTGGTAGCGGGAGCGCTAGAGCTAGCTATGGGGCTCAGAGACTCTGTCTCGCTAGCTCGAGAGCTCTGCTTGTGTAGAGAGTCTTGAAACCGATCCTTTATAAGCCTCGAGACCTACCAGGATTGCTGTGGTGTAGAGGTCCGTGCCTACAGAGGCAGTGATATTGATCAACGTCGATATAGGCAAGGAGGAGACAGTCTTCCAGAAGCTTCTCGAGATTCCCGAGGTTAAGGAAGCATACATAGTCTACGGTATCCACGACTTGATAACTGTAGTGAAAGCCGATGGGTTGGAGGAGCTCAGGCAAGTAGTTGTCCAGAAGATAAGGAAAATCGAGGGAGTCAGGAACACGATAACGTGTATAGTAGTTAAGAAAGAGCAGAAGGCTTAATTCTAGAGAACGAAAGGTAGCCCATGAGGCTGGTCACTCTAGCCTTCGATAGCATTGATAGCATCGACGCTGGCTGCACTACTCACTTCGCTTCTCTACTACTACTGAAGCTAAGAGGTAGAGTCAAGCTAGCCGACTTACCGCTCCTCGTTAGACTCAATCCAGCAATCCCCTGGAAGACTAGAGGAAACGCTTCAGTAGCTCTCAGACTCTACTACGATGGGAGGCTAGAGGAGCTCCTCGATGAGACCGTAGAGCTAGCCGAAGAGTATAGCGGAGACAGGGAGCTCTACGGTATCACTGTAGCCTCTGGAGCCCCCTGGAGAGACCCCGACTTCAGGAGGCTCTACGAGAAATCCTTGACCAGCGTGGTCCCAGTAGATGTAGCTGTAGAGCTAGCTGAGCGGAAGAGAGTACTCTGGAGTGGCGGTAGAGGCGTTGTTGGAGCTCTAGCCGCTCTAGCAGCTCTAGCCGATAGAGAAGACTACACGTTCGAACTCGTAGCTTACAGGAAGCCTGAAGAGTGGGGCTCTGAGAGGTGTGTTAGAGAAGGGCTCGCAGCGGCTCTCCTCGAGGAAGAGCTCCCTCCGTGTGTGTTCAATAACTATGACCCTTTAACCGGGGAGTTAACTGCTGCTCCTAGAGGCTACGACCCTGTGCTAGCAGGCTTTAGAGGAGACTGTTACGAGAGCCTCCCCGCTTACTCGAGACTACTCTGCGAGGAGCCCAGCTTCTGGACTCTATACAGGTCCAATCAGCACACAGACGCGCACGCTAAGCCTCTAGAGGGCAGACTCTACCCCTACGAGTCGGGCTATGTGAGAGGAGTAGTAGTAGATGCTGAGGTTCTCCCGGGCTCGCATACAGTGGTTGAGATCGAGACGAGTGATGGGAGAGTAGACGCTGTATTCTATAGAGAAACCTTCCCCATGAATAGAGTAGCTGCTGAGCTGAGAAGAGGCGATAAGGTAGCGGTATACGGTAGCGTGAGACCATACAAGCCTAGAGGTAGAGTAGTCCTAGCCTCCGAGAAGCTAGTAGTCGAGAGCATAGCTAGAAGAGTCATCCAGGCAAACCCCAGATGCCCACTCTGCGGGTCTAGGCTTGAGAGCTCTGGAGCAGGAAAGAAGCTCAGATGCCGTAACTGCAGATACGTAGCCAGAGACCAGGCGAAGATAGAGATAGAGGTTGAGACAACGGTATTGCCAGCTGTATACACTCCAAGACCTGGGAGGCTGAGACACCTAGTCGCTCCACCTAGCAGAAGGCCTAGGCTAGACTACGAGCTCCCCCTAGAGCCTCTAAGCGTTGAGGATGTCGTGAGTCGTACACCACCCAAGCCTCCTCTAGTAAAGCATCGTGTTTAACCGGGGGGTTTAGACCCCCTCGTTTCCTCTGGAGCCCACTCAAGCGAGTCTAGAGCCTTAGCTGAGAAGATGAGAGGAGCTGTAATCGAGCCGGACTCCTAGACTCTACCCACACCCCTCGTTTTCTACTGGAGAGCTATCTACATGTGAAAAACAAGATTTGAACCTTCACGAGATAAGAGTAATCGCTGTTCGCGATGCTATAGTTCTAGCTCTGATTAAAGTTTGTATAACGTTTTTAGCAACGGCCGAGCTGTATTCTAGAAAGTCGGCGCCATGGGGTCTAGTGGAAGTAGAGGGGTGCGGCTCTCGAGAGTATACACTCATGTATAGACATCGCCTCAGCGAGCATCAATGAGACCCCCCCGTTTCCACTGGAGCCCACCAGTTACTGTAGATAATTCCCCTGGAGTTACTGCTAGCGAGCGGGTCGAGCTTTGAGCTGCGACCCTCTCATAGAGGCTGCTCGAGGAGCACTCGACTTAGTCAGAGGCCTCCTAAGAGAGAACACTATCCTAGGAGCGGGGACTGGCAGGACTGTAGTAGCGTTCCTCAACATGCTCTCACGAGAATCCCCCAAATCTATCTACGTGGTGCCATCTAGTCTAGATACAGCTCTCCTAGCCTCACGCTTAGGCTTCAGAGTCCTCGACCCTAGGACCGTAGAGTCTCTAGATGTCTATGTTGATGGAGCAGATGAGGTCGACGAGAGAGGCTTTATGCTCAAGGGGGGCGGTGGAGCAATGCTCGGAGAGAAGATAATGGCCTACAGTAGCTCTCTAAACGTGTTCGCGGTATCAGAAGACAAGCTAGTAGAGAGGATCGGGTCGAGGAGACCTATCCCAGTAGAGGTGGAGCCAGGCTATCTGGCTATGGTCTTGAAGACTCTTGAGTCTATGGGGCTTAGAGGGACTCTCAGAGAGTCAGTGGGTAAGAAGGGCCCCCTGGCTTCAGACTGGGGAGGAGTCATAGTAGACGTGGAGACAGAACCGTTAAGCGACCCGGAGAGCTTGGAGAGAGTTTTGAAGAGCGTGCCGGGAGTCCTGGAGACAGGCATATTCGCTGGCTACGCTGACTACGTGGTAGTAGGCTTCTCGCGATGCGGGTATAGAGTGCTGAGATTCGAGAGAACTAAGCGTCGCCAGCATCAGAGCTTCGAGCAGCTAAACCCCCCGGTTTAACGAGCGAGACTCGAGAGTCTTGAGCGTAGAGGATGCCGGGAGCTCGGCTGGAGCTCGGAGAGAGCCTCATAGCAGAGCCTCTGCTCTAGGGCTCTCCGGTAGATTCGTTCTACTAGACTCGAGCCTCGGTCTCTGGGCTTTCTTAGGCAAACACAACGACTACATCATAGTAGAGGGGCTTTATTGCAGTTGCTACGAGTTCCTGAAGCGCGTGAAGGAGAGGAGGTGTGTTCACCTAGAGGCTCTCGACTTAGCCAAGAAGACTGGGAGGTATAGAAGGCTGAGCTACTCTAGAGTAGAGGATGTCGCGAGCATAGTGTGGGAATGCCTGACTCTAAGCCACAGCCCTAGACTCAGGTCTCTAGTGTACGGTGAGAGAGGAGTCTAGAGAACTCATAAGAAGATATGGAGTACTCCCACTAAGACAGCTAAAGCTATAGCCGCTAGGAGCACAGCTATCGGTGATAGCTTAAGCCTGCCCTCGAACTCCTCGTAGAACGATATCAGACCAGCAGCGCTCATAGGCCCCCCGGTTCTCCTCCTTCTACTCGACACTCAGAAGACACCCCCAGGTTTCCGTACAAGTCTTCTCTAGAGGTTAATACTCTAATCGCAGCTCGCGGTCTCCAAATCGCTTAGATACTTCTTCCTCAAAGCCTCTTCTACATCGACTCCGACTAGATTAGCTATGCTGAGAGTCCACGCTACGATATCAGCTATCTCCTCCTCTACTCTAGAATAATCTCTCGAGAGTAGTGCTTCAGCGAGCTCTCCAACTTCCTCAACGAGCCACGCGAATGTAGCGTAGAGCCCTCTCTCGCTATCTCTCTCGTAGTAAGCTCTCCTCATAGCCTCCTGGACACACCTCAGCTCCACGAGGTGGAACCCTAGGAGCTCTAGAACACCCAGCACTCTAATAGCGTTCACCCTCAACGAGCGTTCGAGCCTCTCACCAACTTCACATGATTCCACATAACTAGCTCTACTCTCAACCAGCAGACCTCAATGCCCCCACTCGTCCCTCTAAGCTATCTTCTCCAGCTAGGACGAGGTTTTGTGGAGCTAGTGAACATATATTAGGTCTGCTTTGAGGAAGTACTTTCTCTATGCCTCGGAGACCTTAGAGGACGAGATTCTTGGGTTTAATTACTGAAGCTCGGAGCAACAGCATGATTGACGAGCTGGTAGAGATTGCTAGAGTTGAAGGCGTGGACTACGAGTCACTTAGAAGAAGCGTGAGTCAAGGCAGGGTTATTGTAGTGAGGAATCTTAAGAAACGTAGAGTCAGGCTTGTCGGGATCGGGGAAGGTCTCAGAACTAAGGTGAATGTGAATGTTGGCACGAGCGGGACAGTTGTAGACATAGACCTTGAGGTCAAGAAAGTCGAGACAGCGGTCAAGTTTGGGACAGACACGTTAATGGATTTGAGTACAGGAGGCGATCTCGATGAGATAAGAGCGAGATTGATGGAAGCCTCTCAAGGAGTTCCTTTCGGCACTGTACCCACATACCAGGCGTGGATCGATGGAGTCAGGAAGTATGGGAGTATCAACATACCCTCAGACTGGTTTCTCTCAGTAGTGGAGAAGCATTTACGAGACGGAGTCGACTTCATGACCATACACGCAGGCATAACGCTAGACCTAGCCAAGAGAGTTCTGAACAGCAATAGAATAATGCCTATCGTCAGTAGAGGAGGAGCTATGCTAGCTGTGTGGATGATAGAGAATAGTGAAGAAAACCCCTATCTCAAACACTGGAGCTATCTCCTCGAGCTGTTTAGAGAATACGATGCAGTGATTAGTCTCGGAGATGCTCTGAGACCCGGGGCTATAGCTGATGCCCACGACGAGTTCCAGATATCGGAGCTAGTGAACAACTCAAAGCTAGCTAAAGATGCTGTAAGCAAGGGGGTTCAAGTGATGATAGAAGGACCGGGCCACATGCCTCTCGATAAAATAGTTGCTGATGTTAAGCTAATGAAGTCTCTCAGCGGGGGTCTACCATACTATCTGCTTGGTCCTCTCGTGACAGACGTGGCTCTAGGCTACGACCACATAGCCGCAGCTATCGGGGCAGCTATAGCTACAGCTGCAGGTGCAGACCTGATATGTTATCTCACTCCATCAGAGCACCTAGGGCTACCCGGCTTAGAGCAGGTGAAGGAAGGCTTGATAGCAGCCAAGATAGCAGCTCACGCTGGAGACATAGTCAAGCTTGGTGGAAGAGTCGCTATACGCGATGTAGAGATGAGTATTAGGAGAGCAGCTCTAGACTGGGACTACCAGATCTCGAGGTCCTATGACCCCGAGAGAGCTACTAGACTCAAGAACCTCTTCTCCCAGCAGATAGATTCCTGTACTATGTGTGGACAGTATTGCGTATTCCTTCTACTATCGAAGCACCTAAATGGCAGAAGGTTAAGAGTAGACGAGGTCATAGAGAGGTTTAGAGAGAGGAGGAGCACAGCGACCGATGCCCTTCTCTCGTAGGCAGTATTCAAGTACCTATGATTATCCCCCCTTCACATATCTGCTTCAGTAATCTCACAGCAGATAAGACTGCGAGATAGCTCGTCTTAGGGTTGCTAGGGTGAGGCTTATTCTCTACCCTCACGTATACTCTGGACGCTTCACTCTCAATCTCTATCTCATGAACGTTGACCTCTAACCCTCTTCTAGCCCATATCTCTACAGTGGCCTCCATTCCTGCTGCTAGCGTTAGTGTAGCAGCTACGTTCACGTTAGCTGGGTATAGTCTCACAGCCTCTGAGGCGGGACCCCTGTATAACAGCTTGTCTTCTCCCTTCTCGATTCCGAGAGCCTCATGACTCTTACTTGTTCTCAAAACAACTCTATGCACCTTCTCTAACGCTAGAGCTTTGACTGCATCTATGCCAGCTATCGCTCCTGTAGGCATGTATATCTTCACGTTCTTCATCCTAGCTAGCTCCTCTATCTCACTATAAAGCTTCTCGTCGAGAAGAGCTCCAACGCTGAGCACGATAACGCTGACCCCTTTCTCTACTATTCTCGGCACGTATCTTCTCACAGCTTCCTGAGAAGCGGCTTCGACTACTATGTCCGGGTTCTTCTCGAGTAGACACTCTAGCTCACTACAAACCTCTACACCTCTAGACACTGCGGTAAGCTTTTCGCACTTCTCCGGGACAATATCCATGACTGCAACTAAGTCGGCTTTCACAGTGCCATTCGCTATATACTTGGCTAGAGTGGAGCCTATGGCTCCGCATCCAATAATCGCTACTCTCACTTTTCGAGCACCTCGACTATCTCTAAGCTCATATCTATCGCTGGAGAAGACATAGTGATCCAGCCGCAGCTGATCACATCAACTCCTGTTTTCGCGTACTCCTCAACGTTCTCTAGATTTATCCCTCCAGAAGCCTCTAGCAAGACTCTTTCTCTCAACCCTCTCCTCTTAAGCTCCTCGACTACCGCTCTTATCTCGCTCGGTTGAACGTTATCAAGCATCACTATATCGGCTCCCGCCTCGACAGCCTTCAGGGCTTCTTCAATAGTGGAGACCTCTACTTCCACCTTATGAGCGAAGCTCGTCTTCTCTCTCACTCTCCTCACTGCTTCCGAGACGTCTCCAAGTATTCTCAAATGATTCTTCTTGATCAACACGGCGTCACTGAGCGAGAATCTATGCGTATCACCTCCTCCAGCTAGCACAGCCTTCTTCTCGAAGTATCTCAGTAGAGGAGAAGTCTTCCTGGTGGCGGCTATCCTTACGTTAGGATTGACTCTACGAGCTTTCACGACCATATTTCTAGTAGAGGTAGCTATACCGCTACAACGCATTAGGAGATTGAGAACAGTTCTCTCAAGCATTAGTATCTTTCTAGCGCTCCCAACGAGTTCCATGATTATATCTCCTTTCGAGAACTGCTCTCCATCTCTCAGTCTACGCCTAACCTCTATACCCATCTTCTCCAGAACAGCCGCTAGGTCGTCTATGCAAGCGACCACCCCATCCTGCTTGGCTTTGATGACAGCTCTAGCTAGCGTAGTCTCCGGGATAAGCTTCTCGGTGGTTATGTCTCCGAAGGGTAGGTCTTCTTTCAGCATTTCTAGGAACACATTGTACACTATTTCTTCCACGGGATAGGCTCACCTAGAGCTAGAAACGTGTTCTTTATAGCTTTACGCACTCTCTCCGCTACCTCTTTGTCGACGACGACTCTATACACTTTGTTCTTTAAGCTCAGGTAGACTTTCTCGATAGTTATCTTCTTCATATCCCAACATATAGCCTCGCTTGACGCTGGGATGAAGACCTTGCCCGGATTCTCTCTAAGCATCCTGTATATTATGCCTACCTCGGTTCCAACCAGGAAGACTCTACTATCGCTTCTCCTAGCTCTCACAATCATCTGGCTCGTGCTCCCGGTATAGTCAGCTAGTCTTCTTACTCCTCGAGGGCACTCTGGATGGACTAGGACCTCTGCTTCTCCATATATTCTCTTCAACTCGAGAATGGCTTCTTCGCTGAAGCGTTGATGTACTGGGCAGTGCCCATTGGCTGGAACAGGGATCACTGTTTTCCCCGTGACTTCAGCTATGTACTCGGCTAAGTGTCTATCAGGACCGAATATGACTGTATCTTCCTTCAGTGCGGCAACAAGCCTGGCAGCGTTGGCGCTAGTAACCACGTAGTCGGAGTATGCTTTAACTAGTGCTGGCGAGTTCACATACATCACAATTGGAGCTTTCGGGTGCTTCTTCTTAGCCTTCAACACCTCTTCAGGCGTTATCATAGCAGCCATGGGGCACCTGGCTTCCGGGTCTGGATGGAGAACAATAGAGTCTTCATTTAATATAGCTGCTTGCTCAGCCATGAAGTCCACCCCGCAGAAGACTATGTATCTCGCTTTCGTCTCGCTAGCTTTGATCGAGAGCTCTAAGCTATCACCTACGTAGTCTGCGACTTCTTGAACTTCAGGTTTCTGGTAGTTATGAGCTAAGACGACCGCGTTCAGGTCTCTCTTAAGCCTCGCTATTTCCTCATAGTAGTTTATCTTCATTACAGTAGTCCCTAGCGGGACAGCACTCACAATCAGTAGTATTTAAGGATTGATCTAGCGCTCCAGCCGTGAGTCGAGAAGGCAGAGAGTCTCGAGCGCTAGCAAAGACTACTCCCGCATCTCACTCTACCAATCCGGCTTCTCTTAGCCTCCTTAGGATCACGTGGCTGTCTTCGAATTCAAGTGCATCCTCATAGAGCCTCTCTCTATCTATTGACAGCTTCCTCGCTCTCAGAGCTCTAGCTATATCCTTAAGTCTCTCAATATCGCTAGACCTGCCCGCGTTGGCTTTGAGGACTAGGTGCTCCTCTAGACCTAGCATCCTAACCTCTATGCCCTCTACTCTGACAGAGTTCACTCTCCTCTCTAGGAATCCTGGAGGCACGAAGAAATCGTGGATGTTATCGTAAAACTCGAATGGCACCTCTTCGCCGGCAGCTCTTATGATGAGTCTAGGAGTCCCGAGCCACGTATGGCCTAGAACCCACTTGTTGCTCGACGCTACAGAAACGAAAGCATCCTCATCGTAGACTAGAGGATTCTCCGAGAACACATCCACATCATCCCCCAAGTCGCTAGAGCCTAGCATAAGCTCGACTATAGTCCCACCTATCACCACGAACTCGAACCCCTCCGAGTAGAGCTTCTTGACCGCCTCAGCTAGCGCTCTCCGAGAGACCACAGGAGAACCCCCGCCTTCCCGCCTAGCTCAAAACTTTATACGTCTAGATGAGCCGGCTCTTCACGGGGGAGCTTGTGGACTATCTGAGGGTATTTGTTGCAATAGATGTAGAGGACCCTCTTCTCGTCTCGAGACTAGAGAGACTCAAAGAGTCTATCCTATCTACCGGTGTCCCCATGAAGCCTGTGGAGCCTTACAATTACCACATAACCATCAGGTTCATAGGAGAGACTCCTAGAAGAGTTGTAGATGAGATAGTCAAGCAACTCAAGACACTCTCCTTCAAGCCGTTCAGAGCTACTCTACGAGGACTAGGAGCGTTCCCATCGATCTCGAGTCCTCGAGTAGTCTGGGTTGGGGTCAGCGAGGGGGAGAGAGAGCTTAGAGAGCTCCGGGACTCCGTGGATTCTCTTCTGAGAAGGCTGGGCATTCCTGCTGAGAGAGAGGAGTTCAAGGCTCACGTGACTCTAGCTAGGATAAAGGGGTCAAGAAACATGAGTAGCTTAGTCAAACTCTTGGCAGACCTCTCAGACTACGAGATAGGCTCGATGGAAGTTCGCTCCTTGAGATTGAAGAAGAGTATGCTCACAAGAGAAGGCCCCATATACGAGACCATAGCAGAGGTCAAGTCTTTATGAGTATAGCTAGGCTTGTAGAGGGAGAGGTTCTCGAATACATTAGGCCAGAGCCTTGGCATCTCAAGGCTCTCGAAGCTCTAGTAGCGATCATAAAGTTCTCGCTCGAGAGGTGTCTAAAGAAGCTAGGATTAGAAGCTAGGGTGAGCGTAGAGGGTAGCTTCGCTAAGAAGACACTTCTCTCCGATAAGAGAGAGGTAGATGTCTTCGTGCTCTTCAAAGACGTCACGGATGAGTGGATAGAGAGGGAAAGCTTAGAGATACTCGAGAAATGCCTGGGGGGAGTGTTCAAGATAAAGAAGAAGTATGCTCAGCACCCATACGTCACGGTAGAGCTAGACGACCTCTCAGCAGATGTGGTTCCAGCAAGACTCATAGAGTCTCCTAGCGAGAGCTCTCTAGGCGTTAGCAGAACTCCATTCCATACCAAGTACGTCCTGGAGAAGATTCAAGCAAACCCCTCTCTAGCTGATGAAATAAGGCTCCTTAAGTCATTCATGAGGGGGGTCGGAGTCTACGGAGCGGAATCAGGTATCGATGGCTTCTCAGGCTATCTAGCGGAATTGCTTGTAGTGAAGTACGGAGGGTTCAGAGAGGTTCTGAATGCCGTCTCTCAGTGGAGCCCCCCCGTATACATAGATGTCGAGAATGCGGGTGTTGAGGAGGAGCTGAGAAAGAGGTATAGAGACTCGCCCATCATAGTAGTAGACCCGGTAGACCCGAAGCGTAACGCTGCAGCATCTGTCTCTCTCGAGAAGCTCGCACTCTTCATAATAGCATCTAAGCTCTACGTGAAGAACCCGGATAAAAGCTTCTTCCACGTATTCTCAGAAAAGCTTAGAATCGAGACCCCGGCTATTGTAGCGTTCTGTGAGGGAGACTTCTCGAGTAGAGATGAGGCTGTCGTGCTCGGAAAGCTGAAGAGAGTCTCCGATACTCTATGGGTTTACCTCAGAAACCATGGCTTCAAGCCTCTCTGGAGAACCTACGGGTACGAGGGCGACAGAGCAGTCATCGCTGTCGGCTTGGAGTCTCTCTCGATCCCACAACTTGAGCAGAGAGAGGGCCCTACTGCGTGGAGTAGCAGTGAGAGAGTTCTTGCTTTCATCTCCAAAAGGCTTCGAGAAGAAGGGTACGCGTGGGTAGGTGCAGACGGGAGGCTATACGGGCTGAGAGCTAGGAGCTTTAGCCATGTGTCGATGTTAGCGGCTACTCTTAGCGCTAAAGTCTCTCAGATACTCTCTTCAGATTGTAGCGTAGAAGCTTGTGAGAACTCGTGGAGGTGCTTGAGAGAGTCTTGCGTAAACCTCGGAGCATTAGTAGGCTACCCAGCGTATGCCTGGATGAGGTTAGCGTTGAGAGCATAGAGGCAGCCAGGGCTCTATGCTATCCTCTAGACCACACCTCGAGCAGGTGTAGTGAGAGAGCTGAGAGGTTACTAGTAGCGGGAGTAGAGTCACTATGCTCTCTAGGCTCTAGTAGTCTCCCGAGCTCACGGCTAAGAGTCTTAGGTAAAGGTCACGCGGGAGTAGTGGTTGCAGCTTTCTCAAAGAAGCTCGGCCTGATTGCTGTCAAGTCTCGAAGACTTGATAGCAAGCGCTCTACTCTAGCTCTTGAAGCTCGAAGACTTAGCGAAGCCTCTCTAGCCGGCGTAGCGCCTCGAGTCCACTACTACGATGACGACTTGATAGTAATGGATATAGTGTGGGGGCCGGCTCTAGAAGAGATGATAGAAGCCTATGGAGTAAACAAGCGGATAGTCGCCGAAGTCCTAGAGCTAGCTAGAACTCTCGATGCGATAGGGGTTCTACACCACGAATTGAGCAGACCTTGGAGAAACGTGCTCTTCACCTGCGAAACCCCCCTCTGTAAGGCTCTAGTAGTAGACCTCGAGTCCTCTGGGGCAGGGTGTGGAAACGTTCCCCTAGTTCTCGGAGGGCTCGCTACGAGAAGCGCCAGACTTAGAGCTTTACTGATGTCGATCCGCAGACAGCTTGGAGAATACGCGGAGCACGGTTGCAGTAGAGAGGAGTTTATCGAGATTAAGTCGAGAGTGCTAGAGGCTCTAGAGGATCAACTCTAGGCCGTTACCTCTGCTAGCTGCCGAGAGGAGGCTAGACTCCTGACACTAACGAGATCCTCTCTGAAGTCTGCCGCGAGCTCTGAAACAGAAAGCTTGCGTAGAGTCTGCTCTCTCACAGCAAGCATCACTCCATCCTTCACGTAGTAGAGCTTAGTAAACTTCTTGTAGGTCATGAAGTAAACTCCTTCAGGTCTATCACTAAACCTTCTACCACAACAGGGGCACGTTTCTCCATCATGTCCGCTCTTAGCTTTCGCAGGAGTAGGGGGTCCATTGAATTTAGCTTTATTACTATGGTCGCCGATAGCATACCAGTAAGCTATGAACCCGCAGTTCTTACAAACTACAGCTATCACACCAACTCCCTTAACTTGGAGACCCAAAGAAGCGCACCTCACTCTCTTACTTGATAACGAGCATTCGTGAGTAATACCGAGTATATGGTTTATAAGGGTGTCGCCCTAGTCTGTTGAAATAATCAACACTAGCCCTAGCTAGAGCCTCTTTAAGTACTGACATGAGCTAGTAAAAGCTTATGCGGCTTCCACCATTAGGAATTCATAGGGGTTGAAGGAGGTCTGCACAAGAAATACGGGATGTACTAGTACTCCGGCATGGGCTTTTCCCAGATAGGCTTTCCTCGAGAAGTCGGTGGCGCTAGCCAGTCTATGATCTCATCTATATTATCTCGAATTATAGTGAGCTTTATGGCTCCTAGAGGTGACTCTCTATCGCTATCCACGATGCTGATTCTTCCCGCGTATGCTGCCTGCTTGTGTAGTAGCAGGTGTGTACTGTTCTCTCTCCTATTCTTCTTGAGAGCATTTCTAACAGCATCCAGAATCCTCTCGGCTCTTACTGCCTGGTATAGGGGTAGTAGTGCTCTAGGGCTTGAAGCTTCTCCTACGAGAATTTCGCCCTTAGAGGTGCTAGTAGTGGTGAGTGTCTCTACGTCTACTATGTTCTTGACGGCTCTCAAAACCTTGTCTTTATCCTCTGTTAGTCTAATCTCTACCTCTACCACAATCTTCGTATGCAACTCGAAGCTCCCTTGCTATTCTTCTCGACTCCTGGACTAAATTGTCTAATGTCGAGTCGTTGACTATCATGTAGTCAGCTAAAGCTAGAAGATTCCCAACACCGTAGCTTAGATTGAAGTTGTCTCTCATCTTGAACTCCTCTATGCTCTTAACGTCACCAGCCCTCCCTCTCCTCAATAGCCTCTCGAGTCTCAGCTTTGGGGGCGCGAAAACCCCGACTACGCAAACACGCCCTAGAGACCTGAGAACTCTCACTTCGTCGAGACTCCTGACCCCGTCTACTACGAGAGTTTGAGACTCGAGCTCTCTCCTCTTGATCTCCTCTAGTAGCAGGTAGGCTACAGCGAGCGAGCCCTTCTCTTCTCTCAGCTTAGTAGCTACAGTTTCGAGCGTCCAGGGGGTTAGCTCGAGCCCTCTTCTCCTAACCTCTTCTCTAACCAGGTCTCCCATCGATATGATGGGAGACTCGAGCTCTTCAGCTATCACTCTAGCGACTACACTCTTACCGCTACCAGGGAGCCCTGTGACAGCCACTATGAGCAATCTCTCTCCCCACGCGCTCTAGCTCTAGCGATAGCGGTTAAGGTAGTTGAGGTTGAGGCATTAGCGAGGACTGCTGTGAGATAGCTGAGAGCATTTAAGCAACCGGCTTCAAGCGCTAGACTGGTGCCCGGTCTTGGTTAAAGTCAGAGTTAAGCTCGTATCCTGGGATGAGATAGTAGACTGGTCTATGAGACTAGCCGAGCTAATAGAGAGCTCAGGCTGGAAGCCGGACGTCATAGTCGCTGTAGCTAGAGGAGGCTACGTAGTAGCCAGGCTTCTCTGCGACTTCCTCGATGTAACAGACTTAGTTAGCGTTCAGAGCCAGCACTGGACAGAGGCTGCTAGAATGGCTGAGAGAGCTGTGCTCAAGTACCCCTATAAGCTCGACCTAGCGGGCATGAAGGTGCTCCTAGCCGATGACATCGTAGATACTGGTGAAAGCTTGCTACTCGCTCGAGACTACATAATGAGAGAGTGGAGACCAGAAGAGTTGAAGATAGGAGTCCTACAGTGGATCAGCCCAGTGGCCAAGTTCAAGCCCGACTACTACGTGATAGAGGTCACGGAGTGGGTCTGGTTCCAGTACCCGTGGACCAGACTGGAGGACGTGAGCCAATTCATAGCCAGGATCTTCAGAGAAGACGAGAGAGCTAGAGGGAGAGAGGTTGAAGAAGAGGAGCTCAAAGAACTCTTCATAGACTGGTATGGAATCCACCCAAGCGAGCTAGGAAGATACTGGACCTTGGCTCTCAAGAGGCTACAATCAAAAGGAGTGATAGTCAGAACTGAGAAAGGCTATCGTCTAGCAGCTCGCTGAACTAGTCGGACACCACATTTCTCTAAAAGCTCGCTCTACAGAAGAGACTATACAGGAGCCGGGGTGGCCGAGCGGACCAAGGCGGCGGGCTCGAGACCCGTTGCCCCTACGGGGGGCGCGCGGGTTCGAATCCCGCCCCCGGCGCCATGCCTCTCCTCACTCAATATTGTGGTCTTCGAGACTCCTCGGGGGGTAGAGAGCTACTGCTAGTGCTCCATATAGCACAGCATCATCACCGAATCCTGTGACCTCGATTAGTGGCGGTCTCTGAGCAAGGTATTCTCTTAGTTTCTCCGATACTCTCGGCACGATTAGGTCTACGTTATTCAAGACCACTCCTCCTCCTAGAATCACTATCTCGGGGTCGTAAGCGGCTATGGAGCTAGCCAGTCCGGCTGCATGGATTCTATTGATCTTCTCCACCAGATACGTAGCGAACCTATCCCCTCTTCTGGCTAGAGAGTAGAGTGTAGGCGCGTCTAGTGCTCCGCTCTCGGCCAGCCTCTGAGCCTCGGTCCTCTCCTCTCTCCATCTGAGAGCCTCGCTTCTAGCTACTTTGGGGATGTTAGCGCCCCCCGCTAGAGCCTCCCAGTGGCCTCTGCCTCCGCATCCGCAGAGCAGGTCGCTCTCGTAGTCGACAACAAAGTGCCCTATCTCGTGCGCGTTACCATCTCTCCCTAGGAGTAGATTCCCGTCTACCACGGCTCCTCCCCCTATCCCGGAGCTTATGGTGACGTAGAGCAGGTTGCGGACTCTTCTCCTCCTAGCTAAGACGTACTCACCCCAAGCGGCTGCGACGCAATCGTTGAGAACTCTCACTGGAGCCTTGTAGACCTCGACTAGAGGGTCTCGGATAGCGAACGACCGGAGCGGGTTATTCGGAGTGTTGACGACCCAGCCTCTCCTGAGGTCCAGAGGCCCTATTGTCGCTACGCTGACGACATCGAAGCGCTCTAGGGGTGGAGCGAGTTCAGCTATGGCTCTAGCTACGCTCAGAGAGTCTCCCTCCCGGGGGGTCTTCGCCTCCCTGCGCCAGACTATCTCCTCCCCCTTGAAGAAAGCAACTCTGATCCTGGAAGCTCCCACGTCTACAGCTAGGACTCTCATCGAGCACGCTACCAGAGACTCTTAGCGGGAGGCAGAGCCTTTCTATTAGAGAGCTTCAAACCAGCTGACACCAAGATACTTAACTAGAGGACATCTATACGAGCCCTAGAGGAGGCTCTTTATGCAGCTACAGGAGAAGCTCGCGGAAGCGTATCTTCGAGCTGTATCAGCTCTTGGAGTGAAGCCGAACCACTTGACTCTCGCTGGTCTCTGCTTAGCTCTAGTTGCTCCAGTAGCTGCCTACGCTGGCTACACTGTAGCAGTCGTGGCTCTAATGGCTCTCTCTGCTCTCATGGATGCTCTAGACGGATACACTGCTCGAGCACTAAAAATGACTAGCAAGTGGGGCGCCTTCCTGGACTCTACAGCAGATAGAGTAGCAGACTCTATGTTCGTGCTCAGCCTAATGCTACTCGGTCTCAACCCTACGGCTTGCTTTCTCCTACTCACCTCATCACTCCTCATATCATACACGAGAGCGCGAGGAGAAGCTCTAGGCTTATCATTCAAGGGCGTGGGCCTAATAGAGAGGCAGGAGAGAGTGCTGTTGTTGATCGTGATAGCGGTCCTCACACTCTACGATGTAAGGATTGCAGAGATAGGGGTTCTCGCAACTCTAGTAATGAGTATAGCCACGGTCGTTCAGAGAATTCTCCACGCTAGAAGAGGGCTTCAACCATGGGGAGCGTAGGGTTCGCGTACTGCGTAGAAGAGTACGTGAGCGTGGCTCTCAAACCCTTTAGCTACGATATACACGGCCACGATGTAGTGATCGAGGCCTGCTGGTGTAGTAGGGGGGAGAGAGTAGACGTAGAGGTCTTGGCCTCAGCGCTGGTAGAAGCGCTGAGAGGAGTAGACCGCAAGCCGTTATGGGAGACAGTGGGGGCCGAGGACGCTATGATAGAAGACCTGCTCCTATACTTGAAGAGCGCTCTAGAGAGCCGGGGAGGCGTGGAGCTCTGCGGGCTTAGAGCCCGCTGGAGAGGCAGGCTTATCGCTCTCCTCTCGGAGACCGGCAATATGCGATATTAAGCCTCCTCCGCCTAGGTATTTCAAGTAACCGGCGTGCTTCCCGGGGGGCGGTAGATGTTCGAGTTCATAGTGGCTCAGTGGTGGATTCTCTTAGTGGAGGGCTTGGCGATCGCTCTAGTAGTCGGGCTCATAGCGCTCAACGCTGATAAGCTCGTGGGCGACGCTCCCAGAAGCCTATCGTCTCTGAGAGTGGGCATGCTGCTCACTCTGATAGCGATGGTGTCAGCTTACTTCGTCGTGATGATACTAGCGGCGAAGGCTCTCGAGGCCTACGCTGGCTTCTCGCTCTCAGCGAACACTCTAGTGTTGTCTGTCACCATCCTATCGTTCCTCTTGATCCTAGCGCAGTGGCTCTTCTCCCCGCTCATAATAAACCTAGCCTACAGGACCAGAGAGCCCAAGACTCAGTACGAGCTGGAGCTCAAGATGGAGCTCGAGAGGCTCGCTGAGAGAGCTGGAATGAAGCCCCCCAAGTTCCTGATAGCTGACGTAGACTTCCCCAACGCTTTCGCCTACGGTAGCCCACTCTTCGGGAACTACGTGGCTCTAACGAGAGGACTCGTTAGAACGATGCCCAAGGAGGAGGTCTTAGCAGTCATGGGTCACGAGCTAGGGCACTTGAAGCACAGAGACGTCGCGTGGATCCTGGCTCTCAGCGTGATCCCGCTAGCGATATACTTCCTGGGGAGAGCGCTGATATGGATGGGGATCCTGGGGGGCGGCGAGACTCGAGGAAGCAGAGGGAGCGCTACCCCCATAGTATTCCTGGCTATTGGAGCGCTCCTAATAGTGTCAAGCGTGCTCTTCAGGCTTATGATTGTTCACTTTAGCAGACTTAGAGAGTACTACGCTGACGCTCACTCAGCCATACTCATGGGGACCTCTAGACCTCTTCAGAGAGCTCTAGCTAGACTCTACTTGACCTACAACACTCGCCCTCAGATAGCCGAGATGGCTAGAGAGAATAGCACTGCAGCTCTCCTCTTCATCATAGCTCCCCTCGTGGAGCTCTGGGCTTCACCCTTCTACGAGATAGACTATTACGTGGATAGACTCAAGGGCATTCAGACGAACCCGTTGGAAGAGCTACTCTCAACGCACCCACCGATACCTAAGAGGCTCAGATTCCTAGATAGAGTCCTTTACCGTCTATAGACAACTCTATAGCTTCGCTCTTCAGCTCATCAAGACTACGGGCACTCCGCCTGTTTCAACAAAGTCTACCTCGTAGACTTCTCTGAGAAACGATGCTCTGAGGATAAGGCGAGACGGTCCTTTAGCGATTAGCGAGCCGTTTTTCAGAACTAGTAGCTCTCTAGCTACGAGAGCGTGAGTAGGCTCGTGTGCAGTGTAGAGCACTAGCGTGGAGCTCTCTGCGAGCAAGCGGAGAAGCTTAGCTACTCTAACCTGATTCCGTAGGTCTAGGTGGGAGAAAGGCTCGTCTAGGAGTAGCACTCTAGGCTTTCTCACTAGAGCGGCTGCTAGCAGAGCTAGTCTCCGCTCACCATCGCTCAACTCCCCCAGCCTCCTCCAGAGCGTTGATTTGGGTAGCCCGACTGCTTCTAGGGCTTCCTCGAACCTAGCCACGCTACTAGCTCTATACGCGTAGGCTCTCATCACGTCAACGACTCTAGTAAAAGGCTCCACGTAGAGACTGCTGGGAACGAAACTGACCACGCTTCTAGCATCCTCAGGACTCAACCCGCAGACTCTCACGACTCCACTAGCTACTCTAACGACTCCAGCAAGAGTCTTCAGGAGCGTGGTCTTCCCAGCGCCGTTGGGCCCAATCAGGCAGACCAGCTTCTCCTCGAGCATAGCGCTCACGCTCTTCAACACGACTCTCTCCCCCAGAACTACCGTAACGTCTCTGATCTCGATGCTACACTCCACGAGCATCAACCACCCTGGATTCTAGAGATGAAGTAGACGAGTAGAGGCACTCCCACTAGAGCAGTCACAGCAGTAATCGGCACCTCGAGCCCCCCGAGGAGAGCCTTGATCGCTGTGTCAGCCGAGACGACGATAGTGGCTCCCAGAAGCCCCGAGGCTAGGCTCAGCTCTATGAAGCCTCCTCTGGTGAGCACTCTAGCTAGCCAGGGGGCAGTCACACCCACGAAGCCAACGGGGCCGGTTACAGCGGTAATAGCGGCTGTCGCCATAGTGGCTCCCCCTATTGCTAGAGCTCTCACTAGAGAGCATCTGACTCCAAGAGCTCTGGCTACATCATCTTCTAGAACTAGAACGTCGAGCTCTCTGTGTAGAGTTAGGATCACAGCGACTCCCAGGAGAGCGAGAGACGCGGAGAAGAGTAGCTCGTCGAGCCTCACGTAAGCCAGACTACCGAATAGCCACATCATGGGAGACCCCTTGATCTTAGAGTGCATGAGAGACAGGAGGATCAAGTTGATGCTATACAGGAGGTAGGATACAGCGACCCCGGCTACTATCAGTGAGAGAGGAGAGTAGCCAGCTAGAGTCGATAGAGTCATAGCTAAGAGGAGAGCGAAAAGCCCTCCCACGAAGGAGGATAGAGGCCACAGATGCGGACTAAGCCCTACGGCTATAGATGTTAGAACTCCCAGAACAGCGCCAGAGCTGACCCCCATTAGGTACGGGTCGGCTAGAGGGTTACGGGTTACTCTCTGAATACTCAGCCCGGCTACGCCGAGAGATAGCCCTGCCACTATGCCGGCTGATAGCCTGACTAGCCTGTATCTCAACAGCCCGATGCTCTCATCGGGGCACGCTAGAGGGTTTATGAGCCCCCCGGGCCCGATGCTCAGTGATGTCAGGGACGCTACAGCTAGTAGAGAGAGGAGAGTAGCGAGCACTAGGAGGGTCCTCGGGGAGAGCAACGAGCGAAACCTCTAGGATGCTGGTGCTAGCGCTAGAGCGGCTCGCCGAGCTCTAACTATGTACTCCACGATCTCATAGGTGGTTGGCGACACGACGCGCGATATTACTGATAGCAGGTCGAAGTCGTCGCCCAGACTCGTGGGGGTCTGGTTTAGCCCGAAAACGTGAGGGTAGCCTACTACGGCTAGAGCAAGCACAGCGACTAGTAGCCGAGGAGAGGGTCTAACAAGCGAGTCCTCGTAGAAGCCCGAGAGCTCCACTACTCTACCCTCTCTCACAGCAGCGATCTGCCAAGCAGACCTCCCTAGAGTAGACTCGAGGTACGAGATTAGGTAGGAGCTACTAAAATACCCGTGCGATGTAGTCAAGAGTATCATGGAAGGGTTCAGCTTCAGCAAAGTCTCTGGAGACACGGGCTGCCAGCTCTCGAGGTCCTCGTAGACGTTCCTCAACCCAGCCACACTCATCAAGTCGTGCTGCCAGGTCTTGCTACCGGCTACCCAGAGAGGCTCGATCCAGACTATGAGAGCAACCGATGGCTTCTCGCTAACTCCAGCTTTCCCAACTATCTCTCTAAGCTCCAGTATAGCATACCTTATCCTCCAAGCTAACTCGTAGGCTTCTCTATGCTTACCTAGAGCTAGACCGAGCACTATGAGAGACTCTATCACCTCATCGAGAGACCTATCACCTAGGAGGACTACCGGGATGCCGTAGCTAGAGACGATATCTCTTAGAGCTACGTGACTCGGGACGGACGCGAGCCCAACCACCAAGTCGGGCCTCAGCGCGACTACTAGCTCAATACTCGGGTTCCAGAAACCACCTATAGACCTCAGAACACCCTTCTCTCTCAGCTCGACCACGACTGGAGGGAAGTTCGAGAACTCATCGACTCCGACTAGTGTCTCTAAGGCTCCGATGTAATACACTGACTCGGTAACGCTTGGCGCTAGAGAGACCACTCTTCGGGGGGGCTTCAGTAGAACTACATCTCTACCGCTCCAGTCTCTGAGTACCATAGGGTAGCCGAGAGATTCAGCGATGTTCAGCACTTGAGCCTCAATCCTAGCTATTCTCTCCTCTAGCGCGATAGACCTTTCGCCCAGCCTATCTAAGCGTGCTCTGAGCTCCACTAGCTCTAGGTATACGGCTCGAAGGTCTTCATAGCTCGCCATATTCTCAACTTTTCTCGAGAGTTCATCTATCCTCCTCTCGATAGCGTCTACTCTAAGCTCCTCTTCCTCAAATCTTCTCTGAATATCACTAACAGCCTCTCTTAGTCCCCGTAATTCTAGATAGATAGCGAGCTGAGCTAAGAGGAGAGCTACGATTAGTATAGCTAGAGCAGGTCTTACTATATCGAGTCGTTGACTTATCGCTGGTCACCCTGACCAGCAAACGAGTTGCGAGTAGGCAGCTTAAAAATCTTAGATACGAGAACACGCTCTCTTATTGCATACTCGTAGAGGTGCTCTCTTAATAAAGTAGCTATAGTGATAATGATAGTATGGGGCTAGCAGTGGGTAGGGTTAGCGTAGATTTGGGCAAATCGCTAGAGGACCTAGTAGAGTTATGGCTTTCTCGTAGAGGATATGCTTACGAGCGCAACGTGCTCTTAGAGAGTCCTTTAGGCAAATTCGAAGCTGACTTCTTGATACACGATGATAGAGGTAGGGTTTTAGTTGAGGTTAAGAACGTGAAGGAGCCTGTGGATAGAGACGTGGTGCTCAAAGTTTACAACGCTTCTCTAGCTATCGCAGCGTACAAAGCTATAATCATATCATCGTCAGGTTTCACTGAAACAGCGCGTAACCTAGCTAGGCTACTGGAGAGAGTAGAGCTACTAGAGCTGAGAGACCTGCTAGCAGAGCTTGATGCAGGAGTGCTAGATGTCTCAGCGCAGTTCCTAGACTCGCAGATCACACTATATCAAGCCAGAGAGTGGATAGCTAAGCACGTTGTCCAGAAGAAATTCCTAGTAATAGCAGCCGAGCATGTAGCCGAAGTAGAGCCCATATATTACCCGGTTTACCTGATGAAAGTTAGGCTAGCTCTAGACCAGGCTAAGACGCGATTCAGAGAGACTCTGATGGCTGCCTCGGCTGTCTCAGGGCTTCCTCTAGCTCTAGACAGGTCGAGGAAAGCTCTCTATGATGCTCTGAGAGAACTCGTAGACATGCCCCCAGACCTGCTAGAAGTCTACAGGATATACGCTGGGAGAGCCGTGGCTAGAAGCGAGCTAGTCCAGCTCTACGGCCCAACTCTCTGGAATAAGCTGATGAAGAGTCTGACAGCTAGAGGATTGGTTAAGCAGCTATCGAGTCGCCCCATGGTGGTGGAGATAGCAAACGTGCTACCGGGGAGTAGCGAGCTAGAGGAAGCAGCTAAACTCTTAGCGGAAGCCAGGAGAGTCGACAAGCCTAGACAAGGCTTCAGCGTAAAGGAGCAACTGGTTTCAGTAGGGAGCATAAGGTCTTTCCTCAACCAATCACTAGGAGTAGACGTCATAGCCTACACCGTCATCCACGCGCCCTTCTATAGAGCACGCCTGGAGGAGAGGAGTGGAAGCTATAGAATAGCTTGTATTACAGGCTGGCTGAAGGACCCCATAGTGTACCTCAGCTGCTCCTAGACTACTACACCCTCGGTAACTCTAATAGCCCGCTCACACTATCATCCCGCGGGGCGAGCGAGCTTGAGTCAAGCAGAAGACCTCCTGAGATTCCTAGCCTCTAGGAGAAGCGTTAGGAGATTCAAGAAAACGCCCGTAGACCTCTCGACAGTCCTTAGAGCTATAGAGATAGCCAGGTACGCTCCTAGTGCGCGAAACTCTCAGCCATGGAGATTCATAATCGTGACTGACGAGAGGCTCAAGGAGACTCTCTCTTCGATACACGGAGCGGCATGGCCTCTGAGAGAGGCTCCTCTAGGTGTCCTCATCGCCTGCAATACAGCAGAGTCCCCTGTATCCTATCTGGCTGACTGCGCTAACGCTACTATCTACTTCATGCTCGCAGCTCACGCTCTAGGACTGGGGACTGTCTGGATCCAGACACTAAGAGACATCGATAAGCTGAGAGAACTACTCTCACTACCGCTCGAGTATATCCCGGTAGCGTTGATAGCCGTAGGGTATCCAGACGAGCAACCGCAAGCAAAGCCTCGGAAGCCTCTCGAGGAAATAGTGTTCTTCAACAAGTTCGGAGAGTCCCAGCTTGTTAGAGATAGGTAGAAGAGGTCAGCTTTTTAGCCCACAAGCTGTAGGAGTGTTCAGGCGCCGGGGTAGCTCAGCTAGGTAGAGCGCCGGGCTGTTAACCCGGTGGTCGGGGGTTCAAGTCCCCTCCCCGGCGCCACACAGTCTCCAGAGTTCTCCTCATTGAGAACCAGGCTAGAATGTTGACTGCCAGGGCTGAGACCAGAGAGAGCGCGGCTAGCAAGAGGGGGAGTACGACCACTAGCCCGGCATCGCTCCCAAGTATAGCCAAGTAGGATGCCTGTATCGAGAATGAGATAAGCTGGAGAGCTAGCGTGAGCGGAGTCTTGATGGTTAGAAATGCTGCCACTAATAGAGCTGTCGCGAGGACAGCTAAGCTGACCAAAGTCAGAGTCGATGCTTTCGACTGAAGAAGCGTCAACACTAGAGCCAAGAATAGCGCGGTAGTCGAAGCTGTTCTGCTAGATAGCGCTAGAAACGCGTATAAGCTTGTAAGAGGATACGTTGCCCGCAGTCTTCTCTCAAGACTCCACAAAGTCTCCACAGCTACAGAGACGTCATTCTTCTCTACGGCTTCGAGAACTAGTCTCGCGTGGGATTGGAGAAAGCTAGAGAATCTCACTCCGAGAGACTTACTCCTACCATCGAGGTCCTCTAGTTCGCGAATAACGCCTCTTAGCCTCTCGTGGTAGACCCTCCATCTCTCGTCATCTCTCCTGCTAAAAGCTAGAGCTAGACTCTTGTAGAGCTCAGGAGCGTCCACTAGACTCATCACGCTAGCCTCCAAGCACTCTCTTCAACAGACCAAGGAGACTGCTCCCCGAGGAGCCCGCGTAACGGCGCGCTCTATCATAGAGAACTCTTAGCTCCTCATCGCTAGCATAGTCGAGAGGAATCCCCTGACCTCCGCTAGCTTCCCACTTCTCGTAGAGACTGTTCATTATAGATGAGACAACTTCATCTGAATAAAATCTCGCCTTTACCTCCACGTCAGGATTCTCGTCTATCATAGCTATCAAAGCTCTCTTAACACTCTCTCTGTCCAATCCGCTCGCCCAGAGAGCTTCTGGCAATATTCGGGTAAAAATCCTTCCGTGGTCATCCTAAGCGTGCTCAGGCTCGAGACTAGCTTTATTTGAGCTCAGCCTAGAACAGCTACTAGAGAGGCTCTTCAGAGGTCGCGAGCTTGAAGACAATAGGTCTCCGTAAGCTGACATCGTTTTTCAATAAGCCAGTCTTCGCTGTCGAAGCTCCACTCCCCCTAGTAGGACACATAGCCTTCGGTCTGATAGATAGAGGAACAAACGTAGTCCAGTTGAGACCGACCACGTTGTGCCCGCACTCCTGCATATTCTGTAGTGTCGATGCCGGTCCTCGAAGCGTGTGGAGACAGGCAGAATACATCGTGGACATAGAGTGGCTGTATCAGCACGCGTTAAGCGTAGCTAGATACAAGGGGGGGAGGTCTCTAGAAGCTCTCTTAGACGGGGTAGGTGAGCCGCTTAGCCACCCTCGTGTAGTTGAGCTAGTCAAGATGCTGAAAGAGTCGGGGCTCTACGAGAGAGTAGCTATCGAAACCCACGGAGGCTTCTTAACCAAAAGCTTGATAATGAAGCTGGCTGACGCGGGCCTAGATAGGATAAACTTGAGCATAGACTCTCTAGACCCTGCTCAGGCTAGGAGACTCGTTGGGCTAGAGTCCTACGATGTCTCCAGGATTCTAGAGCTAGCAGCGTGGACTCTCGAGAATACCCGAATCGATATAGTCTTGACTCCAGTAGTCATCCCCGGGCTAAACGAGAGAGAGATGGCTAAGATGATAGAGTGGGCTAAGAAGCACAAAGCGGGAGAGAAGAGCTCTTGGCCTACAGGAGTCTTGATTCAGAAGTACGAGGTTCACAAGTACGGTAGAAAAGTCAGGGGAGTAAAGCCATGGTCTTGGCGTAGATTCTACGAGTGGCTTAGAAGACTTGAGCGCGAGACAGGCTACAGGCTGATAGTCTCATCGAGAGAGATAGGAATAGAGCCTCGACCCTCTCTACCCAAGCCATTCGAGAAGGGAGACGTAGTCACAGGGATAGTCGTAGGCCCAGGCTGGCATAGAGGAGAATATCTGCTAGTTGATAGGGATTTTAGAAGAATCATATCACTGTTTCCTAGGAGAGAGCTCAAGATAGGCGAGGTACTCACCGTCAAGATTGTCAGAGACACTGATAACATCTACGTGGCTACAGATTAGTCTTCGACTAGAGTATAATGAATGCTTAATACTTCTGTCTAAACTATCAGCTTCCTAAAGAGGCGTGAGTGAGCGGAAGAGGGGGTGTGTGGAGATTCTTAGAGCTGGAATCGAGGGATGGGGTGTCTACATACCCAGATATTGGCTACCGGCTTACGAGGTAGCTAAAGTGTGGGGATGGCCCGACCATACTTGGAAAAGTCTGGGAGTCGAGGGCAAAGCAGTAGCGAACGTTGACGAAGACTCTACCACTATGGGAGTCGAGGCTTCTCTAAACGCTATCGCTAGAGCGGGCATAAGTCCTCGGAGAATTGGGGCTGTTCTCTTCGGCTCAGAGTCTAAGCCCTATGCGGTAAAGCCTAGTGCAACAGTGATAGCTGAGGTTATTGGAGCAACTCCTGACGTGATGGCTAGCGATCTAGAGTTCGCTTGTAGAGCTGTCGGAGAAGCCCTTAGGATTGCTACAGCTCTAGTGTCATCTAATAATGTCGAGTATGCTCTCGTAGTGGGTAGCGATACAGCTCAGTCGAACCCAGGAGATGTCCTCGAGTTTACGGCTGCTAGCGGAGCAGCAGCGTTCGTTGTTGGAGCTAACGATCCAGTAGCGGTACTCGAGGGTAGCTTTACCTACGTCACGGACACACCCGACTTCTGGAGGAGAGACGGCGCTCCCTACCCAAGACATGGAGAGGGCTTCACGGGCGAGCCCGCATACTTCGCTCACGTAGTCTCAGCAGCTAGACACCTCATGGAGAGCCTTGGCCTCAGACCTTCTGACTTCAAGTACGCGGTCTTCCACCAACCTAACGGGAAGTTTCCAGTTAAAGTCGCTCAAATACTAGGCTTCACGACCGACCAGATAAAGACTGGTCTAGTGGCTCCACAAATAGGCAATACGTACAATGGGAGTGCTAGCATAGGGCTAGCAAGAGTACTCGATAAAGCAGCACCGGGAGACAGGGTTCTAGTCGTAACCTATGGTAGCGGCGCTGGTAGCGACGCTTTCAGCTTCATTATCACAGACTCGATTGTAGAGAAGAGAGATAGGGCTCCTACTGTCGACGATTATCTAGCAGCTAGAGTAAAGATCTCGTACTCAGACTACGTCAAGCTCAGAGGTAAGATAAAGAGTCTCCCCAGAGACTAAGGTGAACTTCATGGTTTTCATAATAGGAGCTGGGATGACTCAGGTAGATAGACATTACGATAGGAGCCTCAAAGACCTAGCTTTCGAGGCGACAGCGAAAGCGCTAGAGTTGGCTGAGATGAGCGAAGACGATATAGACACCGTGGTGGTAGCTTCTAGCGTCTCGTACCTACAGTCAAGACAGCTAGATCTAGCCTCTTACATAACGTCATCGATAGGCATGAGGAGAGCTAGAGCTCTAGCTGTAGAAGCAGGCGAAGCCTCGGGACTAGCGGCAGCTCAAGTAGCTCTATCTCTAATCAGGAGCGGTGTTGCTGAAAACGTGCTCCTACTGGGTGTCGATAAGCTGAGCGATACGACGTCTTCCAGTGCATACGAGCATCTATCCCATTTAAACGATGTAGAGTACGAGGGCTTTCACGAGTTCGGCTTCGGAGCTATTCAGGGGATCCTGGCTAGGCTATACATGTCGAGGTATAAGGTAGACCGCCTCACTCTAGCTCAGTGGCCTGTCTTAATGCACGCTAACGCTAGAAGCAATCCGCTAGCTATGCTCAGATTCAGCGTGAAGCCAGAAGCAGTTCTGGAGGCGCCTCCCGTAGCCGAGCCTTTAACTCTCCTCGATATGCCCCCAATATCTGATGGAGCGGCAGCGATAGTGTTATCGGCTAGAAGTAGAGGGTCTCTCTCTAAGCTGGTTGCTGTAGAGTCGGCTACAGGCTATCCTAGCATAGCTCTTCAAGAAGACCCTCTCATAATAGAGTCTCTAGAGGTCGCTTATGCTAAACTGAGAGCCAAGGAGGATATCGAGGACCCTGATATACTCGAAGTCCACGACTCTTCTAGCATAACCGGGATACTGATACTAGAGACGCTCGGATTAGCGGAGAGAGGGAGAGCAGCTAAGATGATAGCAGAAGGCTACTTCTCTAACGAGAAGCCACTAGTCAACCTAAGTGGTGGTCTTAAAGCTCGAGGACACCCAATAGGAGCGACGGGAGTCTACCAGCTAGCCGAGATAGCCTTGCAGATTGCTGGCATCTTCCCGGGGCGTAGAGCTCAAGAAGCTAAAAGAGGTCTAGCTGTATCGATCAACGCTCACGGGTCCTCATCCTATGTAGCTTACCTAGAGGAGGCCTAGAGGAGGGCGGCTAGCTGTGAGCACACCACCAGCGGTCTGGAGGCTTCGGGAAAGCCTGTACAGGTTGCTAGGGAGACAGTGTAGAGACTGCGGGCGAGTACACTACCCGCCCCTCAAGGCATGCCCCTACTGCAGCTCTCGCAATCTGAGCGATGTCGAGCTCCCTAGAAGAGGCAGGCTCGTAAGCTACTCTATAGTCTACTCTACTCCATCTCATAGACGTGAGAAAACCCCCCTGATAGTAGGTCTCATCGACCTCGGAGTGGCTAGAGTAGTAGCGGAGATCACTGATGCAGACGCTTCAGAGATCAGAGAAGACATGGAAGTCGAGGCTGTGCTAAGAAAGCTGAGAGAAGACGGGGCCTCGGGGCTGATAGTGTACGCGCTCAAATTCAGACCCTCGCTAGTGAATAGAAGAAGCTCTACTACGAGTTAAGGAAGGCAGAGATGGCTTCCAGTCTAGATGATGTATTAGCGAGAGTAGAGAGAGGAGACGTTAAGCTAAGCGAGCTAGACAGCATCCTTGGCAACGCTAATCTAGCTGTTCTAGCTAGAAGACTGTTCATTGAGAAATATCTCGGCATACCTTTAACAGGTATTGCTAGCAATATCATAGACTTCGAAGCTCTGAGAGATAGCTTGAGTGGAGTACTGGTCGGTGCTATCCAGGTCCCTCTACACGCTCTAGGTCCTCTAGTGATAGAAGGGGGCTTTCTAAAAGGTAGAGTCTACATCCCTCTAGCTCTCTCAAGCGATAGAGACGTGGCTCTACTAGACGCTCTCATTGAGGCTCTAAACGAGAAGGGAGGAGTTTCTGTTCGTGTTCAGAGCGTGGAGTTCAAGGCTCTCTTGCTTAGCGAAGATAGTGAGCTTCAAGTCGTCGACGCTCTACGCGCAGCTCACTCCACGCTCTCCTCTGTTAGAGTGACAGAGCTAGGCAGGCTGGCTGGGAGGAGAGCTCTAATGCTAGAAGCTATGGTGAGACTCCAGAACGACGAGAGCTCAGTGATTAGATTGAGGAGAGCTATCAGCCAACTAGGCTACAGGGGCTATGCTCTAGTAGACTCTGAGCGTGTTTACGAGCTTAGAGTAAGTGCTAGCACGTCTTTAGAGCCGCTCCTGGAGAGAGCCGAGGGAGCGGAGCTAGTAGCATCGCTCGAGAAGAGGCTTGAGCTCTCTCCTGCAGTTAAACACCTAGTCTCGAAGATAGCGGCTAGACTAGCGGGAGGCTTCTTCAAAGCTCTGGGGCTCGACTCGGCTAGGCTTGAGTTCTCCAGAGACTCCGTGACTCTAGCTCAGTCGAGAGAAGCGCTTAGCCTTAGAGCAGAAGCTGTCTCAGTCCACCTACCCGAGAGAGACCTAGAGCTAGCTCTAAGACTCCCCACGCAGAGAGAGGCTCTAGCTCTACTCGGCATCACTAGAGCAGACGAGGAAGCATTATTCAAGCTCGCTGAATCAGCTTCAGCACTCGTAGTTCTTAGCTATCTAGCACCTATAGCCACGTTCTTCTACGAGAAGTAAGACTGAAAGCCAGCAGAAGTCTCCCGAGCTGGGTGCAGTCTCGTGGTTAGGAGAAGAGTGGAGACTCTCTCGCTCGTAGGCTTCCCGAAGATCGTCGACGAGATTAGAATAGGGCCCCCGTATCTCACAAAGTACGAGAAGGCTAGAATAGTGGGTGTGAGAGCTCTCCAGCTATCTTTCGGAGCTCCTCCACTAGTTCCTCTCGATAAAGTGAAGTCTACAGACCCTGTTGTGATAGCGGAGTACGAGGTAGAAAACGGGATTCTCCCTATCTCCGTCTTAAGGTATACTAGCACAGGAGAGAGGCAGGCTATACCGCTAAAGCTCCTAGTAGAGCTGGGTAAGAAGTTCTTTGGTAGAGTTGAGTGAGCGTTGAGCAACGCTCCCTTCCTGATAGTTGAGGAAGAGTTCGAGATAATCGAGAAGAAGAGTTTCGAGAACAGGCTAGAGATAGTTCTGGGGGAGCCGAAGAAGAGAGACTTCAAGAACGCTTTGAGCAAGGTGTACAGAGACCTTATGAGGTCAGGATATTACTCCATGCTTCGCTCAGAAAACCGGGGTCTCGTGCTCTACGTCTTCAGAGAAGAGTATCGCGGAGAACGCGTGCTTCTCCTCATAGCCCTAGCTCTGATCACGCTTCTCACAGTGACGATCTCGTCTCTGGCTTTCGAGAATCCGGAACAGACTCCTCGGGGGTTTTCTTGGAGTATTCTAGCATACCCTCTAGGTCTTCTCGTGCCACTCTTAGTCCACGAGCTCGGCCATCTCTTAGCAATGAGGGCTAGAAGTGTCCCCTCGAGCCTCCCGTACTTGCTCCCAGCTCCACCCCTCCAGCTCGGGTTTCTTGGAACTTTCGGTGCTGTCGTGAATATGAGATGGCTACCGGCAACTCTCGAAGACCTAGCTTTCATAGCTCTAGCGGGTCCTCTAGCAGGGCTTCTAGTAGCGCTCCCGCTAGCTTACATTGGCGTAGCGCAATCAACAGTACTTCAGCCTGGTGAGGTAGTGGAGGGCGCCGAGATCCCCGCTGTCCCCCTCGTCTTCCTCCTGCTCCTAGCTACTCTCGATGTCCCCGAGGGGTCGGTTATAGTATTGAGCCCCATGGCTTTTGCCACTATGATCTTCCTCTTCGTGACATTCCTCAATCTAATCCCCGTGGGGATGCTTGACGGCGGGCATGTGGTTAGAGCTCTGCTAGGTGAGAGGCTTCACAGATACGTAGGCCTTACTGTGATAGGGTTAGTGGCTCTCATCGCTATCGCGTACCCCATCTTCTTCGTGTACCTGCTAGTTCTCATCCTACTGTACACTCTCAGCAGAGGACGGCATCCTGGCTCATCCTACGGGATCGAGATCGAGAGCCACTACTCAAGAGTGATCGTGGCTCTCGTGTACGCAACACTACTGATCTTGACACTACCCGTCCCAATTGCGTAACGAGGTCTTCTTGGAGAGAGGCTAGAGGAGCCGATTTGGCTGCCGGATATGCTACTCGAAGACTCGGTCTTATAGCTCAGAGGATACACGTTATACTGGAGGTTAAGTGATGTGAGTAAGCTCGCCAAACTACGTCACTGCGAGCTACCGACTAACTTCATAGCTATAATAGCCGAGAAGCCTAAAGCAGCCCAACGCATAGCCAACGCTATAGGCAAAGCTGACTTATGCGTCTCAGAAGGCACTCCCTACTGGATCATTCGGTCCTCAAACACTCCCATAGTCGTTGTTTCAGCAGCGGGGCACCTCTTTGGCCTGTATACTCCGATAAGAGACAAGTACCCGGTCTACGACTTCGAGTGGAGACCTCTCTGGGTAATAGATGAGAGTTCTAGACACCTCAAGAGATTCTACGACCTTCTAGCCAGAATTCTGCCCAAAGCGTCACTCTATGTCAGCGCCTGCGATTACGATGTGGAAGGTAGCGTGATATGCTATAAGATCATCGAGGCCTTCGGAGACCCTAGGAGAGCTCGTCGAATGAAGTTTTCGACGCTGACAGCTACTGAAATCAGAGAGTCGTTTAAGAGACTGCAGCCTCTCGACGTAGAGATGATAGAAGCCGGCTTGGCTAGACATGAGCTCGACTGGCTCTGGGGGATAAATGTATCGAGAGCGTTGATGGATGCTTTGAGAACGGTAACAGGGTCGAGGAGAGTGCTTAGTGCAGGTCGTGTTCAAAGCCCGACTCTACTCGAAGCTGCTCGAAGATGGGTAAGCAAGGCTCTCCACGTCCCCAAACCCCACATAGAATTAACGGTGATAGCTGAGACGCGAGATGGAAGAACGCTTAGCTTTAAGCCGAAGGAGTGGAGTCCAGCTACTCTCAGCGAAGCCAAGTCTATTGCTGTAGAACTCAAAAAGCGGGGCACGTTGCTAGTAGTCGGCTCGGAGAAGCACGAGAAAGTCTTAGACCCGCCTCCAGCCTTCAATCTAGGCGATCTCCAGCATGAAGCCTACAGGGTCTACGGCTTTTCTCCAATGAAGACTCAAAACATAGCCGAAGAGCTGTACCTGAAAGCTCTGATAAGCTACCCGAGAACTAACAGTCAGAAGCTACCAGCTACCATAGACTTCTACCGGATAATGAGCGGTCTTAAGTCCAACCCTAAGTACTCGAAGCTCGTGACGACTCTGCTATCGGAGAGCAGAGGGGTCCTGAAGCCTGTACAGGGTAGAGAGGAGGATCCGGCGCACCCAGCTATACACCCTACTGGGGAATCTCCAGTAAAGCTTTCTCGCGACCAAGAACTCATCTACGACCTCATAGTTAGAAGATTTCTAGCAGCTTTCGCCAAACCAGCAGTCTTAAACTATGTGTGGGTCGTAGCTAGAGACTACTCGCGTAGACTCTACGTAGCTCACGGTATCGAGGTAGCTGAGAAAGGCTGGCTTAAATACTACCACTTCAGCGAGCCTCAAGAACACCTAGTGCCTTCCTTGAGGAGCGGCGATGAGCTAAGAGTAGCTAGTGTCAGAGTAGGGGTTAGGTGGAGTAGCTCGCCCATAGCCATCACTAAAGACTCTCTCCTCAGATGGATGGAGAGCGTCGGGCTCGGGACGGAGTCGACTAGAGCTAGGATAATAGAGACGCTCTACGAGAGAGAATACATTGTATCTCGAGGCAAGACAGCTGTCGTCTCAGACCTAGGTCTCACTATCGCGTCGATCCTAGACGAGTACGTCCCTGAACTCACATCCCCCGACCTCACTAGGCGTTTCGAGAGACTACTCGAGGATATAAGGTATGGGAGAACCTCTAGGCTTCAAGTCATCAAGGAAGCCATAGCGTCGCTCAACGTTATCCTAGAGAAGATCTCGAGAAACAAGGCGGCCATAGGCTTCCAGATAGCTCAAGGAGTTGAGCTAGCGAAGCCTAGCGAGAAATGCAGTATCTGCGATAGGCAAGCCTCGAGGACGATGGGTGAAGTGAAGCTCTGCAGATACCACGAGATGAGCGTAGATGAGCTTAAGAAAGCCATACCAGAGATAGCACGAAAACTCGACACTACATGCAGGAAAGCGTTGGAAACCGTGGCTGGCAAGAGAGCCACGGGCGTCTGGGTAGCTGAGACAGCCAGGTTTGCTCTAAGAGACTCCAGACTCCTCGACTTGATCACCTCTCTCTGCCGCGAGTAGCTACGAGGCCTGCTCGCCAGGGGGCAGGGGAGCGATTTTGAAACTTAACTCCTCCAGCTAATCTACGTGTATCTGAGAGGGTGCGGCGAATTAGGCTTCTGTAGAGTTTGCGGAAAGCGAGACAAGCTCGTCAGCTCTTCTCTGAGCATCTGCTACACCTGTCTAGCTAGAGACACGAAGCCACCAGCTTTCGTTCACGATATGAGAAGAGCTTGGAGGCACAAGCTAGGCCTGGGCGAAGACGCTCCTAGAGACTCGGCTAGCAAGCCTTGCCCCATATGCGTCAACGAGTGCAGAATAGGGGTTGGAGAGAGGGGGTTCTGCGGAGTCTGGGTGAACAGGTCTGGAAGGCTCGAGTACATCGTAGAGAGGGGAGTCTTAGCGGAAACCTACTACGACCCGCACCCCACGAACTGCGTGGCTGCCCCCATATGCCCGGCTACGACGCGGCGAGGCTTCCCCGACTATACTCCCACAGAAGGGCTGGAGTACGGCTACTACAACCTGGCGGTCTTCATGGGTGGTTGCTCTCTCGACTGCTTGTTCTGCCAGAACTGGTCTCACCGCGTGCTAGCTTCTAGAGCTTCCCGTGTTAAAGACTACGAGAGTCTAGTGTTGGAAGCTCTAGACCCTAGAGTCACGTGTGTGTGCTACTTCGGCGGCGACCCAGTCCCCCACCTGCCTCTCCTCATCAGAGTCTCTAAGGAGATACTAGACAAGTCTAGAGACAGAGGGCAGAGATACAAGAGGATATGCTGGGAGACAAACGGCTTGATGAACCCGGTCTTAGCTAGAGAGATGTCTATATTGAGTCTGAAGAGTGGGGGGATCGTTAAGATCGACTGGAAAGCGTGGACCCCCTCTGTCTACGAGGCCCTAACCGGGGTCGATGGGGAGAGAGCTCTCACAAGACTCAAGGAGAACGCTAAGCTAATAGCGAGCATCGGGAGGGAGAGACCAGAGCCCCCCCTCTTAGTCGTGAGTGTTCTACTAGTCCCCGGCTACGTCACGCCCGAAGAGGTTTCACGTATAGCAGAGTACATAGCGAGTCTCGATGACAGAATCCCCATGGTTCTCCTCGCTTTCCACCCAGACTACATAATGACGGACCTTCCCCCCACGAGCTCAAGGCATGTAGAGGAAGCAGTTAGAGAAGCGAGGAGAGTGGGAATAAAGGAGATCTATGTAGGCAACGAGTGGCTTCTAGGAGACTATTACTGAGAACAATCCTAGCTTCAAAACCTGCTAAAGACTTTTTTGAGATTAATATTAATGGAGACTATTGCGGATACTTGGTCGGATGATGAGCTTTCGGTCGCGCAGAGTGGTGACGAAATTTCCTCCCTCTGACTCTAACCATAGAGAAAGATGGGAGCTAGCACTGCTGGTAGCTGACTGCTAAAACTTGACCCATCTAAGTATCAGATAGTAAAGCAGTTTCTCCTTAGACGCTATTGCTAGCGTGAGAGTCTTTCTAGCGCTATGACTTACTCTCTGAGCCTTAACTATATCCAGAGGGCTTATCTCCTCGTCTGCTTCATACGCGTTCACGACAAATGGAGCGTGCTCGAGACCCGGGCCTATTCTGTAGACTGTGAAGTCTCCTCCGTACCTCAGCCCCGAGCGGACTATGAGGCCCGCGTCTCTCAGAGACTTGTAGATGGTGTACTCAGCAGCAGACTTCTTGTCCTTTAGTAGAGTGAGCTTGAGAGTCTCAACATTCAACGGCCTCCCCTCAAGGTCTTTGAGACATATGGCCCCCTTTTCTGCCAAGTAGAGAGTCTCGTAGACGCTCAGCCTGAGGGGCGTCTCGAAGCTCGCATCTTTAGGCTTCTCGACTCCTATGGGTAGCCCGTAGAATCCTCTGGAGAAGAGAGACCTAGCTTTCTCCACGTCGAGGATTAGAGCGGAGTCTTCTAGAAGAAGAGCGTCAACGCATTCCAACTCGAGTCACCACCCCGCCGAGTCTGCGAGCTAGATCTAGGTCCAGCGACGCGATCACGCCGCTGAGACTAACTACTCTATCGAGAGGCGAGTCCAAGGGCTCTCCTTTTAGCGTATACGCTTCTCCCCCAGCTTCTCTGAGGAAGCCTAGCGCAGCAGCTACATCAACATTCCTCAGCCTCTCCCTCAAGTCTGCGAAGACGGCGAATCTGCCTAATGCCGTGTAGCAGAGTTCTAGCGCTGCACTACCCAAACCTCGAACCTTGACTGCTCCAAGGTGGCTCCTGATAGCGCTTAAGAGGTTCACAGCTACCTCTGGTTTATCCTCATCCAAATAGACTACTACCGTTCTGCTCTGTCTCTGGTCTCCTCTAATCACACTCCTAGAGTCCACTCTCCTTCCCCCGTAGAAGCAGCCTTTGCCGATAGCAAAAGAGAAGGGCTCGAGTTCGAAAACAGGCACGACAGCTCCAGCTACAACGTCTCTCAGTTTCTCCCCATAGGTGAAAGCTATCGATACTGAAGCCCAGGGGATGCAGAGAGCGTAGTTATTGCTTCCATCCAGCGGGTCTATTACCGCTCTAAGCCCTCCACCCCCATTAACCTCGAAGAAGCCTCTCTCCTCAGAAACTCCTACTAGCCTAAGACCCTCATATCTTAACGCATCGATGATGTACTCCTCGCTGACTTTATCGGCTACTATGGTCTCCCCCTGGACTCTAGCTGAGTACGAGTCGATACACGCGTGATCTCTCAAGAGAGCAGCTGCTTCGCTAGCGACTCTTACAGCTATTCTACGTAAATCCTCGGGCTCTAAGCTATCTCTCACTGAGAGCGCCCAGAGTAGGTCCTCTTTACTCTCGAGAGCTATTAGATTGCATCAGCATCAGTCTAGATTAAAGATTAAAGAATCTTGAGTCTTGTTGGTGACAGAGTGGGAGCATTATGGGGGATACGAGTAGAAGAGTGTGGATAAAACGCCACCTTATCGATATAATCCTCGTTCTTCTAGTAGTCTCGTATCTAGTCTTGAGGCTGAGTGGTGGAGGACTAGCAGTCGTTAGTGGGAGAAGCATGGAGCCTACTCTACACACAGGAGATGTAGTAATTTATGTGAAGAAAGACCCTGCCGAGCTGAAGGAAGGCGATGTCGTAATATTTGTCTCAAACAGAGGCCTAGTAATACATAGAGTTGTAGAGAAATACGAGGTAGGCTCTCGCATATGCTTCATCATCCAAGGAGATAATAACCCGGTGCCAGACATCGGAGACCCGCAGCTCTGCCCACCACTCGCGAGTGTGCCAGGATATGAGAGAAGCCCGGGTATCCCCGAGGAGTGGATAGTGGGGAAGGTCGTAGACGTGAATGGCTATGTGATTAAGATACCGTATATAGGTATTGTAGCTCTAGCGATCCACAATATCTTCAGATAAGGTGGGGATTGTTGAGAGTCTCGGTGGCTCTAACAGGAGCTAGTGGAGTGAGAGTAGCCTTAAGGCTCATTCAATACATGAGCTCTCTAGGGATAGACGTATATGGCATAATAGTAACGAAGGCGGCTAAAGCTGTGGCAGCAGCGGAGGAGGGGTTGAGTGAGAGCGAGCTAGTCAGGATTCTGGAGAGCTATGCTCGAGTATACGATAATAGAGACTACAGCTCCCCTCTAGCTAGTTCTTCTAACCAGCCAGACGCTATGGTGATAGTCCCAGCTAGCATGAAAACCATAGGACTCATATCCAACGGTATCCCAGCAGGGCTCGTTAGCAGAGCTGCTCTAGCGATCCTCAGGCTGAGACGCAAGCTAGTAGTAGCTCCTAGAGAGTCCCCTCTCGGTGTTTCAGAGCTCCGGAATCTCTACAGGCTAGCTCTCAGCGGTGCAATCATAGTGCCTCTCACTCTAGCATTCTACAGCCGGCCCAAGACTGTAGACGATATCGTTGACTTCAACGTTGGGAAGATACTAGATGTTCTAGGAGTAAAGCATAATCTGTACAAGAGGTGGGGTTCATAAGCTTTAAAACTCTGTGCTAGAAGCCTCGAGGAAGGGTAGCACGATGACGATATACCAGGGGAGAGACTTCAAGAAGCCTACTGGAGGATACAAGAGTAGACCCTATAAGGTGAAGAGGTGGGCTCTTAGGGGTGGAGAAGCTACGCTCACCACTCTAGGTCAAGCTAGTGAAGTGAAGATAGTTAAGGGCAGAGGGAATACCATCAAGTTGAAGCTTGTGACAGCATCTCATGCCGTAGTCTCTGACCCCAAGACGGGTTTGTCGAAGAAGGCTAGAATACTTGGCGTCGTAGAGACGCCGGCTAATAGGGAGTACGCGAGGAGAGGGATTATAGTCAAGGGCTCGATCATAATGACTGAGCTCGGGAAGGCAGTAGTCACCTCGAGGCCTAGTCAGGACGGTGTTGTTAACGCTGTGCTAGTAGAGCCAGCAGGGTCTGCTAAGTGAGCAGAATCGTGATCTGGCCTGTTTACATCGATTGCGGCACAGAGAGAAGGTTGGGTAGAAGGCTCTCTAGAGAACTCTGCGTCAAGAAGCCAACAGTCGCAGAGATTGTAGTAGCGGCTGAGAAGCTGGGGCTCAAGCCTGAGGTAGTCAAGAAGAGCTATCCTAGACTCTGGTGGGTCTATAGAGACGCAGTCGTAGTCGATAAGATGGGTAGCAAGAGAGAGACTTTGAAAGCCATAGCTAGGAAGATACAAGAGCTTAGGAGACAGCACGCCTAGACTTGAGCTCTCTAAGAATAGGGATAGACTCGAGCTTCTCCTCATCCAATAGCTCCCACAAGACCCCGGGGGGTCTTGGGCCTCTCTCCCGTACTCTGATCACTCTGGTTGGCGTGCAGATCAAGTCTATCGGGACATCGTATACCTCTTGGGGGATTCGGGAGTCGATTACTTGAACATCGTGAACAGTCGTAGCTATCGGGACATCGGGGTCTATGATTCCCAGTTCTAGCAGAATCGCGTACTCCAGCTCGCCGTAGCCCTCGCCTTTACCTAGTCTCTCTCCATAAGTGTTGACAACCACGCTACCCTCCACTATGAGGTCTACTGAGGGAACAGCTCTCGAGAGCTCATCAACTCTCCTCAAGACTCTACCTAGCTCGAAAGCCCCCTTTATGGTAGACGCTCTCTCGTAGAGATGTGCTGGGATAAAGCGAGGCTCCAGGACCACGAAGCCTTCTCTGATTCTAGGTGTTGGCATCAATAGCGTCTTCCCCTCCTCGAGAGCCCTAAGCCTGACCCACCTCTGGGGAGAATCGGGATTGACTTTGACCACAGAAGCCTTTCTCCACTCAGGCTCAGAGAAGAGCTTGCTGGCTGCTTCTCGAGCCCCCAGGAAGTTCGGTATTCTACCATGTATAGGCATGGGTGGGAGTGCTATCTTCAAGTCTAGCATCTTATTCCAGATAGCGTTTCTCAAAGCTCTCTTCGCAGACTTCTTCTCACCGACTTCTAGGAAGCGGTGGCTCAAGCTCTCCTCCTCAAAGCTCTAGCAGTCTCCAGTAATAAGCTGAAGTCTCCTGGAGCGGAGAGCAAGACGCCCTCCACGAGCCCTTCTAGAGCACCAACTACCTCTAACGCCTCCTCGCTACTCAACCCTCTAGCTCGTAGCTTCTCGGGAACACGTGTTGCGCTACGCTCTCCGAGGAGGATCACGTAGGGGTAGAGAAGCTTCCCTCTCCTCCTAGCGAGAGAGGAGACGGCTTCGATCTTCTCCAGGTTTTCTCTCGTCAGATTTAACACTAGGTAGAAATCAGCGGGAGCTTCGACTCTTCTCTCTATCTCATCGAGCGTCTTGGCGAGACTGAGTAGCAATCCTGGACTCAGCTTACCGGCAATGCTCTTGACTAGAGCCACTGCCTCCTCTGAACTCAAATCCTTCACGGTCACATAGCCTGGGATTATGTCTCCTGTGAGTGGCACGATTCTCTCAACGTTGCAGACCTCAAGCGTTTTAACTATAGACTCGAAGGCAAGTCTATTTAGGTCAAGAAGCCTTACGTGAGCTATCACCTTGACCTCTACTCTAGCAGCTTTAACGAAGCAGGAGACCATCGGCGAGAAGAATCTAGTGACTCCTAGAGGAGAGTCGGGTACATCGACCCAGTCTGCTACCTCTATCAGCGACTCTACCCTCTTCACCAGCTTCTCTCTACTCTTCACGGGCTCGAGTTCAACAAGTATCTCCACTTCCAGACAACACCTACACTGAAGACACGTAGACAGCTACTAGCGCTAATAGCATTAAGTAGAGTAGCCTATTCTTGTGAGCTAGAGCTACCCCTGGCTCCGGGTTCTTCAGTAGCTTCACTGAATCCCAGAGAGCGATAGCGCTTATCACGGCTAATAGAGGCAGGTAGATAGCCAGCCTAACACTCCCCACTAGAGCTATAGCTATGCCGGCTACTAGAGCTACGAGGTAGAAGAGTAGAGCTAAGTAGACGGCTCTCCTAGCTCCTAACAGAACAGCTATGGTGTACGCTCCTCTCGCTCTATCCCCCTCGACGTCGGCCACGCTCTTCACCACCTCTCTACCTAGGACAGTAGCGAAAGCCATGACCCATATCAAGCTCAACCTAGTCCAGTTAACGGACTCAAGGCCCAGATAGTGGGAGGTGATTAGCCCACCGTAGACCAGCGGGAGCGCTGTAATCCAGGCTACGATCACGTTCCCAACGAGCGGCACTCTCTTAAAGTAAATGTTGTAGGAGTGGGAGAGAATCAAGACTACGAGAGCTAGAGCGGCTACGCGAGGAGCGGGCTCGATCAAAAAGGAGACAGCTAGACCGGCTGTAGCAGAGAAAGCTCCTAGAAGCCAAGCGAACTCTCTGCTGACTCTCCCCGAGGGGATGGGTCTCCAAGGCGCGTTGATCCTATCTATCTCGTAGTCGATCACATCATTCAAAGCCATTATAGAGAATGCTAGAAGAAGCCCGCCCACGAGGTGGAAAACAGTCTGGTCTAGAGGTAGAAAGAGGGGAGCTCTACTCGAAGCTACAGCTATACCAACGAATATAGCGAAAACACCCATCAACGAGTTGACGGGTCTGCATAGCTCTACTATGCCCAAGAGAGTCGGAGATATGTTCGCAGAGACCCGCTTCATCCCAAGAGTCTCCTCATGACTCAGCAACTAGACAGAAGGTCTAGATGTAGCTTTAAAGCTTTAAATAGCCTAAGCTACAGAAATTATTACGTGAGCTGAGAGAAGAGAGTAGGCATGTAGAGGAGAGAGATGGCTGATAGAACGGTGATGGAGGAGTGGTGAAGCAACTAGCCAAGCTGGAAGCTCAAGCGCTTGAGCTGATCCGAGAGAACAACGGGTCTATATTCCAGAATGAGTTATGGAAGAGGCTTAACCTAGATAGTAGAGAGGGCTCTCGCCTAGTCCTACGTCTTCTGAGGAAGGGCTTGATTCAGAGAGAGGAGGTTATGGTTAACGGGAGGAAGACGTATAGACTCTTCATAGTAGAGGAGAACAGAAGAAAAGCGTTCACCGTAAAGGTAAAGCTTGCTAGAGTCGTGGGGATCCCGTGCTTCACATGCACTCAGCTCGAGGAGTGCGGTTACAGCGAGTTAAGCGACCCCAGGTCGTGCCATCTACTTGACTCCTGGCTACAGAGAGCAGACGTGGTGTAGCTGTAGCCTAGGCCTCTGCTATAGCTGAGACCAGTTCTCTCATCGGAGCGTCAGTCCTCACAGCTAGAGGGTCGAAGTGTGTCCGGACAGCTTTAAACCCCATGCCTCTAAGCTTGTTCATCACGCTATCCCTGCTAGGCACACTCCTCCTCAGCCGTGAGGCGATGTAGTCGAGACGCTGAGCTGGCGCTTCTTGAAGCTCGAGCTCTTCGAGCACCAAACCTAGTATCCTGAGTATACGACGCCGTGTTCTAAGGTAATCGAATCTGCTCTCTACAAGCGCTCCCAGCTTCTCGGCGAAGAGTCGCGAGCCCAGCTCTCCAGCCCATAGAGGGCCTAGCTCGTCTACGCTATGGCATCCCTCAATCTCGCTCTCATCGAATGACACGTAGCCAGTATCATTGCACACCAGTAGGTACCTAATCTTATCCTCTAGCATTCGCGTCGCTCTCCTAGCCCCCCTCCCGACTCTGACAAAGACTCTGACGTAGTAGTCCACCCATAGCGATAGGAGAGGCTCCACGTATCTATCGTGCATCGCGGCAATGCGAGCTACGTGAGCTAGGAGTGCTCGAATAGCTACCTCTCTAGACTGAGGGATCTTCCGGAGCCGGGCCCAGTACTTTCTCAAAGCAGCGCTACTCTTAGACCCCTCGAGTACAGCAGTGTCGGTAGCTGTAGCAGCTAGGAGCCCCCCATTGCCTACGAGTGCTAGTGCTGAATCGAGGAAGAATACTGGAGACCCGTAGGGGTCTAGGTCTACGAAGAGAACGGGCACGCCTGCTTCTCTGAGACGGCGCATCAACGCGTTAGCGTCTCCGCAGTAGATGCTGACTTTATCCCATGCTTTGTTTAAGCTCACGTTCTCCTCTATTAGCTTGCAGGCATCGTAATCGATATCGCTAGCGTAGACTCTCAAAACGTCCTCGACTTCAATAGCATACCTTAAGGCTCTAACCCCCGTGGCTGATAGAGGCTCAACGCCTATCACTGGCTTTCTGGGAGCGTAGTCGTTCACATAGACTTGGAGAGCTACAACACTGATGTCTCTATTGAACTCCATCCTCGGATTGTAGAAGACAGGGAGCCAGGCTGGCTCTAGTCTCTGCTCGGCAACAGCTTTATCGAGAGGAGGGACCTTAACTAGAACTCTGCCCTCTCTTAAAACCCAATACACTGGCTCCCCTATCTAGAGGTTGCTCGTAGATAATCTTAACCCTAATTAGCTCTCAATTATTTAAACATCGAGGTCGCCATGATAGCTCCACCTAGCTCTGCTAGGTTTAGAGAAGCTCTCGTAGAGCTGAGAGATGCTTTGAGAAGAGAGGAGTCTAGAGGAGGTAATGGTTTGAAGAGAGTGGGTGGAGTCGTTGAGGTTGAGCTTCCAAAGAATGCTCCAGTAGCTGTAGTAGGAGACACTCACGGAGATTACGTCACGTTCAAGAGGATCTTGAGGAAAGCTGAGGAGAGCGGCGTGATCAGCAAGGGGCTACTAATCGCTCTAGGAGATTACGTGGATAGAGGAGCGCCCGAAGAGCAGGTTCTCCTAGTATACGAGCTAGCCGAGCTAAAGAAGGAGATGAGGGAGAGACTGATACTGCTTAGAGGCAATCACGAGCCTCCACCTGGTCTAATCCCCTATCCTCACGACTACCCGTGGGTGCTGAAAGAACTCTATGGCTACGAGGAGGGGGAGGGGCTATACTCTATCTCTCGAGAGGTCTTCGACTCGATGCCTCACGCTCTAATCGTGAAGAACGTAGCGCTACTAGTCCACGGAGGGCTACCTACTCGATTCGGCGCGCTAAGCGCTCTAGAATATCTAGCTCACGACAGGAGAGTCGATGTGTTGGAGGAGATCCTGTGGAACGACCCCTCGGAGCACGTTGAGTGGAGAGCTCCCAGCCCTCGTGGAGCCGGGTACCTTTGGGGTAGGAGGGTTACCGATGAGGCTCTAAGACTGCTCGGCGTGAAGTTCGTAGTGAGAGGGCACGAGCCTGTATACGATGGATTCAAAGTAAGCCACGGCGGGAGAGTCCTAACGGTCTTCTCTAGGCTGGGCCCACCGTACTACAATGGGAGAGCAGCGTTCCTAGAGTGCTTAGGCGAGCTGTTCGCCGAGAAGCCTCTAGACTGTCTGCGGCTCCTAGAGTACGACTATGGAGAGCTCTCTTCCTAAAACCAGCGCGCGCCAAGCCTCAAGCTCGAAAGCGGACTCTACGGGTTTCCCGATGAGTTCTACGCCCGAGTTTGAGCGTGCTCGACCGCGTTGAGCACATACGCGAAGACTAAGGGGGGGAGTCTACGAGTCCTTAGTCCTCCTCGCTCTAAGAATCTCCTCTAGAGCTCCCACCAGCTTCTCGATGTCTTCGTAGTTGTTGTAGAAGTGGGGCGATACTCTGACTAAGCCGGGTCTGGCTGCGACGATTATCCCTCTACGAGCCAGCTCTCCAGCGACTAGGCGGGGTTCGGGGTGCTTGAAGGTCACTATAGCGGAGTGCCTCTCTCTAGGAGTGTAGACCTCTAGCCCCAGGTCTTCCAGCTCATCGATCAGCCTGGCGGCCAGTCTTCTCGTATGTGATTCGAAGACCTCCACGGCTTCGTGCTGGAGCAGGAATCTCAGAGACTCTCTCAGAGCGTAGAAGGAGACCAGGGGGAGAGTGCCCCACTCCAGCTTTCTCGCGTCTCTAGCTAGCTCCAGATTCTCGATGTCGATGGGTCTAGCGAACTCGGGCTCTCCTCTGAGGATTCTCGAGACGACCGAGTCCTCGAGCGCAAGCCAGCCAGCGTAGCTCGGGTCTAGCTCTTCGACTATGTCTCTCGAGACGAACGCTAGCGCAGCGCCGTGCGGAGCCATGAGCCACTTGTACGACCCAGTCACCATGACGTCGACTCCTAGAAGCCTCACGTCTACCGGCATCACTCCAACAGCGTGGAAAGCGTCAGTCACCAGAATCGCTCCTCTCGCGTGAGCGATCTCCGAGAGCTCTCTGAGGCTCTCCACGTGTCCGGAGAGCCACCCCACGTAGTCGGCTACCACTAGACACACGGAGTCGTCGACAAGCCTCCTGTACTCATCCAGCTCCACGAGCCCCCCGGTCTCTCTCGCTATCCTCACCTCTCTGAGAAGCCCTCTCCTAGCCATCGATTTCAGCACAGCCGTGGAGGTCGGGAAGTTCAGAGAGCTCGCTACAGCCACGCAGCCATCTCTAAGCCTTAAAGAGGATAGTGTCACAGCTAGAGCGTATGTGACCCCGGGGAAGGCAGCGACTTCCTCGAGAGAAGCTCCCACGAGGCTGGCGAAGAGCTTCTTAGACTCGTAGACAGCTCTCCACCCCTCCTCCCAAGGCTCCCCCCTACTAGCCCAGAGCTCAGCAAACTCGACTAGAGCTCTCCTAGTGGCGTCCGGTAGAGGGCCAGCGCTCGCGTTATCCAGGTAGGTGAGGCTCTCCAGGATTCTGATTTGGCTTCTCGCAGCCGCGCTACCCATCTGGGAGCACCATGCTTGTTCAGGGCTTCGACTCCAGCCTCCGTCTTAAAATTATCTCTGCTAGAAGACTGCGCTCTCGCTTAGAGAGGGTTATAGTGTACGCTATCGGCTCAGCCTGCGACCTCATACTCGGGGGCTTGATCTCACCGTCGTATACAGCGTACCCGGCGAGCATGATCTCCTCAGCGAGCCTCAAGGGGAGGTTTTGCGCAGCCGCTACGAGCAAGTCCTCGAATCCAAGAGCCTTCTTCACCTCGTCCTCCGAGACGTTTCTACCGCAGACTATGCAGGAGTAGTCTGGAGCCACGGCCTGGAAGCCGCAGTAGGGGCACTTCACAGGCAGAGGCTTACCGTATGACTGCCACAGGTCTCTCAGCATATCTACCAGATGACCTAGCTTTCTCTCGGCGAGAGCTCTGTAGAGTTGTGGCGCCATAGAGCCAGCGATCTCGGGCGCGTTAACTATCAAGAACTCTAGCTGGCTATCGCTTAAGCTCTCTACGCCTCTCTCGAGAAGCTTCACTGCTACATACCTGTATAGCTTGTCTCTCACACGTAGCAGAGTCTTGACTATCAGCTCTTTATCTGGCTCTCTCCCTCCCTGGGTAGCTTCCTCCGCGACTCTCCTCGCTACCTCAGCCAAGACCTGCTTCTCGCAAACCCCAGCTAGACCGAGCGCCTCCCATAACTCGATAGCAGCTTCCTCCGCGACTTTATCTAACGCCTCAGCAGAGACCTCGAGAGCTCTCCCGGCTCTTCTCGCGCTAACGCGCTTCTCCGAAGCTCTCTTCTCGAACACCTGGCCTCTCCTAGGCTGAGCTGATCCCGGAGCTCCGCTTACCTCGCTACTCTCAGCCTTGGTGCTAGAAGCTCTCCTAGCTCTTTCAGGCATCCTGGCTCCTCAGCATACAGAGAGTGGGCTTGGAAACTATTATGGCGATTAGGGGTTAGCACTAATAGCGGTTGCATGAGCTGAAACATCCGAGAGTCTCGAGGCCGGAGTTGATTAGCGTACAGTCCCCTAGCTCAGTACTACCAATGTCTCCTCACGGCTGAAGCAGTGATGGAGGCTTGGAGAACTCTAGCTCTTGAGTACTACTTCCAGAGGATCTAGGGGAAGCCGTCATGCAAGGAGTCTCGGTGTCTCAAGTTTATTCTCGCTTACCTCCCACTAGGTTCTGGTATCAGCGTGGCAGACTTAGGACTCGCGCTATGGTAGGTGGGGGTGGCTTAATGTCTGGTGACGAGCTAGAGCTAGCGTTAATACGGGAGTCGGCTCTACGCCCTGAAGCCGAGGAGGAGGCTAAGGCTAGCCTGCTTAGGAGAATATACGATACTGTCGTGAGAAGCTATGCTGAGAGAGCTCCCAACGGAGGCCTCCTAGCGCCCCTCCCCGAGTGCGTTAAGAAAGCAGCTTCAGGAGAGCTCTGCGCTGACGACATGAAGCTCACCTATAACGCTATACGTGTGATGATGTCTAGATACATGAGTAGAGATGAGCGAGGCTCGTTCATAGAGACTCCGAGCATGGTTTTCGCTCGAGTAGCTCTAGGCTTCTCCAAGAGAGTAGACTCGAGGAGACTCTACGAGCTAATGGCTAGCGGTAAGTTCATGTTCAATAGCCCCACTCTCTTCAACATGTACGCTGACGGAGCCAAGGGGACTCTCTCAGCTTGCTACGTGACCCCCGTCTACGATAGCATGAGAGCGATCATGGACGCTGCGGTAGTGCAGGCAATGACTTTCAAGTACGGTGGCGGCCAAGGCTTCAGCTTCAGCGAGCTGAGACCCAGGTGGGATATCGTTAGAGGAACGAGTAGCTACAGTAGTGGGCCCATGAGCTTCATGAGGCTCTACGACGTGGTCACAGAGCTCGTCAAACAAGGAGGCAAGAGAAGAGGAGCGAACATGGGCATAATGCACGTATGGCACCCCGACATCTACAACCCCGGCTTCGACCCCTACGTGGCTCTAAGGAACGCTCTACCGCCCCAGGTCAGAGAGCTCATCAGCGTCTTCAAGACCCTCATATCGGAGATCGAGAGCGAAGGCTATAGCGTCAACGAGAGAGTCAAGAGCCTCGTGGAGCTTCTATCCAAAGACGGCTACTGGACTCTCGAGGACGCGGGCTTCATACAGGCTAAGAAGCCCCCTCTACATGACGCTAACCTAACCAACTTCAACATAAGCGTTGGAGTCAACGATGCATTCATGGACGCTGTCCTCAGAGGAGAGAAGTGGTGGATGGTAAACCCGAGGATGAGCGACGAGGGAGACGGAGTCTACAGACTACACTACTCGGTGAGCAGAGCTACTGGTCTCGGAGCTCTAGGCAGACTCATAGAGAAGCACTCATGGCTCCTGAAGAACCCCTACCTCAACATCTTCGAGGACGTCTTGGAGAAAGCTAGAGCGAGAGCTCTCAGAGAGCTCGAGGAGTGGTGTAAGGCGTGGAGTTGCCAGCCATCGCTCGATTCTAAGAACACCTTCGCGTGGAGAACAGACGCTAGACTACTCTGGGAGGAGGTAGTGAAGACAGCCTGGGAGGGAGGAGACCCAGGCGTAGTCTTCCTAGATAACCACAACAAGTGGAACCCCACGCCGTGGCTGGGAGCTCTCGCCGCCACGAACCCGTGCTCTGAGCAGGTTCTCTATCCATTCGAGAACTGCAACCTGGGTAGCGTGAATCTAGCCAAGTATATCGAGAACGGGAGATTCAAGCTACACGAGTTCTACCAAGACTTAGAGGTCGTAGTTGAAGCTATGGATGCAGCCATCGACCTAAACAATCACCCTGACAGCAGGCACTATCTTGTGAACAAGCTCACTAGGAAGATCGGAGTCGGGGTCATGGGTCTAGCCGACGCTCTAGCCAAGCTAGGGCTACCTTACGATAGCGATGAGGCCGTGGCTTTTACTCTAATCGCTCTAGCCGCTCTCGAGGCGTTCGCCTGGAAGAAGAGCTGGGAGCTCGGAGCCAGGCTCGGCCACGCTCCGGCATTCGAGTGTGCTCGCTTCGACTGGGCTAGACTAGAGTGTGTTGAGAGAAGAGAGCCCGAAGAGCTCTCCGAGCTACTGACCCCAGCTCTCCTCAAGGTCTCAGACGTAGTCAGATTTGAGAATGGATGGGTTAAAGTTAGATACCACGATGTAGAGATGCCTAGAGAGTACAGAGAGAGGCTCGTGGGGCTAGCGGAGCGTAGAGTAGAGCAAGACGGGTCCATCAAGCTAATCCCACTCTCGGCTCTAGAGAAGGTGCTCAGAGAGGTCTTCGGGATAAGCGAGGACGTAATCGAGAAAGCTAGGAGCCATCATCTCAGCAACGCTGAGCAGAGCCCGGAGATGCTCCTAGCTCTAGCAGTGCTAGACCCGGCTAGAGCTTGGAGACTCCTAGTAGAGCACGGTAGGAGACTAGGAGCCCGGGCTCCCAGGAACACTGTGACGACCACTGTGGCTCCAACAGGGACTGTCAGCATAATAGCTGGCTGTAGTAGCGGCATAGAGCCCTACTTCGCTCTAGTCTACAAGAGGCAGGTTACTGTAGGCACGTTCCTCGAGATAGCTAGAGAGTTCAGGAGAGACCTGCTAGAGCTAGCTAGAGCCTACGGGCTCTCCGCTAGAGCAGTCTCGGAGGTCTACGATGCAGTGAGGAGAAACAAGGGTAGCCTGAGGAGAGCTCTACCAGAAGTCCTCGAAGTGCTCAAGACGGAGGGAGCGCCTGAAGAGGCTCTAGAAGCTGTCAGAAGACTAGCTAGGAAGTACGCTACAGCCATGGATGTAGACGTGTGGTACCACCTAGCTCACCAGATAGCCGCTCAGCTCTACGTAGACCAGTCGATAAGCAAGACGATAAACCTGCCGAGAGACGCTCCCGTCGACGCTGTCCACACAGCCTACCTAGTAGCCTGGCTGGGCGGCCTCAAGGGGGTCACAGTCTACAGAGATGAGAGCAAGACCTCGCAAGTCATAGTCTTCGGAGGAGAGCGAGAAGAGAGGAAGACGAGGATCCTCGTCAAGAAAGCCCAGCGACCAGCGTCTCTCAGAATGGCTCTAGTGAGGAGAGAGATGAAGGCGGAGGAGGCGGTGGCGGACGAAAAGCTAGCAGAGCTATACGAGGTCAAGCAGGAGGGAGAGATAGTAGTCCTCCAGCACGAGAACTCAACCTGCAAGACCTGCGAGAGGTAGACGCAGAGAAAGGTCACGCGAGCCAAGCAACTACTAGAGCTACGAGAGCGGGGATTAGAGAGAGCTTCACAACAATAGCGATCGACTCCTCTACCCTCACTCTCCCAAAGATAGCTCTAGTTAACACCATTGCCTCGAGCACTAAGACGAACTTCACGGTAGCGACGAGGAGCCCGCACAGACTCCACTGACTGCAGGGAGCGGGGCCTCCCAGTATCAGGTATGATATTATGAGCGAGTGAACAGCTAGCTCCACGTCTCTGTAGAGCTTGTAGAGAGCTAGAGTAGGGCCCGACATCTCTGTCAAAGGCCCTGCTATCAGCTCTTGCTCTGCTTCAACCACATCGAAAGGCTTTAGTTTAAGCTTGGCTTGCGTCGACACTATAGCCGATGAGAGAGCCATAATCATCAGCAGAGACCTCAGCAATTCCCCTAAGTCGAGAGAGCTAGGGATGAGCATGTCGAGAGCGACGCTAGAGGTGGTAGCTACAGTGAATGGCGTATCCTCTAGTCTCGATGCTAGAACACAGGGGACTAGTAGAGAGGCTGCTAGAGCAGGCTCGGCTACAGTTGCTACCGAGAGAAACCTGGAGAACCCGACTACTACATAGGGGTTCGGGTACGAGATGAAAGCTAGCGAGAGCGAGACAAGCGGCAGGACGATTACTAGGTAGATCAGCACGACTACGTCTCCCCTAGCTTCAAGCCTAGCTGGGGAGAGTGGTAGTAGAAGCGTGGACACCGATAGACTAGCAATACCTAGAGCTAGAGCAGTCTTAGCCAAAAGAGGGCTAGACCCTCTGGGAGCCACCTCCTCCTTGGCTACGAGTAGCTTCAGGAAGTCTGCGAGAGGCTGGAGGAGACCGTATGCCCCCACGTAGCTCGGGCCCATCCTGCTCTGAGCTCTAGCCACAGTCTTTCTCTCAAGCCACTCCGAGAAGAAGCCTAGAGTAGTAGCGAAGAGCAGACCCGGGTATACTAGAGCAGAAAGCAAAACCATGAACACTGTAGCAGAATCCATCAACATCCCTCTCTCACTCTACTAGAATAGCGATAATCGCTAAGACGAGCAAGACTATGTACCATGAAGCCATGTAGATAGCCCAATCGCTAAGCTTCCCGCTGTGGATAGAGTCTCTAAGCACTACGTAAGCTTCTCTAAAAGCGCGTGCTGTAAACCCCCAGTATAGAGTAGCGGTGTTCGGGTAGGGTCTCGAGAGAGAGTCAACATCCTCTCCACCCACGTAAACCCCCCCTTTTCTAATCGAGAACCCGGCTCTAGCAATTCTAGCGACTACTAGCAGGAAAGCGGAGACCAGGACTACTAGCATCGTGGTGGCAAGAGCTAGCTCAACGATACTCAAACCCAGGGTCTTCAAGAGTCTACCCCCACTTTGAGTAGCTCAAGGTAGTAGTTTAGGTATTCTCTGAAAGCAGACGCGTATACCTCGTAGTCAACGAATCCTTCAGCGGCTCTAATCAAGACTTCTTCAAAGCCTAGAGGCAGTAGTAGAGGTAGCACCAGGATTAGAGTGGAGAGAGCTAGCAGAGCGATAGCTGGCTCTGCTCTAGTAGACTCTACGCGAGAACCGGGCCCAGATAGCATCGACGTGACTAGCTTGAAGTAACCCATAGCCGACACAGCGGAGACAGCTATAAGCGCTATAGCCAGAATCTCAGACCCCCCCTCTATGAACGCGCGGTACATCAGTAGTTTGCTGAAAAAGCCTGCTGTGAAGGGGACTCCTAGAAGACTTAGAGAACCGACTACTACGGAGAACCCCACTATCGGTGCTTCTCTACCATATCCTGCTAGAGCATCGAGGTCTCTAGACCCTCTTGCTCTCTCAGCAACCCCCACGGCTAGGAATAGCAGAGACTTGCCTAGAGAGTGTGTTATCATGTGGAAGAAGACAGCGGCCACGCACAAGACTCGAGTCTCACCACTCGAGAGAGCGGCGAATCCTAGAGCAACATACATGAGCCCGATGTGGCTCACAGTGCTGTAGGCTAGAAGCCTCTTAGAGTCTCTCTGAACAGCCATCATGAGAGCTCCCAGTAGAGCCGATGCGACTCCCAGAGTGACCAGAGATAAGCCGAATACTCTCAAAAGCCCCAGCTCTTCTACTACTGAGCCTTCTCCGAACATGGTCAGCAAGAACCTCGCGGTAGCGTACACGCCTATATTCACTACGAGCCCCGAGAGAGCAGCCGAGACGGGTGCTGGAGCCTCTGGGTGCGCGTCGATCAGCCAGAAGTGGTTCGGAGCGAGAGCAGACTTGAAAGTGAAGCTCCAGAGAGCTAGCGCTAGAGCTATCGCTGAAGCAACGGCTATAGCTCCGTAAACCTCCGTGAAGTACGTCGCGAAACCCGCATCTCTAGATTTCAAAGCTATATCAGCCATGGTTAGCGAGCCGTACGAAGCGTAGATCGTGACCACTGAGAGGAAGTACAGGGTTGTGGCTAGAGCCCCCAGTATACCGTACTTCAACGCTGCCTCCACTGCTTCTCTCCTCTCTCTATGGAACGCTACTAGAGCATAGGCGGAGACAGCTGTCACCTCAATCATGACGAAGAGGTTGAAGATGTCTCCAGTGTGGAGAGAGCCTAGGAGCCCGGCGGAGAGCCCTAGGAAGAGCACGTAGAAAAGCACTGTCGCTCTCTCCCCGCCTCCAGCGTACCAGATCGAGTAGACTCCTATGGCTAGAATCGTCAGTGAGGAGAAGAATATGAGTAGAGCCCCCGCTAGGTCTATGTAGTAGATGATGCCTAGAGATGGGGGCCAGCCGCCGAACGGGTAGACGAGAGTAACCCCTTCCCCCAGACTGGCGTCGAGCTGGAGCACGGCTATAGCTAAGCAGAGCAGGAGAGAGAAGGCGAAGAGCGCGCTGACAAGCCTACCGCTACGAGTAGCGAGCCAGAGGATCGGTAGAGTGAAAGCTATGGAGGCGAGCATCCAGGGGATTATTCCAGCTATTATGCTCACGTAGTACACTCGACACCACCTACTCGAATATCCTCTTAGCGAATCTCTCGAAGGGGAGGGAGATAGACTCCCTGACGGCTCTCGGCTCCAGAGTCTTCACGTCTATCCAGTGCACGTAGAACTCTCTCCTGCTCTTGTCAGCGTATAATGTCAAGGTCCCCGGAGTATTCGTTATCGAACTCGCGACCATTAAGAGCGAGTAGTCTGAGGAGAGCTCAGTGCTGACTCTCACTATGCCCGGGTTTAGAGGCATCGAGGGGCTGAGGATCCTCTTCACCAAGTCTAGGTGAGCTCTGCTCTCGTAGAGGACCGAGTAGACAGCTATGAAGACAGCAAGCCACATGTATCTAGATGGCTGGAACAGCTTCCTATCATCTCTCACCAAGACTCTATAGTATAACGCGGAGAAAACCAGAGAAGCTAGAGCCCCATAGGCCAGCGTCAGCCTGGAAGCGTCTCCGGCTACGGCTACGAACACGAGTGTCAGCGCGAGAGCCAGTAGGAGGGAGCCCGCTACTCTCAGTAGCAACTTCACCCCCTCAGCCTAGAGATCTTGCGGACGTCCGTAGTCCCGTAGAGCCTGTATGCTATGAGTATCAGAGAGGCTATGACTAAGTATATGGCGAGCCCTATCACTATAGCGGTTAGAACTAGAGCTTGGGGGACCGGGTCTACGAGCACTCTAGAGGGGGGAGCGGGCTCTCCTAGCGGGCTCTCAACGATTATAGGAGGTCTTGCGAGAGGCTCTGCGAGCCTATAGCCTACGAGGATCGCCACCATGTTAGCGCTATCCCCCAGGATTACGAGAGCTATGAGTCTCTTGACTAGGCTCGGCGCTAGTAGAATGCCGTAGATGGATATAGCTACATTGACTACCACGAGTACAGCTATTAGAGCGAAGAGCATAGCCTCAAGTGTTGCCTCGTTCACTCTCGCCACCCGAGCTCTCGCCAGTCTCTTCTCGAGAAGTGCTGTAGTACACGAGGAGAACGAGAGCTAGCAGGAGGCTCGAGAGCACCAGTATGGACTCTGAAGCCTCTAAGAGCAGGATAGAGCCGCCGGTAAGCTCTCCCAGAATCTCGCTAGGGAACCCTACAGGAGACACGGCCTTAGGCTGGTTCTGGAGTAGGAAAGCAATACTGCCACTCAAGAAGCCTAAGACTAGAGGAGTAACGGAGACTAGAGAGAGTAGCACGGCTCCGAGACACGCTAGAGCTAGGAGAGCGTAAAGTCTTCTAGCTGGATGTTGCTCACCGAGACTTAGCCTAGAGACGACAATAGAGACGGCGATAATCCCGGCTATCGCTGAGCCTCCGGGAAAGCCTCCTCCAGGATGGCTTGCTAGCACTATAGCGAAGGCGGAGACTAGAGCGAGCGGTAGTAGCTTGGATACGGTTACGGCTATGGGCGAGGCTCTTCGAGCACGATTCGCTACTCTCTGCTCTCGACGCTTTTCCTCCATCAGCAGTAAAGCCACGGAGATTGCTGCTAGGAATAGAACCACTGACTCGAAGAAGGTATCGACCCCCCTATAGTCCCACACGACTGCAGTCACTACGTCGACGGAGTATGTTGCAAGATAGGCTATAGAGTCGGGCAACGCGGGGATAGCGTTATCAGCGATCACCTTAGCTAGCTTACGTAGCTCGATGGACGGCAGGCTCTCTCCAAACCATCCTCCTCCGAGCACGAGTAGAACTCCAGTAGCTACTGTTAGAGAAACCAGCAGAACACCGATGGCGACCCCCCGGCTCTCGAGCCCAGCCTCAGCCTCGTACCTCTCGGTCTTCATGACTAGAGTGACCAGCATTATAGTCGTTAGCGCTACCGATACAGGCACGTAGACGATCAGGATGGAGGGCGCCATCAGCACAAATAATAGCATAGCGTAGAACAGGCTGACGACGCCGCTCGCTATAGCGGCTTTCAGCAAGTCTCTAGAGGCGATCGCGTAAAGGCAAGCCACAGTAGACCCAGCTGCAGCAACAGCTCCGACAGCTAGGAGCAATAGCTCGGAACTCACACTCACTCTCCCTCTTCGAGCCTCTCTCGCAACTCGTCAACTACGAGTCTTCGAGGAGATACTTCTCCACTCACATAACTCGCTCTCGCCAGCACGTGAGATCCCGTCGATGCGGTCACGAAGAGAGCTATGGCTATAAGCCAGCACCTGATAGCGTTAACTAAAGCCTCCTCAGTCAGCCCTAGAGACCCTACGATGACAAGGACGGAGCCCACGGCTACGGCTAGCAGAGACCCTCCCATCGAGCTCAATGTGGCAGCGTGTAGTCTCACGTAGAAATCAGGGAGTCTCAGCATGCCCACAGCTGATACCAGCTGGATCGCCGCGCTAGCTAGGACTACGAGAGAGCCTGCTAGAGCGAGCATCTCCGAAGGCAACCCTACCCACCTCTCTCCTCCAGGTACCTAGCTACGGCTGCGTCTAGGACGAACACGAAGACGGCTACGAGGAAGGCTATGTGGAGAAAGAACCAGTACCTGTACATCACTGAGAGAGACACGAGTAGCGCTATGAAAGCGTAGCTGATGCAATCCACGGCCAGAACTCTGTCGGGCAGAGAAGGGCCTCTTAGAGCTCGATAGCTGTGAAGCAGAGCAGACAACAGGTAAACGAGAATCGCTACTCCCAAGAGTTGCTCCCACACGCTAAGACCCGCCCCCGCTTTCTCTGAGTGTAGAGATGCTGAGCTCTCTAGAGGAAGCCTCGCCACCCCCTAGAGAGAATACTCTGTACTCGCTAGTCACCACGAAAGCGCCGACAGGGCAGACTCTCACGCATCTATGGCAGAACACGCAAGAGGAGTACCTTACGACCGGGAAGACCCCTCTCCTGTTCTGCGGTAGCTGAACACCGGGGGGTAGTGTCACCATGCTTATACACTGAGAGGGGCAGTTTATCATGCAGAGAGCGCACCCTACGCATCTCTTCAGGCTAGCGTAGTGTACTCCTCGGTAGTCGGACTCCACGGAGGCCTGTACTCTTGGGTACTCTATAGTCGAGGGTCTTCTGAGAAGCGACTTCATGACCTCAGCTAGCAGGCTCAAAGCCCCGCCCCCCTCTCTGCGAGCTCTCTAAGCTTGACTACTCTAGTCTCCCCTCTCTTCTTGACGATAGCTCTATCCATGCAGGAAATGCATGGGTCGAAGCTAGCTAGGATCGCAGGGACGTCTGCTAGAGTATGACCCACGTATACGAAGGACCCGTTTACTACGTTGTTGAGACTAGGCGTTCTCACCTTGACCCTGTAGGGCTTAGCTGCACCGCTCCCCACCACGTAGTAGGTGAGCTCTCCTCTAGGAGCCTCGACTCTAGCGTAGGCCTCGCCCTGGGGTATCGATGGGGGGAGCCTCCTCTCATCCACTACAGCACTTCCTTGAGGTAGCTTGCTGAGGACTTGTCTGCAGAGCTCAACAGACACGAGAGCCTCCTCTAGCCTGACCAGCATTCTGGCTAGAGCGTCTCCCTCTTCTCTAGCCACTATCTCGAAATCTAGCTCGCTGTAGGCTTCGTAGAGCTCCTCTGCTCTCGAGTCGCTCTTAACTCCACTGCCTCTAAGCACGGGCCCTACGAGCGATGCTCTCAGAGCACTACTCGGCTTTATCCTGCCCACGTCGGCTAGCCTGCGGAGTATCACGGCGTCTTCCTGGTATACTCTAAGATAGCTTCTCAGGCTGGCTTCGATTCTGTCTAGTAGCTTCAGGATTCTCTCCTTCTTCACGTCATCTATATCCCGCCTGACGCCCCCGATCATCATGTAGTCAGCGTGAACCCTGCCTCCCGTCAGTATCTCCTTAGCCTTCATGACCAGCTCTCTGTCTCTCATAATGTACATGAATAGAGTATCGAAGCCTATGAGCTCAGCCGCTACAGCCGCTATGAGCATATGGCTGTGAATTCTCTCCAACTCCATAGCCAAGACTCTAAGATACTTGGCTCTAGGCGGGGGCTCTATACCCATGAGCTCTTCCAGAGCTCTAATAAAACAGTCGGAGTGCACGGCGTTACATATACCGCAGATCCTCGAGGCTACGAATATCCCCTTCTGGTACGGGACGCTTTCGAGAAGCTTCTCTACACCTCTATGGTTGTAGCCTGTGTTGACTTCAACTCTAGATACTACCTCTCCATCAGCGTAGATCCTGAGTAGTACTGGCTCGTGGAGAGCGGGATGCTGAGGCCCTACGGGTAGCTCTAGGGTCACCGGGATCTCGAGTATGGTCTCAGTCACTGCCACCTACCTCTTCCTCAGAGGGTACTCGTTTCTCTCCACGAGCTCTTCTGGGACGAAAGCTCCTCTCTTAAGGTAGGGGTTGCCTTCGAACACTACTCCTACGAGGTCGTGAGTCTCGATCTCGCCTGAATGCATTCCCGTAAACTCGACTAGAGAAGGTACTCGTGGGTCGCTTCTCTCAAGCCTACACCTTAAGACTATTACAACCCTCTCCGACAGTATATTGATGAAATAGTTGACCTCTATCACGTTCTCTTCAGGCTTATCAGTAGCAGCTATTGTCGAGAGGTAGATGTTCTCTGAGCCGAAGAACTCGAGTAGCCTCCTGTAAGCCTCCCTCAAGTCTCCTGGCTTAACCAGATAAACCGGTCTCCTAGGCTTGACTTCCCCTACTCTGATAGCGAGACCTGAAAGGACTCTATCGACATTGCTGACCATGACTCCAGCACCTCCTACAAAGCTTCGAGAAGCTTGAGGATCCCGTGGATTATGGCCTCCGGTCTGGGAGGACAGCCGGCTATATACAAGTCTACAGGCACCACTTTATCCAGCCTCTCGACTAGCGAGTACGAGTTCTTGAAGACCCCTCCGTCGAACGCGCAAGCTCCAACAGCGACTACGAACTTAGGGCTAGGCATCTCATCGTAGATCCTCTTGAGTCTTATAGCAGCACGCTTGGTAACAGCTCCCGTTACCAGGAGTATGTCAGCATGCCTAATGGAGGGAGCTAGCTTTAACCCGAACCTTTCAGGGTCGTAGAGAGGACAGAGTGAGGCTAGAACCTCTATGTCGCAGCCATTGCAAGCACCAGTGTTAAAGTGAGATATCCACGGAGAGAACTTTATTAGCCGTAAGCTCCTCCGGCTTCTATTCATCAAAACCTACTCCCTCCATCTTTCTTCATAGAACAATCCTATTATTACTTACTATTTACTGATTTAAGGTCTAGAATCTCTACAGTTTTCACAGCTCTGAGGTAGAGAGCGCATATGGAGTAATAGCGGGTCTCTAGAGGTGCGATGGCTTATTGAAGTCTAAGGGGTTAGTTGTGAGGAAGCTCTTTGACGACCTGGCTCATAGATACGATCTAGCTAACATAGCGATAAGCTTGGGCTTCTCCGAGGTGTGGAGGAGAAAGGCGCTGAACTTCTGCAACACGAATAGTGAGAGAGCTCTCATTCTAGACCTCTGCTCCGGTACCGGCGCTTTCTCTTTCACGGCTCTAGACAAGTCTAGAGACTCGCTTCTGGTAGTAGGGGTAGACTTATCGCGAAAGATGACCTCCATAGCTGTAGAGCGCGCTAAGAGGAGGGGGCTGAGTGATAGAGTTTTATTCATAGAGGGTGATGCCTTGAATCTACCTCTAGGGAGCGACCTCTTCGACTGTGTTCTCACAGCATTCTGTCTCAGGAACGTTGAGAGTCTAGAGGCTTTCTTCGAGGAGTCTTATAGAGTCTTGAGACGCGGAGGGGTCTTCGTAGCTCTAGACTTATCGATACCCTCCAGCCCCCTTGTTCGCTACATCTACGAGAAGTATTTGAAGTTCTTCGTGAGCCCCGTGGGTAGCATGATTGCCGGGAAGCCTCTCCACTACTACTACTATATAGCGGAATCTCTCAGAGACTTCCCGGATAAGCGTCAGCTAGCTATGCTTATCGCAAAAGCAGGCTTCGCTAGAGTCAGATACTACGAGCTCAGCCTGGGCGCTATCTCTGTCCATGTGGGGGAAAAGCTAGGCTGAGAGAAGGTCGAGTAGCGTTAGGACTGCTCCCGCCTCCTTCTCGCTGAAGCAGTAGTGGACTCTCGTGTACCCGCTTCTGAACTCCTCTACTTCTCTCGCTAGCACACGTGGGTCCTCGTTCTTCACCAGCGCTCTGTGCATGAGCTCCGCTATGTATTTCATCTCGCTTCTACTCATACCCAGTCTTGTGACCTCCTGTGTCCCAAGCCTGATCCCGCTGGGGTTTCTGACAGCTTCAGGAGGGTCCCATGGAAGTAGATTCTTGTTCACTATGATGCCAACTTCTTCGAGCCTCTTAGCTACATAGTCTCCTCCACCGAGTGGCCTCACGTCGACGAGCACCTGGTGGCTTTGAGTGTAGCCGAGATGCTCTCCGAGCACTCTGAACCCTAGGCTTGAGAGCTCTCGCGCTAGAGTCTTCGCGTTCTCTACGATAGCTCTAGCGTAGTCCTCCCCATAAGCTTTCATCTCGAGAGCCGTCACTAGAGTAGCAGGTATTCTGTGGAGATGGTGGTTGCTCACAAACCAGGGGAATATGGTTTTAGATACAGTCTTGTGGAGCTCCTCATCTGTGAAAGCGACTACACCTCCCTGAGGCCCGGGGAAGGTCTTGTGCGTTGATGCTGTGAGAGCATCAGCACCGACTCTAAGAGGGTTTCTCCACACACCACCCACTATGAGGCCTAGAACGTGTGCAGCATCGTAGACAAGCCTGCCTCCCACACTGTGAACAGCGCTCGCGAGCTCCTCTACTGGGTGGGGGAAGAGGTAGACGCTACCACCCAGCACTACGAACTTAGGCTTCTCGGTCTCTACTATCTTCACGGCTTTATCTACATCTATATTCATGCGTTCTTCATCGTAGGGGAGCTCTACCTGCTCTATGCCTAGAGCTCCCAGAGTGCCGAACTTAGTATGGCTGACGTGAGCACCTGCTTGGACTGGAGCGATGGCGGCCTTGTCTCCAGGCTTTGCGAGAGCTCTGAATACAGCAGCGTTGGCTATGGTTCCACTAACGGGTCTTAGGTCTACCATGGGGGTGCCGAGGAGCTCTCCCATGACCTTCTCGGCTAGCGATTCAAGCTCATCGATGTACCGCGTGCCCTGATAGTATCTCTTGAAGGGTCTGCCTTCAGCATATCTGTTCATAAAATCGCTAATGTAAACCTTGAGAGCTAGAGGGCTCATAATGTTCTCTGAAGCTATCAAGTTAAGGCTTCTCTTCGCTCTCCACACGTTAGCCTCACTAGTTAGCTCTAGAACCTTCCTCAATAAGGAGAGCGCGTGCTCTCTCGTATCCACGACCGTCTTCCCAGCTAGGAGCCCCGCGATTCCGGAGCTTAAATCTCCTCAGCCCCCCCACTTCAGAGTAATACCGAGAAGACTCTCGAAAACACTCTTCTAGCAAGGCTCTACGGGAGGTGGACGCTTATCAGGGTCACGGTATTCGCTGATATGGTCTCCGAGTGTAGCGAGCTACCACTGAGACTCTTCGGTCTCATTACTAGACTGAGAGAAGCCTACGGTATCAACGTCTATCTAGAAGTTGTCGACAGAGGGCTCCTCTTCGGAGCCTCTAGCTCGCAAGCCGTGGTCTCTGCGGGGAGCCAGTATGTTATCCTCGAGTGTAGTGAGCTAAGCGACTCGACCTTAGAGAGCATAGAGGTAGAGATTCTCCGAGCAATAGCGGCTCCACACTTAGCCTCAGAAGCCTACGAGGACTCGGTATCGCTAGCTGGGAGAAGCAGGCCGCACCTCGAGAGTGCTGTCGAAGTCGGAGACTAGAGAAAGAATTAAGCTCCGCTGGAGCCAATACATCTAGCTAGGCGGCTAGCGGGGGTGCCCGAGCCAGGCCAAAGGGGGCGGGCTTAAGACCCGTTGGCGTAGGCCTGCGTGGGTTCGAATCCCACCCCCCGCACCATGACCGACTAGCTATGTTAGACTATAGCCTCCATCGATGGGGATTAGAGCTCCCGTGATAAACGAGGCTCTCTCCGAGGCTAGGAATGCTATCAGGTACGCTACCTCCTCCGGGCTACCTAGTCTCCCAGCGGGTATCCTAGCGGCTAGATTGCTTAGAACGAGTTCCGGCCTAGTGCCTAGTCTTCTAGCCTCAGCTTCGGCTAGCTCTCTCACTCTATCGGTTAGTATGTATGAGGGTAGGACAGCGTTGACAGTGATGTTGTGCTGAGCTAGCTCTAAAGCAAGCTCTCTCACAATGCCGGCGATAGGCAGTCTTAGCACGTTGCTGGTAGCCAGGTTCCTTATGGGCTTCAGGAGCGTGATAGAAGCGATGAACACTATCCTGCCCCACTTCCTCCTCATCATGAGTCTCGATGCCTCACGAGAAGCCACGATAGCGCTTGAGACAAGGAGTCTGTAGGTATAGTCCCACTCCTCATCTGAGATATCGAAGAATCCCCCTGGTCGGGGGCCTCCTGTGCTGTAGACTAGGATGTGGAGCTCTCCGAATTCTCTCTCAACGTATTTGAAGAGCTCTATCAAGTCGTCTCTTCTAGTTAAGTCTCCTGAGAACACTTCAACGCGAGCATTGCCTCGCACTGTTTTCAGGAGAGCTCTAGCCTGCTCTAGTCTCTCCACGCTTCTCGCGAACAAGACTACATCAGCACCCTCCTCGACTAGAACTTTCGCAGAGGCTAGCCCCAGTCCTCTACTGCCTCCAGTAACGACCGCCAGCTTGCCGGCTAGCCCTAAATCCAATAGGGGTCACTCGTGGCTACCGTGAGGAGATGAGTAGCTATAAATCTAACAGTATACTTCACGAACTCCATATTTGCAGACTAGACCTGGAAGGCTCTAGCAGATATACTTTCATGTTGTGTCTTCTAAGAGCTTCGTAGGCATCGCTTACTCTATCTCTCTCGAGTAGGATGGCTAGAACCCCTTTCTTCACGTACGCTACTATCAGTCCCGGGAGTTTCTCAACTGTTTCACTCAAGCTCTCTCCCAGAGTCTTACGGAGGATCCCGGTCTCAGCGTTGAATCTACTCAAGTTTTCGATGAAGGAGTCTAGAGTCGGATTGCCTAGTATGGCCTCTAACCGGGCTCTAGCGTGTTGCGAGACCTCACTTTGAGCAAAGACTCTTAAGAACTCTCGAGTCTCCATTACTCTAAAGGCTATAGCCAAGACTGCTACAGAGCTAGGGACTTGAGCGCAATCGACTTCACCTACTCCAGGAGCTCCTGCTTTAAACCTGAATACTAGCCCTATCCCGCAAGAGATGGCGAGCACGTCCCCCAAGCCGGAGCCTTCTAGAACCTCTGCTGTATGAGCTATCTGAAGAGACCTCAGTACGTTGAAGCCTCGGCTAGACCCCAACGCTAGAGCTACAGCTGTAGCTGTAGCACCGCTTACAGCAAACCCGACTCCAGGAGGCAGAGGCCTCACGTACCTCACGGTAGCGTTCGCTACGTTGAGCAACTCTGCTACTCTCCTCGCAGTAGGGCCTAGAGACTCTATGCTCTCACTCCAGTCTTCGTTCTCGCACACAACCAAACGAGGCTCTACGGCTAGCCCGACGCCTCTAGACCCGGATAGCAGGGGGTTAGCTGGGTTAATCGATGGGTCGAAGAGCGCTGTCACGTGGTGAGGAGTGGAAGCGCAGAACTTAGCTTGCCTCATTACCGCTGACTCCTCTTAAAGACTTTTACGATCTCGTCTACAACGTGTCTCGCTAGTATCTCTTTGTGGATATAGCCTAGGTACCTAGTAGTGTTCTCTCTTAGCACTAGTAGAGCGTTGAGCTCCTCTGCTCCAAAACCCTTACCGGCTCTCATAGCCGTGTTTGCTATAACTATGTCTGCATTGTACTTGTTGAGCTTCTCTAGCCCGGCTTCAGCTAGCCCCTCGATATCCTCTCTCGGCGTGGCCGTGAAGACTACGAGAAGCCCCGGTTTTCGCCTAATAGAGTTCAATACCTTAACCGCTGGCTTGAGCTTAATCTGAATCTCTGAGTTGCTTGGGAGCTTTTCAGTAGCGTTTTTGGTTTCGATCTCGAAGTCTAGAGGAGCTGCTACCGAGACCACGGCGTCGTACGTCTTGGTATCAGTTAGTCTCGCTACAGTCTCAGCCATCTCTCTAGTCGTCTCCACAGTTACAACGTTCAGGAATTGGGGGAGCTTAACGCTACTTACCCCCATGACTATGTCTACCTCTGCTCCTCTAGCCCAAGCCTCTAGAGCTATCTCGTAAGCCATCCTGCCGCTACTCGCGTTCGAGACGAATCTAACAGCGTCAATCCACTCTCTAGTAGCGCCCCCCGTGACCAGGACTTTGAGCCCTCTAGCGTCTCTGCCTCTACATGCTACAGAGGCGGCAACACGCCCTACCACAGCGGGGTCCTCCATCACCAGCCTAGAGTCCTCGACTCTGGGGGGCACTACTAGGACTCCCTGCTCTCCGAGCTTTCTCTCTATCTCTCTATACTGGGGGGTTGATGCCAGGCTCGAGTGTAGAGCTGGAGCTACGATGACGGGCTTCCCGTAGCCTAGAGCTGAGAGCGCTGTCAACACGACACTATTATCGGCTATCCCATAGGCTAGCTTCGCGAGCGAAGAGAGAGTAGCTGGGGCTACTATTACTGCGTGTGAGGATTTGACGATAGAGATGTGCTCGGTCTGCCCCGTTAGCTCTACGACTGCTCTAGTTCCAGAAGCCCATTCCAGAAGGTCTCTTCCCACGTAGCGTAGAGCCTCGGTTGTCGCGAAGGGGATTACGGTAGCCGACCTCCTCAAAAGCCACCTTATCAGGTCTACCGCTCTATAGGCAGCCACGCTTCCAGTAAGCCCGACGATTAACTGCTTACCTTCAAGATACCGGTTCACAGACCCTCTGATCTCAGTTGCCGGGTGTTCGAACTCGTAACTAGAGACCATTTGAGAGCCGCCTGCTTAAATCGATTCAAGTCAAAGACTTTTAAAAGATTCTTTGGGATAATGTAGATGCGGAGAGAGATCATGGAGGAAGTCGTGGTGAGAAGAGCTAGAAGAGAGGATATACCGGCAGTGATGGAGGTCAATATAGCCAGCCTTCCGGAGAACTACTGGTACGGCTTCTACGAGGAGTTTGTCGAGAAATGGAGCGAGGCTTTCCTAGTAGCAGAGATAGGGGGTGAGATAGTAGGCTACGCTATGAGCAGGATAGAGCAGCAAAGAGACCCAGTGCTTCTAGGGCTTAGAAGTGAGCTAGAAGAAGCCCCTAAATCGATACTAGCTAGGATAGCGGACGAGGTCGCCTCATACCTGACAATCGAGCCTCAGAGAGTCGGCCACCTCGTATCCATAGCTGTTCTAGCCCCCTATAGGGGTCGAGGAATAGGGTCTAGGTTGCTCTCAGAGAGCATTAGAGTAGTCAGAGACGTGTACGGAGCAGTCTCAATGTATCTCGAGGTCAGAGTATCCAACACTATAGCTATCAGGCTATACGAGAAACACGGATTCCGGAAAGCGAGACTCATAAAGAGCTACTATGCAGACGGCGAAGACGCATACGTGATGGTTAAGAGGTTGAGATAAACCAACGAAGACTTTTAAAGTAGCGAACTCCAAATTAAATGACATAGAGAATCATGGGTGTAACCTCGTGTCTCTATGTGAGAAGCCGTTGATTCTAGGAGAGCCCCTACCTAGAGTTAGGGTAGAGACTACTCACGGGCATAAGACCATACCAGACGATTATAAAGGCAGATGGTTAGTTATCTTCAGCTATCCCGCTAACTTCACTGGGCTAACTGCGACAGAGCTAGTTGCATTAGCGTTAAGCCAGGAAGAGTTCCGCAAACTCAACGTGGAGATACTGGGCATAAGTGTGGATACGGTTTTTAGTCATCTTGAGTGGGTGAGGTGGTTTAAAGAAAAGCTAGGCTTAGAGCTGAGATTCCCACTGGTAGCCGACCCTACGGGAGCTATCTCTAAGACTCTTTGCTTGATTCACGCTCAACCGATTCTTAAACCCGCTCGAGCTACAATAATCGTTGATGAAGACGGCATAGTGAGGAGCGTGCTCTATTACCCCAAATATGTGGGGAGAAGTATTCGAGAACTCCTCAGGATACTATATGCTCTTCAGGTAAACAAGAGCACAGACAAACTAATTCCAGCTGAGTGGCCTGATGGCATCTTAGCAGGCGAAAGAGCGTTGTCTCATCCAGCTCACAGACTAGACGAGATGGAGTATCGTCTGAGAAGCGGGAAATGTATCGAGTGGTGGCTATGTCTTGAAGAGCTAGAGAAACAGATTGTCGATGAGGCTCGAAGACTTATGAAGCTTCACGAGCCAACAGTTTTTAGGCTGGAAAGTCTTGAAACTAGTTGACACCACCTCGCTTAAATATGCACGAGAACTAAGCATATGGGATGTTGTAGATAGGATGAAGATTATTCTTGAAACCTGGAGTGTGACTTGCGTTAGGGTTAGAGACAGCTATGTGGTCGAAGATGATCTCGAGACCTACTGGGCTCTAAGAAGGCTTGATACAAGATACACACCTGTATGCGAAGACCAAGAAGCTAGAAGAGAGGTGTCGCTAAACGACCTCGGTTTCTACGATAATGTGATTGGTGATAGCGTTAGAGTATATGATAACATCGTGGATATTGTAGCTAGAGGGGGGCCTACACCGCTAGTCAGGCTAGAAGATTTTGGGAGTGAGAAAGTAAGGGTCTGGGCTAAGCTAGAGTGGTATTGGCCTTGTAGTCTCAGCTTAAAGGATAGAATCGCGTACCATATTGTTAAGGACCTACATGCTAGAGGGCTCGCAGAGGGCAAGATTCTGATAGACGCTTCTTCGGGAAACTTTGGTGTATCCTTGAGAGCTCTCTCCAGATGGTTTTACTATCGTACTCGCATATACGCTCCAGCTCGACCCGGAAGATTCGGGAGATACTCGAAGCTGTTTCTAGAGCTAGCAGGGACAGAGATCATCCCGATGGATGTAGGGACTACTGTCGAAGCGATCTCAAGAGTTCTAGAGGAGGGAGCGAGAGACCCTGATGTAGTCATAGCTAGCCAGCTTACTAACGATATGAATTTCGAAGCACATCTAAAGACATTAGCGAAAGAGATAGACCTGCAAGCTAGAGCACGTAATCTAGATGTAGTCATCATTGCCGGCCCCTTAGGGACCTCGGGGCATATGGCTGCTCTCAACTTCTACTTCACGAGCAAGTATAAGGGTAAAGTGAAGACCGTCATGGCTCAGCCTGCTAGAGACGACCACATACCCGGCATTAGGAGAGTCGAGACGGGAATGAAGTGGCTTGAGGCTATTTCTCGGAATTACGTAGTTATAGATGTAACCTCGCTAGAAGCTGTGAAGACCCTCGAGGAGCTAGTAAAGACCAACGGCATACTTCCAGGACCTTCGAGTGGAGCAGCTCTGGCGGCTCTAACGAAATACCTGGAGGCTAACAAGGACATAGAGGGAGACGCTATAGTAGTGTTCCCAGACCACGGATTTAAGTACGTCGACTGGATTGAAGCTAAGCTAGCGTCTCTGAAGCAGTAGGTTTAACACGCTCATGCTGAAAACAGCGGCCACAAAACCCAGGGGGTCGGCTACACGAAAAGGGGCTCGTTTTTACGAAGGTTGGTCGAGCCTGCTGATTGACAAGAGGCACGGCGAATTCCTTGTATGCAGTAGACCTCTCAAGTGGAGTCATGAGTCCCCCCGGACACCTCCACCTTGACTAAGCTGTGTCAACTCGGGAGTTCCTAACGACATTTGTTCAGACGATCATTCAAGAGCTTTCATTACGAAAATCCAGACTTAGATAACGTGTATTTGTGTCGCGTTGAGAACGTCTAGAGGTTTAGAGAAGCAGCATTTAGATAACTGATAGCTCCACGTCTTTCCGCTCCGTCTCTACCTCTACGCAACGTAAGAGTTCTCTTATGGTTCTTCGAACATCCTCGCTTAGCTCGAGAGAGACGTCGAGTCTCGCTACGTTCACAGCTAGAATCTTGATTTCTAAATCTGGGAACAAGTTCTTGACCTTCCCGAGGAGCAGGCTTTGCGAGAGGCTGTGAGTGGAGAGCGAGACAACCTCCTTCTCGAGCTCCTCGAGTTCCAGCTCTACCAGACTTCCGGGAGCTAGGTCGGGTATATGGGCTGCATCGCATATCACTAGCTTCTCCGGCCTACGAGCTTCGATGATGCTGAGAAGAGGGCAGCTCTCTAAACCGTGCTCGCATAGCTCTACTTTGCTTCCAGCAATACCTAGAAGACTCTGGCAGAGCGTGAGACACGCTGCATCATCGCCTCTAAGCCATGAACCTGTACAGACCAAAATGGATCCATCATCTCTGATAGCGTCAACTATAGACTTGCACGTGTGGTCTAGGGGAGCGCTCAGCATCATCTATCGTAGCTACCCCAGACTTCCACCAGCTATATCGACTAATGCTGGCTAGAAGTACTCCCCTCCTATCGCGCTAAGTCACGCGTTCTTCGAGACACGCTTTATGCAATAAGACAGCCACGAGATATGAGGGTTGCTAGGCTCGCGTAAGCGTATACCTGAAAACGACGCGAGTATCTCTCTACTTGAGCGAGCTCGTTGAGAAACAGTGAGAAAGCGGCTAGGGAGACGCTATTCAAGTAGCTGGTCTCAGCATCACTTAACACTATAAAATGTGGAAAAACTCTGAGAGCAATACCTAGGAGGGATTACCGGCATGTCGAGGAGATGGCAGATACCTAGAAGTCATCCACGCTACGAATCGCTGATGAGAAGAGAGGCTCTCGTCGAAGCTCTAGAGTTGGGGGTTGTCGTGCCTCAAGGGCTTATAGCGCACGGTCGAGGAGAAGCATTCGACTACCTGATAGGAGAGAAGACTCACGACTTCGCTCAGGAAGCGGAGAGAGTTACTGTAGCCTCTATGCTACTAGCCTCTAGGCCTGTGATCTCGGTTAACGGGAACTACGCAGCGCTAGCTGCAAGAGAGATAGTAGAGTTAGCGCGCGAAGTGGGAGCGTTAATCGAGGTCAACCTCTTCTATAGAACTGAAGAAAGAGTAGCTCTCATAGAGGACGTGCTGAAGAAGGCTGGAGCAGAGCGCGTACTCGGCTCTCTCTGCGAGAAGGAGCGAATACCAGGGCTTGAGAGTCCTCGAGGCATAGTGTGCAAGGACGGAATATACTCGGCGGACTTCGTGCTACTAGCCATAGAGGATGGTGATAGAACCCTAGCTCTCAAGAAGATGGGGAAGAAGGTAGCAGCCATAGACTTAAACCCCTTCAGTAGAACCGCTCAAGCCGCAGACATAACCATAGTCGACGAGGCTCTCAGAGCTACTAGAAACATGGTGAACATAGCGAGAGAGCTGAAAAACAGGGACCGCGAAGAACTCAAAGCAATAGTCAACAGCTACGATAACAGGCAGGTCTTAAGCAGAGCGTTCAAAGCCATTCTAGAGAGACTACGGGAAGCAGTTGAGAAAGGCGTAGTGCTAGAGCTCTAGGACTCGTTCGAGACATCGCGGCATTCCGGACCCCTGCTGGAACTCGAGCGTCAACGACATGTTGGACTACTTAAGGGGTACTCTCTAGACCCTAGCTCCAGCTTGCCTTCAATATTGCTCTTACCATACGTACTTACTTTTTATCACTTCTCTGACTAGAGGCCCCATCGGTTGACCGTAAGCTCTCCTCGTCACTTTACAAAACGTGCACTCGGCTCCTCGAGAAATCAGTCCACACGATTCGCATCTACTTATATCCGCTCGTCTCTCCCATAGCCTTAACTGCGAGCTGGTTTCAGCGAATCTTCTGAGTATAGCTATCTTCATGCCCGGCATCTTATCCTCAATCTCCTCTAAAAACCTCCTTATCGACAACTCTAGGCCTCTCATGTTCTCGAAGGGGCACTTGGCGTCGGTGAACTCGAGACCTCTCGCTACTACATATGAAGCTATATCCTTCTCGTAAACTTCATACATGGGCTTTATCTTAGTAGCAACGATGTCGTCAATGCTCCTATTGACTGGGCTAAGCTTCCCTAGTGCTTCGTAGTCTTGTGTGATGAAGTTCTTGAAGAGATAGACTAGCATATCGTCGGCGTGATGAGCTGTCGCCACGGAGCTAGCCTTGATGCCTAAGGCTGTAGCGTTCATAATATATCTCTTGACAGCCCCGCATAGCGAACACGCTCTTCTAGTCTTGAGCCTCGAAATTAGGTCAGGTAGTGTGAAGCCGAGGTCTCTCCTTAAGTCTATGATAATGCAGTCTGCACCAAGACTTCTACAATGCTTCTCTACAGTCACTCTCGACTTCTCAGAGTACTCTCCTATGCCTAGGTCTATATGCAATACTATGTAATCAAACTCCATCCTCTTAGCTAGAGAATCAGCTATGTACAATAAGGCCACACTATCCTTTCCTCCTGAGACAGCGACGACGACCTTATCTCCTCTCTTGACCATATTGTATCTTCTGACTGCCTTCTCTACTCTCGACTCAACGAACTCGACCAGATGAGATTTACATAGGCTGAGTTTAGCGTATCTGACTCTCGCTATAGCCTGGCAGTCGCAGTAATAGCATTTAGTCCTCATGCTCTCTCTGCTTCCAGGCACTCTAGCACCTCCTCTGCGAGCTTTCCAGCGATACCCCCAGAGGGTAGAGGGATGTGAGATTGCTCTTTAACCTTTTAATTAGGTCCCCTTATGGCAAACCATGCTCACGTATTGCTCTATTACTGTTTTAGCGGAATTACCGAGAATAGCTTTGCGGCTAGCTTATAGCAATAGGCTTTCTTACTCTCCCCTCGGAGACAGTCAGCGAGCTAGGTGAGAGCTCCTATCGCCTAGCACTGTAGGCTCAGCCCTGCGCGGGCACATCACTACTCAGCCCTTTCGAGCCACTTCACAGCCGCTCGAGTAAGTCAATAAGAGCCTCCTTCCACGTAATAGGCCTCTGAGCCTTTAATCTCTGACCGATTTAAGCTTTCGATAACGCTCTCTGAAAATAGAGCACTTACGAGGATAGGAGGATGCTCGACACGGAGACTCTAAGTGAGCTGATATCAACATACGGTATTGTGGGGCTTTTCATAGCTGTGTTTATATGCAACCTGATCCCTGTGACTGGTCTCTCATTCACTATAAGCGTGGGCTTCTTCACGCTAGCATCAGTCAGCTCTCCCCTATCTCTAAAGATCCTACTGGCTCCCTTCGTTATAGCAACTGCTGCCACCTTAGCTAAGGTGCTCATATTCGGAACATCGAGGAGTGTTAGCCAGAGGTTCTACATGGTTAGGAAGAGACGAAAAGACATAGCTAGACTGCTTAAAGGCAAAGAGCACATAGTCATGATTATCACGGCTATCGTGGCTTCCACACCTCTTCCAGACGATGTCTGGAATATCCTGATGGGCGCAATAGGCTTCAACTCTAGGCTCTTCGTTCTCTCGATATTCGCGGGCAAGCTTTTCCAAGCGACTTTAGCTATGCTGATAGGAACGTTTCTAGGGTCTTCATTTACCAGGATAGTCGTGAACCCGGAGATACTAAGTGGTAGTAGCATGTGGGGGATACTGCTGAGCGCTACTCTAACCCTATCTCTGGCTGTACTCATCACGTACTCTTGCCTCAAGATAGACTGGGTTAGGTTCACTACTGTCTACGCGAGGAGAGGATTGTGGGAGGCTCTGAGAGACGCTTTTTCTCAAGTGTTTAGTAAGTGATGCGCCTAGATATGGCTAGCAGTTAGGGCTAGTGCTAGTCCAGCGATAATGAAAACCTTGTAGACTAAGAGAGCGAGCTGGTTTAAGTCAGATAGTTTCTTGAGTGCGGGTATATTCATGCTCTCGACAGCTCTCAGCTTTAAACCTATGAGGAGAGTCAATGTAGCGGGGGCTAGAGCTACGAGAATCGAGTGGGGCATGAGATTGAGTGCTGTGCACGCGATTAGAGTAGTGACCGTTAAAAAAGTCATTGAGAGATAGCCAATCCAGAACTTTTGCCCCAGTATAGACGGCAGAGTCTTCCTCTTCTTTTCCCTATCGTAAGAAGCTCTTGGAACCTTGTTTAGAGAGTAGACTATGTGAGCAGTCGATACAGCTATTGCGGGGATGAATGTTAAAACATCGATTTCTCGAGCTATCACGTAGTAAGAGCCGGTAAACACTAGCATGTCTTTAGCTAAGAGAGCTAGCTCTCCTGGCGCTACTGCTAGAAGGAGTGAGTGGTAACTCAATATTATGGCTGCTCCCGCTAGCGCGAAAAGCAGGACGAGAATGCCTCTCTCAAGCGCTAGATATACCCCTATAGCGAAGGCTCCGATGAATGCTACGATGGCTACGACCAGAGTTTCTCTCAGACTAATCCTACCCTCTACTACAGGACTGTAGTAATATCCAAACACGGTGTAGAGGTCTTTAGATAGCCCTTTATCGAGGCCCTCGATTACGTCGAGATAGTCGTCTAAAGCATGCATAGCTATATGTGCTAGCGTAGTGCCAAGAATTAGGATAGCTAGTAAAGGTAACAGATTGAGGTCTAGGTCTCCCATTGAGTAGAAGGCGTAGAGAGCGCCAGCGAGAGTTGTCAACGCTGTGGATAGTAGAAGCTTGAGCCTAAACACAGCCAGGTAGCCTGAAGTTATCCTCGAGAATCGAGCTAACGTGATCCTCATCCAGAATCACTCCTCTCAATCCTGGCGATAAACACCTGAGCAGACCTCTGGACCTCAAGGACTCTGAAGCGCCTTCTTTTTTTGAGTATGAAGATGAGAGTCTCAAGAGGTAGGTAATCCTCTTCAGCATAGATTTCAAGCACGTCTCCAGGCTCTAGAGATTCTAGAGACTCCAAGAGTTTGGCTAGCGGAGAGCTATTGCAAGACTTCCATTCATCCTTAACTATAGAGACCCTCAATACCCGCAACTGTCATCACCTATATCTATGAGTCTATCCAGCTGTAGAATACGTCATCATATCTAGGTTTAGTCTTCACGTACCCTCTTCTTTCAGCCCAGTCGGCGATGTTATCGAATAAGTCTCTAGGAAACACTATTCTCACATAGTCATCTCTAAAGAAGAGACTGAACACCTTTGAGTCGAGAGCTTCAGGCGGTAGTGATGTCTCCTCAAGGAGAAGCCTCAAGTACTGTTCAGGATTATTCCTTATAGCTTTCAAAGCTTCTCTTATCGCGTAGAGAAAGCTCTTAGCTACCTCTTTCGATAAAATCTCGCTAGAGAAAAGGTCCATACAACACTCAGTAAACTTCTTAGCTAAAAGCTTACCTCCTCTCTTCAATGCAACTGTAGCCCAAGGCTCTGGGAGGATTGCTACATCAACTTCTCCCTCTATCAATAGCCTAAATCTCTCAGGTATGCTCTGTATGTCAACAAACTTAAATGAAGAGACTCCTAGGCCAAGCTCTCTATCTAAAAGGTCGTGTGCGCTCCACTCCGTAACGGTCCTCATGGAGACAGCTACACTCTTTATATTCTCTAGCATCACTTTAGGGCTTGCTACAAGACTGAACTCTACGAGATAATGGGTTAACGCTTTAGCTTTAATACCCGAAGAGATAATCACCACAGTCGTCACAGTGTCAGACTCCATAGCGTTCAGCTCGTTTCTAATAAAAGCAGCATTTTTTCAGCAACAGACCTGAACTTAGCGAGCTCGAATCTCAGCCCATGCTTTTCGAAATATCCTTCTTTATACGCGACGAGTACGGGAAGAGAGGTTACGACTGGAAGACTGCCATAGACGATACGAGTCTTCACGTAATGCACCCTCAGTCCACTATATGTCTATTACTGCTAAAAAGTAGCTTTTATAGTTTCCATTAAGTTCAACGAACATATTTTATGACTAGATAATTGCGATTTTCATTATTTCATAAATATATTAGTTTGTTAAAGTTTAAAAGCTGGTTGCTTGAGAGACTATTGCGGTTTACGAAGAGGTGAGTGTTAGTTTGGATAGGAGACTTATCGGGGTCGCTTTACTCGCGTTACTTCTCGTAGTTGCTCTAGGCTTCGGCTACTACCTAGTGTTTCGTGAGAAGCAGGAAGGAGAGACGGGGTCTCAGAGAGAGCTAGAGGTCGCTACAGTCAGAGTCGGCGTCTTGCCAGTCATCGACTCTCTCCCCTACCACATAGCTGTAGTAGAGGGTCTCGATAGAGAGCATGGCTTGAGCTTAGAGATCGTGGTATTCCCGTCGGCTAGAGCTAGAGACGACGCGTTCATAGCGGGAGGTCTCGATGCCATCATGACTGACCTGGTTGGAGCCATGCTGTTGAGAGATAGGGGCGCCAACTTGACTATAGTCCTATCGAAACACGCGACATTCTATCTAGTAGTCTCCCCAAAGCTAGCTGAGCAAGTAGGGGGCATGAGGGATCTGCCGAATTACGTGAAGACTATTGCGATATCTTACGGTACAGTCATAGACTTCACTCTCCACAAGATGCTAGCAGAGAATAATCTAGACCCCCAATTATTTGAAATCAGAGACATAAGAGTGATAGTCGAGAGATTTACGGCAGTACTAGAGGGACGAGTTGACGCAGCCGTCTTACCGGAGCCCTGGGGCCCTCTAGCGCAGACTAGAGGAGCCAGGATAGTGTACTCTATCACAATACCGATAGTAGTCCTAGCCATAGACCCGAGTAGGATAGACGTTTCTACGGCTGAAAGGCTAGCCGTGCTGGTAATCGAGGCTTCGAGACTCTACAGAAGCGATACCGAGAAGTACAGGTCTATTCTAGAAGACCCAGCTAGGATAGGAGTCCCCCGAGAGTTCGCCGGGTGGTGGGTCCCCAGAGACCTGATCAGCCCTCGTTACGCGTTCACTGGAGTAGACGGGACCGTCTTCAGCGAAGTCGCTAGATGGGTTTACGATAAGGGTCTCGTTAAGAGGCTCTACAGCGAAGCAGAGCTGGTTCTGAAGCGGTCGTAAGCTCACGCTCTAGTCTCTAGCCGCTCTAGAGGAAGCAGTGCTCTCTTCCCTGCTCAGCTTTAGAGAGTTAGGAGTAGCTCTCCTATAGAGACCTGGGAGAGCTCTTGGACCTCGGAGAAAGGCTCAGACTATTTCTAGCAGAGTACGGCGAGAGAGGCTACGTGGTTCTCAAAGCCGTACTAGATGAGGCTAAAAGCAACAAGCTTCGAGTACGCTTAGGGGACGTCAGCGCTAAAGGTGTACGAGAGAGACTTAAGCTAGCAGGCATCGAGTACAATCCAGTGCCTCTTCTCACAAAGCTAGAGAAAGAAGTGGGCTTGCTCGAGACAACATACAAGTCTAGCTCTCAGCACTGGTGGAAAGTCCTAGACTTGAGTCTCTTAGAGGAGGTTCTCAGAGAGTATAGTGGAGGAGACGAGGAACCTGTAGCAACTAGCACTCTCGACTCTCTAGAAGCCAGAGTCTTCAGGATACAGCTCGAGGTAATAGGTCTTCGAGACATAGCTAGGAGAGTCTCGGTGATCGCGGGCAAGGGGAGACTGGGTCCTAGCGACTGGGCTACGATAAGGAAGACTGTGCTCGAAGACGTGCCTCTACTCGTTCGAATCAAGAAAGACATAGAGACCTCAGGTCTAGCAGAGGAGTTCAGAGAAGAACTAGAGCTGATAGAAAGCGTGATCGCTACAATCGAGTCGATAATCAGCAAAGGGAGGCAGCAGGAAACAAGAAGCCTCAGCTACAACATCGCATATCTTCGCGGCTCTCTCAAAGAGCAAGAGTAGACAGCTTCTCGAGCAGAGCTTTCCAGCAACCAGACTCCACTCTTCACCAACAACCAATAAATCCTCTCAAGAACCTGGACTAACGTGGAGCCCGCGGCTTCCCGGCGGCGGCGCTAGGGGTACGCGGGGCAGAGCCCCGTGGATGAACCAATGGCCTCCAGCCGCGGGCACATCTTCCGCCACGAGTGCCTACTCGAGAAGCCCTGAGCCAGGCTCGAGCTACGGGACCCACTTGAGAACCAGTGTGAGACCGGCTGTGAAACTATATAAAGCCCCTCTAGAAGATAAGAGGAGGTGGTCTTCCCCCTCCCCCAATGGGGAGGGCTCAAGCTTAGGATGAGGGCTCGAGCAACCCCGGGACTCTATCCCGGGACAGCTCGAGCTTGAGTACAGGCGGCTCCCAGGCCCGGAGGCTGGTGTATAGGCGGCTAGAGCCGCTTCGGCACGGCCCTTGCGGCCGTAACTCCGGTTGATCCTGCCGGACCCGACCGCTATCGGGGTAGGGCTAAGCCATGGGAGTCGTACGCCCCGCCGCTACGGGGCGTGGCGCACGGCTGAGTAACACGTGGCTAACCTACCCTCGGGAGGGGGATAGCCTCTCGGGAAACTGGGGCTAATCCCCCATAGGCGGAGAGGCCTGGAACGGTTCTCCGCCGAAAGGGAGCACGAGGGGTTATCGCTCGTGCTCCGCCCGAGGATGGGGCTGCGGCCCATCAGGTAGTTGGCGGGGTAACGGCCCGCCAAGCCGAAGACGGGTAGGGGCCGTGAGAGCGGGAGCCCCCAGATGGGCCCTGAGATAAGGGCCCAGGCCCTACGGGGCGCACCAGGCGCGAAAACTCCGCAATGCGGGAAACCGTGACGGGGCTACCCCGAGTGCCCCCGTTTGGGGGCTTTTCCCCGCTGTAAGAAGGCGGGGGTAATAAGCGGGGGGCAAGTCCGGTGTCAGCCGCCGCGGTAATACCGGCCCCGCGAGTGGTCGGGGTGATTACTGGGCCTAAAGCGCCCGTAGCCGGCCCGGTAAGTCCTCCCTGAAAGCCTCGGGCTCAACCCGAGGAGCGGGGAGGATACTGCCGGGCTAGGGGGCGGGAGAGGCCGAGGGTACTCCCGGGGTAGGGGCGAAATCCGATAATCCCGGGAGGACCACCAGTGGCGAAGGCGCTCGGCTGGAACGCGCCCGACGGTGAGGGGCGAAAGCCGGGGGAGCGAACCGGATTAGATACCCGGGTAGTCCCGGCTGTAAACGATGCGGGCTAGGCGTCGGGTGGGCGAGAGAGCCCACCCGGTGCCGCAGGGAAGCCGTTAAGCCCGCCGCCTGGGGAGTACGGCCGCAAGGCTGAAACTTAAAGGAATTGGCGGGGGAGCACACAAGGGGTGGAGCCTGCGGCTTAATTGGAGTCAACGCCGGGAATCTCACCGGGGGCGACAGCAGGATGACGGCCAGGCTAACGACCTTGCCCGACGCGCTGAGGGGAGGTGCATGGCCGTCGCCAGCTCGTGCCGTGAGGTGTCCTGTTAAGTCAGGCAACGAGCGCGACCCCCGCCCCCAGTTGCGACCCCGGGGGCGACCCTGGGGGCACACTGGGGGGACTGCCGCCGCTAAGGCGGAGGAAGGAGGGGGCCACGGCAGGTCAGCATGCCCCTAACCCCCCGGGCTGCACGCGGGCTACAATGGCGGGGACAGCGGGATCCGACCCCGAAAGGGGGAGGTAATCCCTCAAACCCCGCCGTAGTCGGGATCGGGGGCTGCAACTCGCCCCCGTGAACGTGGAATCCCTAGTAACCGCGCGTCAACATCGCGCGGTGAATACGTCCCTGCTCCTTGCACACACTGCCCGTCGCTCCACCCGAGGGGGGTCCAGGCGAGGCTCTCGCCGCGAGGCGGGAGACGAGCCTGGACCCCCCGAGGGGGGAGAAGTCGTAACAAGGTAGCCGTAGGGGAACCTGCGGCTGGATCACCTCCAGTCGCCGGCTCTAGCCGCCGCGCTATCAGCCTCCGGGCCTGGGGGCTGTCTCCTCCTCAATGCAGCCTAGGAGGCTTAGAGCCTCCTAGGCGAAGGGCGCGAGAGTGCTCGAGCTTAGTCTCGATGAGCGCCGCTCCAAGCCCGGGAGGCGCGCTCAAAACACGCGGAGCACGCGGCTCCGGGCCTCACGGAGCCCCGCTCTGGGCGGGCCTGCAACACGGACGCCGCCCGGGGGATGCCTCGGCTCGGGCGCCGAGGAAGGCCGTGGCAAGCTGCGATAAGCCCGGGGTAGGCGCAGGCAGCCGTCGAACCCGGGATCGCCGAATGGGACTTCCCGCCGCGGGGTAACACTCCGCGGCGTCCGGGAAACCCGGGCGACCGGGGAGTACCGGACGGGAACCCCCCGAACGGAAGCATCTTAGTAGGGGGAGGAAAAGAAATCAATCGAGATCCCCTGAGTAGGGGCGACCGAAAGGGGGGTAGCCCAAACCAATTCCCTGCGGGACAACCGCAGGGAGATGAGGGGTTGCTGGCTCCACGGCTGGGAGCTCGACTCCCAGCGAGCCGACCCACGGTAGCCGAAGTGGGCTGGAACGCCCCGCCGTAGAGGGTGAAAGCCCCGTAGGCGAAACCGTGGGGGCTCGCGCCGTGGAGCAGAGTACCACGGCTTGGTTTTGCCGTGGGAAGCTGGGGGGAACCGGCCTCCAAGGCTAAATACGTCCCGAGACCGATAGCGAACTAAGTACCGTGAGGGAAAGGTGAAAAGTACCCCAGGTCGGGGGGTGAAAAGAGCCTGAAACCGGGCGGCTACACAGGGCGCGGCTCGAAAGGAGTGATGGCCCCGAAGGAAACCCGGGCGACCGGGGAGTACGAGGGGCCCGGACCGGGGTCGCGCCTTTCGTCTTGAAACACGGGCCGGGGAGTGCACAGCCGTGGCGAGTTTAAGGGGGTCATCCCCGAAGGCGTAGGGAAACCGACTAGCCCGCAGCCGCCGAAGAGGCGGCGAGGGGCGGGGTCCGAACAGGGCCCGGAGCCACGGCTGTGCGACCAGAAACCGGGCGATCTAGGCGGGGGCAGGGCGAAGCCGGGGGAAACCCCGGTGGAGGCCCGCAAGGGTTCTGACGTGCAAATCGTTCCCATGACCCCCGCCTAGGGGTCAAAGGCCAATCGAGCCCGGTGATAGCTGGTTCCCGCCGAAGTGGCTCGCAGGCCAGCCTCGCTGGAGGCGGGCCGCGGGGTAGAGTTACTGATTGGGCGTGCAGGAGGGGGAACCCTCCGCCGCCCAGTCAAACTCCGAACCTGCGGCCGCCGTAGAAGGCGAGAGTGGGGCTCCCCGGGGTAAGCCTGGGGGCCGAGAGGGGAACAACCCAGACCGGGGTTAAGGCCCCAAAGTGCCGGCTAAGTGCCAAGCCCAAAGGGCGTCCCCCGCCTAAGACAGCGGGGAGGTGGGCCTAACAGCAGCCATCCTCTAAGGAGTGCGTAACAGCTCACCCGCCGAGGCGGGGGGCCCCGAAGATTGGTCGGGGCTTAAGCCGGCCGCCGAGACCCCGGGCCTCGGCTCCGATGGAGCCGAGTGCGGTAGGCGGGCGTCGGGGTGGCGCAGAAGCCGGGCCGTGAGGTCCGGTGGAGCCGCTCCGAGCGCAGATCCCGGCGGTAGTAACAGCTAAGCGGGGTGAGAATCCCCGCCGCCGGAAAGGGCCAGGGTTCCCCGGCAATGGTCGTCAGCCGGGGGTCAGCCGGTCCTAACCGGGGCCGTAACCCGGACCCCGGGAAAGGGAAACGGGTTAACATTCCCGTGCCGCGGGGGTACGCTTCGCGGCAACGCAAAGCCCGGTCTCCGACGCCTCAGGGTAGGCGGACCGGGGGCCCCCGTACGGGGGCGACCCGGCTAACCACCCGAAGGCCCTGGAGTGCCGTAATGGCGAGAAGGGGCCGAAGGGGGGAATGGCCCGCGTACGCGGGTTCCGCCGACCCCCGGGGCCCATGAAAAGGGGACCGGGAAGGATCCCCCGCGCCCGTACCGAGAACCGACACAGGTGCCCCTGGGTGAGCAGCCCAAGGCGTCTGGGGGCTAACCCGGGCCAGGGAACTCGGCAAATTGGCCCCGTAACTTCGGGAGAAGGGGTGCCTGCGGTTCTAGGGTCCACCCCTGGGACCGCAGGTCGCAGTGACTAGGGGGACCTGACTGTTTAACAAAAACATAGCTCCCCGCTAGCCCGAAAGGGTGTGTACGGGGGGTGAGCCCTGGCCACTGGCGGTTCGTGAAACCGGGGTACAACCCGGCGAAGCGCCGCTGAAGGCCGGGAGTAACCCTGACTCTCTTAAGGTAGCCAAATGCCTTGCCGGGTAAGTTCCGGCGCGCATGAACGGGTTAACGAGGTCCCCACTGTCCCGGCCCGGGGCCCCGTGAACCCCCTGAGCGGGTGCACAGTCCCGCA